>NZ_JBPGWZ010000001.1:1517500-1917249 GCF_056754975.1 Labrys sp. HAY1-8F | reverse complement strand
AATGGGAAACCCTACGTCCCCCAACCTTCAGCGAACACTCCGCTACCCCCGCCAATCGGCCGGTTAAGCCAGAGCTCCTTGTCCGTGAAGCGACACGCCAGCGCCGCCGCTCAATCCGCGGCAACGCCGTCCGTCGATGGCCGCTGTATAGAGGCCACAAGACGCCTATGTCAACGCCCCCTTTTGCGGATTTTTGCAAAATCGTCATGTGACCAAATCGGGACAGGACAGGAGCTGACCCGCATCCCTATCGAAACCTCATTGAAACACCCGATTTTCTGCATCTGGAGGCCCAATCAGGAATAATTTACCATATTGCGGCGCATCAAAGATTTCCTGCGCTCTGTGGATAAATTCCAGTCGAAGCCAGCCCGGCGCGCCAAATTCAGATCAGAATCGGCTCAGCTTCGGCAGAAAAATTTTCAGAATCTCATTTTGGGCGCCGCAGCGACCAGCAAACGGGTCGTTTCGCTCTGCGGCGCCGCAACAAGCTGGCCGGGCGGACCGGCCTCGACGATCCGCCCGGCATCCATCACGCAGAGCCGGTCGCACAAGGCCGCCATCACCGCCAGATCATGAGCGATGAACAAAAGCGCCGTGCCGCCACCCTCCCGTATGTCGAGCAACAAATTGAGGATCTGCGCCCTTACAGCCACGTCGAGCGCCGAGACCGGTTCATCCAGAATGATCAGGGCCGGATCCGTCGCCAGGGCCCGGGCGATGGCAACACGTTGGCGCTGGCCGCCGGACAGCTCATGAGGGAAACGGCCAAGCAGCCGTTCCGACAAACCGACCCGATCCATCAACGCCAGGATACGTCGCCTCTCCTGTTCGCGTGACAGCGCGTGCCAGATCCGCAGGGGATCGCCGATGACGCGCCCGACCCGGGCGCGCGGATTGAAGGCGGCCAGCGATTCCTGGAACACCATCTGCAGCCGCGGCCTGATACGGCGCAGTGCCGCGCCGGCAAGATGCGTGATCTCGTGTCCTTCGAAACGGATGGAACCGGAATCGACCGGCTTCAGCCTCAGAATCGCCCGGGCCAGGCTGGTCTTGCCAGCCCCGGAGCCTCCCGCCAGGCCGACGATCTCGCCCGGCGCGATGGCCAGGTCCACGCCATTCAAGATGACGTGCCGGCCGCCCGGTCCGTGGACGCTGCTGTGCAGCGCCTCGACTTCAAGCAGGGTATCAGCCATGGCCGGCATCTCCCGTCGCCTGCGGGATCCTCACGGCAAAATTCGAGGGATCGATTTCGGCAAAACGGCGCGAGCGGGAAACTCCGGCTTCCCGATGCCCAAGTTCCTGATACCCAAGTTCCCGGCGGGTCTGCAACAAGGCCTTGAGATAAGGGTGGGCTGGCGCCCGGAACAACCGTTCCGCCGGACCGGCTTCGACCAGGCGGCCCTGGTAGAGCACGGCGACATCATCGGCCAATTGGGAGGCCAAAGCGATGTCATGGGTGACGAAGACCAGGGTGAGCCCGCTTGCCGCCATCAGTGTGCGAAGCAGCTCGACGATGGCGTGCTGGGTGATCGAATCGAGTGCGCTGGTCGGTTCGTCCGCGATCAGCACGATGGGCTCGCTGACCAGCGCCGCGGCGAGGGCGATGCGCTGCTTCTGACCACCGGAAAACTGGTGGGGGTATTTACGGGATGCGGTGTCAGGCTCGGGCAAAGCCACCCGTTCGAGCCAGTCCCTCGCCAACGCCAGCGCGTCCGCGCGGCTTCCTCCCCGGCAGGCTCGGCGCGCCTCGGCAATCTGGTTGCCCACCCGGATCAGCGGATCGAGGCTCCCACCGGGATCCTGGAAGACCATGCCGATATCGCGTCCGGGACGCGGTTCAGACGCAAAGCCCGGCCGGGTCAACCTGCCGGTGCTCACCGCATTGGCCGGCAGCAGTCCCGCGAGGGCGGATGCCAAGGTCGACTTGCCAGATCCGCTTTCCCCCAGCAGGGCCAGATGCCGTCCGGCCTCGATGTCGAGGTCGATGCCCTGCAAGGCCGGCTGCATGCCGGCGCGATCGCGATAGGAGACGCCGAAGCCGCGGAGGGAGAAAAGCTTCATGCCGCCGGCTCCCTCACGCGCAGCGCCTTGGCATAACCTCGCCCCGTAAGATGGATCGCCAGCACCATCACAACGAGAGCGAGGCCCGGCACCAGCGACAGCGATGGTGCGCTACGCAGCAGGGAACGCCCCTCGGCCACCATGCTGCCCCAGCTCGGCCTGTTGGGGTCGCCGAAACCGAGGAACGCCAGGGCGGCCTCGATCAGCACCGCCGCTGCCGCGATGATCGCCGCGAGCGAGATCACCGGCGGCAGGGCATTGGGCAGGATCTCCCGAAAGCCGATGGCGAGCGGATGCATGCCGGCAACCCGGGCCGAAGCAACGAAATCGCGTTCACGCAGGGAACGAATTTCCGCCCTTGCGATGCGGGCTGGCTGAGGCCAGGCACCGGCGGCGACGGCCAGCACGATGGCCGGCAGGCTCGGCCCGGTCACGCTGATCAGCGCCATGGCCAGCAGGAAGGCCGGTACCGTCTGGAAGGCATCGCTCAGGCGCATCAATATGTCATCGGTCCAGCCGCCGAGAAAACCGGCCAGCGTGCCGACGAGACAGCCGAGCAGAAGGGAGGCCAGCGCCGAAGCAAGTGCCACGAGAAGCGTGGTGCGGCTGCCCCAGGCAAGCTCGGCGGCAATGTCGCGACCCAGGCGATCGGCTCCCAGGGGATGGGCTGCATCGGCGAAGGGCGGGAGCAGCGGCGGCGCGGTGATGGCAAGCGGATCGCCCGGAAAGATCACCGGCGCCGTCAATGCCAGCACGCCGAACACGGCGAGTAACAACAGGCCGACACGCCCCTCCCCCTGCGCAGCATGGCCATCAGCATGGTCATGCGACCTGCTCGCTGGCGCCGATGCGCGGATCGAGCCAGGCCTGCACGAGATCGGCCAGCAGATTCATGACGATGACGACGACGGCGCTGAACAGCACCACGCCGAGCAGCAGCGGGGTATCGCGGCGGGAGACCGCCTCGGCCGCCAGGCGGCCGAAACCGGGAATGGCGAAGACGCTTTCCACCACCACGCTGCCGCCCAGCAGGGAGGCGGACTGCAAGCCGAGCATGGTAACCACCGGCGCCAGAGCATTGCGGGCGACATGGTTCAGCGCCAGCCGCCAGCCGGAAACGCCGCGAGCCCTTGCGGCCCGGATGAAATCGGCATGCCAGACCTCCTCCATGCCATCCCGCAACAGGCGCAGGAACAGGGTCATGTAGAGCAGGCCGAGCGCACTGACGGGCAGCACCAGATGCCAGGCGATGTCCCTGGCCCGTTCCAGGCCCGCCTTGCCGGAAGCCATCGTCTCGAAGCCGCTGGCCGGGAGCCAGCGCAGCATCACGGAAAATACCAGGATCAGCACCAGGCTGAGCCAGAAGCCGGGCATGGCGTAGAGGGCGAGCGAGCTCAGCGACAGAATGCGATCCAGCCAGCCATTCGGGCGTGTACCCGCCAGGAAGCCGAGCACGATGCCGAGCAGGAAAGCCAGCGCCAGCGCCGAACCCATGGTGATCAGGGTCACCGGCAAGCGTTCGAGCAAAATGCCGAGCACAGGCCTTTGAAAGGCGGTCGACCAGCCGAAATCGCCCTGCGCCAGGGCCGACAAATAGGCCCTGAGCCGAAAGGCCGGCCCCTGGTCCAGCCCCCACTCGCTCCGCAGTTCAGCGATCCTCGCCGCATCGGCACCACCGATACCGGCGACATAGGCATCGACGGCATCGCCCGACGCGGATTCGAGCATGAAGAAGGCGCCGATGACGACCAAGAGCAGAACCACGACGGCCCCACCCAGGCGTCGAAGTAAGCGCGAGATCACGGGCGGCTATTCACGGCGCCATCTCCGGCAAGGCGGTATCCGCCCAGGACGACACCGCCCAGCGCGGATTGTTGGAGACGTTCTGCAAATTCTCGCTGGCCACGGTGATGAAGGAGAATTCAGCCACATTGATGAGCGCGAGATCATCCACCACCAATTTCTGGAACTGCTTATAGAGCTCCGCTCGCTTTTCGGGATCGATCTCGATCGCTGCCGAGGCGATCAGCGCATCGGTCTTGGGATTGGCGTAGCCATACTGGTTCGAGAAGGGCACTCCAGCCGGGATGCCGCTCTGGAACAGGATGGTAGTCGAGATCGCCGGGTCCTGGCGGTAGACCGGCGTTCCGACAGCCAGATCGAAGGCGTGGTCGGTATAGACGGCCTTCAAATGGGCCGGCGAATCGTTGGAGACAATCTCGGCATCGATACCGATCTTGGCCAAGGCCTGTCGCAGATAGGCACCGAACTGCACGGTCTCGTTGAAGAAGGGCGCCGGCAGCAGCTTGAGATGGAAACGGACACCGTCCGCGCCCTTCTTGTAGCCGGCTTCGTCGAGCAGGGTCTCGGCCTTGGCCGGGTCGAATTCATAGCGCTCGACATCGGGGTTGTAGAAGGTCTTGTCGGTCTGCGGCACGGGACCCGTGGCTGCGGTGGCATAGCCGCGGAAGATCGCCTGCACCACGAAGCCCTTGTCGATCGCATGGGCGATGGCCTGGCGTACGCGCAGATCCGCCAGTTCCTTGCGGGTATGGTTGATCTCGACGATCATCTGATAGGTCAGGGCCTCGTAGCCATTGGCATAGACCTTGAGGCCCGGCACCTTGGAGATGCGGTCGAGATCGGCCAGCGGCACGGCCGAGAAAGCAGCAAGCTGGATCTCGCCGGCTTCGAGCGCCGCGCCGGCCGACTGCCGATCAGACAGCACCTTGAACAGGATCTCGTTGAAGTGCGGCTCGCCCTGGGCCCAATAGGCCTCGTTGCGCTTGAGCAGATAATATTCGCCCGGCTTGTGCTCGGCGAATTTGAACGGCCCGGTGCCGATGAGCTTCTCATTGGCCGGGTTCTTCATGATGTCGCTACCGGCAAAGACATGCTTGGGCAGTACCGAGGTCAGGGCCGGCAGGCAGTTGCGAATAAGCTGGAAGGGCGTCGGCGCCGAAAAACGCAGGATCGCCGTCAGGGGATCGGGCGTATCGACGCTGTCGAGATCCTTGAACACCACGCGGCCGAGATTCTGCAGCTTCTTCCACACCTCCAGGGCGGAGAAAGCGACATCGGCGGACGTGAAGGGCTTGCCGTCATGCCATTTGACATCCGGACGCAGCTTGAAGGTGACGGCCTTGCCGTCCGCCGCCCCCTCCCAAGACAAGGCGAGCTTCGGTGCCAGACCGTCCGGACCGTTGAAATCGGCCTCGGCCAAGGGCTCGATCACCTTGCTGGCGACGAAAAATACGCCGTTCGAAGCAACGATGGCAGGATTGAGATTGGTCGGCTCGGAATCGGCGGCAACGGTCAGGCGACCGGCCGGCACCTCGCCGGCTCGCAGGCGATGCGGCAATCCGAGCGCCAGGGCCATCCCGGCACTGGCAAGCAGGAAGGAGCGGCGATTAAGCAGGATCGGCATGTGCAACCTCCCGGGAGGAGCCCTTCGAATCAGCGTGATTGGATGACGCCCGCTCGAGAATGGCAAGCGCGGCATTGACCCCGGTGCCCGCATCGGCCGGCCAGCAGAGATGATTAAGGGCACCACCGAGCGCGGCTATGGCTGTCACGGCCAGCATCGGCTCGGCTGCCGGCCCCATGTGACCAATGCGCAGCACCTTGCCCGCCGTCTCGCCACGGCCGAGCGACAGCATTACGCCGTAGCGCTCCAGCAGCGTATCGCGCAAGCGGATGTCTGCCATGCCTTCCGGCACGTGGAAGACCGTGGCGGAGGGCGCAGCGATCGCTTCGCGCGCCGGCCATAGCTTCAGGCCCAGGGCCTCCAGTCCAGCCCGCGCTGCTGCCGCCGTGCGGGCATGGCGGGCCCAGACCCGTTCGGGTCCTTCCTGGAGATAGAGATCGAGCGCCGCGTCGAGGCCATGAATCTCGGCCAGCGACGGCGTGACCGGGAACGCCCGCCCCACTTCGGCCGCCAGTTCCCAATCGAGCAAGGACAGGAAAGAAGCGCGCGGGGCATCCGGATTGGCCTTGATTTTCTCCCAGGCCCGGTCGCTGACGGCGAGCAGGCTCAGGCCCGGTGTGGCCCCCAGGCATTTGGCGGCGGAGGTGACGAAAATGTCGATCGCCGCCTCTTCCGGGTGCACGTCCAGGCTGCCGAAAGAGGAAACGGCATCGGCGATGACATAGGCACCGTGCTCGCGGCCAAGGCGCCCGATTTCCGCCAGGGGATTGAGCGTGCCCGAGGGTGTGTCGTGATGGCAGACGGTGATGATCGAAATATCGGGGCGCGCCGCCAGCGCCTCGCGCACCCGATCCGGGTCGATCGCCTCGTCGAACGGCACCGCGAGCTCGATCACCTCGCCGGCATAATGGCGCGCCCACCCTGCATAGCCCTTGCCATAGACGCCCGAAACGAGGTTGAGCACGACGTCCTTGCGGCCGATCAGCGAGGCGGCGGCAGCCTCGAGCCCCAGCAGTGCGTCCCCCTGCAGGATCAAAGGCAGATTCGAAAGGCGCAAGGCAGCCTGCAGCTTGCCGACCACCGAGCGGTAGAATTGCTGGAAAGCGTGGTGCCCGTCATAGACGGCGGGCCGCGCCATGGCGCTGAGCACAGCCGGATAGGCCGTAACCGGCCCGGTCGTCAGCATGAAAGGCGGTGGTGCAAGCATGGAACAGTCCGAGTGAAAAACGATTTGATCGAATGCTAGCTTCGTGGCGCTTTGCCGACAACGCATGAATTACAGCGAGTTAACGCGCCTCAAAAGGAAATACATGTTAGTTGCGTTAAAAGTAGGACTGTCTCCGGCGTGACTGTTCTGCGTCAGTTATCATCCGGTTGTCTTGTCTTCGACACGATCCCGTTGTTTATGGCACCAGCAGAGTTATGCGAAGAGGCCCTCGGATGGGCTTCTTCGCATAACTCTGCAAATGCCCGATAACAAGCAAATCCCTTTTGATGGCGCCCGTGGCACCATCAAAAGGGATTTGCTTGGCGGGACATGGCGCAACGACACGCTTCGGCAACCGGTTCGAAACCTTACCCAGACGGATGTGATGAAGAACAAGCTCGAATATGTTTGGCCGGTCATCGGGCTCGCCGCCGTCATTTTCTCGGTCTACCTCCTGTCCAAGGAACTCAAGGGCGTCGAAGTCGGCCAGGTCTGGCAGGCCGTGGTCGATCGTGGGCCGTGGATGATCCTGCTGGCTTTCGTCTCGACCACTTTGGCCTACGCCGCCCTGGCTTGGTACGACCGCATCGCCCTGATGCATGTCGGCAAGAAACTGTCCTGGCCGGTGGTCTCGATCGTCTCCTTCGTCGCCTATGCCCTGGGGCACAATATCGGTGTGTCCGTTCTCTCTTCCGGCCTGGTGCGCTACCGAGCCTATTCCAAGATGGGGTTGAACGCGGCCGAGGTCGCCGTCGTCACAGCATTCTGCGCCTTCACCTTCGCCTATGGCGCCGTGTTCCTCGGCGGCATCGTGCTGGTGGGCGAGCCCGAGCTGCTCTCGCGCCTGTTCCACTTCCCCACCAGCGCCGCCTTCATGCTGGGTCTGGCCATGCTCGGCTTCGTGCTGCTCTATCAGGCCGGCTCGATCCTGCATCTCAAGCCCCTGCGCATCCGCTCGCTGCAGATCGCCTATCCCAAGCCCACCATCGCCTTCCGGCAGCTCTTCGCCGCGCCGATCGAAATCATCGGCGCCGCCGGCATCATCTATTTCGCCCTGCCCAACTCGCTCAATCCCGGCTTCTTCATGGTGCTGGGCATGTTCCTGGCCTCGTTCTGCGCCGGGCTGATCTCGAACGCCCCGGGCGGTGTCGGCGTGTTCGAGGCCGTCTTCCTGCTGATCATGCTGCCGGCTGGCGCCAATCCGAGCGATCCGGCAGTGATCCAGTCCAAGGCCGAGATCATTGCGGCTCTGCTGATGTTCCGCCTGCTCTATCTGCTCATCCCGCTGGCAATCTCCTGCGTCATCGTGCTTTACACTGAGCGCCAGTCCCTTGGGGGTCTTCTCGGCTCGGTCGTCGGCGGCAAGGCGGTAGAGAGCAAGGAAGCTCCGCCGGCAATCAAGCTCGAAACCGTGCACCAGGATCCGCCCCAGCATTCGTGAGCCTTGCGCGGCAAGCTGCGGATCGCAGCTTGCCGGACAGCCTTTCAGCTCAACACGAAATCGACGGGCTTGGGGGCCTCGGGCAGATCGGTCTCGCCGAGATCTTCCAGAATGTTGATTTCGATGGTCCGGCAGATCGCCATCACCGGCAGGCTGTTCGGCGTGGAGCCGAAAGGTGCCACCAGTTCGTCACCGAGCACGTCGAGACCGAAGAAGGTATAGGACACGATGGCCGCGATCACCGGCGTCCACAACCCCATGCTGTCAGCCAGCCCGAAGGGCAGCAGGAAACAGAACAGATAGGCGGTGCGGTGCAGCAGCAGGGAATAGGCGAAGGGCAGCGGCGTCTGCTTGATGCGCTCGGCTGCGGTGAGATCGGCTGAGAGCGCCGAGATTCGTTCCTCGAGGATTTGCCCCATCTGCGCCGAGATCCGTGCCTTGTCGAGGACTTCACCAACCAGGCGGCTCATCTGTAGCAATAGGCGATTCGGCCCATGCCGGCTCGCGGTGATGGTTGCGCGATCGGCCGCAGCGAGATGGCGCAGCGCCGCCTCGTCCGGTGCCTCGTCCCGCAAATGGCAGCGCACCAGATCGCAAAAGGCGATGGCGAGAAGCGCCAGCCGCCGCGCCGCCGCCGGCTCGGCGGCAAGATAGGCAAGGGCCTGGCGTGAAAGGCCCCTGGCATCGATCACCAGCGCCCCCAGGATCTTGCGCGCCTCCCACCAGCGGTCATAGCTCGCAGTGTTGCGAAATGCCGAGAAGATCGAGAGCGCCACGCCGATCAGGGAGAAGGGCAAGGCGGCGATCGGCGGCACATGGATGAAGCCGCGGGTTTCCAGCAGCGTCACCGCGACCGAAATCAGCACCACCACCAGCATTTGCGGCCAAATCTGCGGCACGATGGAGCCGCGCATGATGAAAAAGAGTTCCCATGCCTGCGGGTTTTTGCGAACGATCATAAAGGGGCGATCCGATGAGGGCCTGCGGCCGCATGTGGCACGCAGGACGGGTTGTGCCACAGCGCGAGAGCGACGTGAATTTTCTCACCGCCACATCGGGATGCCGTATTGTCGCGGCCGTCCGGCCCAGCAAGATTCCAAACATGTGCAGAATTGCAGTACCGGCTGCCTGATCTGGCCGGCGTTTCAAAACAGGGAGAGACGATGCCGCAGCATCTGGGTGCAATCACACTGGTCGTCCGCGACTATGACGAGGCCAGGGATTGGTATGTCGGCAAGCTTGGCTTCGACGTGGTCGAGGACAGCGATCTCGGCGACGGCAAGCGCTGGCTGCTTGTTGCCCCGCCGGGCGCCGGCCAAACCCGCCTGCTGCTCGCCAAGGCCGCCTCTCCCACGCAGACGGAGGCTATCGGCAATCAGACGGGCGGCCGCGTCTTCCTGTTCCTCAACACCGACGATTTCTGGCGCGATCATCGCCTCTATCTTGGGCGTGGCGTGCGATTTCACGAGGAGCCGCGGGTGGAGGCCTATGGCACCGTTGCTGTTTTCGAGGACCTGTACGGCAATCTCTGGGACCTGCTGCAACTGGCGGCCCCGGCGTGAGATGCCGCGGCGGAGATCCGCGACGGCGATCTTTTCATCCTTTAGGCCTCTTGGTGTCTGATCGCACACCGCCCTCTCTCCGCCTCGCGCGGAGAGCAAATGCGGTTGACGATGATCGCGAGATCATTTAAGTTAGCGTTCGTTCACTAACTTAAATGATCTCGAGCAAGCCAGCAGGACAGGACCATGACCTCTCCTACGCCGTCGCAGACCAAGGCTTTCTCCACCGGATTGCTGGCCTATGCGCTCGCGAGCATCGTGCTCGCCTTGTTCTACTGGGGCGTCTATCTCTACATCGACAGCCTGCCCTGCCGCGAACTCCTGTGCAATTTCGAATGGATTCTGCTCTTCTTCGGCCCGATCGTGGCGGTGTTTCTGGTGGCACCGCTCACCAATTTCGGGCTCCTTCTGTGGGAGCGTCGGCGCTCGTCGAGCGTCTGGCCGTTGCTGCGCCTCGCCTTCAGCGCGATCGGCGCCGGCTTCTCGGCCCTGGTCGCGGCAACCTTCACCATCCAATTGGCGCGGCGCGGCATGGCCATGATCGATCTGTCGCCCCAGAGCCTGATCTTTGCCGTGATCTTCCTGACCGCGACCTGGCTCAACCTGCGCTGCGCCGAGGCCATCCTGCGCAAGGGTGACATCTGTCCGTGGCGCCGTCGACGGACGACCTCGTCCGGTCATTGGAAGGACGCAATCGGC
Organism: Labrys sp. HAY1-8F; assembly: GCF_056754975.1. NCBI lineage: Bacteria > Pseudomonadati > Pseudomonadota > Alphaproteobacteria > Hyphomicrobiales > Xanthobacteraceae > Labrys > Labrys sp. HAY1-8F. The sequence continues at coordinate 1,906,849 of NZ_JBPGWZ010000001.1, read as the reverse complement.
TGAGATTGATGAATCCGGGTTCGCGCCGGCAGGATGCGCAAGCCTGAGGGGGAATCATCGATGCGCAATGCCGTCCGAATCACTCTGGCCGCCACAATCATCGGAAGCGCAGCCGCCCTTCCGAGCCTGGCCCGCGCCGAAGTGAACGCAGCGACCAGCCCCGCCTCGGCAAGCCGCCCTTTCAAGGCCACGACCATCGCACGTTTCGATACGCCCTGGGCTATCGCTTTCCTGCCCGACGGGCGCATGCTGGTCACGGAAAAGGGCGGGCGGCTATTCCTGGTGACGCCGGCGGGCGCCAAGACCGAGATCGCCGGCGTTCCACGTGCGCAGGTCGGAGGCCAGAACGGCCTGCTCGACATTGCCGCTTCGCCCGGCTTTGCGCGAGACGGGCTGGTCTATCTCAGCTATGTCGAGCCTAGCTCGGGCGGCGGCACTCTCGCTTTGGCGCGGGCCAAGCTGACCGAAGCAGACGGAAAGGCGCGCCTGAGCGATCTTGACGTGATCTGGCGTGCTTCGCCGAAGGGCGGCGGCGGCCAGCCCGGCGGCATCATCGCCTTCGCTCCCGATGGGCGCCACCTCTTCCTCAGTTCCGGCGACCGCATGGAGCCGGAAACGGCTCAGAACGCCGACACCAATCTCGGCAAGATCCTCCGGCTCAATCTCGATGGTTCCGCGCCCGCCGACAATCCGATGGCCGCCCAGGGCGGCGTCAGGGCGCAGATCTGGAGCCTCGGCCATCGCAATCCCTATGGCCTGGCCTTCGCCCCCGATGGCAGCCTGTGGGAAAACGAGATGGGGCCGCGCGGCGGCGACGAGCTCAATCTGATCCGCCGGGGGCTGAATTATGGCTGGCCCATCGTCTCCAACGGCGACAATTACAGCGGCGTTCCCATCCCCCGCCACCGGACCAGGCCGGAATTCGAAGCCCCGGTTGTCTACTGGACCCCGATCATTGCTCCGGCAGGCCTGGCCTTCCATTCGGGCAAGCTGTTTCCGCAATGGCGGGGTTCGGCCTTCATCGGCGCACTCGGAGGCGAAGCGCTGGTGCGCATCGCCTTCGATGGCAAGAACGGCGCGCGCCAGGCAGATCGCTGGGACATGGGCGCCCGCATCCGCGACGTCGCCGTCGATCGCGATGGCGCGCTCTGGCTGATCGAGGACGATTCGGACGGACGTCTGCTGCGCCTGACGCCGGCAAAATAACGAATGATCAGCCGGTGAAGTCTGCCAGCGGCACATGCGCCGCCGCCTCGCGCGGCAGGCATCCGCTCAGGCGCGGATCGGCGCAGACCTCCACCTCGAAGGCGAAGGGCACGAAGCCCGAACGGCGGTAGAAGCCAAGCGCTCCAGGATGATCGAAAGTGCAGGTATGGACCCACAGTCGCTCGATCGGCCTCGCCCAGGCCCTGTCCAGGGCCTGGTCCATCAGGAAACGGCCGGCCCCCTGCCCGATGGCTTGCTGCACCAGGCCGAAAAAGGCCAGTTCGCACTGTCCCTGTTGACGGAAATCCAATTCGAGCAAGCCAAGTTGCTGCTTGCGCCCGCCGAGCACGTAGACTTCGACATCGGGGTGCTCCAGAATCGCCCTGAGTTCGGCGTCCGGCATGGCCAGGCGCGAAAACCACAGCCAATCCTCGCCGACGGCCCGATAGAGGGCACGGTAGTCGGCCAGTTCAGGCTTCTCGATCCGCTCCAGGGTCAGCGGTCGTTCGAGCGGCTTTGCCGGCTTCGGCCTGGGCCTTTGCCGCATCTCGAGACAGGTGACCACATTGGCAAGCATGCCGGGCGGCACGCTGGAATAGCCGGCGGGAAGAACGGGAGTGGAGGAGGTCATGGAACCGAACAATGCTGACGTGTTTTGTGATCTCAATGAATCACTTCAAATCACAAAGATACGTCGAAGCAAAGAGCTGGAATAAGGAGGCCATTCCACCAAGTTGCGCTTTGCTCCCCGAATCTTCCGGCTTCAATCCTTCTCCACCGTGTTGACCTCGGACTGCGAGCCGTCACGCCAGGTGACCTGCACGCTGATCGACTTGGTATTGCCGGGCACCTTCAGATAGGTCTTGGCATTGTTGGGGATCGAATAGGGATCCTTCATATTGCAGACTGGCAGGTCGAAGCGGGTCAGGGGCGGCGCGCCATTGAGGCCATAGCGCACCTCGGTGACGGCGCAGCGATAGCTTACCATCGTGGTGAAATAGACCAGCACGCCGTTGAAGTCGCGAAACTCCACCCAGCTGCCCTGGATCGAGGTGAGATTGCGGCGCTGGTCTTCGTAGAGCGCGATATCCGGGTCGAATCGAATCGAGAAGGGACCGACATCGGCTCCGTCGATGCTGCGATAGCGCACCTGGACGATACCAGCCTGGGCGCGTGGCGACATCGAGAAGGACGGATTGGGCATGCGGCCACCCGTGCGCTGGTCGAGAACGTCGAGCAGGCCGGTCTCCTTGAATTCGCCAGCCTCGCCGATGCGGTACGACAGGGCTGTCGCCGGCTCGGGCAGGGACAATGTCACAGTCCAGCCGGCATTGGAGCGCGAGAAGCTGGCGATGGGTGCGCGGCCGATGGGCTGCATCAGTTGGCTCGGCTTGATATCCGGACTGACCAAGGCCAGTTGCTGGCCCGTCGCTGCGCCGCCTTGCTGGACGTTCAGGGCCTTGGCCGGATCGGTCGTGGGCGGATTGGCCGGGTGCTGCAGGGCGATCTTGGCGTCCTTGCCGCCGATGGTGACGCCCGGGCCGAGCTTCACGCCGGGCCCGATGGAGACGCCCTTGCCGGCCTCGGTCCGTCCGACCGTGTTGATCTCGGTGGGAATATTCGGGCCCGCCCGTCCGGCCTGGCTGGCCATCGCGACCTGCTGGCCGGGCTCCGCTGCGGTACCGGCCGCATCCGACAGCACGACGTCACCGATGACCTGATCGTAATAGGCAGGCGTCTGGTCATGGCCGACACTGGCCGCCAGAGCGCGCACATCGACCTGCGTTTTCTTGGCAATCTCGACCAGGGTCTGGCCGGGCTTCGACAATTCGCCGAGGAAACTGCGAGTGAACACGGAATTGGGGTTGCCATCCTGGTCCGACAGCCGATCGAGCGCCTCCTGCTTGGCTCCCGCCGACATCAAGACAAAGACGCCCTCCGGCGCGTCGACACGGGCAAGGCCACGGGTCGCCGATGCCGAACGCGAGCGGTCATTGGCGAAGGGATTGTTGCGGCAGGCATCCAGCACCAGCACGGCAACGCCGGCTCCCCTGTCCCGGATCCCGTCGACCACGCGCTCCACCGAAAAGGAAGCGTCGCGGATGAGGTCTTGCTGGTTGGCCTGGACGGAAGGCACGTCGGTGGGCAGCAGATAATTGGTACCGCCGATCTCGAAGCCATGGCCGGCATAGTAGAACAGCGCCCGGTCGCCGGGCTGGATATCGGCGTTGAAGGCGACGAGAGCCCGGCTCATGCCGCGCTGATCGGCATTTTCGACCCGCCTCACCACATAACCGAGCTTTTCGAGCTGGTCCGCGATGGCGCGGGCGTCCGAGACCGCCTTCTGGAGAGACGTGACATTGGCGTAGGAATTATTGCCGATGACCAGCGCGAGATTACGCGCCATGGCAGCCTCGGCTGCGCACAAGCCGAGCGCGAGCGATAGAACCAGACCAGTGAAGAAGCGTGCCGAGCGCCGCATGATACCCTCGAAACCGGCAGGATCAGTCAGGCGTCGCCGGCCGCGCCCTTATAATTCGCTTGGCGGTAGAAGGCACGATGTTTGCAAGCCGAACCGTGCCTTTGCGCACTTCAACCGCCGTCCGCACTGCGACTGCAGGGGATGCAGGCGCTCGTCCTAGGCGCTCATCTTGCCATTCGCGCCGCGTCGACTTCCCTTAAGTCATACGGCTTCTGATCGAGCGAGAGAACAACTCCCCCTACTAAAGATTGATTTGAACGCCTCCGAAAGACTCCTTCGCCCTCCTCGCCCGCAAAGTAAAATTCTGCGATAAATCAATAAATCAATAAATCATAACCCCACTACTGAAACACTCCGTCCAATTCAGAGGAAGCAAGGCATGCTGACGAAGCCATCTATTGTTCAGCATTCAGGTCAGTGGTCGACCGTGGAGCCGTTCGAGGAATGCCGGCGCCTGCTTCACAAAGCCGCCTTCTCGATGCAGCACCCTCTGGCCAGCCATCCACTGTTTTCGATCGACGCCTTGGCGAGTGTGGCGGAGGAAGCGGCCGAGCGGCCGGGCGACCTCTACTGGGATGCGGGCGACCTTTCGATCACCGACAAATGGGGCTCGGTCCCCAAGCCGGACATGACGGTGCGCCAGGTCATCGACCGGATCGAGACGGCCGGCGCCTGGATGGTGCTGAAGCATATCGAAATCGATCCCCGCTATAAGAAGCTGCTGGACGAGTTCGACGACTTCATCCGCCAGATTGCCGGCCCCGAAGGTTCCAAGCTGCTCAGCAACACCGAAATGCTGATATTCATCACCTCACCGCGGCGCAAGACCCCTTATCACTTCGATGCCGAGGTCAACGTCCTCACCCAGATTCATGGCACCAAGGACATCTGGGTCTGCGATCCGATGGATCGGAGCATCACCACCGAGGATGAACTCGAGCGTTATTACGCGGTGACGACCACGGCGGGCACCTTCAAGCCGGAAGCCGAGCGGAAGGCCCGCAAGATCACCCTTCAGCCCGGCGACGCTGTGCATATTCCCACGCATGGCGCGCATTGGCTGCAGAACCATGACAATATTTCGGTCAGCCTGTCGCTCAATCTCGAATTTCCGAATTGGAAGTACAAGGACGTCTACCGGGCCAATTATTATTTGCGCCGCATGGGCCTGAAGCCCCGTTCGCCCGGCCACTCGGCGATCGTCGACCGCTCGAAGGCCGCCACTATCGGCTGCGTCCGCCAGGTCAAGAAGCTGGTTGGTCGCTGAGGCAAGGCTCTTGTCCCGCAGGGCCTCGCCCTGACGACGCCCGGCCGCGAGATCAGCGGAGCAAAGAGGCCCCCCGCCGGCCGATCCGATATACCGTTGCCGGCGGTATGTTGGCGAAGGCCCGGCCGATCCGAATCGCGCGCAAGCCGAGGCTTTCGAGCATCGGCCCCGACACGGGGCACCGGGCGCCATAGGTGAATTGATAGAAGACTCCACCGGGACGCAGCGTCTCGAAGGCGCCAGCCAGTATGGCCTGAACCTTGTCCTTGGGCAGATTGAGGAGTGGCAGCCCGCTAACCACTGCGCCGACCATCGGCCCGCTGAAGAGGCCGAGCGTACCGAGGCTGGCGGCATCCTCTCGCAGCACGCGCGCCAGGGGAAAGCGCGAACGCAGCAGTTCGACGAAATCGGTGCCAAGCTCCAGCAGCGTAAGATCGTCCTCCTTGACGCCCCGGGCCAGCAGCGCCCGGGTGAAGACGCCTGTCCCCGGTCCCAGTTCTACGACGGGTCCCGAGGAGGGCGTGATCTCGCGGGTGATCAGTTCGGCAAGGGCGGGCCCCGAAGGCGCGACGGCACCCACACTGAGGGGATCTGAACTCAAGGCCCGCAAGAAGGGCAACACGTCGCGTAGGGTCATGCCATCGTCCGCACATGATCGAGACCACATGGAAGACCGCGGCTGAAGCACGCTCCACGCATCCACCGAAACGGATACAGCCTCGATCGCGCATGCACCGCCGGGCCTGTCGCAAAGTCGGGACGCGAAACGCGACTCAACCTTCGCCGGCAGGCACGACCATTTTGCCCGGCTGCATTGAGCCAGCATTGCAACCGTTCGACGGCTGCCAAAAAAGGGAGTTTATCCGCTGATCGAGGCCGAGCCTGTCGGGCCGGCCTTGGCCCTCGCCGCTACAGGGCCCTCACGCGATCGCCCAGGACCTTGCGGGCCGCCTCATATTTGGCCCGCGCCTCCTTGATCGCCACATCGAGCTTGTCGAGGGCCTTTTCCTGTTCCAGCATCTTCTGCGAATAGAGCCGGGCGAGGTCGGACCCCTGCGGCGCCGATTTCAGGTTTTCGCGGATGCGTTCCTGATCCTGGGTAATGCCGTCGCGCTGCTCCTCGAGGCGGGCCGTGGCAGCCTGCGCCTCGTCGCTCGCCTTGGCAGCCTCGGCAACCGTGGCAAGCCGGGCCTTGGTCTCGGCGTCGAGATCGGGCGCGGCCATCAGGGCCTGGACGCGCTCGCCCGTGACATCGGCAATCGCCATCGCCTCGACCACCGGCCGCTCAAGCGTGACCTTGTATTGCTTGGACTTGCCCGCCTCGACATCGAAGCGGATACGATAGGCCTGCCCGGCGATGGTCGCCTCCTCGGCCTTGGGCTCCATCAGGGTCCAATCGGCGACCCGCGGCTGCTCCACCACCATATGGCGCAGTTCACCGGCGCCATTCTTGACGCGATAGGTCGTGGTCTGGCGCAGGCGGCTCTCGACACTGAGCGTGCCGTCGACCACCTTGATCTTGGTGATCGCCTTGGCCGAACTCGACTCCGAGTCGACCAGCACCTTCTGGTCGGCGCCAAAACCGATCAGACGGAAATCGCCGGTGGGCAGCAGCGGGAATTGCGCCTCGCCCGAAAACAGCGGCCCCGCATCGGCAGCTTCGTAAATGGTGGCGGACCCCGCCGGCAGCGAGGTGGTGGCGTCATTCTTCAAGGTCAGCGCCTGCCAGGGATTGCGGCTGCCGCCCTGATACCAGGCCACGGCCTGCGAGGGCATTTTGAGATCGACGAAGGGAATGGTGAGGCTTTCGCCCGAGCCAACGCTGACCAGCTTCGACAGGGTGAAGCTGGCACCGGCTGCGTTCTCCTCGGCGGCGCTGCCGGCTTCCTGCGGCTCAGCCATCCTGAATTCCTGCGCACCGCCTCCCTGGCCAAGAAAAGCCTGGTTCTTGCGGAGCCGCGCGGACGGTGCGATCGGGGCGGGTGCAGCAGCAGGGGCCGGTGCCAAATCATACATGGGCTGGTCGATGCCTGCGCCGCCCGATGCCTTTAGTTCCAGGGCCTGCTGCCCGGCATCGGTGCGCGGCAATGCCGTCCGGCTCACCGGCGGCGCGATGGTCTGGCGCGTGACGTAATAGGGATCGTAGAGCGCCTGGCGGAAGGTAACCGGCGAGGCCGAGGACAAGGTCACCTCGACATCCTTCCAGGGATTGCCCGTCATGTTCTCCAGCACGACCCAGCCTTGCAGGCGCGCCTTGTCCTCGCTGGCCTTGGGCAGCGTCAGGCGATAGGCCGCCTTCCATACCGGGGCTTCCGCGACATAGCCGATGCGCACGGTGCGCTTGCCGCCCTCGGCGAGCTGAATGGAAATGTCGCGGCCGGAACGGTCTTGTGCCGTGCGCAGGGCCTTCAGCGCCGTCTCGACCTGTTCGCCCAACCGCGCATCCTTGAACTCCAGCCCTTCGGCCTCTTCCAGGATGAACTGCTCGATCGCCACGCCCGAGAACACGGAGACGCGGGTGCGCGTCATGCTAGCGCCGTCCTTGCCGGTCACCGTCTCCGTCTGCACGCTGGCGATGCGCCCTTCGAGCTTGCGTGGGCCGGAAAGCTTGATCTCGGCTCCCTTCAGCGCCCCGATCAAGGCCGGCATGCTGTCGAGGTCGGATTTGGCGAAAGGCAGGGAGGCGAAGGTCTCGTCTGCACCGGCCTTGCCAGGCAGAGTGGCCGAGCCGGTGCCGGCCGGATCGAGAATCAGCACGCTCTTGAGAATGTCGTCGACCTGGTCGAGCCGGGCGCGCAGGGTCAGCGTCTCCTTGCCGGTGACTTCGGCGGCATATTCGAAATAGCCCACGCCCCCCGTGCCGAGCACGGCACGCTTGAGGACGAGTTCGGCGGCTTCGGCAGTACCGGTGAGCATGGTGGTGGCCATCAGGACAAGAAGAAGGGGGGAACGCATGAAAAGCCCTCTAAAGCGTTTTGCAACAGGACTGAACCATCAGGTATCGCAAAGACGCGCTAGCCAATCCATTGATTGGCTTGGAAACAAGGAGTGAGAGCAAACAAGCGTCCAGCCCTGAACGCGCTTTGCTCTAAGAGATCGGCGACGGGTCTCGGTGCCGTTGTAGCAGCTTTACGGCTTATCCGAGGTGTATCGGGGGTTACAGACGAGTGCAACCGGGGTGCGTCGATCTCCAGATCGACCATCTTGGAAACGCAGCGTGTGAAGGAGGATGAAGGTGGTCGATCTGGAGATCGACCCACCAAGTCCGTTCGCCGTGGTTGACATCTTCCGCCTCGCTTCATATGAACTGTTATATTATAACATTTCATGATCAGGACGGACGGACAGTCCGCCTCTTTGCCCCTACGGAGATCACGATGCGTTCGATGATGTTTGCCGCCGTTCTGCTGGCTGCAGCAGCGATCATGCCCCACCCGGCCGCAGCCGCCGAGAAGATCAAGGTCGTCGCCGCGGAGAATTTTTACGGCGACCTCGCCAGCCAGATCGGGGGCGACCATATCGAGATCACCTCCATTCTTTCCAATCCCGAGGACGACCCGCATCTGTTCGAATCGAGTCCTTCCACCGCACGCGCCCTCTCGACCGCTGCGATCGTCGTCTATAATGGCGCCGACTACGATCCGTGGATGGACAAGCTGCTTTCCGCCTCTGCCAAACCTGATCGCAAGGCGATCGTCGCCGCAGAGCTGACCGGGCATAAGGCAGGTGATAATCCCCATCTCTGGTACGACCTGAAGACGTTCCCTGCCGTGGCCACGGCACTCGCGGCCGAGCTCGAAAAGCGCGACGCCACCCATGCCGCCGATTACAAGGCCAATCTCGCCAAGTTCGAAGCTTCCTTCTCCGAGTTGACGAAACAGGTCGATGCGATCAAGACCAAGTATAAGGACACGCAAGTGACCGCCACCGAGCCGGTTTTCGGCTATATGGCGGATGCCCTTGGCCTCAAGATGCTCAACCAGGATTTCCAGACCGCGATCATGAATGACAGCGAGCCGAGTCCCAGCCAGGTCGCCGCCTTCGAGAACAGTCTCAAGGATGGTTCGGCCAAGATCCTGTTCTATAACAATCAGGTCACCGACGAGACCACGAAGCGGCTCCTGCAGATCGCCCGGGATCACAAGGTTGCGGTGGTCGGCGTCACCGAAACCATGCCGGCAGGAACGGCGATCCAGGCCTGGTTCGACGGACAGCTCGGCCAGGTGGATCTGGCCCTTTCCGGTTTGACGCAGTGAGTGCTGTCGGTTTCGAAAAAGTCAGCCTGACCCTCGGGAGGCGCCGGATCCTGTCCAGCGTCTCCTTTTCCATTGCCGAAGGCCGGTTCGTCGGCCTGCTCGGTCCCAATGGCGCCGGCAAGACCACGCTGATGCGCGCCGTGCTCGGCCTGGTCAGCCCGCAGGCCGGACGGATCAGTGTGCTCGGCGAAGCACCGCGGCGCGGCAATCCCAAGATCGGCTATATGCCGCAGATGCGGCGCAGCGCAGCCCAGCTCGGCCTCAGCGGCTACGAACTCGTGCTCGGCGCCATCGAAGGCACCCGCTGGGGGTGGCCGTTTGCCTCCGCGGCCGACAAGGAAGCGGCCTGGGCCGCAATCGAGCGTGTCGGCGCCGCCGATCTCGCCCGCCGGCCGATCTCCCAGCTTTCCGGCGGCGAGCGCCAGCGCCTGCTGATCGCCCAGGCCCTGATCGGCGAGCCCAGGCTCCTGCTGATGGACGAGCCGCTGGCCAGCCTCGACCCCGCCCACCAGCGCGGCATCGTCGAACTGATCAAGGAGGTCGCTTCAGAGCGCGGCATCGCCGTGCTGTTCTGCGCCCATGAGATCAACCCGCTGCTCAACGCCGTCGACCAGGTGCTCTATCTGGGCCATGGCCGCGCCGCGATCGGCACCATCGACGAGGTCGTCAACCGCCATGTCCTGTCCGATCTCTACCGTACCCCCATCCATGTCGCCCGCGTGAATGGCCGCATCTTCGTGATGGCCGAGGAAGGCGAGCTGGAAAGCCATGTGCATGATGAGTGAAACCCGGTAATGTTCGAGTATGAGTTCATGCGCAACGCCTTCATGGCCTGCACGATCGTAGGGATCGTCGCCGGGGCCGTGGGCTATTTCCTGGTGCTGCGCGGCGAAACCTTCGCCGGCCATGCCTTGGCGCATGTCGGCTTTCCCGGTGCCACCGGGGCGGCTCTGATCGGCCTGTCGCCCTTTGTGGGCTTCACCGTCTTTACCGTTCTGGCCGGCATCGGCATCGGCCTTCTGGGCGAGCGCGCCCATCGCGACGTCGCCATCGGCATCGTGCTAACCCTCTCGCTCGGCATCGGCCTGCTCTTCTTGTATTTCTACAAGGCCTATGCCGGCGCCGTGACCAATCTCCTTTTCGGCAATGTGCTTGGGGTCAGCCTGGGCACGGTCTGGGTGCTGGCCGGGCTCGGCCTCGCCTGCCTGATCGGCCTTGCCGTCATCGGACGGCCCCTCCTGTTCGCCAGCCTGCAGCCCGAGCTTGCCGAGGCAAAGGGCGTATCGACCGCGCGCATCTCGGCGCTGTTCATGGTGATCGTCGCCCTGGCCACGGCCGAAGCGATGCAGATCGTCGGCGTTCTCCTGGTCTTTGCGTTGATGGTCGCTCCTGCCGCTGCCGCCATGCAGATCAGCAACCGTGTCCATCAGGGGTTGATCATCTCGATCGCTCTGGCGGTCGCCATCGCCTGGATGGGCCTGATCCTGGCCTTCTATACCGATTGGCCCACCAGCTTCTGGATCACGGCATTGGGGGCGCTCGCCTATCTTGCCGCTGGGCTGCTGACCCGCAAGCGCTGGCGCTGACCAGACGTCATCGTCCCCCGGAGGGTATCGCTGCCTTCTCCATGACGTCGGCGAGGACCTCGAAAATACGCTTGTCGGCCGATTGCGCCACGTTGAAGCGCATGAAACTGGTAGCGTTGTGCGAGACGCTGAAGACGTTGCCTGGCGCCATCACCACGTCCCGTTCCAGGGCCTTGCGGGCGATCATCGCCGAATCCAGGCCCTCGGGCAGTTCGGCCCACAGGAACATGCCGGCCTGGGGCTCCAGCCACAGGCGCAGGCCGCAGGCCTGCAGCCTTTCCGCGGTCACGGCCATCGCCTTGGCGAGGCGCGGTCGCAGCCCTTCGAGATGGCGACGATAACTGCCATCGGTGAGCAGGCGCAGCGTGGTCTGGGCCGCGACATCGCTGCAGCCGATACCGGTGGCAAGCGCCAGATCCGTCAGCCCTTCGATCCAATCGGCACGTGCCACGATATAACCGCAGCGCAAGGCGGCCGTCAGCGTCTTGGAAAAGCTGCCGAGATGAATCACCCGCTCGAAACCATCGAGCGCCGCCAGCCCCGACGAAGGCCGGGCTTCGAAATCGGCGAAGATATTGTCCTCGACCAGAATGAAATCGTGCTGCTCGGCCAGTTTCAGCAGGCGATGCGCCGTACCCACGCTCACCGTTGCGCCGGTGGGATTATGCAGCACCGCATTGGTCAGATAGAGCTTTGGGCGATGCTCGGCGCACAGGCTGGCGAAGCGCTCGAGGTCCGGCCCCTGGCGCGTATAGGGCACGCCGATGATGCGCGCCCGCTGAGCCTGCAGCAGGGACTGGAAGTTGAAATAGCAGGGATCGTCGACCAGCACGGCATCGCCCGGCTCGATCAGGAAACGGCAGACGAGATCGATGGCGCGCGACCCTGAATCGGTCAAGAGGATCGCAGCAGGTTCCACTTCCAAGCCCCGCTCCGTGAAGCGGCGGGCCAGATGCTCGCGTAGCGGCCATAGGCCCTGGGGCACGCTATAGGTCGAGATATTGGCGGTCTCGTCGCGTGCCACCGCGCGAAGCCCGCGTCGGACCATATCCTCGGGCAACCAGGAATCGGGCAACCAGCCGCAGCCGGGATGCAGCGCGCTCATCTGCTGGGTCAGGGACTGACGGTAGATCCAAAGGGGATCGATGGCGCGATCGAGGCTCGGCCCGCTCTCCACCAGGGCGAAGGGACGAATACGGCCTGCCGCAAAGAATCCCGAGCCGGGCCGCGCTTCAACGGCGCCTTGCGCCACAAGCCGGTCATAGGCCTCGACGACGGTCGATTTCGACACGCTCTGCCGTTCGGCCAGCCGACGGATGGACGGCAGGCGCGCGCCGGGCGCCGTGGCAATCAGACGGCGGATCTCCGCCATCGTCGCATCGATCAGGGTTGAACCGCCGACTTGGTTCAGCATCCGTATCCCTCCATGACCCAGTACAGTTTAGATCAATTGTACTGGCCCGTCCCTGTCTTCACCAGCCCCTTTCTGAGACAAGAAGCAGGACAGTCGAGGACTTCCTCCCGAAGGAGGCAATCGACCCAGGGCCGTTCGCCGGCAGAACGAACAAAATACGGAAAGATGCGGAAATGGACGACAAGTCGGCAGGCTGGCTCAACGGGTTCCTGGGCGTGGCGATCTTTTCGGGATCGCTGCCAGCGACCCGCATCGCGGTGCACGATCTCACCCCCCTCTTCCTGACCACAGCCCGTGCCGCCATCGCCGGCCTGCTCGGCATCGTCCTGCTGCTCGTCCTCAGGCAGAAATGGCCACGCGCTTCACAGATCGGCTCGTTGAGCCTGGTCTCCATAGGTTGCGTGGTCGGCTTTCCCCTGCTGACGGCACTTGCCCTGCAGAGCATCACCTCCTCGCGTGCCACTGTCTTCATCGGGTTGCTGCCGCTCGCGACCGCCATCTTCGGCGTATTGCGCGGGGGCGAGCGCCCTCGGTTCGGCTTTTGGCTCTTCTCGATTGCCGGTGCCGCCATGGTTGCGGCCTACGCCCTCAGTCAAAGCACGGCCGGCAATGCGCTCGGCGATGGCTTGATGGTGGCCTCCGTCCTGGTCTGCGGCCTCGGCTATGCCGAAGGCGCCCGGCTGTCGCGCGATCTCGGCGGCTGGCAGGTGATTTCCTATGCTCTCGTCCTGTCCCTGCCGGTGATGTTGCCGCTCGCCCTGTGGTGGCAACCAGCCGATCCCAGGACCATCGGCTGGCCGGCGCTTTCGGCTCTCGTCTATGTCTCGCTGTTCTCGATGCTGATCGGCTTCGTGTTCTGGTATCGCGGCCTCGCCCAAGGGGGCATCGCCGCCGTCGGCCAGTTGCAGCTGCTGCAGCCCTTCATGTCGCTGGCCCTGGCCGCGTTGCTGCTGCACGAGCAGGTCGGGCTGGCGGTGTGGGCCGTCGCAGGAGGCGTGGTGGTCTGCGTCGCCGGCGCCAAGCGCTATGCCTGATCTGACCCTGACACCAACGCCCGCCTCCATGCGTGACGTCGATCCAGAAGAATCCCGCCGCTTCCCCTGCGGCGGAGCGCCCCCGGGAAGCGTGATTTCCGCAACTAGGCCCGCTCTTTCAAGCGGGCTTTTTTTGTCCTCATCGACAAGAGCGTGAGGCATGTGCTGCAACGACCAGTCTCCACGGCAGCGGAGAGCAATACGGCACGGCCATGAATAGCCGGTCTATCGGCTCAAGGTTCCCAGGCCGTCGGCGTTCAAATAGTCGACCGTCATCACCTTCGGATTGGCCTCCTGCCCCGAGAATTTGACGGAAGACAAGGAGCCTTCCGGGGCGTTCTCGCCGCCAGGGCTCATCGCAAACATGTCTCCGTCCCAATGGCGGAGCGGGAATCTCATCAAACGCGGCCCGAGCACCAACACCAGATGATCGCCCTCCACCTCGACCGCGGCGGCTTCGAGATATAAATTGGTGTATTGGCCGGCATAGTTCGCGAGATTTCGTGCGGGCTTGGGACGCGCCGGCGGCGCGGCACCCGCAAGATCCCCGATCGGTTTGAAGAAGCCCATCATGCGCTGATGCGCAAGGCCATACCAGTCCCGCGTTTCCTCGCCATATTGCACGATGTCCATGAAGCGCGCCGCAACGGCCTCGGCGGCGCCGACCGGTGCACCATTGGTCAGGACCACGATGCCCACATCGGCCGAGGGCAGAATCTGGAAGGTGGTGCCCGCCCCCAGGAGGAAGGCGCCCGAATGGCTCATGGAGGTTCGGCCGTTGGCATTGACGTTCACGTTGAAGCCGTAGCCGTAGAAGCCGGTGCGTGCGTCGAGCGCATCGCCGCGCCCATTCACCGCCTGGGGCATGAGTGCTGGCAGGATGGCCTCGGGCGTCATCAGCGTTTCGCCGCCGTGCTTGCCGCCGGCAAGCAGCAATTGCAACCACTTTGCCAGTTCCGTGACATTGGAGGAAACCCCGCCCGCCGGGGCCTGCTCGTCGGGATTGCGGTCATAAAGGGGCTTGAACTCGCCGCCCACGAAAGCATGCAGGACGGCGCGGTTCGGCTGCGCCAGGAAGGCCTTGTGGAGGTAGCTGGTCGACCGCATGCCCAGGGGCTGGAAGAGCAGGCGATCGGCCAGGACTTCCCAACGCTCGCCCATGGCGGCGGCAACCGCTTCGGCCCCGATCGTCGTGCCGAAATTGGCGTAGTGATAGGAGGTTCGGAAGGCATCGAGCGGCATCAGCCTGAGCCGAGGGATGATGTCCCGGCGTTCGAAGCCGAGATCCTCCAGATCATCCCCGGCCGCTTCCGGCAGGCCCGAGCGATGGGCGAAGAAATCCCCGATGGTGGCCTGGTTCGAGACATAGTCGTTCCCCAGCCTGAAATCGGGCAGATAGGCGCGGACGCGATCGTCCCAGTTGATGGGCTTGCCAGCTTGCGCGCTCTTGGTCATCGCGATCGCGGCCACGGTGGCGGAAATGGATTTGGAAACCGAGGCGGCCTGGAACACCGTAAATTCATCGACCGGCCGGGTGGCATCACCCTTGACACGTTCGCCATACCCTCTTGCGAACACTGTCTTCCCGCCATGCACGACGGCCACGGCAATGCCGGGGACATGCGACTTTGCCCTGATATCGCGAACGATGTCCGGCAGCCGGCCGACCGCCTTGTCGATGCCGCCCTTGTAGAGCGGCATGGCATCCTGCGGCGGCGAAGGGCCGAGATCGGGCTTGAGCGATTGCGCGACCGCCATTGCCGACAACGTCATCGAGCTGGCGACGATGGTTGCCGCCAGCGAGCGCCGAAACCGAGAGGCCGCTTTACTACCCTGGTGACACATCAGCATAGCCGAATTCTTTCGATTGCCTTGGAAAGACTCCGACTACCCTGCCCCTTCCAGTTTATTTTTGCCAGCGCGAAATAGCCTGCCAGCCTGTATTCAATCAGCATCGCGCGCTGTACGAAAAATACTACGAATTCAGCATGAAAGACGCGCCTGATTGCCGGCACGACGACTTTCAAAAACCATGAGGCAGCAGCCTCAATCAGAGCCTTGTACGGAGCCGGTCAAACGATGGCCAGGATCCGCATGCCTAGCTTTCCGGGCATGCATTACACCGCATGATGGGCGATGGCCTGGACCATCTCGTCAATGTCATGATCGTGGATTTCATGCCCTCCCCCTTCAATCCGGTGCAATCGCGCATGTGGCACGACCTTTGTGAAGGCCTCCCCGTGCGCGATGGGAAACAGAGGATCGGCCGTGCCGTGGATCGCAAGAACCGGCATATCGAGATCGGAAGCCCGCAGCCCTGCAGATCCCTCCTCACGCACCAGCGCGAAATGGTTGGTGGCGCTGGCAAAGGACGGCGCCCTGGCCATGTCGCGGGCGATCAGCGCGCTTGCGGCCCCGGCATCATGCGGATGCCGGGTGCCAGCAAGCATGGCCGCATCGCGGCGCAAGAAATCGGCGATGGCCTCGAGGTCGGACCAGTCAACCCCCTCGGCTGCTGCGGAATGCTCCTGATAGGCTGTGGTCGAGGACGGCAATCCCTCGACCGCGAACGGCGATGTGCTGATCAGGGTGAGCGTCCGCACACGCCGGCGATGGCGCAATGCGGCCTCCTGCGCGACGAAGCCGCCCATCGACATGCCGACCAGATGCGCCGTTTCCAAGCCGTAACTGTCGAAAATGGCTATCGTATCGTCTGCCAGATCGCTGGGCGAGTAGCCGGGCTCGCCTTGTGGATAGTGAGTGGAAAGCCCAGTGTCACGCTGGTCGTAGCGGATCACATAGCGCTCACGAGCCGCAAGTTCTTCACACAACCGGTCCGGCCACCACAGCATCGAAGACATCATCCCCATGATCAGCACGATGGGTGGGCTGGAGGCGACACCGAAAGCCTGGGTCTGAAGATCAGCCCCTTTGACTTCGACGACCTTCTCGGTAACCAGGCATGTGGCCCGTTCCATGAATGCGATCCTTCTGATTGCAAATTACAACTGGATTTCAGATTGCACATCTGATCCTATTATGCAATCAGTTTGTAGCGGAATGTCTGGATACGCGCCCAGGCAGGGGGTGCTGCCCCCGCCAGCGACCGAGGGACTCAGCAGAGAGACGAACTTTCGTAGCGAAGACAAAAGTGGGTGGGTCTGATGGCGTTGCAATGTGCTGATTTTTACGACGCGGAATTATCGCGGCACAACCGGCACTTGCGGGCCGCCGCCAGGGTCGGCAAACGCGACCGAGTGCTCGATATCGGTTGTGGTGCCGGCCAGACCACGCGCGAGGCCGCCAGCATCGCGGTGGAGGCGAAAGTGGTCGGCGTCGATACGTCTGCCGAGATGCTGGAAATCGCGCGGCGGCGTTGCCTGGAAGCTGGGCTGGGAAACGTCGTGTTTGAACGGGGCGACGCGCAGCACCACGCCTTCCCGGCCTCCGGCTTCGATTTGTGCATCAGCCGATTCGGCGTGATGTTCTTTGCCGATCCAGCGGTGGCCTTTGCCAATATTGCCCGCGCGCTGCGTCCGGGCGCGCGCCTTGTGTGGATGGTGTGGCAGAGCCAGGAGGCCAACAGATGGTCTGGTGCCATCAGGCAGGCACTGGCCCCGGGGGGCGTGCTGTCCGTCGACGCCGGCAAGCCGTTTTCGCTCGGGGATCCCGCCGTGGCGACAGCGCTTCTGAGCACTGCGGGCTTCATCTCGATCGACTTTGCCGAGGTGAACGAGCCGGTCTTCTATGGGCCGAATGTCGACGCCGCGTTCGATGCCCTCACCGGCCTCTATCTGGTGAAGGACACGCTTGCGCGCACGGATGAATCACCGGATCAGCCGCTGCAGCGGCTGCGTGACTTGCTGGACGCCCATATGACGGCCGACGGTGTGCTTTTCGATTCGCGTGCATGGATCATCCGTGCCGAGCGGGCGGCTGATTAGGCGGGGCTGACTGGGTGCTCGTAGATCGCGATCAGGCATTCCTCCTTGCCGTCGCAAGGCTTTGGCGGTTTAGAAGGGGAAGCAAAGGACTTTATTCCCCCGATGACCCCTCGCGAATTGCCGATATTACTGCGCCGCCGCACCGCAACGACCATCGGTGCCGTCATTCTCGGCCTCGTCGCCCTCGCCTTCACCTGGACGGCGGACCAGGCCGCGAAACTGTTCGAATTGATGGTGGACAAGGCCCCCTACGCACCGCTGTTGGTGACGCCCTTGGGGCTCGCTCTCCTGGCCTGGCTCACACGGCGTTTTGCGCCCGCGGCCCGCGGCTCCGGCATCCCCCAGGTGAGCGCCGGCGCCCGCGATCCCCAGCATGCCATCGTGGCGGGCCTGATTTCCATGAAGGTCGCCGCCTTCAAATTCGTGGCGACGATCGGCGCCATCCTGGTCGGCGCCTCGGTCGGCCGCGAGGGACCGACGGTGCAGATCAGTGCCGCCCTCATGGCTTTCATGCATCGCCTCCTGAAGATCGATCTTTCGCCCGCCGTGATCATCGCCGGTGGGGCGGCGGGGGTCTCAGCCGCCTTCAACACGCCGCTCGCCGGTATCGCCTTCGCCATCGAGGAACTCGCCGCTTCCTATCACCAGCGCCTCGCCCTGCTGGCCATGGCGGCCGTGATGATCTCGGGCCTCGTCAGTCTCGGCATCGCCGGTGACTACATCTATTTCGGCTCCGTGCACGAGGCGCTGCCGCTCGGCGCCGCCCTGCTCATCGCGCCGCTGGCCGGCGTGATCGGCGGTATCACCGGTGGCCTGTTCTCGCGGCTGATTCTGGCCTTCGGCGCCACCGCCCTCTCCCCCATTGCGGCCCTGCGCCGCCGGCCCATCTGGCTTGCCCTGATTTGTGGCCTCCTTGTCGCGATCCTTGGTGTTCTCAGCCAGGGCGCAACCTGGGGCACCGGCTATGAGGTCGCCCGCCGCTTGGTGGAATCCCATGCCGAACCCTTGTGGTTCGGACCGGCCAAATTCTTCTCGAGCCTGATCACCGTGCTGTCGGGCGTGCCGGGCGGCATTTTCGCGCCCTCGCTCGCCACCGGTGCCGGCGTCGGCAATCTGATCGCCCTTGCCTTTCCCGGCCAGCCGCTCGGTGCCATCGTGCTGCTCGGCATGATCGGCTATTTCGTCGGCGTGGTGCGGGCACCGCTCACAGCCGTCATCATCATTTCGGAAATGTCGGACAGCCGCGCCATGGTACTACCGCTGCTGGCCACCGCCATCATCGCCGACGGCATCTCGGCTCTCATCTGCCGGGAAAAGCTCTACCACGCTCTGGCCAAACCCTTTCTGCCGCCAGGCAAACGAATAGATGGCGACGAAGTTAAGGCCTGATTCAGCTTGTTGCCGAATTGTAATGATCGAAGCGAGATCAATGGCTTTTCTGAATTTCCTTCAACAATTTTTAAGCGAGCCCCCCTAGCCTGCAGCTTACATGGTCATTCGAATTGTGTGAGCGTACCCATGACCGAAACTCTTCGCCCTCGGGTGAAATATGTCATTGGCCCCGACGGCAGCCCCCTGACCGTTGCGGACCTACCGCCGCCCGGTACCCAGCGATGGGTGATCCGGCGCAAGGCGGAAGTGGTTGCCGCCGTACGTGGCGGACTTCTCAGCCTCGAGGAGGCCTGCAACCGCTATGTGCTGACTACCGAGGAATTCCTGTCCTGGCAGGCCTCGATCGACCGCCATGGCCTGGCGGGCCTGCGCACCACGCGCATTCAGCATTACCGGCAATAGATCTGGGATCAGGCCGTCCGGCCTGCTCTTTCCGCTTGCAGCGGATACGACAGTCCAAGAGCAGATTGCGATGACCAAAAGTCGCAACCTGCTCTTTTTTTGTCGGACGGCGAGCCACCCATCCACGGTCTATAATAGCCAGTTGGTCTGCGAGATCGGGTTCATGCACCCCACACAAGGGGTCTTGGCGTCATACCACGTCTCGAAGATGCTGCCCGGTCGAAGCATGACCTTCCTGGAAACGCAGGCGTCCTCGCCCGCTCTTTAAAGCGCTCCGCCTGGCGAATCGGAGGAGCAGACGAGGACGCCAGCGACGCCACGAATAGACAACGTCTGGACGCCTTGGGGTTGGCCTGTCCAGCACTGTGAACGCTTCGCTGTCGTCTGCCCATCGCCGGGATTTCCGCTGGGTGCACCGACGTCGGGGGCCGGAAGAATTCGAACGCGCTTACGCCGGAAATGGCCCGGAACTTGCTTGACTGGAGGCCTGTTCACCCAATCGGCGGCGATTGCATGAAGACCGTCCCACGGCAAAGGCCCAGCGAGAACGCGACGTCGAGCGCAGGCATGGTCGTCGCGCCGCACTGGCTCGCCACAGAGGCCGGAGCAAAGGTCCTCAAGCGGGGGGGCAATGCCATCGAGGCGCTGGTTGCCGCAAGCGCGTCACTCTCGGTCCTCTATCCACATTTTTGTGGTCTCGGCGGAGACGCGGTTTGGCTGGTTGCCGATCGCACGGGTACTGCCACCGTCTTCCTGGGCATTGGCCAGGCAGCGAGGTTCATCCCCGATCTGTCTGTCATCCCGCTTCGCGGGCCGCTTTCGGCCATAACGACGGCATGCCTCGTCGACAGTTGGGGACAAGTCCTTGATTACTCCCACAGCCACTGGCAGGGCCGATTGTCCATCGCCGGCCTGCTCGACGACGCCGTCGCGCTGGCACAAAACGGCTTCGACGTCAGTCCTTCTCAAGAATTCTGGCATCGTTTCCGCGGAAGCGAGGTCACGCAATGGCATGGCTTCCAAGGGGTCTTCTTCCGGAACGGCATACAGCGCCAGCCGACTTTAGCGAGTTCGCTGCGCGCCATAGCCGATCACGGCGTGCGTGAGTTCTACGAAGGCGAGCTCGGCGCGCGCATCGCGTCGGGCCTCCGAACCGCCGGTTCACCCCTGACTGCTGCGGATCTCGCCAGCACCCGCACACTCCGTGAGCAGCCACTGGCGCAAAGCTATCGCGACGTGACCCTTCTTGCGCCGCCGCCGCCGACGCAAGGCGCGACGACGCTCGCCATCATGGCTGTCTTGTCTTCCTTCGATTTGGGCCGGCTCGACCCTGCCTCGGCCGAATTCTACCACCTCCTCGTGGAAGCTGTGAAACAGGCCTTCCTCGATCGCCCGTCGATCGTCGACCCCGCCTTCACAGACGTGAATGTCGCGCAGTTGCTCGATGGGCGCCGACTGGCTGCGAAGGCACGCTCTATCGATCTCGACAGGGCGTTGCCTTGGCCGCACCCCTTCCAGACCGCCGACACGGCCTTCCTGGCGGCGACGGACAGCGCGGGCAGGAGCGTTGCCATGCTGCAGAGCCTCTATTTCGACTGGGGCAGCGGCGTCGTCGCCGGCGACACGGGCATCCTATGGCAGAACCGCGGCGCGGCCTTCAGCCTCGATCCAGCGAGCCCGAACTGCATCAGGGCCGGCAAGCGTCCCTTCTACACGTTGAACCCCGGCATCGGCTTGAAGGACGGGCGCCCCTGCCTGCTTTACGGCACTCAAGGCGCCGACGGACAGCCGCAGACCCTCGCTCTGCTGCTGTCACTGCTGATCGACCACGGGCTCGATCCGCTTGCGGCCCTATCCCGGCCGCGTTTCCTTCTGGGGCGCACCTTCTCGGACAGTCGCGACAGCCTGAAGATAGAGGCCCATGCCGGAGGTTCGCTCATTGCCGAGCTTGCGGACAAGGGACATCAGGTGGGTCGGATCGAACCCTTCAGCCAACTCGGCGGACATGCCGGCATCATTCGCCTCGGACCTGACGGGACGATCATAGCCGCGCATGATCCGCGCAGCGATGGCGGGGCGATTGGCCTTTGACGATGGACATTCCCCCAGCTGACCTGTTTATCCGCAATGCCCGCCTGCCGACCAGTGAGGAGCCGGTAGACTTGGCGATACGCGACAAGTCGATCGCCGCGATCGGTCGAGAGCTTCGTTGTGAAGCGGTTGAAATCGTAGACGCCGAAGGTGCGCTGGCTTGCGGCGGCTTCGTCGACAGCCACATCCATCTGGACAAAGCTTGTATCCTCGATCGCTGCCGCATCTGCGAGGGTACCTTGGCGGAGGCGGTGCGCGAGACGGCAAGAGCCAAGGCGTCCTTCACCGAGGCGGATGTCTATGCACGGGCCGCTCGCGTCGTCGAGCAGGCCATCATACAAGGCACCATGGCGATGCGCAGCTTCGTCGAAGTCGATCCGCGGGCCGGGTTGCGCTCCTTTGAAGCCGTCAAACGCGTTCGCCGGGATTACGCGTTCGCCATCGATATCGAGATCTGCGCTTTCGTGCAGGAAGGGCTCACCAACGAGCCGGAAACGCTAGGTTTGTTGAATGAGGCCCTGGCGGACGGAGCGGATCTGGTGGGTGGTGCTCCCTACACCGATCCCGATCCGGCTGGACAAATCAGCCTGATCTTCGACCTCGCGCAAGCGCACGGCGTCGCTGTCGACTTCCATCTCGATTTCGATCTCGCACCCGAAAAGAGCAATCTGCCCGTCGTCCTGAAGGAAACGATACGACGCGGTTGGCAGGGGCGCGTCTCGCTCGGACACATGACGAGCCTTTCGGCGCGGCCGTCGCATGAAGTTGAAGCGATCGCGACAGGGCTCCGGGAGGCCGGTATTGCAGTGGTGGCCCTGCCAGCCACCGACTTGTTCCTAAATGGCCGCGAGTATGAGCGACTGGTGCCGCGTGGGGTCGCTCCGACCCATATTCTCGCTTTGAGGGGTGTGAATGCCTCGATCGCCACCAACAATATTCTCAACCCCTTCACGCCATTTGGTGATGCCTCACTCCTTCGCATGGCGAACCTCTATGCCAATGTCGTTCAACTTTCGCGCACCGAGCATCTACGGCTCATCTTCGACATGATCGGTCCCCTTGCAGCGCGCGGAATGCGGCGCGCATCCGGCCTATCGGTCGGAGCGGCAGCCGACATCGTACTGATCGACTGCGTGACGCCCGAACAGGCGATACGCGAGAACAGCCGCGTGATACGTGGCTGGAAGCGCGGTCGCCCGACATTCCGTACGACGAGGCCGGAGATCATTCGCTGAGGATAATGATGTCGCCGGGCTGCTAAGTAGGAAGCAGTCGAGTTTCCCCAGCTAGAGCAAAGCGCGTTTGGACGGAAACGCTTGTTTGCTCTAACTCTCTGGTTCGACACGTCTTTGCGATTCCTGGCGATTCCGCCAAATCGCAACGCTCTAGCTCCGCAAATCCTTGCGCAAGATCTTGCCGACATTGGACTTCGGCAAATCATCCCTGAATTCCACGAATTTCGGCACCTTGTAGCCGGTGAGATGCTGCTTGGCATAGGCACGCACGGCCTCGACCGTCAAAGTGGGATCGCTCCTGACCACGAAGGCCTTGGGCGCCTCGCCGGCCGCGCCGTCGGAGACACCGATCACCGCCGCTTCCTTGATTCCCGGCATCTTGGCCAGCACGTCCTCGACCTCGTTGGGGAAGACGTTAAAGCCCGAAACCAGGATCATGTCCTTGCGCCGGTCGACGATACGGAAATAGCCGGAAGCATCCATCACGGCGATGTCGCCGGTGAGGATCCACTCACCGCGCATCACCTTGGCCGTTTCGTCCGGCCGGCGCCAATAGCCGGCCATCACCTGCGGCCCGCGCACGGCCAGTTCGCCTGGCATGCCGAGCGCCACCTCGTTGAAATCATCGTCGACGCATTTGACATCGGTGTCCGGCAAGGGAACGCCGACCGCGCCGTTGTGCCCCGAGCCGAACGGGTTGAAGCAGACGACCGGTGACGTCTCGGTCAGGCCGTAGCCCTCCCCGACCGGCACGCCGACGCTCTTGTGCCAGCGCTCGGCCACCGCAGCCTGCAGCGCCGTGCCGCCAGCAATGCAGACCCTGAGATGGGGCTTGGGCATGGACGTGAACCAGGCCTCGTTGAGCAGGCCGTTATAGAGTGTGTTGACGCCGGTGATGTAGCTGACCGGATAGTTTTCGAAAGCCTTGCGCAGATTGCTCAGGGGACGCGGATTGGGCACCAGCAGCACATGAGCGCCCCGCGCCGTGAAGGTGAGGAAATTCACCGTGAAAGCGAAGATGTGATAGAGCGGCAGCGCCGTCATGATCACGTCGTCCCGCGTGAAGGCACCGCCCCCGAAGGCCAGCACCTGCATGACGTTCATGACCAGGTTGCGATGGGTGAGCATGGCGCCCTTGCTCACGCCGGTGGTGCCGCCCGTATATTGCAGGCAGGCAGTCGCCGAAGAGTCCATGCCGGCGGTGATGTCGGCAATCTTCAGGCCGCGTGCGAGCTTGGCCTGGCCAAGCGCCAGGGCCTGCTTGAGGCGGACATGCGGGAAGGTCGCGGCCGGGATCTCCTTGCGCACGTATTTTTGCACCAGGCCGATCACGGTGCGCGGCAAGACCGGGAAAAATTCGGCCGCGCTGATCATGACCACATGCGGCACCTTCACCGTCGCGAGGGTCTTGGCCGTGCGGTCGGCGAACATGTCGATCACCACCAGCACGGAAATGCCACCATCTGCGAAGACCGCACCGGCCTCCTCGGCCAGGTAGAGCGGGTTTACATTGACCAGCACGCAGCCTGCCTTGAACACGCCGAAAGCGACCACAGGATAGGCGAGCCCGTTGGGGGCCTGGATGGCCACGCGCGAGCCGGGCGGCAGTTTCAGCTCGCCATGCAGATAGGCGGCGAACTGATCCGACAATCGATCGGCCTCGCTATAGCTGAGCGAACCGTGCATACCGTTGGGCATGACGCAGCTGTAGGCCGTCTTGCGCGGGGTTTCGCGTGCGCTCTGGACGATCATGTCCCCCAGCAATCTGTAGGGCACCTCCCCGACATGCGGTTTCATGTCTCCGTCATAAGCTGCCAACCATGGCCTTTGCGCAGACGAAACCGCCGTCATGATTCCTCCCAACCCGTTTATGGTTGGCGATATCATGACGGAATTGTCGCGGTGGGCAAGTTGTACGACGGCAACGCACATTAATTTGGCGGGACGAAGTAGAATTCCGTGGTCAGGCCCGACAGACGTTCGGGACGCTGCTTGTCTCCCGTCGCTGCCTTCACATCGGCCGTCACTCTTTTCATCAGCGTCTCGACCTCGACGCCCGGCGCACCGACATTGGCAAGGAAGGCCTGCGTAAAGGGGCTGTTTCGCCCAGTGCCGTCGGCGGCCACGTCATTGGGCTGGGTGGCGAACACCACGAGCGTATCGGGCGAATCGACGGTGAGGCGGGCAAGGCCGCGCGTCTCGGCATAGGCACGATTCTGCGCCTTGAGCTGGGCCTTGAGGGCGTCGGCGAACGGATTGTTGCGGCAGCCATCCAGGAAGACCAGCGTGGTCTTGGCCTGCGAATCCACGGTGTGCAGCAGACGCTGCAACGACACGTTGAACTGCTGGACGTCGAACAGGCTGCGCACCCTGGTATCGACGGGCAGCAGCCAATTCTCGCCATCCACCTGCATGGCATGGCCAGAATAATAGAAGACGGCGACATCGGCGCCCTGCGCCTTGGCGACGAACCGGTTCACCGTGTCGGAAAAGCCCGACAGGGTGAGATCATAGCCCGTCACCACGTCGAAGCCGAGCTGCTGCAAGCGGGCACTGACATCGGCGGCATCATTGTGGGGATTGGCAAGAGCCGCCTGCGGATAGGCGCCGTTGCCGATCACCAAAGCGACGCGGCGCTGTGCCTTGATGGCGGCGAGCGCGCCGGCCGCAGGTGCCGCATTGGTGCCCGGTGAGGGAACGGACGCCGCAGCACCGGCCTTTTCGACGTCGGCCAACAGGTCGCGCGTATTCAGGAAATCAGATTTCTGGGCAAGAATGTTGCGGAAATCCGCCGCGGCCAGATCGAGCTTGCCCAACTCCTTATAGGCCTGCCCCCTGCCATAGCGCGCGTTCAGATAGGACGGATCGAGCTCCAGCGCCTTGGTGAAATCGGCGACCGAGCGCTCATAATCCTTCTTCAAGCCATAGGCGCCGGCCCGCCCGCTCAAGGCAAGGATGGTCTCCGGCTTGAGGGCCAGGGCCCTGTCGTAGTCGGCAATCGCTTCGTCGAAACGCTTGCCGCTCATATAGTTGTTGCCGCGATTGACGAGCGCATTGACATAGCTCGGATTGAGCTTGAGCGCCTGGGAGAGATCCGAGATCGCCCTATCGGTCTGCTTGAGTTCGGCATAGACGTTCGCGCGGCCGCTATAGGCGTTGAAGAATTTCGGATTGATGCGGATCGCCTCGCTGTAGCTCTTGATCGCCTCCTCGTAGCGGCCCTGGTTGAAATAGACATTGCCGCGGCCGTGTTGGGGATTGGCATCGCGCGGATCGAGCTTGATGGCCAGCGCGAAATCCTTGAGGGCGAGATCGTTTTCGCCGCGCCAGAAATGGACGTTGCCGCGACCGACATAGGCGGTCTCGTTCCCGGCATCGAGACGCAGCGCCTCGTTCAGATCGGCCAGCGCCTCATCATAACGCTGCAGGCTGACATAGGCGTTGCCACGATTGGAAAAGGCATAGGTGCGAAACTGCTTGAGCTTTCCCTCGGGCAAATCGAGGAATCGGGTACAGGCCTTGACGCTAGCGGCTGGATCCTTCCCGATAGCCCGGCAGACCTGCCAGATCGGCTCGACAGCGGCCGCGTTGGCCTTGGTCATTGCCGGCGCCGCCAGCAGAGCGCAGACCAACAGCGCGGCCGAGGCAAGCTTCTTCGCAAGCTTCATGGCAATCACCTCGTTCATGAAATGACATGATGAAATCAATGGCTTGCGCGGGCTGTTCCACGCACAACACCAGACCATGCCCGAACTCGGCATTGCTGTCCAAAACGAAAGGATGGGCCTTGGCGGAATGCAAGACCCATCCTTGCTTTGCTTGCGAAACGGTCTAGCGCCCGACGGTCTCGCGTCCGGAATCAGCCCATCTTGACCATGACGTGGCGTGCCACAGTGTAGTCCTCCAGGGCATACATCGACAGGTCCTTGCCATAGCCGGAGGACTTGACGCCGCCATGCGGCATCTCGCTCACCAGCATGAAGTGGCAGTTCACCCAGGTGCAGCCATATTGCAGGCGCGAGGCCATCTGCATGCCCCTGGAAAGGTCGCGCGTCCAGACCGAGGACGCCAGGCCGTAGTCGGAATCATTGGCCCAGCCCAGGGCTTCCTCGACATCGTCGAAGCGTGTCACCGAGACCACCGGCCCGAACACCTCGCGACGCACGATCTCGTCGCTCTGCAGGGCCCCGGCGACCACGGTGGGTTCGTAGAAGAAGCCCTTGCCGGCCGCTTGATGGCCGCCGGTGGCGATCTCGATATGCTTGTGCTCGGTAGCCCGCTCGACGAAGGAGGCGACGCGCGAACGCTGGCGCGCGGAAATCAGCGGGCCGATGTCGTTCTCATCGTCATTGGCCTGGTTGTATTTGAGGCTCTTCACCGCGCCGGCAAGATCAGCGACCAGATTGTCGTAGATCTTGCTGCCGGCATAGATGCGGCAGGCGGCGGTGCAGTCCTGGCCGGCGTTGTAGTAGCCGAACAGCTTGACGCCCTCGACCACGGCCTCGAGATCGGCATCGTCGAACACGATCACCGGCGCCTTGCCGCCGAGTTCGAGATGGGTACGCTTGACCGTCTTGGCGGCGGCCTGCAGCACCTTCTTGCCTGTGGCGATGTCGCCGGTCAGCGAAACCATCGAGACCTTGGGATGATGGATCAGGGCATTGCCGACACTCTCGCCGCGTCCAACCACCACATTCACCACGCCTTCCGGGAAGATCTCGGCAATGCTGGCAGCGAGCTTGAGCAGCGTCAACGGCGTCTGCTCGGAGGGCTTGATCACGATGGTATTGCCGCCCGCCAGCGCCGGTGCCAGCTTCCAGGCCGCCATCATCAGGGGATAGTTCCAGGGCGCGATCGAGCCGACCACGCCGACGGCATCGCGCCGGATCATCGAGGTGTGTCCAGCCAGATATTCGCCGGCCACCAGCCCGTGCATGTTGCGCACGGCGCCGGCGAAGAAGCGGAAGCAATCGACGACGCCGGGTATCTCGTCCTGCAGCACGCGGATGCGCGGCTTGCCGCAATTGAGCGCCTCGAGCGTGGCATAGGCCTCCGCATCCTTCTCGATCGCATCGGCAAGCTTGAGCAGGAGAGCCGACCGCTCGGCCGGCGTGGTGCGCGACCAGCCGGCGAAGGCCGTGGCCGCCGCCTCCACCGCCTCGTCGACCTGCTCGACGGAGGCCTCGGGAAGATCGATCAGCGTCTCCTCCGTCTTGGGATTGAGCACTTTCTCCGGTGCCTCGGTGCCGGGCACGAATTTCGACCCGATCAGCATTTTGGTGTCGAGCATGGCAATCTCCTTGGGTCAGGGCGGATGTGAAGGCAGGGCTGAGGGCGGCATGCACCATGCCTCGCCCTCCTACGGGAAGTGATCCTGATGGGGCGCATGGCTGCCGCGGCGCCCCATCGCTTGCAATCGGGGCCTGTACCTATTTCCCCGAACCGGCGACGTTCTCGCCCTCGCGGGTCAGGTAATAGGCCGCGAGAATGGGTATGGCGGTGACCAGGATGACGATGACGGCGACGACATTGGTGACCGGTCGCTGGCGCGGCCGGATCAATTGCTCGAACATCCAGATCGGCAGGGTCTGCTGCTGGCCGGAGGTGAAGGTGGTGACGATCACTTCGTCAAAGGACAGAGCGAAGGCAAGCATGCCGCCCGCCAGCAAGGCGGTGCCGATCGAGGGCAGCACCACATGGCGGAAGGTCTGGAAACCGTCGGCTCCCAGATCCATGGACGCCTCCATCAGCGAGGGCGACAGCCGGCGGAAACGGGCGACCGCATTGTTGTAGACAACCACGATACAGAAGGTGGCGTGGCCGAGCACGATGGTCCAATAGGAAAAAGGAATGCCACCTTCGTGAAAGGCCGTGCGCAGGGCCATGCCGGTGATGATGCCCGGCAAGGCGATCGGCAGGATCAGCAGCAGGGAGATCGACTCCCGGCCGAAGAAGCGGGTGCGCGAGAGCGCCGCCGCCGCCAGCGTGCCGAGAATGATCGCCAGCAGGGTGGAAAGCAGCCCCACCCGGACGGAGAGCGACAACGCCGCCCAGACATCCGGGCGCTCCCAGGCCACACCGAACCATTTCAGCGTCAGGCCCGGCGGGGGAAACTGATAGCTGTTTTCTTCCGTGGTGAAGGCATAGAGGATGATGAAGACCAGCGGGACGATGAGGAAGGCGAGCGAAGCGCCGGCGGCAACGCGCAGGCCGAAGGAAGCACGATTCTCAGTCATGGCAGCCTGCCTCGCGGACTTGTCGGAGATCACAGCGCATCGAAGGCTCCCAATCGCTTGGCGACGGTCAGGAACACCGCCATGATCACCACCGGGACCACGGAAAAAGCTGCGGCGAGCGGAATGTTGCCGGCCGTGCCCTGCTGGACATAGACGACCTGCCCGAGGATGAGCGATGAGGGCCCGACGATCTGCGGCACGATGTAATCGCCCAGCGTCAGGGAGAAGGTGAAGATCGCGCCCGCCACCAAGCCCGGAAAGGCCAGCGGCCAGATCACCTTGCGGAATGTCTGCCCCGGGCTGGCACCGAGATCACCGGAG
Source organism: Labrys sp. HAY1-8F (assembly GCF_056754975.1). Taxonomy (NCBI): domain Bacteria; kingdom Pseudomonadati; phylum Pseudomonadota; class Alphaproteobacteria; order Hyphomicrobiales; family Xanthobacteraceae; genus Labrys; species Labrys sp. HAY1-8F. Next base: position 1,877,983 of record NZ_JBPGWZ010000001.1, on the reverse strand, counting down.
GCCTCGATCAGCGTGGCTGGCACCCGCTCCAGCGCCGCCTGCAGCGGCAGGATCATGAAAGGCGTCCACAGATAGAGGAACACCAGGATCATGCCGGTATAGCTTACCGACAGGGAGGGGCCGCCGACCACGGGCAGTGCCAGCCAGGCTTCGAGCAAACGGCCGAGGCCGATCCCGTTCATGGCCCAGCCGACGATGCCTTCCTTGGCGAGCAGCAATTTCCAGGCATAGACCTTGACGAGATAGCTCGACCACAGCGGCATCATCACCGCCAGATAGAAGGCGGCCTTCATCCGCCCCCTGGCGTAGCGGGCAGCATAATAGGCGATCGGAAAGGCAATTATCGCCGACAGCACCGTCACCACCGCCGAGACGGAAAGCGTGCGCATGATGATGCTGAAATTGGCTGGCGAGAACAGCTGGCCATAGGTGCTCAGGGTCGGCTCGCGCACCACCACGCCGGAGAAATCGTCGATGGAATAGAAGCTCTCCATCAAGAGCATGAAGAGCGAGCCGAGATAGACGACGCCGAGCCACAGCAGGGGTGGCACCAGCAACAGCATGAGATAGAGCCCGCGCCGCCTGACCAGCAGGTCGGAAAAACGTCGCAACAGTCCGTCGGCAGGGGCCGCGATGGTGACTGGCGTGCTCATGCGCCCTCCATCACATGCAGGGCTTGAGCGGAGAAATTCAGCCGGACGGTCGCTCCTTGGGCCGGCATCCCGGCCGTCGCTGAAGCCGGAATGGCTGCGATCAGCCGGCCACCGGTCTCGGCCGCCAGTTCCACGCGGTTGACGGCACCATGATAGAGGATCTGGGTGATCGTGCCGGTGATGGTGACGGTGTCGGCCGCTGGACTTGTCCCGTCGACAAGCAGACCGATCTTCTCCGGCCTCAGGCTGGCGGGCTTGTCGATACCGAGCCAGGCCTTGGTTTGCGCCGGTTCGATCACATTGGAGCTGCCGACGAAATCGGCGACGAAGCGGTTGCTCGGCCGCTCATAGATTTCCTGCGGGCTGCCGACCTGGGCGATGCGGCCATCGTTGAAGACGGCGACCCGGTCGGCCATGGACAGCGCCTCGCTTTGGTCATGGGTGACGAACACGAAGCTGAGGCCGAGCGAACGCTGCAGCGATTTGAGCTCGCTTTGCATCTCTTCGCGCAGCTTGAGGTCGAGCGCGCCGAGCGGCTCGTCGAGCAACAGCACCTTCGGACGAACCACCAGCGCGCGAGCCAGCGCGACCCGCTGACGCTGGCCGCCCGACAGCTGTCCGGGCTTGCGATCCTCCTTGCCGGCGAGCTTGACCATGGCGAGGGCCTCGCGCCCCTGTCGATAGCGTTCCTGCCTGCCGATGCCGCGGATCATCAGGCCGTAACAGACATTGTCGAGAATGTTGAGATGGGGAAACAGGGCATAATCCTGGAAGACGGTGTTCACTGGCCGGCGATAGGCCGGCATGCCTTCCACATGCTCGCCGAAGATCTCGATATGGCCGGCCGTAGGCTGTTCGAAACCAGCGATAAGCCTCAGACACGTCGTCTTGCCGGACCCCGAAGGGCCGAGCATGGCGAAGAACTCACCCGGCGCAATGTCGAGATTGACACCGTCGACGGCCTTGACGGCGCCGAAATGACGCTCGACGCCTCGGAAGGAAACGGCGGGTATGGTGCTTGGCTCAGCCATGGGGCGTCCCGATGCTTGCAAAGTGGGTTCTTGCAAAGTGGATCCTGGATGCGTCGCAGAATGTGACGAGCACCCCAGCCGTACCGAAAAGGGCACGACTATCCTTCCCCGGTTTCGGGGAAGATGGCGCCGTGCAGCGGCGGCGGAAGGGGTAGGGTAGAGTCGCGTCCGGCGGACGACAGAGCGGCGAAGTCGCGCCACCCGCCTCCATCCGGCCCAGCTCCACCGGTCCCAGCGTACACAAGTTGTGCGTGCGACTTCCCCGAAACCGGGGAAGGATTTCCGCGCCCTGTCTTGAAAGCGCCGGACGCGCGCGCCCTAGCCGATGGAGCGGATAAAACCCGCCACCCCTTATTGTCCACCAATGATAGCGATGTAGTCGCTGGCCCAGCGATGATAAGGCACGCAGGTCCCCTGGCTTTCGCATTTGGAGACTGGCGTCTTCCAGAAGCTGATCTTTTCGAAATTCTCGAAGCCATTGGCCTTGCAGCCATTCTCACCAAGCAGCGTGCTGGCCTTGCAACCCGCGGGCACCGCCGGAAGCGAACCGAACCAGGCGGCGACGTCACCCTGCACCTTGGGCTCGAGCGAATGCTCCAGCCACATATAGGCGCAGTTGGGGTGGGCGGCGTTGGCCGCCAGCATGGTGGTATCGGCCCAGCCCGTCGCTCCTTCCTCGGGGAAAACGGAGGCGATCGGCTTCTTGTCCGCCTGCAGCAGGTTCACCATGAAGGGCCAGGACGAGGAGGCGACCACGCCCTCGTTCTTGAAGTCGTCGGACTGCACATTGGCATCGTGCCAGTAGCGCTGCACCAGGGGGTGCTGCTGGCGCAGCAAATCGAGGACCGCCTTGTATTGCTCCTCGTTCAGTTCATAGGGATCCTTGATGCCGAGTTCCGGCTTCTTGGCCTTGAGATAGAGCGCGGCATCGGCGATGTAGATCGGCCCGTCATAAGCCTGGATACGGCCCTTGTTGGGCTTGCCGTCCGGGAAATTCTGCGGCTCGAACACCACGCTCCAGCTCTTGGGCGCTTCCTTGAACACCTCGGTGTTGTACATCAGCACATTGGGCCCCCACTGATAGGGAACGCCATAATGCTGACCCTCGACGGTGAACCAGGGCGCATTCTGGAGGCGTTCGTCGACCGTCTTCCAGCTTGGAACGAGTGAGGTGTCGACGGGCTGTACCTTCTTGCCGGCAACCAGGCGCAGAGAAGCATCACCGGAGGCCGTGACGAGGTCGTAGCCGCCTTGGTTCATCAGCGTGACCATCTCGTCCGAAGTGCCGGCAACCTTCACCTTGACCTTGCAGCTGGTCTTCTTTTCGAACTCGGTGACCCAGTCATAATTCTTGTCGGTTTCACCGCGCTCGATATAGCCGGCCCAGGCGACGATATTGACCTCGCCCTCCCCCTTGCCGACTTCGGCAGCGAAGGCTGGCAGCGCCAGAGCCGCCACGCCAGCCAGCGCCAGAAACGATAGAGACTTGAGCCATCGAGACTTTTTCACGCCAGATTTGGACATGCTGATCGTTCCTCCGGTTGCCGTTTGGATGCAGGACGCGTTGTTGATTGCGGCGAGCATGCCTTGGAAAAGCCACACACGCCACACCATTCGGGAGATCGGTGATATCGGAAAAATCGATACCAGTACCAAGGGATCGTTTCGCTATATCCCATGGAGGTCGGACGCTTTGCGTCGCTGTGGAGGCGGTTGAAATTCACGCGTGGGTGATGGCGGACCATTGCTTTAAGCCATTGCTGCCGCGTCTTTTTCTAAGAAATCAGCGCCCGCGTCCGGCCCGATAGGTACGCGCCACGGCGACGAATTGCGTGGCGATGGCATCCAGCGGCGAACCGCGCCGCCAGCCGATCACCACTTCTACCGGCAAAAGCTCCTCGGCGAGGTCGCGCGCCTCGATCTTGTCGCCTTCGAGCGACCAGGGCCGATAGGTGAGATCGGGCAGGATGGCGACCCCCGCTCCCGTCGCCACCAAGCTGCGGGCGGCCTCCACCGAACGGGTGCGGATCGCCACCGGCGGCCGCACGCCGGCCCGCCGCCAGGCATATTCGGCCGCCTCCGCGATCTCGTCCAACATCAGCAGCACGAAGGGCTCCTCGGCGAGATCGGCGATGCCGATGCTCTCGGCCTCGGCCAGGCGATGGCCGATCGGCAGCCAGAGGCGATAGGGCGAAGCCTCCATCGTCTCGACATGCAGAGCCGCCGAACTGCGTTCGGTGCCCGCTACCATCACCGCGACGTCGAGTTCCCCACCGACCAGCAGATGATCGAGATAATCACGCCCATCCTCGATGATCTCGACGGCGACATGCGGGAATGCCCGGCGGAAACGGGCGAGCAAGTCAGGCAGCACATAAGCGGCGACCAGAGGCGTCACCCCGACGGCGAGGCGCCCCTCGATCGGCGCCGTCTCCGAGCGCAAGGCGCGGCGGGCGTCGGCGATCTCGGAGAGGATCTTGCGGGCATGGCGCAGGAACTGGTGCCCCTTCAGCGTGAGCTCGACGCCATGGGCACGCCTGTCGAACAGGGAAAAGCCGAGATTGCCCTCCAGTTCGCGGATGGCCTCCGTCACCGTCGATTGCGAAATGGAGAGCTCATGCGAGGCGCGGGACACCGCCCCGTTCTCGGCGACCGCCACGAAATATTGGATTTGCCGGAAGGAGAATGCCATGAGGGCAGTGAGCACAACGCGAACGGGAAATAAAGACGGACGTGGCCGACTTGAGCGACATCGTCATCATTGGCGCCGGGCCAGCGGGCCTAATCGCCGCCGAAAAGCTGGCCGAGGCCGGGCATGGCGTGGCCATCTATGAGCGTATGCCCTCGCCTGCCCGCAAATTCCTGATGGCTGGCCGAGGTGGGCTGAACCTTACCCATGGCGAGGATCTCGATCGTTTCCTCGCCCGCTACGGTCCCGCACGAAGCTTCCTCGAGTCCACCCTGCGCGCCTTTGCGCCCAGCGATCTCGTCGCCTGGGCGGAGGGGCTGGGCGAGAAGACCTTCGTCGGCTCGAGCGGGCGGATCTTTCCGGAAAGCTTCAAGGCCTCGCCGCTGCTGCGGGCCTGGCTCGCCCGGCTCGCTCACCTCGGCGTGACCTTGCACACCCGTCACTGCTGGACGGGGTGGGACGATGAAGGAGCGCTCATTTTTCGCGGGCCGGACGGCGATGCCGTCAGCCGCAAGCCCCGCGCGACCCTGCTCGCTCTCGGGGGCGCCTCCTGGCCGCGGCTTGGTTCGGATGGCGGCTGGACTCCTCTGCTGCGCGGACGCGGTATCGCCGTCACCGAGCTTGCAGCAGCGAACAGCGGCGTCGAGATCGCCTGGAGCCGCGCCTTTATGGAAAAGTCGGCCGGCGAACCGCTCAAGCGCATCGCCGTCTCCATTGCCGACACTACGCGCCGCGGCGAGGCCGTCATTACGGAACAGGGGCTGGAAGGCGGCGTGATCTACGCGCTCTCCCCTTTCGTCCGCACGGCGATCGCCAAGCATGGACATGCCGAGATCGGCATCGACCTGCGTCCCGATCTCGACGAAGCGGCGCTGGCTCGCTTGCTCGACCGGCCACAGGGCAGCCAGTCTCTCTCGACCTATCTGCGCAAGGCCGCCAAGCTGGCGCCGCCAGCCATCGGCCTCCTGCGCGAAGCCACGAACAATGCCTTGCCTCGTGATCCTGCTACCCTGGCCCGCCTGATCAAGCATGTTCCCCTGCAGGTGACGGCCCAGCGCGGCCTCGAACGCGCCATCTCCACTGCCGGCGGTATCGCGCTTGGCGAGGTCGATACCCATCTCATGCTGCGCAAGGCTCCCGGCGTCTTCGTCGCCGGCGAGATGCTGGATTGGGAAGCGCCGACCGGCGGCTATTTGCTGCAGGCCTGCTTCGCCACCGGAGTGGCCGCAGCGAAGGGTATCGAGGCCTGGCTGAGCAAGGATTTGAGCGGACAGGATGTCCGCGGTCCTTCCTACACAGCGCGCAAGATGGTCTGACGGTAGAGATCAAGCAAGGGTTGCGCCTGGACCTCAACGCAAACCGCGTGGCTGGGGCGGCCATCCCAGTCGTTGGGCGGAAAGCCGATCTCGGCAGGCCGCTGGATGGTCTGCCCGAAGGCAAGACCCTCGCATACCACTCGGACCGGCCCCGAGCGGGTCTCGAACAATTCCGGCGCCACCAGATAGATCGCCGCCGAGGCATCATGTACCGAAATGCCGGTGAGGCCCTTCTCGAGATAGAAATTCTCGTAGAAGCGCGTGATGTCCCAGATGAAGCGGCCGACTTCGCCGGCCTCCTCGCTGAGCCGGCGCAGGTAATCCTGCGGCATCAGCACCTCGTGGGTGACGTCGAGGCCGATGACGGCTATAGGCCAGGGCGCGGCGAACATTTCATCGGCGGCATGCGGATCGCCATGGATATTGGCTTCCGCGGCCGGCGTGACATTGCCCAGGTGCCCGCGATAGCCGAAGGCGCCGCCCATCACCACCACCTGGCGAACCAGGCCGGCGATCTCCGGATCCTCGCGCAGGGCCAGCGCCAGATTGGTCATGCGTCCGACCGCCAGCAGCGTGATCTCGCCGGGGTGCTTGCGCACGGTCTCGATGATGAAGCGATGGGCTGGCGTATCGATCGCCTCGGCCTTGATATCCGCGGGAATTTCGACTTCGCCCAGGCCGTTATGACCGTGGACGACGGCAGCATGGTGGGCGTCATCACCGGTCACCGGCCCCGCCGCCCCGCGCGCCACCGGCGCTGCGATGCCGAAGCGCTCCTTGAGATAGAGGGCGTTGCGGGTGGTCGTCTCGACCGGTGCATTGCCATGGCAGGTGGTGATGCCAACGAGCTCGATGTCCGGATGGTAATGCAGGAAGAACAGCGCCATGGCGTCGTCGACGCCAGGATCGGTATCATAGATGACTTTATGGCTGGGCATCACAGGCAAACCGAGAAAAAACGCGGGAACCTCCGCGTCTGCGCCCGGGCGTGGGGAAAGTCAACGCCGCGAAGCCCCTGCGACACCCCGGCAGCGCCCGATTCATGACTTGACGGCCAGGAAGGTGTTCCAGAGATCGCCATCCGGGTCGATGGAAAACTCGTCCCACAGCAAGGTCAGTCCGGCTTGTTCGAGCCGCAAGGCAAACGCATCACGTCGCCAATAGACCGTATGAAAGTTCCCGACGGTCTCCCCGTCGCCGTCGCGCATCGAGACGAGAAAAGGCGCACGGGGACGCAGCGATGCGGCGACCTTGGCCAGCACGTGATCGATCCGATCGCGGGGAACGTGAATCAGCACACATAGGCCGACGACGGCATCATAGGGACCACCGAGATCGTCCGTGACGATGTTGAGCAATTCGCCATGCTTGCCGCGAGCGGCCTGCAACTCGAGGAACCGGCGGGTCGCATCGGTTCGGCGCACCGTGACTCCGAGCGTCTCCAGGAAATCCGCCTCGCGGCCGGGCCCCGATCCGACCTCCAGGATCAACCTGCCTCGTCCTGCCATTTCAGCGGTGCGCCGCAATGCCGCCTGGTCGCGCAGATTCGGCATTTCGGGAATGCGGGCATAGTAGCGATCCGCGCAGCCCTCATAGGATTGGATGGTCTGGCGGCACTGTTCGAGCGCCTCGGTCGTCCTGTTCATGACAATGGCCTCCCTCTTCTTCCGGATGGGCCTTCCCCCATCCTGTCACATCGCGTCGGCAGCGCGGGTCAGCGCCAGCGGACACCCCGGACAACCCGGTTTCCGTCGACCAGGCCCAGGTCGCGCTTCAGGTCATCGCAGAGGTCGCGGGGATCGAGCAGGCGGTGGGCGCGCGACCGGAACGGTGCGGCGAAAAAGTCGAGGATCGAAAGCCTGTAGCGCTTGATGTGTTTCGTCATGTTCGTGGTCCTTTCGGGTTGGAGCGATGGAAACATCCTGCCGCCGCCGAGCCTTGGATTCCAATCGAACGTCACGTAGTATGCATCAACTGGATTGATGCATCATGCGTTGGGATCTGCCGCCTCTGGGCGCCATTCGAGTCTTTGAAGCCGCCGCGCGACTTGGCAGCTTCACCAAGGCCGCCGAGGAGCTCGGCATGACGCAATCAGCCGCTAGCTATCAGATCAAGGTTCTCGAAGAACGCGCTGGAACACCGCTTTTTATCAGAAAAACAAGGCAGATCGCGTTGACCGAGGCCGGTGAACAACTTGCCCCTCTCGTCTCCAACGCGTTCTCGGCGCTGTCGGACGCCTGGTTCGCAACCAAGGGCGGCGCATCTGGAGTGCTCTCCGTCACGACGATCGATACCTTCGCATCGAACTGGCTTGCCGTCCGGCTTGGAACATTCCAGTTGATGTATCCCGATCTGGCCGTGAAGATGGACATTGCATCGCGCTCCCTCGATATCGCTCGCGAAAACGTGGATGTCGGCATCCGTGTCGGTGCCGGAAAATGGCCCGGATTGTCGGCGCACTACCTGTTCAAGGCCGACTATTCGCCGATGCTCAGCCCCGCACTGGCGGAGAAGGTCGGCGGCATCCGCGCACCCGAGGACCTCTACAAGGTTCCCCTGTGCTGCCCGCAGGATCCCTGGTGGGGGGTCTGGTTCAAGGCAGCAGGAGCCAGATTCGAGCCGGATCGCGTGATCCCCGGCCCGACCTTTGGCACACAGGCCTATGAGGCGACTGCAGCGATCACCGACCAGGGCGCGGCGATGCTCACGTGCAACCTCTACACGGCCTTCCTCGACAAGGGCCAGCTCATCCAGCCCTTCGGCGTCACCGGGTCGGATGGCGATGGCTACTGGCTGGTGCATGCCGAAGCGCGGCGCACGACGCCCAAGATCAGAGTCTTCCGAGACTGGATCCTCGCGCAGACGGCCGAGGTCCGCAACCGTGAGAAACGCGAGTTGAGGTCCGCCGGCGCAACCCTGAATGGCTAACCTCTGCCCCTCAGGACAGCACAAGGTGGGGCGAGTCTCTGCCCACCCTGGAATTCCTATAAACTATTGAAATAACAAGAGATTTTCTTGAACAAATCAGTTCGGCATGCTCCTATGCGCGCCGTTGCCAATGCCGGGACCTTGAACCCCGCGGATTGAAGGACTGATATCATGACCCTGCCCAGCCCCGCTGCCGCACGCCCCGTCGGCTATCACATCGATGCGCCGGCCGAGAACCTGCTCTTTTCCGTCTATCGCTGCTGGATGGCCGGCTACGCCACTGGCGATGCCGCCTGTTGGGACATCGCCTGGGAAGGGCTGGCACGCGAAATGCCTGAGGAAAACGCCAAGCCGCTGTTCGGCGAGTTCCATCATTTCGTGCGCACGCTCAGGGCGACCGCCGATACCGAGATCGGTTGGCGGCCGGCGGCTTGCCGTGCCCTGTGCCGCGACGAATGCCTGGTACTCGCCATGGTCGATGCAGCGCAACGCGACGACAGGGTGCAGCTCCTTCATGCCGCTTCGTATCTGCTGAAGAGCGAAGGTTTGCACCGGGCGCTCGACGCCACCACCGCCCTTGCCAAGGCCCTCGCGCGGGTCGGGCTGTTCATCGCTCCCGTCAGCCCCTGCGCCCTCGATACCATGACCCGGATGAAGCCGCCCTCGGCCATCGCCCACTGAAGCAAGGTGCCGAGAAGCAGGGCCGCCGATATCGATGCGGCCCCGATACGGTTCGCGATCAGGGGCTGCCCGCCTCCGGCAATTCCGGCCTCAAAGGCTCGGCAAGCACCGACCGGTGCTTGGCGCGCACCAGGCGCGGTGAGGTATCGAAACGCCTGCGGAAGGTGCGGTTGAAATAGGACAGGTCGCCGAAGCCGACATCGAAGGCGATCTCACTGATCGAACGCTTGCCCTCGTCGGGCGATTGCAACCGACGCATTGCCCTGTCCAGCCGGCGCTGCAGCACGAATTCCGAGAAAGTCTCGCCTTCTCCTTCGAACAGCTTCTGGAGATAGCGCGTGCTGATGCCGTGCCGCAGGGCGACCTGGCTTGCGTTGAGCGCCTGGTCGTCGAGATGGGCCTCGATATCCGACTTGATGGCATTCAGCCGCGAGGCTGCACGATCCTGCACGGTATGGAGCACCTGAGCTTCGGCCTCGCCGCACAGAATGTCGACGAGATCGCCCATATAGGCACAGGCATGTTGGAGTAGCACCGGCCCGCTCATCGGCAACAGGCCCCGCATCAGCGCCGCGCCATAATTGCCGAGCAGGACCAGCGTGTCATTGTTTTGCGGGAAGACTCGCAGACTGGCCGAGCATTCGAGCATGCTCGCGGTGATGCGCTCGCGCGCCAGGACCAGACAATCGACACGGTCGACATGCCGTAGCCACAGACTGGCTGGCCCGCCGCCCGCCAGGAATATGGCCTCCCTGGCAGAGACGACCGTGCGCTGCCCGCCCCGCTCCACCTCCATGCGGCCGTTGGAGGGGCGCAACAGCACCCCGCCCGCCCCGAGTTCGGTAGCATCCAGGACGAGCTCTCGGTCTTGGAAAGGGGAAAAGCAGGAGACGGGGCCGATGTCTGGCTCGAGGCGCAGAAATGCCCGGGCGCCGAGCAAGACCGGGTCCGACGGGCCGAGCCTGCGTTGCGAGGCCATGCGGCCGCTGGTCCGCAATGCAACCAGAGCCAGTTCCTCGCCCGTCAGCCCATGGCCAAGCAGCCAGACAGGCCTGAGCCTTCCCGCATAGGCCTGCTGGGGCGGCAAAACGGCGTGGTCTGCGCCGGCAGTTCGCTTCAGTCCATCAATCAATGCGCCCAAGTCCAAGAAATCATGTAACGCGACAAGTAAGACCGCTCGTCAATATAGAATGCGGAAGGCCGGATATCCAGAAGTATATGATTTCTCTTCCCAGATTATAATCGTTATAAACTGGGAAGATACTACGAATATACAACAGGAATTCGCCTGATACCGCCAAATATAACTTAGATTTGGATCGAGAGTGGCTGGAGGTCAAAAAATTCATCATGCGCAAGATATCCGTATCGGCGGCCATGTTTCTATCGGTTGTTTCGCCTGCACTGGCACAGCAGTCGCAGCAGGAGCCGATTGAGCTCGATCCGGTCACCGTTACCGCCGCCCGCGCCGAAAGATCGGTCTCGGATATTCCGCAATCGGTGCAGGTGATCGACAGGCAGGAGATCGACAAGCAGCTCCAGCAAAGCTCCAGCGCCTCGGCGGCTCTGGCCAAGCTGGTGCCGGGATTCTCGGTTTCCAACCAGACGGTGTCGGGAGCCTCCGAGAGCTATCGCGGCCGTGACCTGCTCGTGCTGGTCGACGGCGTTCCCCTCGGCACGCCGCTGCGGGACGTTTCGCGCATCCTGTCCCTGATCGACCTCAACTCGATCGAACGCATCGAAATGGTGGCCGGCGCCTCCAGCCTCTATGGCGCCGGCGCCACGGGCGGCACCGTCAACTTCATCACCAGGAAGGCCGAGCCCGGCAAGCCCCGCATCACCGTGAACACGGCGCTGCGTGCCTTCACGGCGAATGCGGTGGATTCGGTCGCTCCGGAGCTGTCAGCCAGCATCTACGGCAAGGCCGAGAATGGGCTCGACTATGTCCTGAGCGGCAGTGGCTATCTCGGTCGGCGCACCTATGACGGTTCGGGACGGGAATTGCCGTCCGATGCCATGCTGGGCCAGGGTGGCGGCGACCGCTTCGGCCGGGTCAACCTTCTCGCCAAGCTCGGCTATGACTTCGACGCCGCCAAGCGGCTCGAATTCTCGGCAGGCTGGTACTATTTCAACCAGACGCCACGCTACATGACCGACTATTCCGGTCCCTATGCCCGGCCGAGCTATCTCCAGCCTTATACGGGGCAAAGCGTTCTCGAAGACACCAAGTCCCTGTCGCTTCGCTACACCGACAAGGACTTCGCCCTCGGCAGCCTCAACATCGTCGGCTTCTACAACAACATCAAGAAGCGCTTCAATTATTCGACCTTTTCGTTCCCCTACAATTCGCAGGTCTATTACTCCTTCGACCCCGCTAATCCAACCAGCCCTGACAACCAGACCACACTCTATTCGGATCGCGGCGGCATCAACCTGACCATCGACACCCCGCTCGATGCCATCTGGGAAGGTGCCAAGCTCACCTGGGGCAGCGATCTCATCCTCGAGAAGACCCATCAGACGCTGACCAACGGCCAGGATGTCTTCACGCCCCTGCAGCAGGTGACCTCCGCGGCCTTCGGCCAGTTGCAGGTGCCGCTGACCGATCGCCTCACCGTACGCGGCGGCGTGCGTTTTGAGCATTTCGCCCTCGACGTCGACGACTTCACCCGTCCGGCCGCCTATGCCGCCGTCGCCTCCAGCCGCGATCCGCGTGGCTATCAGGACTTCGTGCTGCCGGCCCTGCGCGTCACCGGTGGAAAGTTCAGCTATTCGAAGCCGACCTTCAACATCGGCGGCACCTTCAAGCTGACCGACACCAGCGAAATCTTCGGCGGCTTCTCGCAAGGCTTCGCTCTGCCCGATGTCGGCGCCTATACCCGCCGTGCCGGCCTGTCGCTCGCCTATGCCTGCCCTCTCACCCGGCCAAACTGCCTACCGGCAGGCACGAGCATTTCCTACGCCTCCATCAGTCCCGAGGCCCAGATCGTCAACAATTACGAACTCGGCATCCGCGGCAGCCATGACCGCTTCAAGGGCAGCCTGACGGGCTTCATCTCCACCTCCAGCAAGGGCGTGACCTTCGACCCCATTTCCAACAGCATCTCGCAGCAGAAGGAATTCATCTATGGCGGCGAGTTCACCGGCGAATATGCCTGGACCGACCAGCTGACCATCGGCACCGTGCTCGGCTATCGCGAGGGGCGCTACGATTCCAACAAGGACGGCAAGCTCGACAGCTGGCTGCCGAACAATCGCATCGCCACACCCTTCCGCGGCACGCTCTATGCCAGCTACGTCTTCGACAATGGCGTGTCGGTGCGCGTGGAGGGCGAGGGCTTCTCCGGCCGCGACAAGGCGATCGACCTCAAGGGCACCCGCTACAAAATCAAGCCGGGCGCCACCATGAACGTCGCCCTGTCGGCACCGGTGAAGGGCGGCGAAGCCTATGTGTCCGTCGACAATTTGTTCGATACCCGCTTCCAGAACCCCACGGCCACCTCCGTGCGCAACCTCCCTGTTTATTCCTGGGGCCGCACGGTGACGCTCGGCTATCGCAAGACATTCTGATCATGGTGAAGCTCGACAAACACGGCCCGCTCATGATCCTGCGCTATCTGCCTCCTTACGAGGAGCGGGACGAGCGGGCCTATCTCGACGCCCTGATCGAGATCGGCCGCAACGAGAGCGCCTTTGCCCTGCTGGCTGTCTTCGCCGGCGGTGGCGGCCTCTCCCAGGCCGGCGAACGCGAGCAGGCCCTCTGGTTCAAGGCGACGCGCGAACGCTTCGAACGGCAATGCCGCGCCCTCGCCATCGTCCGGCCGGACGCGAACCCGCGCATGATCGAGACCTTCCAGCGCCTGTGGTCGATACCGCTGACGGCGACTTCCGACGAACAGGCGGCCAGGCGCTTCATCACGCAGCATATGGAGACGGCATGAGCGCGCTCGTCCAGGATATCCCAGCCTCCAAGCCCGGCCGGCTGCGTCTGTTCGCGGTGCTGGGCGGCCTCTATTTGGCCCAGGCCATCCCCTCCTACCTGATCGCCGCCGCCCTGCCCCCCATCATGCGCGAGGCAGGCGTCTCGCGCACGGCGATCGGCTATCTCAGCCTGCTCTTCCTGCCGCTAGTGCTGAAATTCCTGTGGGCGCCCCTGGTCGACCGCATCAGGCCCTTCGCCCGGGCGCATCGGGCGGGATGGGTTGTGATCACCCAGTTCGGGGTGATCGCCTCCATCCTGGCGCTGCTGCCGCTCGGCCCCACCCATGTCGGCGGCATTCTGGGGATCGGCCTCGTCACCGCGCTGCTGGTGTCAACCCAGGACATCGCCACCGACGGCTATGCCGCCAAATATCTGGCACCGGAGGACCGTCCCATCGGCAATGCCATCCAGGGCGGCTCGGTGGCCTTCGGCGTGGTGATCGGCGGGACGCTCGGCCTGGTGCTCTACCACCATGTCGGCTGGACCGGCATGCTCCTGGTCATCGCCGCCTTCTCGGCCCTGCCGCTGATCGCCGCCTTCGCCATGTGGGAGGCACCCGCCACGCCGTCCGACCGGCTGACGCGGCCCTCCATCATGGCCTTCCTGCGGCGCCCGGAAATCCGCACCGTGCTGTGGATCGCGCTGATCTATCGGATGAGCGAGGGCCTGGTGAAGGCGATGGAAGGCCCCTACCTCGTCGATGCCGGCGTGCCGCTCGACCGCATCGGCTATCTTTCCGGCATATCGGCGGCGACGGCGGGCCTCGCCGGATCGGCGATCGCCGCACTCCTGGTCAAGCGCTGCGGCACCGCCGCCACACTCGGCCTGCTCGGCGGCTTGCGCACCTTGTGCTTCGCCCTCTTCGCCGCCCACGCCCTCGGCCTGGTCACCGGCTCCTGGCCCCTGTTCGGCGCCGCCGGCTTCCAGACATTCATCCGCTACATGGAGATCGTCGCGCTCTACAGCCTGTTCATGACGGTGACTTCGTCGGACCAGCCCGGCACCGACTTCACCATCCTGGCCTGCGCTCAGATGGTGGTCTATCTCGTGGGCTCGCTGATCTCGGGCAAGCTCGCCGATCTCATGGGCTATGGCGCGCTCTTCGGCCTGGCCACCGCCCTCTCGGCCATCGCCGTTCTCGCCACCATCCGGCTGCTGGCGAACGTGGCTCGCCCTCAGGGAGCCACGCCATGATCCCGGGAAGCATCATCCCGGAACACCTCATCCTGGGCGCGGTCATCCAGGCGCAGCAAGGCGAGGCAGGTTATCACCGCGATGCCGACGGCCACGGCGAAGGGCAGTTCCGGCGACACGGCGAAGGCCGCGCCGCCGCAGAGTGCGCCCAACCCCTGTCCGGCAGCGTGGGTGCTGGCGAGCCAGCCGGCGGCTCCCGCCTGGCGATGCGCCGTAACACGCTGGCTAAGGCAGGCGGTATAAGCGGGCGTCGCCACCGCCAGCCCGATGCCGGCCCACACCGCGCCGACCGGCACCAGCCAGGGGAGCGGCGCCAGGATGATGGCCAGGCACCCCAGTGCGAAGCCCGCAACGCCCCAGCGCATGTTGCGCCCCAGTTGGAAGGCAAGGCGCGGCACGAGCAGGATCTGCGTCGCGATCATGGCGACCGCAACCGCGGCATAGGTGGCACCTCCCAGGCCCGCAGCGGCAACGGCATCGAGGCCGAAGCGATGCTGCAGGAAAAGGCCGAGGACGAGCTGGATCTGGCCGAAGCCGAAGGTCAGCGCAAAACCGACGGCGAGCAGCGGCAGGATGCGCCGGATGTTGGCGCGCCTGCTCGAGGTTTCATTCTTCTTCCCGGTCGTGGGAGAGACCGGCAGGTTCGGCGCCCAGAGCAGCAGCAGCGGGCTGGCGACCATCATGACGACAGGCACTATGACGCCGGCTCCTGCGCCCAGCGTCACCAGGGAACCGGCGATGCGGCCGACATTCAGGCCCGCGCTGAGATTGGCAAGCGCGGCCGGCCGGCGCTCGGCAGCGCTACGCTGCACGATGGCGGCCTGGGCGTGTGGCATCACCCCGGCAGCACCGACACTGTAGAGCAGGCGCGAGACCAGGAGCAGCGCGAGCGCGGCTGCGGGCACACCGACATAAAGCGCGCCCGCGAACAGACCCTGGCCTGCAACCATCAGGCAGGCGAGCCCGGCGAAAAACGGCCTGATCCGCCACGCCGCGCCATGATGCCCCCAGAGCGGGGCCGCCACCAGGAAAACCGCCGCGCCCAGGAAGGCAACGGCGCCGATCTGTGGCGACGCCAGGCCCGTCCTTTCCGTGACGATCGGTACCAGCGCCAGCAGGGCCGACTGGCCGAAGCCCGACGAGGCGGCGATCAGCGACAGGCGAAGGCTGTCCGCACGCGAAACAGAGGGGGCGGCATCGGCGGCCATGCTTTTCTCCAAACAATTTCCTTGATCCAACTAGGAACAAACTCTAGGTAATTCAATAGTAATTTTAGAAAACTCATAGAAATATTATAAATTGTACAAGTAGTAATTTATATAACTGCTTTACAATTTGGAGTTCTGCTGAAGAGGAACACCATGAACGCCATCGACCTAATCAGACGTTCCATCGATACCGCCCATGACGTCTCCACGCGCGCCTTCCTGAACAGCCTGATGCGCGAATGGCAGGGCTGGACAGTGGAAGATGAAGAGAACAGCGCCGGCGGCGGTCGCCTTCTTGCCCGCTTTCCCCTGCCGCGCCGGGGGGGCCACGTCGCCATCGAGATGACGCATCGATCGCGGGTGGCCTATCACGGCTTCCGTCCGCCCTTCCTGGAATTCTCAGGGACGGCGCCGCCGCGCCCGATCAGCTTCCAGGAGTTCGTCTTCATCCTCGCCAGTGAACCGGACATCGTCGGCAGCGGCGACAAGGACAGGAGCCTGACCTTCCTGTCGCGAGTGCTCGACAGCATCCGGAACATCGAGGATGTGGCAGCGAGCGTCCCGTCCCCCGATGCCTATTTCGCGCAGCGCGACCCCAGCTTCGCCGAGGCGGAGGGCTCGCTGCGCTTCGGCCATGCCGTGCATCCGACCCCGCGCAGCCGGGACCAGTTCACCTTGGAGGATTCCAGGCGCTTCGCCCCCGAATACCGGCGCGGATTCACCTTGCGCTGGTGGGCCGCCGATTCCGCTCTGGTGCTCCAGGACAGTTCGCGCTCCCAGACCGCAGCCGAGCTCTGTCAGAGCCTGGCCGCCGGCAACCCCGCGACGGATCCCGAAATCGTGCAGGCCGCCAAGGGCTGCGTTCTTCTGCCGATGCATCCCTGGCAGGCGGCCCAGTTGGCGCTCGACCCGGCCATTGACGGGTTGTTCCGCCGGGGCCTGTTGAAGGATCTCGGCCACGCCGGCTCGCTTTGGCAGGCAACCTCCTCGCTGCGCGCCATCCATGCCTCCCATGCCGACTGGATGCTGAAATTCTCGCTCAGCCTGCGCCTCACCAATTCGCGCCGGGTGATCGAAACCCGCGAATGCGAGCGGGGCATCGAGATCGACCGCCTTCTGGCTGGCGAAGTCGGCCAAGCCATCGCCCGGCGTTTCCCGAGCTTCAAGGTGATGGGCGAACCCGCCTATCTGCTGCTGCGGGATGCCGGTGGCCAGGCCCTGCCACAGACCACGGTGATCTTGCGCGAAAACCCCTTCAAGGGGGCAGGCCAGCCACCGGCCGCCGTGCTGGCTGCTCTTTGCGAGATCTATCCCGACGGGCATGACAGCGCCCTTGCCGCCATCATCCGGCGCATTGCCGGGCAGGAACCGGCCGATCCCGCCGCGGTGGCGCGCCGCTGGTTCCGCCAGTTCCTCGACAAGGTCGTCGCGCCCTTCTTGTTGATCCAGGCCGATATCGGCCTGCTCTTCGGCGCGCACCAACAGAACATCGTGGTGGAACTTGCCGAAGGTTGGCCGGTGGCCGTGCATTTCCGTGACTGCCAGGGCACCGGATATATCCGCGAATTCCTGCCCGAGCTCGCCAGGAAGGCTCCCGGCAGTCCGATGAAGGCAGGCCATGTCTTCAACTCGGACGAAGCGGCCCAGCTCGTGGGCTATTACCTCCTCGTCAATTCGGTCTTCGCGGTGATCGGGGCGCTCGGCACCTCGCGTCTCATCGCCGAGGACGTCCTGATCGGCGATCTGCGCGCCTTCCTCCAGGAACTCGCCGCCCTCCCGCTCGCCGACAAGACCTGTCTCACCTACCTCCTCACCGGGCCGACGCTCGGCAGCAAAGGAAACTTCATGATCTGCTTCCGCAACATCAATGAAAACACCGAGGTGACCGATCCTCTTGCCGGCTATGTGCCCTTACGCAACCCCATTGCGGAGGTCGCAGCATGACCCTGCAGATGAAGATCGATCCCACCGACATTGCCGCTTCCCCGGCACCGAGCCGGCACTGGCCCATCGGCCTCGACGGCGAGGCTGTTATCGAGAGCCGCTTGCAGCCAGACGGTACCCTGGCGCTGGTTGCCCAGGCCGGCCCGGCGACGATCGGGTGGGCCGGGTTGCGGGCGCCCGAAGGGGGCGGGCCAGGCATCCTTGCCATCCACCAACCCGATGCCACTTATCCCGGCGATGTCCATGTCATCGCCATCCTAGTAGAGGCGGCCTTTCAGGCCTTCCCCGCCATGGCCGCCCTGCATCTGCCCGACCTCGCCTTCAAGCCGGGGCTGCTTGCCCTTGCCGCGCAGACGGTGACGGACGAGGCCGCCGGCGCAAGTGCCGTGCGCATCGCCCGCGAGCATTTCTACCAATTGCCCCTGCTCTGGCATCGTCCGGAGGGGCTGCGCGCCTTTCCCGAGATCCGCTCTGCCATCGGCCCGCAGGACCGCCTGCCGCCCTTGCGGCCGCCGCAGCCGACCGGCACCTTCTACCGGCGCTGGATTCCGGAGCTGGGAACCACGCTGTCGATACGGGCCATCGACCGACGCCGCGATCTCAAGCTTTTTCATGGCTGGATGAACCAGCCGCGCGTCGCCTTCTTCTGGGAGCTGGCCCAGAGCGAGGCCGAGCTCGATCGCTATCTCGCCGAGCAGGAAGCCGATCCGCATATCTTCGGCGCGGTCGGCAGCCTGGGCGACGAGCCCTCCGGCTATTTTGAATTCTACTGGGCCAAGGAAGACCGGCTCGGCCCCTTCTACGACGCGGAGGATTACGATCGCGGCTGGCACGGCCTGATCGGCAATTCCCGCCACCTCGGCCGCGCCAAGACCGGCACCTGGTTCCGCTCGGTGACCCATAGCCTGTTCCTCGACGAGCCGCGCACGCGCCGGGTGGTCGGCGAGCCGCGCGCCTCGCACCAGAAGATGCTGAGCTATTGCGCGCAGACCGCCTATGACAAGGTGAAGGAATTCGACTTCCCGCATAAGCGCGCAGCGCTGGTGTGCTGCCAGCGCGAGCGCTTCTTCCGGGAGGTGGCGCTATGACCCAGGGCGCTACACACCTTGGCCCCTTGCCCGACGGCAGCGCGATCGATGCCGGGCTCTGGCTGGCACTGAACCGGGCCGTCATCGCCAAGGCGATCAGCGAACTCGCCTTCGAGGAAGGCCTCGCACCCGAGCCAACCAATGCCGAGGCCACCCAGTGGATCCTGCGGCTGGGCGGTGGGGTCGCCTACCGCTTCAAGGCTGTGCGCCGCATCTGGGGCAACCTGTCGATCGATACAGCCAGCCTGATGCGGCAGGACGGCGCCGCCCTGTGCCCCGCCGACGATGCCGCCGGCTTCATGCTCGATGCCCGCGAAACCCTGGACATCGAGCCGGACACGCTGTGCATCTACGCCAAGGAGCTGTTCAGCACCTTGCTGGCGGATGCCCGGATCGCGACCATGGCCGGCTCCGGCGAGAGCGAACACCTGCTCACCCTGCCGGATGATCAGATCCAGGCCTATCTCGACGGCCATCCCAAGGCGCCGGCCAGCAAGGGCCGGATCGGTTGGGGCCTGGAGGACTTCGCCCGTTACGCGCCCGAGTTCCAGCCGACCTTCCAGCTGTTCTGGCTGGCCGCGGATCGCAGCCGCTGCCGCCTCAGCCTGGCCGAGGACATCGACGAAGAGGCGCTGCTCGCTGCCTCCCTTGGCGAGGAGGAGCGCGAGAGGCTGCAGGCCGCCTGCAAGGCAGCGGGCCTCGATCCGACCGGTTTCATGCTCCTGCCCGTGCATCCCTGGCAGTGGGACAACATGATCTTGGCGCAATTCGCTGGCGAAATGGCGGCCGGACGTATCATGCCGCTCGGGCTCTTCGGCGATGCCTATCGTCCCCTGCAGTCCCTGCGCACCCTCGCCAATGCGACCTCGCCAGCCAAGCTCCACCTCAAGCTCTCCCTTACCATCCTCAACACCTCGGCCTGGCGCGGCGTGCCCGGCAAATACATGACGATCGGGCCGGCCTTCTCGAACTGGCTCGCCGACAAGACCAGGCAGGATCCCGAGCTTGCCAACGCGCTGGTGCTGCGCGAATGCGCGGGCGCCTTCTATCCTCACCCCCTCTACGAACGCATCGCCGACGCTCCCTACCAGTTCCGCGAAATGCTGGGTGTGATCTGGCGCGAGAGCCCGGAAGCAGGCCTCGCCGCCGGCCGACGCCCGCTGATGCTCGGCGCCCTCATCAAGAGCGACTTTGCCGGCGTGCCGCTCGCGGCTGCCCTGATCGCGGCATCGGGCCTGTCGCATGCGGAATGGCTGGCGCGCCTGTTCGATGCCGTGGTCCTGCCGCTCTACCACTTCCTCTGCCGCTATGGCGTGGGCTTCATCGCGCATGGCCAGAACATCACCTTGCTGCTCGAAGGTAGCGTGCCCTGCGGTGTCGCATTGAAGGACCTGCAGGGCGACGTCGACCTCGTCGACCAGGCCTTCGCGGAGGCCGCCGACCTCGAGCCCGCCATCCGCGACACCCTGCTGAAGCGGCCGGCGGCGCATCTCCTGCAGCACCTGCAGACCGGTCATTTCGCCAGCGTGCTGCGTTTCCTTTCCGATACGCTCGCAAGCCACGATCGTTTCCCGGAAATCGAGTTCTACGGCGTGCTGGCGCGGCGCCTGCGCCTCTATCAGGCGCGCCATCCCGATCTGGCGGACCGCTTCGAGCTGTTCGATCTCTTCACGCCGAAGGTGCCGCGCATCTGCATCAACCGCGTCCGGCTCGCCATCGGTTATGGCGACGCCAACCGCCGCCCGGTACCCAGCCTGGGCAGCGAACTCGACAACCCCCTTCACCTCGCCGAACGCGAATCCCGCCCCCTGCGGGACCGCAGTTTCGCCGACAAATCCGCAGGAGTTCAGGCATGACACAGCGCAATCCGCTCGACCTCGCCGGCATCGGAATCGGCCCATTCAACCTCAGCCTGGCCGCGCAGCTCGATGCCATCGACGGCGTCGAAGCCGCCTTCTTCGAGAAGCGCGAGCGCTTCAACTGGCATCCGGGCATGATGCTGCCCGACGTGACGCTGCAGACCTCGTTCCTGAAGGATCTGGTCACGGCCACCAATCCGACCAGTCCGTGGAGCTTCATTGCCTATCTTGTCGCGCATCGGCGCTTCTATGACTTCATCAATGCCGAATTCGCCGATGTTCCGCGCCAGGAATTCGCCAATTACCTGGCCTGGGTCGCCAAGGGTCTGGACAGCCTGCGCTTTGGCGAAGACGTCCAGGGCCTCGATTTCGATGGCCGCCACTTCATCCTGCAGACGGGCAACGGCACGGTCGAAGCCCGCAATGTCGCACTCGGCATCGGCCTGCAGCCCTACCAGCCCGATTTCGTACGCAAGCTGACCGGCCAGAACCATTTCCACTCCTCGCGCGCCGCCTTCGAACTCGCCCGTGCCGCGGGCAAGCGCGTGGCGGTGATCGGCGGTGGCCAGAGCGGCGCGGAGATCCTGCTCCATCTGCTCGGAGCGGGCGAAGCCGCCGCGGCCTCGGTCGACTGGATCAGCCTGCGCCCGAACTTCCAGCCGCTCGATGCCACGCCCTTCACCAACGAATTGTTCACGCCGCATTATGTGCGCAACTTCCACAACCTCGCCGAGGGGCGGCGCCTGTCCACCGTGGAGCGCGAGAAACTGGCGGGCGACGGCGTTTCGGCCTCCACGCTGTCGCAGATCTACCAACGCCTCTACACGTTGCGCCATATCGAGCGCGGCGGCCCCCAGGCCCGCCTGATGCCGCATCGCGAAGTGCTGGATGTCGAGCAGAACGCCGGCGGCTTCCGGCTGGTGATGCGCAATGGCTTCGACGGCGGCATCGAATTCAGCCAGGCCGACGTGATCGTGCTGGCCACGGGCTATAGCTATCGCCTGCCCGACTGCATCGCGCCGATCCAGGACCGCATCGCGATCGACGGAACGGGCCGGCTGCGGCTGGATGCCGACTTCTCAGTGAAATGGGACGGCCCGGCCGACAACCGCATCTTCGCGTTGAATGCCGGGCTGATCAGCCATGGCATCGCCGAACCCCAGCTCAGCTTGATGGCGTGGCGCAGCGCGGTAATCGCCAATGCTCTGCTTGGCCAACCCTTTTTCGACGTCGAGCCGCCAGCCTCGCCGCTGGCCTGGTCGACGGGCAGCGACCAGGCGGAGGTCGCCGACGCCGAGGTCAAATATTTGCGCCATCCGTCCCATCGCAGTTGCTGACGATGAGAAGTATGGCGGCGGCAGCCTGGCAGACCCGGGGCGACGGCGCCTCAGGCCGACATCGCCTGCGGGACGGCCAGGGACGGCGTCGCTTCAAGCAAGGCGCGCGTATAGGCGTGCTGCGGCCGGTCGAAGATCTCGGCGACGCTGCCCTGCTCGACGATCCGGCCGTCCTTCATCACCACGATGCGGTCGGCGACTTGCGAGACGGCCGCCATGTCGTGCGAGATGAAAAGGCAGGCAAAGCCGTGCTTGTCCTGCAGGCGGCGGAACAGCTCGAGCACCTGTTTCTGGATGGTCATGTCAAGCGCCGACACCGGCTCATCGGCGACCACGAAGGCAGGGTTGCGCACCACCGCCCGGGCAATGGCGACGCGCTGGCGCTGGCCGCCCGACAGGGCATGGGGAAGGCGCTGGGCGAAACCGGCGAGTCCCACCTCGGCGAGGATGGCGTCCACCCGCTCGCGCCGCTCCGCCCGGCTGAGCCTGGGTCCATGGGCCAGGGGTTCGGCGACGATATCGCCGATGCGCTGGCGCGGATCGAGCGAGGAATAGGGATCCTGGAAGACGAGCTGGCAATTGAGGCGGAAATCGCGCTGGCGCGCCCGCTCGGCCCCGGCCATCGGCTCGCCACGAAAGGCGACCTCGCCGCCAGCCAAAGGCAGTAGGCCGATCATCGCCCGCCCCAGCGTGGTCTTGCCGGAACCGGAGCAGCCGACCACCGCTACCGCTTCGCCGGGGCGCACGGCCAGAGACACGCCGTCGACGGCCAGTTTGGGAGGGGTCGACGAGAACATCCCGCCAGAGCCCGGAAAACGCACGCTGACCTCGCGCGCCTCGATCAGGGCGGGCGCGTCGGGAACCGGCGCGCGGTTGTCCTCGCGCCTGGGCAAGGCATCGAGCAGGGCTCGCGTATAGGCCTGACGCGGACGGGTCAGCACCTCGGCCACGCCGCCCCGTTCGACCAGCCGTCCGCGCTGCAGCACCACGACCTTATCGGCATATTGCGCCACCAGGCCGAGATTGTGGGTGATCAGCAGCACCGCCGTACCCTCGGTCTGGGTGAGTTCCACCATCAGCCGGAGCACTTCGCGCTGCGACAGCGTGTCGAGCGCCGTGGTCGGTTCGTCGGCAATCAGCAATTTCGGCTTCAACAGCATCACCGAGGCGAGCATGATACGCTGGCGCATGCCGCCGGAAAACTGGTGCGGATAGGCGGTCAGGCAGCCTTTGGGATCCTTGATCTGCACCCGCGCCAGCATCTCGCAGGCCAGACGATCGGCCTCGGCCGCCGTGACCTTGCGATGCAGCATCAGGCCTTCGGCAAGCTGGGCTCCGATGGTCATGGCCGGATTGAGCGAGACCATCGGCTCCTGGAAGATCATGCCGATCGAGCCGCCGCGCAACCGGCGCATCGCCTCCGCGCTCAAGCCATCGACATCCCGTCCTTCGAACAGGACCTCGCCAGCGATGCGACGCACCTGCGGGGGTATCAGCCGCAAGGCGGAGCGCGCCGCCATGGTCTTGCCGCTGCCGGATTCGCCGACCAGCGCCACGATTTCTCCAGCCCCGACATCGAAGCCGACGTCGTTGAGGATGCGCAGGCCGCCGGGCCCCTCCATGGTGAGGCCGCGCACACTGAGCAGCGGGTTTGCGATCGTCTCGTTCATCGCTGTCCCTCCATGCGCGGATCGAAACGGTCGCGGATGGCATCGCCCATCAGATTGATGCCGAGCAGCGTGAAAGCGAGGCACAGGCCGGGCGCGATGCCGAGCCAGGCCGCCCGCTCGATATAGGGCCGGGCCGCCGCCAGCATGTTGCCCCAGCTCGCCATCTCCGGCGGCGCTCCGAGGCCGAGGAAGCTGAGGGAGCTTTCGGACAGGATCACCCAGCCCAGCATCGAGGTCGCCAGCACGATGATCGGCGCCAGGCAGTTGGGCAGCACATGCTTGACCATTGTCTTCCATTCGGAATTGCCGATCACGCGCGAGGCCTCGATGTATTCGCGCTCGCGCACCGACATCACCGTGCCGCGCACTACCCTCAGCACGGAGGGTGTATAGGCGAGGCCGAGAGCCAGCACGATCGCCCCGACGCTGTGGTCGCGCCCGACGATGACGATGACGCCGAGCGCCAGCAGCAGGCCGGGAAAGGCCAGCAGGGCGTCGCTGACGACCATCAGGATACGGTCGGCCGTTCCCTTGAGATAGCCGGCGAGGAGACCGAGCGTGGTACCGACCACCACGGCAAAGCCGACGGACAGGCAGGCGATGCCCAGGCTGATCGCCGCCCCGGCCATCACGCCGGAGAGGACGTCGTGGCCATATTTGTCGGTACCGAGCCAATGCGCGGCCGAGGGTGGCTTGAGCAGCGCGGCGAAATGCACCTTCATCGGCGGATAGGGCGTCCAGACCAGCGACAGCAATGCCATCGCCACCACGACGCCGACGAAGACGCTGCCCAGCGCAGCATTGAAGCGAAAACGGGGGATGCGAAGGAAGCTCATGTCGCCGAGACCCTCGGATCGAACAGCGGGTAGCACAGGTCCACCACCAGGTTGACCAGCACATAGATCAGCGCCGTCATCAGCAGACAGCCCTGGATGACGGGGTAGTCGCGCGAGAAGATCGAATCCACCATGAGCCGGCCGAGTCCCGGCAGGGTGAACACCGTCTCGAGCACGGCAATGCCGCCGAGCAGATTGCCGAGTGTGAGGCCGATCACGGTCCAGGTCGGCGCGAAGGCATTGGGCAGGACATGCCGCAGCAGCACCCGGCTTTCCTTCAGTCCCTTCGCCCGGGCATGCATGACATATTCGAGCCTGAGCACCTCGATGGCGCTGGCGCGCGACATTCGGGTCAGCACGCCCGTCTCGATCAGGGCCAGCGTGGCGATCGGCAGGATCACATAGAGCAGGGCCTGGCCGGCATCCTGCGAGAAGGGCATATAGCCTACCACCGGCAGCCAGTGCAGCTTGGCGCCGAAGACGAGCAGGAAGATCATGCCCAGCCAGAAGCTCGGGATCGACAAGAGCAGCGTGGCGCTGGAGACGATGGCGAGATCGGCCACCCGATTTTGCTTCCAGGCCGCCAGCAATCCACCCGGCACCGCCAGCAGGGCGGCCAGGAAGACGGCGGCCAGCACGATGATGGCCGAGACCTTGAAGCGATCGACGATCAAGGGCAGCACCGCCTGGCCATTGGTGATGGACTGGCCGAGATCGCCCTGCAGCATGTGCTGGAGCCAGTACCAGAACTGCACGACGATCGGCTTGTCGAGCCCCATGGCGATACGCAGCGCCTCAAGCTGGGCCTCGCTGGCATTGTCGCCGAGCGCGACCTGGGCCGGATCGCCCGGGATCAACCGGACGAGCACGAAAACCATGATGGCAACGAGCAGGAGCGTCGGTATCGCCCACAGGATCCGGCGCACGACATAGAGAGCCAGTGCTTTCATTGCTGAGCTACCTCGCCAGGCGGGGGTGTCGGAGGAGATGCTATTTCAGCGTCACGCCCCATCCCCTGGGCTGGCTGAGAGACCAGACCTCGAAGCCCTCGACATTGGCGCGCGTTGCCCCCTTGGCCGCGGGATTGTAGACCGCGATCATCGGCACGTCGGTGCGGAACATCGTCTCCATCTGGTCGATCAGCGCCTGCCTCCGGGCCTTGTCGGCGATCTGCGTGCTCTGCTTGAGCAAAGCAAGGGCGGCAGGATTGTCCCAGACCTTGCGCGGCGCCTTGGCCTTGTCGCCGCTAACCATGTCGAAGGACAGGGACGGATCGAGCCGGGCCGAATAGGAGAAGGCCGCGGCCTGGTAGTCCCCCTTGGTGTAGTGGTCGAGGAGGGTGGCCCAATCGAGCACTTCGAGCTCGATCTTGATGCCGGCCTCCTCGGCCATCGCCTGCACCAGCACGGCCATGTCATAGAGATATTGATAGTGCTTGGAGGTCAGCATCCGGATCGGCTGGCCCTTGTAGCCTGCCTCGGCCAGCAATTTCCGGGCGGCGTCGAGGTCGCGCTCCGGCATCTTCGCCTCGGGCTCGCCGTAATAGGCCGAGCTGACCGGGATCAGCGACCGGTTCGGCTTGCCCTCGCCTTCGGTGACCGCCTGGACGAGCTGCGGCACGTCGAGCGACAAAGCGAGCGCCTGCCGGATGCGCGGATCCGACAGCAGCGGGTCCTTGGTCTGGAACAGGATGGCGTTGAGCTCCATGGTGGGCTTGCTTTGCACCTTCACATCCGCGTTCGCGCGCAGCTCGGCCATGTCGGAGACGGCGATGTCGGGAATGACGTCGATGCCGCCCGAGAGCAGGGCCGCCTTGGCTGCGGAGGGATCGGGAATGATCATGAAGCGCACGCCGGCGACCTTGGGCGTCTTGTTGCCGGCATAGCCGTCGGGTTTGCCGGGCAAGGGTGCATAGGCATCGTTGCGGGAAAGGTCGATATATTGGCCGGGCACCCAGGCCCCGAACTTGAACGGGCCGGTACCGACAGGCTTGATCCATTTGCCGTCCGCACCGACGGAGCTACGCGCATAGATGCCGGTGCCGCCGCAATCGACCCGCGCCAGCGTGGTCAGGAACAGGGCCGAGGGTTCGGCCAAAGTGAAGCGCACGGTGAGCGGATCGGGCGCTTCGACGCCGGTGACCTTCATGCGCCCGCTGCCGTCGAATTCCGGCAGGCAGCGCCAATTGTTCTGCGGCGCCATGTAGCGCTGCCAGTCGAACACTACATCCGCCGCGGTCAGCGGCGTACCGTCATGAAAGGTGATGCCCTTGCGCAGCTTGAAGGTGTAACTGCGCCCATCCGCCGACGTCTCCACGCTCTCCGCCAGCATCGGCCCCACCGTGGCATCCTCGCGGAAGGCGACCAGACCCTCCAGCACATTCATCACCACCGCGTCGGAATTGGCGTCGCGATTGATGCCGGGATCGGTCGAACGGATATCGGCATTGAGCTGGATGCGCAGCACATCCCGCGGCTGGGCCACAGCCGGCGCTACGGCCAGCAGCCCGAAAGCAGCCGCGCCGCAGGCGAGGGTCCAAAAGTTCGTCATGTCAGTTCCCTATGCGATTTGTCGTCGGGATGGTGGGATGAACCGGACGGTCTGCGCCGCCTCGGCGTATCAGGCGGCATGCCGGGGCAGGACGCCGCTGCCCGGCACGTGGATGTTCATGTCGAGGCGATAGGTTTCGAAGCTGCGGTTGAGCGCCGGCAGCATCGCCACTTCCATCACGCCGAGCGCAGGCTCCATGGCGATCATGGCGACGGTCGCCGAAAGATTGGTGGAGCCCTCCCGGTGCGGCGGGCGGCAGACGGCCCAAGGCGTCTCGAAATCGTCGAACAGGGCCGCCTTGACATGATCCATGGTGACGGCGCCGAGATGGGGCTCGATCAGCGCCCGCACCCGCAGGTCCCGATAGAGCGAGTCCGGCGTATCGGCAATGCCGCGATCGACCAGTTTGGACAAGGCGACCGGGCTCTGGAAATGGTTGGCATGCACGATCAACCCGGCTTGCGGCAGCACCTGGAAGGTCTCGTCGGGGGCGCATTCGAAGTCGATGGCAATGCCGTTGGCCTGGGCAACGATCATGTTGTTGGCAGCCGATTTCGGCGTGGCGTAGACGGCGTGCATGGCGAGGGCCAGGCGCTTCTGCTCCAGGACCTTGCGCCGGATCAGGGCCAGCGGCACGCCGAGGCGGCGATAATCGCGATCCGTTTCCAGATAATTGGCGGTGATGGAGATGCCGGCCGAATTGAAGCCGCTGCGCGCAAGCCCACCTGCCTCGGTGAAGGTAAGGATGTCCGGGCCGTCCTCGCTGCGGATCTTCAGGACGATGGCGGTTTC
This sequence comes from Labrys sp. HAY1-8F, assembly GCF_056754975.1. Taxonomy (NCBI): domain Bacteria; kingdom Pseudomonadati; phylum Pseudomonadota; class Alphaproteobacteria; order Hyphomicrobiales; family Xanthobacteraceae; genus Labrys; species Labrys sp. HAY1-8F. The sequence continues at coordinate 1,850,225 of NZ_JBPGWZ010000001.1, read as the reverse complement.
GGCGCATTCGGCCTTCCAGTCCCAGTTCTGGGCGTGGAGAAGGCGGCCCGAGGCGGTCGCCTGCGGCATCACGACGGCACCGGTGCAGCCATCGGCTTCGAGCGGCGCGACGATGCCGTTCTCCCGCATTTCGGCGAGCTTGAGAATTTCGGTGCGGGCATTCAGCAGCACGATGGCCGCATAGGGCAGCTCCGCGCCTTCGGCGATGCCGTGCATTTCATCGATATAGGCCGGGGCGAATTCGCGGATGGTCGGCTCGAAGCGCGAGACCAGCCCCTCCACCTCGTTCCAGGGCAGTTTGGCCGCCTCCAGCTGCGCCGAGTAATGCTCGATGCCGTGCCGGATGCGCGCGGCAGCCTGCTCGCCATATTGCCGGCCCCTTTCCCGCGGAGGACCGGCAACCTCGATCAGGGGAAGCGGCAGGACTCGCGGCTGATAGGAGACCGGGCCATCACCGTTTCGCGAACTCATTTCCACCATCTCCCACTTTGTATGTCTGTGCGATGAAGGCCGAGCCTTCATTGTCGACGCGGGACCTGATACATCAGAATTGAACAGGTTCACGCACCATGAATTGTATTTTGTGATTACATGAAACAATCTGAGTTGGATGTCAAGGAGCCGTCGACCCGCTTGCGGCAGGATCTGCTCGACCGCATCGTCCGCCTGATCCACGACGAGGCGATGCAGCCGGGCGCGCGGCTGAACGAGAATCGCCTCGCCCAGGAGCTCGGTGTCTCCCGCACACCGATCCGGGCCGCCCTCGACCAGCTCGCGGCGGGAGGCTTCGTCGGGCGCCGGCCCAACCGGGGCGTCGAGCTCATCGCCCTGCCGCCACCGCCCGCGCCGCCCCCCTCGCGCAGCACCGACCTCGACGACGAATTGCTGGTGCGCATCGCCCACGACCATGAGCGTCAGAGCCTGCCTCTCGACATTTCGGAAGCCGAGCTGATGAAGCGCTACGGCGTCAGCCGCCAGCGCGTGCGGGACGCCCTCGCCCGGCTCGAAGAGCTCGACATCGTCGAGCGCAAGGCCGGCTATGGCTGGCATTTCGCCGATCTTCTACAGGACGACGGCGCCAATCAGGAAAGTTATCGTTTCCGCATGCTGGTGGAGCCGGCTGCCATTCTCGAGCCCGGGTTCAAGCTGAGGCCGGGATGGGCTGGAGACATGCGCGAACGCCATGCCACGGCCCTGGCCACGGCCCGGGCAGGCCAGTGGAGCGCCTCGGCCAGCATCGCCTTTTTCGAAACCAACGCCGCCTTCCACGAAGGCATCGGCGCCGCATCCGGCAACCGCTATCTCGCTCATGCGGTTCGGCGCCAGTCACGGCTGCGACGCCTGTCGAACTATGACTGGACCTATGGCAGGGACCGCGTCGAAATCTCCTGCCGCGAGCATATGGAGATCCTGGAGAGGCTGGTGGCAGGCGATTTCGAGGTCGCCGCCGCACTGATGCGCCGCCACCTCCAGAATGCAAGTCTGGTTTAGAAATATCTCGGGAACATTATGGCTTTAGTAATCACGAAAGACACAAAATACCCCTGATCGCCCTGCATTCCCCGACCGTGCTATGAGAAACGGTCCAGCCAATTCAGAGTGAACCATGCCCAATCCCGTCCGCACCATCGAACATCTGACGATCGCGATGCCCGACGGCGTCAAGCTGGCAGCGCGCCTGTGGCTGCCGGAAGGGGCCGAAGCCAGGCCCGTCCCCGCCATCCTGGAATATATCCCCTATCGCAAGCGGGACGGGACGCGTTCGCGCGACGAGGCCATGCATGGCTGGTTCGCGGCACGGGGCTACGCCGCCATCCGGGTCGACATGCGCGGGTCGGGTGACAGCGAGGGACTGCTCGACGACGAATACCTGCCGCTGGAGCAGGAGGACGCCTGCGCCGTGATCGCCTGGATCGCGCAGCAATCCTGGTGCGACGGCAAGGTCGGCATGATCGGCAAGAGCTGGGGCGGTTTCAACGCCCTTCAGGTCGCCGCGCGCAGGCCGCCGGCCCTGCAGGCGGTGATCAGCGTGTGCTCCACCGACGACCGCTATGCCGACGACGTGCATTTCATGGGCGGCGCCCTGCTGGCGGATAATCTGTGGTGGGGCTCGGCGATGATGGCCTGGCAGGCCTTGCCACCCACACCCTCGCTCCATGGCGAGGGCTGGCGCGAGGCCTGGGAGCAGCGCCTCGACCACCTGCCCTTCTTCCCCGCCATCTGGGCCAACGAACAGCATCGCGGGAGCTATTGGCGGCAGGGCTCGGTCTGCGAGGATTGGTCCGCCATCGCGGTGCCGGTCTTCGCGGTCGGCGGCTGGGCGGACGCCTATTCCAACGCAATCCCGCGCCTGCTCGAGCGCCTGCCCGGCCCACGCCTCGGCCTGATCGGGCCGTGGGCCCATCATTACCCGCATCAAGGCACGCCCGGCCCCGCCATCGGCTTTCTGGAGGAAGCCCTGCGCTGGTGGGATCATTGGCTCAAGGGGCAGGACAACGGCATCATGAGCGAGCCGATGCTGCGGGCCTATATGCAGGAACGCGGCAGCTCGGATGAGGGCCGCAACGGCCGCTGGATCGGTGAGGCCTCCTGGCCCTCGCGTCTGATCACCCGGCGGCCGATGTTCCTCTCGCCCGGCCAATTGTGGTGGCGGCCGGCGCCGGCCGCGGAGCTTACCATCCGCTCGCCGCTCTGGTGCGGCGCAGGCGGCGGCGAATGGATGAGTTCCGGCCTGCCGGGCGAAGCGCCCGCCGACCAGCGCCTCGATGACGGCCTGTCCCTCGTCTTCGATTCCAAGGAGCTCGCCGACCGCACCGAGATTCTAGGCGCTCCCGAACTCGTGCTGGAAATCGCCTCCGACCGGCCGGCCGCGCAGATCTGCGTGCGGCTATGCGACGTCGCGCCCGATGGTTCTTCCGAGCGTGTCTCCTACGCCATCCTCAACCTCACCCATCGGGATGGTCACGCCGAGCCCAGGCCCCTCACGCCCGGCACTTTCGAGACGGTCCGCATCAGGCTCAACGACTGCGCCCATGCCTTCGTGGCCGGCAACCGCGTTCGCCTGTCGATTGCGACCTCGGCCTGGCCCACGGTCTGGCCCGCACGCGACCAGGCGACGCTGACGGTCCGGACCGGCGAAGCCGCCCTGATCCTGCCGGTGCGTCGGCCGCGGCGCGAGGACGCCGCCCTCGCCTTCCCGCCGGTCAGCATGGCCGAGACCGGCCCGGTCCATGCGAGCCGCCCGCCTCAGGCCGAGCGCAGATTCAGCCTCGATCTCATCGAAGGCACGGCCCATCTCGTGGTCGACGGCGACGCCTTCGGCTCGGCGCCGATGCGGTTCGAGGAAATCGCCACCGATTTCGCCCATAAGCTGCGCCGGGAATTCTCCATCCGCGACGGCGAACCGCACAGCGCCTGCCAGACGGTAACGCATCACTGCACGCTAACCTGCGATGGCATCGAATTCCGCATCGAGGCCGAAGCCCGCATGATCGCCAATGACGAGAATTTCGAGATCAGCGCCCGGGTCCGTGCCCTGCAGGACTGGGTCGAAATCGCCGACCGCAGTTTCCACGAGGTGATCCCCCGCCGGCTGGTGTGAGGAACCGGGCGCAGCGGTGCTTTCCAATTTCGTCAGGCTGACGGGTCTGTCATTCCCGGCGAGGCCGAAGGCCGAGGGCCGGGGATGACAGACCCGCCTCTTATCGCCCGCTTCACGCCGCCTGTTTCAGCAGGAAGGCATCGTGCCGAACGAGAAAGGCGCGCAGGCGATCGGGATAGTCGGGCTCGACCGCCGCCTGCACGCTGGGGCGTGCCGACAGGGCCTGGCGCCAAGCTTGTACACGGGGCAGCCCTGCGAAGACGGCGGTATCGGCAAGCGTGTCGAACAGGTCGAAATAGCGGAAGATCGGTGCAAAGACGGCATCGACCAGGCAGAAGGCTTCGCCGGCAAAATAAGGGCTTTTATCGAGCACATCCTCCACGCGAGCGAATTTGCCCGCGATCTTGGCACGTGCGCGCTCGTAACCTGCCTCATCGGTGGCCGTCTCCAGGCCCCAGAGATCGGCGAGAAGGGAGGAGCCGAATTCCATCCATCCCCGATGCCGGGCCCGCTCGAGCGGATCGGCAGGATGTAGCCTCGGCCCTTCCACGGTCTCCTCGACGAATTCGCAGATGACGTTGCTCTCGAACAGCACGGCCTGTGACTGTCCTGCCCGCTCGACCAGCAGCAACGGCACCTTGCCGAGCGGCGATAGGGCCATGAACCAATCGGGCTTGGCCGAGAGATCGATGAAGCGCCGTTCGAACGGCGCTCCCTTCTCCATCAGCGCGACGGCCGCGCGCTGCACATAGGGGCAGAGATGGTGGCTGACGAGCGTCAGCCTGGCGGACCGGAACTGCGTGCTCATGCCGCCACCTTCATGCCTTCCGCCTGCATTGCGGCCTGCACGGCAGGACGCGCGCCGACGCGTGCCATGAAGGCGCGGATCACCGGGAAGGCCGCAAGGTCGACCTTGGTGTAGGGCGACCAGCCGACGATGGTGAAGAGATAGGCATCGGCAGCGGTGAAGGTCTCGCCCAAGAGAAAGGGGCCGCCCTCGGCCAGATGACGCTCGACGGTGGCGAGGCGCTCGGCGATCTTGATACGGGCGACGTCCTGAGCCTGCGTGCCATATTCGGGATGGAACAGCCAGGGGCTGTACATCTTGTGCAGTTCCGAGGCGATGAAGTTGAGCCAGGATTGCAGGCGGGCCCTCTCGACCGTGCCGGCGGCCGGCGCCAGGCCGTTTTCGGGCTTGAGATCAGCGAGATATTGGCTGATCGCAGCGCCTTCGGTCAGCACCGAGCCGTCGTCGAGACGCAGCGCCGGCACGTAGTGGTTGGGATTGACACTGGTGTAGTCGACACCCTGTTCGGTGACGTGCGGGGTCCTGCGCAGGTCGACGCGTTCGAGCTCAAGCCCAATGCCGGCCTCCTTCGCCACGATATGGGGCGAGAGTGAGCAGGTGCCGGTGGCATAATAGAGTTTCATGTCCCATTCCTTTCAGCTTGAAGCGGCCGCCCCGCCGGCATCGGGCGGGACCTGCGGCCTGTTCGACGCAAAGGTTAGGGCAATGCACACACGCATGGCCAATTGGGATTACACCAGCAGTGCTTGCGTGACTGCAAGCCGCTGCAGTGCTATGTGGAAGCCCAATTCTATGTGGAAACCCAATTCTATATGGAAACCATGGACGACTGGAACGAATTGCGCCTGGTGCTGGCAATTCAGCGCGCCGGCAGCCTCACCGCAGCGGCCAAGGCCCTGGCGATCGATCACTCGACGGCCTTCCGGCGCCTCAACGCCCTGGAAGCCCGCCTGGACCTGCGCCTGTTCGAGCGCCTTCCCGGTGGCGTCTACCAGACGACGGCGGCCGGCGAGCGCATGGCCGTCGCCGCCGAGCGCATGGAGGACGAGGCGCTGGCCTTAGACCGTGACATCACCGGCCGCGACCATCGCCTCTCGGGCCGGCTGCGCGTCACCTCCTCGGAGACCTTGGCCTATAGCCGGCTGACGCAGCACCTCGCTGCCTTCCGTCGCATCCATCCAGGCATCGTGGTCGAGCTTGCCATCGACAATCGCGTGCTCAGCCTGTCGCGGCGCGAGGCGGATATCGCCTTCCGCCCGGTGCGGCCACGGGAAGGAGATCTGTGGGGCAGGAAGCTCGCCGGCATGGCCTGGACCTTCTACGGCTCACCAACCCTCGTGGAGGCGAATGGTGGGCCGGCCGCATCCGCCAAGGACCTCGCCAGCCAGACCTTTGTCGGCTGGCAGGAAGGGACGGCAGGCATTCGGGCTGCCGATTGGCTGGTGCAGCACCTGCCAGCCGACGCCACCGCCTATCGCTCGAACAGCCTGGTCAACCAGGCGGTGGCGGCCAAGGCCGGCCTTGGCTTTGCCCTGCTGCCCTGCTATCTCGGCGACAGCGATTCCGGCCTCGCTCGCGCCCTCGCCGAACCGATGCCGGAACTGATGGGCGAATTGTGGATCGTCACCCATGGCGATCTCAAGAACACTGCCCGCATCCGCGCCTTCTTCGATCTGGTCGGCACCGGCTTGGCTGCGGAGAAGCGGCTGTTCGAGGGCAATGGCCTCCCGAGGACGATAGATGCAGACAAGATTTGAAGGTGAAAGCGTGCGCGCAATCCTGTGCTGAACGAACCCGGGTCGCAACTGGTTTCACCTTGGGTCTCAACGTCTCGCGGAGAAACGCGATCGGTAGGATCTAGTACCAAAAAATAATATATACTGGTATCGATTTGGAGATATAGACAGGGCCCGCAATATCTCGGTCTCCTTGGGAGATCACTTCGCGACCTTTATCGACGAACAGGTCGACACTGGACGTTACGGATCAGCGAGTGATGTCGTACGTGCAGGCCTTCGCCTGCTTGAGGAGCAGGAAGTGCGATTTAAAGCACTGCGCGATGCCCTGATCGCCGGTGAGGAGTCCGGGCCTCCCAAACCATTCGACGGTGAAGTCTTCCTCAAACGGTTGCAAGATAAGCGTGGCGAATAGAATCAGCCACTATCGTCTCACGCAACAGGCCGAAAGCGAGCTCGCGGAAATCTGGCTCTATACGCTCCGAACATGGTCGCGCGAGCAAGCCGAATAGCTATTTTCGTACACTTTTGGCAGCCTTCGAAGGGCTCGCCGCTGGGGCAAAAACCGGCCGCCCGGTCGAGATCCGGGAAGGCTATCTCAAATATAATGTCGGCTCACATATCGTATTCTATCGCCGCATGGAGCAAACCATCGACATTATCCGCATATTGCATCAGCGCATGGATATCGGCCCGCATTTCTAGAGCAAAACGCTCTAGAAAAATCTCGACACTCAACCCAGATCACCCCACCCCATTCCGCTGCAAACGCAGGCGGAAGCAGGCACCGGGACCCTCATCGACATAGTCGATGCTGGCACCGCTGTTGGCGAGCAGGGAGCGGGCGATCGGCAGCCCGAGACCGGTGCCGCCATTGGCGCGCTTGGTGGTGAAGAAGGGTTCGAACAATCGGGTTCGATCGTGGGGGGAAATGCCCGGGCCGTCGTCGGCGACCCGAAGATCGAGATGACCGTCCCCGACCGTCGCCGCCGAGATCGTCACCCTCGATGCCCCGGCCTGGCGGCTGTTCTCGACAAGCGTCGTCAATACCGCTTCCAGAACGTCGGCCGGGACACGCACGGTGGGCAAGCCGGCATCGAGATCGACTTCGACCTTGAAGTCGTCGTCGGAGCCGGCATCGGCGATGCGGCGCACGGGATCGGCCAGAGGCGTGGATACGGCCTCGCTTTCGTCCGCCATGTCGGCGCGGGCGAGTTCGAGCAGGCGGGCCACCAGGCGCGACAGGCGCTCGGCGTCGCCCTCGGCATTGGCGATGAAACGCCGGCGCTCCTCGACGCGCATGGTATCGCCGTGCTCGTCGAGAAGCTCGAGCACCCCGCGAATGCCGGTGAGCGGCGTCTTGAATTCGTGGCTCATCGCAGCAGCGAAATCGCGCAGATAGCGCGAGCGCAGATCGATGGCCACGGCCATGCGCCGGAAATTGTCGAAAAGCGCCCGGATCTCGATGGTGGCAGTTGCCGGGGTCGGCGGCACCTCGGCGCCACCACGGCCGAGATGACGGCCGACCTCGGCGCTCGCCTGCGTCAACTGTTCGATCGGCTTGGCGATGGCCCTGGACAACAGGCCGGCCAAACCGATGATCACCGCGAGGATGATGCCGAAGCCGAGCGCAATCTTGCCGAGATCGTCGTAGATGCCGCGGAACAGGGCGCGGGGTGAGCGCGACAGCAAGAGGACGCCGACGGTGCGATCGCCCAGCTTGATCGGCCGGGCATAGTGCACGCGGATGGCCGAAGCGCGGCTGAAGACTTCGAAAGCGTAGCGCGGCGCATAGTCGCCGCGCCGGCGCAGAACCGATTGCGAGCGCCCATTGATGGCCGACTGGACTTCCGGCAGGAAGGCGTAGCTCTGGCCCTGAAGCGGCCCGTCCGACAGCACCGTGCCCCTGGCGTCGAGGATCAGCGCGCTCGCCAGCGTGGTACGCCGGCTCTGCTCGATCAGCGGCGCTATCGCTCCGGCCGCCACCAGTGCCTCCGCATCCGGCGGCTGCGACGAAGCGATGGGCAGGGGGCGCTGGGACAGGATCGGCATGGTGTTGAGATCGATCGTCAGCGCCTCCGGCGTGAAATAGGGCTCCGCCGTCGCATCGTCCCGCCGATAGGATTCGTTCGGATCATTGTCCGTCGGAGGCGGCACCGGCGGCGGCTTCGGGCCGGGCCAGGCGAGATCGAAGGCGGCGTCGTAGACGGCAGCCTGGGCGATCAACTCCGCCTCGGTCTGGCGCACCAGGACGTTTTCGTAGACCCGCAGGAAGATGGCACCGAGGCCCGGCATCAAGGCGGTGAACAACAGCACGCCGATCAGGATCGAGCGAAGGCGCAGCGCCGGCCAGCGCGCCTTGACGGCGTCCTTCAGCCGGGTGAGCAGGATCACGCCGCCTTGCCCGCGCAGGAGCCTATGCGATAGCCGATGCCTGCCCGGGTCTCGATCACGTCCTCGGCACCCACGACCGAAAACTTCTGGCGGATATGGCGGATATGGCTGTCGATCGTGCGGTCAGTGATGGCAAAGCCCGGCCCGTGCAGGCGGTCGATGATCTCGTCGCGGGAAAAGACCTTTGACGGCGTCGCCGCCAGGATCTGCAGGAGCTGGAACTCCTTGGCAGTGAGGCCCACCGACGCTCCGTCCCATTGGGTCTGCCAGCCTTCGGGATCGAGGTTGAGCAGGCCGCGGGCCAGCACCGACGCCGGCGCCGCCTGGACCGGCTTGGCGCCGACCCGCTTGAGGATGGCCCCGACACGCGCCACCACTTCGCGGGGCGAGAAGGGCTTCACCACATAGTCGTCGGCGCCCATTTCGAGGCCGAGCACCCGGTCGATCTCATCGTCCCGGGAGGATAGGAACAGCACCGGCAGTTCGCTTTGCGCCCGGAGCCGGCGGCAGACTTCGAGCCCATCCATGCGCGGCATGTTGATGTCGAGGATGGCAAGGTCCGGCTTGAGGGACAGGGCCTTCGCCAGCCCTTCCTCGCCGTCACCGGCCTGGTGCGTGGTCATGCCGGCCTTGGCAAGGGCGAAAGCCAGCAATTCGCGGATATGCGGATCGTCATCGACGATGAGAATGGTGCGGGACATGAGCGATGAATGTCATTTCAAGGGGAAGGTGTCAAAGCGGGATTCGGCAGTGTTTGACCGGGCAGCGGTCCCGCCTGCTGCAACCGCCAGGCGCCGGCCAGGGTCCATCGGCGCCAATCGATCTGCTGCGCTTCCAGCCTGGTCTGCACCGCCTGCCTCAGCCCACGCAGCTCGGCAAGATCATGGCTCTGCGTTGCATCGACGGTCATGCTGGCATCCTTGAGCGCCAGCAGTGTGCCCGTACCGCCGAGGCTCGCCACATAGGACGTGTCCTGCCGCCATTCGAAGGTTTGCGGCGATCCCCGTCGCTCGAGATTCCAGCGGGCAATGACACCCTCGAAATTGATGAAGCAGCAGACGCCGAGTACGATGGCAAGGCAGAGAGCATTGGCGTTTACAAGCCACACGCCATCGCGCTGGCGGGCGATACGCCATGAGATCAGCGCTAATCCGGTCATCACCAGGAACAGGAAGATCAGGGCCGCTATACGCAGATAGGTCAGCGAATAGGCCTCGATATAGGCGATGACGCGCAGCATGGTGGAGGCCACCAGCAGCATGCTCTGGCCAATCCACAGATAGACCAGCAGGCGCACGCTCGCCCTGCTCGCCAATGGCGAGCCCGTACGCAGACAGATGAGCACGAAACCTGCCGCCAGCAGGGCTGCCAAAACCAGGGCTTGCGTACCGCGATGGGCATATTGGGAAAAGGTCACGCCTTCAGGAAGCCTGGCACCGCTCCACAGAAAGGCAATGTCCGAGACATTCTGGAGGGCGAACACCAGATTGAAGGCGGCAAGCGCCATCACCACCGGCGTCACCCCGGGCCAGGCGGGCAGGATTGGCAACGGCGCGTAGGCGGAGGCACTGGCGAAGAGGCGCAGGCGCAGCGGCCTGAAGCTCGCCCACAGCGCCACCACGCTCGCCAGGACGAACAGGCCATGCCAGATCAGGCCGGTGCCCTCGCTCTGCAGGGCGAGCCCATTCCACAAGGCAGAGAATCCCAGGCCGATCAAGGGATTGGCGTCGGAAAACAACAGCAGGAAGAGGATCGAGCCGAGACCCGCCACGAGCAGGCCTCCGGCGACCCCGCGAAGAGCGAGGGCTCCGCGCCGCCGCATGATCCGCGCGAGTCGACCTGTGTCGATCAGGGCCGCCATCGGGCTGAGAACGCCGTAGAGCGGGAGGCGGAGGACCCAGAGCAGCGCATTGCCGAATTCCCCATAGCGCGGCAGCAACAGCGCCAGTGCCAATCCCATCAGGAAGAGCAGGCCGGCAAGCAGGCTCGGCTCGACGATCAGGGCAAAGCCCGCAAGGCTGGCGCCGACCACGGCGATGCGGCTGGCCCGGCTTCGACGCATCAACGTATCGCAGGTCAGCAGCGCTCCGAGCCAGGCGAAAGCCAGGAAGCCGATGATGCTGCCGACCTGCGGCAGCGCCTGCCCGGCCGACAGCGCAAAATCGGCAAGGGCAGCCAACACCATGACGGCCAGGCCCTTGAGAACGAAACTCAATCGAAGAGGTTGACGGTTGCGGGTCGGCAGGGACTGGTCCGGCGAAGCGGATGCGATCGGCATGGGTTCCTCCATGGCCTCCATCTTGCTTCACCGATGTTCAGCCGCGATACAGCACTCGTGGCGGCGTGATGGGCGGTTCGTGCAGAAATCGTGCAGAAACCCGGCCCGGAGCGCGGACATCCTGTCCGCTCATGGGAATGCTGCGCTCGCAAGGTGGCACCAGCGGACATCGCGACATGAAGGCATGTCGCTGTGATGTCCGCGCTCCCAAACCGCCCTCAGCCCGGCAGGCTCGACACCACCGCCTTGGCCACGGCCGCCAAGGCGGCCTCGCGGCGCTCGACCGGAGCAGCACTATCGGTCAGATAGGCGGCAATGAGAAGGGGCGGACGGGCGGGCGGCCAGGCGATGGCGACATCATTGGTTGAACCGCGCTCACCGGTTCCCGTCTTGTCGCCGACGTCCCATCCCGCAGGCAGTCCGGCATGCAGCCGGCTACCGCCGGTTCTGTTTGCCTTCAGCCAGGCATTGAGCTGGCTGCGCGAGAATGGCGACAGCGCATCTGCGACCAGCAGGGCTTTGAGGTCCGCCAGCATGGCGGCGGGGCTGGTGGTATCGCGCGGATCTCCCGGCAGCGATTCGTTGAGCTCCAGCTCCCAGCGGTCGAGACGACTGACCGAATCACCGATCGAGCGCAGATAGCGGGTCAACCCGGCCGGGCCGTCGACGGCCTCCAGCAAGAGATTGCCGGCCAGATTATCGCTCCGTGTGATCGCTGCTTCGCAAAGCTCCGCCAAGGTCAGCTGTCCGCCGGCATGCCTGGCTGTTGTCGGCGAATTGGGCAGCAGCCTCGCGGCCTCGATCGAAACCATACGGGCGAGTTGCTCGCGTCCCTGATCGACCCGGGCGAGCACCGCGGCGGCGACCAGCAGTTTGAAGGTGCTGCAGAGCGGAAAAAGCTCATCGGGCCGATAGGCCAGCCTCGTGTTCGATTTGAGATCGAGAGCAGCCACGCCCAGACGTCCTCCCACCCTGCCTTCGATCCGCCCGATTGCCGCTGCGAAATCCGACGAGGCTGGGGAACTGGCCGATGAAAGCGTGACGCCCAACGGCAGCAGGAACAAGGTCGCACCCGCCCCAACCATGAAATTCCGTCTGGTCATGCCAACTCCCTACAATGTTCAATGCCAGGATGGCAGTAGCTTGAGCGGGCGACAAACGATGATAAATCGCCTCAGACCTGAGAAAAATTTGGAGATACATGATCCGCTCGCATCTGCCTCTCAATGCCCTGCGCGCCTTCGAAGCCGCGGCGCGCCATCTCAGCTTCACCGGTGCCGGGCTGGAACTGCGCGTGACCCAGACCGCCGTGAGCCACCAGGTGAAGAATCTGGAGGAGATCCTGGGCGTGCGCCTGTTTCGTCGCCTGCCGCGCGGCCTTGCCCTCACCGAGGAGGGCCAGGCCCTCGTCCCGGTCCTCAACGAGGCCTTCGGGCGCATCGGCGCCACGCTCGACCGCTTCGAGAAGGGTCATTTTCGCGAGGTGGTGACGGTCGGCGTGGTTGGAACCTTCGCTGCCGGCTGGCTGTTGCCGCGCCTGCATTCCTTTCGCGAGGCTCACCCTTTCATCGATTTGCGTGTCCTGACCAACAACAACCGGATCAATCTGGCCGGCGACGGGCTCGACTATGCCATCCGCTTCGGCGACGGCTTGTGGCACGGCACCGAGGCGATACTGCTCATGCCTGCTCCACTTTCGCCCGCTTGCGCGCCGGCGGTCGCCAAACGCCTGCGTCAGCCGACGGATCTCGTCGGCGAAGTGCTGCTGCGCTCCTATCGCGAGGATGAATGGCAGCTCTGGTTCGCTGCGGCGCACGCGAGCGGTCCGACCACTTCTGCGGTGGTCTTCGATTCCTCGGTCACCATGGCCGAAGCGATCGCGCAGGGCATCGGCGTCGGCCTGCTGCCGATTGCCATGTTCTCCGATGCACTCGCGACGGGCCGGCTGGTACGCCCTTTCGAGATCGAGGTTCACGCCGGTTCATACTGGCTGACCCACCTCAAATCCCGCCAGCCTTCACCTGCGATGCTGGCTTTTCGAATCTGGCTCCTGGCAAGCTGCCAGACGGAGACAACGCTGCCTGCCTAACGACAACGATTCGCCGATCTCAGACACGATGATGGGGCGGCCTGTGCCGGTCGCGGCAATCAGCTCCGAAATGGCTCATGCCGGCTTGGTAGGCAGCTCCATCAGGACGATCTCGATCGGATCACCACCGACACCGTGGGAAAAATGCCCGGTCCGCACCGTCGCAAAGCCATGGTGCCGATAGAAGCTCTCGGCGTTGCGGGTCGCTTCCACCTTGATCGGCCCGCTATGGCCTGCCCTGGCCGTTACAATGCCGATCTGGAGCAGGCGCTTGCCCAGCCCGGCTCCCGCCGTCTCCGGCAACAGGAACAAGCGCGTCACCTCACCGGCTTCGGCGTCGACGAAGCCGACGATCGAGCCCGCCTTCTCCGCCACCACCGCACCGCCCTGCGCGATAACGCCCTCATAGAAAGCCGCGTCGCGATCCCCCATCCACCCGGCAAGCTGCGCCGCCGAATAATGGCTCCCCGCCAATCCCAGCACCGATCGACGGGTTACCTCAAACAGTGCGGCCCCGTCACCTGCGCGGGCCGGGCGCAACGTGATTCCAGCCGCATGGTCCATGCCGCTTACGCCAAGGCCTCGCGAATCGCCCGGACGGCGGCCAGGCTGGCGCGCGTCCGCGGTGCGTGCAGGAATTCCGGCCAGCTCGACAGCACCACGGCCGCGAATTCGCCGACGGGATCGATATAGATTAACTGCCCGAACACGCCGCGCGCCATATAGGCGCCGCGCTCGACATCCTCGATCCAGAACTGGTTGTGATAAGCACCGCTCGGAAGGATGTCGCGATAGACGCCCTGGAACAGATCGGGCCGGGCGCCGAAGCGGGTGTCCTCAAGCCAGGCGGAAGGCAGAAGACGCCGGCCAGCGATCTCCCCGCCCCCGAGATGGAGCAGTGCAAAGCGCGCATAATCCCGCAAGGTGGCGTTGAAGCCGCCGTCAGCCAGACCGTAGCCGGCGGAATCCACGGTGAAATAGGCGTCCTCCTCGGCACCCATCGGCGCCCATAGCTCTCGGCTCACCAGTTCGGGCAGCTTGAGGCCGGAAGCGCTCTGCAGGATGAAGGCCAGCACATCCGTCTCGACTGAGCGGTAGTTGAATATGGCACCATGAACGTTTTGACTGGCCTGGAGCTGCAGGATCAGCTCGAAGACATGAGCAGGCCAGCTCGGGTCCTTGCGTGCTTTCCAACCACTGGCCACGTCCATCTTGGCGATGTGAGAATCGAGCGCCGTATAGGTTTCGTCGAATACGACGCCGGTCGTCATGTCGAGCACTTGCTGCACGGTGGCGCCACGATAGGCCGTGGCCTCCAGCTCCGGCAGATAATAGGTGACCGGCGCGGCCGGATCGAGCAGGCCCCGCCCGATCAGAATGCCGGCGACCGTGGCAACCACGGATTTGGCGACCGATTGCGACAGATGCTGGCTATGGCCGGTCATGCCGTTGAAATAGCGTTCGGCCACGACCTTGCCGCGATGCAGCACCAGGAGACCGTCGGCGTAATTCGCTTCGAAGAAGCTTCCGACCGTCGCCGGCTGACCGTCGCTCTCGAAGGCGATCCCGTCTATGTCCTGCAAGGCAGGCGGCAGCGGAGTCGCCGGGCCAGTCCCGCGCCAGACCTGCGCCGTCGGCACCAGCTCCCGCACATGCTGGAACGACCAGCGGTTCCATGGTGCACGATCCCAATCCTCACGTGGGATGGAGGCGGCACCGAGAAGGGTCGGTTCCTGTGTCGATTCTTGGAGCTCCGGCAGGCGGCTGTCATACATTCTCTGCGTCTTCCTTTCGGCTAAAGCGTTTTGTGATTTGACCGAGTCACCTAGAATCGCAAAGACGCGTCGGAACAAAGAGTTAGAGAAAAAGTGCGATTCGCAGAAATCGCGCTTTGCTCTAGCGGGCAAGATGGCTCGAGAGACCGGCCCGATCCTTTCGGTAACCCGTCCTTACTCGATAATTCTTGCCTCCTCGGGCAACATGATAGGGAAACCCTCACGGATGGGATAGGCGAGCTTGGCCGCGCGCGATATCAGCTCCTGCTTTTCCGCATCATATTCCAGCGTCGTCTTGGTCAGAGGACAGACCAAAAGCTCCAAAAGCTTCGGGTCGGTCAGCGGCGGCGGGCGATGCGGCGTCGGCGTGGCCATCGGCACTCACTCTCACTGCAGCGGCGTATCGGAGCCGTCGCCGCTCTTGGCCAGTTCGATCTGGGTGATGGCGATCAGGATCTCGGCGCGCTCGCGCAGGCACGAGGCTTCGAGCAGCGCCTGTTTCTCACGCCGCCCGAACGGGCTCATCATCGACAGGGCATTGACCAGCGCCTCGTTGGAGGCCTCGTGGATGTCGTTCCAGTCGACCTGGAAGCGGTTGACGGCCAGATAGGCGCGCAGCGTATCGATCAGGCTCTTGCGATCGACCTCTTCCTCGCCCGCACGCGGCGTGAAATCGACGGCGAAAGGTTCGGCTGTGACGCGGCATTGCCGATAGGCCGTCGGGACCGTCTCTTCCGACAAGACCTTGAAGCGCGAGATGCCGGTGAGCTGGATGAGGTAGCGCCCATCGCCTGTCTCGGCAAATTGAGTGAGGCGTCCGATGCAGCCGACCTGGAACAGGCGCGGCATGGTCTCGTTATCCTCGTCCTCGGGCTGAATCATGCCGATCAGGCGCGGCCCCTTCAGCACATCATCGATCATGGCGAGATAGCGCGGCTCGAAGATGTTCAGCGGCAGTTGCCCCCGAGGCAGCAACAGCGCACCTGCCAGGGGAAAGACCGGAATGACGGGAGGCAGATCCGCCTCCGTCTTGAACAAGGGATGCATCGGCTGCCATTCCTCAAACGACCAAAAGCATTTTGCGATTTGACGGGACTACCCAGAATCGCAAAAACGCGTCGAGACAAAAAGTTAGAGCAAACGAGCGTTCATGCTTGAACGCTTTTTTGCTCAAGAGGCCGCGACTGCGATCCCCCAACAATATCTTACGGCCTGCTGGCGGGGCGCGTCACTATTTATGAGAACAGGATCGACGACAGCCGGCGACGGCCATAGATGGTGTTCTCATCCGTCGGGCCCCAGGCCTCGAAGAACTGCACAAGCTGTTTGCGCGCGCCGTCATCGTTCCACTTGCGGTCGCGCCGGGCAATGTCGAGCAGTTGGTCGACGGCGTCCTCACGCCGATTGGCGGCAACCAAAGCCAGGGCATAGTCGAATCTGGCCTGAAAATTCTTCGGATCGGCTTCCACCTGGCGGGCCAGCCCTTGCAGATCGCCGACATCGCTGGCCTGTTCGGCGAGCTCCAACGCAGCCCGGGCGCTGGCGATGAGGGGATCATTCTCCTTGCCCTTGGGGGTAAGCGAAAGTGTGGCTTTGGCCTGTTCCAATTCCCCGGCGGCAAGCGCGCAGCGCGCCAGGCCAGCGATTGCCTTTAGATTCTCGGCATCCTGTTCGAAAATTTGCGCAAAGAGTTGGGCAGCCGCCGCACCCTCGCCCTCGTTCAGCAAGGCCTCGGCCTCGGCCAGCATGGCCTCCGTGTCCGGATCGCCGCCCGGGCCCGCAATCTTCGTGATGAATTCCTTGATCTGGCTTTCTGGAATAGCGCCCATGAAGCCGTCGACGGGCTGGCCCTTGGAGAAGGCGAAGACGGCGGGAATCGACTGCACCCCCAATTGCCCGGCGATTTGCGGATATTTATCGATATCCATCTTCACCAGTTTGACCTTGCCCTTGGCCGCTAGCACCGTCTTCTCGAGAATGGGCCCCAATTGCTTGCACGGACCGCACCATTCAGCCCAGAAATCGACCAGCACCGGCTGCTTCATCGATTCCTGAATCACGTCGGCCATGAAGGTCTGAGTGGTGGTATCCTTGATCAGGCCGTTGGTCCCGGCAGCATCGTTGCTCATCATTCCTACCCGCTTGGAAAGCTTCGTCTGCGGTTAGATGGGGGCAAATCGCCGCGAAGGCAACCGTCACGCATGTCATTGCCGTACGAAACAATAGATTTCGTCTTGCTTGTTGCGAGAATGGAACGAATGGAACTCCATACCTATTTTTCGCCAACAAGGCTCGAAAGGGGTAATAGCGGTAGTCAACCACCAGCAAAACGACCGAGTGACATATCGAAGAGCGTCGCCTGGTGCCTCGTATAGAAAGAAAACATATTCGCCTATACATACAGAACTGAGAGGATATTTTCGAAGATTAAAGTTTCTTCATCGTATTCGGAAACTTCACTCAAATCACGGCGAATTCACGCCACCCTCAATATAACCTGCCTACACGAACCGGGAAGGCGGAAATCGCCTTATGCCTCAATATGATACCTTTTTGGGCTGACGATAGGGAAGGTCCCTTTCGGATTAATCCCAAAAGACTTTCGCGAATAGTCGTTTCTGTGAGATAAATGACACATCGCGATGATCAATATTCTGGCATCCTATTATTCGTGAATCGTTTTACTTTTCGGACTCCGCGGCAAAGAAGTTCGTGGCGGACGACGAAGCTGGATGTGTGAGACAACAGGCCGTTCAGGCCTGTCACGCAGAACAGCCATACAAGTGTAATGGCTCGCATCCTAACGACGTATTAGGATGAAAGCCCAACTCACAAGAAGACTTGCAGAGGAAGTAACGCCAGAATTTTCAAGAGGCCAAATCATGAGTCATCACGTCACCTGCAATGACATGCTGGACTGCCATGATCACAGACAAACGGAACCAAGCGTTCTGACTGTTGCAGACCGCAAAGTCGTCCTGCTGATCGAGAGTCGCCCCCTGCTGGGCGAGATCTTTTCACATGCCCTCAAAGAAGCTGCCGACGATATCGACGTCCGCATCATGGGCTCTCCCGGAGAAGGTGGCCCGCAAGCCTCGCTCGCCATACTGAGCCTGGTACAGCGCAGCACCGATCCGCTCTTCATCGCCTTTGTCATCCAGCAATTACAAGCCCGCATCGGCAAGCTGCCTTTGCTGGTGGTCACCGACAACAGCGATCCTTCGATTGGCAGATTGATGGACGAGGCCGGCGTCCACAGCTGGATCACCGCCTCGATGGGCTTCAATGCCATGGTAAGCGCGATCCGGCAGGTCCTGTCGCTGCCACCGCGCCATGAAACGCCTGCTCGGCCTACCGCCTATTCGAACGCAACCGCCCTGTTGGCGGAGCAGCCATTGAATACGCCCAAACCGCAGCCCGAGCGTCGTCTGCGTTCCGATATCCACCTCAACCTGACAGACCGCGAGATGGATGTCCTGAGCCTGCTTCAGAAGGGCAAGCAGAACAAAATCATTGCGCATGCCCTCAACATTTCCGAGAGCACCGCAAAGGTTCATATTCGCAACATCATGCGCAAATTCCACCTGCGCAACCGGACCGAAGTGGCCCTGATGTGCGGCAGCCAGATGCGAGCGCCCGGCACCACCATGATGATCGGGCCCGATTGCGAGGACAGCCAAATGGCCGTTCCAGCCATCGCCTATTGACGACCACGACGTAAGACGTCCGATGGACCGGGCTGGGTGTGTTGGGGAACTCTGATCCAGCCGTTCCACACTTTGAATATCTTCCCTCTTGAACAATCCGGGGCCTTTGAGCTGCATGGCACGCATCAGCGTCGTCACGCGGCAATATTTGTCGTTCCCAAATCAATTTTTAGTATATCGCCATTGAATTAATACCCCTTTGTACTAATTCCAATAGACAAGTTTCCCTACACTGAAAAAACAATAAGATTAAAACTGTAATCACCGCGGGCTTAAAGCACACGCTTCTGCTGATTACAGCCTTAAGCACCTCACAAGACAGACCGAGTGGAGAGACAATTATGAAATCGCTTCTCATCGCATCCGCCCTGATCCTGAGCGTCTCCAGCGCCGCGATGGCCTTCAGCGTCGGCAGTGGCAACGGCAACGGCAACGGCAATGTCGGCTTCGGCAACGGCAACGGCAACGGCAACGCCAATACCGGCGCCTTCAATGGCAACGGCAACGGAAACGGCAACTGGGGCGCCCTCAACGGCAACCTGAACGGCAACGGGAATAGCGGCGCTGTCAACGGAAACGGCAACGGCAACGGCAACGCCGGCATCGGCAACGGCAACGTGAATGGCAACGGCAACACCGGCCTCGGCAACGGCAATGCCAACGGCAACCACAACTTCGGCTTCGGCAACGGCAACGTGAACGGCAATGCCAACTATGGCATCGGCAACGGCAACCTGAACGGCAACCACAACTGGGGTGCCCTCAGCGGCAACGGCAACGGCAACGGCAACCAGTAAGTCTTGCCTGCTCTCAGGGAGCTGGCCTGGCCTTCCTCCCGGCCACCAGTCGGCTCCCACTTCCCCTGGCGTTCAGCATTCGCTCCTGGAATTCTGAAATCTGGATGCGGCATTTCGCTTCCCTCCCTGCTCCGGCGTAGCGTTCCACGGACGGCCGACGGAAGAGGATCCTGCATCCAGGCCTTTTGGCCGAGCTCCAGGTAGCTCGACCTGACGGAACGAACAGCCCGAGCGTGCAGGCCTAGTCACATTGCATCATGGACGGGCCGCGGCAGCGACTGACCGCACCGCCCGATCATCGAACACGCCTCTCCGCCTTCGGGTCAGGCTGTTTTTCGAGTCGCAAGAAAGGACAGTATTATGCGCACCCTCCTCACGCGGCTGCTGCTGAGTGCGGCACTGGTTTGCACCCCGGTCCTCAGCGCCTATGCGGGAACCGGCAATGGCAACGGCAATGGCAACGGCAACACCGGAACCGGAAACGGAAACGGAAACGGAAACGGCAATTCCGGTACCAACAACGGCAACGGAAACGGCAATAACAACTCCGGAACCGGCAACGGCAATATGAACGGCAACGGCAATACCGGCACCGGCAATGGCAACATGAACGGCAACGGAAACACCGGAACCGACAATGGCAATATGAACGGCAATGGCAATACCGGCACCGACAATGGCAACTATAACGGCAACGGCAATACCGGGACCGCCAACGGCAATCTGAACGGTAACGGCAACACCGGCATGTTGAACGGCAACTACAATGGCAATTTCAACACCGGGACCGGTAACGGCAACATGAACGGCAACGGCAATTACGGCATTGGCGGGCCCGGCGGCCCGACACCCGGTGGCGTATCGGTCACGGCAACGACGTCCCCCCTGCAAGGGCGGTAACCGAGCGATACGGTTGCAACATTCTCAACAATGGCTGCACCTCGCATTGAGATGAAAGCCAACAGGGCGCCTCCTCCCGATTTGGAGGCGCACCGAACACCCATTCGGGGCGCACGATCATCCAGCAATCGCCAGGCATCGATCTCGCGGCGCGAAGCGCCTCCAGAAAGAGCGGGCCGCATGTGCATCTGCCCTCGCCCCCGTCAAGGGATCGGAAGACCATAATGGGAAAGCTCTGCCTTTCCCGAACCCAGTCCAGGAAAGGTAGAACCATGAGAATGACCCTGCTCCATGCGGCGCTGTGCGCCGCACTGGCCTGCACCTCGATCTCCGCCGCTCATGCCTTCAGCTCCGGCAATGGCAATGGCAACGGAAACGGCAATGTCGGCATCGGTAACGGCAACGCCAATGGTAACGCCAATACCGGCATCGCCAACGGGAACGGCAACGGAAATGGCAATTGGGGCGGCTTCAACGGCAACGCCAATGGCAACGCCAATAGCGGCCTGGCCAACGGCAATGGCAACGGCAATGGCAATTACGGCCTTGGCAGCGGTAATTTGAACGGCAATGCCAATTCCGGCACACTGAACGGCAACGCCAACGGCAACGGCCCGCCGGACGCCCATGGCAACATCGGTTACGGCAATGGCGGGACCGGCAATATCGGCGCCTTCAACGGCCGTGGAAACACCAGCTCCACCAGCGGCAACAACAACATCGGCGCCGCGAACGGCAACTACAATGGTGGCATGTTCAACGGCAACGGCAATATCGGCTCGTTCAACGGCAACGGGAACGGGCGGCCATAGGAAGCTGTCGAGGCAGCTTCGGCCGGATCGATCACCAAGGGTCGATCCGGCCTTTATGCTTTATACTGAACCACGCTGTTCCTGATCAAAGGAATGCAATCATGATCGCAGACCTCGATATCGGCTGCTGGCAATCCTCGCCGTCCCTGCAGGTTCCGACGCTTTCCCGCTGCCACATTTCGGCGCGGCATCAAGGGACGCCGCAAATCGAGATACTACGGAAAGATGATGTTATCTTGGTTCAATACAATGTTGGCCAAGGAAACAACAACGGTAATGGCAATACCGGCAACTTTAATGGAAACTTCAACCAGGGAAACAACAACGGCAATTTTAATTCTGGCAATGGCAACGGAAACTGCTTCACCAGCGATAACAACGAAAACCATAACGACACAATGTATAGATGGGACTACAAGCGCATGATGGAAGAACTTCAGCGCTGCGGCATTACTCCCCGTCAGGTTCCTTAGCGAAAAAATATTGTATTCATTGCGAGAATCCCATTTGTAGCGTAGCCTCCAACACACCTCATAGACTTGCCGAAAGTTTGTGAAAGTGTTTGTGCTTGGGGGAACGCATATGAAATCGCTTACAAAGAGTATTGTCTATTTCTTCGCCGTCGCCATCTTCCTTGCCGCCGCTTCGCTGGCGCAGGCACAGAACGGGACAGGCAACGGCAATAATTCAGGCGACGGATCGGGTAACGGCAACGGCAACGGCAACATCACCGGCAATGTCGGCGGCGCCACTTTGAATAATCGCGATCGGCGCCAGGCTCCCGCGGCGTTTGCCCCCGGCCTTGCGGCAGCAGGCATCGAGGCCTGCCTCGGCAGTGTCAGCCTTGGCGGTTCGGGCGCCGGCTTCGGCTTCAGCTTCGGTACCACGAAGCTCGACCAGGGCTGCAACATCCGCCTTTTTGCCCGCACGCTACAATCCATGGGCTATCGCAGGGCCGCCACCCAGATGCTGTGCTATGACGCCGATGTTGCCGGCGCCTTGGCGACGGAAGGCATTCGCTGCCAGGTCGGCCCCAGGGCCGCACCATCGACCGGCGTAGCCGGTGTGCAGCAGCCGGCGCAGCGTTATGCTGGCGGCGCCACGGCTGCCCCAACCGCCTATGCGCCTCGCCGCAAATGCATGAAATATGATATTTTCCGCGGCTGCCTCGACTGAGCGAGATCGGGCCCGTCAGCGATCCGACAGGCTTCCTGACCGGTGCCCCCCGCATAAAGCCAGATACCAGGAGGCATTGAAAATGGCTCCTGGTTCTCCTTCTCGATTTTCACCTAATCTTTGATTTGGTGTCTGATATCGACAGATGTTCGGGTCTCGGATGCGTCTGCATCTCCGAGACTTGCTCCTAATATCGGGAACTTTAGAGCCAGGGCGCGCGCGCTTTGCCGGAACCGCGCCTGGTCTCAGGCGTCAGCCTGCTGAGGCTGCGATACCGCAAGGATTTTGGGCTCGTGGCCCGTCGCCCGTAGAAAGGCAATGAGGTCTTCGCGGGCGATCGTGGTGGTCTGCGTATTGACCAGCGGATGATGGTTGAGCTTGTCGTTCTCGAGCAGCGCCTGGTCGAGCACGACAACAACCTGCCCTTCGGTATCGTTGATGGCGCCGAAGGGCGTGACCGCGCCAGGCAAGACACCCCAGATCTGCGTCAGCAAATCGGCCGAACCGAAGGACACCTTGCCTTGGGCGCCGATGATTTCGTGGATGCGCTTGAGATCGACGCTGGCATCTTCTTCCAGAACCACCAGGAACAGCCTGCCCTTGCGGTCCTTCAGGAACAGGTTCTTGGTGTGCCCACCGGCAATCTGGCCCCGCAGCGCCTTCGAATCCTCCACCGTGAACAGAGGCGGATGCTCGATCGTCGTCACGGCGATTCCGAGCTTGTCGAGGAAAGCGAAAAGATCGTCAGGCGTAGCCGGCATGGTTCGAGGTCCCCAGGAAAGGAACCCTGACTAGAACGACAGGCGGGTAGACGCAAGACTGGCCGACCAAAGCAAAGGGCTCCGCTATGCGGAGCCCTGGGAATTGGAACGGCAGCGAAATTGCGATCAGAACTTGTAGTTCACGCCGGCGCGCACCGTATGTACGGAGACATCAGCCTTGGCGGTGACCTGGGCAATGTCGCTGACGGCCTGCTTGATCGTCTCGGCTTTGCCGAGATCGACATAGAGATATTCGGCTCGCACCGTCCAATTCTGCGTCAAGGCATATTCGGCACCGGCGCCCAGGGCCCAGCCGAATTTGGTCTCCGATCCGGACAGAACCGAGGTACCCGCGCTCACCGTCGACTTCACGCGGCCATAGGCCAGACCGCCAGTGCCATAGATCAGCACGTTGTCGAAGGCGTAGCCGGCGCGCAGGCGGGCAGTGCCAAACCAGTCCAGTTGCGTCTTCACACTGACGGGAATGTTCTGGTCGCCGATGAAGGTCTTCTTGGAATCGAGACCTGCATATTGCAGGTCGGCTTCGACGCCAACAACCCAATGCGGATCGAACTGGTAGTTGTAGCCGATCTGGCCACCGCCGATGAAGCCATTGGCGGTATCCTTGACGCGGGCGAGGCCACCGTTCAAGCCGAAACCGAGCGCGGCGGGCAGGTTATTGGCGCCCGTGGTCGGCACCGCTTTCAGATCCGTGTCGAGATTGCCGCGGCCATAGCCAGCGTTCAGACCGGCATAGAATCCGGTCCAGGTGAAGGACGGCACGATTTCCGGCGCGACAGGCTCGACGGGCGGCGGCGCCAGGTCGGCGGCGAATGCCGCTGCCGGCGCAAGAACGACGACGCCCGCAAGCAGAGCACTCCTAAGAATTTGCATTTAATACCCCAGCACTTGGCACTTGTTACGCTCGAACGCCTGATAGCACCGCCTTTACATGAAATCCTATGACATAAATGCAACACTGGCTTTTTTATTGAGCAATCCATAACGGATATACTTAACAAGTATGGTTAATGACGCCAACATCGTAGCTGTATTACGCAAGGTAATATAGGAGTTAATGTTGACGATGCCCTGTGCTGCAACCTCCGTTCGAACATCGGCGTTCCCCTCGCGGCCGAAATCGCGTAAAGGAGCGCCGTCGCAGAGACCTTGACCCTCTGATGGACGGAAGGATGCCATGTTGAACTCACTCGACCTGCCGCGCCGGCCGCAGGATACCCGTGTCGTTGTTGCCATGTCGGGCGGCGTCGACTCGTCCGTTTGTGCCGCTCTTCTCAAGGAGCAGGGCTATGACGTGATCGGGGTGACGCTTCAGCTCTACGACCATGGTGCCGCCGTTCACCGCAAGGGCGCCTGCTGCGCCGGCCAGGACATTCACGACGCGCGCGAAGTCGCCGACCGTATCGGCATTCCTCATTACGTGCTCGACTATGAAAGCCGCTTCAAGGAAGCGGTGATCGACCGTTTCGCCGATTCCTATGTGGCTGGTGAAACACCGATCCCCTGTGTCGAATGCAACCAGCGCGTCAAGTTCCGTGACCTGCTCGGCACCGCGCGTGACCTCGGCGCTGACGTGCTCGCCACCGGTCATTACGTCGCGAGTCGCGCCGTGCCCGGCGGGCGCGGCCTGTTCCGCCCGCGCGATGCCGAGCGCGACCAAAGCTATTTCATGTTCGCCACCACCAAGGAGCAGCTCGACATCCTGCGCTTCCCACTTGGCGACATGACCAAGCCGGAAACCCGCCAGGCCGCCGAGCGTTTCGGCCTGTCGGTCGCCGCCAAGCCCGACAGTCAGGACATCTGCTTCGTACCATCAGGCCGTTACGCCCAGGTGATCGAGAAGCTCAAGCCAGGCGCCGCCGTCCCCGGCGAGATCGTGCATCTCGACGGCCGGGTGCTCGGCCAGCACCAGGGTGTCATTCACTACACCATCGGCCAGCGCAAGGGGCTAGGCATTGCCACCGGCGAGCCGTTGCATGTCATCCGCCTCGATGCCGAGGCGGCGCGTGTGATCGTCGGCCCGCGCGAAGCGCTGGCGACCCGGCAGGTCGCCCTGCGCGACGTCAATTGGATCGGCGACGGCGCTCTCGATGCCCTGCCTGCCGAGGGTCTGGAGATCGCAGTGCGCGTGCGCTCGACCCGCGCACCCAAGCCGGCTTTGCTGCATTTCGGCCAGGAAGGTCCAACAATCGAACTCACCGAGGCTGAAGATGGCGTTTCGCCGGGGCAGGCGGCCGTGTTCTATGACCATGCCGATGGCCAGGCCCGAGTCCTCGGTGGCGGCTTCATCCGTGGTGCGCGGCCGCAGACCGTGTTCGCCTATGGCAGCCAGACGGTAGCGGCCTGAACCGCCTCGCCGACCATTGAGGGCGTGCGTTCCGGCCTTGCTTTGAGCTAAGCTCTGGTCGAAAAGGAGAGCCCTCCCTTCGAGGGTTCGCGTATAGATTGCTGCAACGGCGTGGTGCGATGGCCAGAGACCTAGATCCCTACAAGCTGTCTTCCCCCCGGATTTTCTTCATCCGCATGTTGATCTTCCTGGTGCTGGCAGCCTGCGTCACCGCCGTGCTCTATCGCCAGCTCTATATCGCTTTCATGGCCAATCCCGGCCTCAACGGCCTGATCATCTTCACGCTGCTGCTCGGCATCGTCTTCGGCTTCCGCCAGGTGATCCGCCTGCTGCCGGAAGTGCGCTGGGTCAATGCCTATCGCCTGCGCGATCCCGGCCTCGAGCTTCGCGACCAGCCGGTGATGCTGGCGCCCATGGCCACACTGCTCGGCGACAAGGTCGGCCGGCGCTCGATCTCGCTCTCGACCCTGCGCTCCATTCTCGAATCGATCGGCATGCGCCTCGACGAGCAGCGCGAGGTTTCACGCTATCTCACCGGCCTCCTGGTCTTCCTCGGCCTGCTCGGCACGTTCTGGGGCCTGATCGAGACGGTGGGCTCGGTCGGCAATGTCATCAATTCCATGTCGGTCGGCGGCGGCGACGCCAGCACCGTGTTCGAGAGCCTGAAAAGTGGCCTCGCCGCCCCGCTCAAGGGCATGGGCGTCTCGTTCTCGTCCTCGCTGTTCGGTCTTGCCGGTTCGCTCATCCTCGGTTTCCTCGACCTGCAGGCCGGCCAGGCCCAGAACCGCTTCTACACCGAGCTGGAAGACTGGCTCGCCGCCACCGTGACCGACATCGAGGCCGAGGGCCTGGCCCGCGGCGGCTCGGACGGCGAGATGGCGGCGATCAAGTCGGCGATCGAGCGTATGGCCGACGGCTCGCGCGAGGCCGGCTCTGGCCGCAACGCCACCGCCGCCATGGCCCAGCTCGCCGAGGGCATCCAGGGCCTGGTGCAGCATATGCGCTCCGAGCAGCAGATGATCCGCGACTGGGTCGAAAGCCAGGCCGAGCAGCAGCGCGACATCAAGAGCGTGCTCGAGCGCCTGATGCAAGAGCGCGAGAAGAACTGATGCCGGAGGCAGAATAATGCCCCTTGGACGCAGCCGCCGCCGCAGCGAGGGCATTAATTACTGGCCGGGTTTCGTCGACGCCCTGTCGACCCTGCTGCTGTCCATCATCATGATCCTGTCGATCTTCGTGCTCGGCCAGTTCTTCCTGTCCCAGGAAGTCACCGGCAAGGACGAAGCACTCAACCGGCTCAATGCCCAGATCGCGGAATTGTCGCAACTGCTCGCCCTGGAGCGCACCAACGGGCGGAGCGCCCAGGAACAGCTTTCGGTGCTCACCAGCGGTCTCGACAAGGCCAATACCGATAAGGCGCGGCTGCAGGGCCTGCTCGACGACGCGCAGAAAGACGCCGCAGCCGCCAGCGCCCAGGGTAGCCAAGTCGCGCAGATCCAGGGTGAACTCGACAGCCAGAAGCGCATTTCCGACCAGGCAATGGCACAGGTCGAACTGCTCAACCAGCAGATATCCGCCCTGCGCCGCCAGATCGCCGCGTTGGAACAGGCCCTCGATGCCTCCGAATCCAAGGACCGAGAGAGCCAGACCAAGATTGCCGATCTCGGCTCGCGCCTGAATGCGGCCCTGGCCCAGCGGGTGCAGGAACTTTCGCGCTTCCGTTCCGACTTCTTCGGCCGCCTGCGCGAAGTGCTCGGCAACCGTCCCGACGTGCGCATCGTCGGTGACCGCTTCGTCTTCCAGTCGGAAGTGTTCTTCCAGGCCGGCCAGGCCACCCTCCAGCCCGAGGGCAAAGCCGAGATGGACAAGCTGGCCGCCGCCCTCCTCGACCTGCAGGACAAGATCCCCAACGATATTCCCTGGGTGCTGCGCGTCGACGGCCATACCGACGACCGGCCGATCAACTCGCCGCAATTTCCGAGCAATTGGGAGTTGTCATCCAGCCGCGCCATTTCCGTGGTGCAGTATCTGATGTCCAAGGGTATCCCGGCACAGCGCCTGGTCGCGGCAGGTTTTGCCGAATTCCAGCCGATCGACATGGCTGGCACCGACGAGGCGCGCAAGAAGAACCGCCGCATCGAGCTGAAGCTGACCGAGCGATGAGCATCGCCGCGGTCACCCTCCGGCCGGCGGAGGCTACCGACGAGCCGGCGCTGAGGTCCCTGTGGTGCGGGGCCTGGCAGGCGACCTATCCGGCCTTCGACTACGAGGCACGCTGGCCGGGGCAGTGGCGCCATTGGCAAGCACTGGAAGCCGAGATCTTCGTGGCCATGCGCGACGAGGACGCCGACGACGACACGATCGTCGGCATGCTGGTTCTGGCGCCGCAGGAGGACGATGCCCTGCTGCTGGAACAGATCGCGCTGCCGCCGGCCGAGTATGGCAGCGGCATAGCCCATCTGCTGATGCTGTTTGCCAAGCAGAAAGCCCGCTCCGTCCTGCGCCTCACCGTCAACGCCTTCAACGAAAGGGCGATCCGCTTCTATGAGCGTGAGGCGTTCGAACGCTGCGGCAGCGGCGTCAATCCTGGCTCCGGCCTGCCGACCTTCGACTATGAATGGCGGCGCTGAAAAGGCAGCCGGCTGTTACGGTTGAACACATTTTTTGAAGCAAATTGCCCGAAGATTCAGGCATAATCACCCCAGAAAGTTTTGGGGTTGTCGCATGAGTCGCAAATATTTTGGCACCGATGGCATTCGCGGCCGGGCCAATAGTGTCATTACGCCGGAACTGGCGATGAAGGTCGGCATGGCGGCGGGCCTGGCCTTCCAGCGCGGCGAACATCGCCACCGTGTGGTGATCGGCAAGGATACCCGACTGTCGGGCTATATGATCGAGAACGCCCTGGTGGCCGGTTTCACGGCTGTCGGCATCGACGTGATGCTCCTGGGCCCGATGCCGACGCCCGCCGTGGCGATGCTCACCAATTCACTGCGTTGCGACATCGGCGTAATGATCTCGGCCTCGCACAATCCCTATGACGACAACGGCATCAAGCTGTTCGGCCCCGACGGCTTCAAGCTGTCGGACGAGACCGAGCGCGCCATCGAGGCCTTGATCGACACCGACCTGTCGTCGCGGCTGGCCGGTTCGCGCGATCTCGGCCGCGCCCGGCGCATCGACGACGTGCGCGCCCGCTACATCGAATTCGCCAAGCGCACCTTGCCGCGCCAGCTCCGGCTCGATGGCCTCAGGGTGGTGGTCGACTGCGCCAATGGCGCCGCCTACAAGGTCGCGCCCGAGGCGCTGTGGGAGCTCGGGGCCGACGTCATTCCGATCGGCGTGGAGCCGGATGGCTACAACATCAACAAGGATGTCGGCTCCACCGCCCCCGAAGCGCTCTCGCACAAGGTCCGCGAGTTGCGGGCCGATATCGGCATTGCCCTCGACGGCGACGCCGATCGGGTTGCGATCGTCGACGAGAAGGGTCATGTCATCGACGGTGACCAATTGATGGCGGTGGTCGCCGCGGATTGGAAGGAAGAGGGCAGGCTCACCCAGCCCGGCATCGTCGCCACGGTGATGTCCAATCTCGGCCTGGAACGCTATCTCGGCGGGCTTGGCCTGCAACTCGAACGCACCGCGGTGGGCGATCGCTACGTGCTCGAGCGCATGCGGGCGCGGGGCTACAATGTCGGTGGCGAGCAGTCGGGCCACATCATCCTGTCGGATTTCGCCACCACCGGCGATGGTCTGG
The DNA here is from genome assembly GCF_056754975.1 of Labrys sp. HAY1-8F. Lineage (NCBI taxonomy): Bacteria > Pseudomonadati > Pseudomonadota > Alphaproteobacteria > Hyphomicrobiales > Xanthobacteraceae > Labrys > Labrys sp. HAY1-8F. The sequence continues at coordinate 1,821,266 of NZ_JBPGWZ010000001.1, read as the reverse complement.
TCGCCGCCCTGCAAGTGCTGGCGGTGCTAAAGAAGGCAGATCGCCCCGTCAGCGAGGTCTGCCATCGCTTCGATCCGCTGCCGCAGATCCTCAAGAATGTGCGCACGCGTGGCGGCAAGGTGCTGGATGATCCCACGGTCGCCAAGGCGATCGAGGGCGCGCGCAAGCAGCTCGGGGATGGCGGCCGCCTCGTCATTCGTCCCTCCGGCACCGAGCCGGTCATTCGCGTCATGGCCGAAGGCGACGACCGCGTGAGTGTCGAGACCGCCGTGGACGACGTGATCGACGCCATCACCAAGGCCGCATGAATGGGAGGCGGATCTTGAGATCCGCCCGCCGCATCATGACCTCAGGATCGGACCTGCTCCTCTTCGATGGGCAGGAAGAGGCTCGACAGCAAGGTTAGCCCGGCGATCACCATGAAGAGCAGCGACAGCGGCAGCCATTGCACACCATAGGTTTTCACCAGCCAGACCCCGACCACGGGCGTGAGGCCGCTGAAGATGGCTCCGCTCAGCGACGAGCTCAAGGAAATGCCGGTGTAGCGCAGATGCACCGGAAAGGCGCGCGTCAGGAAGGGCGCCATCACGGCATAATGGGCGGCGACGAAGAAGGTACCGCCCAGGATGCCGATACGGATATTGCCGAGATCGCCGGTCACGATCAGCATCATCATGGGGATGGCGAAGACAAACGCGGCCGCCGACATCGCCACCAGCAGGATGCGCTCGTTGAACCGGGTGGCGATCCAGGAACCGAACGGAAAGGCGACCAGTTCGAGCACGCCGACCCAGAAAATCACGTTCAGAATGTCGGATCTGGAGATGCCGAGCGACTCGGTGGCGAAGGTCGTCATCAGCGTGGTCAGGAAGTAGAAGCCGGCAACGCCGAGCAGGCATAGGCCCATGCCGAGCAGGAGTGTGTAACGCCGCGTGCGGAAGATCTCCCTGGCTGGCACGATATCGTCCTGCGGTGCTTCCTGTAGCCGCTTGACCAGTTCCGGGCTTTCCTTGATGCCGGCGCGGATGGCGAAGGCCACGATGATCAGCACCGCGCTGGCCAGGAAGGGAATGCGCCAGCCCCAGTTGAGAAAATCCTCCCGCGGCAGATCCGAGACCGTTCGAAAGGCGAGCGCCGCCAGCATCAGGCCGATCGGACTGCCATATTGCGGGGCCGAAGCAAGAAAGGTCTTCCATTTCGGCGGCGCGTGCTCGGCGGCGATCAACACCGCCCCGCCCCATTCGCCGCCGACGGCAACACCCTGGATGAGACGCAAAAGGATGAGCAGGATCGCGGCACTGATGCCGATCGAATCATAGCCGGGCAGAAGACCGATCAGCACGGTTGCTCCGCCCATCAGCAACAATGTGATGATCAGCGAGTTCTTGCGCCCGACCTTGTCGCCGAAATGCCCGAACAGCAAGGCCCCGACCGGGCGAGCCACGAAGCCGATGGCGAAGGTGCCGAGCGAGGCGATGATGCCCATGTAGCGGTCTTCTGACTTGAAGAAGACGTCTCCGAACACCAGGGCAGCCGCCGTGCCGTAGACGTAGAAATCATACCACTCGATCATGGTGCCGACGAAGGCGCCGAGCGCGGCACGGATGGGCTGCCGTTCAGGCGTTTGCTGGCTCTCGGCAGTCACGGTCTGTGTCATGGTATCACTCGCTTATTACGATGGTTCAGCGCGGCGGCCGTGATGCGCGGAAGGCCGAGACGAAGCGCGGCGCGGCTTCGGACACGGCGCTGAGCGAATAGCCGCCCTCCTGCACGATCACGATGGGAAGGGGCAGAGCACCCCAGACAGAGCCGATCGCCTCATAGGCGGCCGTGGTCACCGCGAGCTTGGAGAGCGGATCCTCGCGATGCGCGTCCCAGCCGGCTGATACCACCAGCGCCTCAGCTCCGAAAGCTGCCACGGCAGCGGCCAGCGCCCGGTTGGCCTCGATGAACGCTTCATCGCCGCTACCCTCGGCCAAGGGCAAATTAAGGTTGGCGCCCTCGCCAGGCCCCTCGCCCTTCTCGTCGGCATAGCCGGTGTAATGGGGATAATAGCTCGACGGATCCGTATGGGTGGAACCGAAGAAGACATCGCCGCGGCTGTAGAAGATCGCCTGCGTACCATCGCCATGGTGGGTATCGAAGTCGATGACGGCCACACGCTGAAAGCGCGTGCGTAGCCGCTCCGCGACGACGGCAGCATTGTTGAAGAAGCAGAAGCCGGCGGCACGATCGACATAGGCATGATGCCCCGGGGGACGGCAGAGGGCGAAGCTGTCGAAGCCACCGGCGATGAGATCGTCGGCAGCCGCCACGGCGCTCTGGGCGGAGAGATAGGCGGAGGCGAAGCTATGCTCCGTCATCGCGTTGGACAGGCCGTTGATGTACCAGCCCGTCTGCCCGAGAATGCCCTTTGGGCGCGGGGCGGGACGCGGGCGGAAGGCGGCATCCGCGCCCTGATAGGGGCTGACTGCCGGCAGCACCTCGGGGCCGGCATTGGGCAGTTCCTGGAAGCGGCGATAGGCCGTCTCCAGAAAGTCGATGTAATGGCCAGCATGGACGGCCTCGATCGGCGCCCGGCCCGCATCCCTCGGCTCATCGAGAGTCAAGCCGAGCGCCGTGAGAGATCCGACCAGGGTTTGCGCGCGCTCGGGATTCTCGAGGGCACTGCCAATTCGACCATTGATCATGTATTGGGTCGGGCGATGCGCCATCTGCCTGTCGGAAAAGAACAATTTCATCGAGCAACACTCCGGGCAACAAATGCGAGGTCCTAAGGCATTTTCCAGAAAAGTCGGCAGGCTTTTCGGCTGAGAAAATGCGTCAGAACAAGAAGTCAGAGGAAAAGTGCGATTCGGATAAATCGCACTTTGCTTCAGTCTTGCAGAAGCTGACGAGAACGCCACCCAGGCGGGCACCAGTCCTGTGAATTGGACTGACGAAACAAAGCACCTGGACTTGTTGCCGCTGGCTTGGCACCCCGTTTCGCCGTACTCAATGCCAAGGAGACAGGGTTTTTCAGCCTAACCCTCAATTTGCAACATCGGCGTGGTTATACCAGCTTGCATAATGTTTGACCTGCCATTCCCGGCCGTATCCTCACAAGCATTGCTTGTGAGTGGCAGCGAGGGGAAGGGAATCCAGGGGCCAGTTTGCATACACAGGTCAAACATTATGCAAGCTGGTATGAGGTGCCGGTATCGCTGACAGCCGGAGATCCATGATGGCTGAGATTTTGCTGTTTCATCATGCTCAGGGGCTCACCTCGGGCGTGCAGGCGTTTGCCGAGGCGTTACGGACCGGTGGTCATCTCGTCCACACGCCGGACCTGTTTGACGGGCGTATCTTCGCCAGCATCGAGGAAGGCCTCGCTCATATCAACGAGACCGGCTTCGACGCCATGCGGGCGCGGGCCGAGCACACAGCAAACACCTTGCCGCCGGACCTCGTCTATGCCGGCTTCTCCTTCGGCGTGGTGCCGGCCCAAAGGCTTGCCCAGACCCGCCCGGGTGCACGCGGCGCCCTGCTCTTCTATTCCTGCCTGCCGATCAGCGGCGAATGGGCCTTCGGACCGTGGCCGCGCGGCGTTCCGGTGCAGATCCACGGCATGGACCGCGATCCCATCTTCGTCGACGAGGGTGACTTCCAGGCAGCGCGCGAAATCGTGGAGACGGCCGAGGACGCAGAACTGTTCCTATATTCGGGCGACCAGCATTATTTCGCGGACAGCTCGCTGCCATCCTTCGACGCGGATGCAACCAGCCTGCTCACCCGGCGCGTGCTCGAATTTCTCGGCCGCATCTAGGACAAAAAGCGTTCACATCTGAATGCTTTTTCACCCTAACATCTTGTTTCGACGCGATTTTGCGATTCCGTGCGGCTCCATCAGTGCCGCAAAACGTGTTGGAGCAAAGCGCATTCCGGTGAGAAAGCGCTTTGCTCCGGACTTGGTCGATCAGATCCCACCTCAGCGCATCAGCAATTGTTCGCTTTCGGTGATGGCTTCTCCGACTTGGGCTGCCCCCTGCCGGTGGCGATCAGATCCCGCAAGCTGCCATTGATGTAGGCGTGCCAGCCGTCAGAGCAGGCATCGTAGCATTCATAGTCCGGCACCAGTCCCAGATGGGTGAAGGTGACCTCGGTCTGGCCCCCCTTCCTGGAAATCTCGAAGACGATGTCGGTCCCTTTCCACTCGGATCTGTCCTGCGTGAAGCTGAAATAATTGTCGAGCACATGCCAGACGACCTTGCGGTTCGGTATCATCTCGCGCAGCTGGATCTCGCAGCGATGGAGGTCTTGGAAGTGATATTTGAACTTCTCGCCGACCCGCGCTGTCCGGCCCTCGATCTCTTCCGACCACCAGCCGCGTACATCATTGATGGCGCTGAAAGCCTGGGCCGGCGTCTGGTCGACCGTGAAACTGGTGGTGTAGCTGCTATCCGTCATGGCTGCCTCCCGTTGTCTGGTTCAATGCCGGGATTGTAGGAAGGCCAGGTGAGCGGCGTGAGTTACAAGCATGGCGGGATTCGGAGCGTTCGAGATTGCCTCCCTCCTGGCCCCATGCTCGATTCAACGAGGTCGAAACGGCCGGCTCCATCTCCAAAGCACGGATCAATCCAGGAACGCCGGCCGGCAAGTATCCCTGGCCATGCAGCTATCGGGTTCCGAATTCGGCACCCTGCATGCGGCTATCCGATCCTAGCTATCCCGGGGTGAATGGTGTACAACCATCGGAAGATGGAGCGAAATCAGCGTATGAGACGCTGCCCTAGTTGAGACATGCTCCACAATCGGCGGATTGACCAAAGCTCTTACGGCATCGTGCCTGCAAGCTGCGATTTTTCCAGAAAACTGCAGCTCTTCTCCCGGCTTTGTCACGGCGCGCCGTGGGACGGGTTAAGTCCGTGGTGGGCAATTTGAAAGGTGCCTGCCTCCTCCAGAGCAAAGCGCGTTCAAACGTGAATGCTTATTTGCTCTAGCACCTTGTTCCGACGCGTTTTTGCGATTCTTGGTGTTTCCAGGAAACCACAAAACGCTTCAGCTCCGGCCGATCAGCGCATTTGATTGGTGCAAGACGGTTACGATTCATCTTTGGGCCGGCGCCGCGTTCGGCCCTTTTGTTTTTGGTATTTGGAGATTTTATGCTGATACTCGTTCGTGAGAACAACATTGAGCAGGCGCTCAAGGCTCTCAAGCGCAAATTGGCACGCGAAGGCGTCCTTCGTGAACTGAAGCTGCGCAGAGCTTATGAAAAGCCGTCCGAGCGCAAGGTGCGCGAGAAAGCGGAAGCTATTCGTCGCGCCCGTAAGCTCGCTCGCAAGCAAGCTCAGCGCGAGGGCCTGCTGCCCGCGCCCAAGCCCAAGGTTCCGTCGAGAGGACGGGGAGCCCTGCCGAGAAGCGCCCCCCCGATTGCCGCCAAGACGTGATTATCGCCTGGCCAGCGTCCTTCGGTGCGCCCGAGGCTCGCGGAATTTGTGACACGGCGAGCGCCGTCCCGACACCTCCAATGCATCCAAGGAGGAGTGATTGACGAAGCATACGTTTCAGGTCGGCGATATCGTCATCCTTCATTCGTCTATCTCAAGACACGAAGAAGGAACATATCAAGTAACCCGACAAATGCCCTCGGACGGCCCCGAGCCCGCCTATAGGCTCAAGGGTGTGGCGGATTCCCGCGAAAGGGTGGCTCAGGAACACGAACTGCGCGCTTCCAGGCAAGGCATCAGCCCTGTAGCGGACTCACCCGAGAGTACTCTGCGTCCCAGTCGTACCAGACCGACGCGCCGGCAGACTTGAGATAGTCACACGGGGGGACGCAGGCCCCCGGGTGATTGCCCTTGCCGGCTGCAAACCATTGGGCATCTGGCCGCCTTTCGATGAAGAAGGAGAGACAGCTTGCCCAAAGGCGTCACTTCCGTGGAACGGATCTGTCGGGCGAGGTGTCGTTATCACGGGATCCCCGACAATGCCGCCGCCTTTGAGGGCAAGCCCCCTGTGAGAGTCCCATCGAGGCCAGGCTCACCACATGCTGAGGGCCTTTCGCGAGGGCGATCAGATCAGCGACGACCTTGTTGTAACCAGACGGATCGTTCTGCACTGAGGTAGCGGTGCCGGTTCGCGAAAGGTGGCTATGACGAAAACCAAGAGTTCCCACCTGGCGTGGGAGGAAAAATACGCGGCTCTCACAGCAGCCGCGCAGGAGATCATCGATCGCGAAGTCTCGGACCGCGACAAGAAGACCGCGCATCTGAGAGAGCTCAGACTCGCGCAAGAAGCAAAAATAACGGAAGACGGCCAAAGTCACGATAAGCCGGCTGGCTCTGCCGCCAAGCCTCGTCGCGTGCAGCGGGCCAAGACCCAGCGTTAGGTTCAGTGATGTGTGCCCCCAATGGCGGTAGCGGCGATGGATCTCGCCGGATGCTGGCAAAAACATATGTCGGACGCGAATGCCGGTATCGACCGGCGGGCGACTCCCTCCATCTCGCACGCCCAACGCCCTGGTACGCGCTTCTCGTACATCGCCGTGACATTTGGTCGAGCCAGTGGCTTCATTGCGATGATGCTCAACTTGTTGGATATATCTAACGTGATCCCGTCGGAAACAGGGCGCAGCTGGCGAAACAGCAAACACGCCGCCGAATATCTCCTGTTGCGCGGCCTCGTCGGCCTTCTGCACATCCTGCCGCTCGACTTCGGCTCCTGGGCCATGGGTTCCATGTGGCGCCTGGCCGCGCCACGATTACGCCGCCACGAACGCGCATTGCAGCATCTGGCTGCGGCCTATCCTGCAAAGAATGCCACCGAAATCGATGCACTGGCGCGCACGATGTGGATGCATCTGGGGCGGACTTTTGCCGAAAGCCTGATGGTGGATCGCATCGTCAAGGCAGGGCGGATCGAGGACGCGAGCGGTCCGCTAATCGAAGCGGTGAAAGCCACCGGCAAGGGCGTCGTTTTCGTCTCGCTCCATACCGGAAATTGGGAACTCGTCGTTATTCCGACGGTGACGAGCGGCATCAAGGTTGCCGGCGTCTACCAGCGCATGAAGAATCCGAAGGTCGATGACTACGTCGCACTCGTGCGCCGAGACCGCTATCCGCGCGGACTCTTCGTCAAGGGTGCGAATGTCGGCAAGAAACTGCTGCGCATCGTGCGCAGCGGCGGCGCTATCGCATTGCTGGCTGATTTGCGCGACCGCAACGGGCTCTCCGTCCCGTTTTTCGACCGGCCAGCTCCCTCCACCACCTTTCCTGCCCTGCTTGCCCGAGGCAGCGATGCCCTGCTGGTCGCGGCCCGAGTCATCCGGACGCGCGGCGTGCGCTTTCGGATCGAGGCCGAGATCCTCGATGTGCCCCACACCGACGATCGAAATGCCGATGTCGACGCGGCAACACATCAGACTCACCGGCTCTTCGAAAAATGGGTGCGCGAATATCCCGAACAATGGATGTGGGCCCACCGCCGGTGGGGATAGCGGCCATGCATCGAGAACGATTATGACCGGTATTAAGATACGGCCTTACTCAATGTCTCCAAGACGGCATCAAACTTAGCCTCCAGAGATTTCGTCGTAATTTCAAATATATCATGACAAATCTGAAACCTGATGATAGTTTGAGATATGTCAAAACTAGATTTTTTTGTTCCTTCTGAGCTTTTTGTAAAATCAAAATCTGCCGGATGGACTCGAAATTCTCTAAAATATCGACGGTTTGACAGCCTCGCCTCGGCCGTAAAATTTGCTATGGACGAGTATGGAGCCAATCTTAACGGGACCTCCATTCATACGAATACGTGCGAATATACAGGTTCCGCCATTCGCTCTCTGTATGAGAACGAAGACTATCCGCTCGAGGGAAGGTATGCCGTCCTAGGTGGCGCCAAAGGCGGCGCGCCTTCGGCTTCTCGAAACCCGCAAGCGACAAGCCATAAGTTCAACATCGGCGACACCGTCATCTATTTGCGTCCGGGCTTGGTGGGTCAGAGCGGCTATTACGAAGTCGTCAAGGTCCTTCCCGTCGAACATGCGGAACCAGCCTATCGCATCAAGAGCAAAAGCGACCAGCATGTGCGTGCTGTCAAAGAGCGTGAAATAACGCCCGCGTGACGGCTCGATTCCAGTCGGCCGATTGAGATCGGTTCGATTCCAAAAAATATCGGCCTTTTGGAGCAACAGACCACGTTCGGGATGGCTCCCATTTTACCAACCGAAAAGGAGACGACTCATTGCAAGTGCTCGTGCGGGACAACAATGTCGAACAGGCCTTACGCGTATTGAAAAAGAAGCTGCAGCGAGAAGGTCTCTTCCGCGAGATGAAGCGCCGCAGGGCCTATGAGAAGCCTTCAGAAAGAAAAACCCGGGAAAAGGCCGAGGCGGTGCGCCGTGCCCGTAAACTCGCGCGCAAACAAGCCCAGCGCGAGGGTCTTCTCCCGCGTCCCAAGCAACAGGAAAATGCCGCCAAGCGCAACGGCCCAGGGCGCGCGCCTCTTCCGGTGAGCCCCGCCAAGGTTTTGTGACATCTTCGAGATCTCCCCTTGCGATGAACCGTTTCGTCGTCGCAAGGGGACATTGCGCATTCATCGGATCGTCTGGACGCGCGAAGCAAGGATGGCTATTCCACGTTCCACTCTGGGGCGTTGGGCCGGAAGGCGGACGCCGGTTTTCGGCAAAAACGATGCGATAACAACAAGACGCCGCATCAATGCCGCTTCCGAAGCCGGGTCTGATGCTGTCGAGCAAAACGCTCAAGGGAATGCGATGGCGAAGCCTGTTGACCCTATCGAGCGTGTTTGCCGTGCCCTCTGCCGCCATCACGGCCAGTTGAAAGACTCGTCATTTGACGGCAAGCCAATATGGGAATCCTATCGTGACGAAGCGATGGCGATCTTCTGGGCGCTGAAGGATGGAGACTGGTTGCCGAACGGACTCGTGGTGAGGAAAGATGATCGCCACTCGATCTAATGGCCTTGCCCGCGCAATGACACGGGCGCGCATGGATCCGCCGTGGCTTGCCAAGCGAGTCGGTGTCGATCCGGCCGTTCTTGAAGCCTGGATCAAGGGGCACGAACCGATACCGCGCGAGATGGCGGTAAGGCTCTCGGCTAAGCTCAAGACGACCGTCGCCGACATTCTGTTTGGCGTCGACTATGACCAAACCAGTAACGGCAGCGGATGGCAAATGAGGCGCCGAGGACGTTGACGGATATTTTGCCCGGCGGGACGCAAAAAAGGCCGGGCGCGAACCCTAATGCGGTTCACTTAAGAGCCTTGACGAACCGAGTGGCATATTTTTGAGATCGGCTTTTCACGGCACGGGGGTATGTTCGCCCCCGTTTTTGCTGCAGGAGCAGGTCGCCGAGGCGGTTGCGTAGGCGAACGAGGTGGGCGGGTATTTTGCCTGGGGCCTCGATCGCCATCCAACCCCATTCATGGCGCAGATAGTGGAGTGCGGTGGTGAAGCTGAGTTGGGTGGGGTTGACCTCAGCCTCGCCCGCCACTTCGGCCATCTCCAGCCGAACCAGATTATAGGCCAATAAGGCGCCCCAGATTTCCTGATAGACGGTCTCGGGTGTACCGCCGCGCAGGGTCAACTCGCTGCCAAGCATATCCTGCTTGATCTCGCGATAACTCGTTTCGATCCGCCAGCGTTCTTCATATTGATGCACGATCTCATGGGCTGGATAGGCTTTGGTATCCATGAGGGACGTTAAGAGGATACGCTTTTTGCCATGGCGGTTGGTTGTCTCGATAGCCCGTGCCTCCCAGAAGGCCGGCAAGCTCGGGGCGGCTTTGCGCGCTTGCGGGGAGACGCTCATCCGCACTCGGTAATCGTTGGGATTTGCATCCAGCCGCTCCCATACCAGGGATCTCTTGGCCGGGATCAGCCAATGACGCTGCTCCCCCGTCATCTGAAGCTGCAGCAGCAGGCCGGCACTGAAGAAGCCCTTGTCGAACACCGTCAGGGATCGGTCCGGTACTCCGACAAGCAGATCCTTGGCATAGAGCATTTCGTTCTTGCCATAGACCCCGAATACCGCATCGCGAACCAGATGAGTGGCAAGGGCCGTCAAGATGAGGAGGCGCACCTGCGGATAGCTTGATACCAACCCCTCAGAATGAGCCTGGCCGCCAAAATGCGCGCGGTTTTCCACGCTGTCGCTGGCACGCAACGTGCTCCCATCCAGCGCATAGCGGGCAAGACCGCGCCAAGCCTTTCCCGGCTGGTGACGCTCATCCCAGCACGAGGCACTCATTGCAAACAACTGGGCGAGAGGCGCTCGCCCCAAGCGTTGGCGCGCCTGGGTCAACGCACTCTTGGCTATGTCCGGATTAATCGCATCCGGCAACGCCAGATCAAGATGGGCGGCCACTTCCGCAATGGACTGATGTCGGTATAGCGCTAATGCGATAACCAGCCAGACAACCTGCTCGGCCGGCAGCTTGCGTTTGCGAACGCTGGCCTTGCCCGTCAGCGCAAGCGCCTGCGCTATCCAGTCCACATCAAGCGATCGCGATAAGGCCGAAAGCTCGGGATAGCGACCAATCGTGTGCGTCATTCCAAAACAAAATCAGGGTGGGAAACAAATCCCACCCTGCCTCGTAAATCCTACTTTTTCGTGCAGCCCATCCTTAAGTGAACCGCATTAGGGCGCGAACCCGACCTCCTTCGAGCGTCTCCGCAGACTATGCCAGTACATCCGTGGTCAAAGACTGCAGGCGCTGCAACAAAGTGCGTTCATGATCGAACGCCTGTTTGCTCTAACTCTTTGTTTCCAAGCCAATCCATGGGATTGGCTGGAGCATCTTTGCGATTCTTGGCATCACCGCCAAATCGCAAAACGCTTTAATTCTATACGGTCTGCAGATTCTCGGCAGAGGCCTTACCGCTACGGCTATCCGTGACGACGTCAAAGCTGACTTTCTGGCCTTCGCGAAGTTCAGACATGCCGGCTCGCTCGACAGCGCTCACGTGGACGAAGACGTCCCGGTTGCCATCTTCAAGAGCGATGAAGCCATATCCCTTCTGGGAGTTGTACCACTTGACGATACCTGTGTTCACGACGATTTCCTTTCAATCGACATAGATAAACCTGCCCATTGATATCAATGGGCGCTACATTTCTACCGAAATTGTCAGGGGGAATCGTCAAAGGCGATTTAAAGATCGCCCGGTAATTCATCAGCAAGATCGATACTTCTCTATATATCTTAAACATGTTCGAAACAAGGTGGCCGTGAGTTTAATTTCTATTGGAGAAATGATTGAAGGAATTGTCGTCATGCTTGGCTTTAGGTCGCCCCGCTCGGCGCTCATTTGCGCCTGTGGAAGCCCCGGCTGCCCCCTGCCCGGCCTCGCTGCCTTCTTTCCGGAGCACCGTGCGATCTCTCCCAATCGCGCTTTTCCGTTAACTTCCTGTTTTGCCTAATGTCTTAAGTCAAAAATCGATCAGCTTTCCTGGAAACTACTATCGCTTGTCCTCGATGCGGTTACGTGGAAAGACAATCAGGTCGCTGGTAACGCCATAAGACAAAAAGCGACCTCGGTGGTCATAGACAGGCACTGCCCGGGCTCCTGCGCATTGTCCGCGCTCGGCCCAATAGGCATTGATCGTCGTGGCCTGGCGTTCTGCTTCGTCCAGCGACGAGCCCTGGTCGATATTGCTCACGATAAGGTCCCCCTGCGGCGCAGATCCTGGGCCGGGCAGGTTGTGCTGAAATATGATGCTCGCATTCGCTTCCACTTGCGAAAAAATTTCACCGCCGTGGCGCTGACCCAGCCTGATGTGCGGCTTTCATCGCATCTCTAATTTGCTCAAACCGTAAATTTGACAGGATTTCTTCAACAACCAGGCGATGATCATCCAACACATCCGCGGCCGGAAGTCCTGTAAAATGGATGATGCTTTCCCCTCGCTCGGAGTCATCCATCCGATCGATGGTTTTATTGCCTTTGATAGTCATGTCGCGCCTCAAACGATTCCGTTGCAGGCGAGAGGATTGAGGCCGCTCCGCCATCGACGCCTGTTGGGTACCCCTGTGTCGATGATGTCTGACATAATGCGCTTCTTGGCGTCATTCCCCTAGTCAATTTTACATGACATAGGCTGCACGCATCTAAGAGATCTTGCACTTCAGATTGAGAAATCCGTGATCCGATCGGCCCCTCAAGAAGTCACGTCTATAAATATAATCGTAGGTCCATCGCCCAAAAGCTGCTACAGTTCTTGGCGAATGATACCTCTCGACAATTTGATCTCTCGGCTCGTGACTTCTGATCGTTACGCCTGTGATCAACATTGAATTTTGCATATTTTTGTACGCTGCCATTTTCGCCGTTCAATTCATGCAGCGATCACCCTTTATTACGTGATCGACCTCTCGGCGACATTCGAGCGACAGCCCCTATTCTTGCAAGCATGGATTGATGCCCTTCTCCCTTGAGGAGTGGCTGGCTCTCTCCGTTACATCCTGTTCTGTATCTCGCTGGCCGAGACGAGCGGTCGCCACACTGCTGGAGGATCGAAATGTCGAACGACAATGTGCATTTCAATGCCGAGGAGTTCGAGCGGGAACAGAATCAGGGCTATCTGGACGGATGGCAAGCCGGCGGTAAACAGCCGACGCGTTCACTGAAACATCGAAGCGCCAGCTATCGATATGGCTGGTCTAATGGAAACGATGACCGCCTCGGCAAGGCGAGAGTGTCCGGCGAGTTGAAACTCATGCACGCCAATGCCGTGCTTGCAGTCGACATGGCCTGGAGCGCCACATGACTGCTGGGCCCTTTGGAGATCAAAAGCTGAATGGACCCGGCGCCACGGTCGGCGTTTCCAGGCGGATTCTTCGATGCGAGGCTGAGATTGAGCCGCTCTATCTCCTCTTGGTGAAAGCCGCGACCGAAGTCGGGTGGAGCATGCCGAGATTGCGATTGCCGTCACCCGCCTCGCGGATCTCTCGCTCATCGGCAGGGAGCCCCGACGTTGCAGGCGACGCAATGATCGAGCATTGAACTCCGGTCACCCGTTCTCGTTTCACATGTTGCAGGGCTGGGAGCGAGTCTGCCATGCCCTCCAGGACTCTCGGATATATGGATCAGACATGGTCAAGATCGCATTCTCCGAAAGCCTCGCGAGGGGAATTGATGTCCTCACGGAAGGAGGCAAACGCTATGAGTGAAGACAAAGGGCGACCGAATGAATGGGCTGCCAATCATGAGGCAATAGATACGGCAGCCCGATTCAGGATTGATACGGACGCGCTCACCCGCGACGAACAGATAGCCAGACTCAAAGCCCTGCGGCTGGCGCGCGAAGCCTCTCAGCCCAAGGTAGGCGCCGTGGTCAAACCGTTACGATCCAGCAAGAAGCCAAGACGGGCAAGGACCCAACCGCACAGGGGGTGAACATCGCGCCGAAAAGTGGGCACCGGTTTTCGAAAAAAAACGATGCGGCAACAGTAACCCATGGCATCGGTCAGACTTGAGCGTCCAAACCCGCACAGATTTGAGCGCAGGCGGCCACCTCGGAGGCCGATAGGCAACCGGGGCTCTTTCGACTGCGCTGACCGAGGTCCAAGCCGGCGCGACGACGGATCCCCGTTGCCGGAGCTCCGCAGGATCCAGGCCGATGTTCGTTTGGCATTGTAAAAGGAAGGAACGCAACAAAGGCGCTGGTCTCGCACGAAAGGGAGCTCCGACCAGAGGCTCAGTGGTTCGCATCGCCCCTGGCCGGTTCCCACCGGGAGAGAGCGAATCCCTGCAACCAGCGCAGGACATCTATCAGATATGCAACTGCGTGTACGATAAATTGGGGTGCTGATTAAGGGCTGCCGGGTCACGTCCCGGCAGGCCCGTTCGTTGCGGCCGCCCCCCTCAGGCCCCTGGATATAGGCGGCACTTATGAGGCACCCGGCTTGTAGGCGGGCATGAAAACCCGCACGTGCAGGCCCAGTGCCGACAAGACCTTTCCATGCCGTCTCGTCAGTGAGACGGCAACACACTAAGCTGATCGGCCGTCTTCATGGCGTTCAGTTCGCGCTGCCGAGCCGTCCGCTCAAATGGCTCTCCGAGACTCTTGATCCTATAAACCGGCTCCAAGCCGTCGGCAGGCAGAAGCCGGATGATTTCATAGGCCTTGTCCTGCTCGCAGACAGGAGCAAGCCTCAAGGTGACGAAATCGCCAATCCCAAAAACATGTATGCCCATCCTCTGCCCTATGATTCGATCGTGTTCTGGAATGGGTGTGGCACTGCCGCCGCCATTCTCCCGTGGATCGGATTTCAGCGTTCAACGAAGCAGATCTGGAAGACGAAAATGCTTGAGCTTTGATGGAGGCAGGCTTGCGGACGAGCTTGAGGCTCGCCGCATCGTATCTGCCCTTGTTGCAGAATTTTCACCCGATCGGCACTCCCCGTCGCGAATGTCGATGAGCGAAAGCCTCACACGGAAGTCTCGGCATCATGAGCCGTCGTTGAAGACGACCATGCCACCGAACGTCCGCGGCGTCCCCTAGAGCAATGCACATTCATGGCTGAACGCTTGTTGCTCTAGCTCCTTGTTCCCAAGCCAATCCGTTTGATCGGCTTGGGCGTCTTTGCGATTGGAGGCGTTTCCGTCTCATCGCGAAACGCTTCGGGGTCAGCCCACCCTGAGGTCGCCGGCCGATGATTTGCCGGTCTTGCGGTCACGAACCAGTTCGAAGCTGATCTTCTGACCTTCAGCCAGCTCGCGCAGACCAGCGCGCTCCACAGCGCTCACATGCACGAAAACGTCGGGTGTTCCGTCGTCCGGCTGGATAAATCCATATCCCTTGGTGGAGTTGAACCACTTAACAGTACCTGTGCTCATATCGTGCCCTTTTTGAACTCCCTTCGCACCTTCCAGGTGGAGGACTATGCCAAGTCACGTCGGTGGAAGGCTGGCTTGATTCAAGGGCTTATTGGCCACTGAAGATCGAGGTCACCGGCCAAAATCGACGGTTTCAGTGTGCGCCGAGCGCCGGAGTCCGTCAAGCCGCAAGTAACGCGCCATAAGTAACTCGCCGCAAGTAACCACCGGGATCGGCTGCCTTGGAATAGGCGGCCTCCATGCCGCCCGTGATCGATCCGCGGCCCCCGCCTACGTTCCCTTTGTCGCTCAGGCTACATGGGTGGACTGCATATAGTTGCGAAAAGCGATGAGCGGTTCGCGGTGCCAGGGGCCGCCCGACAATTGCCTTTCGCGCTGTGTCCGCGGCCAATCGGAGGCCCGGTAGGCGGCAAGAGCCTGGGCGACCACAGCCCTGTGCTCCTCCGGCAAATGCGTCAGAGCCCATTCGCCAGCTTCCTCCTTCCCCGGCACGATGTGATCCGCGGCCTCAGCCATCATCGCCCAGCGGCAGAGATTGAGAATGCCGTAATAGGGCGAGGCGAGGATATTCTCCCCCTCCAGGATCCAGGCGATGTCGCCCCATACCGAGGCCAGATAGTCGGCCCATGAGAGGTCGCCGATCG
The DNA here is from genome assembly GCF_056754975.1 of Labrys sp. HAY1-8F. Lineage (NCBI taxonomy): Bacteria > Pseudomonadati > Pseudomonadota > Alphaproteobacteria > Hyphomicrobiales > Xanthobacteraceae > Labrys > Labrys sp. HAY1-8F. The sequence goes on along the minus strand of NZ_JBPGWZ010000001.1, from coordinate 1,805,776 downwards.
CCTCCGAGGGAGGTGGGCCATGCAGGCCGACGCCGCGATATTTAGCGACGGTCAGATGCGCGATCAGATCTTCGTCGGTCGGCGGCCTGCCGCCGGACCACGATTGCGGTGCGGTGGTGGTCTCGCTGAAATGCACCAGATAGGGCAAGGGATGTTGCGGTGATCTGGCGTCATCAGCCCGTATCACGCTGACCTCGAGGCCGCCGGCATAGGGCCTGCGGCGATGGAGGCGTTCGAAAACGGCATAGAGCAGGCCGGCCTCGTCAACCGTCAGATCTTCCACCAAGACGAGAAGATCCACGTCGCTCTTGGGCATGCGGAAACTGCCCATGGCCAGCGAACCGTGCAGGATGATGGCCGAGAGCCTGTCTGCCAGCGCGCCCCTCAGCGCGGCGACGACTTCATCGAGATAGGAACGCAGCGTCTCCTCGACATCCTTCGAACTCGAACCGGACATGTCCCGCAATGACCTCCCTGTCTCGCCGCCGATGGTATCGACTGGCTTGAGAAATTGATCAAAAAGCCGCGGAGACCTCGACTTTTGCCACCATCGGGTTTGTCCCACACCGAACAAGTTGTCCGGTGTAAATCCAGAGCTGCCCTCTCGACGCGCAGTGGTGCCTGAATGCTCGGGTCGAAACCCGGGCATGACAAAATGAGGCTTTTCTTGGCTCCGGTGGCAACTTTTCGATCAGGTTCTGAGGCGAGTCTGTATAGGCGTTTGCACTGATTCTTGGCGATGAGCTGGATTCCCTTAGTCCCCTCCGAACTGCCCGGCCCGGCGCCCTTGGCGGGGCGTCGGGTCGAAACGGGCTCGCCCTTGTTTCCCAAGCCGGAAGGGACATGATCATCGCTCTTCCGCCGCCGCCGCCCAGACTGTCATGACAACCGGGAGCCTGCCATGCCCAAGATCGACCTCGTCGCCGTCCCCGAGCACCAGGGCTCGGGCTACCCGCCGCCCTTCGATGCTCCTTGCGCCGAACGGGTGCGGCAACGCCTCGGCGATGCCGGCCGCCTCCAGGATTTCGGCATCAATCTCATGCGTCTGCCGCCGGGGAACTGGTCGAGCCAACGTCACTGGCATACGGCCGAGGACGAATTTGTCTATGTGCTGCAAGGCGAGTTGATACTCGTCGAGGATGGCGGCGAAACGATCCTGCGCGCCGGCGATTGCGCCGCCTTTCCCAAGGACTCCGGCAACGGCCATCACATGATCAACAGATCCGGTGCCATGGCGGTCTATCTCGAAATCGGCTCACGCTCGCCTGCCGACGTGATCTATTGCTCCGACATCGACATGATGAGCCCGAGTTCCGACGGTCGCTTCCTGCACAAGGACGGCACGCCCTATTCTAAGGCCTGACCCGCCGGACCATTCCCGGGAGGATGGACAGGATGGCCGGCGGCCGTCATTCGGACCCGTGCAAAGCCGGGCCCTGAGGTGCGATAGGCGGGAGGAGAATGGACGCGGGCTCCGCGAGCCGGCTCTGGCCCGTTTCAGCCGTCCGAAGCAGGCTGTCCTGCCTGCGCGTGTGACGATGCAACCTGCTCGGCAAATTCCGCCATCAGAGGCTGATACATCTCCGGCGGCGGATATTCAGCATAGCTGTGGCGGGCTGATGTCGATGCCCATGCGAGCTTCTCGGCCGTACAGGTTTCGATAAAGGGCTCGGTCCACACCGCCTCGGCCAGCATGGTCGGGCGGATGTTGACGAAGAAGTCCAGGTCCTCAGGCCTGGTGAACAGCCAGCTCTTGCAATGCGGACAGAAATAATGTCGTGACGGGCCGTGGAGTCCGCCGATCACCGGCTCCCCGCGGGTCACGCGAAACCCTTCCGTGGGAATTGCCGCACTCAGCGAAAAGGCGCTGCCGCTCATCTTCTGGCAGCCGCGGCAATGACACGCCATCGTCATTAGGGGCGGCGCGGTGACCTCGAACTGGACCTGCTCGCAGCGACAGCTTCCGATCATGTGCATCGTTTGGCTCCGTGTGGGTATTCCCAGTGGTCTCAAATTTGAGACCTCCTTGCCACGTCATGGTTACGACGGTTGGCCATCCTGCTACTGCGCCAATGAGGGAATGTCGAGGACAGGAGCTCACGGCAACCCGGGCTTCGTCACCCCGCAGATTCTGCCTCGCTGCTGCCTTCCGCATCGACCTCTCCCAGCCAACCCTCGAACAGCGTGACGATGGAATCATGATAGCGGACGTCGGGACCGGCCTCGAGCCCGAGCCTGCGGGCGATCCTGATAGAAGCAGCGTTCTCCGGCGCGATGATCGCCGTCACCCTCCGGCCCGGATGCACGCTACGCGCCCAGTCGAAGGCCGCCCGGCTGGCCTCCAAGGCGATGCCCCGGCCATGGGCGTGGGAGGCGAACACCCAGCCCGCCTCCAGCGAGCCCACCAGGCTCGGCTCGATGTCGCGCATGGCGTCCTGGAAGCCGGTCATGCCGAGATAGCGCCCGTCTGCCTTTTCGATCACCGAGAAATAGCCGAAGCCGAAGAAGTGCCAGGTGCCATGGGCCTGCAGAAAGCGCTGCCACATTTCCTCCCGGCTGCGCTTCTTGCCCGAAATATGCCTGTAGACTTCCGGCTCGGCCCACATGGCGGCATGGGGCTCGAAATCGTCGAGAACGGGCTTGCGCAAGAGCAGGCGCGGCGTCTCAATCATCGTAAAATCTCGCTCTTCTATGAAATCACCCTGTGACGCCACTGCCGACCGGCGCCCGAAAACCCATCAGACCTTGATCCGCCACCCGGTACGGAAGATCACCGCGATCGCGACCAGGCACAGCAGCATGAAGACCAGCGTCATGCCGAGGCTGAGCCCGAAGTCGACATCCGAGACACCGTAGAAACTCCAGCGAAAACCGCTGACGAGATAAAGAACCGGATTGGAATGGCTGACCCCCTGCCAGAAGTCAGGCAGCATCTTGATCGAATAGAAGCTGCCGCCCAGAAAGGTCAGAGGCGTGATGATCAGGGTCGGCACGATCTGCAGCTTTTCCCAGCCATCCGCCCAGATGCCGATGAGAAAGCCGAACAGGCTGAAGGTCACCGAAGTCAGCACCAGAAAGGCCAGCATCCAGAACGGGTGCTGGATGGAATAATGCGAAAAGGGCCAGGCGGTGATCAGGATGATGCAGCCCAGCAGGATGGATTTGGATGCCGCCGCGCCGACATAGCCGATGACGATCTCCACCACCGAGACCGGGGCCGACAGCACCTCGTAAATGGTGCCGATGAATTTCGGCATGTAGATGCCGAAGGAGGCGTTGGAAATGCTCTCGGTCAGGATCGCCAGCATGACCAGGCCGGGCACGATGAAGGCGCCGTAATTCACGCCGCCCACCGTGGGCATGTGGCTGCCGATGGCCGAGCCGAACACGATGAAATAGAGCGAGGTCGAGATCACCGGTGAGGCGATCGACTGCAGAAGCGTGCGGAAGGTGCGCGACATCTCGAAGACGTAGATCGCGCGAATGGCGTGAATGTTCATCAGTGCGCCCCCACCAGGCTGACGAAGATGTCCTCGAGCGAGGACTGGCTGGTCTGCAGGTCCTTGAAGCCGATGCCGGCTTCGCCGACGTCGTGGAGCAGGCGCGAGAGCACTTCCGGATCGTCCTTGGCATCGAAGGTGTAGATGAGCTGGTTGCCGTTGTCGGCGATATCGAGGCGATAGGCGGCGAGATCAGCCGGCACCGCATCGAGAGGCTGCTGCAGGCTGAGGGTGAGCTGCTTCTTGCCGAGCTTGCGCATCAGCTCGGCCTTGTCCTCCACCAGGATGATCTCGCCCTTGTTGATCACGCCGATGCGATCGGCCATCTCCTCGGCTTCCTCGATATAGTGGGTGGTGAGGATGATGGTCACGCCGTTCTCGCGCAGCCCGCGCACCATCTCCCACATGTCACGGCGCAGCTCGACGTCGACGCCCGCCGTCGGCTCGTCGAGGAAGAGGATGGTCGGCTCGTGCGAGAGCGCCTTGGCGATCATCACGCGGCGCTTCATCCCGCCCGACAATGCCATGATCTTGCTGTCTTTCTTCTCCCACAACGAGAGGTCGCGCAGGATCTTTTCCAGGAAGGCGGGGTTGGGTGGCTTGCCGAACAGGCCGCGCGAGAAATTCACCGTCGCCCACACCGTCTCGAAGGCATCGGTCGACAGTTCCTGCGGCACCAGGCCGATCTTGGTGCGGGCGGCCCTGTAATCTCTGACGATGTCGTACCCGTCGGCACGGATCGTGCCGCCCGAGGGATTGACGATGCCGCAGATGATCGAGATCAGCGTGGTCTTGCCCGCCCCGTTCGGGCCGAGCAAAGCGAAGATCTCGCCGCGGCGCAGGTCGAGATCGATCCTTTTCAGGGCCTGGAAGCCGGACTTGTAGGTCTTGCTGACGCCGGACACTGCGACGATGACGTCCGCAGCGGACGGTGAATTGTTGGCTTTCATGAGTGCCTCCCTGCGGGGAAATGGCGCCTTTCCAAACCAAGCGCAACCATGTTTCTTGAAAGATAGTGCGGAGTGGGAGGGGTCTTAGGGGGAATGAAGATGGTTAGCCATGGCCTGAAGGCAGGCTTGTTCGGCGCGGCTTTCACCGCGATTTCAGTGTTCGGCTCAGCGGGCGCCCGCGCCGAGGGGAGCGCCCCTGCCGACACGGTTTATCTCAACGGCACGATCTATACGGCGGACAGCAAGGACAGCGTGGCCGGGGCCCTGGCCGTGCGCGAAGGGCGCATCGTCTTCGTGGGCAGCGGCGGGGATGCCAAGCCCCATATCGGCCCACAGACCAAGGTGATCGATCTCGGCGGCCGCATGGCCATGCCCGGCCTGATCGACGGCCACATGCATCCCCTCGGCGGCGGCAAGAGCCTGACGGGCTGCAATCTCGCCTATGCCGCCCTCACGCTGGACCAGACCCTGGCGGCCATCCAGGCCTGCCTCGACCAGGAGACCAAAGCGGGAGACGATGACTTCCTGATCGTCAACAACTGGTTCCGCCAGAAGATGCTGCCCGCAGGCACCGACATGGCCCGCGGCGAGCTCGACAGGCTCAAGACCAAGCGTCCCATCCTGGTGATCAATTTCGACTATCACTCCAAGCTCGCCAACAGCCGGGCCCTGTCGCTCGCCAAGGTTAGCAAGGACACGCCGGATCCCAAGGACGGCAAGATCGTCCGTGACGCCGCCGGCGAGCCGACGGGCATGCTGGAGGATGGCGGCGACGCACTGGTGATGGCGGCGATGCCCAAGCTCTCGCCCGAACAGGAGGCGGAGCAGAATCTCGCTTTCGGGCGCACCGCCCTCGACGCCCTGCGCAAGGGTGGCATCACCAGCTTCCTCGAAGCGGCGGCCGAGCCGGGTGAGATGAACGCCTGGGCCACCTTGCAAAAGCGGGGCGAACTGACCGCGCGTGCCCATCTGGCCCCGAAAATTGCTACCGATACCGACCAGACGGCCGAAGCCCTGGTCAAGACCGTCAGCGACTACGCGGCTCGCTTCGATCAAGGACCGCTGCGGCCAGAACCGGGTATCACGCTGCGCAACGCCAAGATCTTCATGGACGGCGTCATCCAGGCGCCGGCGCAGACGGGCTATACGTTGGCTCCCTATTTCGTCAACAAGGGCAGCGCCGACAAGCCGGACTGGCAGCCGGGAACGGTGAGCGGCTCGCTCTATGTCGCGCCCGACCTCCTCTCGCCTTTGCTGATCGGGCTCGCCGAGGCGGGAATCGATCCTCATCTGCATACCGATGGCGATGGCGCCGTCCATGTCACGCTCAATGCGATCGAGGCGATGCGCGCCAAGGTGCCCGGCAAGGACATCCGGCCAGCGCTGGCGCATAACGAAATGGTCGACCCGGCGGACCTGCCGCGTTTCGCCAAGCTCGGCGCCATTCCCGTCCTCTCCTTCCAATGGGGCGCGGCTTCGCCCGACCAGGTGGCCTCGATCAAGGAACAGGCCGGGCCGAAGCGCCTGCCCTTCGTCGAACCCTATGGGCAAATCTACAAGGCGGGCGCCCGCGTCGCTTTCGGCAGCGACTGGCCGGTCGATCCGCTCAACGAATGGTATGCCTTCCAGATCGCCGTCACCCGCAGCGACCCCAGCAATCCGGGCCGGCTCAATGCCGATCCCGGCCTGACCATCGGCCAGGCGCTCAGGGCGGCCACCATCGACGCCGCCTATGAGCTGCATCAGGATGAGGTCACAGGCTCGCTGGAGCCGGGCAAGTTCGCCGATTTGATCGTGCTCGACCGCAATCCGCTCAAGATCGCGCCGGAGGAGGTCTCCAAGACCAAGGTGCTGCTGACGGTGGTCGGCGGCAAGGAAGTTCATCGGGCAGAGGAGTTCAAATAGGGGGCAGTCGTGGCGGATTAGCCAGGCAACTCCCGCAGGGAATGGTGCCATTCTCTCCCGCACATGGGAAAGAATGGCACCGACCTTGCCGAATGGCGAAGCATTCGGCTACCAATCTTCGTCCGACAAATCCAGGCAGAGGAAACCCCGCCGCATGGCCTCCGTTGATGTCATCGACGTCAAGAAATCCTATGGCACCCAGAAGGTCATTCATGGCGTGTCTGTCAGCATCGAGGACGGCGAATTCGTCACCCTGGTCGGGCCTTCCGGCTGCGGCAAGTCCACGCTGCTGCGCATGATCGCCGGCCTCGAGCCGATCACCGAGGGAAGCCTCAAGATCGGTGATCGCTTCGTCAACGACCTGCCGCCGCGTGATCGTGATATCGCCATGGTATTCCAGAGCTATGCGCTCTACCCGCATAAGACCGTGGCCGAAAACATGGGCTTCGCGCTCAAGATCCGGAAGACGCCGAAGACCGAGATCGACGAACGGGTGAAACGGGCGGCTGAGATCCTCGATCTCGGCCCCTATCTGGCGCGCTATCCACGCCAGCTCTCCGGCGGCCAGCGCCAGCGCGTTGCCATGGGCCGTGCCATCGTGCGCGCGCCCCAGGTGTTCCTGTTCGATGAACCGCTTTCCAATCTCGACGCCAAACTGCGCGTGCAGATGCGCGCCGAGATCAAGGAACTGCATCAGCGCTTGAAGACCACCACCATCTATGTCACCCACGACCAGATCGAGGCCATGACCATGGCCGATCGCATCGTGGTGCTGCATGACGGCATCATCGAGCAGATCGGCTCACCCCTCGAGCTCTATGACCGGCCGGCAAACCTGTTCGTCGCAGGCTTCATCGGTTCGCCCGCCATGAATTTCATCAAGGGCCGGCTGGAAACCAGCCCGACGCCACGCTTCGTCACCGATGACGGCATGGAGTTGCCCGTATCAGCCGTTCCGGCGGGGGGCGAGGGCCGGCGTGTCGTCTACGGCATCCGCCCCGAGCATTTTTCCCTCGGCGGCAGCCTGCAGGCCAGGATCAGCGTGGTGGAGCCCACCGGTGCCGAAACCCAGGTCTTCGCCCAGCTCGGCGAACAGCGGGTGCTCGGCGTCTTCCGCGAGCGGGTGACGGCCGGCTCGGGCGAAATCCTGGCGCTCCAGCCCGATCTTGCCGCCGTGCATCTTTTCGATGCCGAGACCGGTTTGAGGCTGAACTGAGATTTCCGGGTGCACGGACGTCCCGTCCGTTCTTGGAGCGATCGCGCTCATTGCAGAAAAAGAACGGGCAAGATGCCCGTGCACCCGGAATGGTCTGACCTTTTTGTTGACGAGCAAACGAGGCCTTCCTAGCATCCGCACACTTCGCCACAACCAACCGTTGTCGGAGCGGTTCGAAGAAACGTCCCTGCTGCGAAACAGCCAAGAATAAAACAAGCCATTCAGAACGGGAGAATCGACGTGAGAACGGAAGACTACAAGAATCTCCTCGCCCTGCAGGCGAGCCGCCGCGGGCTGCTCAAGGGCGCCGCCAGCGTCGGCGCTCTGGCTGCGATGGGCAGCCTGGGCGTCACCGCCGCCATCGAGCCGGCCCTGGCGGACGAAGCCAGCGACCTGCGCGCCAAGATCCTGCAAATCCCGGGGGTCGGCAAGGGGTCGCCCACCGATGCGGACTGGCAAAAGGTCGGCGAACTTTGCCTCAGCGCCACCAAGGCCTCCATCAAGGAAGGCGAGTTCAAGGGCGTCGAGCTCTCCTTCATGGGGCTCAACAACCAGAACCTGCACAACCTCCTGTTCCGCGGTTTCCTCAAGCCCTGGGAGGCCTATACCGGCGCCAAGATCAACTGGATCGATCTCGCCCAGGCCGACTACAACCCTCGGCTGCAACAAGCCATCGCGACAGGCACGGTCGATTTCGACCTGCTCGAGATGGGGGCGCCCTTCGAGGGCGACGTCTGCGGCAAGGGCCTTGCTTCGGAAATGCCTGACTGGGTGAAGAAGCAGATCGACATGGACGATCTCGTCTCCTACCTCAAGCCGCCCGTCGGCACCTGGGACGGCAAGCAGTATCGCGTTACCATTGACGGCGACACCCACAATTTCAACTACCGCACCGACTACTTCAAGGACGAGGCCCTGGCCAAAGCCTGGAAGGAAGCCGGCAACACCACCGAATGGGCAGCGCCCCGCACCTGGCAGCAGGTGCAGGCGGTGACCAAATTCCTCAAGGGCAAGCAGGTCGACGGCCAGGATGCCTATGGCTATCTCGACGCCTGCAAGGCATGGGGCGGCTTCGGCTTCTATTTCCTCGGCAGCCGCGCCACCGCCTATGCCAAGCACCCCGACGACAAGGCCTGGCTGTTCGATATCGACACCATGAAGCCGCGCATCAACAACCCGGCCTGGGTGCGCGCCATCCAGGACGTGCTCGACGCCCTACCCTCCGAGCCCGCCGACCAGCTGAACGCCGACCCCAACACCACCGGCTTCCAACAGTTCCTCGGCGGCACCGGCTCGATGTGCGTGTGGTGGGGCGATATCGGTTCCAACGCCAAGACCAATGATTCATCGGTCATCGGCGACAAATGCGGCTTCGACATCCTGCCGGGCTCGGACGATGTCTACAATGCCAAGACCGGCAAGTGGGACAAGCTGGCAAGCGGCCCGAACTTCGCACCCAACCTCGCCTATCTCGGCTGGGGCGTCTATGTGATGGCGCGCGTCGACAAGGACGAAAAGAAGCACAAGGCCGCCTGGAGCGCCGCCGCCCATCTCGGCGGCAAGGATCTGGCGCTGTGGACGGCGGTCTATCCCTCCGGCTTCCAGTGCTACCGCAACAGCCAGCACAATATCGAGGAGTGGGTGGCGGCCGGTTACGACAAGACCTTCATCTCCAACTATCTCGACTCGCAGTTCAACTCCTACAACCACCCCAACGGAGCGATCGAGCCGCGCATCCCCGGCATCTTCCAATATTACAGCCTGGCCGAGGACATCCTCGCCAAGATCTATGCCGGCCAGCTCAAGGCCCAGGAAGGCGCCGACCAGATCGCCGCGGCCTGGGAAAAGCTGACCGACCAGATCGGCCGCGAGAAGCAGATCAAGCTCTACAAGGCCTCGCTGGGACTGCAGGGTTAAGCACCCCACGCCGATAAGGTACCTTCTCCCCTTGCGGGACCTGGCACTTTCCATGAAAGTGCCTTGGGTTCCGGCAGGGGGATGAGGGGTCTTGCGACCAATGCTGAGCCTGGAGCAGCCACCCCTTATCCGGCGCTTCGCGCCACCTTCTCCCACAAGGGTAGAAGGTGGGAGTCGCGCTTTTCAATCTCGTTTCGCGTCCTGGGGATCTGATGCCGCCGACCTCGTCTGCAACCGCCACGCGCGCCTCCTCCTCCATCTCAGGCAGCCGCATCCTGCTTGGCCGGCTGCTGATCGGCCTGGCCTCCGTTCTCCTGATCGTTGCCGCCCTGGTGCAGTTCCTGCATGAAAAACAAGGCTTGGCTTTCGGCTTCGACAATTGGCGGCCCGTGCTCTACGCCTTCGTGCTGTGGTCGATGGCGCTCGGCGTCGGGCAGGTACTGATGCGAGGGGAAGCGGGCGAGCGCGCTTTGTTCATCCTGCCGGCCGTGCTGTTCACCGTGGCGATGGTGATCTTCCCCACCATTTTCGGCTTCTACATCGCCCTGACCGACTGGAACCTCTCCTCCTTCGCCGGCCAGCGCTTCAACGGCCTCGACAATCTCGTCGCGCTCTTCCACGACGCCGATTTCTGGAACGCCCTCGCCAACATGGTGTTCTACGTGCTGATGGTGCTGGTGGAATATGCCATCGCCTTCGGCCTCGCCCTCCTGCTCAACGCCGAGATCAAGGCCCGCAAATTCTTCCGTGTCGCCTTCCTCCTGCCTTTCATGCTCAGCCCCGTGGCGGTGAGCTGGATGGTCGGCAAGTCGATGATGGAATATCGCTACGGGCCGGTGGCCAAGCTGATGCGGGAACTGGGCTGGAAGAGCCCCTCCTTCTTCACCGATCCCTGGATCGCCCGCCTCTCGATCGAGGCGATGGACGCCTGGGTTTCGATTCCTTTCCTGATGATCCTGCTGCTGGCTGGCCTGCAGGCCCTGCCCAAGGAAGTGATGGAAGCCTCCAAGATCGATGGCGCCTCCGGCTGGCAGCAGTTCAAGGAGATGATCTTCCCCCTGATGCTGCCCGTCTCGATCACGGCGATCGTGCTGCGCATCATCTTCAAGCTCAAGCTCGCCGATATCGTGATCAACACTACCTCCGGCGGGCCCGGCGGGGCAACGGACACGGTATCGAGCTTCATCTACCGCGAGTATCGGGACCGCTCGAATGTCGGCTACGGCACCATGCTGGCGATGTTCTATCTGGTGGCGATCATCGTCGTCGTCACCCTGCTTTTGAACGTTGCCAACCGCTTCATACAGCGCAGCAGTTGACCGGGAAGAGATCGACATGACGACGACAGCCATCCCGACCGCAGCGCCCCGCGACACCGCCTTCCGCCTGACCACCGTGCTCAGCCGCGTGCTGATCTATGGCGCGCTGATCGCCTGGGCCTTCATCTGCCTGTTTCCGATCTACTGGACGCTGACCACCTCGATGAAATCGGCTGTTGATGTCACCCAGGGGCATCTCATTCCCTGGCTCGACTTCCAGCCTGATTGGAAGGGCTGGCGCTCGCTCGGCCTTTCGCCCGATACGCTCGGCTCGACCTCGACGGTGCGCTCGGAATTCCTGTCGCGCTTCTTGAACAGCGTGATCACCTCGCTCGGCGCCTCGCTGCTCGCCGTGGTGATCGGCTCCTTGGCCGCCTATGGCCTCAGCCGCTTCCAGTACAAATTCGGCTGGATGCGCAACCGCGACATCTCCTTCTTCTTCCTGTCTCAGCTGATCCTGCCGCCGGTGGTGCTGGCCCTGCCCTTCCTGGTGCTCTACCGCGAGCTCGCTTTGCTCGACACCCGCATCGGCTTGATCCTGCTCTACACCCTCACCGTGCTGCCGATCGTGATCTGGATCATGCGCGACCAGTTCGACACTATTCCCACCGAACTCGACGAAGCCGCTTTGGTCGACGGCCTGTCGCTCTGGGGCGCCTTCTGGCACATCATCCTGCCGATCGCTCTGCCCGGGATGGTAGCGGCCTTCATCCTCGCGCTGGTGCTGACCTGGAACGAATATTTCTTCGCGGCCTTGCTGACCTCCTCGGATGCCAAGACCCTGCCGGTGATGGTGGCGAGCCAGACCGGCTCGCAGGGCATCAACTGGTGGTCGATGGCCGCGCTCGCCACCACGGCGATCGCCCCGCTCGCTTTGATCGGCATCTTCCTGGAGCGCTACATCGTCAAGGGCCTAACGGCCGGCTCGGTGAAGTGACGGGCAGTGCCCGGCCGAAATCCGTCGCTTTGCGATAAGGGCGTCACCGGTGGTCTGGTAGCTTCCGACCATCCACAACAGGAGTAATCGATTTGGCCCATCCCACCGTTTTCAAGTTTCCCGCTCCCGGCGCCGACCCGATGACCACCGACCTCGAAGGTTGGGTCGTGCGCGCCGGCTCGCCGACGATGAAGACCTGGGTGCAGCACACCTCGGCGGACGGAAAGATCATTTCGGGCACCTGGGCGGCGACACCGGGCACCTATCACGCCACCTATTCGGCCTATGAGTTCGTCCATCTCATCGAGGGCGAGATCATCATCACGCCCGACGGCGGCGAGGCGGTCACGCTCCGTCCCGGCGACGCCTTCGTCATCGAGGCCGATTTCAAGGGCGTGTGGGAGATCACCAAGCCCGTGCTGAAGCATTTCGTGGTGCAGGTCTGACAATACCAGGCGCGGCCGCGGCGTTTCTGCCACGGCCGCGCCATCGAAAGGCTTACGTCAAAGTTTCCTGTATCCGACCATCAAAAGTCTCTTGACGCCATCCTCGCCGCAGCGCATACGGGCTGCGGGACATTCCTCCCCAACGAGGAACGCCCATCTGCGAGGATGGAGACATCGCGATGACACTACCAGTGCCAGCGGCCAAGCCCGCTGTAGTTAACTTTTCGTCCGGCCCCTGCGCCAAGCGCCCCGGATGGACCCCCGACTCCCTCAAATCCGCCGCCCTCGGCCGTTCGCATCGTGCGAAGCTTGGCAAGACCAAGCTCGAACAGGCGATCGAACTGACCCGTGACGTGCTCGGCGTGCCGGCGGACTACCGCATCGGCATCGTGCCGGCTTCCGACACGGGTGCCGTCGAGATGGCGCTGTGGTCGCTGCTCGGCGCACGCGGCGTCGACGTGGTGGCCTGGGAGTCCTTCGGTGCCGAATGGGTCACCGACGTCGTCAAGCAGCTGAAGCTTGAAGATGCCCGCATCTTCAAGGCCGGTTATGGCGATATCGTCGACTTCGGCGAGATCGACGCCAGGAATCGCGACATCGTCTTCACCTGGAACGGCACCACCTCCGGCGTGCGCGTACCGAACGCCGACTGGATCCCGGCCGACCGTGAAGGCCTCACCATCTGCGACGCCACCTCGGCCGCCTTCGCCCAGCGCCTCGACTGGGCCAAGCTCGACGTTACGACCTTCTCCTGGCAGAAGGCCCTCGGCGGCGAGGCTGCCCATGGCATGCTCGTCCTCTCCCCTCGTGCCGTCGCCCGGCTGGAGAGCTATACACCGGCCTGGCCGCTGCCCAAGATCTTCCGCCTGACCAAGGGCGGCAAGCTGATCGAGGGCATCTTCAAGGGCGAGACCATCAACACGCCGTCGATGCTCTGCGTTGAGGATTACCTCGACGCGCTGAACTGGGCCAAGGCCACGGGCAGTCTCGACGGGCTGATCGCCCGCGCCGACGCCAACCTCGCCGCCATCGAGCGCTTCGTCGAGAAGACGCCCTGGATCGACTTCCTGGCCAAGGATCCGGCCACCCGCTCCAACACCTCGGTGTGCCTGAAGGTGGTGGACGAGAGGGTGGCGGCGCTCGCTCCGGACGGACAGGCTGCCTTCGCCAAGGCGCTTTCTTCGGCCATCGAGGCGGAGAAGGCCGGGCTCGACATCGGCTCCTATCGCGACGCCCCTCCGGGCCTGCGCATCTGGTGCGGCGCCACGGTGGAGACCGCCGACGTCGAAGCCCTGATGCCCTGGCTCGACTGGTCGTTCCACAAGGCGATCGCCACACTCGGCTGATACTGGAGCGCGGACATCTCAGCGACATGACCTCATGTCGTGATATCCGCTCTTCCTTGGACCCTCTCCGTTTCAAAATGCGGACATCACGACATGAGGTCATGTCGCTGAGATGTCCGCGCTCCGCAGGAGCCTCCCCATGACCGCCCCCAAGGTTCTCATCTCCGACGCCCTGTCCCCCGCCGCCGTCCAGATCTTCAAGGATCGCGGCATCGAGGTCGATTTTCAGCCTGCCCTCGGCAAGGACAAGGACAAGCTCGCCGAGATCATCGGCAATTATGACGGCCTCGCCATCCGCTCGGCCACCAAGGTCACCGCCGCCATCCTCGCCAAGGCCACCAATCTCAAGGTGATCGGCCGCGCCGGCATCGGCGTCGACAATGTCGACATCCCGGCCGCCACGGCCCGCGGCGTGATCGTGATGAACACCCCCTTCGGCAATTCCATCACCACCGCCGAGCACGCCATCGCCATGATGTTCGCGCTGGCCCGCGAGATTCCCGCCGCCGACGCCTCCACCCAGGCCGGCAAGTGGGAGAAGAACCGCTTCATGGGCGTCGAGATCACCGGCAAGGTGCTCGGCATCATCGGCTGCGGCAATATCGGCTCGATCGTCGCCGATCGCGCCGTCGGCCTGAAGATGCGCGTGATCGCCTTCGATCCCTTCCTGAGCGCCGAGCGTGCGCTGGAGCTCGGCGTCGAGAAGGTCGAGCTCGACGACCTGCTCGCCCGTGCTGAAATCATCACTCTGCACACGCCGATGACGCCGCAGACCCGGAACATCCTGTCGCGCGAGGCGCTGGCCAAGACGCGCAAGGGCGTGCGCATCATCAATTGCGCCCGCGGCGGCCTGGTCGACGAGGAGGCGCTGGCCGAGCTCCTGAAATCGGGTCATGTCGGTGGCGCTGCCTTCGATGTCTTCATCGAGGAGCCGGCCACGGCGAACCCGCTGTTCGGTCTGCCCAACGTGATCTGCACGCCGCATCTGGGCGCCTCCACCTCGGAAGCCCAGGAGAACGTCGCCTTGCAGGTCGCCGAACAGATGTCGGACTATCTGTTGCGCGGCGCCATCTCCAATGCCGTCAACTTCCCCTCGATCACGGCGGAAGAGGCCCCGCGCCTGAAGCCCTATATCTCGCTTGCCGAAAAGCTCGGCTCCTTTGCCGGCCAGCTCACCGAGACCGACATCAAGACCATCCGCATCGTCTATGAGGGCGATGTCGCCCATATGAAGATCAAGGCGCTCACCTCCGCCGCGGTGGCGGGTCTGCTGCGTCCGGCTCTGGCCGACATCAACATCGTGGCAGCTCCCAGCGTGGCGCGCGAACGCGGTATCGTCATCGAGGAAACCACGCGCGAAAAGACGGGCGACCACGACAGCCTGATCACGCTCGAGGTCGAGACCGAGAACCTGACCCGAGCCGTGGCCGGCACCATCATCGCCGGCACCAAGCCGCGCATCGTGCAGATCAAGGGCATCAATGTGGAGGCGGACCTCCTGCCGCGCATGCTCTACATCACCAACCATGATCGCCCCGGCTTCATCGGCCGCATCGGCACGCTGCTCGGCGAGAACGGCATCAACATCGCCCATATGCAGTTCGGGCGCGATTTCGAGGGCGGCAATGCCATCGCCCTGGTCGGTATCGACCAGGTGGTGAGCGAAACCCTGCTCAAGGAAATCAACACCATCCCGAACGTGGTGCAGGTGAAGGCGCTGACCTTCTGAGGCTACGATAGCCATCTACGATCGGCCGGTGCCCACTGTGTTGAACGGGGGCACCGGCAAGGATGGGGACGACATGGCTGGGGTAACATTGTGGCGTCCCGTCGGTCCGGCGGAATTGGGGCTGATCCAAGCGAGCGGCATGAAGACGTTTCCTCCGCGCCTGCCCGATCAGCCCATTTTCTATCCGGTAACGGCGCGGGCCTATGCCGTGAAAATAGCGCGAGACTGGAATGTGCCGGCCAGCGGGTCCGGCTTCGTGACCCGTTTTGAAGTCGACCAGACCTTCCTTGAACGCTATGCGATCCAGGATGCCGGCGGCAAGGATCATCAGGAATACTGGATCCCGGCGGAGGATCTTCCCGCCTTCAATGCCGCCATCGTCGGTGGAATCGAAATCGTCGACTCCTTTCCCTGAGCGAAGCCCGGCTCAGGCGGGTTCGTGCCGAGAAATGTTCGAGGCACGCATACCAAACGCTTCATTTTGCCGCCCCAATCCCCATCTTGTATGGATCATTACTCTTTCCCGCCGGCCCGCGGACTGCTAAACCCGGTCGCGGCAAAATGTGATCACAGGTGAGCGATGCGTCTCCTCGTCGTCGAAGGCAATGTCCGTGCAGCGCGTGAACGTCACCGCGCGACCTACGGCCTTACGCCGTCGGAATCCTATGCGGCAGTGCTGAAGAGCCTCGCACCGGATGCAGTCTGCGACATCGCGATGCCCGCCGACGAAGGCACCAACCTGCCAGATGCGGCAGGCCTGGAAAGCTATGACGGCGTCGTCATCACCGGCTCCGGCCTCAACATCTGGAAGGCCGAGCCGGAATCGATGCGCCAGGTCGAACTGGCCCGCGAGGTCTACAAATCCGGCACGCCCTTCTTTGGCTCTTGCTGGGGCCTGCAGGTCGCCACCGTCGCCGCCGGCGGTTCGGTGCGGGCCAATCCCAAGGGTCGCGAGGTCGGCATCGCGCGCGACATCACGCTGACCGCCGAGGGACGCGACCACCCTCTCTACACCGGTAAGGCACCTGTTTTCACCAGCCCCTGCGTGCATGGCGACGAAGTCGAAGCCCTGCCCGAGGGCGCCATTGTGCTCGCCAGCAATGCGGTGAGCGACGTGCAGGCTGTTGACATCAGCCATGACGGCGGCCGCTTCTGGGGCATTCAGTACCATCCCGAATTCTCGCTCAACGAGTTGACGGTGATCATGCGGCGCTACAAGCCGACCTTGCTCGCCGAGGGCTTCTTCCGCGACGACGAGGCTGTTGATCGCTGGGTGGCCGATCTGGAGGCGCTGGTCTCCGACAAGCGCCGCACCGATATTTCCTGGCGCTACGGCATCGGCCCCGACATCCTCGACGCCCGCCGCCGGCTGAGGGAGATCGAAAACTTCATCGAGCTGCGCGTGAAGCCGGTGATTTCCGAGCGCGGTCGCGGATGACCTGAAATTGCCGCATTCGATCGGTGCTGTGTCTCCGATCGCAATGCAACTTTGGTGTGCCGATCTCCTGATCGGCACACCATGCTTCCGGCGCCCTTGTTCCCGTCGATACAGCCTAACGTTGCGGCCGCCATCGCGCCGCAATCCTGCTTTCCCATGGCGGTCCCGCAATGGAGATCCGTCATGTCCGCCGTCCCTCGCCTCGCTCTTACCGCCTTTCTGCTACTGGGCACCACGCCGGTCTTCGCGGGAGATCTGGGGGTGCAGTCGAAGATCGATGCCGTGGCTGTCTATCCCGACGGCGCGACGGTGACGCGCATCATCGAGTTCGACATTCCGGCAGGCGAAACCGTGCTGGTTACCAAGGACCTGCCCGTCGGTCTCGATGCCGCCTCGATCCGTGTCGACATGCGCGAGGCTGCCGGCGTCTCGCTCTCGGGAACCGATCTCGCCGACGCTCTGCTTGACGGTCCCGTTCCCGATGCCGCTGCCACCGGGGCCCTGCGCGATCTCAAGGACAAGCGCGAAGGCCTTGCCGGGATCGGCAAGGCTCTGCTGGCCAAGCGCGGCCTGATCGAGCGTTTTGCCAATGGCGCCACCTTCAACGCCACGAAGGAAGGCAGCAATGTCACCGCCCTGCG
Source organism: Labrys sp. HAY1-8F (assembly GCF_056754975.1). Lineage (NCBI taxonomy): Bacteria > Pseudomonadati > Pseudomonadota > Alphaproteobacteria > Hyphomicrobiales > Xanthobacteraceae > Labrys > Labrys sp. HAY1-8F. The sequence goes on along the minus strand of NZ_JBPGWZ010000001.1, from coordinate 1,788,432 downwards.
CGGTGCCTGGAATGCGGTCGGCGACGATATGACGGAGGTCAACGAGGCGCTGCGCCAGAATGCCGTCAAGATCCGCGACCTCGACGAGGAGATCGCCAAGCTCCAGAGCCAGCGCGACGGCCGCCCGGAGGGCCAGAAGCGCACGCAACTTCGCCTCTCAGTCAATGCCGAGCAGGCCGCGAAAGGCCGCATCGCCGTCTCCTATCTGATCGGCAATGCCGGCTGGTCACCGCTCTACGATGCCCGGCTCGACAGCGAGAAGGGTGAGCTCGAACTCGTCAGGCGAGCCAAGGTCACGCAAGCGACCGGCGAAGATTGGAGCGACGTTGCGCTCACCATCTCGACCGCCCGAGCCACTTCGGGCGCCGCGCCTCCCAAACTCGCCAGCTATGTCCTCAATTTCCAACCCGACTATTTTGCACTGCCGGTCGACGCCCTGGCCCGCAACCGCGCTGAAGAGAGCGAGGCGCGCCCAGCGCCGCCGGCTGCCGTGGCAAAGCAAGCCCAACCGAGGCCGGGACGGGAAACCGAGGCGAAATTGAACACGGCCGGCTACCAGAGCGTGTGGACCCTTCCGGCCCGCGCCAGCGTGCCCTCGGGCCCCGGCTCCAAGGCGCTGCGTCTCGCCTCCGCCAAGCTCACCCCGGACATCGTGGCGCGAGCCGTGCCCTCCCTGCAGCAGACGGCCTTCCTCGAAGCCAGTTTCAGCAACGGCGAGGACACGCCGCTCTTCCCGGGTTCCGTCTCGATCTATCGTGACGGCCTCTATGCCGGCCAGACCGCCATGCCGCTCGCCACCAAGGGAGAACCCGTCCGCCTCGGTTTCGGTGCCGACGATCGCATCAAGGTGGAACGGGCCGTGACGCGCAAGGTGGAAAGCAATACCGGCATCACCCGCCCCACCACCAGCGAAAGGCGCGACTACAAGATCAGCCTGCGCAATGGCCGCCCCAACGCCATCAAGCTCTCGATCGAGGAAGCCCTGCCGGTGGCCGAAAACAAGGACATCAAGGTGGAGGCCTCAGCCCAGACGACGCCGCCGACCCAGCGCGATGCCGACAATCGTCGCGGCGTGCTGGTATGGACGGTGGATCTCGCCGCTGGTGCCACCAAGGATATCAATTTCGGCTACAAGGTCACCTGGCCGGGCGCCGAAACGATCAACCTGGATTGAGCCCTATAAGAATAGAGCGCGGACCAGCCTTCTCCCCTTGTGGGTATCGTCCACTCCACTTGGAGTGGACCGGGTGCCCCGAAGGGGCGGATGAGGGGAGATACACCACTTTGCAGAGGACGAGCTGACACCCTCTCATCCCCTTGCCAGGATCCAAGGCACTTCCGCTGGAAGTGCCAGGTCCCGCAAGGGGAGAAGGAGAACGCCATAATTTACTCTCAAGCCGTCTCGACCAGCAGCGCGTCCAGGGTCTGGCCGGCGGACGTCGCCTGGATGGAGGCGACATAGCCGGCATAGAGCTTGGCGAATTCCATATGCTCGGCAAGGCCAAGCTTGGCGAAGGGGCTGGTGCGCAGGAGGTCGAGCGGATTGCCGCCGCGGACGAGCTCCCAATCTTGCTCGCTAAGGCGCGGCTCCACCACATCGAACGCCTCGCCCCTGTCGTCCTTGCCGGTCAGATAGGCCCCGAAACAGGCAAGGAAAAAGGCTTCGCGCCGGAGATCGCCGCCGTCGGCCAGCAGCATCTCCAGCGTCCTGGAGTGGAAGACCGGGATCTTGGCCGTGGTGTCGAAAGCGATGCGCAGCAACTGATCGTTGATCGCTGGATTCGAGAAGCGCTCGAGTACCGCGTTCTTGTAGTCCTCCAGCGAAACGCCCTTCGGCCCCTCGATGCGTGGAATGGCATCGCGGTCGAGGAAAGTCTCAAGCAACCGATGGAGGCGCTTGTCGCCCAGCGCCTCATGCACGATGCGATAGCCCATGAGAATGCCGGGCATGGCGAGCAGGATGTGCGAAGCGTTGAGCATGCGCCCCTTCATGAATTCGAAGGTCGGCACGTCGTCGCGCATTTCCACCCCGACTTCCTCGAAAGGCGGGCGTCCGGCGCGGAAGTCGTCCTCCAATACCCATTGGCTGAAGGTTTCACCCAGGGCCGGCACGGCGTCGTCGATACCGCTGCGCTGGTTGAGGCGATCCTTCACCTCGGGCGGGATCTGGGGCGCGATGCGGTCGACCATCGAGTTCGGGAAGTCGACCTCGGCCTCGATCCAGGCCGCGAGTCCGGCATCACGGGCGCGGGCGAAGGAAACGATCGCCTTGCGCGCCGTATCGCCATTGTGCCGGAGATTGTCGCAGGACATCACCGTGAAAGGTCCTGTCCCCTGCTCTCGCCGGCGGCGCAAGGCCTCGACGATGAAACCGAAAGCCGTGCACGGGGCGCCACCGGCCAGGTCGAGGGCGACCTCCGGGGTATCGAGCTTGAACACACCGGTGGTCTCGTCGAGATTATAGCCGCCCTCCGTGATCGTCAGCGAGGCGATGCGGGTATCGGCATGGCTGAGGCGCGTCAGCACCGCTTCGGGATCGTCGGGCGCATGCAGATAATCCACCATGGCTCCAACAACCCGAGTGTTCGCCGAACCGTCGGGTGCATATTCGGTGACGGTATAGAGGCAGTCCTGGCCACGATAGGCCTCGGCCTTGGCGCGGGTGGCCGGGGCGTCGATCAACTCGACGCCGCAGATGCCCCAGCCCTCATTGCCGGGCCGATGCAGGCAGCGATCGACATAGACGGCCTGGTGGACCCGATGGAAATTGCCGAGGCCGAAATGCACGATACCCGGGCGCACGGCGGAACGATCATACCCGGGAACGGCGATGGCAGCGCCGAGGTTTCCAAGGGTTTTCAAGGAAAGCTTCTTCAAGATCGTCTCCATGATGGCGGCGGCTGCCGCGACCCGGCGCCGTCTGACGTGAGGTCGAGCCGGCAAGACGAGCCTGCCCGAGCCTCCATGCTGGGGTTGGTGGATCCCGGATCGGGAACGGGGCTGCCCCTCCTGTTCTCGTCCGGCCGTAGCGTTTTGCGATTTGGTGGAATCACCAAGAATCGCAAAGATGCGTTCAAGCAAAGAACTAAGGCAAACCAGCGTTTCCGCCGAAACGCCCCTTGCTCTAGGAGCGGCAACGCCTGACCGCAATTCGAAGGCGTGCCTGCAACAACGCCATACTTGGCCTTGCTTCCCAGATTTTGGCAAGAGCTTGTTGCAGGCGATCATTTTATCCATGTCGAAAATTCGTTTGCACACTAACGAATTTTCCCTAAAATTATCACCTCCACCGTGGATCGGTTCTAATTCACGCAATTCCTTGTTTATTTATTTGATTGCCAGATTATTTGCGGATATCTCCACGGTGAGAATGAGTGACGACCTAGGCAGAGTTTCCTGGCGAGGCCCCCGAATGGGCCTCGCCAGGAAACTCTGCAGATGTTTGATACCTTGCAGCTCCTCCTGATCGCGGCCATGCCCGATCTGGAGGAAGCTGCTTAGCGGCGAGGCAGCCAGGATGAGCAATTTCAACGAAGAACGGGTTCTGAGCGTTCATCACTGGACCGACAAGCTGTTCAGTTTTACCACGACGCGTGATCCGGGCTTCCGCTTCGAGAATGGTCAGTTCACCATGATCGGCCTGCCGGTCAATGGCCGCCCGCTGCTACGCGCCTATAGCCTGGTCAGTGCCAATCACGAAGAGACGCTCGAATTCTTTTCCATCAAGGTGCAGGACGGGCCGCTCACCTCCCGCCTGCAGCATCTCAAGGAAGGCGATGCCATCATCGTCGGACGCAAGGCCACCGGCACGCTGCTGCTCGACAATCTCAAGCCCGGCCGCCACCTCTATCTCGTCGGCACCGGCACCGGCCTTGCTCCCTTCCTCAGCCTGATCAAGGATCCGGAGACCTATTCCCGTTTCGAGAAGATCGTGCTGATCCATGGTTGCCGCCAAGTCCAGGAACTGGCCTATGGCGAACGCATCACCCATGAGCTCCCCGCCCATGAATTCCTGGGCGAGTCGGTCCGCGAACAACTGATCTATTACCCCACGGTGACACGCGAGGCCTTCCGCAACACCGGCCGCATCACCGACCTGATCAAGTCCGAAAAGCTGTTCGAGGATATCGGCTTGCCGCCGCTCGACATCGAGCAGGATCGCGTGATGATCTGCGGCAGCCCCGAAATGCTGCGTGATCTCAAGGTCCTGCTGGAGGAGCGCGGCGCTGTCGAAGGCAATCATGGCGAGCCAGGCGATTTCGTGATCGAAAAGGCCTTCGTGGACAAGTAGGCTCGGCGTCCGACACCCGATTCGCCGCCAGGATGCCATGACCGATTACAGACTGGACGATCAGATTGGCTTCATTCTGAGGCAAGTCTACCAGAGGCATGCCGTTCTGTTTTCCGATGGTCTGGGTGAGGATCTGACGCCGATGCAATGGGCGGTGCTGGCCAAGCTCGCCGAGCTCGGCACCTCCTCCCAGAATCTCCTGGGCCGGCTCACCGCCATGGATGTCGCCACCGTCAAGGGGGTGGTGGAGCGGCTGTCTCGTCGCGGCCTGATTGAAACGAGGCCCGACGCCGAGGATCGCCGCCGCCTCGTCGTCTCCCTGTCGGCCTCCGGGCAAGCCCTTTATGCCCAATTGGTGGCCCGGGCAGCAAAGGTAACCGACCAGACCCTGGCACCCTTGAGCGAAACCGAGCGGGACGCCCTGCTCGGCCTGCTGGGCAAACTGCGCTAGACCGCCGCCCGCCCGCCAACACTGCCCGCACCCATGCCAAGGCTCGCTTCCATCGCCGCCGGAATCAAAATCGTACCTCTGAGCGACAGCAAGCTTGCGTTGGTGGGCGATGAATGCATTCTAGGTTATAAAACTGGGCGTTCGCAACCAGCCTGGGCAAATACTCGGAGGTATGGGACATCATGAGCGACCTGGGAGACCTGCAAAACCGCAAGCTCGACCTCGCCACCCGCGCCGCCTGGCTCTATTATATCGACGGAGCGACCCAGGACGAGATCGCTACCCAATTCGACATTTCGCGCCAGAGCGTGCAGCGTCTGGTCGCGCTCGCGGTCTCGGAACGGGTGATCGAGTTCCGCATCCAGAGCCCCATCGCCGAATGCACAGCCCTGGCCAAGCAATTGCGCGAACGCTACGGACTGACCATCTGCGAGGTCGTGCCGAACGGCCTGCATGATCCCCTGGCGGCCGTGGGCCTGGCCGCCGCGCAGATCCTCGAGACCCAGTTCGGTCAGCGCGGTTCGGGTGTTTTCGGCTTTTCGACCGGCCGTACTCTGCTGCGCATGGTCCGCGAGATCTCGGCCAAGCCGCGCCCCGATCTCAAGATGGTGTCTATCGTCGGCAACGCCGCCCGTGATGGCTGTGTCAGCCCCTTCGAGATCGCCATGCGCCTAGCCGACAAGCTCGACGCCAAATGCTACCCGCTGCAAATGCCGGTGCTCGCCGACACCATCGAGCATTGCCAGTCCCTGCGAAGCCAGCCGGTACACACTCTGCTGCAGGAACTGGTGGAGACGGCACGGGCCGTCTATGTCGGCGTCAGCGACGTCAGCTACGGCTCCCCGATTCACCAGGACGGTTTCGTCCTGGAATCGGAGATGCATTATCTGCTTGAGAACGGCGCAATCGGCGAAATCGCCGCCTGGCCCTTCGATCGTAACGGCCGCATCTTGCAGAATGATTATACCGAGCGCCTCCCCGGCTTCCGTCCCGACCGGCTCGCCCGCCTCGTGCCGGTGGTCGGCGTCGCCGCCGGCCAGCGCAAGATCGCCCCGATCCGCGCCGCCCTGAACGGCGACCTGCTTTCCGGCCTGATCACCGATGAACAGACGGCGGCTGCCCTGCTCGAGCAGTCCTAAAGCAAATCGCGTTCAGGCTTAAGGCTTCTTCGCGCTACCCCTGCTTCCAAGCCAACGGATTGGCTCGAGCGTCTTTACGATTCTTGACGACTCCGGCACATCGCCAGCCCCCCTGCTCCCACCCAACACCAGCGACAGCACGAGCGCACGGAACGCTTCCGCGCCCGCTGGCACCTGTCTGCCCACTGGGTGCCATCCTGACGCATGAGGCGGCTTGACATTAAGCTGCGTCGCTGAGAATATGCCCTCGTATTGGGCGTCTGCCCACGCCCACAAGCCGTGACAAGCGGCGCGCAACTTTTACGGGAGGTTCTGGTGCAAACGGCAAAATCACTGATTGCGCTTGCAGGCGCGCTGGCCTGCGGCGTTTCCCTCGCCTGGTCCCCAATGGCCGGGGCCGCCGAGACGTTGACGATCGCCACGGTGAACAATGGCGACATGGTTCGGATGCAGAAGCTTTCGGAGGATTTCACCAAGGCCAATCCGGACATCACGCTGAACTGGGTCACGCTCGAAGAGAATGCCCTGCGCGAGAAGGTGACGACCGACATCGCCACCAAGGCGGGCCAGTTCGACGTCCTCACCATCGGTACCTATGAAGTGCCGATCTGGGCCAAGAAGGGCTGGCTGGTTGCGCTCGACAAGCTCGGCGACGGCTATGACACCCATGACCTGATCAAGCCGATCCGCGACGGCCTGACCTATGAAGGCAAGCTCTACGCCGCTCCCTTCTACGGCGAATCCTCGATGATCATGTATCGCAAGGATCTGTTCGAGAAGGCCGGGCTGAAGATGCCCGACAGCCCGACCTGGGACTTCGTGGCCGATGCCGCCAAGAAGCTGAAGACCGCCGACACCTACGGCATCTGCCTCCGCGGCAAGGCCGGCTGGGGCGAGAACATGGCCTTCCTCACCGCCATGTCCAACTCCTTCGGTGCCCGCTGGTTCGATGAAAGCTGGAAACCCCAGTTCGACCAGCCCGAATGGAAGGCGACGCTCACCTTCTATGTGAACCTGCTCAAGGAGGCCGGCCCGCCGGACGCTTCCTCCAACGGCTTCAACGAGAACCTGACCCTGTTCAACCAGGGCAAATGCGCCATGTGGATCGATGCCACGGTGGCGGCCGGCTTCGTGACCGATCCCAAGCAATCGACCGTGTCCGACAAGGTCGCCTTCGCCCTCGCCCCCAATACGGGCATGGGCAAGAATGCCAACTGGCTGTGGGCCTGGTCGCTCGCTGTCCCCGCCGGCTCGCAGAAGGTGGAAGCCGCCGAGAAGTTCATCGCCTGGGCGACCAGCAAGGACTACTCGGCCCTGGTCGCCAAGGTCGAGGGCAATTGGGCCGCGGCACCTCCCGGAACCCGCGCCTCGCTTTACAACAATGCCGATTACCAGAAGGCTGCGCCCTTCGCCAAGCTGACGCTGGATTCGATCATGTCGGCTGATCCGACCCATCCCACCGTCAAGCCAGTGCCCTATGTCGGCGTACAGTTCGTCGCCATTCCCGAGTTCCAGGGCATGGGCACCTCGGTGGGTCAGCAATTCTCCTCCGCCCTGGCCGGCTCGACCTCGATCGACGACGCCCTGGCCGCTGCCCAGAAACTGGTGACCCGGACCATGACCAAGGCCGGCTATATCAAATGACCCGTTCCTCCCGGGACGGGGCTCATCGCCCCTCCTGAAACTTGGCTGTCCCGGCTCTTCGTCACCGGGACAGCCACCTTCAAGACTTGAACGAAGCGTCTTGCGATTCGAAGAGATCACCAGGTTTTGCGGGATTGCCAAGATCTTGCGGGATTGCCGAGAATCGCCGGGACGTCGCAGCAAAGTACCCGATCAAATAGGCGTTCGGGCTTGAACGCGCTTTGCTCAGGAACATTCAAGATTTGGTCTGTGGGGAGGACCTCAAGATGGCAACGCAGCAGACGCGCGTGCTGGCCAGGGTGGCTGTCGCGCCCTCGGTCATCATGCTCTTCATCTGGATGATCGTTCCACTCATCCTGACGATCTACTATTCATTGAACAACTACACGCTCGACGACCCGACGAATTTCTACTGGAACAGCTTCGCGAACTATACCTATTTCCTGACGGACCCCACCTTCTTCAAATCGCTGGGCGTCTCGCTGCTGATCGTCGGCTCAGTGCTCGCCATCACTATCGTCGGCGGCATCCTGATCGCCCTTCTGATGGATCAGCCCTTCGCCGGCCAGGGCATCGTGCGCCTGATGGTGCTGGCGCCCTTCTTCGTGATGCCGACCGTGGCTGCGCTGATCTGGAAGAACCTGTTCATGAACGCCGATTCAGGCCTGCTGACCTGGGTCTCGCAGACGCTGCATCTGCCGGTGGTCATCTGGTTCACCAACTGGCCGCTCCTGTCGATCATCATCATCGTCGCCTGGCAATGGCTGCCCTTCGCCACCCTGATCCTGCTCACCGCCATCCAGTCCCTGGACGAGGAGCAGAAGGAAGCGTCCCAGCTCGACGGCGCCAAGCCGCTCTCCTTCTTCTTCTACATCGTGCTGCCGCATCTTTCGCGCGCCATCACGGTGGTGATCCTGATCGAGACCATCTTCCTCCTCAACATCTTCGCCGAGATCAAGGTCACCACCAATGGCAGCCTGAATACCGCCAACCTGCCCTTCCTGGTCTATCTCACCGAAGCGGGCGACCACGATATCGGAGCGGCCTCGGCCGGCGCACTAGTCGCCGTGGTGCTGGCCAATATCGTCGCCTTCTTCCTCGTCCGCATGATCGGCAAGAACCTGGAGGCTTGAGCCATGGCACGCGCAGTTTCCACCCGGCGCAAGGTCGCCGTTACAACCGCCGCCTGGATCGTCGGCTTTCTGATCTTCTTCCCCATCCTGTGGATGGTGATCACCAGCTTCAAGACGGAGGGCGAGGCTGGCATTCTGCCTCCCAAATTCGTCTTCTTCGAGTGGACGCTGGAGAATTACCGCAACATCTTCACCCAATCCAATTATGGCAGGGCCGCGCTCAACTCGATCTTCCTGTCGGTCGGCTCGACCCTGCTCGGCCTGATCTTCGCGGTTCCCGCAGCCTGGGCCATGGCCTTTGCACCCGGCAAGCGCACCAAGGACCTGTTGATGTGGATGCTCTCCACCAAGATGATGCCGGCTGTCGGCGCCTTGATGCCGATTTTCCTGCTCTTCAACCGCTGGGGCCTGCTCGACAGCCGCTGGAGCGTGATGGTCGTCTTGTTCCTGCTCAACCTCCCGATCGTGGTGTGGATGCTCTACACCTACTTCAAGGAGATCCCCGGCGAGATCCTGGAAGCGGCCCGTATGGACGGGGCTTCGCTCTGGCGCGAGATCGTCTATGTGCTGACGCCGATGGCCATTCCCGGCATCGCCTCCACGCTCTTGCTCAACACCATCCTGGCCTGGAACGAGGCGTTCTGGACCCTGAACCTGACCACTTTCGATGCCGCGCCGCTGCCGCAGTTCATCGCGGGCTATTCGGCCAAGATGGGACTGTTCTGGGCGACACTGTCGGCCGCTTCCACCCTCGCCATCCTGCCGATCGTGGTGCTCGGCTGGTTCTCGCAAAAGCAACTCGTGCGCGGCCTTACCTTCGGCGCCGTGAAATGACGAGCCAAAACACTTCAGAATGGGGAGCTGCGTAAATGGGGCGCTTCAATCTTCGCAATGTGCGCAAGGCCTTCGGTGAAGTCGTGATCATTCCCGATCTCGACCTCGACATCGAGGATGGCGAGTTCGTGGTCTTCGTCGGCCCTTCAGGCTGCGGCAAGTCCACTTTGCTGCGCCTGATCGCCGGCCTGGAGGACACCACCTCCGGCGAGATCAAGATCGACGGCGTCGACATGGCGCAGGCGCCGCCCTCCAAGCGGGGGCTGGCCATGGTGTTCCAGTCCTACGCGCTCTACCCGCATATGAGCGTGCGCAGCAATATCGCCTTCGCCCTCAAGATGGCGGGCGAAAGCAAGGACGTCATCGACCAGAAGGTCTCCAAGGCCGCCGCCTCGCTCAACCTCACCAATTACCTCGACCGCAAGCCGCGCCAGCTCTCGGGCGGCCAGCGCCAGCGCGTCGCCATCGGCCGCGCCATCGTGCGCTCGCCCAAGGCCTTCCTGTTCGACGAGCCCTTGTCGAACCTCGACGCGGCGCTCCGCGTCAACATGCGCATCGAGATTTCCCAACTCCACAAGGACCTGAAGACCACGATGATCTACGTCACCCACGATCAGGTCGAGGCCATGACCATGGCCGACAAGATCGTGGTGCTCAATGCCGGCAATGTCGAACAGGTCGGCTCGCCGCTCGAGCTCTACAACAAGCCCAGGAACCTGTTCGTCGCCGGCTTCATCGGCTCGCCCAAGATGAACTTCCTGAAGGACGCGGCGGCGGCCAACTACAATGCCGTCACCATCGGCATCCGCCCCGAGCATCTCAACCTGTCTCCCACCGAAGGACAGTGGAAGGGCAAGATCTCGATCTCCGAACACCTAGGCTCTGACACCTTCTTCTACATCGATCTCGACGAAGGCACTCGGGTCACCGCGCGAGCACCGGGCGAATTCAGCCTGAGCACCGGCGACACCATCTATCTCACGCCTCAGCCAGATCGCCTCCATCGCTTCGACGACAAGGGCTTGTCCCTGGCCTGAGCATGGGTCTGCCATCTGCGAGGCGGGTCCCCGGACCCGCCTCGCGGCCCGGCGCCTGCAGTGCAGCCGGTCGCGTCCGAATTCCCGCAAAAATGCCCGTCAATTGTAGGGCGAATGCAGGATTGACTTCGTCGAATCAGCATGCCGCATTAGATTGACCGTAGCTGCACGGGCTTTTGTTCCGTTTGCAAAATCGATGCAGCAAACGGGAGCGACGCATGAAAGGATCCGCGATGTACAAGAAGAAACTCGATCTCACGGGCCGCCACGCCCTCGTCACGGGCGGGGGGCGCGGCATAGGCCTGGCCTGCGCCGAAGCATTGGCCGAATTCGGGGCCGAGGTCGTCATCGCCGATTTCGACATGAAGGTCGCGGCCGAAGGACAGGCAGCCCTGGCGGCCAAGGGCTACAAAGCCGAAACGGTGCAGATGGATGTCACCAAATCCGATCAGGTGACCCAGGTCGCCGATGAACTCGCCGCCAAGGGCCGCACCGTCGAGATCCTGGTCAACAATGCCGGCATCGCCCGCTCGATGACGCCGGCCGAGGACGTCGCCGACGAGCATTGGCTCAATGTGCTCGACGTCAACCTGAACGGCGTGTTCTGGTGCTGCCGCGCCTTCGGCAAGCATATGCTGGCGGCCAAGAAGGGCTCGATCATCAATATCGGCTCGATGTCCGGCATCATCGTCAACAAGCCGCAGGAACAGTCCTACTACAACGCTTCCAAGGCCGGTGTGCATCACCTCACCAAGTCCCTGGCGGCCGAATGGGGCCTGCGCGGCGTGCGGGTGAACTCCGTCGCTCCCACCTATATCAACACGCCGCTGACCGCCTATGCCGCGACGGACCCGGCCAATACGGCGATGTTCAAGACCTGGCTCGAGATGACACCGCAGGGGCGGATGGGCGAACCGGAAGAAATCGCCTCCGCCGTGCAGTTCCTCGCTTCGGACGCCGCGAGCCTGATGACCGGCTCGATCGTCGTCGTCGATGGCGGCTACACCTGCTGGTAGGAGCAGCACGCAAAGACGGACCTTAACCTTCTCCCTTGCGGGAGAAGGTGTCCCGAAGGGACGGATGAGGGGTCTTACGACCCATCCCAGAGCTACCTCCTGAGAGGCCACCAAGAGTTGTGAGGTTCCGTCAACCGCTCATCCGGCGCTGCGCACCACCCAAGGCACTTCCCTTGGAAGTGCCAGGTCCCGCAAGGGGAGAAGGTTTTTCGCGCCTCAAGACGCGGCGCGGTTGTAGATGTCCTCGATCCGGATGATGTCGTCCTCGCCGAGATAGGAGCCGGTCTGCACTTCGATCAGTTCGAGCTCGATCTTGCCGGGATTCTCCAGCCGGTGGGTGGAGCCGATCGGAATGTAGATCGACTCGTTCTCATGCAGCGTCTTGATTTGGCCGTTGATGCTGACATTGGCGACGCCGCGCACCACGATCCAGTGCTCGGAGCGGTGATGGTGCTTTTGCAGCGAAAGCTGCCCGCCGGGCTTGACCACGATGCGCTTGACCTGGTGGCGCGCACCGAGATCCAGCGATTTGTAATGCCCCCAGGGCCTGTAGGACTGCAGGTGGTCCTGCGTCAGCCCGTTATGGCTCTGCTTGAGTTTCTCGACCAGCGCCTTGATGCCGGCCGCATCGTCGCGGCGGGCCACCAGCACGGCGTCGCCCGTGGTAATGACGGCAAGGTCGTCCAGGCCGACGACACAGACGAGTTGGCGTTCCGAGGACACCAGATTGTTGCGGGCATTGACGAACAGGGCCTCGCCGAGCTTGGCATTGCCGGCCTCGTCTTGCGGCGAGAGCTCGCGCACTGCCCCCCAGGAGCCGACATCCGACCAGTCGAAGCTGGCCGGAACCACGGCGGCGGCCTGGGTCTTTTCCATCACGGCATAGTCGACCGAGCGCTTGTCGCAACGGGCAAAGGCTTCGGCATCAAGACGCAGGAAGCCAAGATCGAGCTTGGCCTTGGCGACCGCCTCGTTCACAGCCTCGACCGTTCCGGCATCGCAACGGGCATATTCGGCGAGAAAGAAGCCGGCCTCGAACAGGAAATTGCCGGAATTCCACAGATAGCCTTCGCGCACATAGCGCGTGGCGGTCTCGGCGTCGGGTTTTTCGACGAAGCGGCGCACCTTCATGACGCCCTCGACCAAGGGCTCTCCGGCCTCGATATAGCCATAGCCGGTGGCGGGCTGGTTGGGCACCACGCCGAAAGTCACGATGCTCTTCTTGGCTGCCCCGCGACGCGCCGCCGCGCAGGCGGCCCGGAAACCTTCGATATCCCGCACGCGGTGATCGGCAGCGAGGGTGAGGACCGGCGTCCTGGCGCCGTCCCGCGAGGCAATGAAGGCCGCACCGGCCGCAATGGCCGGACCGGAATCGCGCGCCTCGGGTTCGAGCACGATATCGGCCTCGACGCCGATCGACAGCAATTGGTCGGCAACCAGGAAGCGATGGTCCTGGTTGGTGACGATGACGGGGCGACCGAACAGCTCGGCGCCACTCACGCGCCGCATCGTTTCCTGGAAGGTGGAGAGATCGCCGAACAAAGGCAGGAACTGCTTGGGCCGGCTGGCACGCGAGGCCGGCCACAACCGCGTTCCGGAGCCGCCGCAAACGATCAGGGGAACGATCTGGGTAGACATCATCCGCTCATATTTGAATTGGAGGAGCCATCGACTGAATAGCTCTATGCCACGATTATACCGGCAGAGGCAGGTGATTTTCAGGCCTGCTTTGGTTTATTTCGCTTCTCTTAGAGGGGGGCATCGCCACCGCAACGCTAATGCTTCCGGATAGGGCGAGGTCTCCTGCGGCTGATGCCGCGCCCATCCTCATTCCGCGGCAGCCAGGCCGTCCCTGTCCAGCACCGGGCCATTGGGGTCGCCCGGCGCCGTTTCCCAGCCGAGGTCCGGAATCACCGCGATGCGGGCGCCGCGCATGTCGACGCGCGTCATCACGAAGTCGGCATTCTGCAGATGACGGATCTGGCTGCGGGCGCGCCCAGCCGAATGACTGCCGCAGCGCCTGGCGATCTCGGCGTCCGGCGGACATGGCAGCCCCGTCATCGCAGCAGCGGCAAGGATCAGGAACACGGCCTGGAGATCGGCGGGAACCAGGCGGGCATGGTCGAGCGCGCCCCGCCACTGTTCCTGGTCGACGCTATCGGGATCGAGACCTGCCCGGGCGGCGTTGAGCAGGAACTTGAACTCGGCCATGGCCGGCGGCGAACCGCCCAGCCGCTCGATGCGGCAGCGCACGATGAAGTCCTGATAGAGCACGGCATCGGTGCGGAAACTGGCATCCGGCTCCTCCATGATCGCAAAGGCGATACGGGCATGAGCCTGCTGCAGTTCGGCTGGCGCTATTGCGGGCAAGGCCTCCTCGCCGGCAGCCTCGGCTGGCCTGTCGCGCACGAGCTGTTCGAGGATCTCCGTGGTCGACATCGGCGGCGGCGTCACCACGCGGCGCTCGGGACGGGCACGCGGCGCTGCCACGGGCACGGGTGCCAGGATGAGATCGCGCGCGGCATCGCCCCCTTCCGGCAGCGGCGTCAGCTTCGGCGTTGCCACCTTGGGCCGCGTCTCCACCGGGCCGACCTTGATCGGCAGCGGGCGGCGCGACAGGGCCGGTCCCAGCGCCACGAACTGGCCGCGCTGCAATTCCCGGAAGGTCTCGGCCTGGCGCCGGTCGAGGCCGAGTAAATCGGCGGCACGGGCCATGTCGATATCGAGGAAGGTGCGCCCCATCAGGAAGTTGGACGCTTCGGCAGCGACGTTCTTGGCGAGCTTGGCCAGGCGCTGGGTGGCGATGATGCCGGCGAGGCCGCGCTTGCGGCCGCGGCACATCAGATTGGTCATCGCCCCGAGCGAGACCTTGCGCGCCTCTTCGCCGACATCGCCGGAAGCGGCAGGCGCGAAGAGCTGGGCCTCGTCGACCACCACCAGCATCGGGAACCAATGGTCGCGCTCGGCATCGAACAAGGCATTGAGGAAGGCCGCCGCCGCCTTCATCTGCATTTCGGCATCGAGGCTCTCCAGCACCAGCACGGCCGAGACCCGGTGCTGTCGCACGCGCTGGGCAATGTGTTCGAGTTCGGCCAGGCTGCGTTCGCCGTCGATGACGACGTGGCCGTAGCGATCCGACAGGCTGGCAAACTCGCCCTCGGGATCGATGATGACCTGTTGCACATGCGGCGCGCTCTGCTCGAGCAGCCGACGCAGGAGATGCGACTTGCCGGAACCCGAATTGCCCTGCACGAGCAGGCGCGTGGCCAGCAACTCCTCGATGTCGAGCATTGCAGGCGCACTGCCGGCGGCAGACGCGACGCCCATCTCGATTTCGATCTTCATCTCAAGCAGTGATTCCGGTTTCGCTCCAGCCATAGCGCCCCTGAGGGGCTGCTCACAACCCCCACCCACCCCTCAGCAGGGATTTCCACATGCGTGGCACGGTGGGGTTTGAAATCCGTTCCGGTACAGCCCGGGTGACTCTTGCTTTCGTCCTCACTCTACGGAAGGATGAACGTGGGCGGGCTTTCTCCAACAAAATTTGTGCGATGAAGACATTGTTGCTCATCGTCGGCCTTCTGGCTGCCATACCGTATTCGGCAAGCGCCGCCGCGAACCATCCTTGGCGTCTCGAACCGGAGATACCCGCCTTTCCGGCATTCACACTGCCGAATGCCCTGCCCGATCCTCCGTTTCTTCCTGCCGAGCCGCCTTCGTTCTGGACATCGACCGGCCTTGCCAATCTGATCGACTACCCGGCCCCCATGCTCGACACGCATCCCAGCAGGGAGCCGATGCAGATCACGGTCGTCCACAGCAGCACGCCAAATTGTGACGATCATTGCGCCGAATGGATTTCGGCCGAGGGGATGATCACCGACGACACCCCGCTCCTGTTTCGTATGACCTTGGCGCTTCTGGGAAAGCGCAAGCTGCCTGTGGTGATCTCCTCGCCCGGCGGGTCGGTTCGCGCTTCCTTTGCAGTGGGACAAATGATCCGCATCAGGGGGCTTGACGTTATAGTGGGCAGGACGGTGAAGGAGGCCTGTCCGGAAGGAGACAAGGCCTGCAACGGCCAATCCGCTGATGCGCGTCGCGGCACAGCCGTGGGCTTCGACGCGATCTGCGCCTCAGCGTGCGTCTACGTCCTGTCGGGGGGAGTCCAGCGCATCGTGCCTCCTCTCGGTGCACAGATCGGCGTACATGAGACCGTTCAAACTGGAACTTCGGTATGGATCGAGAGATCCCCCGTCAAAGATTCATTCGGGCGGGTCATCGGCTTTCGTTCGCAAATGCATGCGGTCGCCAACGCCCTTCAGCAGGCTGCACCGCCCGCCGCCTATGTAAAGGCTGAATCCTACCTGACTGCGATGGGCATCAGCAACGAGTTGATCAGCCTCATGCATCAAGCGGCTTCCAACCAGGTACGCTTTCTCACTGGCAAGGAGCTCGCAGATACCGGCCTTGCTACACAGAGGCTGACGATCGACGAGTACTTTGCAACGGCAGGCCGCCATGGGGCCGATGCCGTTGCACCGGCAATGGAGCGTTTGCCATCCACCCCACTTCCCTTGGCCGTTGGCGCGAACGACAAGGCCCCTACAGCCTCCCAGGACAGGCAACGGTCCGCGCCCCCTTGCCCGGCATCCTTCGAGGCCCTTCCTGTCGAGGGAAAGCGGGCAACCGGCCTGGTGGATGCCGTGATGCCGCCAGACGCTGCTTCCGTGATCCTGCATGGCGTGGAAGAAACCTCGCATCTGCAAACACAGGCGAAATATTTCGAATTCAAGCGTATCGGCCTGCGGGTTTTCGCAAGAGGCAGAACTTTTGCGCCATCTGTGCTGGTCCCATCCGGCATGGCGGTGAAACCTGGTGACATCGTGACTTTTATCACCCGCCACCGAGATTCTACCCATCGGTGCCAGTTCGTGCCCAACCTGGCGGTCGCCGTTCGGCATTCCTGACGAACCGCTATGTAATGCCGCCTTGGAATATCCGAGCGTTCAGCCTCACAGGTACGGCGACTACTCGCCGATGCGATATTCGGCGAGCTTGCGCTTCATCGCCTGGAAACGCCGGACATGGGCCTCGTCGCGACGCAGGGCGACCGCGGTCGACAGCACGTCGATCACCACCAGAGCGGCAATGCGCGAGGTGGTGGGCGTGTAGATGTTGGTATTGTCGAGCGTCTCCACCAGCAAGGCCACGTCGCAATGGCTGGCAAGGGAAGTCTCGAATCCGGTCAGGCCGATGACCTTGGCCCCGTTCTCGCGCGCGGTACGCGCCACCTCGATGATCGAGCGGCTGCGCCCGGTGTGGGAGATCACCACCGCAACATCGCCCGGCTTCATCATCGAGGCGACCATGATCTGCTGGTGAGTGTCGTGCTGGGCCCCGCAGGGCACGCCGAACAGCGGGAATTTCTGCTGGGCGTCACGGGCCACCACGCCCGAAGCACCCAGGCCGAAGAATTCGATGGCCTTCGCCTTTTCCAGAATGTCGATCGCCCGGGCCAGGGCCGCCTTGTCGAGGTGATGGCGCGCCCAGTCGAGGCTGGTGATGGTGTAGTCGAAGATCTTCTCGACCACGGTTTCCGGCGTATCGGTATCGAGCAGCACCGAATGGGTGGCCGGGGTGCCCAGCGCCAGGCTCTGGGCCAGGCGCAGCTTGAAATCCTGGAAGCCAGTGCAGCCGATGGCGGCACAAAAGCGGATGACCGTCGGTTCACTCACGCCGGCGGCCAGCGCCGTCTCCGCCACCGTCGCATTCAGGATACGCTGGGGGTCGGCCAGGATGAGGTCGGCAACCTTGCGGTCGGACTTGCGCAATTCGCCCAATGTCAGCCGGATCACCTCGAGCACGTTCTGGATCGTGGTCCGAGGCGCGGGCTGCGATGCGGTCTGATCCGGCAAGGTCATGGGCGGCTTCCCTTTTCTGGCTCTCTCTTCGGGTCGGAGGGCTCAGACCGTCATCTCGGACGGACCTGCCAGCCTATACTCGATTCCCTTCCCGGCCCGAAGCAGACGGGTCGGCCCCGTCATCGCGGCGACCCTGGCGTCAATCGTTTCAGGTGCGAGCGTGTTGAAGGCAAACAGGCCGTAGTGGTGGGCGAGCACGGCAGAGATACCGCAGGACGATGCCAGTTCGACGGCCTCATCCAGGGTGAAATTGCCGGCAATGCCGGCCGCAGCCAGGGCTGGTGAACGGCCATTGACCGGCAGCAGCGCCAGATCGGCGGCCAGTGCCCGCACCTCTTCAACCTGTCCAGCATAGGGGATGGTGTCACCGGAGTGGAAGACGCGGATGCCGTTCACTCCAAGACCATAGCCGAGGAAGAGATGATGCCCCTGCCCATCCCGCTGCAGATCTTCGTGAGCGGCCCGCACGGCCTGCACTTCGATCGCATCGTCGAGGATCAGGGTCTCGTCGGCGTCCATGCCGATGAAACGCTCCGGGTCGAGGCCGGTCCTGTCCTGCGCCAGTTCGAGCGAGGCCCTGGGCACCACCAGGCGCAGTTGCGCAAAGCGCCGGGCAAGCGGACCCAATGTCGCCGCATCGAGGTGATCGGTGTGATGATGCGTGCAGAGGATGAAATCGAGCGGCGGCATCTCGTCGATGTCGATTGGCACCGGCATCATGCGTTCATGTGAAGGGCCGCGATCGCGATATTTCTGGGCCAGGGAATCCGAGAGATAGGGATCGATCAACAGGCGATGCCGGCCGCTGTCGAGGAGGAAACCGGCCTGCCCGAGCCAATAGAGCGAGAGACCGGTTTCAGGCCGGCTCGCAAGCTTTCCGGCCAGCGGGCCGGCAAAAGGCAGGACTTCCAGCGTCACCTCATGCCCTCCCCTGCAAGGCGTCCATCAAATTGGCGATGGCGACCTCGGTGGCCCTGTCGACGCTTTCCTGGGTGAAGCCGCCGATATGGCTGGTGGCAATCACCCGGGGATGGCCGGCGAGAGCGAGGTTTGCCGGCGGCTCTTCCTCGAAGACATCGGTGGCGTAGCAGCCGATATGCCCGTCTTCGAGCGCTTGGCGCAGGCCCGCCTCGTCGACCAGCGACGACCGGGCCGTGTTGAGCAGCACCGCGCCACGCCGCATCGCTGCGAATTCGCTGGCGCCGAGGAGCGGGCGGCCATCCGCCGGCGCCGGGCAGTGGAGGGTGACGACATCAGCCTCCGCCAGCATCTCCGATATCTCGACCCAGCGCAGGCTGTTCGCCTCGACATTCACGGCAGGGCGCTGCGGATCGTAGGCGAGAATCTCGGCCCCGAGCGCGGCAGCCAAGCGCGCAACCTCGGCACCGATGGCTCCGCAGCCGACCACGCCCACCCTGCGCCCGCGGATCTCGGCACCGATCCGGCGCGGCCAGGTTCCCTGCTTGATGCCGGCATAGCAAAGCGGGATCTGCCGGAGCGCTGCGAAGATCAGGCCGATGGCAAGCTCGGCCACCCCGGCTGCATTCGCACCGGCTGCGATGCGCACGGCGATCTCGCGCGCGAGCAGCGTGTCGATCGGCAGATTGTCGGTTCCGGTGCCGTTGCGGCTGATCGCCCGGAGCGAGCCCGCCGCGGCGATGACGCGCGGCGAGATCTTTTCCACGCCCGCCAGCCAGCCGGTCACGCCGGGCACCAGAGCGAGCAAATCCTCCTCGTCGGGCAATTTGCCGGGCGCCGGCATGACGATCTCATGGCCCTCGGTCCTGAGGCGCTCGACCAGGGGATGGGCCGTCGACGTCAGCGAGCGCGGCGTGACCAGAATGCGTTCCATATCTTCAGCTCTTCTCCCTACCCCTTGGAAGCGGCGATGGCGATCTCGCCCAGCCGCTCGAAGGAGGGACCGGAGGTGGGGATCTCGATGTCGAAGACCTCGGCGATCACCTGGGTCCAGCCATGCAGGAAATAGGTCCAGCCATCCTCGATCTGGAGATGCCGCGCCGCCTGCTGGCGCCGGGCCTGGTCGAGGAAGACGAGATCGCCGCGATAGTTGAGATCCCACACGATGGCGCGCTCCGGAAAGACCGCCGCATCGGTAAGGGGCGAACCGGGAGCGTCCTTGCCAAGGCCGGTGGCATTGATCACCACCGAGCCCGGCTTGAGCGCGGCGGTGACCGCATCATTGTCAGCAGGATCGGGGGCGAGCACATAGTCGACCGGCACGGGCATGCCGATCTCTTCATGAATGCGCCGGATCTCGTCGAGGCGCGGCTGGCTGCGATTGGAAACCACGATGCGCGACGGCCGGTCGGCGCCGCGCTCCTCACGCACCATGTGCCAGGTCAAGGCAATGGTGGAGCCACCCGCCCCCATCGAGAAGAGTTCGGCGCCGGTGCGTTCGAAATGTCCCTTGGGAATGAAATTGTCGAGGGCAAGCCCGGAAGAGATCGGGTCCTTGGCGTGGCAGATCAGGCGCCCGTTGCGCTTGGACAGGCAGCTCGTCTCCTCCATGCGCAAGGCAAAATCGTCGACTTCGTCGAACAGGTCCCGGCAGGCTTTGTAGAGGTCTATCTTGTGGGTGGTGACCAGCGCCCCCAGTGAGAGGGGATCGGCCTTGATGAAGGCGACCGCTTCGCGATAGGCGGCCGGGTCGGCATGAAGGGGAAAATCGATGCCCTTGATCACGGCATCCTTCAGGCCCAGGTGCTCTGCCCAGGCCGGGAAGACGCGCATGATCGAGCTTTTGGTCGTGGTCACGCCAATGAAATAGAGCGTCGGCTGCGTCGCCGGCTGGTAGCCGCTCATGCTGCACCCGCCCGGATCGCTTTGACACGCTCGACGGCAGCCTTTGCCTTGGCGGTGATCTCCGCGAATTTGCCGCCATTGATGTCTTCGGGCTTGGCGATCCAGGTCCCGCCGACGGCCGCGACGAAGCGATGCTTGAGCCAGTCGCTCATGGTCTCCAGCGTGACGCCGCCAGTCGGGATGAAGCGAACGCCGAGATGATTGAAGGGAGCGGCGATCCCCTCCAAGGCCTTCGGCCCCCCCGCGACACCGGCCGGGAAGAACTTGCACAGGCGAAGGCCGGCGCGCGTCGCCAGCGTGAGATCCGTCGGCGTCATGATGCCGGGGGCGAAAGGCAGGCCGATGGCCTTGGCGGCAGCCACGATCTCGGCATCGAAGCCGGGGGACAGGGCGAAACTCGCGCCACTGTCCTTGCAGGCCTGGACCGACTCCAGATCCAGCACCGTTCCGGCGCCGGCCAGGAAATCCGGCCTCTGGTCGCGCAGGATGGCCAGCACTTCTGCAGCGGCGCTGGTGCGGAAGGTGATCTCGGCGATCGGCAAGCCGCCAGCGGTCAAGGCGTCGGCCAAGGCAACCGCATGGGCGGGATCGTCGATCGCGATGACCGGCACCACGCCGATCTCCTCGATCTGCTCAATGGGGTTGATGGCCATGTCTGCGCTCTCCTCAGGGCTTGCCGACAATATCGGCATAAGTGGCAATTTTGTAGCAATGCTACATATTTCATCCCGCCCCGGCAAGATACTCGGGACATTTTGCTGCGATGCAGCATGAATTTGTCGGAATTTTCGGTTGACCCGCTGAAAAACGTGTAGCATCACTCCCAAAAATGCACAGGCGATGGCCGCGCCATATCCCGCCCGTCCCTTTTAAAAAGCGAGCCGAGGACACACCCATGACGCAGGATCTCATCCTGGCCATCGATGTCGGAACCGGCAGTGCCCGGGCTGCCCTGGTCGAGGCCGGCAATGGTGCCATCCTGGAGATCGCCGCCAGCGAATATGACCAGATCGTACCGGCTTTCGGCTGGGCCGAACAGCGCCCCACCGATTGGTGGGCCGGCACCGTCTCCGCCATCCACACCGTGCTCGATCGCCATGCTGGCGCCGCCGCCAGGATCCAGGCCGTCGCCGCCTGCGGCCAGATGCATGGCACCGTGCTGGTCGACGACCACGGCAACCTCACCCGCGACACCGCGCCCTTGTGGAACGACAAGCGCACGGCAGGCCTGGTGGCAGCCTTCGAGCGGGATAACCCGCCCGCCTCCTATCTTTCCGAAAGCGGCAATCCACCGACGCCGGCTTGGCCCGGCTTCAAGCTTGCCTGGCTGCGCGACAACGATCCGGATGCCTATCGGGCGGCCGCCACCGTGCTGATGCCGAAGGACTACATCAATCTGCGGCTCACTGGCGAAATCGCCATGGACGAGGGCGACGCCTCCTGCAGCTTCCTGATGAATCCGACAAGCGGGACCTGGTCGACCGCGATGATCGATCGCCTCGGCCTCGACGCCGCCAAGTTGCCGCCGATCCGTTCGCCGCTCGACATTCTCGGCCATGTCACCGCGGGCGCAGCCCTGGAGACCGGCCTTGCCGAGGGAACGCCTGTCCTGGTGGGCGGGGCCGACTATCCCGTGGCGGTGCTCGGCTCGGGCGTCGTCCATCCGGGTACGGCATCGGACGTGATGGGCACCTCCTCCATCATCACCCTGGTGACGGGCGAGCCACTGCTCGATCCAGAGATCTGCAACGTCCGCACCGTCGAGGGTCATTGGGGCCCTTTCACGCTGCTGGAGACCGGCGGCGATGCCATGCGTTGGGCCCGCCGCGCCTTCCACGAGAAAAACCTGTCCTATAGCGACATCGTCGCCAAGGCAGCCGAGGCCCCGGCCGGTGCCGAAGGCTTGTTCTTCCTGCCCTTCCTCGCCGGCGAGCGGCTCGGCGCGCATCGCAATGCCCGCGCCCAGTTTTTCGGCATCGGCGCCAAGCATGGCCTTGCCCATCTCCATCGCGCCACGCTCGAAGGTGTGGCTTTCGCGGTCAACCGCCATATCCGCGTGATGGAGGCCTCCACCGGCCAGAAGCTCGAGCGCGTGGTCGCTTCCGGCGGCGGTGCCAAGACCGAACTCTGGCTCAAGATCAAGGCGAGCGCCTATAACGTGCCGATCCTGGTACCCGAGGAAACCGAATGCGGCCTCGTCGGCTGTGCCGCGATGGCGGCAACCGCCCTCGGGCGTTTCGGCAAGGTCGAGGACGCCGTCGCCCATTTCGTACGCTATGGCGCCGAGGTCCTGCCCGACCCGGCCTGGGCGGAAACCTATGCCCGCATGCAGCCGATGTTCGACCGCCTCTATCGCCATTCCCAGGCGCTCTACGACGATCTCGACCGGCTGCAGCAAGGTTGAACCGCCGCCTGGTCCCCCCCTCCCCAGAGCAAAATGACTTTTCTCCAATCGTCATTTTTCTCTAACTCTTTGTTTTGACGCGTTTTCTTAATCGAAAAGTCGATCAACTTTTCTGGAAAACTCTCTGGCTTGAAGGAAACAATCATGCAGGACGTGCTCTCCGCCTTCCGTCCCGGCCTATTCGAAGGCAAGACTGTCGTGGTCTCCGGCGGCTCCAGCGGCATCGGCCTGGCCATCGCCCAGGGCTTTGCCGGCCTCGGTGCCAATGTCATCGCGACGGGGTCCACGCAGGCGCGCCTGGCGGCGGCCAAAGCCGCCAATGGCGACCGCTCCATTCGTTTCGAACAGCTCGACGTCCGCGACAAGGCGGCGGTCGACCGCTTCTTTGCGGCCCTGCCGGCGCTCGACGTGCTGGTCAATGCCCAGGGCATCGCCCGCCCCGAAGCCGAATGGACCGAGGAAACCTATCTCGAAGTCATCGACGTCAACATGAACAGCGCCATGCGCCTCGCCATGGCGGCCCACCCCCTGCTGGTAAAATCACAAGGGTCCATCATCAACTTCGCCTCGATGCTGAGCTATCTCGCCGATGACAGCGTGCCAGCCTATTGCGCCAGCAAGACCGGCATCATGGGGCTCACCCGGGCCCTCGCCCACAAATTCGGGCCCGAAGGCATCCGAGTCAACGCGATTGCGCCCGGCTATCACCGCACCGACATGACCAAGCCCCTGTGGTCCGACCCGGTGCCGGCCGGAAAGATCGCCAATAAGGCGGCGCTCAAGCGCTGGGGCACCGTCGACGATCTCGTTGGCACCGCCCTGTTCTTTGCCTCGCCCGCCTCGATCTTCGTGACCGCTACTACGCTGCCGGTCGATGGGGGCTATGTCGTCAGCGGCTTCTGATGCCAAGAGTTCGATGACCCTTGGTTCCGTCTGATGGTTTTCGCAAATCTTTGATTTGGTATCGAAAATCATCAGGTGTCCAAGGCCAGGGCGCACCAGTATCTTCGAGACTTGGCATGACAAGGCTGCATCGCAAGACGCATTGGCCAGAAGCAAAACCGCCCGGCGCGAGCCGGGCGGTTTTGCTTGTCAGGCTTCATTCACAGGGCGGCGCCCCTGGCGTGCCGCACCGACGCTGGCGCCCGCCGCCGGCGGGAGCCGGGCCGCGTTCGCCCGGCGGCGGCCGCATCTGTTGCATCGGCCGGGGGGCCTGCCCGCCGAATTCCGGCTGGGCGCGCGGTGCAGGCGGCTGCCGGTTCATGCGAGGCTGCGCATTCATGGCCGGTGCCATTTCAGTCGCGGGTGCCGGATTCATGCGCTTCTGGCGCGGTGGCGGCGCGCCATTGTCACCAGACCCGCCATCCGGCTGGGCCTGAAGGCGCGGGCGGCGGCCGGCCGGCTGGACCGGCGCATCCGGCTGGCCGGGACCAGCATCGGGTTGCCGGTTCTGCGGACGCCGACGCCCCGGCAGCGGCTGCATCTGCCCGCTGCCATCCGGCAAGGCTTGGCCAGCGGGCGGTAGCGGCTGGCCGAGACCCTGACCGTCCTGCGCTGGACGACGCTTGCGGCCGGCCGGCTGCGGCGGCGCACCGCCTGCATTGGGCAAGGCCTGCCCGTCGGGTGCGGCACCAGGTAGCGGCGCCGGTGCGCCTCCATCCTGGGGCTGGCGCCCTTGTGGCTTCTTGCGGCCGGGACCCGGCTGCTGCTGACTGCCTGCCTTCGGCAAAGGCTTGCCGAGCTGGTTCTCATCGGTGGCCGGTGGCTGTCCCGCGGGCAAGGCCGTGCCATCAGGCTGTTGCCGGCCGCCGGGACGCAGGCGCCCCTTCTGTCCGGGGAGAGGCTGGCCGGGCTGCGCCTGGTCAGGCTGTCCTTCGGGCTGGGTGCCCGGCAAGGGCTGGCCCAACTGGCCGGGTTTGGCCGCCTTGCCGCCAGGTTGCAGACGGCCCGGCAGCGGCTTGCCAGCGAGCGGCGGCTTGCCGTTGTCGAGCGGCAGGGCCTCGCCGTTCATGCCGGGCAGCGCCTTTCCAGGCTGAGCCTGGCCGGGTTTGAGGCCAGGTTGGGTCTGCCCCGGCTTGAGTTCTCCAGGCTGTGCGGCCTGGCCCGGCTGGGCTTGGCCCGGCAGGAATTGTCCAGGCTGGCCTTTTCCGGGGAGAGCCTGACCTGGGAGTGCTTGCCCTGGCTGAGTCCGCCCTGGCTGAGTCCGCCCTGGCTGAGCCTGACCTGGCTGAGCCTGACTTGGCAGGAACTGGCCGGGCTGGCCCTTTCCGGGAAGTACTTGTCCAGGCTGCACCTGGCCTGGCAGAGCTTGGCCCGGCAGCAGGCGCCCAGGCTGTTGCGGTGCACCTGGTACCGGCGGCACGCCGACCTCACCCGGCTGTGGTGCCACGACTGGCTGCGTCATCCCAGGTTGCCCACCCCGTCCCCCACGATTGCGCAGGAAGGGCGGCAGGGCAACGCGAGCGGCGGCGGCCGCTGCACCGATGGCGATCGCCGCACCGGCTGCCTTCTCCCCGGTCGTCAGGCCACCCTCGCCCTCTTGGGGCCGCATGCGCTCCGGCGGAGCCTCCAGCGTCTCGTTGATGATGGTGGCATTGTGGATGTTGTTGAAGATGAAATTCTGCGGCGGTGGCTCGACATAGCGCGGCGGCCGTACCCATTCGGGCATCGCCACATAGCGCGGCGACGGCAGCACATAGTCGTCGATCGGTGGGGGCGGTGGCGGCAATTCCACGAAATCGCGGGGCGGCGGCGGCAGGAAGATCACCGGCGGCGGCGGAGGCGGCGGCAGATCGAATTCGGGGTCGGAGAAGATGATCACCGGCCGTTCGACATAGACCACCTCGACCTCGGGCGGCGGCGGCACGTCATATTCGATCACGTCGAAGGTCGGCGGCGGCTCGATCGCGGCGGACAGATATCTCAGCCGGCGGCGGGCATCCCAGGCATGGGGGCCGCGCGGATAGCGCTTGAGATAGGACCAATAGGCATTCGGCGTATCGCGCTTCCAGGTCTCATGCCAGGTGATGGCTTCGCGCCGGGCCGCCACGATGGCGCGCACGCGCTTGGTCATGGCATCACGCGGAAAGGCGGTCAGGAAGTCCTGGTAGCCCTGCATGGTATCCCGGTCGACGGCGGCGACATAGGCATCACGCGCGTCGAAATCGGCGATGCGCTTGGATTGCATCGCCCTGTCTTCCTCAAGCGAAACCTGCGGGGCCGGTGCATCGGCCGCACGGTCGAAGAAACTGAAGGGGGCGCCGAGCTTCGACGCGCTCCAGGGCAGCACCGCGCCGTTGGTCTTCTCGCTCACCCGCAACCGGGTGCGGTCGAATACGTCGTTAATCGGCAGCCCCCCCGTGCGCATCATTTCGGCGAGAGCCTGCGCATAGGCGCCATACGGCCCCTGCTCGGGCGGCGCCGCCGTGCCGGGGGCCGCGTTGAAGGCGATCAGGGCATTGGGCTCGGCATCGACGAGCGCCAGGCCACCGGCGAGGGGCTGGTCACCGCGGGCAAATTGGTTGGCACGCGCACCATCGACCACCACGATACTGGCCTTCAACTGCAAGGCACCAAGCGGCCGAATGAAATCGGAGAGCCGCACCGCCTCGGCTGGTATGGAAGCAGGCGTCTGAATGGCGGAGTCGACGGGCACGAAATAATTCTGCCCTTCCGACTGCAGGCCATAACCGGCGAGATAAACGAAAGCCACCGTGTCGGGTCCCGATGCGGAGGCTTTGTCGAGGAACTCGCGGAACGCCTTGCGCAGCGAATCCTGGTCGAGATCGCGGGCGCCGGTGACGTCGAACCCGGCAGCCTGCAGGGTCTGGGCGATCAGGCCCGCATCATTGGCGCTGGTCGCCAACGGCCCGGCCTTGTAGTCGGCATTGCCTATGACCAGGGCAATGCGCTTTTCACCCTGGCTTTGTGCCCGGGCTGGTTGCAGCGGCAAACTCGCTGCAAGCAGAATGAGCAGGAGCGCAAAAGCGCTGCGGAATGTCGCGGACATTGATCTGGCCCTCTTGGTTTCCACCCGGCGTGGGCCGAGCTCGAACGGCTCATGGCCTGTGAGTACAACCTAAGCGATAGCTTGGCTGACTTGTATGGCGTGTGAACCAAAGGGGGCTGTTTTGGGGCGTTGTGGAGGCAATAGCGAGGCCAGCGCCCGAAAGCGGACCGGGAGCGCTAGTTTTGGTCCTGGCAGAGGATGATCGGCGATGCCAGGGCGGCGACATAGCCGGCGCCCTGATAGACCTGGGCGTTGTTGGCGCCGGGCGGCAGGAGGAAGGATCCGCTCACCACCTGCGGGACGTTGCCGACCTGCAGGAGGCTCCAGCTGAAATTGCACAGTTGCGCCGGCTTGGTCGGCGCCAGGTGAGAGCAATTGAGCAGCGCTCCTCCCAGCATGGCCGCGCCGCCGCAGCTGACGAAGCGCGGGGCAGCAACCGCCGGATCGGTGCCAAGCGCCAGGGCAAGCAAGGCCGCGCAAAACAGGCCAGCCCCTGTCAGTACCCGGCTTCGATCAAATCTTGCGTGATCAGCAGCCATTTTGCGGTTCGTACCCATCTGCCCGATTGCATTTGAGGCATCCTTGTTATAATCATACACAAACATAAGCAAGCTTATAATTAGAACGGCATGCTCTAGATATGCTCAACCCGCCCACCCTCGGCTTCATCCTGCATGACGTCGCCCGCCTGATGCGCAAACGCTTCGAACAGCAAGCCGGCGATATCGGCTTGACGCGCTCGCAATGGCAGGCGCTCGCCTTTCTCTCCCGCAGCGAGGGTATCCATCAGAGCGGGCTTGCCGAACTGCTCGAGATCGAGCCGATCACCCTGGTGCGCATTCTCGACAAGCTGGAAGCGCGCGGGCTGATCGAACGGCGCCAACATGCATCCGACCGCCGGGTCTGGCTGCTTTTCCTGACGCCGGCCGCCCATCCCATTCTCGCCGAGATGCGCGCTGTCGGCGACAGGACCCGGGCCGAGGCCCTGGCGTCCATCCCGGACGAAGACCGCGTGAAATTACTCGACACCCTGACGCAGATGAAGGCCAACCTTCTCGAAGCCTGCCGCCAGCCGGTCGACGATAAGGAGGCAAATCATGGCTGATGGCAGTAACCAGGCCCAGAAACTCGAAAGCCCTGTCGAGATCGACCGGCTCGCCGGCGACAAGGCCAATCAGGGCACATCCACGCCGCAGCCGGCCAAGATGCGCAAGCGCTCGCTGACCCGTCCCCTGCTGTTTGCCTTGCTGCCGATCGCCGTCGTGGCTGGCGGCTACTTCTATGTCACCGGCGGGCAGGTGATGGAGACGGACAATGCCTATGTGCAGGCGGCGATGGTCGGCATATCGACCGATGTCGCGGGCACGGTGGTGGAGATCGACGTCGTCGAGAGCCAGGCCGTCAAGAAGGGAGACCTGCTCTACCGCATCCGTCCCGACAGTTACCGCACGGCGCTGGAAGGGGCGGAAGCGCAGCTCGGCACCGTGCGCAACCAGGTTCTGACCCTGCAGGCGAGCTACGCCCAGGCCGAGGCCCAGATTGTCCAGGCCAAGGCCGACATTCCCTTCTACGAAGCCCAGTTCAAGCGCCAGCAGGATCTGCAGGCTTCAAGCGCTGCCTCCAAGCAGACCTTCGACCAGGCTAAGCACGATCTCGACGCGGCGCGCCAGAAGGTCATCGTGGCCGAGGCCAATGCCCAGGCCATGCTGGCCCAGCTCGGCGGCGACGCTTCCCTGCCGGTGGAAAAGAACCCCTTCTACCTCCAGGCCCAATCGGCCGTCGACAATGCCAAGCGCGATCTCGGCGACAGCGTGGTGCGAGCTCCCTTCGACGGCATCGTCACCAATGTCGACGCCCTGCAGCGCGGCGCCTATCTCAACGCCTCCCAGCGCGCCTTCAACCTGGTCTCCACCACCAATGTCTGGGTGGATGCGACCCCTAAGGAGACCGAGCTCACCTATGTCAAACCCGGCCAGCCGGTCGAGATTTCGGTGGACACCTATCCGGGCGTGACCTGGACCGGCAAGGTCGAGACCATCAGCCCGGCCTCCGCCTCGAGCTTTTCCCTGCTGCCGGCACAGAACAGCTCCGGCAATTGGGTGAAGGTGGTCCAGCGCATTCCCATGCGCATCAGCATCGATCCTGCGCCCGACAAACCAAGCCTGCGTTTGGGCATGAGCGTAGTGGTCGGTGTCGACACCGGCCACGCCCGCGGACTGCCCAGCTTCGTGACGAGCTGGTTCGGCCAGGCCAAGCCGAGCGCCGGCTGACGACAGAGCCGCCGCGCCTTCCTGCGCGCCGGCCCGCCCTTTGAGCACCTAATTATTTCATCACCATAGTCCCATATCGTTGCGAACGAGGCCCGCCATGAGCGCATCCGCCACCGCGAGCGCCGGCCCGATACCCAGCCCTGCCCGCCCGGCTCCCACGGTCGCCAATCGCGGCGCCATCACCGCCTGCGTCATCCTGGCAGTGATCATGCAGGCGCTCGACACCACCATCGCCAATATCGCCCTGCCGCATATCCAGGGCAGTGTTTCCGCCAGCCAGGACCAGATCAACTGGGTGCTGACCTCCTATATCGTGGCGGCGGCGATCATGACGCCGCCCTCCGGCTTCCTCGCAGCCCGTTTCGGCCGCAAGCGCCTGCTGCTCGTCTCCATCATCGGCTTCGTGGTCGCCTCCATGCTGTGCGGCATGGCCCAGTCCCTGATACAGATCGTCGGTTTCCGCCTGATGCAGGGCGTGTTCGGCGCCGCCCTGGTGCCGCTGGCCCAGGCTATCATGCTCGACATCTACACGCCCGAGGAGCGCGGCGGGGCCATGGCCGTGTTCGGCGTCGCCGTGATGGTGGGACCGGTACTCGGCCCCGTCATCGGCGGCTGGCTGACCGACCACATTTCCTGGCGGTGGATCTTCTACATCAACCTGCCGATCGGCCTCGTCGCCATGCTCGGCGTGATGGCCTTCGTCACCGAGACCCGCAGCAGCACGGCCGTCAAGCTCGACTGGCTCGGCTTCGGCATGCTGTCCATCGCCATCGGGGCCCTGCAGGTGCTGCTCGATCGCAGCGAACAGCTCGACTGGTTCTCCTCGGGCGAGATTCAGCTCGAGGCCCTGATCTGCATCGGCACCTTCTACATCTTCCTGGTCCACACCTTCACGGGCAAGGAACCCTTCGTGAAGCCGCGCCTGTTCGTCGACCGCAATTTTGCGGTCGGGGTAGTGCTCATCTCGGCGGTCGGCCTGACCTACTACGCCGCCATGGCGCTGATGACGCCCTATCTGCAATCACTGATGGGCTATCCCGTGGTGACCGCCGGCCTGGTGATGGGGCCGCGCGGCATCGGCACCATGGTCTGCATGTTCATCGTCGGCCGCCTGGTCGGAAAGCTCGACACGCGCGTGCTGTTGCTGATCGGCTTCGGCCTGACCGCCTGGTCGCTCTACGACATGACCGGCTGGACCCCCGATATCTCGCAATGGCAGATCATCGTCACCGGCTTCGTCCAGGGCGCCGGCCTCGGCTTCCTGTTCGTGCCGCTCACCACAGTGACCTTCCAGACCCTGGATGCCAGCCTGCGCGGCGACGGCACCGGCCTCTACAACCTTTCGCGCAACATCGGCTCCAGCGTCGGCATTTCCATGACCGCCGCCCTGCTGACCGAAAAAACCCAGGCCAATCACGCCGATATCGTCGCCCACATCACCCCCTACAACCAGACCCTGCAGGACATGACCCGGGCGAAGGTGATCGATCCGATGAGCGCCGCAGGGCAGACCATGCTCGACGTGATGGTCACCCATCAGGCGACCATCATCGCCTATATCGACGATTTCAAGCTGATGATGCTGCTGACGCTGGCTGCGATGCCGCTGGTTTTCTTCCTGAGAAAGGCAGCAAAGCCGCCGGAGATGGACCACAGCATGGCAATGGAGTGAGGGCTTGCCGAGGCCAGCCGGCTCATCAGCACCGATTTGAGCCCGCAGGACTTTATGCCATGTTCTTGGCAGACTCGAAGAACATGCGATGGCCATCCCATGGAATCAGGGCTCCCCTTCTCCCGCTTTGCGCAGTGGAACCGCGGCCTCGCCGAGGCGATCGTCGCGACGTCCCCGACGCAACTTGCGGGTCGCTTTGCGCCGACTGCCCGTGATCTGCCGGCTGCGGACAGCTGCCATGTCGGCCTCTATCTGCGGGAAGGCGCCTGCGTGACCATAGACGGCGAGCGGCCCGACCGCTGGAACCGCCAATATGACAGGGGCCTCTTTCGCGAAGATCCCTTCTTCCAGAAATTCGCCGCCACGCAGGACGACTTCCTGCTGCCGCTGTCCAGCTTCGACGCGTTCCACTTCGAGAGGACGCCCTATTATCGGGACTTCTACCTGCCGTCGCAGACCATCGACGAGATCACCGGCGTGTTCAATCTCTCCCCCGGCGTCGCCGGCTACGTGACCTTCTTCCGCCATATGGGCAGCCCCGGCTTCATCCCTGCCGACCTTGCCCTCGCTGAAGGCGCCGGCGATGCTGTCCGGCTCGTGCTGGGGCGGCTTTGGCAGCTCTGGCAGTCTGGCGCTTCGATCAGGGGAGCCGCCAACCGCGTCGAACTCAGTCCCCGGGAGGGCCAGATTCTCGACCTCCTCATGGATGGCGGCTGCGCCAAGACCATCGCCCGCACGCTCGCCATATCGCCGGGCACGGTGCGCAATCACATCAAGAGCGTCTATGCCAAGCTGGGCGTCCATTCCCAGGTCGAACTGCTCGCCGGCGGGGGCGACAGACGCAGGCTTTGACGCGGCGTCTCAGGCCAGGCTCACTGCCCTGTCAGGATCCGCGTCCACGCCCTGGTTTGACGGCGGAGCACCGCCGCGTCGGAATTGGTCACCACGAACAGCCGGGCCTTCACCTCCTCCGGCGGATAGATGCCGGGGTCCTTGGCAATCGCCTCGCTGAGCAGTGGCCGCGCTTCGGGCACCGCATTGGCATAGGATATGAAATTGGAATTGGCGGCCGCGATGTCGGGCCGCAGATTGAAGTCGATCCAGCGCATGGCATTGTCGGGATGCGGCGCATCCTTGGGCACGGCCATGGTGTCGAAATTCACCAGCGTGCCCTCTCGCGGAATGGCATAGGCCACCGTGACCGGCTTGGCCGCCGCCGTACCACGCGTCTTGGCCTGCAGAATATCGCCGGACCAGCCCAGCGCCAGGCAGATGTCGCCATTGGCCAGGTCATTGATGTAGCGCGAGGAATGGAAATAGCGGATGGAGGGCCGCACTTTCTTCAGCAGAGCCTCGGCCTTGGCGAGGTCATCGGGTGCGGTGGAGTGCGGATCGAGCTTGAGATAAGCCAGCGCCATGGGAATCACCTCCGTCGGCGCGTCGATCATGGCAACGCCACAATCGGCGAAACGCTGGACGATCGCCGG
Source organism: Labrys sp. HAY1-8F (assembly GCF_056754975.1). Taxonomy (NCBI): domain Bacteria; kingdom Pseudomonadati; phylum Pseudomonadota; class Alphaproteobacteria; order Hyphomicrobiales; family Xanthobacteraceae; genus Labrys; species Labrys sp. HAY1-8F. The sequence continues at coordinate 1,756,301 of NZ_JBPGWZ010000001.1, read as the reverse complement.
GTCGAAGATCATGGCGAAGGAGTCGACGGGCGCATCCGGCATCCGGCGCTTGATGGCCTCGACATTGTAGCCGATGCCGTCCGTCACACCCATATAGGGCATGGCATGTTGGTTGCCGGGATCGGCCTGCGCGATCAGGGCCAGCACCTTCGGGTCCACCTTGGCGGCGTTGGGCATCGCCTCGCGCCGTAGAGGCTGCAATGTCTCGGCCTTGATCTGGTTCCTGAGGAACGGAAAGGCGGAGGGATAAACCACGTCATAGCCGGAGCGGCCCGCGAGCAGTTTGGTCTCCAGCATCTCGTTGCCGTCGTAATTGTCGTAGACGACCTTGATCCCAGTCTCCTTCTCGAACTTCGCCACTGTGTCGGGGGCGATGTAATCGGTCCAGTTGTAGATGTTGACGACTTTCTCGTCCTCCGCCCGGACCGGAGCAAGGCCGATAAGGGCGAGACCTGTGGCGAGGGCAACCGAACGGAGCAGGGCATGCATGCAAACCACCTTTGCAACCTCTGGAGCGCTTCCGGTCCGATGGAACCAAGAACCGCTCACCTCTTTGAAATCATGGGGTAATTGTCAGAATAGACCCAGTTCGACGCTGCGATACACTTCTCTAGGCGCGACGACCGGCATAAACAGGCAGCGTGATGCAGGCGACATTGCCGCCGCCGAGCAGGATCTCGCGCGAATTCTCGATTCCGACGATGGCATGGCCGGGGAAAAGCTCGGCCAGGATGGCTTTGGCCGGGCGGTCGAGGGCGCAGCCGAATTCGGGAACGACCACCACGCTGTTACCGGGATAGTAGTTGATGTAGCTCGCCGCGATGCGGTTGCCCGCCGGCCGCGCCCAGGTCAATTCGACCTGGTCGACCCCCTCGCTTTCCTCGGCCGTGGTCTCGATCGGCAAGGGATGGGGCAGCTTGTACACTTTCAGAGCCCTGCCCCGGGCGTCGCGCGCCGAGCGCAGCGCGTCCTCGGCCTCGCGCACGATCTCATATTGCGGATCGTCCTTGTCGTCGGTCCAGCTCAACACCACCTCGCCGGGGCGCACGAAACAGCAGATGTCGTCGACATGGCCGTCGGTCTCGTCGAAGGCGAAACCCCGCGGCAGCCAGACGATGGTGTCGATGCCGAGATAGTCGGCGAGTTGCTGTTCCACCGCCGCCTGGCCAAGATGGCCGTTGCGGTTGGCATTGAGCAGGCATTGCGCGGTGGTGACCAGCGTGCCCTGCCCGTCGCATTGCAGGCCCCCGCCCTCAGCGATCAGGCTGGAACGGTAACGGTCCATCCGCTCGATTTCGAGGACCTTGTGGGCGAGCTGGTCATCGAGATCCCAGGGGAAATAGAGCCCGCCATTCAGCCCGCCATAGGCATTGAAGGTCCAGTCGACACCGCGCACCTCGCCCTGGTCGTTGACCACGAAATTGGGGCCGCTGTCGCGTAGCCAGGAATCATTGCTCGACATTTCGACCAGCCGCACCGCATCGGGCAGGCATGCTCGGGCATGGCGCCATTGCCGCGCCGAGACGATCACGGTGACGGGCTCGCTTGCAGCAATCGCCGCGGCGACACGTACGAACAGCTTTTGCGCCGGCTTGGCCCCCAGCCGCCAGGTGTCGGGCCGTTCGGGCCAGATCAACCAGCAACCGGCTTTCGGCTCGAACTCGCCGGGCGCGCGGAAACCATCCTGGCGGGGCGTGGTGGTGAGCGTTTTCGACAAGGCGTTCCCTTCCGATGCGAGGCCGCTTCAACGGCCTGCCCGATATCGTAGGGGCCCTGCCGGGGCCGGCGCCATGTCTCATTTGGGATATAGCGTTTTCCAGAAAAGTTGATAGACTTTTCGATTAAGAAAACGTGTCAAAACAAATAGTTATAGCAAAATGTGATTCAGGGAAATCGCATTTGCTCCAGCGCTCACCCAGCCTTCCGCCTTGCCTCCACCGCCGTGATGAAGCCGGCATAGCTCCAGGCCAGATGCTTGGCCGAGGTATGCTCGCCGGTCACCCGGTCGAACTGCTCGGACATTTCGCCGTCATCGGGCGTGAAGGCACGGATGGTCTCCAGATAGGCATCTCCCCGCGCCTTCAGGCGATCGGCTGCTTGTGGGTCCTCCGCCCGCAGGGCGGCCGCGCGCAGATAGCAGAATTCGGCTGCCGCCTGCGTCGAGAAATAGTAGGCCCCGCCGGAGTAATATTCGTCGCCCTGGTAACGGCCGAGGGCAATGCCGCGCCCTTCCGGCCGGCCACGGTTGATCGCATACTCCTCTTCGAAGATCGCATCGAGGCGATCCAGCGTCGCTTCCATCCGGGCATCGTGCGGCGAATGGGTGGGCAGGGCACCGCCGGCATGGATAGAAGCGAGGATGACGGCGATATCGAGGTCCTTCGGTGTCGGCTTGCCGTCCTCGGTCAGGCGCGAACGGTAGAACCCCTCCTCGGGTTGCCAGAAATGGTGGAGACGGCCCTGGATCTCGGCGGCATCCGCCCGGGCGCGCTGCGCGGCCCCGGCATCGCCCTGCGCCGCCAACCAGGAGGCCCCCTCCTCCAGTGCCGCCGCCTCGATGCGCAGCGTGTAGTAGTGATGCGCCTTTTCTTCCTCCCAGATGTCGTAGCTCGGCTCACGCCAATGGGCGAGGACGAAGCGGATATCCTCGTCCAGCAAGGTTGCGATGTTCGCATCGTGCCGAACGCCGAAACCACGGTGGTTGCTCCAGCGCAGCACCGTCAGCACTCGGGCTGCGATGCCGTCATATTGCGGACGGTTCCAGCGTGAAATGTCGAGGCGGCCGTCCGGATTGACCCGCGTCTCGCCCCGCACCGTATGCGCGGCGAGATCGGCGTCGTCGCGCAGGAACTGCTCGAAATCCGGACTGACGCGGTCGCGCCAGCCGGGTTGCAGCGCCCGGCCCGGATCGGTGCGGATATCGTCGAGACCCAGGCTGAAATCCACGAAGTCACAGAAATGGGCCGCTGCCGTCTCGCTGTCGAGCCAGCGGGGGTCGATCTGTCGCAGCGCGTCGATCACCACGGCCGAGTCGCGATACCAGTGGAAGAAATAATCGGGATCCGGATCGTAGGAGGCCGGCACGGGCGATGCCACCACCGACCCTCTTTTCGGCGTGATGCTTTGGCCGAAGCCCGGCCGTTCCTTCACGGTGGCCGTGGCGGAGATTGCAAGCTGCATGTTCCTGACGGCAATGGGATATTGCCGCTCGATCCAGCGATCCAGGTCCGTGATCACGCTCATCTGCTCTCTCCGATTCTCGGAGCAAAATGCGTTAATCGGAAACGGCATTTTGCTCCAACTCTTTGTTTCCACGCCAATCCAACCGATTGGCCAGATCGTCTTTGCGGTTCCTGGCGCTTCCGCCAAATCGCAAAATCTCTGGCGATGCTAACCAAGGTAGGGATTGAACAGAAGCCGCGAGGCGTTAAGCAAGGAGCAGAAGCTGATTTGCTCATCGGCCCCGCCGATCCCGCGATCAGCAAAAGCCTGCCGAACGAGGAGTTGTGATGAGCCGCATCGAGACCCTGCTGTCCAAGATGACGCTGCGAGAAAAACTCGGCCAGCTCAATATGGTTGCCTCGGGCTATGCGGTGACCGGCCCGTTGCTCGGTGGGGACTCGCCCGATGCCATCCGCTCCGGCGATATCGGCAATCTTCTCAACATGGTCGGCGTCGATCACGTCAACGAGGTCCAGCGCATCGCCGTGGAGGAATCGCGCCTCGGCATTCCGCTGCTGCTCGGCTTCGACGTCATCCACGGCCACAAGACGGCGTTTCCGGTGCCGCTGGCTGAGGCCGCCATGTTCGATCAGGCCGCCTGGGCCCGTACGGCGCGCATCGCGGCGGTGGAGGCCTGGAATGATGGCCTCGCCTTGACCTTCGCTCCGATGATCGATGTCTCCAGGGACCTGCGCTGGGGCCGCATCGTCGAAAGCGCAGGCGAGGATTCCTGGCTCAACGCCGAAATGGCGATCGCCAAGATCAAGGGTTTCCAAGGCTCGGATCTCTCGGCCGTCGGTTCGATCGCCGCCACCGCCAAGCATTTCTGCGCCTACGGCGCACCGGTGGCCGGGCGTGAATATGCTTCGGTCGATGTTTCCGACCGCGCCTTGCACGAGATCTATCTGCCGCCCTTCGTGGCCGCCGTGAAGGCGGGCGTTGCGGCAATCATGCCAGCCTTCAACAGCCTGGCCGGCATGCCGATGACGGCGCATGAGCCGCTGCTCAAGGGCTGGCTGCGCGACAAGCTGGGCTTCGACGGCGTCATCATCAGCGACTACAACGCCGTGGCCGAACTGATGAACCATGGTGTGGCCGGCAACCTGGCCGAGGCCGCTGCTCTCTCCCTGCGGGCGGGTGTCGACATCGACATGGTCTCCAACGCCTATCGCAAGCACCTGCCCGAGGCGCTGTCATCGGGCCTCATCACCATGGAAGAGATCGACGCCAGCGTGCGGCGCGTCCTCGGCCTCAAGGAGCGGCTCGGCCTGTTCGATCAGCCTTATCGGCGCGGCACGGCTCCACTGGCCGCCATGGCCGGCAAGATCGACCATCATGAAGTCGCCCGTGACGCGGCGCGCAAATCCTGCGTCCTGCTTACCAATTACAACGAAGCGCTGCCGCTCACGCGCACCGAGCGCATCGCACTGATCGGCCCCCTCACCGACGCCCAGGCCGATATGCGCGGCCCCTGGGGCGGCGCATCGGTCGCCGAGGACAGCATCACCCTGCGCACCAGCCTCGGCAAGGTCGCCACTGTCGTGGTGCATGCCGAAGGCGTGAAGATCAACTCAGACGACACCTCCGGCATCGCCACCGCGGTGGAGGCGGCGCGCCTCGCCGATACCGTGGTGCTATGCCTGGGCGAGGCGGCACCGATGAGCGGGGAAGCCGCCAGCCGCGCCCATCCGGAGCTTCCGGGCAAGCAGCGCGAACTCGCCGAGGCCATCCTGGCGCTCGGCAAGAAGGTGATCGTCGTGCTCTTCGCCGGCCGGCCGCTCACCTTGCCCTGGCTCTTCCCCAAGGCCTCGGCCGTGCTGATGGCCTGGTTTCCCGGCGAGCAGGCAGGCCCGGCCATCGGCGACCTCCTGATGGGGCAGGAATCGCCCTCCGGCCGCCTGCCGATAAGTTGGCCCGACACGGTCGGACAGGCGCCGCTCTACTACGAGCAATATCCGACCGGACGCCCCTTCAACCCGAACGACCACTACACCTCCAAATATATCGACGCCCCCAATGCGCCGGCCTTTCCCTTCGGCCATGGCCTCACCTATGGCGCCTTCAGCCTGTCCGGCCTGAAAGTGAGCAAAACGATATTCGGCCCCGACGATACCATCGAGGTCAGCGCCACGGTTACGAACACCGGCAAACGCGCCGCCTGGGAGACCGTGTTCCTGTTCACGCATGACCTGGTGGCGAGCCTGTCCCGGCCGTTGCTGGAGCTGAGGGGCTTCGCCAGGATCAGCCTCGATCCCGGCCAGAGCGGCACCGTCACCATCACCTTGGCAGCCAGGGACCTCGCCTTCCCCGGCAAGGACCTGCAGCCGGTTCTGGAAGCCGGCGACTTCGAGATCAAGCTGGGCTCGAGCGCCAGGCGCAGCCAACTCCTGAACACCAGGGTGACGCTCAAACTATGAGACGGACTGGCATAGGTTGCGATTGCCGGACCGTATTGTGGGTTTGAAAAATCCCGACGATCTGCGCGAGAAACTGGCCGCGGCGACACGCGTCGGGCAGTCCTTCGCGTGGGGCAGGTTCAGGAACGCAGGCGAATGTTCTGGCGCGTGAGCTGTGCGACGGAGGTACAGCCCATCAATTTCATGCCGCGCTCGATCTCGATCCGCATCAGCTCCAGGGCGCGTTCGACGGCGGGCTGCCCGCCGGCGGCAAGCGGGAAAAGGTAGTAGCGGCCCAGCCCGACGGCCTTCGCTCCCAGAGACAAGGCCTTGAGGACATGCGTCCCGCGTTGCACGCCGCCATCCATGATGACGTCGATCCGGTCGCCCACCGCATCGACGATCTCCGCCAGCTGGTCGAAGGCGCTGCGCGAGCCATCGAGCTGGCGCCCGCCATGATTGGACAGCACGATCGCGCTGCAACCGATCTCGGCCGCGCGCCGGGCATCTTCGACCGACATGATGCCCTTCAGGCAGAACGGCCCGTTCCAATGCGTGATCATCTCGGCGACGTCATCCCAGGACATGGAGGGGTCGAGCATCTCGGTGAAATAACGGCTGATCGACAGCGCTCCGCCGTCCAGCTTGAGGTGCTCTTGCAGCTGAGGCAGCTGGAAGCGTTCATGGGTGAGGTAGTTGACCGCCCAGGCCGGCTTGATCGCGAATTGCAGCATGCCGGCAAGTGTGAGCCTGAAGGGAATGGCAAAGCCCGTCCGCTTGTCGCGCTCCCGATTGCCGCCCGTGATGCTGTCGACCGTCAGCATCATCGCCTGCACGCCGGCGCTTTTAGCGCGCGCCATCATATCGCGATTAAGGCCGCGGTCCCTGTGGAAATAGAACTGATAGATTTGCGGCCCATCGCTGATCCGCCGCGCTTCTTCCAGGCTGACCGTGCCGAGCGAGGATACCCCGAACATCGTACCGTATTTTCCCGCCGCGGCCGCGACCGCCCGCTCGCCCTGGTGGTGAAAGAGGCGCTGGAGAGCAGTCGGCGAACAATAGACCGGCATGGCCAGCTTCTGCCCCATGACCTCGATCGACATGTCCACCTCGGCCACCCCGCGCAGCACGTTCGGCACCAGGTCGCAGGCTTCGAAGGCGGCCGTATTGCGCCGATAGGTCACTTCGTCATCGGCGCCGCCGTCGATGTAATCGAAGATCGGCCCCGGCAGACGCTGCTTGGCCAGGCGACGAAAGTCGTGAAAATTGCAGCATTGCCCGAGGCGCATCTGGTTGCTCGCTTGGTTCGGCCCGGGCGCACTCTAGGACATGGCCCGAAACATTGCCCAGGCCCTGCCATGCAGTTCGATGCAGAAAGCTGAGGATGACGGTTCGCGGCCCGGTCACGGGGGTTCCACTGGCGCTACACAGGCAAGGGAGGCAGGCTGAGGCATTGCTCGAAACTGAAGGGGCGCACGGTCAAGGGCGCGATCGAACTCGCCCTGGGATGTCTCGGATTCATCAAGATCAGCCTGGCTTCCGGCAGGACGGCTGATGGCACCGAGGCAAGCAGGGAGCGGCTGGAGGACAGCCAGTCATCGCCTCTCGCCCGCTTTTCGATTGGATCCGGCGTAGAGGGGATCGCCTCCGGTTCTTCGTCGGTCTCGGTCCAGCCCAGCAGATAATCCTGATCAATTCCTTCAAGATCACGCGGCAGATAGCGCAAGACGATGAGGACCGCGAGGGCCGCCTCCGAAGCGAAATTGACCACGGGCCGGCCCGGGGAGGTCCAACGGGCGCCATGGCGCTCCGCGCCGCTGCCATCGAGAGCCAGGAAAGGGCGCCGCGCCAATCGCCATAACCGCATGCCGGTCCGAAGCCTCATCGTCGCAAGAATTCAGCGCAGGCACATACTCTCGCAGCCGATTTATGCAACGGAAAAGTCATGGAGTTCCAATCGGCCGATCACCCGCTGCCTGCCGGCCAGCGTGGACAAGCCCCATAACACCCGTTCTGAAATTTTTTGGCCGTCTTGTCGGCTCCCCGCTCTGATCGACGTCCTTGTGGCAACGGGCGGATATCCCGCCCCCGCCAACACAGAGGACTGATCATGTCGAGCCAGACTGCCTCCATCTCCAGGGGTGCCTATTGGACGGGCATTGTGCTCAGCACCCTGGTGGTGCTTTTCCTCATTTTCGACGGCGCCATCAAGCTGGCGCCCTTGCAGGTGGTGATCGACACCATGCAGGGCCTGGGCTATCCGCCCGAGCATGCCCGCACCATCGGCGTGATCACCCTCGCCGCCACGGTGCTCTACGCCATTCCGCGCACCTCGATCCTGGGAGCGGTACTGCTGACCGGGCTTCTCGGCGGCGCCATCGCCACCAATCTCAGGGCGGGCACGCCGATCTTCAGCCACCTTCTGTTTGGGGTCTATCTCGGCGTGCTGATGTGGGGCGGCCTCTATCTGCGCGATGCCAGGGTTCGTGCCATCCTGCCCCTGCTGAGCTGAGGTGGAGGCTGGTTCAGCCCCGCACCATCACCGGGCCGCCGGCCGCCTTCTCGGCCTCGCTGAACTTGGCGGCGGCGCACAGGAAGGCGATGCCGCCGCAGACGAGGGCGATCTGGATCCACAGCGAATCGTGGCCCGTCATCAGCACCACCTGGCCGGCCCCGGCCAATAGCGAGAGCAGGAAGAACACCAGCAGGCTATGGCGTCCCAGCATGATCAGAGGCTGCATCACCCGCAATGAAGCGAGTTTCGGCGAGATGCCCAATCCGTAAATGAAGCTGGCCATGCCCAGGAAGTGCACGAGGCGGCCGAGGCCGAGATTGGTCTTGTCGAGGTCAAGCCAGCCATAAACAGCCTCACGCACGCCGAAAGACAGGCCGAAGCCGTTGGTGACCACGAAGGCACCTGCGAAGACGATCAGGCCGCCAAGGGCGAACAGCGGCTTGGAGATCGCAAGCCGGCCCTGCTGCAGCAGCAGGCCGACGGCGATGCCAATCGCCATCATGAACTGCCAGGTGAAAGGATTGAAGAACCAGCCACCGGCGATCGGCCAGGACGGCAGGTTCCAGCCATAATAGCGGGCCAGGCCGTAGAGCACAGCCGAGGCGGCCAGCATCACACCGATATGCAGCCGCGCCAGATAGAACAGAGCAGGCACCAGGGCGATAAGGGCGATATAGAGCGGCAGGATGTTGAAATAGCCGATCTGGTGGCCAAGCGAGAGCGTGCCGAGCAGGAAGGTGCTGGCATCCTGGGTATAGAGGTCACGTCCATGCATCGCCATGAGATCGGGCATCCGCCAATGCAGCGCACCGGCTGAGAAGATCGCGATGCCGGCCAGCGTCATCAGGACATGGACGCCATAGAGCTTCAGGGCGCGCTTGCCGAGCGCCAGGGAGACGTCGGCCTCCTTGCCGGCGTTGAACTTGCGGCCATAGGCCAGCGCCATGGCGACACCGGACATGAAGACAAAGGCCTCAGCCGAATCAGACAAGCCGAAATTACGCGAGGTGATGACCTCGAAGAGGTTGCCAGGCATGTGGTTGATGAAGATCGTGCACAGCACGAAGCCGCGCCACATATCGACGGAGATGGCGCGCTGATTGGGCTTCACCGCCGGGCTGGCAGCGACCGGGCGCGGCGGGTTTTGCCGGCGATCGGCGACATAGTCGATCAGCAGGCGCACCGCCTCGCAGGCACCGAAGATCAGGATTGCGGTGAGGGCGAACAAGGCCAGCGCCGGAAGCTGGGCGGGCGCCAGCCACAACGTATAGAAGGGCTGGATGAACAGGAAGGTGACGACGGTAGCCGTCAGCAGGATGGCGAACAGGCCGATCCCGAAGCCGAACAAGATCTCAGCAAGTACAACCGCAGGTAGAAACACGAAATATGAATAGCTATGCCAGCCCAGATAGGCCTGCAGGAAATAACACGGCACGAACAGAAAGGCCGTGAGCAGATAGGGGCGGATCGTCTTCACCAGTTGGGAGGGGCTGGATTGAATGTTCATGACACGCGCCTTCCACTTCCATCAAGTCGTCTCGCCGCGACGCGCTCGGATTGCCGCGACCGGCCACCAACACTTTGGTACCCTTCTTTCAGCGCCTCGCTCAACTGAGTCCTGGAGCTTGGGGCATAGTGGCGGTCTCATCCTGTACGAGGGATGAACGAGCTGGGAGCAAAAAAGTTGCCAGAAAAATTGCCAGAAAAGCTGCTTGGCGTGTTGCATCATCGCCACGCCGGTCGACAAAATTGACGTCAAACCGCTTTTGATTGGAATTTTGTGATTGTTTCCCAATTTGTGACACAGCTTGTCGGCATAAGCGCTCCGTCAAGCAGCCTCAGCGCGCGGCGTGTTCCGGCATCGATCCCGTCTTTCAACGGCAACGATGCAACGGATGTGTCCAGCGATTGCCGGCTTTCGACGAATTCGCTTGTCGCACGGACACAATACGAGCTTGAAATGCGCATGGCTTGGCCGGAATCCGCACGTGTTTTTTCTGTTCTCCGCAGGATCTCAAACGCTTGCGGAGTTTCCCGATACTGCCCGCGAATGGGCAGTATCGGGAAACTCCGCTTGGCCGCGGCGCTTTGCCTCGGCCTCCTGGCCGGACTGGCGGGCGGCAGTCACGGTGCACAGGCCAGCACGCTCGAGGAAATGTCCTTTCCCAGCAAGGCCTTGGGCAGGCCTTTGACGGTGTCGGTCTATCGGCCGGACCTGCCGGCCCCGGAAACGGGTTGGCCGGTGCTCTATCTCCTCCATGGGCGCGATGCGAACAATCGCGACTGGTCCTCTCTCGCCACAATCAAGGCCACGCTCGATCGCCTGATCAAAAGCGGGCGGATCAACCCGATGCTGGTCGTGATGCCGTCCGCCGGCAATAGCTGGTATGTCGATTCCGCCGATGTGAAGGGCCCGGGCAACTACGAAACCGCGCTCCTCAACGAGTTGCCGACCGCTTTCGAGAAGCGCTTCGCGCCCCATTGCACCCGCAAGTCCCGTGCCATTGCCGGCATTTCCATGGGCGGCTTCGGCGCGCTACGCTTCGCCTTCAAGCGGCCGGATCGCTATGTCGCGGTCGCCAGCCTGTCCGGGGCTCTGTGGCAGAACATTCCGACCTCCCAGACCATGACGGCATGGCCGGGAGCGAGCGGCAGCTATTTCAAGCGCATCGATCAGGCGACCGTGGTCGGCGGGCCCGACCTGCCACCGGAGGGCGCCCATTTCGGCGGCGCTTTCGGTACGCCCTTCGATGCCAGGCGCTTCAATGACGCCAATGTCTTCACCTTGCTCGCCCGCCAGATCGAGGCCGGTAGCGAACTGCCGGCGATCTACCTTACCGTCGGTGACCATGACGGCCTCAATTTCTGGCGCGGATCCATGGCGCTCTACGAGACGCTGATGGCCGACAAGCTCAACATCGAATTCCGCGTCACCGATGGCGACCACACCTGGTCGCTGTGGCGCAAGACCATCGAGGACGCCCTCGAATTCGTGGATTCGAAATTCACCCCGGTGACCGCTCCGCCCCTGGTGGCCGTGAGCCCCGCCATGCCGAGCGCCGCCAGCGGCGAACCAGCGCCCAAGATGGCCGGCGGCGAGACCGTGGTGAAATAACCCGGCCTCGGCCTCAATATCCCGATACCTCCATAAATCGGCGAGTTGAGTGCGCCGGTCCCGCGCACTCGCACGCCTCATTCCGGCAAGACAATGCCGAGCTTGGCCATCACGCCGCCATCGATCTTGAAATCGCTGCCTGTGATGAAGCGCGCCTTGTCGCTGGCCAGGAATGCGACGGCCTCGGCAATCTCCCAGGGCTGGCCGATGCGTCCGATCGGGTGACCCTTGCCCCAGGCGGCAAGCGTGGCTTCCGCGGTCGAATCGCCCTTGTGGAGATCGGCGGCCCAGCGCAGCATCGGCGTGTCGACAGAAGCCGGACAGACGCTGTTGACGGTGATGTTCTCGCCAGCATGGTCGAGCGCCATCGCCCGCACCAGGGCGTTGATGCCGCCTTTGCTGGCGGTGTAGGCGGCGACGGAGGTCTGCGACGCGAAGGCCTGTACAGAAGAAATCGCCACGATCGCGCCGCCACCGCGCCGGCGCATTGCGGGAATGGCGTATTTGGCTGCCAGATAGATGCCCTTCAGATTGACATCGAGCACGTCGTCCCAGATCTCCTCCGGCGTCTCGACCACCGTACCGTAGCGCTGGATGCCGGCGCAGCACACCAGGATGTCGACGCCGCCGAAGGCGCTGGCCGCCTCGGCCGCGGCTGCCTCCATGTCCGCCGCCTTGCGTACATCGCCTGTGAAGCCACGGGCCTTTGAACCGAGGTCCGGGAGCGCCGCTTCGATGGATGCCTTGTCATTGGCCACGATGAGCACGTCGGCTCCACCCTGCGCAAAGCGCGTGGCGCAGGCCAGCCCCATGCCGAGACTGCCACCGGTTACGATCACGGACTTGCCGGCAAAGTCACTCATGCATTCCCCCTTGCGTCGTCGGCCCCTGCGGGACTGACGCTTCCTTTTCTGTTGTCGAGCGTCTGTAGGAAGATTCTGCCGCACTGTCCCGTTTTTTGAAAGCCACGCCAGGCTCTCGCCATTTTGCGATTTTGTCGGCCTCAAGAATCGCGAAGACGCCCCGAACCAAGGAACTGGAGCGAAGAAGCGTTGGGGCTTGGACGCATTCTCCTCGAAAGCGCGCCTGTGCTGTTGCAAAAATGTCCCATTTCAGGCAGGAGCGGCACTGGCTGACCGGTTTGTGCCGCAGCGGCCATTGATCTGCCATAATGGAGCTTCCAAAAAGGCAGTTCATTCTACTAAATTGTTTTTGTTTTTTTATTTTGATCCAGTTGGTCTCGTGGCGCCACATCGCTCGGATGGGGATGCCAAGCGCCGCAGCGGCTGGCATCTTGCGATAGGGCGCGTGATGATAGCAGCAATTATTCGGCGTTTTCTTCCTTCCAATCGAGTCGCCCAGCGTCATCAGCTGCCAATATTCGCCCTCGCGGCTTTGCTTGGCTCGACCGCCATGGTGCCTGTGCTCGTCTCGCCGGCCGCGGCGCAGATGCCCAATGCGGGCCCTCCCGCTGTGGGATTCATCGTTGCCGCCAAGATGCCGATCACCCAGACACAGCAATTCATCGGCCGCGTCGAGGCGATCAATCGCGTCAGCGTGGTGGCGCGCGTCACCGCCCAGCTCGAGGAAACCCCCTTCACCGAAGGACGCGAGGTCAAGAAGGGCGAGGTTCTCTTCCGGCTGGAACAGCCGCCCTACCAGGCCGCCCTCGACGTCAACAAGGCCCTGATCGCCCAATATGAGGCGCAGCTTCGCAACGCGAAGCTGACGACCGAGCGCGCCCAGGCACTGCTCAAGACGCCTGCTGGCCAGCAATCGACGGTCGACACGGCGATCGCCTCGCAGCAGGCCCTCGAAGCCCAGATCCTGGGGGCCAACGCCCAGTTGCGCACCTCGCAGATCAATCTCGACTACACCACCATCGCCTCGCCGATCGACGGCAAGATCGGGCGCTACGCCGTCACCACCGGCAATATCGTCGGGCCGACCACCGGAACCCTCGCCACCATCGTCAGCCAGGATCCGATGTATGTCACCTTCCCGGTCCCGTCGCCGCAATTCCTGGAAATGTCGAAATATTACGGTAGCCGCGGTGGTTTTGCCGCCGTGCGCATCAAGCTGAAGCTGCCCGACGGATCGACCTATGAGCAGGACGGCAAGCTCAATTATGTCGACCCGACCATTGCCAACGGCACCGACACGGTGACCCTTCGCGGCGAGATCGCCAACCCGACCATCGCCGGCGCCCAACCCGGCGAAATCAACCGCCGGCCGCTGATCGACGGCGAGTTCGTCACCGTCCTGCTCGAGGGCGTCGAGCCGATCCAGGTTCTCGGCATCCCGCGCGGTGCCGTACTGACCGACCAGCAGGGCAGCTATGTCTATGTCGTCGGTCCCGACAACGCCGTCGAGCAACGGCGCGTTCAGCTCGGCCAGACAACGCCGGCAACCGCCATGGTCTCGGCCGGCCTCAACGAGGGCGAGAAGGTGATCGTGGACGGCATCCAGAAGGTCCGTCCCGGCATCAAGGTCGCCCCCTCGCCGGCCCCCGCCTCCAACAATGGGGCGGCCAAGTAAGATGTTTTCATCCGTCTTCATCGACCGGCCGCGTCTTGCCGTCGTCATCGCAATCGTCATCACGCTGGCGGGCGCGCTCGCCATGGGCTTCCTGCCCGTCGCCCAATATCCCGACCTGGTGCCGCCGCAGGTCTCGGTCAGCGCGACCTATCCGGGCGCCTCGGCCGCCGTGGTCGAATCCTCCGTGGCCCAGCCGCTGGAAGCGCAGATCATCGGCGTCGACAAGATGCTGTACATGCAGTCGAACAGCGGCAACGACGGCAGCTACGGCCTCACCGTCTCCTTCGCGCTCGGCTCGGATCCCGACATCGACACGGTGAACGTCAACAACCGCGTGCAGGCGGCGCTCGCCAAGCTGCCGGATACGGTGCGAACCCAGGGCGTGACGGTGCAGAAGCGCTCGTCCTCGATCCTGCAGTTCGTCATGTTCTCGTCGGACGATCCCAAGCTCGATCCTCTTTTCATCACCAATTATCTGGCGATCAACGTGCTCGACCGGCTGTCGCGCACGCCCGGCGTCGGCCAGGCCAGCTTGTTCAGCCGCCAGAACTACTCCATGCGGATCTGGTTCGATACCCAGCGCATGACCAATCTGGGGCTGCAGCCCTCCGATATCGCTAGCGCGATCCAGGCGCAGAACGTCCAGGCGCCGGTCGGGCGCATCGGCGCCCAGCCTGCAGCAGCGGACCAGCAATTGCAGCTCAATCTGCAGACTCAGGGACGCCTGGCCACGCCCGAGCAGTTCGGCAATATCGTGGTGCGCGCCAATCCCGACGGCTCCGTGCTGCGCGTGCGCGACGTCGCTCGCGTCGAGATGGGAGCCCAGAACCTCGATCAGACCGCTCGCCTCAATGGCAAGCCGGCCGTCGCCGTCGCCATCTATCTGTCGCCTGGCGCCAATGCCGTCGCGACCTCCAAGGAAATCCAGAAGACCCTCGCGGAGGTTCAAAAGAACTTTCCCAAGGGGCTGTCCTCCACCATCGTCTATGACACCTCGACCTTCGTCTCCGACACCATCGGCGAGGTGATCCGGACGCTGATCGAGGCCTTCATCCTGGTGGTGATCGTCGTCTTCCTGTTCCTGGGCAGCCTGCGGGCCACCATCATTCCGGCCATCGCCGTGCCCGTCAGTCTGGTCGGCACCTTCGCCGTCATGCTGGCGCTCGGCTATTCGGCCAACACGGTGTCGCTGCTGGCCCTGGTGCTCGCCATCGGCATCGTCGTCGACGACGCCATCGTCGTGGTCGAGAACGTCGAACGCGTGATGGAGGAAGAGCCGGACCTGTCGCCGGTCGCCGCCACCAAGAAGGCGATGAGCCAGATCACCGCGCCGATCATCGCGATCACCCTGGTGCTGCTGTCGGTGTTCGTGCCGATCGCCTTCATCCCGGGCTTGACGGGAGAGCTCTTCCGCCAGTTCGCCGTCACCATCTCGGCCGCCATGCTGATCTCGGCCCTCAACGCCCTGACGCTGTCGCCCGCTCTGTGCGCCGTCTTCCTGCGCCACAGCAAGAAGCGCGGCATCATGGCCTGGGTGATGCGGCGGATCGACAATGTCCGCGACGGCTACGCCGCCGTGGTGACGAGGCTGGTGCGCGTCTCCGTGCTTAGCCTGGTCGCCGTCGCCGCCTTTGCGGTGGGCACCTATGTCCTCTCGCAGAAGACGCCGACCGGCTTCGTGCCGGAGGAAGACCAGGGCGCCTTCTTCATCGTTCTGCAATTGCCGGACGGCGCCTCGGTCAACCGGACTACCGCCGTGGTGGAGCAGGTCGAAGGCATCCTCAAGCAGATGCCGCAGATCCAGGACAATCTGGCGATCGTCGGCTTCTCCTTCCTTGACGGCGCCGCCCAGTCGAACAGCGCCTTCATGGTGGCGCGCCTGAAGCCGTTCGAGGATCGCAAGAAGGCGACGGACTCGGCTCAAACGGCGATTGGCAAGGTCTTCGGCGCGACGCAGGCGATCAACACCGCCCAGGTGCTCGCGCTCAACGTGCCCCCGATCATCGGCCTCTCCACCACCGGCGGCTTCCAGTACATGCTGGAGAATCTGGAGGGTGCCGAGCCGGTAGCCATGGCCGGCGTCGCGCAAGGCCTGATCGCGGCCGCAAACCAGGATCCGAAATTGTCGCGCGTGTTCACCACCTTCAGCGCGAACAATCCCTCGATCTTCCTCGATATCGATCGCGACAAGGCGCAGGCTCTGGGGCTGCAGATGTCGGACGTGTTCGCCACCCTGCAGGCGACACTGGGCTCGGCCTATATCAACGATTTCAACCTTTACGGCCGAACCTGGCAGGTCAACATCCAGGGCGAGATCGGTGATCGCAACGATACCGAGGCGTTGTGGAAGATTTATATCCGCAACAACAAGAACGAGATGGTGCCACTGCGCTCCATCACCTCGATCTCGACCCAACTCGGGCCGCAGACGATCGCGCGCTACAACAATTATCGCGCCGTGAGCGTCAACGGTTCACCCAAGCCCGGCATTTCCTCGGGCGATGCCATGACGGCGATGGCCGAGGTCTCGGCCAAGACCCTGCCACCCGGATACGGTTTCGAGTGGACCGGCACCTCCTACCAGGAAAGCCAGGCCTCCGGCCAGACGGGCATCATCCTCGGCCTCGCCGTGCTGTTCGCCTTCCTCTTCCTGGTGGCTCTCTATGAGAGCTGGGTGATTCCGATACCGGTGTTGCTCTCGGTGGTGGTGGCGGTGTTCACCTCCTTCCTCGGCATTCTGTTCATCCCGCAATTCCTAGCCTGGGTCGGCTCCATAACGGGCATGCCCGTCGCCACGCTCTCCCTCGACGTCTACGCCCAGATCGGTCTGGTGGTGCTGATCGCGCTCGCCGCCAAGAACGGCATTCTGATCGTTGAGTTCGCCAAGGAGCAGCGCGAAGCGGGCCTGCCGATCCGGGATGCCGCCATTCTCGGGGCCAAGATGCGGTTCCGTGCGGTGATGATGACATCGATTGCCTTCATCCTCGGCCTGGTGCCGCTGGTGATCGCCACCGGCGCCGCCATGGTCAGCCGCCGCGCCGTCGGCACCGCCGTGTTCGCCGGCATGCTGGGCGCCTCGATCCTCGGCATCTTCCTGATCCCGATGCTCTACGTCTTCTTTCAGGGCTTGCGCGAATGGGTGAAGGCCCGCTTCGGCGGCAAGGCCCATGCGTCGGGGGATACACCCTCCCATTAAGCTGGGCCCTTCCGCAGCGCTACATCCCCCGCCACGGCAACGTGGCGGGGTTTTTCATGCCTGAATGGGCAAAGGAAAGAACGGATCTGGCAACTTGGGGCGCGCCTTACTCTATTGCGGGGGAGCTTTGCGGCCTCAACCGGGAAATATACGACCCGTTTTGCCAATGCGCCCCCGCCGCACCGTTTGCAAGGATTTGAGGACATGACGGTCGGTGCGAGCGAATCCGCGCCGCGCAGGCGGAAAAAACGAAATAGCGAATGGCGAAGGAGCTGAACGCGGCCGGTGCATCAAGCAGTCCGGTACACCTGGCTAGAACAGGATCTACAAAAGAAAACGGAGGAATGAGCCTGCAACTCAATTCCTCCGATCCTGAATTCATCAACGTCGAGTTCTCACAGGTGAAATCTACGCTTGGATGCTACGTGAAGCACCGCCCGGCAGAAGAACACCCACAACCCCGCAACGCAGTCGCTAGCCTTGGCGCCTCTGCTAGCTTGGGTAGGATCTTACGGCAACACGCTCACAAGTCTACCCGTCAAAAATGCCGGGGTCTTTGCGAGAACATTCCTCCCGGCGTTTTTCGCTTAGAATTTCTCATTGAATTTCAACAAGATAGATCTTCAGGCCAATCTTGTCCCGGCGACCGGTCAAATCCATCCCCCTGCGCCAAACTCGTCCATTGTTGTTCTTGCATGCGACAGCACGCGCAGACGAGACCGCAAGTACAGCATCTGGAATCTATGGAAAGGACGAATGTTTTTTCTTTTCTCCTTTGCATGAATGGAGCAACCATGTAGAGAATATGGCCAAAATAGGGCTTTCATAGGTTGAGTTGGCCAAACACGATCCAGATGGAAACAATGACGGATAATTGTTCTGCGATTGCCTATATCGATACGGAATACAAAAATCCGCTGCGCGACAGAATTGCCCGAATCGAGGGATGGGTGTCGTCAGATCAGCCGATTGATTCATTTTCGGTCTTCGTCAATCGGCAGCAGCTCGGTTATGTCGATACCTGCGAGCGGCCTGACGTTCCCGTTGCAACCAACCGCCCGCACGCACTCGGCTGGAATGTCTATTTCGAACCCCGTAAACATTTGATCGGTGAACTCGGCACGATTCTGGTCGAGGTTGCGGTCAATGGCAACGTCGTTCAGCGCCGTTATCATCGCTATGACCCACGCCCCAATTCGGCGCGGCCAGCCATCTATTTCATGCATATCCCCAAGACGGCGGGAACCAGCACGCGGCGTGCCCTGCAAAGCGACCCGGATATCCAACTACTGCAGGTCTATCACCAGTACCCATGCCTGCATGAAGAGCAGTTCGCCACCTTCACCAACGGCGCCCTTGATGATGTCGACATCGTATTCGGCCACTATATGTATGGGCTTCACAGACATTCCGGCCGGGCCCACCAATATGTCTCCATCGTGAGAGATCCGATCGACCACGCCATCTCATGTTACCTCTACATGAAGTATGTCGTTGGGGATACGCGGATCGTCACATGCTCGTCGATCTTCGATGCATTCGACAATGTCGACGACGTGACATTCGATAATTACATCACGCGATATCTGGCCGGGTATGCAGACCAACAGAAAGTGGGCCCAGCGCAGTTCGAGACAGCCCTGAAAAACGTCAACAATGACTTTGCCTATATCGGTACGGTCGAAAATTACAGGCAAAGCCTGGAGGCAATCAGCTTCTACCTCGGCAAGGAGCTGCCGCATCATGTCGACAATGTCACACCGGCGTCGGATGAGATGGCGGCGCTCGACAAGAACGAGGTCGCAGAGCGTCTCGGCCCTCGACTGGCCCATGACCTGAAGCTTTATCAGGCGATACGCCAGAGATTTCCGAGCAACTATTTCTTCGAGACGCGTACGCAATCCCACGCGGGATAAGCCAATCAAGGACGGCGGTCCAGGTGCGGCTCGTTCATCGGCTCGGGCTGACTTGACGACCCCCGGCGTCCGGTTCAGGTTCACCGATGCGTCGCGAAAATGAAGGACTTTCCATGCGCACGAAACTGATTCTGGCCGCGATGGCCGCCAGCCTGGCAATCGGACTGAGCGCCTGCGCGACGGAGCGCGGCATCCCCTACAGTGCCACCGATTGCGCCCGCGCCGGCCGACTGCCCAAACACTGGACGCCGAGTGCCGGCAATTGGTGTCAGCATTTCAAACCGAGATGGCAGTCGAACCGCCATTGGCGTCAACCGGCCTGAGCCCGAGCGTTCGCGCCGGGAGGCGTCGTGCTCACCGCGATTTCGCGGAAATCGCGGGCGCTTTCTGCGGCATCGGCCCGATGCCGCCGGTTCTTGTAGCAGCATCATTTTTGCCGAAAATCGGGCGGCCACTTTTCGACACGGTGCTCTAACGCCGCTCCACGAAATCCTGCGACCTTGCCCTGCGACCTACTTCGCCAACCTTATCGCCAGCAACGTACTGAACAGTTGCTGCCTGTCCGATTCCTTCAGATTGGGCTCGTGAACGACCTTGAAGAAGCTGGCTCGTTCACTCGGCGTGAACGGCCCGCTCTTGAGGTCTTGCGCCACCTGTTGCAAAATCTCCTTGCTCAACTGGGCAATGTCCTGACGCACCTTGTCGAGCGGACGCGGTTGCCATCCCGCCTCCGGCTGCGCAAGCCAATCTGCCAGATAGCGATATTCGACAGCCTTGGCAGCGTTGATCTGGGCAATGATAAAGGGTTCCACCGTGACGGGATCCAGTCCCAGCTTCGCAGCCTCCGACTTGGCGCTCTCGAGCACCTTGGCCTCCTGCGCCAGATCTTCTATCGGCAGATGATTTTGCGCTTTATACCCAGCAACGTCCTTCATGTAGGAGAGACGATGGCTGACCTTTTCAGCCAGGGGCGTGATCTCGGCGGCAAAAGAGCTTATCTGAGCCGCCAAGAACAGGCTCACAAACAGCACTGGCAACAGCCGCGCCATTGCCTGATTCAATCCGATAGGTGACTTGTTCAATCCAGGATCCTCATGGTGATTGAAGCTGACCGTCCGAATGGCGCTGCGACCTATCCACACGATCGTGGAGGCGACTTCACGGATCGCGTGAAGCGCACTCGCCCGCTGCCGGCGCGAGATGCCATGATCCTCTTGCTCCACACGCATCGAGCCGACACTCTTTGTGCGTTCATGCCATGATTGAGGGAATCGGAAAACCGCGATGAATGAACTCTGGCGCTTGGACGCGATGAAAATCGCCGCGCTCATCAAATCCCGGCAGGTGTCTGCGCACGACGTCGCGATGGCGGCACTTGAGCGGCTGTCTGCCGTCAACCCATCGATCAATGCCGTGGTCGACATGCGGCCTGAAGACGTCCTGGTCCAGGCCAGCCGGATCGATGCCGCCATTGCCCGCGGCGAAGAAACCGGAGTGCTCGCGGGCGTTCCGGTTACCGTCAAGGTCAATGTCGACCAGAAGGGATATGCCACCACCAACGGCGTGACCTTGCAGCAGGATCTGCTGGCGACGGATAACAGCCCCGTGGTCGATAGCCTGATCGAGGCCGGGGCGATCCTTCTCGGTCGCACCAACACACCCGCTTTTTCCTATCGATGGTTCACGAACAATCGCCTGCACGGCCATACGAAGAACCCGCATGATCCCACGCTGACGCCAGGCGGCTCGTCCGGTGGTGCGGCCGCAGCGGTCGCGAGCGGCATCGGCCATATCGCCCATGGCACGGATATCGCCGGCTCGATCCGCTATCCCGCCTATGCCTGCGGCGTTCACGGCTTGCGCCCCTCGCCCGGACGCGTGGCGGCCTATAATTCCTCGTCCCCCGAGCGCGATATCGGCGGCCAGATCACGGCGGTATCCGGGCCGTTGGCCCGCTCGATCGACGACCTCGAGCTCGCGCTCAGAGTGCTGTCGCGCCGGGACGCGCGAGATCCATGGTGGACGCCCGTGCCCCTGAGGGGACCGGAAGTGGCAAGGCGCGTCGCCCTTTGTCTCGATCCGGGCAAGATCGGCACCTGCGAGCCGATCCGCGTCAAGTTGCGCGAGGCCGCCCGGTATCTGGAGGCGGCCGGCTGGATCGTCGACGAAGTCGAGGATCTGCCGCCGCTGCGCGAAGCAGCTGAGTTGCAGATCCGGCTCTGGATCGGCGAAGGCTACGAAGCCAAGCTGGCCGCCGCCGAAAAGGAGGACGATCCGGGGGCGCTCGCCGTTTTGCAGGGTCACCAGGCGCTTGGACGCTCCACGACCCTTGCCTCTTTTTCCCAGGCGCTGACCCGGCGCGCCACCCTGATCCGGCAGTGGCGGCTCTTCATGGAGGCCTATCCGGTGGTGCTGCTGCCGGTATCGGCCGATCTACCCTTTGAGGATGATCTGGACCTCAAAGGCCGGACTGCGTTCGAACGGGTCTGGAACGCCCAGATCCCGCAGATCGGCGTGCCCTTCCTCGGCTTGCCGGGGCTCTCGGTCTTTACCGGATTGAACGGGCGGACCCCAACCGGGGTTCAATTGGTCGCGCCGCGCTTTCGCGAAGATCTATGCCTCGCGGCCGGCGCGGTCATCGAGGCTGCCTTCGGACCACCATCCGTCGTCGATCCCGTCGGCAGTTGATCCTTCCTGCTGCAGCCTGGGAAGCTGCTCGCCCGCGCCATTCGCAGGAGCGGCACGGGCCATGGCGGAAAGGCCGGTCAAAAGACCGGCCCACCATCACCGCGTGTAGTCGAGCTTGCCGTCCGCACCCTTTTTCCAGGTGTAGAGGACATAGCCTGCCTTGGTCAGGTCGCCTTTCTTGTCATAGGAGAGTTCGCCCAGCACGGTCTTGAAGGCCTTGCCCGAATGCATGACCTCGGCGATCTTCTGCGGATCGACCGACTTGGCTTCATCGGCCGCCTGCTTGAGGATCTGCACGGAGGCGTAGGCATAGAGCGTGTAGGTTTCCGGCCTGAAGCCGGTCGCCTCGAACTTCTTGACCAGGCCCGCATTGGCCGGGTCTTCTTCGGGCCTCGGCTGGAAGGTCATCAGCGTGCCGAGCACGGAATCACCGCCGATGGTGGCGAATTCGCCGGAAGCGACGCCGTCACCGGTGAGCATCACGGTGTTGGAGCCCTGATCGCGCAGCTGCTTGAGGATGAGGGCTGCTTCGGTATAGAGCCCGCCATAGATCAGAAGGTCGACACCGGCGGATTTCAGCTTGGTCGCGATCGCCGAATAATCTTTCTCCCCGACATTGATGCCCTCGAACACCGCTTCCTTGACACCGGCGGCATTGAGATTCTTCTTGGCGACGTCAGCCAGCCCCTGGCCATAGGTCGTCTTGTCGTGGACGATGGCGATCTTCTTGCCCTTGTAGTTGGCCAGCGCGTAATCTGACCAGACCTTGGCCTGCTGGTCGTCGCGGCCGCAGGTGCGGAAGATGTTCCACAGGCCGCGTTCAGTCACCACTTCAGCTGTGGAACCGGGGGTGATTTCGATGACGCCATTGTCGGCATAGACATTGGAAGCCGGCGTGGTCACGCCGGAATTATAGTGACCCACCACCCAGGTCACGCCGTCGCCGACGAATTTGTTGGCGACCGACACACCCTGCTTGGGATCGGAGGCATCGTCGCCGATGGCAACCGACAATTGCTGGCCCTGTACGCCTCCGGCGGCATTGATATCCTTGACCGCCATGTCGACGCCGTTCTTGAACTGGGCGCCGATGGCGGCGTTGGGGCCGGTCATCGGACCAGCCACGCCAAGCTTGACCTGCGCCTGCGCGCTCGCACCCAGGGCCAGGGAGGCTGCAAATACTGCGCCAATCAGTAAAGATTTTCTCATGGAAAAATACCCGTTTCGTTCGATCAATTCGTGAGTCGATTGTATTTCTTCAGGATATCTCTGAGACGATCATGCGGAATGGCGAAGGAGACATTGTTGTCGCGCCCCTTCATGGTTTCCGCCGCGATCATGGCATTGATGATCGCCTCCTCGGTTGCCTCTACAGTTGCACGCATCAACGGGTCCATCTTGTCGTTGGACATCGTCTCGACTGTGTTTATCTTTTCTCGTGAGAAGGCACCAGAGTTCGCAGTGGAGAAGGCGATGAAGATATCGCCGTCGCCATTGCTGCCGAAACCGCCGGTCCTGCCGATGCCGACCGGCACGCGGCGCGCCAGCCGCTTAAGCTGATTGGGCAGCAGCGGTGCGTCGGTGGCGACGACGACGATGATCGACCCGTCCGATTCCTTGCGCTGCCAGGACACGTCGGGCATCAGGTCGGTGATTTCCTTGCCGACCGGCACGCCCGCAATGGTCAGATCCGGACGGGATCCGAAATTGCCCTGTACCAGCACACCGAGCGTATAGCCGCCGTCTTCCTTGGACAATTTGCGCGAGGAGGTACCCGTGCCGCCCTTGAAGCGGAACAGGTTCATGCCCGTACCGCCGCCGACATTGCCTTCGGCAATCGGCCCGGATTTCGCCGAATCCAGCGCAGCATAGACATGCTCTTTCTTCACATGCATGCCGTTGATGTCGTTGAGGATGCCGTCCCAAGTCTCGGCGACCACGGGCAGGACCCAATAAAGGTCGCGCAGCAGCGGGGCAACGAGCTTGTTCTCGGCGGACCATGAGATCACCGCGTCACGCACCACGCCGACGCTGTGGGTATTGGTGATCATGACGGGGCCTTCGAGGAAGCCGCTTTCCTCGACCCAGGTCGTTCCGGTCATCTCGCCATTGCCGTTGAGGGAGTACCAGCCGGCGTAGACAGGATCAAATTTCTTGCCGCGCGGCAGGATTGCCGTCACGCCGGTGCGGACCGGCCCCTTGCCGACCTTGAGCTTGCCATGGCCCTCGATGATGGTGGAATAGCCGACGGTTACACCCGCGACATCGGTGATGGCGTTGTTCGATCCGGGCGTACCGTTGAAAGGAATGCCGAGATCGCGAGCGCGGGGCTTTTCGGCGGCGAGGGCCGTGCCGAGGCTGAATGCCAGGGCGATCGCGCCTGCCGCACCCAAGAGGCGTTTCGCAAGGAGCCGTTTCGTATTCTGTGCCATGAGGTTCCTCTCCAGTGAGAATGAGCGTGCCGTCGCAGGCGCAATCGTGCATGGCCGGCCCCTGCCGGCGGCAATGCAATCAGCGGTGATGGTGAGCGGCTCCATCTCGGCGGCCGACGGCTACCCCAGCCAGCCAACCTGTCTTTTTCGGCTCGACGAGAACAGGAGGGGTCTAAGACGCCTTGCGCCTGGGCCGAGTGACCTGAAATTGCAAAGGCGCGTTGAAACAAAGTATTGGAGCAAACGGGCCTTCCGACATGAAGGCGCTTTTCCCGAGACCCGACGGGGCGTGCATGGTTCCCCCTTGTTTTCTTGCTATGGCCAAGCTTATGAGCTGGTTGTAGTTTCCGGGGGAGGATGATCGAGCTCTCGGTGGAATACCATGCCACAACCAGGGTATTTCCCGGCTCAAGCGATACCCTGAAGTGGGTAGACTATGCGATTCACCACGCAAGATTTGTCTTCTCATCGGCGTTTCGGCCATCTCCTGGAGCAGGTGGAGAGCGAAACCTTCTGGCCGCGATTCGCCGCCTTCCTGCGCGAGAGCGTGCGTTTCGATTCCTGGGTGGTGCTGATCTTCCGCAAGGCCCATTCACCCCTGCTCGTGCATGAGGGCGACCTCGACAATGTCGTCGACGAGCTGTTCGGCAGCTATCTGCGCCGCTATTTCACCGATGACCCCTTCTATCGCTTCGCCTTGGGGGGCTTCTCGCCAGGGATCTATCGGCTTGACGAGATCACCAGCCCGCAATTTCGGTCGTCCGCCTATTTCCGTGACTATTTCCGGTACAATGTTGTCGAAGATGAATTGCAGTTCCTCATGCCGTTCGGAAAAGGAGAAGAACGTCGGGGGATCTTGTCCCTCTCGCTGGGATCGGAACAACGCTTTTCCGAACAGGATTACGGCCTGCTCTCGTTGATGAGTCATTGGGTGCTGCCGCTGATCGGCATGGCCGCGCGCAGCGCCCTCGCAGACACCCAGGTGCCGGCCGACAGGCCGGACATCTCCTCGACCGCCGATCTGGAGCAGCGCTTGCGCGCCCATGACGGCCCCCACCTGACGGAGCGTGAAATCCAGGTCGCCTTGCTGCTGCTTTCAGGCCAGAGCAACAAGGGCATTGCCATCCATCTCGGCATCTCGCCGGAGACGGCCAAGGTCCACCGGCGCAACCTCTATGAGAAACTCGGCATTTCCAGCCAGGCCGAGATCTTCACCCGTTTTTTCGGCACGGGACGCCTTCAGGCCTGACGAAACTCGCTGGTCGTTTGGTTTCGGAATGAAGCGCCGCAAGTTAACTTCGCCGGCTAATAAATATCTTGAGCTGCCGTCGGCGGAACTGAAGCCAGCGATCCCACCCATGGCGATCGCTGGGGCGCCGCGACATCGGCAAGCAGGTTCCAATCAGCCCCGATCCCGCGGATTCCCGATCATGGCGCGCAAATCCGGGGCGCGTTCGAGCGATACACCCTCTTCGTGATGATCGAAGTCAGCGCACAAGTCCTGCCAGCGGATTGACTCGCGGCTATTCTCGGCCTTCCTGAGCAGGCATTGGCGATTCACTGGCGGGGTGGCGGCGCCCCCACGATTGATCCGGCATATGAGTGATGTTTCTTGACTGACGATCCCAAGGCCCCTGGCGAGGCGCGACAATCGGAAGGCCAAAGCTTCCACAGGCCCGGGCGCCGGCCCACGGTGGCCGATGTAGCGCGCGCCGCCAACGTCTCCTCGATGACCGTGTCGAACGTGGTCAACGAGCGGTTCGGCTCGATGACCAAGGAGACCCGGGCGACCGTGGAGCGGGCTATCCGCGAGATCGGCTATCGCCCCCATGCCAGCGGCCGCAGCCTCAAGCTTGCCAAGCGCTTCTCGATAGGCGTGGTGGTGATCGATGAATCGCCGACCTTCCTGGCCGATCCTTTCATCACCTATCTGATCGCCGGCCTCAGCAACTATCTCAACCAGCGCGACTACGGCCTGGTCGTCCAGGGCATGTCTGCTGAGCAGTTGCAGGAAGCCGCTCTGATGAAGCGGCATGAGACGGATGCGCTCTGCGTGTTTCTGTCGGGCCCGCAGGCATCGCGCCGCAAGCTGATCGCCCGCTTCGCGGCGCTCGATCAGCCCGTGGTGGTGTTCCAGGAACCGGTTCCTGACAAGCCCTTATTGCACTCCATCCGCCAGGACGATTTCGGCGGCGCCAGGGCATTGGCCGAGCATATGCTCGAGCGCGGCGTCGAACGGATCGTCTTCCTCGCACCGGAGGTCTCCTGGCCGGCGATCGAACAGCGCGTCGCGGGTGCGCGGGCTGCCATGACCGATGCCGGCCGCGCCGAAGCGTACAAGGTCGTCATCTGCGGTGACGGCGGCTTTGCGGCCACCCACCAGGCGCTGGCGGAGGAGACCGCCGCCTCCGGCTGGCCTTCGGCCGTGATGGGCGGCAACGACCAGATCGGCATCGCGGCCCTGAAATGGCTGGCGGGCCGTGGCCTGCGCGTGCCGGATGATATCCTTGTCAGCGGTTTCAACGCCTTCGACGCCTGGCAATATACCGATCCGGTACTCACCACCGTCTCCTCACCGGCCTATGCCATGGGCGCCAAGGCCGGCGAGATCGTGCTCGATACCCTGCACGGCAACCCGCCCGCCACGCGCGAACATCTGTTCCCGGTGGCGGTGCAGATCGGCGGTTCAACCTGAACGCCGGCCCGGCTTTCAGTTCGCCGCCTTGATGCGCTCGAGCGCCTTGCCTTCAAGATCTTCCACCCCCGGCTGGATCGGGGCGGCAAAACGGATATTGGCAAGATCCTGCTTGGTGAACGAGCCCTTCACGGAGGCCCTGACATTGTCCGGCAGCAGATCGATCCCGTCCTTCACGGCGATGATCGACCCCGTGGAAGCCGAGAGCTTCTTTACGATATCCGGGCGATAGACGAAGTTTATCCACTTGTAAGCGGCCTCGTCAGCCTTTCCCTTGCGTGGAAGCGAGAAGGTATCGATCCATCCGAGCGCCCCCGATTTCGGCGGCACATAAACGATATTGGGATTGTGGGTGACCAGCTTGAAGGCCGTGGAGTCCCAGGTTTCGGCCGCGACCACTTCGCCAGAGAGCATCAGGGCCGAGAGGTCGTCCCCACCCTGCCAATAGGCTTTGAGATTGGGCTTGCAGGCAATGAGCTTGTCGGCGACCTCATCGAGGATCTTCCTGTAGGCATCGAGATCGGAATAGGCTGCGAAAGGGTCTTTGCCGAGCGCAAAAGCGGTACCGACCAGAATGGTACGCTTGAGCCGCATCGAGGTGCGGCCCTTGAATTTCGGGTCGCACAGGTCGAGCCAGTCACGAGCCTCCGCGGCCTTGGTCTTGTCGACCATCAGGCCGGAGGTGCCCCAGTCAAACGGCACGGAATAGACCTCGCCCTTGAGGGAAGCATCGGCCTTGACCTTGTCCAGCAGCATCGGATCGAGTGCGTCGACATTTACTTTCGACAGGTCGATCGGCTTGTAGATGTTGTATTCGGCCTGCGCGGCGGCGACCCGGTTGAACCCGGGCTGGACGAGATCGAAGCCCGATCCGCCGGTAGCGCGGAGCTTGGCGATCATTTCCTCGTTGTTGGACAAGGTCACCTCGACTTCGATGTCGGGATATTCCTTTTCGAACAGCGAGATCACTTCATCCGGAGCATAGCCGCCCCATGTCAGGATACGCAATTTCTCCGCCTGGGCCCCGGCGACCGAAATGGTCGTCGCCGCGAGCGTGGCCATCACCAGTTTTGAAACCCGGCGTATGAACATTTTTCCCCTCCCCGATGAGAAAACCATCAAGGAAGAAGGGTGCGATGGCGGCCAGCGCCATTCCCGAAAGTTTGGGTATCCACTTTGGACCGTGGCGCGGCTCGCTTAGCCTTTCGGTTCCTTGCCTCGCTGCACGAGAATGCTGAGCAGCGCCAGCACGCCTGATCCAACCATCAGGAAGACGGAGACGGCATTCAACACCGGCGTCGAGCCCACCTTCACCATGCGATCATACATGGTGATCGTCAGCGGCGCATCGGATCCCACCAGCATCAAGGTCGTGTTGAAGTTCTCGAAAGAGACGAGAAAGGCCACCACGAAGGCAGAGAACAGCGCCGGCGCCAGATAGGGCAAGGTGACGGTGCGAAGCACCCGCAGGCGCGAAGCCCCCAGATTGAGTGCCGCCTCCTCCAGGGCCTGATCGAATTTGCGCAGGCGCGCCGCAATCACCAGCGAAGTGATGGTGACCAGAAAGGAAAACTGGCCCAGTATGACAAGGAAGGTGCCCGGCCGGAGGAAATCCCACTCCAGGCCAAGCGCATCCTCCAGGCCATTGGCGATCGCACTCGCAAATACCAGGATGGAGATGCCGAGGATCACGCCTGGAATGACCAGCGGCACGATCATCAGCACATAGAGCAGGCTTTTGCCCGGGAACTGCTTGCGCTCGAACAAGAAGGCGTTGCAGGTGCCGACCACGACCGACAAAGCCGAGACGGCCAGTCCAATATAAAGTGAATTCCACAGGCCTTCCATGAGCCGGCGATCGTGGAACATGCCTAGCTTCGGCCCGCTTGTGCCGAAGAACCACTCCAGCGTGAACCCTTTCCAGGGAAGCGCCGGAAAAATCGAATCGTTGAAGGCAAAGATGGCTGCTGCGGCCAATGGCGCGGCGAGGTAGAGGAAAAAGGCGAGCATATAGCCGCCATAGATCCAGCGCAGGAGGAGAGATTGCGGCGCGGCGACGTTCATGGGTTCAATCTTTCGCCACGGTGGAAGCCAGACTCTGTCCGGTCAGGCGAAGCCCCAGCCAGACGACCAGCGAGGTGAAGACCAGGAGAAGCACGCCGAACGTGGCGCCGGATTCCCAATTGTAGCGGGTCACGAACTGCTCGTAGATCTGCTCGGTGAACCACATGCTGTTCTTGCCGCCGAGGAGGATCGGGGTCAGATAGCTTCCCGCCGTCAGCATGAAGACGATGATGCAGCCGGCGACGATGCCCGGCATGGCATAGGGCACGACGATGCGGCGAAATACGGTGAAGCGGCTGCCGCCCAGATTGTAGCCGGCCTCGATCAACGAGTTGTCCATGCCGTCCAAGGTCGAGACCAGGGGAACGATCATGAACAGCACGACCGTATAGACCAGTCCGATCACCACGGTGATGTCGTTGTAGAGCAATTCGATCGGGCCGCTGACGAGACCCGTATGCTGCAACAGGACGGAGATCAGGCCGGTCTCGCGCAGGAGAACGATCCAGCCGAAGGCGCGTACGAGGTCACTGACCCAGAGCGGGATCAGGCACATCAGGAACAGGGCGGCGCGTGAGCGCTGTCTGGCGATCTTGGCGATGTAATAGGCGACCGGAAAGCCGACGACCAAAGCCAGGGCCGTCACCAGGATCGACATCCAGGCGGTCCGCAACAGGGTGTTCCAGTAGACCGGCTCGCGCAGGAAGTCGGTGTAATTGGCGAAACCGAAGCTATATTCGCCCGGGCCCAGCTTCTCGCGCAGCGACAGGTAGCCGATGCCGAGCTGTGGCAGGACGATGAGCAGCACCATCCACAGGGCAAACGGCGTGAACAACAGGATCAGTGACAATTTGCCGGCGTCGGAACGGGGCATCGCGTCTACCCCGCCTGGCTGAAGCAGAGGCAGTGGTCTCTGCGCCAGGAAATGTCGGCCTTGTCGCCCGGCTTGACCGGTGAGGAACCGTCCATGACGGCATGGCCGACTTCAACTAGGCTGCCTCCCGCCAGCCGCACCAGCACGCGGCTGTTGGCGCCGTTGAACAACAGGCTGTCGACCGTGCCGGGGAGTCGGTTGCCATCCCGAGATTCGCCCAGGGCGATGGTCTCGGGACGAACGAAGACCTCGACCTTCGCGCCGGCAGCCACCTTGTCGTCTCGCGCCATGGCGATGACCTCGCCGCCATCGTCGAGCTCGACACGGGCCTGGCCATTGCTGAAGGCTGTCACTCGGCCGGGCCAGCGATTGGCATCGCCGACGAAGCCAGCAACGAAACCCGTTTTTGGATTGTTGTAGAGCTCTTGCGGCGAGCCAATCTGCTCGAAGCGGCCGGCATTCATCACGGCCACGTTGTCGGACATCACCAGGGCTTCGGACTGGTCGTGCGTGATGTAGAGGAAGGTGGTGTTGAACTGGTTTTGCAACTGCTTCAGTTCGATCTTCATCCGTTCGCGCAGCTTGAGGTCGAGCGCGCCGAGCGGCTCGTCGAGCAGCAGGACATCGGGTTCCAGCACCATGCAGCGCGCGATGGCGATGCGCTGCTTCTGGCCGCCGGACAATTGCGACACCTGCTTTTCCGCAACGCCCGGCAGGCCGATGCGCTCCAGCACCGACGCCACTTTGCGCGCAATATCAGCCTTGTTCTCGCCGCGGCAGCGCAGACCATAGGCAATGTTTTCGCCGACATTCATCATCGGGAACAAGGCCAGATGCTGGAAGACCATCTTGACGCTGCGCCTGTTCGGCGGCGCCGAGAGAACCGACTTGCCCTTGATGCGAATGTCGCCATTTGACGGCGCTTCGAACCCGGCGATCATGCGCATGAGCGTGGTCTTGCCGCAGCCGGACGGCCCCAGGATCGAAAAGAACGAGCCGCGGGGCACCTCGAACGAAACATCGTCGACCGCAACATACCGGCCGAACTTCTTGGTCAGGCTCTCGCATTCAAGATCGTGCATGGAAGCTCGTCGGTTTGGGCTGAATTGCCGGTCCGCAGGGCACTAGCCCATGCGGACTTCTTCATTGTGGGTGCGTCTCAGTTGGAGGCGGCCGCCTTGATGCGTTCCAGCGCCTTGCCTTCCAGATCCTCGAGCCCCGCCGGGATATTGGCGAAGAACTTGAGATTGGCCAGCGCCTTGTCGTCAAAGGCCACCTTCACGGCTGCCTTCTTGTCATCCGGCAGGAGATCGACACCGCCCTTGACCGCCGAGATCGCACCTGTCGAGTCCGACATCAGCTTGACGATGTCGGGACGCAGGACGAAGTTGATCCACTTATAGGCGGCTTCATCAGCCTTGCCCTTGCGCGGAATGGCAAAGGTGTCGATCCAGGCCAGGGCCCCAGTCTGCGGCGGCACATAGACCAGGTTCTTGTTCTGGCCGTAGAGCTTGAAGGCGGTCGAATCCCAGGCTTCCGACGCAACCACCTCGCCCGACAGCAACAGCGTCGACAGATCGTCGCCACCATTCCAGTAGGTCTTCACATTGCTCTTGCAGGCGATCATCTTCTCGGTCACCTCATCCAGCATCTTCTGGTAGGCGGCCTTGTCGCCATAGAGCGCGAACGGATCCTTGCCGAGCGAAAAGGCCATGCCGAGCAGGATGGTGCGCCTCAGCCGCATCGACGTCCGCCCCTTGTACTGCGGATCGCAGAGGTCGCCCCAGCCCTTGATGCCGGCAGCTTTCGAGGCGTCGACCACCAGGCCGGAAGTGCCCCATTGATGGGGAACGGCATAGACCTTGCCGTCGATCGTGGCGTTGGTCTTCACCGCTTCGAGCAGATTGTCCTGCATGGCGGCGGTATCGATCTTCGACAGATCGAGAGGCTTGTAGATGTTATATTCCTGCTGCGCCGCAAAGATGCGATCATGGCTCGGCTGGGCAAGGTCGAAACCGGCCCCGCCGGTCGCGCGCAGCTTGGCGATGATTTCCTCATTGTTGGAAAGCGTCACCTCGACATCAATGTCGGGATATTCCTTCTCGAACAGCTGGATGACATTGTCGGGCGCATAGCCGCCCCATGTCAGAATTCGAAGGGTTTCGGCGCTGGCAATATTCGAAACGACCATGGCGGCGGTGGCGCCGACAAGCGCGGCGATAAGTTTCTTCAAGATCACAACTCCCTCCAGATTTGTCAGCGGCCGATCGACCCGTCAGCCTGCCTCCCGGCAAGACTATGAAAGGCTTGGCTGCGGCGCATAAGGTCCACTCTCGATCAATGATGAGGCCGCTTGCCGGAAAGGCGATCAGATCCGAAGCGTCACGGTCTTGGTCCTGGTATAGGCGGAGAGCGCAAGCAGGCCTTTTTCCCGGCCGATACCCGATCGGCGGTTGCCGCCGAAAGGCGTTTCGATGCCACCTGCGAAATACTCGTTGACGAACACCTGGCCGGCATCGACATCGCGGGCGATGCGATGCGCCTTGGCCAGATCGCGGGTAAACAGGCCGGCAACCAGTGCATATTGGGTACAATTGGCCGCTGCGATGGCCTGCTCGACGCCATCGACGACCTGCACAGCCAGCACCGGCCCGAAGATCTCCTCCTGGACGATGGGATCGTCCCAGTCTGCGCCGTCCACGATGGTCGGCTCGAAGAACCAGCCCTTGCCGGTCGCCGGATCCACGGTCACCTTGCCGCCGGTGACGATCTCGAGCCCTCTTGCCTTGGCTCCCTCGACATAAGAGGCCACCTTGCCCAGATGCTCAGCCGAACTGATCGCGCCGAAATCGACCCCCTCGGTCAGGCCGTGGCCGATCCTGAGGCGACGGGCGCGTTCGACGAGCCTTTCGATGAACTGGGCATGGATCGAGCGCTCGATGACCAGCCGTGAACCGGCCGAGCAGATCTGCCCGGCATTCTCGAAGATCGCGCCGACGACATTGTCGAGCGCCAGATCGATATCGGCGTCGGCCAGGACGATATTGGGCGACTTGCCACCGAGCTCAAGCGTGACGGAGGCGATGTTCTGGGCTGCCGCCTTCATCACATTAATGCCGGTGACGGTCGAGCCGGTAAAGGTGACGTGCCTGATATCAGGATGCGAAACCAGCGGGGCGCCAGCCGCGATGCCGGTGCCGGTCACGACGTTGCAGACCCCATCGGGCAGTCCAGCCAGGACCAGGATCTCGGCCAGCAGCAGCGCCGTCATCGGCGTCTGTTCCGCCGGCTTCACCACGGCGGTGCAGCCGGCGGCAAGGGCCGGCGCGATCGAGCGGCAGGTGGTCGACAGCGGGTAGTTCCAGGGCACGATATGCGCGGTGACGCCGACCGGCTCCTCGATCGAATAGGAGGTGTAGTTCGGCCCGAGCGGATAGGCCTTGCCTTCATGCTTGTCGGCGGCGCCGGCATAATATTCGAAGGCCCGCGCGGAGCCGCGCACGTCGCCGCGGGCTTCGGTGAGGGTCTTGCCGCTGTCCAGCACTTCGGCAACAGCCAGGCGCTCGATGTTCTCGCGGATCAGCTCTGCCGCACGCATCAGCACACGCCCGCGCTCGGCCGGCGTCGCCCTGCCCCATTCGCCATGCTGGGCCTGCCTGGCGGAGGAAACCGCTTCGGCGACGTCCTCGGCCGTTCCGGCAGCAAATCGCGCATGCGGCTCCGCTCGGCCGGGATCGAAGGTCTCTATCGCCTGTCCGGAGGCCGACTGGCGCCAACCGCCATGAACGAAGTGCTGGGACGGCAGCGGTTCGAGTTCCGCCGCAACAGTTGCGAATGCGTTGGTCATCATGCCACCTCGCTGACCTGGTAGCTCGATCGGGCAAGCCATTCGGGATCGATTTCCACGCCCCAGCCCGGTTCGTTCGAAACGGTGACCATGCCATCCTCGACCGCATAGGGCGATTTGACGAAAAGTCCTTCCTGCCAGGGATAGTAGTCCGGCCCCTCGATCGAAAACTCCAGATATTTGCCCGCCCCCTCGATGGCACGCAGCAAATGCATGGTGAACAGCGTCACCAGCCCGAGATTGGCGCTATGGGGCGTCACCGGCAATCCTGCGGCTCTCGCCATGGCGCAGACGCGCAGGGTGCGGCTGATGCCGCCGAGATAGAGGATATCGGGTTGCACGACATCGACGGCCCGCATCTCGATCATGTGCCGCCAGGTCGGGATCTCGCAATCCTGCTCGCCGCCGGTCACGGCGATGTCGAGCGTGTCAGTGACTTCCCTGGTCTGCTCGAGCTCCCAATAGAGGCAGGGTTCCTCGAAATGCTCGATGCCATTGTCCCTGAGCAGGGACCCGACTTCGATCGCCCGCTTGGGCGAGAAGCCGCTGTTGGCGTCGACCAGCAGGGACACCTTGTCGCCGAGCGCCTTGCGGATGGTCGGAACGATCTCCTCGGTACGTCCCGGCCATTCGTCGACGTCATGGCCATATTCGGCGGCGATGCGGAACTTGAAGGCGTCGAAGCCGAATTGGTCCCGCAGGCGCTTGAAACGTTCGGCTTCCGCGGCCGGGGTGATGTCGCGTTTCATCGAGGAGGCATAGGCACGCAATTTCCCCGGTGTCCCGCCGAGCAGGCTGACGACGGGCAATCCGGCCGCCTTTCCGCGCAGGTCCCAGATCGCAGTGTCCAATCCGCCAAGGGCCCGCTTCATGTAGGAGCCAGGAAATTTGTGCTCGCGCTCGATCACCCTGTCGGTCAGCGCATCGATATCGTCGAAGTCGACGCCGAGCACATAGGGAGCAACCTGCCGGTGCAATACGGTCGAGGTGATGTCGGAATGATAGGTCGAAACCTGGCCGAGTCCTTGGGTTCCGTCCTCGGCCGTGATGCGGACGAAGCCGACATATTGGGTGGAGAATGTCTCGATGCGTTTGATCTTCAAGTCCGCTCTTCCTGAAAATGCCAGCCAATGCGATCGAGACTGACCTATCAAACCGGTCCGTGGGTCATAAGGTCCACTTTCGAAAAACCTGAAAGCCGGTTATGGCGGATCGGTGAACCAAATGTTCACCGGGGCCGAAGCGAAACCGCTGGAGCCTGTGCTTAAGCGTTTTGCGATTAGGCGGAATCACCTCAAATCGCAAAGACGCTCTAGCCAATCCTTTAGATTGGCTTGGAAACAAAGAGTTAGAGCAAACAAGCGTTCACGCTTGAACGCGTTTTGCTCTAGGAAGCCGTAAGAAAAAGCGAGCGCGGCTGCCGGCATTTGTCGCGGTGCGCCGCGGCCTTGCGCTCCAACCGTCGGGAAACATGGTCAATGGTCAAGCGGTCTTCGGGCGAATTGCTGTTTTCGATCGCCGTTGACCGTTCTCTGGACAAATCCATCACCACCCAAGTCTATCATGCGATACGTCAGCTGATTGCGGCGAGCCATCTGCCCGCCGGCAAGCGACTGCCGTCGAGCCGCACGCTGGCAAGGGAGTTGGGGATCTCGCGCACCACCGCGATGACGGTGTTCGAACGCCTGACCTCGGAGGGGCTGATCGTTTCGCGAACTGGGTCGGGCTCCTATGTTTCGGAGCTTGCCGAAACCAGGAAGCCGGAACAGGCCCTGGTGGTGCATTCTCCTGGCCCCGTCTCCGCCAAGCTCGCCGACATCATTGCCGATGCCTCGCCGCGCTTCTTCCAGAGACTGTCCCATCCGCATCACATCCGCGCCTTTGTGACAGGCCTGCCGGATTATGCGGCATTTCCGATGGCGGTCTGGGCCCGCCTAACCGCCAAGCATTGGCGCGAGCCCCGCGAAGAGGTGATGGGTTATTCCGACGCCAACGGCCATCCGCGCCTGCGTCTGGCGATTGCCGAGCACCTCCGCGCCAATCGCGGCCTTTCCTGTGACGTCGACCAGATCTTCATCGTCAACGGCGCCCAGCAGGCCTTCGACCTGATCGGCCGCGTCCTGCTCAATCCGGGCGACCGTGTCTGGTTCGAAAATCCCGGCGCCATCGGCGCCCGCAACAGCCTGGTTGCCTGCGGCGCCTCGATCGTGCCCGTTCCCGTCGACCAGGAAGGGCTCTCCGTGGAGGCGGGGCTCACTCTGGCGCCCGACTTCCGCCTTGCCTTCGTCACCCCGTCGCACCAGCATCCCACGGGGGCGGAGATGAGCCTCGCACGACGAGCGCAATTGCTGGCGGCAGCCAACCAGAACAATGCCTGGATCATCGAAGACGATTATGATGGCGAGTTTCGCTACGATGGCCGCCCACTCCCCACCCTGAAAAGCGGCGATACCGGCGAACGCGTCATCTATGTCGGGACGTTTTCCAAAACGATGTTTCCGGCACTGCGTCTGGGCTTCTACATCGTGCCCAAACCGTTGGTGCCGATCTTCCAGCGCATCTGCGGCGCGTTCCTGCAAGGCGTGCCATCGAGCATCCAGGCGGTTCTGGCCGCCTTCATCGACGAAGGCCATTTTGCCACCCATTTGCGCCGCATGCGGGAGATCTATGCCGCTCGCCATGCCGTCTTCCACGAAGCAGCCGAAGGATATCTCGGGGGGCTGTTGCACACGAACCGCTCGGTTGCCGGATTTCACGCGGTCGGTCGCTTTGCAGCCCCGTTCATGAATGACGAGACTGTCGCGGCGGACGCAGACGCAGCCGGTCTCCAGGTCTCCCCCATCAGCCGGTTCTGCCTCAACCAGGCGCAGATCCATCGCGGGCTGGTGCTCGGCGTGAGCGCCATCGACGAGCGCACCATACGCAAGGGCGTGGAGACGCTGGCCGGCGTCCTGGCAAAGCAGCGCCCCTGAGCATTTTTAAGTTCCCGGGAAGATGCCTTAGCCATTGTCCCGGAGAATCATTCCCGCCGCCTTTTCGGCCACCATCATGGTCGGCGCATTGATATTGCCCGAGGTGACATTCGGGAAAATGGAAGCGTCGACCACACGCAGCCCCTGCAACCCATGCACACGCAAGCGATCGTCCACGACATTGGTTCCGTCGTCCGGCCCCATGCGGCAGGTGCAGGAGGCGTGAAAGACGCTGCCTGAGCGGGCGCGAATATCCGCGACCAGATCGGCTTCGTTGCGGATGTTCGGGCCAGGCTTCATCTCATCGAGGATGACGGCGCGCATGGCGGGCTGTTCGGCAATCGTCCGGATGAGGCGCACGCCTGCCAGCATCTCCTCGATATCGCCGGCCGTCGACAGATAGTTCGGCTCGATGACAGGCGCAGCCATTGGGTCGGGCGACCCGATGGCAATGGAGCCACGGCTCTCGGGCCTGCAGGGCTGGACCCCGATGAAGAAGCCGGGAAACGGATCAGGCAGGGTCAATCGCCGCACGCCTGGCGTCGGCTTGCTATAGCTGACTGGCGAAAAGTAGAGCTGCATGTCCACCCGCCTGGCATCGGGCCTGGATTTGACGAAACCGCCAGCTTGGTTGACGCTGAGCGATAGCGGTCCGTCGCGAAACAGAAGGTAGCGTGCGCCGAGCATCGCCCTGCCCCACCACGGACGCAGCAGGGAATTGAGCGTTGGCTTGCGCGAGCGATAGAGATAGTCGATGCCGAGGTGATCCTGCAGGTTCTGCCCGACCGCGGCGATGTCCTTCACGACAGCCTTGTCGAATTTCCTGAGCAGGTCCCCAGGGCCGACCCCCGAATGCTGCAGCAAGATGGGCGAGTGCACCGCGCCGGCCGCCAGGATGATCTCGCGCCGGGCCCGAACGACATGCTTTTGTCCGTCGCACTGATATTCGACCCCGCTCGCCTGCAGGCCGTCGAACAGGATGCGGGTGGCAAAGGCGCCGGTGACGATCTTCAGATTGGAGCGCCTGGCAACCGGATGCAGGAATGCCGTTGCGGATGACGCGCGAAAGCCCTTCCTGGTGGTGATCTGGTAGACCGAGACACCTTCCTGGTTCAGGCCGTTATAGTCCGGTGTCCGGGCAAAGCCGGCCTGCTCCGCCGCCTGAAGCCAATCCTGGCAAAGCGGGTGCACGGATGGCGTCATGTCCGTGACATCAAGTTCGCCCGATCCACCGCGCCAGGCATCGCCTCCCCGTTCGAACGTCTCGATCGATTTGAAATGGGGCAGGACATCGTCCCAGCCCCATCCGGGATTGCCGGCGCTTTTCCAATCCTCGAAATCGTTTCGCTGGCCGCGGACATAGACCATGGCGTTGATGGAAGACGAGCCGCCCAGAACCTTTCCGCGCGGCCAATAGCTCGTGCGTCCCGCCAGGGCTTCCTGCGGCCCGGTCTCGAACTTCCAGTTCACCTTCGGATTGTAGAAGCTGTGGCCATAGCCGATCGGCATGCGGATCATGAACCGTTGATCGCTTCCGCCAGCCTCCAGGAGCAACACGCTGAATTCACCCGTGGCGGTCAGGCGATTGGCAAGCAGGCAACCGGCAGATCCTGCCCCGACAACAATGAAATCGAAATCCGCCACGCACCGTCTCCCAGAGCGTCTTGCGATTAGACGGAATCACCCAGAATCGCAAAGACGCGTCGAAACAAAGAGTTAGAGCAAACAAGCGTTCAGTTGTGAACGTGCTTTGCTCAAGACCTCACGAGCGGGTTTTTACATGGTGTCACCGGGCGGGGCAGGAGCCATTGCCACAATAGGGTAGAGCCATTGCCACGGCTTCTTTCATGCGCGCGAGCGAAGGAGGCCCCGACGTGCAAGCTCCCGAGGGGACGCATGGAAATGCGATAGCTGACTGGGCAGCGCCTCTTCATCGAAGGCCTTGGACCGCCCTCATCCGGATGCCCGCGCGATCTTGCGGGCTCCTTTGGGCGAGATCGACAGCGAGCCACGATGGATGTTTCGATCGTCCATTCTCGATGTGTTGCACAGCCCGGGCTTCAACAGCACATCTGAACTGGACAGAAGCAAATAATGGCTCTGCGAGGCCGCGATGGCCCTTGAGCAAAACCCCTTAGCGGCGTTCGCGCAGGCATTCGATCCATTCCGGCCCCATGACGAAGCGAACAATGCCCGCCCCCGCCACGAGCCCGGCAAGGGGTAGAACCAGAAAGGGCCAAAGTTCGATGGTCATTACGTCGCTCTCCTCACACGGGCGGCCTTCTGCCCTGCCGGCATGACAGGCCGATGACGCGAGCCCTTGCGATCGCAGTCGAGCATGCGGAACTGGGACCCCAGCGAGCCAAGCGCCGCCCTCGCTTCAGGAATTGGCTTGCGGCCCTCTGCTCTTCTCGGTGGCGTAGAGCGCGACCGCCATGGCGCGATTGCGCACCTCGAGCTTGTCGTAGAGATTTTTGAGGTGATATTTGACCGTGTTTTCCGAGATCCCCGTGCGTGCGGCGATCTGCAGATTGGTCCAGCCATCCGCCAGCACGGCAAGCAGTTCGCGCTCGCGAGTCGTCAGGCGCGAGAGTGGCGTGTCATTGATCTTCGACACGTCCAGATAAGGGATGCAGATCCGGCCATGGGCGACCGCCACCAGCGTGTCGAACAAGATGGCGGGATCGTCGAACTGATAGCAATAGCCTTGCACACCCAGGCGCACGCATTGCTTGAGAATGGCGACGTCGTGGTCGTTCGAGAACATGACGACACGCACGTGCAAGCTGCGCTGACGCAGTTCTTCCAGCACCTCGGCGCCGTTCATGTCGGAGAGCTTCCAGCCAAGGACGGCCACGTCGAATTTTGGCTCGGCCGCAGCCGCGAGAAAAGCCTCACCGGACTGCATGCTGCCGACCAGCTCGAAGCGCACATCATTCTTGATCATGTCGCCGAGGGCAGCCACCACCAGTGGGTTGCGCTCGGCGATCAGCACCCTGAACAGGCCTTCCGGAGCTCCCCGCATCCTATCGACCTCGATGCCCTGACGCTGGCGTTTCCCCTCGGCGTTCATATGCCCCCCGATTTGCGGCGCGCGCCACCTCTGATCCGACGTCTTCTGTTTTGGGCCTTCTGTGTTTCGGGGCGTTTCAAGCCACGACGACGATCCAGTTCCTTCCGCCTCTCATATTCATACAGTGAAACATTTTTTCATTCCAGTTCATTCTTCGATTTCAGGGTGCCGGAGCCGTTTCATTCCCCCATTGGTTGTCCGCAATGAACCAATCTTTGTCCGCAAATCGCAACATAGTTTGTCCTTAGACAAAAAATCCGCTCCGAGGGCGTCGTATCGTTTTCGCGACCGCCGGTCGGTCAAGGACGGAATTCATCCCCCGGATCTGATTGCATCGCGTTGCATCCGATCGGTCTTTCTTCGGCCTTGCCGTCACGCGTCGCTTCGGCGCCTGGGTGCGCAACTGCAGGCCGGGCCGCGCTTTTCATAGGGAAAACAGGGCGCGTGTCATCGCGTGGTCGGGGTCCGCCAACCCATCCAGGATGTTGAAATGGTGGCGGTCCGGTTCTTCGACGACGTCCGTCTCGACGCCGAGTCCCCGCCAGATATTGCCGAGCAGCGCGTTCTGCCGGAGGAATTCGGACGTTTCCCGCGCACCGGCCCAGCAGATCAGCCGGCTTCCGGGCAATGGCTCGAGCAAGGCCGGGCTCTCGCTTTTCGCCTCGGTCATGTCGATCTTCAGCGTCGCATTGCGCGCGATATTCATCAGCGGCCGAAGATCGTGCAGGCCGGATACAGAGAGCGTCCCAGCGATCCGGCCATGCAACTCGTCCGGGAGGGGCGTCGTCTGGCTGATCATGCGCGTCACCAGTTGGCCGCCGGCGGAATGACCGACCAGACGGATCGGTCCGGGGACGATGCTGGCGGCAGCGCCGATGGCTTGACCGATGAACCTCGTAATGTCGGAGATGCGCACATTCGGAGCAAGCGGGTAGCTGGGTATCGCCACCGCATATCCGTGCGCCAGCGGCCCCCCTGCAAGATGCGACCAGAAGCTCTTGTCGAGTGCCATCCAAAATCCGCCATGGACGAAGACGACCAGGCCCGCCGGGCTCCCTTTCGGATAGAACAGGTCGAGGCGTTGGCGGAGATCGCTGCCATAGGTGAGCTCCAGCCGTGCACGGTCGTCAGCAACCAGCGCGTCGCGAGCCACCCGGGCTGGCTCCACCCAGGCGTTCGGCCACGCTTCGCTCTTGGGGATGTTCGCGGCGTTGTCGTAGGCCCAGGTCCAGTCGACCACCCGGTATTGCATCTCTCTCTCGCTTTCAGGCCCGCACCCGGGCAGCAGGCACTTGCGACACCCCGCTCCCGCTTTCCGGAATGGCCAACGCTCAGTCGTTGGCCTCTGGAGGCAGGAAGTCGACGTCGTGTTCAGCGGAAGCGCGTATGACCGCTTCGACATCGGACATATTGTGCAAAGTCTTGAACAGGTCACGCAGCCTGCCGGCAGGAGACACCCAGAAAAGCGCTCGAGCGGGCTGGTCCGACTTGTTGAAATAGCCATGCGGGATGCCGCGGGGCAGGCGCACCAGGTCGCCGGGTTTCGCCGTCAGCCATTTTCCGTCGAGTTTCAGCTCCAGCTGGCCTTCCAGCAGAAAGATGAATTCCTCCTGTGTCGGGTGGACATGGACCGGTACGAATTGGCCGGGTTCGGAATTCGTCTCGAAGGCGAAGGCCGACCCGCAATCGGCCTTCGGAAAATATCGCTGGCCAAGAATGTTCCATTCGACCTGCTCATACCCCTCGCCGTGCGGCGTGATGCCGCCATCCAATTCCATCGTCATGACGATCCCTCCCCTCTTGTTGGACTCATTGTTTGCAGGAAAAGCTGGCGCTGCTCGGCTTTGCAACTACCGCACGTTCGCCGTGCCCACGACCTCGCCCAGAGCCCGTTCGAGATTGCCCACCGTGCGGTCGATATCAGCGAGCTTGTCGAGGCCGAAAAGGCCGATACGGAAGGTCTGGAAGTCAACGGGCTCATCGCACATCAGCGGTACCCCGGCTGCCGCCTGCACGCCGACGGCAACGAACTTGGCACCGGACTTGATGCCAGGATCGTCGGTGTAGCAGACGACGACGCCAGGTGCCCCGAAACCCGACGCGGCAACACTGGCAAAACCGCGTTGGGCGAAGAGCTGCCGCACCCGAGCGCCGAGTTCGAGCTGGGCCGCCTTCACCTTTTCGAAGCCTCTCGCCTCGGTTTCCAGCACAGTGTCGCGGAAGCCGCGCAGAGCATCGGTCGGCAAGGTGGCATGGTAGGCATGGCCACCCTTCTCATAGGCTTCCATGATCTCGAGCCACTTCTTGAGGTCGCAGGCGAAGGAAGAGCTGGTGCTGGCCTTCACCTCGGCTTTGGCGGCTTCGCTCAGCATGACGATGCCGCTGCAGGGAGAAGCGCTCCAGCCTTTCTGCGGCGCTGAGATCAGCACGTCGACGCCGACCGCTTTCATGTCGACCCAGACACAGCCAGAAGCGATGCAATCGAGGACAAAAAGCGCCCCGACCTTGTGAGCCGCGTCAGCAATTGCCTTCATGTACCCGTCGGGAAGCATGATGCCGGAGGCGGTTTCCACATGCGGCGCGAAGACGAGATTCGGACGCTCGGCCTCGATGACGGCCACGGCCTCCTCGATCGGCACAGGCTGGAAGGGTTGCTGGCGTGCCCCAGATTCCGATTGCGTCTGCCGCGCCTTCAGCACGATGCTCTCGGCAGGGATGGCGCCCATATCGAATATCTGCGTCCAGCGATAGGAGAACCAGCCATTGCGGATGACCAGCACCTTCTTGCCGTGGGCGAGCTGGCGCGCGACCGCCTCCATCGCATAGGTGCCACCACCGGGCACCAGGGCCACGCCCCCACCTTCTTCCGTGTTGTAGACCCGGCGCAATGTTTGCGAAATGTCCCGCATCACACCCTGGAAGACCTGCGACATGTGGTTGAGCGCGCGATCGGTGAACACGACCGAATATTCGAGGAGACCATCGGGGTCCACGGTCGGCAGCAGGGCAGTCATCATCCATTTCCTTTTGGCGCAATGTGCATCCGGATGGCGAGACACTACAGCAATTGGGCCAGCCGCCAAGCATGCTCGAACGAAGGAATCGGCGGTTCTTCGGGGACATCGATCGCTTGCTGCGATCAATCAGGCCAAAACGAAAATTCCCGGCTCGCGGGAGCCGGGAATACCAATGCCGTTCGTCAAACCGCAGGCCGCGCTTTTCCTAAAACTCCCTGCTTCAGGCAACCTTGTCGGGTACCGCCCTGCCATCGAAAAAGGCGGTGAGATTGTCGACTGCCCGCATGCCCATCGCGACCCGGGTTTCCTCCGTGGCGCTGCCCAGATGCGGCAGCAGAACTACATTTTCCAGGCGCATCAGCGCGGCAGGAACGGCCGGTTCGCCGTCATAGACGTCGAGGCCCGCGCCCGCGATCGTCCCGCTTTCGAGCGCGTCGACCAGGGCCTGCTGGTCAACAACGTCGCCGCGCGCGGTGTTGATCAGGAAGGCGCTCGGCTTCATCGCCCGCAACCGGGCCGCATTGATGAGATGCCGGTTCTCGGCGCCGCCGGGGCAATGCAGGGAGACGAAATCCGCCTCGGCCAGCACCTCCTCGACGCTTGCCAGTTGCCGTGCGCCCATGGCGCTGACAGCTTCGTCGTCGACTTTCGAGCGGTTGTAGAAGACGACCTTCATGTCGAAACCAAAATGGGCGCGCCTGGCCGCTGCCTTGCCGATCCGGCCCATACCGATGATGCCGATCGTCTTGCCGCTCACCTTGGCGCCGATCATGTGGGTAGGGCACCAGCCCGTCCATTGGCCGGCGCGCAATTGGCGCTCCCCCTCCCCGGCCCGGCGCGCCACGGCGAGCAGCAGGCTCAGGGCGATGTCGGCGGTGCAGTCGGTGAGCACGCCCGGCGTATTGGTCACGGTCACGCCGCGGGCACGCGCCGCGTCGATGTCGATATGGCTGAAGCCGACTCCGAAATTGGCCAGAAGCCTGGTGCGCACGTCCGCCTCGGGAAAGACCGAAGCGGGCAGCCTGTCGCTGACCGTGGGCAGCACGGCATCGAACTGGCCAAGCGCATCGCTCAATTGCAATGGGCTCAGCGGCGTGTCGTCCCGATTGAACGTCGTGTCGAACCTATCGGCCAGAATCCGTTCGACCGAGGCGGGCCAACGCCGCGTCACGAGTATCCGAGGTTTCATCACGCTTCCCCCTTACGACACCCTCGATTCGACGAGGATGGGTGGCGCAGAGCAATTAATAAGCCAGCAAAGTATAAACAGGCCTCACCCTGCTCGCCATGACGGCCTCGAAGCGGCCCGCAATCGAAACAAGATGGCACCGAGGCACGCGCGGTCGCCGAGATGGCCACGGCCACGCGTCCCCAGGAGCAAAGCGCGTTCATGTCTGACCGCTTGCTTGCTCCAGCTTCTCGTTCCGACGCGCCTTTGCGATTCTTGGCGATCGCGCCTCATCGCAAAGCGCTCTGGAACCTGTTCAGGCCGCTTTCCTGTTCTCCAGCACGCTTGCCACGACTGGTCCAAAGGCTGCCGGCGTCGGCACGATCGCGACACCGGCCTCGCGCAGGATCTCGACCTTTTCCTGGGCCGACTCGCCGAAGGCGGAGATGATGGCGCCGGCATGGCCCATGCGCTTGCCCTTGGGCGCCGACAGGCCAGCGATATAGGCGATCAGCGGCTTGCGCATATGATGCTTGGCCCATTCGGCGGCTTCCGCTTCCTGCGGTCCGCCGATCTCGCCGATCATCACCACGGCGTCGGTATCCGGATCTTCCTCGAACAACTTCAGGATATCCTTGAAGGACGAACCGTTGATGGGATCGCCGCCAATGCCCACGCTGGTGGAAACGCCGATGCCCAGCGCCTTCATCTGCGAGGCCGCCTCGTAGCCGAGCGTGCCCGAGCGGCCGACGATGCCTACGCGACCCGGCAGATAGATATTGCCGGGCATAATGCCCATCAGTGCCTGGCCGGGCGTGATCACGCCGGCACAGTTCGGGCCGATCAGACGCATGCGGTCCTCATAGCGGAAGCGGCGCATATAGCGCTTCACCCGCATCATGTCCTGGGAGGGAATGCCGTCGGTGATGCAGACGCAGAACTTCAGGCCGGCATCGGCGGCTTCCATGATGGAATCAGCCGCAAAGGGCGGCGGCACGAACACGATCGAGGCCTCCGCGCCCGTCTCCCGCACGGCGCCCTTGACCGTGTTGAACACCGGAATGCCGTGATGGTCCTGCCCACCCTTGCCGGGGGTGACGCCGCCGACGACA
This sequence comes from Labrys sp. HAY1-8F, assembly GCF_056754975.1. Classification (NCBI taxonomy): domain Bacteria; kingdom Pseudomonadati; phylum Pseudomonadota; class Alphaproteobacteria; order Hyphomicrobiales; family Xanthobacteraceae; genus Labrys; species Labrys sp. HAY1-8F. Next base: position 1,711,461 of record NZ_JBPGWZ010000001.1, on the reverse strand, counting down.
TTGGTGCCGTAGCGCTTCATGTCCTGGGCGTGGAAGGAGCCGATCTTGCCGGTCAAGCCTTGGACGATGACACGCGTTTTGCGGTTCAACAGAACTGCCATTTCGCTTCCCCCTCAATGCTTCTTGGATTTGGAAAAGGCCTGCATCGCCTCGACCGATTTTTCGGCCGCTTCCGCCAGGGTGTCGGCCACGATCACCTTCTCGCCGGACTCGGCGAGGATGCGCCGCCCCTCTTCGACATTGGTACCGGCGAGGCGCACCACCAAAGGCACGTTCACGCCGACCTCGCGCATCGCCTTCACCACACCCTCGGCCACCCAGTCGCAGCGGTTGATGCCGGCGAAGATGTTGACCAGGATGGTCTCGACATTCTTGTCGGCAAGCACGGCGCGGAACGCCTTGGCGACACGCTCGGGCGAAGCGCCGCCGCCGATGTCGAGGAAGTTCGCCGGCTCGCCGCCGGCGATCTTGATCATGTCCATGGTCGCCATGGCCAAGCCCGCACCATTGATGATGCAGCCGATATTGCCGTCGAGCCCGACATAGGACAGGCCGCGGTCGGAGGCGAAGGTCTCGCGCGGGTCTTCCTGCGACTTGTCGCGCAGTTCCGAAATCTCGGCGCGGCGGAACAAAGCGTTCTCGTCGAAGGACATCTTGGCATCGAGGGCGATCAGATGCCCGTCGCGGGTGACGACCAGCGGGTTGATCTCCAGCATGGAAGCGTCGTAGTCGCGGAAAACGCGATAGCAGCCGAGCAGCGTATCCACCGCCTTGCCGATCAAATTGTTCTCCAGCCCGAGGCCGAAGGCGATCTCGCGGGCTTGAAACTGCTGCATGCCCGCCCCAGGGTCGACGATGGCGCGGATGATGGAGTCAGGCTGCTTTTCAGCGATTTCCTCGATCTCCATACCGCCGGAGGCGGAGGCCACGATCATCACGCGCTCGGATTTGCGGTCGAGCACGATGCCCAGATAGAGTTCCTGGCGGATGTCGACGGTTTCCTCGACATAGAGACGCGAGACGAGCTTGCCCTTCGGGCCGGTCTGGTGGGTGACCAGCTTGCGGCCGAGCATGGCCTCGGCAGCATCAGACACCTCCGTGTCGGACTTGCAGATGCGGATGCCGCCGGCCTTGCCGCGGGCGCCGGAATGGATCTGGGCCTTGACCACCCATTTGTCGCCGCCGATCTCGCTGGCGCGATAGGTCGCCTGCTCCGGGCTGTAGGCAAGTCCGCCGCGCGGGATCTGCACCGAGTAGCGCGAGAGCAGTTCCTTGGCCTGGTATTCATGGATATCCATGTCGGTAACCTCGTCAGTTGGGCAGGCCGGCGCGCGGCTGGGTCGACTGTTGGATGGCCTCGTGCATGACCAGGACATTGCGGGCCATGCGTTCGGACGCGGCATCGATCATCTTGCCGTCGAGCGCAGCGGCACCCTTGCCCTGCTCCTCGGCCTCCCGGAGCATCTCGATGATACGGCGGGCACGGTTCACTTCCTTTTCGGGCGGCGAGAACACCTCATTGGCGAGCGCGATTTGCGTGGGGTGGATCGCCCACTTGCCCTCGATGCCGAGTGCTGCAGCGCGCCTGGCCGCCGCGACATAGGCTTCCGGATCGGAGAAATCGCCGAACGGACCATCGATGGCGCGCAGGCCATAGGCGCGGCAGGCCACCGTCATGCGCGACAGGGCCGCATGCCACTGGTCACCGGGGTAATCCGGGTTGAGGCCACCGATCGAGACCGTTCGCGCCTTGCAGCTCGCAGCATAGTCGGCCACCCCGAAATGCAGTGCCTCGAGCCTTCCGCCATAAGCGGCGATCGCCTCGACATTGGCCATGCCGAGCGCCGTTTCGATCAAGCCCTCCAGACCAACACGGGTCTTGAAGCCCTTGGCCGTCTCGATCTGATTGACCATGGCCTCGACCATGTAGAGATCGGCGGGCACGCCGACCTTGGGCACCAGGATGGTGTCGAGCCGGTCGCCCGCCTGCTCCATCACGTCGACGACGTCGCGATACATGTAATGGGTATCGAGCCCGTTGATGCGTACCGAGATGGTCTTGCCGCGCGCGCGCCAGTCGATCTCGTTGAGCGCCTCGATGATATTCTTGCGCGCCCGTTCCTTATCGGGCGGTGCAACTGCGTCCTCGATATCGAGGAAGATATAGTCCGCCCCGCCATCGGCGGCCTTGCGGATCATCTCCGGATTGGAACCCGGTACCGCGAGTTCGCTGCGCTGCAGGCGCAGTTTTCGCAGGTGATGGATGGTATGGCTCATGATGGGTGTCCCTTGGGATGGCGGCGGCCCCTTTACCCTCCCCTCGATGGGGTCGACCGTTCCTCTTGGAATGGTCTGGGGTCGGCCTGAAAGGCCGGGGTGGGGTGAACGAACTCAGGTCCTGACGAGAGGAGCGACCAATTCCTGCGAAAGGGTCACCCCACCCCGAGACTGCGTGTCGACCCTCCCCATCAAGAGGAGGGTAAGGTTGGGCCTCAGGCCGCCTTGGCCAGGCTGGGCTGAGCCGACAGGCGATAATGCTCGAGGGCCGCGCCGACACCGGAACCGGGCTGGACCTTCACGCCGCAATCGCGCAATGCCATTTCGGCCGCCGAGATCGCACCGCACATCATCACGTCGTTGACCCAGCCGAGATGCCCGATCCGAAACACTTTGCCGGCAACCTTGTTGAGGCCGACGCCCAGGGAAGTCTGGTAGCCATAATGAGCCCGCCGCACGATCTCGGCACTGTCGATCCCTTCGGGCACCAGCACCGCGCTCACCGTATCGGAGTTCCATTTGGCTTCCTTGGCGCAGAGCTTCAGCCCCCAGGCCTCTACCGCCTTGCGCACGCCGGTGGCCAGTCGGTTATGACGCTCGAAGACATTGTCGAGGCCTTCCTCCTGGAGAAGATCGAGAGCGGCGCGAAGCCCGCGCAGCAGCTGCACGGCCGGCGTGTAGGGGAAATAGCCGGTGTCATTGGCGCGGATCTGGTCCTCGAAAGAGAAATAGCAACGCTTGTGCCCGGCTGCCTTGGCCGCTGCGAGCGCCTTCTGGCTGACCGACAGGAAGCCGAGGCCAGGCGGCAGCATGAAGCCCTTCTGCGAACCCGAGACGGCACAATCGACGCCCCATTCCTCCTGGCGAAAATCGATCGAGCCTATCGAGGAGACGCCGTCGACAAAGAGCAGGGCTGGATGCCTGGCGGCGTTAAGCGCGGCGCGCACGCCGGCGACATCGCTGGTCACGCCGGTGGCGGTTTCATTGTGGGTGATGAAAACAGCCTTGATACGGTGTTCCTTGTCCTGGAGAAGCCGCTCGGCATAGATCTCCACCGGACAGCCCGTGCCCCATTCGACATCGACCACGTCGACGTCGAGCCCGAAGCGTTCGGCCATATCCACCCACAGATGCGAGAACTGGCCGAAGCGCGACATCAACACGCGGTCACCGGGGCTCAGCGTGTTGGTAATCGCCGATTCCCAGGCACCCGTGCCTGAAGAGGGGAAAATGAAGACGCGGCCGGTCTCGTTGCGGAACACCTTCATCAGGTCGGTGAACAGGCCGCGAGTGAAGGCCGGGTAATCCGGGGCGCGCATGTCCTCCATCGGCATGTTCATCGCCTGGCGGACGATTTCCGGGACATTGGTCGGTCCTGGAACGAAAAGCTGGGTGAAGCCGGCCATCTAAATCCTCCCGAAATGTGCGGCGGGTCCTGAGCCTGCCGATTGCTTTCGAGGGTGATGATCGGTTGAGGGGGGTCCTGCCCACAACACCTGTCGGGATAAATTCATGAGCCTGAGGGCGTTGGACGCCCCCTACACTTTCAGAGCCTCGGGCGCCCCATAGGATAGGCGGAATCCTACCCGAACCGCCCCAAGGGGGTTCTGCCAAACCAGCGAGAGGGCGCGCCTCAGTGCCCTGCGGATCCCAGATCGTCTGAATAGCCGGCCTTGAGACGGGACCATTGGGCCGTAGGGCGTCCATCGACACGTACCCTTTCAACCCCTTCGAGGCGGCGCGGCCATCCGGCCGGCGAATCCTCCCATGCCTCCTGCCGCCCGTAGACAGTCAGGTCGAGCAGCCGGTAATTGTTGTCCATCGCCTCGACGCCTCGCCACGTCGTCCAATAGGTCTCGAAGACATCCGATCCCTGCCGCAGATAACAGCCGATATACATCAGGCCTAGCCGGCGTCCGACCAGAAGCGCATCGAGCGAGGCGCGAGGCGGCGAATACCAGGGCATTTGCCAGCCCATGAAGTCCCGGTAACTGGCGCTTTCTGCATAGGGGGCCTGGCAGAAAGTGGCATAAGTGACATCGCGCGAATGCACATAGGACAGTTCGCGGATTTGCGATGTGACCCAGGTACAGCCTTCGCATTGCTCCGGCGCGGGGTGGCCGGTATGCCACATGAAGTAATAGGCGATGAGCATGCGGCGCCCCTCGAAGGCATCCAGCAAGGTCACTGTCCTCTGGTCGCCGATGAGAGGGAGTGCACCATCCATCTTGACCATGGGCAGCCGTCGGCGGGCAGCGGCAATGGCGTCCCCCTCCCTGGTATGGGCCTTTTCCCGGACCCGCGACGCCTCCAGCTTTGCCTGGAATATATCGCGATCGACTATTTCGGGGGCTCCGAGCCGATCCTCGGTGCTGTCGTTGATCATCGTTCTCGCCTTCGCTGATTGCGTCGATGGCGACAAGGCTAGCGCCGGATTTCGAAACGCCGCGAGTTACAAGTGTGACGGGATTTCGATACCCTAGCCTGTCCACGATCCGCACCTGATGTGTCAGCACGCATCCCTGGAACGAGCCGAGTGGAAGATCGGCCCGATGAAGGCAGCACTCGACCATTGCGAGTACCCAGGAGCCCAGATCTCGCAGACCGGTATAATACCAACGTATAGTACCGACAGAAACAATCAGTAAAAAAAGTCGGTATAGATTTCGTGACACGGTGGAGGGAGCTCAATCCTCGACTGAGATGAATTGGCTTGGGGGCGAGCCGCACTTTCGGACTGATTTGCCGGAAGAAGCACCAGGATGGTTTCAAGGCCCGCATGACCTTATCGCCGACAGAGATTCTAATCGGGGTTCGCGTGGATGAAGGACGTTGCTTGCAAGCCCTGCAGGCTGAACGCACCTTCTATTCATATGGTATCACCGGACGAGCAGATGTTCGAACACACACCAACATACCTCCGCTCTCCATCGACCTCATCGGCGGCTGCGGCCTCAACCGCACGGCTCTGATGCGCTGCCTCGAGGGGTCGGAAACAGCCCTTGCGGCGGAAGGCTTCAAGGATGTCGAGGCCTGGGCGGCAGCTGCCGTTCGTGCCACCGATATTCTCTTGATTGCCTCGGAGCATCCACTCAGCATCACCGCGATCGGCCGAGACATCGGAGCAATACTGGAGACGGCACCTGCAGCCCGCATTCTCGTGCTCGCCGACGTCACCACCCAGGCCATGCTGATCGCTCTTCTCAAGCAGGGCGCAAAGGGTGTCGTCCCCTCCGAATCGACGATCGACAACGTCATCTTTGCCGTCCGCCTCGTCCGTCGAGGGGGATTGTTCACTCCTCTTCTGGAAGCGGGTCGAAGGAAAGCCGGTACACGTGATCCTGAGGTGCAGGAGCAATCTTGGCAGGCTCTAGTGACGCCGAGGCAACTCGAAATCATCCACGAATTGCGCAAGGGCTCGTCCAACAAGGACATCGCCCACGAGCTGCAGATGAGCGAATTCACCGTGAGAGTACACGTCCGCAACATCCTGCGCAGGCTGAAGGCGCGCAGCCGCGCCGAAGTCGTGGCGAGAACGAATGATCTCCAGTTCCCACCTGCTCGGCCCCATGCGTTCATGGAAGCGCCTGCGACCGTCGATCAAGCTCGCTAGCCGGCTCATCCCGTACTTTTCATTCGCCATTGCCCGGGATGGAAAGCCGGACGCAGCGAGTCTGCCCCAGCGATCAACCGCCTGCCACACAGACCGGAAGCGCCCATGCCCCACAAGCTCTATTCATTGCTGCGAACACTGGAGCGGCATCGGCTCTGGTTCATGATGGATCGTCTGGGTTCTGATTCCGTCACCCTGACGGTGACGATCGAGGAAAACCGCCTGGAGATCGACGTCTTCGAAGACGAGCGGGTCGAATACACCTGTTACAAATCCGATCAGAAGATCGCCGGCGGAGGCAAGAATCTCGACGCTCTGATCTCCGGCCTGGCAGCCATCGGGCGGCAATGGCCGCCTGCCTCGCGATAGAGCGAAGGACGCGGCAGCTCCCACAAGCACATTGGCGACGGGCGCACCGGGGATCGGCCTGAGACTTCTGTCCCGGACCTCCTTCATGCACCGACAAGTCATGCGTTGCATTTGTCGCCGATAACAAGGGGACTCGCCTCCTGTAACCGGTAGCAGGAACATTGGCTCAGCGCCCCTGGCTCTGTTGCGCTCCGCCTGGCCCCTGAATTCCTCGCCCAAAGCGAAACCCGACCGGGGAGGTCAATTCCCGGCCGGGCTCCAATAGCTCAGGGTCTCGCGAACCCAAGACGATATTAGGGAATCACTCGGCGTGGCACCACAAGCACGAGGTTGTATTGATTCGCAATTGGATAGATATCGCGTGTAATTATCTTTGACTATAACACAACCAGAGGTCGTTTTTTGCAGTTTAATTTCTAAGTTTTGGTTGTAATTTTAAAGATATCTTCTTAGTTTCTCACTCGAACACTGATTAAATTGTGGCCTTTTTGTTACACAAACATCCAAAAAGGCTACATCAACTACCATATGGCTTGGATTCCTTTTGCGGTGACTCAGGAAGTGTCGCAAGCTCACTCCCGGTAACAACCTCAACGGGGGAGTCGCATGACGACCAAATCTCTGCTTCTAGGAACCATCGCCGGCATCGCTGTCATCGGCGCCGCCCAAGCCGCCGATCTGCCCATGACCAAGGGCGAGGCCGTCGAATATGTGAAGGTCTGCACGGCCTTCGGCCCGGGCTTCTTCTATATCCCCGGCACCGACACCTGCCTGAAGATCGGCGGCGAGATCCGCGCCGACTATCGTGCCTTCGGCGGCAAAAATTTCAGCCGCAACGATAATCGGTCGGCCTTCAACACCGAGGCGCGTATCTGGTTCGACGCCCGCACCCAGACCGATTGGGGTATGCTGCGTTCCTATTTCCAGATCGACGCTGACTCGCACCCCATCTCGAAGCAGGGCCGGGCAAGCGGTGGGTATAACGGCAACACCTTCACAATCGACAAAGCCTTCATCCAATTTGGTGGCTTGACGGCCGGCTATGCCCATTCCTTCTTCGGCTTCTACGACAACGAATACGGCGATACGATCTGGGCGCCCTATTACACCGAAGTCAACACCGTCAACTTACTTGCCTACACCGCCCAGTTCGGCGGCGGCTTCAGCGCCACACTGTCGATCGAAGATGGTCGCGACCATCGTGTAAACGGCTTTGCCACAACCAACACCTATTATGCGGCACAAGGCGGCCAGCAGGTTCCGGACGTTGTCGGCCAGTTGCGCTGGGATCAGAACTGGGGCTCTCTGGCTGTTCAGGCAGCCGGCCATCAATTCCGTTCGGCTCAGCTTTTTGATACGACCGGCGCTCCGATTGCCTCGCCAAATAAGAGCAAATATGGCTGGGCAGCCGGTGGAACGGCTTTGATCAAGCTCCCGTTCATTGACGGTGGTCATTTCATTGTTGAAGGTCAGTATGCCGACGGTGCCCTGGATTATCTCGGCGCAGGTAACACCTGGTATGCCAACAGTGATTACTTCTTGAACTCCAATGCCAATATCCGTTCTGGCAAGGGCTGGTCCGTCACCGCTGAACTTGGTGGCAATATCACGCCTGTCCTGAATGCCAATCTGGTTGGAGCGTATATTGACACCAAGTATGATGATCTGCTTACGACGGATGCATCATCTTCCCTGAAGGAATACACCCTCGCCGGTAACCTCACTTACACGATCGTCAAGGGTCTGACGGCAGCCGCCGAGGTTGCCTACACTCATGGAAAATTCGACAATTGGTCGGGAGTTTCAACCGGAACGAATACAGCTCCTGTGAAGGACTACAATGTCTGGCAGGTGGGCATTCGTTTGAAGCGCGTGTTCTAAAGCTTTATCTTCAGTCAACGATGAAGAGGCCCGGCTTCGTCCGGGCCTTTTTTTGATAGGCACCGCCGAAATCGCCTCGCAGAGAAAAAACTCGCCGATCAGATCACCACCCCACGAATCCAACGTTGGTATAACTTCAGCAGTATAGAATAGCTGGCTAATTATCATAGATAAAGTTCTTGTCATCGGCAGCGAAAGGCTTCGGCCTTGGCGCGATTGCCACAAGTGCGCATGTCGCACCAGCGCCGGCCGGCACCCCGCCCGCGATCGACGAAGAACCAGGTGCAGCGAGTGCATTGGCGCAGGCGCGTGACGTCCTCACTGCGCAAGAACTCCTCGAAGCGTAAGGCGACGGCATCCAGCCAGCGCTGAGGGCTGCGGGCGTCCGGCTGCCAGCGAAATTGCCGCCCCTCCCCTGAAAAAGCGCCTCGCCCCATGGCATCGCGGATCGAACGCTCCAAATCGATCACGCTCTGGGAACCGGTATCCGTCTGACCGACAAGGCCGAGTACCGCTTCATAAGCCTGCTCCCGGAACCGATGCAGCCTGGCCAGTTCGTCATCATCGTCGAGCGACGCGTCCTGGAAAAAAGCAGCAAGTTCCGGCCTCGACAACAGGCCTGCCCCACCAGCCCACTTCCGCACGGCATCCCAGTTGCCGATCTTGTCGCTCAGGCGGGTCTTGCCGGTGTCGGCGACGGTGTTGATGAAATCGAGCGCAGGGTGGCCGCCGACATAATCGGCCTCGCTCCACCCTTCGGCATATCGGCTCTGAGACTCAGAAATAACCATTAATTGCAGTTTAGGGGTTGCGCCCTGAAAAATCCAGCGTAACCTATAATAATATAAAAAATGGTTATTCGGAGGACACCATGCTCGAACTCGCGAACCGTTTCAGCTTCGAAGGCAATCAGATCGCCTGGGACATGCTGGGTGATGGGCCACCGCTGGTGATGGTGCACGGCACGCCCTTTTCCTCGCAGGTCTGGCGCCGTATCGCGCCCTGGCTCGCGAGGAAGCGGCGCGTATTTTTCTATGACCTGCTCGGCTACGGCCAATCCGATATGCCTGACAAGGATGTCTCGCTCGGCATGCAGAACCGCCTTCTCGGTGCCATGCTGCGCGAGTGGGGCCTCGAGCGGCCCCAGATGCTTGCGCATGATTTCGGCGGCGCCACCGCGCTGCGTGCCCATTTTATCGACGGCGTCGCCTATTCCGATCTGACCCTGATCAATCCCGTCGCGATCGCTCCGCAAGGATCTCCCTTCGTCATGCATGTCGGCCGCTATGAAGCCGCCTTTGCAGGGCTGCCGGCCTATGCCCACCACGCCCTCCTCTCGGCCTATATCGGCAACGCCGTCGCACGGCCACTCAGCGAGGAAGTGCTGTCGGTCTATCGGGACCCCTGGCTAGGCGACATCGGCCAAAGCGCCTTCTATCGCCAGATCGCGCAGATGAGCCAACGCTATATCGAGGAAGTCGAGACGCATTATCGGCATCCGGATTTTCCCACGCGTATCCTGTGGGGAGAGGATGACGCCTGGATTCCCATCGCCCAGGGACGCAAGCTCGCTGACCGCCTGACGGGTGGCACCCTCATCCCCGTGCCCCGGGCCGGCCATCTCGTTCAGGAGGACGCGCCGGAGGCCATCATCGCTGCGGTCCTGGACGATCGCCCTTGAGCAAAGTTGCCGCCCCCTGGCCGAAGCGAGGACTTGAAGGAGGGCGGAAACTGTAACGCATGGCTGGATGTCTGGAGGCGACGGAATCAGCCTGTCCCCGGAACATCCAGCATCGATACCCTTCTCTGCAGCTCCCTCTCTGCATTTTCCGAGAGCCAAGCCGACGCTTCTGCAGCCATACATGCTCGGGCTGCCAAGCTCGCCTGCATATTGCGACCATCGGCGATCGACCAGCCGGGCCCTTTCAGCGGGGCGTACCTTACTCGACAGAGGGTCCTGGACGCCTCCCTTCCAACCTCCGGTCCGAGATTGGCATTGCAGCTATGGGCCTGCCCTGCCCCGCCCACTCCCTCGCGTCTCAGAAAAGAGAGTTCGCGAGCGAACCTTGTCGCCTGCAATCGATCGATGGTCGTGCTTGCTGCAGATCGTGGAATCATAGTTCCCGCGGTCGAAAGCCCCTCGGCAAAACGACTTTGGCTGAGGCAAGCACAAGGCGCCCACTCATTTCGAGATATTTGCCTCGGAGAGGATAGAATCCCTAGGAGTCAGACTTCGATTCCCGTCAATAGGCAGTGGCGCAAATCTTTTATTTTTCTTCCCCGGCCCAGCCCTCGTTTTGACAGCCGTGCAAACCGCGAAAAACAAGCGATAATACAAAAAGTTAGAATCAAAACGGGCGATGCCGAAAGTGATTCGAGACACTATTTCGGCGTTAACCTTTCATTAACCTAAAATTCATTGCCGCTGCGCGAGAATCGGGCATAATTCCCGCTTGAAATGTTGTTTCACGCGAAAAAGCGTTATTCCGAGAATCGTAGTCGATGAACATGTCGATTTCTAACCAGGACCTGGAGGCGTTCAGCTTTCACGAGACCATTCTCCAGCAGGGGGAATTGATCTCGGACAAGCTCAACATGCTTCGGGTCGAACACTATCCGCCAAATGCGATGAAGAGCCTGCGCTCCTTTTCGCTGGCGGAGGTCGCCTATTTCCTCGGCGTTACCCAATCCAACGTCAAGAAGCTGCATCTAGAAGGCAAGGGCCCGATCCCGACCACTTCCAGCTCCGGCCGGCGCAGCTATACGGCCGAGCAGATGCTGGAATTGCGGCAATATCTCGACCGGCATGGCCGCGCGGACTTCAAGAAGTATGTCCCCCATCGCCGGGCCGGCGAAAAGCTTCAGATCATCTCCGTGGTAAACTTCAAGGGCGGCAGCGGCAAGACCACCACAGCCGCCCACCTCGCCCAGCACCTGGCTCTCACCGGGCACCGGGTGCTGGCTATCGACCTCGATCCGCAGGCATCGCTTTCGGCCCTGCATGGCATCCAGCCCGAGCTCGACAAGAACCTCTCGCTCTATGAGGCTCTTCGTTACGATGACCAGAGGAAGCCGATCACACAGGTAATCCGACCGACCAATTTCCCCGGCCTCGACATCGTGCCGGCCAATCTGGAGCTGCAGGAGTACGAGTACGACACGCCGCTTGCCGCCTCAAACCGTGCTTCACCGGACGGGCGCCTGTTCTTCACGCGCATCACCAACGCGCTGAAGGAGGTAGAGGACCGCTACGACGTCGTCGTGATCGATTGTCCGCCACAGCTCGGTTATCTTACCTTGACGGCGCTGACGGCATCGACCTCGGTGCTGATCACCATTCACCCCCAGATGCTCGACGTCATGTCGATGAGCCAGTTCCTGTTGATGCTGGGCGGCGTACTGCGCTCGATCAGCAAGGCGGGGGCGGAAGTGCGCCTGCAATGGTTCCGGTATCTGGTTACGCGTTTCGAACCCATAGACGGGCCGCAGACCCAGATGGTCGGCTTCATGCAGGCCCTGTTTCCCCTACAGATGCTGAAAAGTCCGATGCTGAAATCCACGGCGATTTCGGATGCCGGCATCACCAATCAAACCTTGTACGAGGTCGACCGCTCCCAATTCATCCGATCGACCTATGACCGTGCGATCGAGGCTCTCAATGCCGTGAATGAGGAGATCACCACTCTGGTCCACAAGGCATGGGGTCGGCGATGAACCTGATTTTTGACAGCCGTGCAGATCGGCAAAAAATCGCATATTTTCAATATGTTGAGCGAAAGAAGGGGAGGGCGCTTTGGCACGCAAGAATCTTCTAGCGAGCATTACCGGCCCCGCTGCGGATCGAACGGCGCATGAAACGCGTTCCGACTACGCTACACGCGGCGCATCGCGCTCCATGATGCTGTCGATCGAGGAACTGGCCGAGAGCGCCAAGCGCCTCACCGCCGGCGAAACCATCGTGGCGCTCGATCCCCATCTTCTCGACGCCTCCTTCGTCTCCGATCGCATCGAGGATGATGAAGAGGAGTTCGCCCTGTTCCGCCAGGGAATCGACAAGGAGGGGCAGCTTCAGCCCATCCTTGTCCGCCCCCATCCGGACAGCGACGGACGCTATATGATCGTCTTTGGCCATCGGCGGGCGCGCGCAGCGCGGGAACTCGGCATCAGCGTGCGTGCTGTGGTCAAGAATGTCGAGGAAATCGCCCATATCATCGCGCAGGGTCAGGAAAACACCCGCAGAGCCGATTTGTCCTTCATCGAGAAGGCGTTGTTCGCCGCCAGGCTGCTGGCCATGGGGCAAAGCAAGGACACGGTCAAATCGGCCCTTACCGTCGACGATACGCTGCTGTCGCGCATGCTATCCGTGGCCGAAATCGTGCCTTCGTCAGTTATCGAAGCAATCGGGGCCGCCAAGACGATCGGCCGCGATCGCTGGGAAGATCTCAAGAAGCTCCTTCTTCGGCCTGGTGCCGCCAGCCAGGCCGAAGAGCTTCTCGCTTCCGAGGACTTTCGCCATCTCGATACGCCTGCCCGTTTCAACCGGCTGCTGACGCATCTTCAGCATGCACGCAAGCCGGCCCGATCAGCACCGACACCACAATCGGTCGGCAATTGGTCCCCGCAGGACAAACGCGTGGCAGCCAGCTACCGAAACACCGGCAAGGCTTTCAGCCTATCGCTCAAATCGAAGGATGCGGGCGAGTTCGGCCACTACCTTTCGTCGAATCTGGAGGCGCTTTACGAAGCCTTCAGGGAAGCGAAACAACGCAACCAAGCAGGAGATTAACCCCGCAAAAGAAAAAAGCCCCCGAGCGTCGCCGCGCGGAAGCCTTTTCTGTCGTAAGCAAACAGAGAATCTCATTTCCGCGAATCACTGTCAAGCGTTTCAGGCGTCGTACTTCGACGAGCGGATTTCTTTTGCCTGGATAAGGTGAAAGAGAGTGCAGATTCATCGTGCAACGTCGCCCTTTGGGCGGCGAACGCTGTCGCTTGCCCAGATTGCAAGCCAGGCGATCGCCAAGACGCGCCCTACAACGCGCGCATTTCCGAAGTGGGAAATCTACCAGGCACTGTGCACGGCACGGGCGCGTCTCGGTATCTCCGAGCGCGCACTGGCCGTGCTCAATGCGCTGCTGACCTTCCATCCCGAAACCACGCTCTCGGGTGAGGCCATCATCGTCTTTCCTTCCAACGAACAGCTCAGCCGCCGTGCGCACGGCATGCCAGCCTCGACGCTGAGGCGCCATCTCGCCATCCTCGTCGAAGCCGGCCTGATCATCCGGCGCGACAGCCCCAACGGCAAACGCTATGCCCGCCGAGGCCGCGGTGGCAGCATCGAACTCGCCTATGGCTTCGACCTCGCCCCGCTGCTTGCCCGCGCCGACGAGTTCATTCGGCTCGCCACACAGGTGGAGGACGCCGCCCGATCCCTCAAACTCGCACGCGAACGCATTACCATCTGCCGGCGCGACATCTCCAAGATGATTGCCGTTGCACAGCGCGAACTCATGGCGGAGAACCCAGCGGAAGAGCAGAGCCAAATCTGGCTCGACCTGCACGCCCTATATCGCGATCTCATCGAAGGCATGCCGCGGCGCGCCACGCTCGAACAGCTCGAAATGCTGGCAGACCAGCTCTCCACGCTCGCCGACGACATCCTCAACCGATTGGAATTACAGATCAAAACTGCACAAGTGAGCACCATTGAGTCCAGCAATGAGCGCCACATACAGAAATCAAATCCAGAATCCCTTCTTGATTCTGAACCGGTAACCCCAGCTAGGCTCGATGCGGAACCGACACCTGCAAGCCGCACCGCAGCGCTCGGTAGCAGCTACACGCTCGGTACTGTCCTGCAAGCCTGTCCCGGCATCCTCGACTATACCCGCAACGGTATCGCCAATTGGCGTGATTTCCTCAGCGCCACAACCCTGGCCCGCTCCATCCTGCGTATCAGTCCGAGCGCCTGGGAGGAGGCGCAAACCGTGATGGGCGAGGCACAGGCCGCCGTCATCATCGCCTGCATTGTGCAGAGAGCCGCCAACATCAACTCAGCCGGTGGCTATTTGCGCAGCCTCACTCGCAAGGCCGAAGCCGGACAATTATCGCTCGGGCCCATCCTGATGGCGCAAATCCACACACGTGAACCACAAAAGCCAGGGGCCTAAATGGGTGCCAAAATCTCAACGGGACTGCGATGTCCACTCCAAAAAAAACGGCCGGAAAACCGGCCGTTGCTTGGATAGGCATCCAAGAAGTTTCTCTTGGGAGGAAACCCCGGGAACCCATCGACCCACCGGGGAAGATTGGGGACGCGTTCCCGACTATTCGGATATGGAGAAGGGCAACTCTCGGTTCAAGGCCGGATGGTGTTAAATATCGGCAAGGTTGGAATCGACGCCCCTTGAGTGACGAAGGCTGAAAATTACGCTTCCCGATGTGGCGGAGGCTAGAGCTGTGTTAGGTTCCGTTATTTGATTTTTCATTAGGGTTATCAGGCCTTTGAAAATAGCTGGTATAGAGCTCGACAAGTTGCCCTGGAGCGAAATCGCGGTCCCGCTCACGATCGCTGAGGACAGGCTCGCACGGCTTGATGAAAGGTTACGCACCAGCTCCATCCGGGAAGGCTGGATCGCGCGCACCCACTTCTATGACGCGGCCGGCAGCCTGTGGCTCGATGGCGAACTGGTTCATCTCGAGGACCTCGTACTGCATGACGCGGCGATGGACGCTCGCACGCCGACCCATGAGCTGACGCGTGCCCACACCGTGTTACGGGCCCGACGACGCATTGCTTCCGCACCTGCCGATTGGGCTCTCACGCAGGAAGGGCTGGCGGGTCTTTTAGGCAGGGAGTTGCCCACCCAAAGCGGATCGGCCCCCACTTCTTGGGAACCCCGCGACCAAAAGCATCGGGAAAGGGACCCTGCGTTCGTCGAGCCCGATGAATCGGCAGCAGACCAGGCCTGGGCCGCCGAGCTCGCCGCAATCGATGCCATCGTCTCTCGATCAGCGGCAGTGCTGGCCGGAGAGGCCGCATCGCCCTCCAATCGCAAACCGGACATCGATGATGCCGACTGGAACGAGGAAGCCCGCCTCGAGGAATGGCGCGACGATATCCAGCGCCTGGACAATCTGCCGCCGGTACTGGCCGCGGCGGCGGCGATCATCGCCTGGGAGAACATCGAACCCTTGCAGTCCGCGGCTTGGCTGGGGCGCGTGTTGGCGGCGGCAATCCTTCGGGCCCGGGACAAGGCTCGCGCTCATCTGCCCTGCCTGTGCGTGGGATTGCGCGCTTTACCGCGCGAGACCCGATTTGCTCGTGGCACCGGGCCGCGCCTCCTGACATTCATTGAAGCCATTGCGGCCGCCGCTGAACAAGGACTGAAGGATCACGACCGCTGGATCCTGGCTCGGCACCAGCTCGAACGCCATTTGGCCGGCCGCCGCTCCACCTCGAAATTGCCGGCCTTGATCGAGCTGATGCTGACAACCCCGCTCGCCTCGGCACAGCTCATTGCCAAGCGGCTCGATATCACGCCACGAGCGGCCCAGGATCTCATCGCGGAACTGGGCGTGCGAGAGATCACCGGACGAGGGCGCTATCGGGCCTGGGCAATCATCTAGGCGTGGTCAGCAGCCATTTATCGGCTGCAACCGCAAAGTGCCTGGGTTCCCTACAACGATCGAGACCGAGGAGTACCCAGGTCCTGCAGGCGTTTGACGGCATCTTCAGAAAGAGGGCGCGAGCGACGGGTACTGTTATCGATGAGCACCACGACACTTTGTCCCTGAGCGACACAGACCCCATTCTGGAACACCGCCTGATCGAGCGTGATCGAACTGCGGCCGATAGTGCTGACCTTCGTTCCGATTTCCACCGTACCGGGCCACAGCACCTCGGCCCGGAAGTCGATGACGACACGGGCCAGCACGAAGGAGCTTTCGGCGTCCGCCACGGGGGAGGCAAGATCATGAAGAAGCTCGACCCGGCCTGTTTCCAGGAAGGTGGCAAAGACCGCATTGTTCACATGGGCCTGCCGGTCCGTATCACCATAGCGCAGCTTGTCTGTGGTCATGAAGTCGTAGTCCGCCGGAACTGGCAGGTCAGGCATTGGGCAACTCCGGATTGGCCTTGTGGTGAGGAGCCTGGCGCGCGAGGCCGTCGAAGAGGTGGAGCAGGCGCTCGCGCCAGGCGTAGATCGTATCGTCAGCCGCCAGGAACTCGATAGCACTGGTGCAGCGGGCCCACATGAACATGCCGAAGACGCAATAGTCAGCGTAATTGGGCTGCTTGCCCCCGAGATAGGCCTGTCCGCCTAGTAAATGGCGCAGGGGTGTGAGCGTGTGACGCAGCCGTTCGAGATGGACCTGCTGGTCCTGGACGACCTGCTCCAAGGTCTTTCCGAACCGCTGTTCCCGGGTCGCGCGGAAATAATCCCGGTCTTTCTGGTCGAGGACATTGTAGATGTCGAGCAGGATCAGGCGGGAGACAGCGGGCAGCAAGGCCGTATCGGCCCAGCTATTGACGAAACGCGTCACGGCAGCTGCTTGCGGCGCGCCGAAGAGGGCAGGGCTGTTGGCAAAGCGCTCTTCGAGGTGAAGTGCAATACGCCAGGAATCGGAGACGACATGGGCGCCGTCGATGAGGACGGGCACCAGCCCCTGACCAGAAAAGGCAATGGCCTCCTTGTCGGTGAAACGCCATGGCCGCCGGTCGGCCTGAAGACCCTTATGGGCCAGGGCCATGCGGATCTTCCAGCAATGCGGGCTGAAGCGAAGCTGCGGGTCGGATCCGGCGAGTTCGTAGAGAATGAGTCTTGGTTCGTTGGCAGGTCTTGGCTCGTTCATGCCATCTCCCATGCACAAGATTGCATCCAGTCGTTTCGGGACGAGCCGGACAGGCATCGGCGGAGAATCAGGATCGATTGCACCCAGAGAAAAGCGCGTTCATGATTGAACGCTCGTTTGCTCCAACGTCGCATTTAGACGCGTCTTTGCGATTCTAGGTGATTCCGTCAAATCGCAAAACGCTTCAGCCGCCTATAACATGGGACGGCCCTGAATCGGTTCCGCGCATGCCCGGAATATGATCGACCGTGATGACCTCGCGGCAATGGGCTTCGAAGGCGTCGACGATGCGCGGACGTCGCATGTCCTTGAGGCAGGCCAGCCCCATCACCATCGGGGCCGTATTGCCTTCAAGTTCGATATAGGCCAGGGGGCGGCCATTTTCCGCCATCATATTCACCGGCCGCACCGTCAGCATGGAAAAGCCGAGGCCCGCACCGACATAGGACCGTAGGGTCGAGGGGCTGGCCGTCTCGGCGACGATCCGCGGGGTGATGCTGCGCTGCTCGAACATCGACAGGAAATATTGGCGGCTGAGGGGAAGGTCGAGCAGGATGAAGGGTTCGTCCGCCAGTTCCTCCAGGCGCACGCTCGCGCGTGAGGCAAAACGGTGGTCGGCTGCCAGCAGCACATAGGAGGGCATCTCGGCCAAAGGCTGGAAGCTCATATCCGGTGTCAGGTTGAGCTGATAGGTCAGCGCGATGTCGATCCGCGCCGAGCGCAAGCCCTCCAGCAACTCGGCCTCGCTTCCTTCGGTCACCACCATTTGCGCGTCAGGATATTTCGACACGAAGCCGCGCCAAAGCTCCGGCATGATCAGCGATGAGAAGGTGCGGAACGAGCCGACATTGATCGGCCCCGACACGATCGAGCCGGCGGCATTGGCGACGTCGTAGAGTTCATAGGCCGCGCGCAGGGATTCCTTGGCGGCCCGGAGCAGGCGTTTACCCGGCGTGGTCAAGGACAGGCCCTGGGCATGCTGGCGCACGAAGATCTGTACGCCCAATTCGGTCTCCAGATGCGAGATCGCCGCCGATACCGAGGGCTGGGAGATGTTCACCAGCTCTGCCGCCCGGGTGACGCTGCCGGTCTCGCCGGCGGCGACGAAATAGCTCAATTGCCGCAAGGTAAAACGCATGGGTTGCTCCTCACGCGGCCTGCAATGGCATGGACACCAGTTCTGCAGGTCCTGGATCGCGATTATACTGCTTGACAAAATTCCCTGTTCGGCGCGGCAGGTCAAAGCGGCAACTGGCCGCTCGGAAGGGGAGGCGATAGCCGTTGATCCCGCTCCGCTCGCATGCTGCTCCGGAAACTGGACTAGGATCAGAGACCGACGGCAAGGCGATCAACCAGCGCGGCGAGCATGGCATCGCAACGGCCGAGTTGATCGGCGCTGACATATTCGTCCGGCTTGTGGCCTTGTGTCATGAAGCCGGGGCCGCATACCGCCGTCGCCAGGCCGAGCCTGTCCTGGAACAGCCCCCCCTCCGTGCCGAAGGCCACCTTGAAAGCTGGCTCCCGGCTCTGCGTGATCAGGCGCAGCAGTGCCACCACCGGTGAATCCGTGGGGGTTTCCAGCCCCGGATAGGCATTGACCTCGTCGATCGCGATGGCTGCTTCCGGAAAGGCGGGACGCAGGGGGGCGACGATCGCCTCGGCGTCGCCCTTCAGATCGGCAATGATGGCCTGGGGGTCATCACCAGCGACATTGCGGATCTCGAATTCGATCTCGCAGCATTCGGGGACGATGTTGAGGGCCTGGCCCCCGCTCATGCGCCCGGCATGGAGGGTGGTGTAGGGGATTTCATACTGATCGTCGCGCCTGCCGGTCTCGGCGAGGTCGCGCTGGCGCGCCCGCAGCCTGCCGAGGAAATCCGCGCCCAGATGCAGGGCGTTGAGCGCCGTCGGCGCCAGGGCCGAATGGCCGGCGCGGCCGGTGCAGCAGGCTCGCAAAGCCACTTTGCCTTTGTGCCCGGTCGCAATGCGCATGCCGGTCGGCTCGCCGACGATGCACAAAGCAGGGCGGATCGGGCTGGTCGCCAGCCGCTCGATCAGGCTGCGCACGCCGACGCAGCCGATTTCCTCGTCATAGGAAAAGGCAAGATGAAGCGGCGTTTTGAGATCCCGCCTGGCCGCATAGAGGGCAGCGGCGAGGGCGGCCGCTACGAAACCCTTCATGTCGGCGGTGCCGCGCCCGTAATAGCGGCCGTCTTGTTCATGCAGCCTGAAAGGATCCGTGCTCCAGGCCTGGCCTTCGACCGGCACCACGTCGGTATGGCCGGAGAGGACGACCCCGCCGCCGGTGGCGGGACCGATGGTCGCGAACAGATTGGCCCGGGTGCCGTCCGGGCTCTCGACGAGGTCCCAGCCGACGCCGGCCCCGTCGAGCAGGCCGGTCACATAGCCGATCAGGTCGCGGTTGGGTTGCCGGCTGAGGGTCGCAAAACCGATCAGGCGCGCGAGAATGTCCAGAGTCGTCGGTTCGGCTGCCATGCTGTCATCGCCAAATGCAGGAGGCCCGGTCCTGTGGACCGAGCCCCGATCATCATGTCCGGTCAGAGATCGCCCGGTACGCCATAGCTCGGCGCCCGGCTCGGGTCGAGGGCCCGCGAGACATAGGCTTCCATCTCACCCTTCCAGCGCTGCCAAAGCTGGTCGAGGTCTTCGATCGGATCGCCCTCGCTCCAGTCGACCCTGAGGTCGGCGACCGGCCAGGCGACGTCCCGCACCAGCAGCATGCCGATCGAATGCACCGGCCCTTCCTCGCCGCCTGCCTTCACGGCGGCGCGCATCGCGCCGATCAGGCGATCGCCGAGCGAATGCTCTGCCATCTCATTGAAAGCGGCGACCATGGCGACGGGCACCTCCGGCGACGATAACAGGTTGCCGGCCGCGGCGACCCCGGAACCTTCGACCACCCGATGGGTACCGAGCGTTCGGCTGCCCGAGAAGGAGGCGGTACGGCCTTGGCTGTCGACCAAAGCGAGCTGGCGAAACTCGAGATGCGGCGCATTCGCCTTGAGCCACTCGAGCGCCTCCGCAGCCGACAGTCCCTCCGCCATCAGATCGAGGCCCTTCGGCCCGAGCCGGGGATCGGTGATGTTCTGCGTGGCGACGACGCCGACGCCGGCCCGCGCATGGGCGCAGCGGGCGGCGACACAGGGCGAGGAGGAGGACACGGCAATGCCGAACATGCCGGTCCGGGCGCAGTGTGCCGAGATCGAGAAGGTCATCGGGCTCTCCCTCAGGCGGCGTCGGGGATGACGGCCGTCACCTCGATCTCGACCACCCATTCCGGCCGCGCCAGGGCAGGCACCACAAGGCCGGTGGAGCAGGGATGGACGCCCTTGAACCACTCGCCCATCTCCAAATAAACGGCCTCGCGATAGCGGATATCGGTCAGATACACCACGATGCGGCAGATATGGGCCATTTCGCTGCCGGCCTCCTCCAGCAGCATCTTGATGTTTTCCATGGACTTGCGGGCCTGGGCCCGGGGATCGCCGACATGCAGGCTCTCGCGGGTGTCGAGGTCCTGGGAGACCTGGCCGCGCAGGAACACCATGGTGCCGCGGGCGACCACGCCCTGGCTGAGATCGGTGTTGAGCTTCTGCTCGGGATAGGTGTCCTTGGTGTTGAAGGGACGAAGACGCTTGTGGATCATGATTGGGTACTCCGGATGCCGAATTAGCGCTGGGCGGTGAGGATGCGGTCCGACAGGCCGGCGGATTTCTTGGTGAAGCGCAGGGCGTCGTTCCAGTCGAAATTGCGGTAGACGGCACCGAGATGGGCGAAGGGTGGCGACTGGGCGAAGAGCTGGAAGGTGAGACGGTGGCCGGCATAGTCGGAGTTCAGCAGGTCACGGGCAAAAGCCAGCAGCTTGCGCCGGTCGTTGCTGTCCCAGTTCTCGTTGAGCGTGTAGTACTTCTTCAGCCAGACGCCGGCTTCCTCGTCGGCGAAGCTGGCGGCATCGGGCGTGACGCAGATCTGGCCGCCGCAGAGCTCGCGGGCGATATGCATCATGTGGTGGAGCTGCGAGCAGGCATGCACGCGCCCCGTCATCAAGAGAGACTGGTTGGGCATCATCAGGCCGCCCGGGCTCTTTTCGGCATTGGTGATCGAGGCGGTCAGATGTGCGTTGATGCCCTCGCGGTAGCAGGCGAGCGTCGCCAGCTTTTCCTGGACCGCCTGCTGGTTTTCCAGGCCGGTCTGGCGCACGTTCCACAGGGCCGCGCCGATCAGCATGTCGGCGAGCTTGAGATTGCGCTGCACGAAGGCGAAGGCCGAATAGCGATGCAGCGTGGCGCGGATGAAGGCGGCCGCCTTGGTGTGCTGGTAGAACAGCACGTTCTCCCAGGGGATCAGCACATTGTCGTAGATGACGAGGCAGTCGACCTCATCGAAGCGATTGGCGAGCGGATAGTCCTCGGCCGGGGCCCGGCCGGCAAAGCCGGTGCGGGCGATGAAGCTCAGATTGGGGGAAGAGAAGTCGCATACGAAGCCGACGGCATAGTCGGACAGTTCCGAATTGCCCCAATTGGCGATGGTTGGCTTGGTGAAGGCCTGGTTGGCATAGGCAGCCGCGGTCTCGTATTTGGCCCCGCGCACCACGATGCCGGCATCGGTCTCCTTGACGACATGCAGAAGCATGTCCGGATCCTGGTCCTGTGGCCGCTTGGAACGGTCGCCCTTGGGATCGGTGTTGGCCGAGACGTGGAAGGGGTCCCTGTCGACGACGCGCTGGATGTGGTTGCGAATATTGACGGAGAAGCGCGGGTCGACCTCGTTCAGGATGTCCTGGCCGTCATAGAGCGACCACATCTCGCCGGCCGTCTCGTCGCCGACGCGGGTGACGACCCCGCCGACATCCTCCAGGATGGTGTCGGTAGCCAGGCGTTTGGCGTGCCAATCGCTTTGGCTGTGGGGCAGCTTGAGGCCGATGGAATAGCGCTCGCCGTTTTCCTCATAGCTGAGGATGTCGCGGGTGGCGTCCTCATGCGCGAGGTCGTAGATGCGCGCGCGGATGTCGACCAGCGGCTTGAATTGGGGGTGGACGGTGACGTCTTTGACGCGCTCGCCATTGATCCAGATACGCCGGCCGTCCCGGATCGAATCCCTGTATTGCTGCCCCGTTCTGAGCATCGTCTTTCCTTCGAAGTTTTCAGCGACATGAAGGCATGTCGCGAGGTGTGCGGCGGGTGAGACCCGCTTTGCTTGGGCGCCTCGTTGAAGGCGCGAACCGTCGATCAGGGCAGGCAGGGCTCGCCCCGTGATGCGGCAGGTTGGTGGTGCCGGCCATTGCGGCCGACACCGGTGAGCGACAGCCGGTTAATTGGTCTTGGTGGTCCAGGCGCCGTCCTTGACGACCTTGATCTCGATCTCGACCGGGATCTGGGTCTGGCCGTGATCGTCGAACGAGGTAGTTCCCAGCACGCCGTCATGCTTGATCGAGCGGATGGCCTGCGCCAGCTTGGCCTTGTCCTCGATGCCGTTGTCGGCGATCACCTTCAGGAGGATCTGCGTCGCCTCATAGGCATATTTGGTGTAAGGGCTGGGCGCCTCGGCGTAGTTCTGGGCCTTGTAGTCGGCCTCCATCTTGGTCAGGGCAGGGTTCGACTGGGAAGCCGGATAGCTCACCATGGTGCCCTCGGCGGCCTTGCCGGCAACCGCGATGAATTCGGGGTCGTAGAAGCCGGAGATGCCGATCATCGGCGTGGTCAGGCCGAGTTCGGCCATCTGCTTGCGCAGGATGCCGGCCTCGGTGATGACGCCGCCAAAATAGATGGCATCCGGCGCTTCGCCCTTGATGCGGGTGAGGATGGTGCGAAAATCCGTGGTGCCAACAGGCAGCAGGTCGGTCGAGGAGGTCTGGCCGCCGGCATCGCCGAAGAACTTCTTGAAGACATCGGCATTGGAGACGCCATAGTCGGAGGTATCGGCCACGATGGCGATCTTCTTGGCGCCCAGCGTCTTGAAGGCCCAGTCCGCCAGCGGCTTGTTCTCGGCCACGAGCGTGGGCGTGACGCGGGTGATCTCGGCCAGGTTCTGCTCGGTGATCTTCGGGCCGATGGCGCCCCACACGATCATCGGCATCTCGAAGCGATGGAAGACCGGGATGGTGGCGAGCGCCACAGGGCTGTTCCAATGGCCCGTGGCCGCCACCACCGCTGAATCGTTAGCCAGCTTCATGGCGGCCGACACGCCGGTCTGCGGGTCGGACGCATCATCGAGCGCCACGCCTTCGACCGTATAGGGATAATTGCCCTCATTGACCTGCTTGATGGCGAGCAGGAAGCCATTGCGGGCGCCCAGGCCCTGGGGCGCGTTGCCACCGCTGAGCGGGCCGAGGAAGCCGAGCTTGATGGTATCCTTGGCGAAGGCCAGCGTCGGCAGTGACGCCATGGCGGTCGCCAGCAGCAGCACACTGCCGAGAAGGCGGCGCCGGCGTGCGTTGAAGATGGTCATGTCTATTCCCTTGCTCGATGGTACGCCGGACCACGGGTGGGATGCCTGGACTTGTCTTCTTGTTTGAGAGTCCGTGGCCGGTCGGCTTTGTCCGAGGACGAAGGCAAGGGTGCGAAGTTTTTGCGAAAGCGAGAAGTCGCAATTTTTGAAGCACTGCCTCAGAAATGCCTAAGCAGCGCCGGCTTTCATCGCTGCCCCGCCTATGCCTAGAAAAGAAGACCGGACACTCGGCAAACGAGGCGGGAGGGGAATTCTATGGATGCGCTGCTCGCGCAATATCTGCTCAACTGGCTGGTGCTGGCCAGTATCTATGCATTGGTGGCCTTGGGGTTCAGCCTGCTGTTCGGCGTGCTCAATGTCATCCATTTCTCGCATGGTGACGTCTCGATCACCGCGCCCTTCGTCGCCCTGGCGATGATCCAGATCCTGACCGGCGGCATGCTGGGCTTCGATACCGTGCCGGCCGCCCTGATTGCCTGCCTGATCGCGATCGCCTTTGTCGGCCTGCTCGGCGTGCTGCTCGACTGGCTGGTGATCCGCCGCTTTCGCAACGCCCCGGCCATGATGGCCCTGGTCGCCACCGTGGCGCTCGGCACCGTGGTGCGCGAGCTGATCCGCACTTTCTATCCGCAAGGCAGCAACCCCAAGCCGTTTCCCGCTTTGGTGACGGGCGAAATCTCGCTCTTTGGCCTGACAGTACCGGCCTTCAGCCTCACCGTGATTGTCCTCTGCATCGCGATGGTGGCGGTCCTGTTTGCCCTGATGCGGCATACGCCGCTTGGCATGCGCATCCGGGCCGTCGCCGAAGACCGCAACACGGCGCGCCTGATGGCGATCAATCCGAGCCGGATGTTCGCCGCCACCTTCCTGCTCGCCTCGGCGGTCGGCGCTATCGGTGGCCTGTTCTATGCCAGCCATGCCGGCGTGGTGCGCTTCGATTTCGGCATCCAGCTCGGCCTGATCGGCTTTTCGGCGGCCGTGATCGGGGGCCTCGGCTCGATGCAGGGCGCCATCCTCGGCAGTCTCCTGATCGCCGGCATCGAGATGCTGGCGCAGGCTTTGCTGGCGGATGGAGCCTCCTATCGCCTGGTGTGCATTTTCGTCCTGGTGATCTGCGTGCTGGTGTTCAAACCCTCGGGCCTGCTCGGCAAGCCTGTCTTCGAGAAGGTGTGAGCCATGGCCGCCACCACGCATAATCTATCGCAGGCGCGCGCCGGCACTTCCTTCGGCGCCTTGGCTACCGTTCTCGGCGTCGAACTCATCGGGGCCGTTCTGCTCGGCACCTTGCTCCTGGCCGAACGGACCTCGATCATCGTCGCCCTGTTGGCCTTGCTCGGGGCCGGCTTCGCCGCCCTGCAGTTCAGGCCGCAGATCGAGGAGCATATCATCGTGGCCTTCCGGCGCTATCGCACCAGCGCCACCGTCCTCGGCATCGCCATCGTCCTGGCGTTTCCCTTCTTCATGCAGGGCAGCAGCTACGCGCTGCATCTGCTCATCGTTGCCCAGCTTTATTCGGTGCTGGCGCTCGCCCTCAATTTTCAGCTCGGCAGCGCCAATATTCCGAACTTCGCAACGGGCGCCTCCTATGGCATTGGTGCCTATACTTCGGCGCTGCTAGCGATCAATTTCGGCATTTCCTTCTGGCTGACCCTGCCGATCTCGGCGGTGGTGGCGACCTTGTTCGGCTTTGCGCTCGGCTTCCCCTCCATGCGGACCAAGGAAAGCTACCTTGCCCTGGTAACCATCGCCTTCGGCATCGTCGTCCAGCAATTGCTCAACAACCTGTCGTGGACAGGAGGGCCCAACGGCCTGGTTGGCATTCCCGCGCCGACCTTCTTCGGGCATTCCTTCATCAAGCCGCTCTATGTCTTCGGCTACAAGCTGCCGAGCCAGGCCAATTTCTACTATCTTTCGGCGGCGCTGGTGGGTCTTGCCATCCTCTCGGCGGGACGCCTCCACCACAGCCGGGTGGGCCTGGCCTGGAATGCCTTGAGGGCCGACCCGCTCGCGGCGCGCTGCCAGGGCATCAACGTGGTCTGGTACAAGATCCTGGCCTTCGGCGTCGATGCCTTCCTCGCCGCCTTCGCCGGCACCGTCTACGCCTTCTATGTGAGCTACATTTCGCCCGACAATTTCACCTTCGTGGTGTCGGTCACCATCATGACCATGGTGATCGTGGGTGGCATGGACAACACGCTCGGCGTGATCATCGGTGCCTTCCTGCTGACGCTGCTGCCTGAAAAGCTCAGGGTGTTCTCCGACTACCGCCTGCTCTTCGTCAGCATCATCGTGATCGCCTTCCTGATCCTGCGGCCCCAGGGCCTCTTCCCGCAGCGCGCGCGCAACTATGGGGGCCAGCCATGAGGGAGCCGGTCATAAACCAGACGCTTCTGGAGACCCGGGACCTGACCATCAAATTCGGCGGGCTGACGGCGGTGGACGGGGTCGACCTCCGGCTCGATCGCTCGGAGATCCTGTGCATCATCGGGCCGAACGGGGCGGGCAAGTCCACCTTGTTCAACGTCATCACCGGCATCTACCGGCCCTCCAAGGGCACGGTGGCGCTGGAAGGACGCGACATTACCGGCAACCCCGCCCACCGCATCGCAGCCGCCGGCATCACCCGTACCTTCCAGTCGAGCCGGCTGTTCAACGACCTGACGCTGGTCGACAATGTGGTGATCGGCATGCATTGCCGCACCCGCACAGGCGTGCTCACGGCGCTGCTTCGTCCGGGCAAGGCACGCGCCGAACTCGACGAGGCTGCCGAGCGCGCGGGCGAATTGATCCGCTCCATCTCGCCCGACCTCTACGAACGGCGCCATACCTTGGCAGGCACGCTGCCCCAGGCCGACCGCCGCCGCCTGGAAATTGCCCGAGCGCTTGCTTCCGACCCAAAGGTGATCCTGCTCGACGAGCCTTCCTCGGGCATGGACGATCGCGACACCGATGCCTTGATGGCAAGCATCCGCTCCGTGATGGCCCGGCGAGCCGGCCTGTCCTTCCTGATCATCGAACACGACATGCGTCTGGTCAGGGCGCTGCCCGACCGGGTTGCCGTCATCGATTACGGCCGGAAGATCGCCGACGGCGACTTCCAGGAGGTGCGGCAGCTGCCGCGCGTCCAGCAGGCTTATCTCGGACACAAGGCCGGTCATGCTTGAACTCAAATCCGTCTCGACCAGCTATGGGCCGGTGCCCATGCTCCGCAATGTCTCGCTTCAGGTGAACAGGGGTGAGCTCGTCTGCCTGCTCGGGCCGAACGGTGCCGGCAAGAGCACGACCTTCAATGCCATCTGCGGCCTCCTCAAGCTCGACACGGGCTCGATCGGCATCCTGGGCAAGGACGTGGCCGCGGTTGGCACCGAAAGGCTGGCGTCGCTGGGAGTCGGCTTCGTCCCCGAAGGGCGCCGACTCTTCCCGACCCTCAATGTGCGCGAGAATCTCAAGCTCGCCTTCGACGCTGCCAGATGCCGGGTACCGTTCGGGGACAGGCTGGAGGCGATGGCCGGCCTGTTTCCACGCATTCGCGAGAGGTTGACGCAGGGAGCGGGGACGATGTCGGGCGGCGAGCAGGCCATGGTGGCCCTGGCCCGCGCCTTGATCGGCGATCCGCAGCTGGTTGTGATGGACGAGCCCTCGCTCGGCCTATCGCCGAAGCTCATCGACGAATATTTCGACATCGTCGGGCGCATCCGCGACCAGGGCAAGACCGTATTGCTGGTCGAGCAGAATGCCGAGACCGCGCTGTCGATCGCCGATCGCGGCTATCTGCTGGTGCGCGGCCAGATCGCAGCGAGCGGTACCAGCAAGGACCTGCTCGCCAACGACACGGTACATCACCTCTATCTCTAGATCGGCTTTGACCAGTCCGGATCGTCGTGCTGCGGCTTTTCCGAACCCGTGCAGCGGAATTCCATATTTTCCAGCGCCGACGATTTCCGGAAGGATCGATCGGCGGAAGGCCGGGATGACACCGGCTTCAAGACCAACAGGAGAGCGCGGATGGGCGTGGAGATCGATCCAAAGGTGCGCGAGAAATTCCTCGGCGGCATGAGCCAGGCCGCCTGCACCGTGAACGTGGTCTCCACCGACGGGCCGGCCGGCCGGGCAGGGGTGACCGTCTCGGCCATGGCCTCCGTCTCGGCGGATACGGATCTGCCGACCATGCTGGTCTGCGTCCACCATCTCAGCCCGGCGGCGGCCAAGATCGTCGAGAACGGCGTTTTGTGTGTCAACGTCCTGCGGGACGACCAGTCCTATATCTCGGATGTCTTCGCTGGCCGTTTTCGCGACGAGATCGGCGACAAGTTCGAATGCACCGAATGGGTGACCGCATCGACCGGCGCGCCGCGCATCGCCGATCCCCTGGTGGCGTTCGACTGCAAGCTCTTATCGAGCGAGAAGGTCGGCACGCACCACATCTTCTTGTGCGAAGTGCGCGATATCCATCTCTCCCGCCACGGTTCGCCGCTGATCTATGCCAATCGTTCCTATGGTTCGTCGAACCGGATCGAAGGGGCGAGTTCGCTGCGCGCGGGGCTGGCGGGCGAGACAGCCCGGCTGGTGATTGGCTGCTTCCACACGTTCGGGCCCTATCTCATGCCCTCGCTTATCCGTGAGATGGGCGGGATCGGCGTCAAGCTGATCGAGGGCGATCATCGGCGCCTGCGCGAAAGCCTGCTGGCGGGCGAGAGCGAACTGGCACTGCTTTATGATTTCGACCTGGGCGGCGAGTTCGAAAAGCTATCCTTGGGCGAGTTGACACCCTATGTCCTGCTCTCAGCCAATCATCCGCTCTGCCATCAGAGCGAGGTGGCGCCCGAGGATCTCGCCGCCGAGCCGATGATCCTGCTCGATGCCCCGCCCAGCCGGGACTATTTCACCGGCATTCTGGAAGACGCCGGCATCAAGCCGCTGATCGCCTATCGCTCGATCTCCTTCGAGATGGTGCGCGGCATGGTGGCCCATGGCCTGGGCTATTCGATCCTGGCGACCAAGCCGGCCTCGGACATGAGCTATGACGGGCTCAATCTGGTGACCCGCCCTCTGACCGGCAAGCACCGCGAGAACCGCATCGTGCTGGCCCATCGTGCCGAGCGCGAGCTTTCGCCTGCGGCCCGGCATTTCGGCGATCTGTGCGCGAAGCGTTTTGCAAAGTGGTGAGATAGGACGAAAGGCGCGACGCCGGTGGTCCTTCGCCCCGTTTTCGGGGAGAAGTAAGGATGAGGGGCTGCGCGACCTTACAGATTGAACGCTTGCTGCTGTCCCTTAGCTCTATCCCGGTCCATTCCAAAAGGAATGGACGATACCCGTAAACGGGGAGAGGCGGCACAAGCGTCGCGCTTACCTGCTGGATTGATCATCTCGCTCTACCGTCATTTTAAAACGTTGTCTTCCTACGGCGTGATCAGAATGGCCCCGACGACCTGGCGGGCCTCGGCGGCTTCATGCGCCCTGGCGATCTCATCGAGCGAGAAGCGTTGCCCGATATCCACGCTCACATGCCCCTTGGCGACTGCATCGAAGAAATCGGCCGCGTTGGCACGGAAGCTGGCGCTGTCGGCATTGTGGGCGAAGATCGACGGGCGGGTGATGAACAGACCGCCCTTCTTGTTGAGAAGGTCGAGGTCGATAGCGGGGGCCGGGCCGGAGGCCGCGCCATAAGAGACCACCAGCCCGAAGGGGGCGGCGCATTCGAGCGACTTGATCAGCGTATCCTTGCCGACGGCGTCATAGACCGCGCGGGCCTTGCGGCCGCCGGTCGCCTGGAGGAAGGCCTCGGGCCAGGCGGGATCGTTGAGATCGATCACCGCCTTGCATCCGGCGGCGAGCGCGGCCTCGCGCTTGCTGGGCGAGCCGGTGGTACCGATGACGGTCGCCCCCAGTGCCGTCGCCCATCGCGTGAGGATCTGGCCGACACCCCCGGCAGCCGAGTGGACCAGCAGGAGATCGCCCGGCTGGACTGCGTAAGTCCTGCGCAGCAGATATTGCGCCGTCATGCCTTTGAAGAACAAGGTCGCGGCCGCCTGGTCGCTGACCGAGCGAGGCAGGATCGCCAGCTTGTCGGCCGGGACATTGCGCCGATCCGCATAGGCACCCAGGCCCGCATTGATATAAGCAACCCTGTCGCCGGCCTTGAGGTCGCTGACGCCGGGGCCGACCGCCTCCACCACGCCGGCAGCCTCGAAGCCGAGCCCGCTCGGCAATTGCAGCGGATAGATACCCTTGCGCTGGTAGATGTCGATAAAATTGAAGCCGATCGCCGTGTGCCTGACCTGAACCTCGGCGGCGCCGGGCGCGGGCAGGTCCCGCGTCTCGAGCTTCATCACGGTGGGCGCGCCATATTCGCTGACGACGACTCTGCGTTGGACGGACATGAACGGTATCTCCTGAGTGGACGGTATTGCGATGTCGCCGTCCTTTATGATCTCACTTCATTTCGTGATAAATGGGGAGCTGATCGCTAGACTTGAAACGAATGGTTTCAAATTAATGGACCGCTTTACCAGCATGGGTGTGTTCGCCAAGGCCGTGGAGGCGGGGTCCTTCTCGGCGGCCGGCAACGCGCTGTCGATGTCTTCGCAGATGGTGGGCAAGCATGTGCGCCTGCTGGAGGACCATCTCGGCGTCAAGCTGATCAACCGCACGACCCGGCGCCAAAGCGTCACCGAGATCGGGCGCAGCTATTACGAGCGGGTTCGCACCATCCTGGCCGAGGTCGAGGCGGCCGAAGTGCTGGCTGCCGAGACGCGCGGCACCCCGCGCGGTCAGATCCGGGTGAACGCCCCGGTGACCTTCGGCGCGCATGAACTCGCCAATGCCCTGCCGGACTATCTGGCTGCCCATCCCGAAGTCGATGTCGAGCTCACACTGTCCGATCGCGTCGTCGACCTCATCGACGAGGGGTATGACGCCGTGTTTCGCGTCGGCCCTCTTGCCGATTCGAGCCTGATAGCCCGGCCACTGCGGCCCATGACGTTCACCGTCTGCGCGGCGCCGGCCTATCTTGCTGCGCATGGCCATCCCGAAAAGCCGGCCGACCTCGACAAGCATGAGAGCCTCGGCTTCATGCATGGAAATACGCGTGACCAATGGCGTTTTGCCGGTCCCGAAGGCTTGGAGACGGTCGAGCTGTCCTATCGCTTCCTAGCCAATAATGGCCAGGCCCTGCTCACGGCCGCATTGGCCGGCCTCGGCATCATGCTCCAGCCGGCGTCCCTGGTGCGGAGCGACATCGAAGCCGGACGCTTGATCCGGCTGCTGGAGGGCTACGAGCCCCCATCTCGGGTCATGAACATCCTCTATGCTCCGGACCGCCGCATCACCCCGAAGCTGCGCTCTTTCGTCGACTTCGCCATCGCCCGTTTCGGCTGAGGGCAGCACAAATCCTTGTGCATCTTGCTTTAAGACGCGATCGGGAAGTGGCACGCGACCTTGCGACCGGGGCTGTAGTCCCGCATCTGCGGGCGCTCCGAACGGCACAGGTCCTGGGCGACCGGGCATCTGGGGTGAAAGCGGCAGCCCGGCGGCGGGTTGAGCGGGCTTGGCACATCGCCGGTGAGGATGATGCGCTTGCGCGTTCCGCTCGGCGTGGTCTCCACGATGGGAACCGCCGAAATCAGGGCCTGGCTATAGGGATGGGCCGGCGTGGCGAATACCTCTTCGGCCGGACCTTCCTCGACGATGGAACCCAGATACATCACCGCGATGCGGGTCGAGACCTGGCGGACGACGGAGAGGTCATGGGCGATGAAGATATAGGTGAGGTTCAGCTTCTCCTGCAGGTCGGCGAGCAGGTTGACGATCTGTGCCTGCACCGAGACGTCGAGCGCCGAGACCGGCTCGTCCAGAACCACCAGGTCCGGATTGAGCGCGATGGCGCGGGCAATGCCGACGCGCTGGCGCTGGCCGCCGGAGAACTCGTGCGGATAGCGCATGACGTGATCCGGCAGCAGCCCGACGAGATCGAACAGCTCAGCCACGCGCTTGGCGATCTGCGCCGACGACAGTTTGGTGTGGATGCGCAGCGGCTCCGCCACCAGATCGCCGACGCGCCGCCGCGGGTTGAGCGAAGCCGATGGATCCTGGAACACCATCTGGAGCCGGCGCCTCAGCGGCCTGAGCTTGGCCAGCGACGTGCCGGTAATGTCTTCGCCTTCGAAGATGAGCTGTCCCTCGGAGATGTCGTAGAGCCGGACCAGGCAGCGAGCCAGCGTGGACTTGCCACAGCCCGATTCGCCGACGAGCCCGACGGTTTCCCCGTGTCCCACCGTCAGGGAAACATTGTCGACCGCATGGACTGTGCGCTTGCCCTCGGCGGAAAAGCGGCTGCCGATCGAGAAGCGCTTGCCGAGCGCGCGCGTTTCGAGGATCGGCCGATTTTTTTCGATCATCTGTCCGCTCATGCTTGCGCCACCCGGAAGCAGGCGGCGGCGTGGGTGCCGCTGCCGAGGCTGGGCTTGTCCATCAGGCAGGGTTCGTAGCGCGCCGGGCAGCGCGGACCGAAGGCGCAGCCCTCAGGCAGCCTGAGCAGCGAAGGCGGTGAGCCGGGAATGGCCGGCAGGCGGCGCGGCTTCTCGCCGGTCAAAGGCGGGATCGAACCCAGGAGCGCCCGCGTATAGGGGTGCCGCGGATCGGAGAACAATTCCGCCCGGCTGCCGCGCTCCACCACCCGTCCCGCATACATGACCATGACCCGGTCGGCGAGCTCGGAGACCACGCCCATGTCGTGCGTGATGAAGACGACGGCCGAATTATGGGTCGAGCGCAGCTTGCGCACGAGATCGAGGATGCCGGCCTGCACGGTGACGTCGAGCGCCGTGGTGGGCTCGTCCGCCACCAGCAGGGCCGGGTCGCAGGACAAAGCCATGGCGATCACAGCCCGCTGGCGCATGCCGCCGGAAAGCTGGTGGGGATAGCGCGACATCGCCTCGCGCGGATTGGGGAAGTTCACCTCCGCCAGCAATTCCTCCACGCGCTTGAGCGCTTTGGCCTTGCTGATTTTGCGATGCGCCTGGATCTGCTCGGCGATCTGCCAGCCGATGGTGTAGACCGGCGTCAGCGCCGTCATCGGATCCTGGAAGATCATGGCGATCTCGTTGCCGCGCAGGCGCCGGAGTTCGCGCGCGGGCAGGCCCACCAGTTCGCGGCCCTTGTAGCGGATCGAGCCTTCGATCCTCGCGTTGGGATCGGTGATCAGGCCCATCACCGCCAGCAGCGACACGGTCTTGCCGGAGCCGGATTCGCCGACGACGCCGAGGATCTCGCCTTCGGCGAGGTCGAAGGAAACCCCGTCGATGGCGCGCACCAGGCCGTCATCGGTGCGGAAGGAAACCCGAAGATCGCGTACGGACAGCATCATGACGTCCTCACGCGCGGATCGAGAAGGATATAGACGAAATCGACCACGGCGTTGGCCACGACCACGAACATGGACGCATACATCACGGTTGCCATGATCATCGGCAAATCGAGGTTCTGCAGGGCGTCATAGGTGAGCTTGCCGATGCCATGCAGGCCGAACACCACCTCCGTCAGCAAAGCGGAGCCTCCCACCAGCGCGCCGAAATCGAGTCCGAACAGGGTGATGAAGGCAATCAGCGAGGTCCTGAGCGCATGGCGCAGCAGGATGCGCGTTTCCGACAGGCCCTTGGCGCGAGCCGTGCGGATATAGTCCTCCTGCAGGGATTCGATGATCGCCGCCCGCAGCACGCGCCCGTAGATGCCGATATAGAGCACCGCGAGCGTGACCCAGGGGATGACCAAAGTGAGGAACCAGCCCTTGGGATCGTCGAAGAAGTTCTTGTAGCCGAGCGGCGGCACCCAGCCGAACAGCCAGGTGTCGTGATAGCGGCTCTGGGTGATCAGGTTCATCACCTCGCCCAGCCAGTAGACCGGCATGGAAATGCCGATCAGCCCCGCCGCCATCAGGAGCCTGTCGATCCAGCTGTCACGCGTGGCGGCGGCGATCATGCCGATGATGACGGAGACCACGACCCACAGGATCGCCGCCCCGAACACCAGCGAGAGCGTGACCGGGATGGAGTCCAGCACCGCCGGCACCACCTTCCAGCCGCGATTGACGAAGGAGGTCAGGTCGCCGGTGACGAAGATCTTCTTCATCATCAGGCCGTACTGGACATAGAGCGGCTGGTCGAAGCCGAAATTGTGGCGCACGGCCTCCAGCACCTCGGGCGAGGCGTTGCGGCCGGCGATGCGAGCCGCTGGATCGGCACCGGGCGTGGCGAAGAAGATCAGGAAGACGATGACCGAGATGCCGAACATCACGAACAGCATCTGGCCGAAGCGGCGCAGGATGGCATAGATCATCAGTCGCGCCCCAGTCGAACTTTGGAACGCGGGTCGAGCGCGTCGCGCAGGCCATCGCCGAAGACGTTGAGCGCCATCACCGAAAGGGCGATCGCGATGCCCGGCGCCAGCGCCACCATGGGGCGCGTATAGAGCAGCGCCTGCCCGTCCTGGATGATGGTGCCCCAGCTCGCGGCGGGCGGCTGCACGCCGATCGACAGGAAGGACAGTGCCGATTCGGTCAGCATGTTCAGCGCCATCATCAGCGGCACGAAGACGATCAGGGTGGTGGTGATGTTGGGCAGGATGTCACGCCACAGGATACGCCGTCCCGGCACGCCCAGATTGATGGCGGCGAGCACGAATTCACTTTTGCGCAGCGACAGCACCTGCCCGCGAATGGGGCGCGCCACATAGGGCACATAGACGATACCGATGATGATGATCGGCAGCCACAGACTGCCGGATTCGATCACGATCGGCCCGATCGAAATGCCCTGCGCGATGGTGACGATGGAAAGTGAAATTGCCAGCAGATAGATCGGAAACGCCCAGAGGACGTCGAGGAAGCGCGACAGGATCGTGTCGACGATGCCGCCGAAATAGCCGGCGATCAGGCCCGCGGCCGTGCCGAAGATCAGCGTGAAGATGGTGGCGGCCCCCGCGATCATCAGCGAAGAGAGGCCGCCATAGAGCATCCGGGCCATGACGTCGCGCCCCTGGCTGTCGGCGCCGAGGAAATAATTGCCGAGCCGCCAGGTCGGGCCGAGCGGCGTGTAGCCGAGCCCGAGCCCCTCCGTCGACTGCTCCATCACCGGTACCTCGGCGCCATCGATCTGGATGACGGCGTCGAGGGTGGAAGCGAACGGATCGACCCCGGCCCAGCGCGCATAGAGCGGTGCGCTGAGACAGGCAGCCACGATCAGCAGGAACAGCGCCAGGGAGGCCATGGCCGCCTTGTTGCGTCTCAGCTTCACGAAAGCGAGGGCCCAGGGCCCTCGCGATCGGCGTGGCATGGCGACGACGTCATTCGCCACGGAGGTTTCCTCGAAGTGTGTCACTGAACCCAGGCCTGCGTGACCATCCAGTTGAACTGCGGGTTGAACTTGAAATTGCCGACGCGCTTGCTGACGAAGTCGAGGCGCTTGGGCGTGAAGAGGCCGACGGCCGGCGCCTTGTCGGTGATCTGCCTGTCGATCTCGGCCCACATCTTGTCGGCGGCCTTCTGGTCGGTGACACCCAGGTCCAGCGCCTTCTGCATCTTGGCGTCGATCTCCTTGTCGCAGAAACCGGAGATGTTGATCGAGGCGTCCGAGCCCTCACGGAAGGAGGCGCAGCCGAACAGGATGTTCAGGAAGTCCGAAGCCGCCGGATAATCCTTGTACCATTGGCTGACCGACATCTGCACCTTGTTGTTGGTGTTCTGGATGTAGGTGAACTGGATGTTGGTCGAGATCGGCTTGACGTCCGCGACATAGCCGATGCTGGTCAGCACGCTCTGCAGATAGACGCCGATGGAGCGCGAAATGGCAGTGTCCTCGACGATGATGGTGACCTTCTGGCCCTTGGTGCCGGATTCCTCGACGAGCTGTTTGGCCTTGTCGAGATCGGTGGCCGACCATTTGGCGCCGGGATTCTTGGTGAAGGGGCAATAGTCTTCATGGCCGGGGAAATCCGGCGGCAGGACCTGGCAGACCGGCGTGGCCAGCACCTTGCCGCCGAACAGCTTGACCAGCGTGTTGCGGTCGATCGCAAAGGCCACGGCCTGGCGGGCTTTCTCATTGTCGAAGGGAGCCAAGCGGGTGTTGAGCGGGGCGTACCACCATGCCGAAAGCGGCGAGATATGGAGCTGATCCTTGAATTTGGTGCCGAGTTCGCCGAGACGATCACTCGGCAGCGGATCGAACATCCAGTCCGCTTCCCCGT
Source organism: Labrys sp. HAY1-8F (assembly GCF_056754975.1). Classification (NCBI taxonomy): domain Bacteria; kingdom Pseudomonadati; phylum Pseudomonadota; class Alphaproteobacteria; order Hyphomicrobiales; family Xanthobacteraceae; genus Labrys; species Labrys sp. HAY1-8F. The sequence continues at coordinate 1,675,766 of NZ_JBPGWZ010000001.1, read as the reverse complement.
TCTGGATCGCGGTGACGGCGGCTTCCTCGGACAGGCCGAAATCATACTGCACCGCGTCGGGATAGCCGTCCGGCTGGGCCTGCTCGCTCCATTGCTTGAAATGGGGATTGCGCGAGAGCGTCATGCCCTTGTTGGGGTCGAAAGCCGAGATCATGTAGGGGCCGGTGCTGGGGATGGGCCGGGAGCCCATGTCTTCGGCCGGCGTATCCGCAGGCAGGATCACCGCATGCGGCAGAGCGAGCTTGTAGAGGAGCTCGGCATCCGGCTTGGTGAGATTGATGGTGATCGTGCCGGCGGCCTCGTCGGCGACGATGCCGCCTTCCAGCGTGCAGCTCTTGGTATCGGCCAGGCATTTGTCGGCCCCGACGATGCCGGCATAGAAGGTGCCGGAGGTCGGGCCGGAAATCTTGAAGATGCGCTGGAAGGAGGCGACGACATCCTTCACGCCGAGATCCTGTCCGTTCGAGAACTTGATGCCCTTGCGCAGCTTGAAGGCGAAGGTCTTGCCCTCATTGCTGACCGCGGGCAGGGCCTCGGCCAGATCCGGCACGACCTCGAAGCCGTCCTTGCCTTCCGCCTTGCGGAAGATGACGAGCCCGTCATAAACAGGCTGGTACATCTGCCAGCCCTGGTCGGTGTAGTTGATATGCGGATCGAGGGTTCCGGCTGCGGAGCGGGCCAGCAGGCGGATGGTGCCGCCGCGATGTTCCTTGAGATATTCGGCCTGTGCCGGCGCCAGCCAGGAGCCGGCCAGCAAGGCCGTGGCTGCAACAGCCAAAAGCAGTCTCTTCATTGTCGATCCCCTCTTCTTGACAGTTCAACTGTCGTGTTGATCCAGGAAGTCCCCGACCACCCGCATGCATCTTTCTTGTTCTTCCACATGCGGCATGTGGCTGGAATGCTCGAATATTTCCCAGCGCGATCCCTTGATGCCGTCCTTGTAGGGCTGCACGGTCGCGGGGGTGGCTTCGTCATGGCGTCCGGAGAGGATCAGCGTGGGCACCTCGACGGCGGGCAGGCGGTCGATGACGCTCCAGCTCTTCAACGTGCCGATGACATGAAACTCGTTGGGGCCGTTCATCACATTGTAGACGGTAGGATTGCGTGCCACCTGGGCGAAGCTTGCCGCTACCTCTGGCGGGAAGGGCACGACACGGCAGACATGGCGCTCATAGAAGACCATGGTCGCCTCATGATACTCCGCATCCTCCGTCGTGCCGGCCTCTTCGTGCCGGGTCAGCGTTTCCTGTATGTCGAGGGGCAGGTCGGCGCGCAGGCGGTTGGCTTCCTCCACCCACAATTTCATCGACGCCGGCGAATTGGCGATGGTCAGCGACTTCAGACCCTCAGGCCTGATCACGGCATATTCGGCACCCAGCATGCCACCCCAGCTCTGGCCGAGCACATGGAAGCCGGCACGAATGCCGAGATGGTCGACCAGGTTCTCGAGCTCGTCGATGAAGAGCGCTGGCGTCCAGAAATCGGCGCCTTTCTCCGGCAATAGGGTGGAATTGCCGCAACCCAACTGGTCGTAGTGGATGACGGCGCGTCCGTCGCGGGCGAGCAGCTTGTAAGCATCGACATAATTGTGGGCGACGCCCGGTCCGCCATGCAGGATCACCACCGGGGCCTTGGCGCTCCCGAGCTCGCCGCTGACCCGATACCAGGTCTCGTAGCCCTGGAAGCTAGCCCGGCCGTCCCGGCTGGTGATCTCAAGCGACATTGTGCTTCCCATTCTGGTTATGGACCCATTCTTCCAGCATCTGCACGCCGAAGGCCGTGGCGCCCTGCCGGCCCAAGGGACGGTCGCTCTCGGCCAGTTCCTTGCCGGCGATGTCGAGATGGACCCAGGGGCGGTCTTGCGTGAAATGGCGCAGGAAGGCGGCTGCATAGGGCGCGTCGCCGTCTTCCATGTCCTTGGCATGGTGCCTGAGATCGGCGAAGGGCGAGTACAATCCCTCGTCATAGGCGCGGTCGAGCGGCAATTGCCAGAACCGTTCGCCGACCGTTTCTCCGGCTGCGATCATCTGGGAGGCGATGGCGTCATCGGTGCTGAACAGGCCGGCGAAGACCGACCCCAGGCCCCGCATCACCGAATAGGTCAGGGTGGCCAAGTCGACGATCACCGAGGGCTCGAAGCGCGAGGCGGCATAATGGAGGCAGTCGGCCAGGAGCAGGCGCCCCTCCGCATCCGTATCGAAGATCTCTACGGTCTGGCCCGAGGCCGTCGTGATGATCTCGCGCGGCTTGAGTGCGGTGCCCGAAGGCAGGTTCTCGGCGATGCCGAGCACGCCCACGGCATGGACGGGGCTGCCCTGCCGGGCAAGCGCCAGCAGGAGGCCGACCACCGCGGCCGCGCCGCCCATATCGGCCTTCATGTCGAACATCTGCGCGCCGCCCTTGATGCAAAGGCCTCCGGAATCGAAGCAGACGCCCTTGCCGACGAAGGCGAGCGGCTGCTCGCCCGATCCCTTGCCGCGATAGCGCAGCACAGCCACCCGCGGCGCGCGGGCCGAGCCGGAACCGACGGCCAGGAGCGCGTTCATGCCGAGCTCCTGCAGCCGGGCCGCATCGAGAATCTCGACCTCGATACCGGACTGGCGCAAGGCCTCCAGATGATCGGCGAAACTGTCGGGATGAAGATGGTTCGGCGGCAGGTTGACCAGGGTGCGGGCATAGTCGACGCCATCGGCGATGGCATTGGCGCGGGCCAGCGCCGCCGTGAGTTCGGTCTTGCCGGCGCCGACAAGCTCCAGCCGCCAGGCTTGATCCGCCTGCGCCACTGGACGCGTGTTGCGCAGGTCGAAGCGGTAGCGGCGCAGCCGGACGCCGAGCGCGACGCGCGCCAGGATTTCCGCCCCGGACAGGCTGGTGCCGGCGACGGGATCGAGGACGAGCGTCGCCTCGCCGATGCCCTTGCTTTCCAGATGCGCGGCAAGCGCGCCGCCGGCTCGCGCCAGGGACAGGGCATTGAGCGCTCCGGCCTGACCCAGCGCCAGCACGATCACCCGCCGGGCCGATACCGCGAGCGGTGCGATGATGTCGGTGCAGGTGCCGGATGCGGCGAGGGAGATCGGATCGGAGCAGACCCGGGATAGAAGGCCGCCCATTTCGGCGTCCAAGGCCGCTGCCCGAGGTCCGAGTTCCTGCCCGGCAGGCTGCAGGACCACGATGGTGGCGGCTGCGGAGGAGATCCCGTCTGCCGGCTCGAACACGGGCACTGGAGATTGCGGCATCGGACGGAGGACTCCCTTATTGCAGCGACACGCGCGGGGACTGTCTCCTGGTGCATATCCTCGCTCCGGCGTACGGCCCTTGCCGTTCGATCCGAAGTTCTGGCGCATGCGCAGAGCCGCGACCGCCTTTGGCGACGGTGCGGTGCCGATGTCCCCTGTGGTCGCTTTGTCGTGACGACTTGGTCCTTCTTCGGTATCCTTGAAGACGGCAGGCGATCAAACGCCAATTTCGACCACGTCGGTTGACAAAAACTCATCTGACAATTCATCATCGGTGCATGGCACTCCCCTCACTCAATGGCATGCGCGCTTTCGAGGCCGCCGCGCGTCTCGGCAGCCTCAAGGAAGCGGCGGAAGAGCTGCATCTGACCCCGTCCGCCATCAGCCGCCACATCCGCACCCTCGAGACCACGCTGGGCCAGGAACTGTTCGAGCGCGGGTTTCGCCAGGTCACCCTGACGACGCGGGGGTCCTATTATGCGCGCTGCCTGTCGGAGGCCTTCGAGGCGATCTGGCGGGCCACGGACGATGTCAGCTTTCACGACGGCCCACGCCAGGGCAAGGCGCATCGCGTGCGGGTGCTATGCGTGCCCCCGGTGCTCAATCTGTGGCTGGCCGACCGGCTGCCGGGCTTTCGCCGCGAGCATCCCTCCGTGGATCTGGAGGTGATGACCTCGGGCAAGCGCGCCAATTTCGACTTGGCCATCGTCGACGAGTTCGACTACAAGGCCGGTCCCGCCTTGACGCTGCTGATCCCGCTGGTGCTGACGCCGGTTTGCGCCCCGTCACTACTGGAGGGGCCCCTGCCGCTGCGCTCGCCGGCGGATCTCATTCATCATCATCTGATACACGAATGCGAAACCACGCGATGGATGCGCTGGTTCGAGCAGGAAGGCGTGGCCTACAGCCCGCCTAAATCCGGCACCATCATGGATGATTGCACGCTGATCATGCGTGAAACCATCAACGGCGTTGGCATTGCCCTTGCCGACACCATGATGGCGCAGGATCTGCTGGAGCAGGGTCGGCTGGTCGCCCCGTTCCCCGCCCGCCATGTCTATCCGGCCGGCATCTATCTCTTTCGACGCCGAAGCGTGGGCAACAAGCAGGGCGCAAGCCTGTTCCAGGACTGGCTGCTGGCCGAGGTCGCCGAGCACAAACGGGCGATGGCGATCGCCTGAATCATATCAAATCGCCATGGACCTCATCTGCAGGACAATGGCGCGTGCCTCACGGCCGTGCTGGGCTGCAAGGCATGCCGGTCCTTCTGCGCTCAGCAACGCCGTATCGCGTGTCGCCAATTGGAGGGGGGCTTGCGTGACGGGCTTCAGGCTCCATGTCCCGCTGGCAGCGAAGACGATGACGAGATCGTCGGGCGGTATTTCATAGTCGCTGGGGGCGGCCAGCACCTTCTGCGCGACGTGGCGCCAGCGCTGACGGCTGGCCATGACGTTGAAGACCCGCACGGGCCCTTTGACCGGCCTGCCGATGGGGGCAAGGCCGGTATCGAAGCGGAATGGCGCGAAGGGCAGGAGCCGATGCCTGGAGTGCCCGAAGTCGAGCTCCAATTCCTCGCCCTCGATCAGGGTGATCACCCGCTCCGCACCGGGAAAGCTCGAGAAGGCGCCGTCCTCGAGGATCGGAGCGCTGCTGATCCTCACCTCGAAATCGTCGCGCGAGCCGCCTGGCGGCGAAAGATAGATCTCGTCGGTTTCCCCGCGCCCGTTCTTCCAGGGCAATGTCGCATAGGTGGTGCGGGCAAGGTGTTCGACGGCCATGACGGTCCAGTTTCGTTGGGGCAGGGATTTCGGTGGCGGCCGGCGCCGGTCAGGCCAGCCGATCGAGGAAGCGGAGGAGGCCCGGTGCCAGCGCCGCGCCTCGATCCGAGGCGATCGCTCCATCGGCGGCCAGATGAAGACGCCGGATGCCGCTGTCGGTTCTGCACAGATAGAAGCCGGCGGGCGGCCGGCAGAGCAGGGGGGAAAGGGTAAGCTGGGAGCCTGATGGGACGATTTCGGCAAGCCAGGGCGTGCCGAGCAGGGCATTGGCCGCCCGGAGGTCGCCAGCCCGTAGGAAGGCGCGAACCTGGCTGGACGAGCAGCGCTGGGCATTGGCCGAGACTTCCGGGACGCAGGTCACGCCGAAGCCGAGGGATCTGCCGAGATGGGTGAGCAGGTCGGCATCGCCGGCTCGCGACCGGCCGAAGCGGAAGTCGTCGCCTGCAACGACGTGGCTGATGCCGAGAGCCTGCTTGAGGATCCTGTGGGCAAATTCCGCCGGTGTCAGTGAGGCGAAGGCTGCATCGAAGGTCGGCGAGAAGACGTAGTCGAGCCCCAGGGCGCCAAAGCGACGGGCCTTCGTCGCAGGGGTGGTCAGGCGAAAGGGAGAATCCGCCGCGCAGAAGAAACTGCGCGGATGGGGCTCGCAGGACATCACGGCGATCGGCAGGTCCCCGCCGGCAATGATCTCGGCGGCATCGAGCAAGGCCTGGTGGCCGCGATGGAAGCCGTCGAAATTGCCGAGCAGCAGCACGGCGTCGCGGTCGGGGTCTCCAGCGGGCAGGCAATCGGCGACGTGGCGCAAGCCGCCGTGGCCTGCCGCCTGCCATTGCTCATGCTGGATAGGCTGTGTCCATGTCATTGGGCAAATCCCCGGAAGCGGCCCTGCTTCGACGCTCGAAGGCTAGCGATCCGCCGCAAAGACGGGAATTCGCATTTTCCGAAACGCTGCTTTGGGAAAACCGTGGCATGCCGACGGGGCAAGGCCGCTGCTTGGACGGAGTCTCCTTGATGAGATGGGTTATCATGCTATATAGATAACCATGATAATTTGGATTTGGAGCTGACGACATGACGACCGCCCAGGCACTCAAGGCATTGTCGGGGGTCACCACCATCACGGGGACCCCGGAAGAGGTGCGCGACGGCCTCGGCCATCTCGGCGCCAAGGGGACGCAGGTCATCGCCGTGACGCTGGACCAGGTCAGTTCTCCGGCGGTGAAGGTGCTCGCCCATACGTTCGAGAGCATCGCCCCGCTCGTTGGCGCAATCATGGCCCGGCGCGAGAAGGCCGCCCTCCAGTCGATCATCGAGGCCCTGGTGCCCCAGGTGCCGTTGCCCCAGCATATGCTGGCCGAGGCCAGGATGACGGCCGAGGCGCGCAAGGCCGTGCTGGAAGATGGCGAATGGCTCACTGCTGCCCAAGTTGCGGAGGTGGCGGGGTTCAGCGCGACCAATCCCAGTGCCCAGCCTAACAAGTGGAAGAAGGACGGGCAGATCTTCGCCATCCGCCATCAGGGTATCGACTATTTCCCCGGCTACGGCCTGGACCCCTCGACCGGCTATCGGCCGGCCAGGCCGCTGGGCGAAGTGCTGAAGATCTTCGGCCAGGCCAAGGATGGCTGGGGCGCGGCCTATTGGTTCGCCTCCGACAACAGCTATCTGGGCGGGGAGCGTCCTCAGGACCTGCTGGCGAGGGAGCCCGACCGGGTCATCGCGGCGGCCCGCGACGAAATGGAGGGCGTGCTGCATGGCTAGGGGCGCGCTGAGGCTTGCCAAGGCACGCCCGCTGACACCCGCATCGCCATCACAGCTTGCCGCCAAGACGACACTGATGACCTGGCCCAAGGGCCAGGTCATCCACCGGATTCACCTCGACAGATATGGGCCGGCCCAGTTCAATCCCGGCCTTGCCGGCAATGCCCGCTTCAGCCCGATCAAGAACGAGGAGGGTGCGCCGATCCCCACCCTTTATGGCGGCACCTCCCTCGACTGCGCCGCCATGGAGACCGTCTTCCACGATGTTCCCTTCACCGCGCGCCTGAAGACGCTCGACAAGGCCAGGCTTGCCGGCCAGGTGCATTCCCGGCTCGAGCCACGGCAGGATCTCCTGCTCGTCGATCTCAGCGCGACGGCCTTGCGCCGCCTCGGGGTACGCCGGACCCAGCTCATCGATACGGAAAAGGACCGCTATCCCGGCACGCGTGCCTGGGCCGCGGCCTTCCATGCGGCTCTTCCCGAGGCGCAGGGCCTGTGCTGGATTTCCCGGCAGGACGACCGCGCCCTCGCCCTCGTCCTGTTCGGCGATCGCCTTCCCGACGATGTCCTGGCTCCAGTGGGTGGGCAGCGTGTCCTTCTCGGCTCGGGCGAAGCCCTCACCGAGCTGACAGGGCTGGCCGACCGCATCGGCGTGAAACTGGTCGCGGGCAAGGCCTGACGGCGGAGCGTGGCTGTCTGTCCCGTCCGCACATCTCTGCAAGACCCTGTGGAACGCGAGAATCCCTCCCCGACTTCGGGGAGGGTGGACCGGCGAAGCCGGTTCGGGTGGGGGTGAGTGGCGCGATTTCGCCTTTATCTAACCGGCTTGCGCCACCCGCCCCCTTCCGTCACTGCTGCGCAGTGCCACCTTCCCCGACTTCGGGGAAGGATTTCCGCGCTCTATTCTGGCTCTGGGGAACTGCACTCCCGATGGACGCGAGAGCGGCTACCAGATGGTGTAGCCGCAATCGACGACGACGACGGCACCCGTCATGGCACTCGCGGCGTCGCTGGCCAGGAACAGGATGGCCGAAGCGATCTCGTCGGCGCGCGCCACGCGCTTCATCGGCGTCATCTCCATCCACACCGGGAACAGATCCGGCTTGTCGAAGCCGCCGCGCGACATCGGCGTGTCGACATAGGTCGGCGCCACGGCATTGACGCGTACGCCGTGGGGCGCCCATTCGCCGGCCAGCGATTTGGTCATGTGGTGCACGCCGGCCTTGGCGGCATTGTAGTGGACCTGGCGCTGGGGCTTGTTGGAGATGAGGCCGGACATCGAGCCCAGCGTAACGATGGAGCCCTTGCCACGCTGCAGCATCGCCCGCCCGAATTCGCGGCAACTCCAGTAGCAGCCGTTGAGGTCGACATCGATCACCTTGCGCCAGACCTCGTCGGTCATGTCCTCGCCGCCGGTATCTGGCCAGGCGATGCCGGCATTGGCGATCAGGATGTCGACGCCGCCATGGCGTTCATTGGCCTCGCGCGCGGCCCTGCCGACAGCATCGGCATCGGTGACGTCGAGCTCGACGGCATCGACGGTCCAGCCCTTGGCGGTCAAGGCCTCCCGGCCACTGGCGAGCACGGCCGGGTCGAGATCAGAGATCACCACCTTGGCGCCGGCCTCCAGCAAGGCCTCGGCGCTGGCGAGCCCAATGCCGCGGCCGCCGCCGGTGATGAAGGCCGACTGGCCGGATAGGTCGAATTTCTTCAAATACATCGCTGCAATATCCTCCAGACGAGAGAAGGGGCGATTTCTTCCAATCGACCTTCTCGCGAACTCTTTGTTTCGACGTGTTTTTCCTGATCGAGAAATCTATCGACTTCTCGATCAGGAAAATACTTGAGTGGTAGCGCCGTCACTTGACGGCGCCGAAGGTGAGACCTCGGACGAGCTGGCGCTGCGTGAGCCAGCCGAAGATCAGGATGGGGCCGATCGCCATCAGCGAAGCGGCGGAAAGCTTGGCCCAGAACAGGCCCTCGGGGCTCGAGAAGCGGGCGATGAAGGCGGTGAGCGGCGTGGCCTGCGTCACCGTGAGGTTGATGCTCCAGAACGCCTCGTTCCAGGACAGGATGATGGCCAGCAGCGCCGTGGAGGCGATGCCGGGCATGGTCATTGGCAGCAGCATCCACACGAATTGCTTGAGAGGGCCGGCGCCGTCCATGCGCGCCGCTTCCAGGATCTCCTTGGGCACGTCGCGAAAGAAGGTGAAGAGCATCCATACGATGATCGGCAGGTTGATCAGCGTGTAGAGGCCGGTCAGCCCCGCGAGCGAGTCCAGCAATCCCGCCCACTGAAACAGGAGATAGATCGGCACGAGCACGCCCACCGCCGGCATCATCTTGGTGGACAGCATCCACATCATCAGATCCTTGGCGCGGGGGCCCGGGAAGAAGGCGAGGGCGTAGGCCGCCGGCAGGCCGATGAGGATGCCGAGCACTGTCGAGCCGACCGAGATGATCACGCTGTTGGCGAAGAAGTGGAGATAGTCGGCGCTCTCCAGGATCTCCTCGAAATTGTGCAGGCTCGGCTGGAAGAACAGGATCGGGGGCGTGGCGATGGCCTGTTGCTCGGTCTTGAAGGCGGTGAGTATCATCCACAGGATGGGAAAGAACAGCACCAGAGTGAACAGCCAGCACAGCACGCTGACGATGATGCGACGGGTGAGTGAGACGGCCATCGATCAATCCTCCAGCGTGCGCGAAATCGTGCGCATGAGGAAAATGGCGACGAGGTTGGCGAGAACCACGGCGAGCATGCCGCCGGCCGAGGCGCCGCCGATGTCGGAATCGAGAAGGGCGGTCTTGTAGATCAGATAGGGCAGGGTGGTGGAGGCGTCACCCGGGCCGCCGGCGGTGGTGACCAGGATCTCGGCGAAGATCGAGAGCAGGAAGATGGTCTCGATCATCACCACGATGGTGATGGCCCGATAGAGGTGCGGCAGCATGATGTGGGCGAACAGCCGCAGCCCGTTGGCGCCGTCCATGCGAGCTGCTTCGATCTGCTCGCGGTCGAGCGATTGCAGCGAGGTCAGCAGGATCAGGAGGGCGAACGGGATCCATTGCCAGGCCACGATGATGATCACCGATAGCAATGGATAGTCGCTGAACCAGTCGATGACCGGCAGGCCCAGGGAACGTGAGATCCAAGCGAACAACCCGTTCACCGGATGCATCAGCAGGTTTTTCCACACCAGGGCGCCGACCGTGGGCATGATGAAGAAGGGCGCGATGCACAAAAGGCGCGCCAGTCCGCGGCCGAATACCGGCTGATCAAGCAGGATGGCGCCGAGGACGCCGACCACCACCGTAATCGCCAGCACACTCACCACCAGGATGACGGTGTTGAGGATGGCGTTCGTCAGCCCTGGATCCTCGAGCAGATAGCGGTAATTGTCGAGGCCGGCAAAACCGGTCTGGTCGAGATAGTTCAGATTATAGCGCTGGAACGACAGGTAGACCGTCAGTGCCAGCGGCACGATCATCCAGAAGAACAGCAACAGGACGGATGGCGCCAGCAGGGGACGCGTATCGACGCCGACGCCGCGGTGGCGAGCGAACAGGGCGACGGCCATGGAGCTCCTTTCGGATCGATCCTGGCGCGTTTGGCGATCCGGTCTGTGGTCCGGAAACGCAATAACGCGACGAAACTGGGGGGTGGGACGGGCAAAAGCCCTTGCTCGCCCGCCTTCCCCGGGGATTGGCGACGCGATCCCGATTGAGGCAGGATCGGGATCGCGCCGCCGAAGATGCGTTCCGGGAGAGAAAACGCATCTTGAGGGATTGCCGGGCGGTTCGCCCGGCAAGCTTGTTCCGGCCTATTTCTTCGGATAGCCGGCCTGGCGCATGGCGCGCTGGGTCAGCGACTGGGCCGCCGCCAGGCCCTGGTCGACCGTCTTCTTGCCGGCGATCACGGCGGCGAACTCCTGGCCGACCGCGGTGCCGATGCTCTGGAACTCGGGAATGCCGACGAAGGAGATGCCGCGATAGGGCACCTTCTCCTGGGTGGCGTCCGTCATGTTGGCGGTCTGGATGGTGTCCAGCGTCAGCTTGGCGAAGGGGGCGGCCTTGATGTAATCGGCATTGTCATAGGTTGACTGGCGCGTGCCGGGCGGCACGGTGACGATGCCGGAATAATCGGCGACCAGCTTGATATAGTCGGGCGAAGTGGCCCAGTAGATGAACTTCTTGGCCGCATCGGGTGCTTTGGAGGAAGCCGGCACCGCCAGCGCCCAGGACCACAGATAGTGGTTGCCCTTGTTGAACTTGCCATAGGGCGGGTGGGCATAGCCGAGCTTACCGACAACGCTGCTCTGCTTGGGATCGTTGAGGAAGCCGGCCGAGACGGTGGCGTCGACCCACATGCCGCATTTGCCGCTGGCGAACAAAGCAAGATTCTCATTGTAGCCGTTGGAGGCGGCGCCCGGCGGGCCATATTTCTTCAAAAGATCGACATAGGCAGTCAGGCCTTCCTTCCAGGCCGGCGTATCGAATTGAGGCTTCCACTCCATGTCGAACCAGCGTGCGCCATAGGAATTGGCGACCGGCGTGATCTGGCCGATATTCTCGCCCCAGCCGGGCTTGCCGCGCAGGCAGATGCCATAGACGCCGTGATCGGGATCATGGATCTTGGCGGCAAAGCCATCGATATCCTTCCAGGTCGGCTGCTCGGGCATGGTCAGGCCGGCCTTGTCGAACAGATCCTTGCGATAGAAGGTCATCTGGCTTTCGGCATAGAAGGGCAAGGCGTAGAGTTTGCCGTCATAGGACAGACCGTCGCGTACCGATTTGAGCACGTCGTCGAGTTTGTATTCGGCGGGCACGGCATCGAACGCCGTCAGCCAGTTGCGCTCGCCCCACATTGGCGCTTCGAACAGGCCGATGGTCATGACGTCATACTGGCCGCCCTTGGTGGCGATATCGGTGGTCAGGCGCTGGCGCAGGGTGTTTTCTTCCAGCACCACCCAATTCAGCTTGATGTCGGGATTCTTGGCTTCGAAATCCTTCGACAGCTTCTGCATCACCACCATGTCGTTGTTGTTGACGGTGGCGATGGTGAGCTTGGTTTCGGCCTGCGCCGGCAGGCCGGCGATGAACGCCGCCACCGCGCCAAGGCACAGTGTCTTGAGAGCTCGCATGGTTTCCTCCTCCTCCTTCTGGTGTCGTGTTCGACATCTCGATGCGCTGCAAAGTCGATGGCCGGCCCGTCCCTGGCGCGAAGACAAGAGTCCCCGTGTTGCAGCATTGGAAAAATGCGCAAGCTTCATCCAAATTCGGGCAAGACAGGCGAGTTTTGGCAGCGATTGCTAGCGGGCCAGGCTATTTTCCTCCGGGTGTTGGTAATTTTCTCTCATATTTTTTCATAACATTCCAAAAGTTATCATGGAGATTGTTTAAGTCAACAACGAAGCTGCCGGCAGCGGGCGCGATCTGCTGTCATCCGGAGGGGGCTGGATTTCCAGGCGCATGGCGGCGGGTGACTTCTCCTTTCCACGGGGTTTCGCACAGCCTTGACGAGGAGCGGTTTGCCTCCCGGCTTCAGAGCGGCGATGCTAGGAGAGATCGTTTTGTGAAAGGACCGCGCCTGTGGCGCGGAAGGGGAGATGATGTCCGGTTCCGACGACGGTGCTCTCGTCATGGATTTGTTGAGGGTACTAGCCGTCTTCGCTCTCGTCGCCGCCAACGGGTTTTTCGTGGCGGCCGAATTCTCGCTCGTCGCGGTTCGCCGCAGCAGGGTGGCCGAACTTGCCGCGGCGGGGCGGACGAATGCCCGGCCGCTTTTGCGCGCCATCGACAATCTCGACGCCAATCTGGCGGCAACCCAGCTCGGCATCACCATCTCGTCCCTGGCCCTGGGCTGGATCGGCGAGCCGGCACTTGCCCACCTCATCGAACCGCTGCTCGGCTGGCTGCCTGGTGGGATCGCCACCGTCGGCGCGCACGCCATTGCCGTCGCCATCGCCTTCGTGATCATTACGGCTCTCCACATCGTCCTGGGCGAGCTCGCGCCCAAGAGCCTGGCCCTGCAGCGCAGCGAGGGAACCGCGCTATGGATCGTCAGGCCGCTGGGATTGTTCCTGTTCCTGCTGCGCCCGGCCATCCTCATGCTGAACGGCCTCGGCAATTTGGTGCTGCGGGCGTGTGGATTGCAGCCCGGTTCCGGAGAGGAATCGCTGCATTCGCCCGAGGAACTCAAATTGCTGGTCCGGGCCAGCCAGGATGCCGGCATCCTGCAGGATGCCCAGGAGGAGGTGATGGTGCGCGTGCTCAGCATCGGCGGGCGCCGCATCAGCGATATCATGACCCCACGGCGCGAGATCGACTGGGTCGATATCGACGACGATCCCAAGGAGACGCTGCGCATCATCCGCGAATGTCGTCACGACCATCTCCTGGTGGGGCGCGGCAATATCGACGAGCCGCTTGGCATGATCGTCAAGCAGGACCTGCTCGACCGGGTACTGGATGGCGAGAGGCTCGATCCGCTTGCCGCCATCCGCCAGCCGATCATCGTGCATGAGGCCATGCCGATCTTCCGGGTGCTCGACCAGTTCAAGCGGACCCCGATCAGGCTTGCCCTCATCGTCGACGAATATGGTGGCCTCGAAGGCATCGTCACCCAGACGGACCTGCTCGAGGCGATGGCGGGCGACATGCCCGAGGTCGAAGGGGAAGAGCCCGATATCGTCGAGCGCCAGGACGGCTCCCTGCTGATCGACGGCATGATGCCGGCCTATGCCGCATTCGACCGGCTGCAACTGCATACGCGGCCGCAGGACCGCGACTTCCACACCATTGCCGGCTTTGCGCTCTCGCAGCTCGGCCACCTGCCGGATGTCGGCGAGCAGTTCGATTATGGCGGCTGGGTGTTCGAGATCATCGACATGGACGACCGCCGCATCGACAAGCTCCTGGCGCGCCGGGTGGACAGGGCCGAGCCGTGAGGGTGGAAGCCACATAACTCAGATCGCGACGATTAAGGCGCGACTTGCCTTCTCTACGGAGTGATGCAGCACATTACGGGCAATCAGCCGGAATGACGGCCTTCGTGCCGAGCGACTTCAGTTCGTCGATCGAAGCGATGCCCATTAGCGCCAGCGTGATCGAGACTTCCCGGGTGAGGATGTCGATCACGTCGGCGACTCCGGCCTGACCCGCGGCGGCGAGGCCATAGGTATAGGCCCGGCCCAGCATGACACCGTCGGCGCCGAGCCCGATGGCCTTGATGATGTCGGCGCCGCGGCGAATGCCGCCATCGAGCATCAGGCAGAAGTCGGGACCAACAGCCCGGCGGATGGCGGGCAGGGCTGCGATGGTACTCGATGCGCCGTCGAGCTGGCGTCCGCCATGGTTGGAGATCACCACGCCGTCCAGGCCGATCGCCTTGGCCCGCTCAGCATCCTCGGGGGCGAGAACGCCCTTGACGACCAGCCTGCCCTGCCAACGCTCGCGCAGCCAGGCCATGTCCTTCCACGACACCGTCTTGTCGATGTGACGCGAGAGATTGGCGGCCTGTTCGAGCGCGCCGCGCCCGAATTCGCGCCGGTGCTCGATCGCCCGGACGCTGGGCATGCCGCCCGCGGCCACGTCGAGAAGCCAGCCCGGCTTGCGAGCGAGGCCAAGGAAAAGCCCCGGCGTCACCCGCGTCAGCGAACGGAAGCCGTTGCGGACGTCGCGTTCCCGGATGCCGGTGATCGCGGTGTCGACGGTCACGAACAGCGTGTCGGCGCCGGCGGCGCGGGCTCCTTCCAGGAACTCCTCACAAAGCGAGCGGTCGTCGAGCATATAGAGCTGGAAGTGGAGCACGCCCTTGCTCGCTCGCCTGACATCGGCGAGCGAGGCGATGGAGAAGTTGGAAAGGCAGAGCGCGATCCCCGCCTCATGCGCCGCCAGGGCCGCCTTCTCCTCGCCTTTGCCGGCATAGAGGCCGAGGAAGCCGACCGGCCCCAGCATGAAGGGCAGGGGATAGCGCATGCCGAGATAATGCGTGGAGAGGTCCTGCTCACGCGGCTCCACCAGTACGTTCTGGCGAAGCGTCAGCCGGGCAAAATCGTCGCGATTGGCCCGAAGCGTATCCTCCTCGAAGGATCCGCCATCGATATAGTCGAAGAAGATCTTCGGGAGGCGGCGGCGGGCCGCCTCCCGATAGTCGTGCACGTTCACCAATTGCATGGAATTACGCCGTGATGGGATCGAGGGTGTCGAGGAACAGCGAGCAGGCGTTCAGTCATGAACACGCTTTGCTCCTGTATGAAGGTAACGGCTGCCCAGCGAATAGCGGCTGCCGACATAGGTGAAGGTGTTCACGGTCGCGACAACCGGCCCCGAGAAGGTCTTGCGGTGCAGGACGAGGCAGCTGTCGCCGGGGCGGATATGGAGCAGGCGCGCGGTTTCCTCCCCCGCCGGCAAGGCGCTGATCAGATGCTCCACCTCGGTGAGCGGCGTCGATTGCTGCAGATATTCGTAGGTCGCCGCAACCGTGTAGTCCTGGTCGAGATAGCCGCTGACCAGATCGGTGTTGACATAGCGCTCTTCGAGCTGCACCGGCACGCCGTTCTCGAAATGGATGACGATCGAGTGGTCGACCGGCTTGATCGCCTCGAATTCGAAGGCGATCATCAGTTCGGGCGTGGGCTGCGATATGCGTTCGAGCGTGACGACCTCGGCGCGATGGCGGCTGCCGCGTGCCTTGATCTCGGTGGCGATATTGCTGATCTCGATGAGCGTCGATTGCGGTTTAGGCGGCGCCACGAAGGTGCCGACTCCAGGAATGCGGCGCAAATGCCCCTGCACCGTCAGCTCGCGCAAGGCCCGGTGCACGGTCATGCGCGAGACGCCGAGAGCAGCGACGAGGTCGTGCTCCGAAGGCAGCCGCGCATGGCGCCCCCATTTGCCGCTGGCGATGTTGCCGAGGACGAAGTCCTTGACCTTCTCGTAGAGGGGAGAGGCGGAGTCGGAAAGAACGTCCATGGTCCTGTCTCCTGCTTGGGGGGGTCGAGAAAGCCTGTCGGGTCATGCAATCGGGAAAATAAAGGCCTGCTAATCCGTGAGCTGGACGATGGTTTTTAGTTTCGCGCTTGGACCGGCCAGCAAACGCTCATAGGCCGCCGGGATCTCGTCGAGGGCTGGCAGGACTTCGCAGAGTTGTTCCAGCGCTCCTTGCAACTGACCCAGCAGCGAGGTGGCCTGCACGAGCTCGTCGTCGGCGAAGGCGTGGCAGCCGATCAAGGCGATCTCGCGTTCGACCAGCTCAGTGGGGTCGAGGTCCAGCCTGCCGTGGCCGATGCCGACGAGGCAGAGAGCCCCCGCGCCGGAGAGGAGGCCGAGCGTCGTGGCGATTGCCCCGGCATGTCCCGTCGCATCGATGGCATGACGCAGTCGCCGCTCCCCAAGCGCAGCGGCGATGTCGTCGGCCGCCAGGCCGATCCGCCTGCCTCCGCTCAGGGCGGACACCAAGTCGGCGCGCGCGGCGTTGGGTTCGCTGAGCAGTATGGGGCCATCGTGCAGATGGGCGAGCAGCAGGGTGCACAATCCCCCGATCGTGCCGCAGCCGACCACGAGGACCGGCTCGCCGCGCGATGCGGCGAGGCGCCGTACCGCGTGCAGCGCCACTGCCAGCGGCTCGGCCATGGCGGCGATCCGCGGCGGCAGCGAAGGCGCGTGCGGCACGAGCAACCGGGCCGGCAATTGCACGGCATCCGCAAAGCCTCCGTCGCAGGCCTCGCCGACGAAGCCGAGATTCTCGCAGACATTGTGCCGCCGGTCGGCACAGGCGGCGCAATTTCCGCACCAGAATCTCGAATCGGCGACGACGACATCGCCGACCGCAAACCCGCTCACACCCTCACCGATCGCTGTCACACGGCCGCAGAACTCGTGGCCCGCAACCGAGGGGCGGCGGGTGATCCACTGGCCGGTCC
Source organism: Labrys sp. HAY1-8F (assembly GCF_056754975.1). Taxonomy (NCBI): domain Bacteria; kingdom Pseudomonadati; phylum Pseudomonadota; class Alphaproteobacteria; order Hyphomicrobiales; family Xanthobacteraceae; genus Labrys; species Labrys sp. HAY1-8F. The sequence goes on along the minus strand of NZ_JBPGWZ010000001.1, from coordinate 1,659,074 downwards.
GGTAATTGTGCAGGTCCGAGCCGCAGATGCCGGCGGCCCTGACTGCGAGATTGACATGGCCGGGCGGCGGGGAAGAGGGGGCCTCGACCGCCTCCACGCGCAGGTCCCTGACATCGTACAGCCGGACCGCCTTCATCGCTCAGCCGCCCTTCTTCTTCAGATAGGCTTCGCGGATCGGCGAGACGGCATTGGCATGGGAGGAAAAGCCCTCATAGAGCGCCAGCTTGTGGGAGTGGCGGGCGAATTCCGCATAGGCCGGCGCGGTGACATAGCCGATCGAAGAACGCTTGACGAAATCGGTCACCGAAAGCGGACCGTAGGTGCGGGCCCAGCGGCTGGTCGGGAGCACGGCATTCGGCCCGAGCGAGAAATTGGCGATGCTGACCGGCGTGTGCGTCCCCATCAGGATCTCAGCGGCCTCGGTGATGTGGCCGAGATGAATGAAGGGCTCCTCGGACAGAATTTCCAGGTGCTCGGGCGCATAGTCATTGACGAACTGGTAGCTCTCCTCGATCGATGAGGTCAGCACCACGCCGCCGGTGCTGCCCGTCAGCACGGCCTTGGAGAAGGTGACGCGCTGCTCGGTCATGCGGGCCCAATGCTCGGGCAGCGCGGCGAGCGCCTCTTCGGCAACCCGGCGGCTATGGGTGACCAGATAGGCCGAGGAATCCGGCCCGTGCTCGGCCTCGATCAGCAAATCGAGTGCGGCGAGGCCGCCATGCACGGTGTCATCGGCCAGGATCATCACCTCGGAGGGACCGGCCGGCAGGCCGGTATCGATGACGCCCGACAATAGGCGCTTGGCGGCAACGACCCAAGGGCTGCCGGGGCCGACGATCTTGAGGGCCGGCTTGACGGTCTCGGTGCCATAGGCGACGGCCGCGACCGCCTGTGCCCCGCCGACCTTGTAGACGGTCTCCACTCCCGCGAGCCTAGCGGCGACCAGCGTGGCCGCATCGACCGAGCCGTCGGGCGCCGGCGGCGTGACGATGGCAAGGTTGGGAACGCCGGCGACCACGGCCGGAACCGAGGTCATCATGGTCACGGACGGGAAGGAACCCTTGCCGCGCGGCACATAGAGGGCGACCGACTGGATCGGGGTGAAGCGGTCGCCGGCATAGGCGCCCGGCCGGATTTCCTTCAGCCACATGGCCTCGGGCTTCTGCTCCTCGTGGAAGCGGCGGATATTGTCGATGCCGAAGGTGATCGCCTGGATGACGTCGCCATCGACCTGCTTGAAGGCGGCATCGAATTCGGCCGGCGTGACTTTGAGGTTGGCCTCGGTCACCTCGGCCCTGTCCAGTTCCCGGCCGAAGCGGGCCAGCGCGGCATCGCCCTCGGTCCTGACCGCCTCGAGGATCGGCGCGACCTTCTCGATGAATTTGGAAATGTCCGTTTCCGAACGGCGCAACAGGGCGGCCTTCTCCTCCGCGCTGAGGCTGGCATAGTCGTAGAAGCGGGCTGAGGTCATCGTTCTGTCCTGGATACGCGGCCGCTGGCGGCCTTTGACGTCATTTGGATTTGAGGAAGATGTCGAGGCCGACGAGCCGATCGAGCAGCGCGATGGCGAGGCCGGCGCAGGCGATGAAGACGACGGAAATGGCGGCGAGATCCGGCGTGATGATGGAGCGGATGGAGTTGTAGATCTGCACCGGCAGCGTGACGGAACGCGCATCCACCAGCAGCAGGCTGACCAGGAACTCGTTGAGGGCGAGGATGAACATCAGGAGCGAACCGGTGATGATCCCCGGCAGCACCGCGGGCAAAGTGATGTAGATGAAGCGCTGCAAGGGCGGTGCACCGCAATTGGCCGCAGCCAGTTCCAGGTCCGGGCTGAGATTGCTGGCGCTGGCCGTGACCGCCCAGATCATGAAGGGCAAGTTGATCACGCAGCAGGCGATGCCGACGGGCCAGAGCCGGCCGAGCACGCCGAGATTGCCGAAGACCAGCATCATGCCGATGCCCGAGCCGATCAGCGGGATGGTGAAGGGCAGGAGCAGATAGACCTGGATCGAGCGCTCGAAGCGGATCCTGTATTTGGCGAGCGCGATGCCGGCCAGCGTGCCGACGGGCACCGCGATGAGGGTGCAGATCGTCGCCACGATCAGCGAGCGCACAAAGGCCTGGCGCAGATCGGTTGCCTGGGCGATGGCACCGTACCAGCGCAAGGAGAAGCCCTCGGGCGGGAAGGTGATGATGTTGCCCGCGGTGAAGGAGGCGCCGAGCACCACGATGGTCGGCGCCGACAGCATCACCAGCGCCGCGATCACGAAGCCCCAGATCACGATGGACTTGCTGGTGCTGCCGGTCATTTGCGTTCTCCGCTCATGGCCAGCGTGCCGGCGCCGAACAGCATGAACACCACGCCGACGAGAATGGAACCGACCGCCACCAGCATCAGCGACAGCGTGGCGCCCAGGCCCTGGTCGGAGGTGCGGAAGAACTGGTCGTAGATGGCGTTGGCGATGAAGTCCTGCGTGCCGCCGCCCAGGATGGCGGGCACCGCGAAATCGGTCAGCGAGAGGGTGACGACGACGAGGCCGGCGCCGACGAGGCCCGGACGGGCGAGGGGCAGGACGATATGGCGGAAGGTCCGCACCCAGCCCGCGCCGAGCGAACTGGCAGCGGCTTCCAGTTCCGCCGGTATCGCCGTCAGGGCCGGCGCCAGCATCAGCACGGCGAAGGGCAACATGTATTGGACCAGGCCGAAGAGGACGGCGGGATAGTTGTAGAGCAGGCGCATGGGCGCCACGCCGACCAGGCCGAGGGCCTCGTTGACCATGCCCTGATTGCCCAGGATGATCAGCCAGCCATAGGCGCGCACCACCTGGCCGATGAAGAAGGGTAGGAACAGCGCGACCAGAAGGAACTTGCGCAAGCCGGAGGACGGCGTGCGCACCATCAGATAGGCATAGGGGAAGGCCAGGATCAGCGTGGCTGTCGTCACGATGACGGCGCCCATCAGGCTGCGCCCGGCCACGGCGGTGAAGAAGCTTTCGCTCACCACGCGCTGGTAGTTGGCGAGCGTGTAGTTCTCCGACATCAGGAAGGTGCTGGTGTCGAGGACGCGCAGGCTGGCATCGCCCATCTGGATCAGGCCGAGCACGAGAAGGCCGACCAATACGAGCGCGGGCAGCAGCATCAGATAGGGCAGCCCGGCCTTGAAGCTCGACGGCCACACCAGGGCAGCCAGGCGCTCGAGCGCATCCATGATGCGCCAGGTCAGGGGATAGGCGGCACGCGAAGAGCGCATCCTGTCGGTCCTCGATGGAATCTGCCTTCTCCCCTTGTGGGAGAAGGTGGCCGAGCGTAGCGAGGTCGGATGAGGGGAGATACGCAACCTTGCAAGGTATCTGCCAACACCCCTCATCCCCCTGCCGGGACCTAAGGCAATTCCATGGGAAGTGCCTTAGGTCCCGCGAGGGGAGAAGGCTGGTTTGTCTCACCCCTGCATGATTTCCTTGAACTTGGCGAACCACTTGCTCTCGTTCTCTACCTGCGTCCGCGACGAGATGCGGATGAGGTGCTTGAAATCCTCTTCCTTGGTCGGATAGGCGGGGTTGTTGACGAGATCGGCCGGCGGGGTGAGACCGGGTACCACGCCCGGCAGGCCCAGGCCGTCGAGCCAGATCTGCTGGGCGTCCTTGGTCAAGGCGTGGTTGATGTACTGCTTGGCCCAATAGAGCTCGTTCTCCGGCAGGCCTTTGGGAATCCACAGCCCGTCCGTGTCGAACTTGGCGCCTTCCTCCGGCACTACCCAGGCGAGGTCGATGCCGTTCTTCTTGGCCTCGCGCGCATTGGTGGAAATGGTGCAGGCCGCGTCGATCTCGCCCTTCTGGAACCAGGTGGTGAAATCGGGATCCTCGCCCAGCAAGGGCTGCTGCTCCTTCACCTTGGCGATGAAGTCCCAGGCCGCCTGCATGTTGGCCGGAATATCCTCCAGCTTGCCGCCGCCGGCGATCTGGGCAGGGAAATGGAAGCCGATGCCGTCATTGTAGAGCGCGATGCGGCGCTTCAGCTTGGGATCGAGCAGGTCCTTCCAGGATTTGGGCGCTCCGTTGGGGAAGGCCGATGGCCGATAGGCCAGCACATAGACATAGCCGTAGGTGTTGACGATCGGATAGCCGTCGAGGCCGACGGGCTTGGCAAGCTCGGTGGTGTTCTTGAGGTTGGGCAGGTCGGAAAGGTCTTCCGTCACGCCGCGCAGCGCCGATTTGGTGGCGTTGGTGGTGGTGTCCCAGTTCACATGGATCGGCGGGGTACGCTTCTGGGCCACGGCTGCCCACAGCTTGGGCTGGATTTCGTTGTCCTCGGTCAAATCGTGGCGCACGGCGATGCCGGTCTTCTTGGTGAAGCTGTCGGAGACACCCGCCTTCAGGGCATCGACCCAGCTGCCGCCCCAGGCGCGCACGATGATTTCGGAGGGCTTTTCGGGCTCGGCGGCCATGGCCCGGCCCGTGCCCAACGCGGCCGTCGCGCCCGCCGCCAGCAGGGAGGCGAGCAAAGTGCGCCGGCGGATCTCAATCGACAGGAACTGATCTTGTGACATCACTGGTTCTCCTCTGGATCGGACCTTCTCGGGTCACTTCTTGGACTTGGCGTCACTTCTTGAAGACATGCATATCCTTGGCATTCCATCCCAGGCTGACGGCCTCGCCCGGGTCGAATTGCTGATGCGCGATGGGATCGTGATCGAAGACCCGCAGCAGTGCGCCGTCGAGAGCCGGAACCCGTATTTCGTAGACGATGCGCTCGCCCTCGAAGATGGAATCCTCGACCACGCCGTCCACGATGGTCTCGAGGCCCTGCAGCTTCGCCGCGCTCGGCGCGATCCGGACCTGCTCGGCCCTGACCGCGCCCTGGCAGGCCTCGCCGGGAGCCGGCGGTTCGGCGGGATTGGCTGCTACGCCGACCAGGCTGCGACCCGCACTGGTGAAGGCCAGGGTGGAGGCTGTCGCGGCACCGGCGACGCCCTCGATGAAATTGGTGACGCCGATGAAATTGGCGACGAAGGCGTTGGCCGGCGTCCGGTAGGCGTCGAGCGGGCGGGCCTTCTGCTGGATCTGGCCGCCATTCATCACGATGATCTCGTCGGAGACCACCAGGGCCTCGCGCTGGTCGTGGGTGACGTTGATCGTCGTCACCCCGAGCTCCTTCTGGATACGGCGGAACTCCAGCTGCATTTCCTCGCGCAGCTTGCGATCGAGGGCGGCCAGCGGCTCATCGAGCAGCAGGAGGTCGGGCTCGAACACCAAAGCGCGGGCGATCGCCACGCGTTGCTGCTGGCCGCCCGACAATTCGTTGATGCGGCGCGCGCCATAGCCGCCGAGGCGCACGAGCTCAAGATAGCGCTCTACCTTGGCGGCGATGCCGCGGGCATCGTGGCGGCGCATCTTGAGGGGAAAGGCGACGTTTTCGGCGGCTGTCATGTGGGGGAACAGCGCCAGCCTCTGGAACACCATGCCGATGGCCCGCTTATGCGCCGGCACGGCGCTGACGGGCTGGCCGTTGATGAAGATCTCGCCGCGGGTCGGCGCGTCGAAGCCGGCCACCATGCGCAAAAGCGTGGTCTTGCCCGAGCCGGACGGGCCGAGAATGGTGAGGAATTTTCCCTTGGGCAGGTCGAAGGATGCGCTTTTGACCGCATGGACATCGCCAAAGACCATGGCGACGTCCTTCACGGACACGGCAAAGGAGCTCGCTCCGCCAGACAGGCGGCTGCTGAGGGGCGCAGATTCCATTTCGTTCCCCTGTCTTCCCGGGTTGCCGCGTTCGGTCCCGCAGGCCGAATTCATGGCAGCACGAAGCTGTCTATACAGCTACATACAAATACGGTCAACGCTGTCTGCGCAATTCTTGCCCGCACCGCTATTGTGACTAATTATTGTGCAGTGCATGAAGATCGAAGCTGAAGCGATCAAAGCGCTTTGCGATGAGACGCAGTCATCAAAACCGCAAGGACGTGTCGAAACGCGACGTTAAAATGGGCAAGCGTTCGCCCGTGAACGCGCCTTGCTCCCGGAATCAGATGGAGGCGAGATAGCCGCCATCGACCGGGATGCAATGGCCGGTGACATAGGCCGCGGCATCCGAACACAGGAACACCGCGACGCCCGCTATATCCGCCTGCTCGCCGAAGCGCCGTTGCGGGATCTTCGCCAGCATCTGCCCCTGCCACGCCTCGTCCTGGTAGAACACCTCGGTCATGGCCGTGCGGAAATAGCCGGGCGCGATCGCGTTCACCCGGATGTGGTGAACAGCCCATTCGGCCGCGAGGGCGCGGGTGACCCCGAGCAGGCCGGATTTGGAGGCGCCGTAGGGAACCGCGGTGGGAATGCCGACGAAGGAGGTGAGGGAGCACAGATTGACGATAGCTCCGCCTTGGCCCCCACCATCAGCTCCGGCCATGATCCGGCCGGCTGCCTGCGAGCAGAAGAAGGCGCCCTTGAGGTTGGTCGAGACGATGCTGTCCCACAAGGCCTCGTCGACGTCCAAGGATGGGCGCACGGTCTCGACGCCGGCATTGTTGACCAGGATGTCGAGGCCGCCGAGTGTCTCGGCCGCCTGGCCGATCACGGCGTTGCAGTCCTCGACATCTGCGACATCCTGGGCCAGGGCGATGCAGCGGCGCCCCGTTGCCTCGACGAGTTGGCGGGTGCTTTCGAGATTCTCCAGCCGGCGTGCCGTCACGGCGACATCGGCGCCCGCCTCGGCCAGGGACACGGCGATGGTCTGGCCGATACCTCGGCTGGAACCGGTGACGATGGCGCGGCGGCCGGTGAGGTCGAAAATCGGGCGCGACATGGTGCTCCTCTCGCCATCGGGCAAATGCGATCGCCGGCTGCTCTGCAATCGGGTCGGTGAAGGCTGACTTAATTTCATCAGACAAAATCGCGCGGATCGCAAGGTGCCTGGCTTGCGGGGACGAACCCCAGGGGACGGTAGAGGCATTTGCCAGGCGGTGTGCGGCGCCTATAGTCCGCGCCAACGCGACATCGTGATGGTCCGGGAGGGACAGATGGATTCGACTGAACTGCGCGCCATGCAGGCGCCGATCAAGGAGCGCTATCGCGCCGACCCGACGACGGCGCTGATCACCCTGAAAGCCAAGGGCTCGATCGATGGCGAGGGCATTGCCTGCAAGGTTGAAACCGGGCGGGCGCTGGCGACCGCCGGCCTGCATCCGGCGACTGGCGGATCCGGGCTGGAACTGTGCTCCGGCGACATGCTGCTGGAAGCCCTGGTGGCCTGTGCCGGCGTGACGCTGAAATCGGTGGCGACGGCGATCGACCTGCCTCTCAAGGCCGGCCAGGTCAGCGCCGAGGGAGACCTCGATTTTCGCGGCACGCTGGGCGTCGACAGGGAGGCGCCGGTCGGCTTTGCCGAGATCCGGCTTCGCTTCGACGTCGACACCGAGGCGCCGCAAGAACGGCTTGACCAATTGCTGAAGCTGACCGAGCGCTATTGCGTGGTGTTTCAGACCATCAAGAACGGCCCGAAGACCAGCGTGTCGCTGCACCGGATGGCCTGACGCGGGGTTCTCCTCAACCGGACAGGGAGAGGTTTGCCTCCAGCAGGCGGCGGGTGGCCGGCGCCCTGGCTTGCCTGGTGATAGTGCCGGACGGCAGGTTTTCCACCAGGCGCCCCTTGTCGAGCACCAGGATGCGGTCGCAGAAGGACTGCACCACCGCCAGATTGTGGCTGATGAACACATAGGTCAGGCCGAGCTGCTGCTTGAGGTCGAGCAGCAGCGCCAGGATCTGGGCCTGCACGGAGACATCGAGCGCGGAGGTCGGCTCGTCCAGGATCAGGCATTCGGCCTCGACGCCGAGCGAGCGGGCGATGTTGATGCGCTGGCGCTGTCCGCCGGAGAATTCATGCGGGTAGCGCTCGGCCGCGTCGGGACTCAGTCCCACCAGGCGCAGGAGCCGGGACGTGCGCTCGCGTGCGTCCTCGCGGTCGGCGGCGATGCCCAGCCGCAGCATCGGCGTTGCGATCTGGACGCCCACGCGCCGGCGCGGATTGAGGGCCGAGGACGCATCCTGCAGCACGAGCTGGAGACGGCGGCGCAGGGGGCGGCGCGCCTGGTCGGACAGCCCGTCGATCCTGGCGCCGCCGAACAGGATCTCGCCGCCGTCGGGCTGGTCCAGGCCGGTCAACAGGCGCCCGATCGTCGACTTGCCCGAACCGGAGGCGCCGATGATGCCGACGATCTCGCGGCGTTCGATCGCGAAATCGACATCCTCGACGGCGACGACCTCGTGCTGCCGGCCGAACAGGCCGGTGCGTACGCTATAGCGCCGGGTGAGGCCGCGGACCTGGAGGAGAGGGGATGCCACCATCGCTTATCGTCCGGCTGCACGGGCAAGGATGGCCGGCCGATCCTGCTCGCTGATCACGCTGGGCATGGGGCGGGGCAGGGGATGGTCGAGGCGCGGCACGGCATCGATCAGTGTCGCCGTGTAGGGATGTTGGGGTGCCGCAAGCACCCGCTCGGTCTGCCCGGTCTCGACGATGCGTCCCTGCTGCATGACCGCGATGCGGTCGCTCAGGAACGACACCACGCCGAAATCATGGGTGATCAGCAGGATGGCGGTGCCATAGCTGTCGCGGATCCGCGACAGCAAGGCCAGGATCTGCTTTTGGGTGGCTGTGTCGAGCGCCGTCGTCGGCTCGTCGGCGATGATGAGCTTGGGGCGGCTGTTGATCGCCATGGCGATCAGCACGCGCTGGCGCATGCCGCCGCTCAGCCTGTGCGGATAGGAGGCCATGACGCGTTCGGCCGCTTCGATGCCGACTTCGCCAAGCCAGCGCTCAGCTTCGCGGCGGGCCTCACTGCGGCCTAACCCGTTGCGGAAGGCGATCATGTCGGCAAGCTGCCGGCCGATGGTGGATGTCGGGTTCAGGGAGGTCAGCGAGCTCTGGACGATGAAGGCGATGTCCTGGCGCAGGATGCGCTGGCGGTCGCGCGTGCCGGCAGCGAGCAGATCCCGGCCCTGGAAGAGGATGCGCCCTTGCGTAATCCGGGCGGCAGGACGCGGCAGCAGGCCGACGATGGAGGCCGCCGTCATGGTCTTTCCCGAGCCGGACTCGCCGACGAGGGCGAGAATCTCGCCGGCCTGGAGATTGAGGTCGACGCCCCTGACGGCCTTGATGGTGCGGCGGGGTGTGGTGATGGTGACGTGCAGATCTGCGAGGCGCAAAAGATCCGAAGGGCCTGGCGACGCTTGAACCTTGTGATGCGCAATGGGGGCAATGATCGACATGGCCGCTCCTTCAACGAGTGCGATTACGCGTGGTGATGAGGATCCAGCCAGTTCCGCAGGCCACTGCCGAGCCAGTTGAAGGCCAGCGAGACGACGATGATGGCGACGCCGGGGACAATCACCACATGCGGCGCGCCCTCGGCGAACACGCCGACGCCATCCACGGTCATCCGCCCCCAATCGGCCAAGGGTGGCTGGATGCCGAGTCCGAGAAAGCTGAGGCCGGAGGAAAAGCCGATCATCGGCCCGATCAGCGTGGTGGCGTAGATGATGGCGGGCGAGAGCACGTTGGGCAGGAGCTCGCCGAACAGGATGGCCGTCCGGCCGGCGCCGAGCAGGCGCGCCGCATCCAGATATTCGCGCCCGGTTTCCGCCAGCACCGCGAAATAGACCACGCGCGTCATATAGGGAACCAGCGACAGCGCGATGGTGGCGATGATGGTGGTGAGGCCCGGGCCGAGCATGGCGGCGATGGCGATCGCAAACAGGATCATCGGAAAGGCGAAGAGCACGTCGATGCCGCGCATGATCACCTCGCCCAGAGGCTTGCGCGCGAAGCCGGCGGCGAGGCCAAGGCCAAGGCTGACGATGAAGGCGATGGCGACCGGGACAATGCTGGCGATCAGGGACAGGCGCGCGCCCCAGATCAGGCGGGAGAGGATGTCGCGCCCCTGGCCGTCGAGCCCGAGCAAATGGCCCGGCGTGCCGGGCGGTGCGAGGCGGAGGGCGCCTTCGCCGATGTCGGGGTCATAGGGCGAGATCAGGGGGGCCAGGGCTGCCAGGGCGCCCACCGCGACGATGATCGCAAGGCCGATGACGCCGCGATTGATCCAGCGTCGCCGTATGGGCGCGTCGGTGGGGGATGGCCCGAGGGAATTCGAGGCTTGGGAGAGCGACATCAGGCTCTTGCTCGTGGATTGAGCCAGACCAGGGCGAGGTCGACGATCAGGTTGATCACGATGAAGGTCGCGGCAATCATCAGGACGCCGGTCTGGATGACCGGGATGTCATGGGCGGTGATGGCGTTGTAGAGCTGGGCGCTGAGGCCGGGCCAGGCGAACACTGTCTCCACGAAGATGACGCCGCCGAACAGCGTGCCGAATTGCAGCCCGCCGATGCTGACGATCGGCGCCAGGATATTGCGGGCGATCTGGGTGAACAGCAGCCTCGGCGTCGACATGCCGGCCGAGGCGAACATCCTGGCATAATCGGCATTGAGCGCGTCGATGACGCTGGCGCGCGTCAGGCGCATGATGATGGCGATGGCGAGCACGGCGGCCGAGAAGGCCGGCAGGACGAGATGGGCGAGAAGATCGGCCAGGGAATGGGAGCCCCTGAGATTGTACATGCCCGATGAAGGGAGCCAGCGCAGCTGCTTGGAGACCAGCCAGATCAGCATGATGCCGAGCCAGAACACCGGCGTCGCCGCGAGGCCCTCGCTGATTGCGGCCGCCAGCCGGTCGAACCAACCCCCGGCCCGCAGGCCGGAGAGCACGCCGAGCAGGACGCCGACGGTCAAGGCGATCACCAGAACTCGCCAGCGCCAGGATGAAGGTGTTGACGTAGGCGGGGACGAGGATGTCGAGCACCGGCACATGCATGGTGATCGATGTGCCGAAATGGCCGCCCAGCAGGCCCCACAGCCAGGCGCCATACTGGACGAGGAAGGGTCTGTCGAGGCCGAGATCGCGGCGGATCTGGTCGGCGGTCTCGCCCGAGGCGTCGCGGCCGAGCATGATCGCCACCGGGTCTCCCGGGCTGAAATAGACCACCAGGAAGACGAGGAAGGTCACCAGCACCAGAATGGCGAGCGAGGCGACTGCGCGGCGTGCGATGAGGGCGATCATCCCAGCACCCCCGGCCTATTGCTTTTCCTTCAGCCAGACATGGCTGAGATCGTACCAATCCTGGGCGGGGGTGGCGAAGCCGCCGACATTCTTGCCCACGGCATAATGGGTGCGCTCGTAATAGATCGGCAGCTTGCCGACATCGGCGGCCAGGATCCGGTTGGCTTCGCGCCATTTGTCCCTGATGTCCTCGGCCTTGACGGCGGTGATCGCCTCATGGACCGCCTTGTCGAACGCCGGATTGTTGTAGTGGCCCGTATTGCCGCTGCTCTGGCTGTGGGCGACGATGTAAAGCCAATAGGGTGTCAGAAAACCCCATTCCATCGAGGTCAGGGCAACCTCGGGGCCGCTCTTTTTGTTGCGGGCCAGGAAGCTGTTCCAGTCATAGGAGCGGATCTTGAGCTTGATGCCGGCCTTGGCCGCGTCGCGCTGGATCCATTCGGCCACCGGCTCGCCGCCGGTATAGATCTCCAGGAGGCCGCTGACACCGTCGGGGTGGCCGGCTTCGGCCAGCAGCTGCTTGGCTTTCTCCACATCGTGCGGATAGTCGCGGAAGGAGGGGTCGAAGGCATCGCTCCCCGGGTTCAGGATGCCATAGGCAGGCCCGGCCGTATCCTTGAGCAGGTCGCGCGCCAGCCCGGCCCGGTCGATCGACAAAGCGAGCGCCTGGCGCACGCGCGGATCCTTGAAGGTCTCGTTGGCGGTGTTGAAGGTGTAGTAATAGACCGAAGGCAGGTCGACATTGTCGACGCTGAAGCCCTCCGCCTTCAGCTTGGCCACGCTGTCGCGCGGCGGCCAGGAGATGATGTCGACCTCGCCGGTCTCCAGCGCGGCGACACGGGCATTGCCGTCAATGATCGGCCGGAAGATGATGCGGTCGAGGAAGGGCTTGTCGCCCCAATAGCCGTCGAAGCGCTCGATCTCGACCTTCTGGCCGCGGACCCGTTCGACGAAGCGATAAGGGCCGGTGCCGACGGGATGCTCGGCATAGCCGTCATTGCCGTATTTGCGGATGGCCGTGGGGCTGGCAATGCCGCCCGAGCCGCCGCTGCCCTGGGCGAGCATCCGCAGGAAGGGACTGAACGGCTCGGCGAAGGTGAGGACGAGGGTGTGGTCGTCGGGCGTGTCGATCCGGCTGAGCGAGGAATAGGTATAGGCGAGGTTGGCGGCGCTGATCTTGTCGTAGAACTCGAATTTCGGATCCCAGCCGCGGCGGATATTGAAGGCTACGGCCTCGGCATTGAAATCGGTGCCGTCATGGAACTTGACCCCGCGGCGCAAATGGAGGGTGTAGACCCGCCCGTCCGGCGAGATCTCCCAGGATTCGGCGAGGGCCGCCTTCAGGGGCGGCACCTTCACCTCAGCGCCGGATTTCGACAGGTCCTCGGTCACCAGCGCCTCGTGGATGTGACGGGCGATGCGAAAGGTCTCCCAGCCGCCTTCCCGGCCTGGATCGAGATTGGTGATCTCGGCGTTCTGGGCGACGATCAGCGTGCCGCCATATTTGTCGGCGTCGTCGGCGAGGGCCGCGCCATGAACGAGGGCGAACAGGGCGCCGGCGAGGCTCAGCCTGAGGCCCAGGGAAACGAACCGCATCGTAATCTTCCATTCATTCCAGTCAGAGGAGCGGACGCGCCGGGCAACGGTGCGTCGCGGCAGGCGGAAGGCCGGGGGCGATCCGCCTGCCTGATGTCGGCGTCAGAAGTCGCCGATGCCGCCGCCCGGCGGGCCGACCGGCGGTTTTTCCCGGGGCAGCTCGGTCACCAGGGCCTCGGTGGTGACGATCAGCGAGGCGATCGAGGCGGCATCCTGCAGGGCGGTGCGCACCACCTTGGCCGGATCGACGATGCCGGCCTCCAGGAGATCGACGAAGGTCTCGGTCTGGGCGTTGAAGCCGAAGGTCGCCGACTTGTTCTCGGTGATCTTGCCGACCACGATCGAGCCCTCGACGCCGGCATTCTCGACGATCTGGCGAATCGGCGCTTCCAGGGCCTTCAGGACGATGTTGATGCCGGACTGGACGTCGGCGTTCTCGCTTTTGAGCTCGGCAACGGCGGCCTTGGCCCGCAGCAGCGCAACCCCGCCGCCGGGCACGATGCCTTCGGCGACGGCAGCGCGGGTGGCGTTGAGCGCATCGTCGACCCGGTCCTTCTTCTCCTTGACCTCGACCTCGGTCGAACCGCCGACGCGGATCACCGCGACGCCGCCGGCGATCTTGGCCAGGCGCTCCTGCAGCTTCTCGCGGTCATAGTCGGAGGTGGTCTCCTCGATTTGCGCCTTGATCTGGGCAACGCGGGCGCTGATGTCCTTCTTCTTGCCGGCGCCGTCGACGACGGTGGTGTTCTCCTTCTCGATGCGCACGCGCTTGGCGCGGCCGAGCTGGGAGAGCGTGACGTTTTCGAGCTTGATGCCGAGATCCTCCGAGATCGTCTCCCCGGCGGTGAGGACGGCGATGTCCTCCAAGATGGCCTTGCGGCGATCACCGAAGCCCGGCGCCTTGACGGCGGCGACCTTCAGCCCGCCGCGCAGCTTGTTGACCACCAGGGTGGCGAGCGCCTCGCCCTCGACGTCCTCGGCGATAATCAACAGGGGCTTGCCGGTCTGCACCACTGCTTCGAGCACGGGCAGCAAGGGCTGGAGCGAAGAAAGCTTCTTTTCGTGGATGAGGATGTAGGGGTCCTCGAACTCCACCACCAGCTTCTCGGCATTGGTGACGAAATAGGGGGAGAGATAGCCGCGGTCGAACTGCAGGCCCTCGACGACGTCGAGCTCGGTCTCCAGACTCCTGGCTTCCTCGACGGTGATCACACCCTCGTTGCCGACCTTGTCGACGGCGGTGGCGATGATGGCGCCGATCGAGCTGTCGCCATTGGCCGAGATGGTGCCGACCTGGGCCACTTCCTCGGACGACTTGACCTTCTTGGCGCGCTTTTCGATATCCTTGATCGCGGCCGTAACGGCGAGGTCGATGCCGCGCTTGAGATCGAGGGGGTTGAAGCCGGCCGCCACCGCCTTGGCGCCTTCGCGCACGATGGCCTGGGCGAGGACCGTGGCGGTGGTGGTGCCGTCGCCGGCAAGATCATTGGTCTTGGAGGCGACTTCGCGCAGGAGCTGGGCGCCCAGGTTCTCGAACTTGTCCTCGAGCTCGATCTCCTTGGCGACGGTGACGCCGTCCTTGGTGATTCGCGGCGCGCCGAACGATTTTTCGATCACGACATTGCGGCCTTTCGGGCCGAGCGTGACCTTGACGGCATTGGCCAGGATGTCGACGCCGCGCAGCAGGCGCTCGCGGCCATCGGAGGAGAATTTGACGTCTTTTGCTGCCATGGTTGAATTCCTTCGGGCCGGGCGGTGACGAAAGCGCTCCGGGCCTGTCTGACTGTGAAAAGGGGGAGGGGACGTCAGGCAATGATGCCGAGGATGTCCGCTTCCTTGAGGATGAGCAGGTCCTGGCCGTCGATCTTGACTTCCGTGCCGGACCATTTGCCGAACAGCACGCGGTTGCCGGCCTTCACGTCCAGCGGCTGAAGCTTGCCGCTCTCGTCGCGCGCACCGGGGCCGACGGCGACCACCTCGCCCTCCTGGGGCTTTTCCTTGGCGGTGTCAGGTATGATGATGCCGCCCTTGGTTTTCTCGTCGCCTTCCAGGCGACGCAGGACCACGCGATCATGGAGCGGTCGAAAGCTCATGGATTCTACCTCAGATTGATTGAAGCACCGCGATCTGCCGCCTGATTCAGGCGGGTTTTGCGGCTTGAACCCATGCTAGGGCGGGTCAAGCGCCGTCGTCAATAAAAAGAATACAAAATATATAGACAATATGTAATTGATGCGTAATCATACCTCCATCGATTGCCGGACGCAGCCTGCGGCGACAGCAGGCGCGGCCATCCCGGCGAACCAAACTTCCCCAAAGCGTTTTGCGATTCGACGGGCTCACCAAGAACCGCAAAGACGCGTCGAAACAATGAGTTAGAGCAAAAAAGCGTTCAGTCATGAACGCGCTTTGCTCAAGAAATGGATGACGTACGTCGTGTCCGCCGAACCGATCATTTTGAACGGGTTCACCATGAACTCGGTTTCCCATGTCAATTACGGGCTGTGGCAACACCCCGAGGATGAGACGTACCGTTATACCGATCTCGACTATTGGATCGAGCTCGCCCGGATCCTCGACGAGGGTCGCTTCGACAATCTGTTCATCGCCGATGCGCTGGGATTGCTCGACGTGCATGGCGGCAGCGCCGAGGCCTCGCTGCGAACCGGCACGCAATCTCCCCTCGGCGACCCCCTGCTCCTGGTTTCGGCCCTGGCGGCGGCCACGCGCGATCTCGGTTTCGGCATCACCGTCTCGACCAGCTACGAAAAGCCCTATCTGCTCGCCCGCAAATTCACCACGCTGGATCATGTCACCCGCGGGCGCATCGCCTGGAACGTGGTGACCTCCCAGCTCGACAGTGCCGCGCGCAATCTGGGGCTGGAGGCCCAATACCCTCACGACGAGCGCTATGACCGCGCCGACGAATTCCTCGAAGTGGCCTACAAGCTCTGGCAGGGCTCGTGGGAGGACGATGCCGTCCTGCGCGACCGCGGCAGCGCGGACCACCCCGAAGGGCTCTATAGCGATCCCTCCAAGGTGCATGGCATCGGCCATCGCGGCCCTTATTACACCGTTCCCGGCCCGCATCTTTCCGAGCCCAGCCCCCAGCGCGTGCCAGTGATCTTCCAGGCCGGCGGCTCGCCGCGCGGACAGGCTTTCGCGGCCCGCCATGCCGAGGTGGTCTTTGTCGCCGGGGCCGACGCCGCCGGCATCCGGCGCAATGTCGCCGGCATCAAGGAACTGGCCCGCGAGGCGGGCCGGGCGCCGGGAGCCATCCGCTTCGTCAGCGCGCTTGCCGTGGTCACGGCAGGGGATGACGAAACGGCCCGCATGAAGTTCGACGATTATCGCCGCCATTACAGCCTGGAAGGCGCCATCACCCATTATTCGGCGAGCACGGGCATCGATTTTGCCGGTCACCCCCTCGATGAGCCGCTGCGCTATCGGGACACCAACGCCAACCGCTCCCTGCTGCGCATGTTCGACGACCCGGCTTCGGGCAGGCGCTGGACCCTGCGCGAGGCTTTCCTGCCCGATGGCGGCTTCGGGCGGGTGAAGGCGCTGGTGGGCGGGCCGGCCCGGGTCGCCGACGATCTCGACGCCTGCCTCGCCGAGACCGATACCGACGGCATCAATCTCATCCATATCGTCAATCCCGGTAGCTTCCGCGATTTCGCGCAGCATGTCGTGCCTGAGCTCGACCGGCGCGGGCGCCTGCGCGAACGCCGGACCGGGGCGCTGCGCAGCCGCCTGTTCGGCACCGATTCCCCGCGGGTGCCGCCTGACCATCCCGCGGCCCGCTTCGCCTTCCCGGCAGCCCAGACGGCGGAGGCCCGGTCATGAGCGCCGATGGAACGCGGGCAGCCCTGAGCAGGGAGGAGCGGTTTCGGCTCCGGGTTGAGGCGGCCGAGCAGGTCGCGGCGGAACTGCAGCGGACGGGGGCGGCGCGCGATGCCGCCGGTGCCGATCCGGTGGCGGAGATCGATTTGCTGCGCAAGGCCGGACTGCTGACGATCTTCCTGCCAGAAGCGGTTGGCGGGGGCGGTGCCAGCACCCGGCAGGTGCTGCAGATCATCCGCATCCTGGCCAAGGGCGATACTTCCATCGCCCAGATCGCTACCTACCATCTGTTCGGCACGGCCCTGGGCCGGAATGGCGCGAACCAGGCGCTGTTTGCCCGGCGCGCGGAGGGCTTCCTCCGGCAGGGCTGGTTCCATGGCGGCGTGGCCCAGGCCGCCTATGAGCCGCTCATCAGCGCGACGCCGCAAGGCACGGGCTTCGTGCTCAACGGTTCCAAGCCCTTTGCCAGCGGTGCGGCGGTGGCCGACACCCTGCATGTCTGGGTGCGCTTCGCGCCGGGGACGGAGATCGGCGGGGGCGATGCCGGCGGCCATATCGGCCAGTTCGTGGTGCCCAATCCCGCGCCGGGCCTGAGCTTCGGCCATGACTGGGACAATATGGGTCAGCGCCTGACCGTCTCCGGCAGCGCCAGTTTCGACAATGTCGCGGTGAGCCTGGACGACCTCGTCGCGCATCGCCGCGAGGACGCCCCGCAGACGCCGGCCGAAACCCTGCATGTGCCCATCATCCAGCTCGCCTTCGGCGAACTCTATCTCGGCACGGCGCTCGGTGCCTTCGAGGAGGCGCGCGACTATGTCCGCACGCGCTCGCGGCCCTGGCTTTCCTCGCCGGCCGGCAAGGCCAGCGAGGACACGCTGGTGGTCGAGCGTTTCGGCAGGCTCTCCGTCGCGCTGGCCTCGGCCGTGGCCCTGTCGGATGCGGCTGGTGAGGCGGCCCAGCGCGCGGTGGAACGCGGGAGCGCGCTGACCGAGCAGGAGAGAGGCGAGGTCGCCGCCATCGCCTACCAGTCGAAGGTGCATTCGACCGAGGTGGCGCTGGAGGTCACCTCCCGCCTGTTCGAGCTGATGGGCGCGCGGGCCACCACCAGAGCGCTCTCCTTCGATCGCTACTGGCGCAATGTGCGCACCCACTCGCTGCACGATCCCGTGCACTACAAGGTCCTGGAAGTGGGCGACTACGCCCTCAACGGGACGGTTCCTCCACCCACCTATTATTCGTGAATGGTTTGAACGATGTCCGTTTCATCACCGCCGATTGCCGCCAAGAAACCCTTTCTGCTCAATGGCTTCGGCATGGCCGTCGTCGGCCACGTCTCGGCGGGCCTGTGGCGCCATCCCGACGACCGGGCCGACACCTATACCAGCATCGATTACTGGATCGGCCTCGCTAAATTGCTCGAGGAAGGCGGCTTCGACGGGCTGTTCCTGGCCGATGCGCTCGGACACCTGGACGTCTATGCCGGCACGCCCGATGCCTCGCTGCGCACCGCCGCCCAATCCCCGGTCAACGATCCTCTGCTGCTGGTCTCGGCCATGGCGGCGGCAACCCGGCATCTGGGCTTCGGCATCACGGTGTCGACCACCTATGAGCAGCCCTATCTGCTGGCGCGTAAGTTCACCACGCTCGACCACCTCACCAAGGGGCGCATCGCCTGGAATGTCGTCACCTCCGTGCTGGAGTCGGCCGCGCGCAATCTCGGCCTCGAACGCCAGATCGATCATGACGAGCGCTATGACCGCGCCCAGGAGTTCGTCGACGTTGCCTACAAGCTGTGGGAAGGGTCGTGGGAGGAGGATGCGGTCATCCGCGATCGCAAGCGGGGGATCTATACCGATCCTTCCAAGGTCCATGCCATCCATCATCGCGGCACCTATTTCACCGTGCCGGACGCGCATCTGTCCGAGCCGAGCCCCCAGCGCACGCCCCTGCTCTACCAGGCCGGCACCTCGACGCGCGGGCGCGAATTCGCGGCGCAGAATGCCGAAGTCGTCTTCCTGGGCGGTACCAATTCGCCGTCGATCCGCCGGCGTATCGAGCAGATCCGCTCGCGCGCCATCGAACTCGGCCGGGCGCCCGACGCCATCAAGTTCATCACTGCCATTAGCGTGGTGACGGCTGAAACCGACGAGGAAGCCGAGGCGAAGTATCGCGACTATCTCTCCTACACCAGCGTGGAGGCGGCGCTCGCTTTGTTCTCGGCCTGGACCGGGGTCGACTGGTCGCAATATCCCCTCGATCATCCCATCGAATATATCGAGACCAATGCCGGCCGCTCGGCTTTGTCCAGCCTCACCAGCATCGATGCCGACCGGCGCTGGACCGTGGGCGATGTCGCCGACTATATCGGCGTTGGCGGCATCCATCCCACCCTGGTCGGCGGGCCCAAGAAGGTTGCCGACGCGCTCGAGCGCCTTGCCGACGAGACCGGCATCGACGGCTTCAACCTTGCCTATGCCATCAGCCCCGGCTCCTTCGAGGATTTCATCCGCTTCGTCGTGCCCGAGCTTCGGCAGCGCGGCCGCATCCGCGAGCGGCCGGCGACGCCGGTGACCCTGCGCGAACGCTTCCAGGGCGATGGCCAGCGCCGGCTGCGCGAGGACCATCGCGGCGCCTCCTTCCGCGACTTCACCCGTTTTGTCCCCACGCGGGACGTGCCGGCCGCGACCGCGGCCGAGTGACCCCCATTTGCCGACAGTTTTGAACAAGGACGAGACAAAGTGGCCTATGACGCAACCGTGAGCGCCCTGCGCGATACGCGCAGGGATGCCGCCATCGAGATCTATGCCGGCCTTTCGGAGGCGGAGTTCGTGGAGTGGCGCAGCCGCGCCGAACATGTCGCCGCCGAACTCGCGGCCAGTGCGCTCGAACGCGACCGCGCCAACCAGGATCCGTTCGAGGAAATCGGGCTCCTGCGCAAGGCTGGCCTTCTCGGCCTTGCCGTGCCGCGAGCCCTGGGTGGCGCCGGCGCCAATCTCGCGCAGGCGCTCGAGATCAGCCGTATCATCTCTGCAGCGGACGGCTCGATCGGGCAACTGATCGCCTATCACTATTCCAACGGAGTGTGGAGCTACATCCTCGGCACGCCCGAACAATGGCAGGGCACGGCTCGCGGCGTTGCCGAGGAGGGCTGGTTCCAGGGCGGCGTCAGCAATCCGCGCGATCCCAAGGCCGAACTGGAGAAGACCGCGAACGGTTATCTGATCAGCGGCCGGCGCACCTTCGCCACCGGCGCCTCGATCGCGCAGATCCTCACCGTCACTGTGTGGGACGGCGAGAAGCGGGTGCATTTCCAGGTCCCGCCCTCGCGCAAGGGCATCAGCTTCGAGGGCGATTGGGACAATCTGGGCCAGCGTCTCACCGCCAGCGGCTCGGTGATCTTCGATCGAGTGGAGGCGACCGAAGCGGACCTCCTGTCGGGTCTCGACCACTATGTCGGCGATGTCGAGCAGCGCGACGGGCTGCGCGTGCTGTTCAGCCAGCTGATCTTCGTCAATTTCTATCTTGGCATTGCCGAGGGAGCGCTCAAGGCTGCGGCCGCCTATGTGCGCAGCCATGGCCGGCCCTGGCCCGAGTCGGGGCTGGAAAGGGCTACCGAGGATCCCTACCATCTCCAGCTCTTCGGGCGCCTGTCGGCGGGCATCGCCGCCGGCGTGGCCCTGGCGGACAAGGCCGCGGCCCTCTATCAGGCGGCACTGCTGGCCGGCCCGGCGCTGACGGCGCAAGCGTGGGGCGAGCTTGCCCTTCTGATCGACCAGGCCAAGGTCATCGCCACCAAGGTCTCGCTTGAGGTCACCGCCGATATCTATGAGGCGACGGGCGCCCGCTCGACGGCCAACAAATACGGTCTCGACATCTATTGGCGCAATGTACGTACCCATACGGTGCATGACCCGGTGTCCTACCGCCTGCGCGAAATCGGCGAATTCGCGCTCAACCAGACGCTGCCGAAGCCTCGCGTCTTCACCCCGCCGGCGAAGGCCTGAGCGCCATGTCGCTGCACGCCGTAGACCTCTCGGCCGTCAGGGCGCCGAGCCCGGCACCGGCTCGGGTTAGGATTCTGGAAGGCACTTCAGAGCTGATCCAGGCCGCTCGCCTGTTTCGCACCGCCATGGTGGGACTGCCGAATTTCGGACCGATAGATGCTGGCTTCATCGCCGACATCTATGAGGCGGGTCGCACCCTCGGCGCCTTCGCATCAGGCACGCTGGTGGGTACGGTCAATTCCTATGCCAGCACCTTGACGGTGCCGGGTGGCGGACGCCTCGCCCATGCCGCCGTCACCCATGTCGGCGTGCTGCCCACCCATACCAGGCGGGGCATCGGCACGGCTCTCCTTGAAAGGCAATTGGCGGAGGCGCGTTCGCGCGGCGATGCCGTCGCCACGCTGCGGGCCTCGGATGCGCGCATCTACGCC
This sequence comes from Labrys sp. HAY1-8F, assembly GCF_056754975.1. Taxonomy (NCBI): domain Bacteria; kingdom Pseudomonadati; phylum Pseudomonadota; class Alphaproteobacteria; order Hyphomicrobiales; family Xanthobacteraceae; genus Labrys; species Labrys sp. HAY1-8F. The sequence goes on along the minus strand of NZ_JBPGWZ010000001.1, from coordinate 1,638,087 downwards.
CATTTCGGCTATGGCATCGCCAGTTCGCAGGTCAGTTTCGACCTCGCCGCCGAAGGAGCGCGTCTGCGCCCCGAGGTGCCGCGTGGCGGGCCGGTGCGGTTCGTCGATCCGGACGAGGCCTGGTCGCTGCTGCCCGTCATCCATGCCCAGGCCGGCACTGAGCGGGCCGGCACCATCGCCCGCTGGCGCGGTTGGTGGCACTTCCAGCGCTTGCGCCAGGACCTGTCCAAGGCGCCGGCCTATGTCGTGGTGGCCGGGGAGGAAGGACGGGAGAGCGGCTATGTGCGCTATCACCCGATCGGCCTCGACGAGTGGTTCGCCGGTTCGGATCGCACCCTGGTCGTGGACGATCTGGTCGTGGCCGACGATGCCGCCTATGGCGCACTGGTCGCCCATCTTCTCAGTGTCGATCTGGTGCATCGCATCCTCTTCCCCGGCCGGCCGGTGGATGACGCCCTGCCATGGCTGTTCGAAAACCATCGGCAGGCGCGTGTGACCGGCCAGCGCGACGAAACCTGGCTGCGTCTTCTCGATGTGCGCCTGGCGCTGGAAACGCGCCGCTATGGCGGTGAAGGCGAGGTGGTGCTCGCCGTCAGCGACCCCCTTTTCGCCGAGAACAATGGCCGGTTCCGCCTCTCGGCGCAGGGTGCGGTGCCGACAGACGCTCCGGCGCAGGCCGAGCTCGATATCGCCGCCTTGGCAACGACCTATCTCGGCGGCACGCGCTGGTGGCAACTCGCCAGGGCCGGCCGGGTCAAGGCCGAGAGCGAGGCGGTGCTGTCCACGCTCGATGCCTTGTTCGCCACGTCGGCGCAGCCCCATGCCGGCACCGTCTTTTAGGCCTTTCGCCATGGCGAAGCGGCCTTCGTCCTTTCTTCGATACATCAGGAAACAGACTATGAAATCCCGGCATTTCGCTCGTTCCAGGCTGCTCGGCTCCGCGTCGCGCTTTACGGCCGCCCTGCTGCTGACGGGCGGCCTCGCTCTCGGCGCTGCACAGGCGGCTGACGACGTTCCGTATGGCGGGACGCTGCGCATCGCCTCGCTCGACCCCGATCTCGATGCCTTCGATCCCTTGACCGGCTACAGCACCGATTCCTGGGAGATCCTGCGGGCGGTGACACGCCAGCTCGTGACCTATCCGGGCGCGCCCGGCGACATCAAGGACGACACCAAGCTGGTGCCCGACCTTGCCGAGTCCTGGGACGTCAGCCCCGACGGCAAGACCTATACCTTCCATCTTCGCGATGGCATCACCTATTCCGGCTCGACCACGCGCAAGATCACGGCGGGCGATTTCGTCTACGGTATCAAGCGCTTCTGCGATCCCAACAAGCAGGTCGCAGCCATCAACTATTTCAATCTCGCCTTTTCGGGCTTCGCCGACTACTGCAAGCAGTTCGCCAAGGTGCCGACGGGCGATCTCGCCGCCACCAAGGCCTTCACCGACACGCATGACATCGCCGGTGTCTCCGCGCCCGACGACAGGACGCTGGTGCTGCGCTCGGACTCCAAGAACTATGATTTCCTCAACATCCTGTCGATGAACTTCGTCAGCCCGCTGCCGCCGGAAATCGCCTCCAAATATTTCCCGGATTCGCTGGAATTCAGGAAGAACCTGCCCTCGAGTGGTCCCTACTACGTCGCAGCCTATGACCAGGGCCAGAAGCTCGTGCTCAAGAAGGTGGCCAACTACAATCATGCCGCCGATCCAGCCCGCAAGGCCTATGTCGATGAGATCGTCGTTGACTTCACCACCAATACCGAAGACGCCGTGGTGCAGAAGATCCGTGCCGGTGAAGCCGACCTGTCGCTCTATCTCGACGTGCCGCCTTTGGCCGCGATCCGGCAGTATCAGGCGCAGAAGAGCCCCTATCTGCATGCATCCAACAGCGGCTCGGCCAATTTCATCACCTTCAACGCCCGGCCGGAAGCCACCGGCCCCGGCGCCACCGCCCTGCGCAAGCTCGAAGTGCGCCAGGCCCTGGCCTATGCGGTGAACAAGGCCCATCTCGTCCAGCGTCAGGGCGGCTCGATCGCCGCTCTCCCGCTCGGCCAGATCATCACCTCGACCATCCTGGGCTACGAGCCCTTCGATCCCTACGCCACGCCCAAGAGCGCGGGCGATCCGGCCAGGGCCAAGGAACTGCTGGCCAAGGCCGGCTATCCCGACGGCGTGACGCTGGATGCTGTGTACCAGACCACGGCGCAGACCCAGGCCATCGCGGTGACGCTCAAGGAAGACCTGGCTGCGGCCGGCTTTACCCTCAACCTCATCCCGGTGCCGAGTTCGCAATACCGGTCCTACATCCAGGACCCCAAGAGCCATTGGGATGTCTTCCTGGGGGCGGCCTTCGCACCCGACTGGCAGGGGCCGAGCACGCGCATGCTGCTTGGAGGCTGGCTGAATTCGGATGCCTCGCCCTGCGGCACCGGCAATACCCATGCGGTCTGCTATTCCAACAAGGAGCTCAACCAGCTGGCGGCCGAGGCCTTCCCTTCCGATGATCCAGGCCCGATCTGGGCCAAGGCCGATCGCCTCGTTTCCGCCGACCTGCCCTGGATCCCCCTGTTCGAGAAGCGCAAGGTCGCCATCACCTCCGATCGCATCGCGCTGTGGAACTGGTCCTCGCTCGCCGTGCATGCCGACATCACCAACATTGCCCTGCGTAAATAGCGACAGGGCGCAGGAGAGGCGGCCATGGCGATTTTCGCGGTCGACAATCTGGATGTGAGCTTTGGAACGCGGCGGCATCGCACCGAGGTGGTGCGCGGCGTCTCCTTCGGCGTCGAGGCCGGCAAGACACTGGCCATCGTCGGCGAATCCGGCTCCGGCAAGAGCGTGTCGCTGCTGGGGGCCACCGGCCTGCTGCCCCCCTCGGCGGTGGTGACGGGCAGTGCGCGCCATCGCGGCACCGAGCTTCTCGGCCTGTCGGCGGGCCGGCTGCGTCGCCTGCGGGGCGCGCAGATCGGCTTCGTCTTCCAGGATCCGCTCTCCAATCTGCATCCGCTCAAGACGATCGGCAGCCAGATCGGCGAGGCGATCACGGCCCACCAGCGCGTGGGACGATCGGCCCTGCGCACGCGCATCCTCGATCTGCTCGACGAGGTCGGCATTCGCGATCCCGCCCGGCGCATCGATGACTACCCTCATCAGTTCTCCGGCGGCATGCGCCAGCGCGTGATGATCGCCATGGCGATCGCGCTCGGCCCGGACCTGCTGATCGCCGACGAGCCGACGACGGCGCTCGACGTGACAGTGCAGGCCGCCATCCTCACGCTCCTGCGGCAATTGCAGGAGCGCCATGGTATGGCCCTGATCTTCGTCAGCCATGATCTCGGCGTCGTCAACGATATCGCCGACGACGTGGTGGTGATGCGCGGGGGAAGCGTGGTGGAGCAGGGGCCGGCGGCGCGCATCTATGATGCACCGAAGGAGCCCTATACCAGGCTGCTGCTGGGAGCGGCGCGCCACGGCCTGGCCCTTGGCTCCGCGGTGCCGGTTGAGACCGCTCCCCTGTTGACGGTGGAAGCGATTTCCCGACGCTTCCGCCGGGGCGGCAAGGCCGAAGGCACGCTGCAGGCGCTCGATCGCGTTTCCTTTGCCCTGCGCGAGGGAGAGATCCTGGGCGTGGTAGGCGAGTCTGGTTCGGGCAAGTCGACCATCGGCCGGATCGTCGTCGGACTGGACAGGCCGGACGAAGGCCAGGTCAGGCTCGGCGACAGCGTCTATGCCCACGCCGGCGCCATGACCCTCACCAGGCAGCAACGTTCCGCCATCCAGATGGTTTTCCAGGATCCCTATGGCAGCCTCAATCCGAGGCGACGGATCAGTGCCATCCTGGCGGAGCCCTTCATCATCAACACGGATCTGTCCGCACCGCAGATTCGCTCGCGCATCCGCGACCTCGTCGAGGTGGTCGAGCTGCCCCAAGACGTGCTCGATCGCTATCCCGCCCAGCTTTCCGGCGGGCAGCGCCAGCGCATCGCGATCGCCCGCGCGGTGGCACTGGAGCCGCGCGTGATCGTGGCCGACGAACCGGTATCGGCCCTCGACATCACCACCCAGGCCAGGATCATCGCGCTGCTGCGCTCCCTCAGAAGCCGGCTCGGCGTCTCCATCCTGTTCATTTCCCATGATCTGGGCGTGGTGGCCGATCTGTGCGATCGCGTGCTGGTGCTGCAGGCCGGCCGCATCGTGGAGGAGGGGGCGACCGCGCAGGTCTTCCGGCGTCCCGGGCAGACCTATACGCAGGCGCTCATCGCAGCCATTCCGGGGCAGAAGGCGAGGGATCTCAACCGGCATGAAAGGCTGGTCCTGCATGGTTGAGGCGACCCGGACTTTTACCGAGGGCCCCGAGCAGGTTTCCTCCCGCCTTGAACTGAGGCGGCCGCCTAGCGGCCTATGGGCAGTGCTGGCGGAGCCATCCGTGCGCTTCGGCGGGCTGCTGGTGCTCGGGGTGGTGACTGCGGCGCTGCTCGCGCCCCTGGTGGCGCTCTGGCTCGGCCACGGACCGACGGAGCAGTTCAGCGACATCGCCCTGTCGGAGGATGGTTTGCCGATCGGGCCGAGCTGGGCCTTTCCGCTCGGCGCCGACGGCGATGGCCGCGATGTCCTGGTCCGCACGCTCTATGGCGCGCGCGTTTCCCTGCTGGTTTCCATCCCCGCCACGACGCTCGCCATGGTGGTGGGAACCTCGATCGGCCTGATCGCCGGCTATTTCGGCGGGCTGGCAGACCGGGTGATCTCGCAGGGCATCGACGTGGCCTTGTCCTTTCCGTTCGTGGTGACGGCGCTCAGCCTGCTGGCGCTCAACCGCGGCGCCAGCGGCCAGCCGATCGCCGATCCCCTGCTGGTGGTGGTGCTGATCATCGCCCTGTTCTCCTGGACCTATTTCGCCCGCCTGACGCGGGGGCTGGTGCTCTCGCTTCGGCACAGTCCCTTCGTGCAGGCGGCGCAGACGCTCGGCGCGAGTCGCCGGCGTATCCTGATCCGGGAGATCCTGCCCAATGTCGCGCCAGTCGCCCTGGTCTATTGGGCCGTGCAACTGCCCAACAACATCGTGGCGGAGGCGACTCTGTCCTTCCTGGGGGTCGGCATCCAGGCTCCGACGGCGAGCTGGGGCAACATGATCGCGGATGCGCAACGCTCCTCGCTCTACCAGCTGCAGCCCTGGTTCCTGCTCGGGCCGAGCATCGCCCTTTTCCTGACGGTGGTGGGCTTCAACACGCTGAGTGCGGGCTTGCGCAACATCCTCGATCCCCATCGGCGCTGAGAGACGGATCATGCTGCGCTTCATTCTCGGCCTGGCCTTCAGGGCGGTCACCACCTTGGTGATCGTCCTCGTCATCGCCTTCTTCATCACACGCCTCGCTTATCAGAATCCGGCGGTGATGCTGGCGCCGCGCAATGCCAATCAGCAGGCGATCGATGCAGTCGCCCATGCGCTGCGCCTCGACGAGCCCTGGCATGTCCAGCTCTGGCAATATCTCTATCGCGGTCCGGACATCCAGGGGGCGGCGATGGGGCTCGCGCACTGGCCGCCGGGTCTGGGCTATTCCTTCCGCAAACAGACAGGCGTCACCGAGCTGATCCTCGACAAGGTGCCCGTGACCTTCTCGCTCGCTTTGGGAGCGCTGATCATTTGGATGGCGGTCTCGCTGGTGCTGGGGATCCTGGCGGCGCGGCGGCCCGGCTCCCTGCTCGACCATGCTCTGGCGGCCATCGCCTATGTCGGGCTGTCGGTTCCCACCTTCCTGAGCGGGATGTTGTTGTCCTTCTTCCTGTTCTACCAGCTCTCGACCGTGGGCATCGACTGGTTCCCGAGCAGCGGCTACGTGCCCTTCTTCGACAATCCCTTCGAATGGGCTCGTCATCTGGCCTTGCCCTGGCTGACGTTGGCGATCGCGGAGATCGGCATCTTCCAACGTGTGGTGCGGGCGGCCATGCTGGACGTATTGGGAGCGGACTATATTCGCACGGCCCGGGCCAAGGGCCTGAGCGAATGGCGCGTCCAGGTCGGCCATGCGCTCAAGGCCGCCCTCAATCCCATCATCACCCTGGCCGGGCTGGAACTGGCGGTGATCATGGGCGGGGCGATCGTGACCGAGCAGATCTTCGGCCTCGACGGTGTCGGCAGGCTGGCGATCAATGCCGCGCTGGACGGGGATTTTCCCGTGGTGATCGGCACCACCATCTTCACCGCGGCGATCTTCGTGGCCTGCAACTTCCTGGTCGATGCCATCACCAGGCTGCGCGACCCGCTGGCGGCAGCCGGATGAGCGGCCGATGGGCATCCTCACGGTCGGCTTGGGAAGCGCTCGATGATTCCAATATATTAAGTCTATAAATTTAGTTGACATATAATCGGCAAACGTGTGTGCTCTGACCAGGCCTCGACAGACGGGCTGAGATCAAAGCTGGACCGACACGATGACGACTTCCTCCACGCCGCTCGGGCGCCGCTCGCTTCTGAAAATGGGCTCGGCCCTGGCTGCCGCCGCAGCCTTGGGCGGCACTGCCCGGGCCGACGATGCCGCCAAACCGGAAGCGGCCAAGCCTGAAGCGGGATTGCCCTCCCTCAAGGGCAAGACCATCGCGATCAGCGTCGCGGGTACCGACCATTTCTTCGACCTGAAGGCCTATCAGGCCCAGGTCGAGACCGTGAAGGAACTCGGCGGTACGCCGATCGGGCTCGATGCCGGGCGCAACGACAAGACGCTGGTCAGCCAGCTGCAGACGCTGGTGACGCAAAAGCCGGATGCGGTGATCCAGACGCTCGGCACCCTCTCGGTCGTCGACCCCTGGCTGAAGAAGCTGCGCCAGGCCGGCATCCCGGTCTTTTCAGTCGACCTGCCCTCGACCAACGTCATCAACACGGCGACCTCGGACAATTTCTCCCTGGGTGCCCAGCTCGCCTTGCAGCTGGTCTCCGATATCGGCGGCAAGGGCAATGTCGTCGTCTTCAACGGCTTTTCGGGCGTTCCTGTCTGCGAGATCCGCTACACCCAGCTGCGCAACGTCCTCAAATATTATCCCGAGGTGAAAATTATCCAGCCCGAGTTGCGCGACGTCATCCCCAACACGGTGCAGGACGCCTATGCGCAGATCACCGCCCTGCTCAGCAAATATCCGGACAAGGGGTCGATCTCGGCGATCTGGTCGGCCTGGGACATTCCCCAACTCGGCGCCACCCAGGCCCTGATCGCCGCAGGGCGCAGCGAGATCCTCACCTATGGCGTCGACGGCACCCCCGAAGTGCTGGCGCTGGTCAAGGATCCCAAGGCGCCGGCTGGTGCGGTGGCGGCCCAGCAGCCCTCGGTCATCGGCCGCCAGGCGGTCTTGAACCTCGCCCGCTATCTCAACGGCGATACCACGCTGCCCTCGCAGACTTTCCTGCCGGCCGTCATCGCCAACAAGAAGAACGCCGCCGAGGTGCAAAAGCAGCTCGGCCAGGCTTGATCGCCATTACCTGATCGACCCGCATCCGACCAACCCCGCAGGGTGCCCTCGTTGACACCATCCTGCCCAGCCACCCCATCCGCAAGCCCGGATGGGGTGGCTCTTCCTCGTGGCCGGTCCCGTGCCGCATTCCTCTGAGCAAGGGCTGAGCTGGCCGGTGATCGACGCCATGACATCCATATCTCCCGTTCTGGCCATGCGCGGCCTCGTCAAGACCTTCGGACCGACCCGGGCCCTCGATGACGCTTCACTCGTGGTCGCGCCCGGCACCGTCCACGGCCTGGTCGGGCAGAACGGCGCCGGCAAGTCGACCCTGATCAAGGCTTTGGCCGGTCTCGTCAGCCCGGAAGCCGGCAGCATCGAATTCGAGGGCCGGCCGCTCGATCATCTCTCGCCCCAGAAGGCCGAGCAACTCGGCATCGCCTTCATCCACCAGGACCGGCTGCTGGTGCCGACCGCGACGGTCGGCGAAGCGCTGTTCCTGGGGCGCGAAACCGTGGGGTCGCGCCTCGGCGTTTGGCAGCCGAGCCTGCAGCGCCGCGCGGACGAGGCCCTGCGGCATTTCTTCGGCATCACGTTGCCTCGCGGCGCACTCATCCGCGACCTGTCGACGGCGCAGCAGCAGATCGTCCAGATCACGCGTGCGCTGCTGGCCAAGCCCCGCCTGATCATCTTCGACGAGCCCACGGCGGCGCTGGCCAAGCGCGAGGTCGAGAGCCTGTTTGCCGCCATCGCGCAACTGAAGGCGCGCGGCCTGACCAGCATCTACATCTCGCATTACCTGGCCGAGATCGAACGCATCTGCGATGTCGTGACAATCATGCGCAACGGCCGGGATGTCGCCCATCTCGAGCCCTCGCGCACGACCATCAGCGAGATTACCCGCCTGATGGTCGATCGCGACGTCAAGGACCTGTTCCCCAAGCATCGCGCCGAACGCGGCAAGCCCGTGCTGTCCCTTGCCGGCCTCGGTGCGCCGCCGGCCTTTGCCAATGTGTCCCTGACGGTGCATCGCGGCGAGGTGATCGGGCTGACGGGGCTGCTCGGCTCGGGAGCCAAGGAACTCGTCCAGGCCTTGTTCGGACTGCGGCCGGCGCGGGCGGGCACCATCGAGGTCGATGGACGTGCGCGGCGCCTCTCCAGCCCCGTGGCGGCGGCGCAGGCGGGTCTCGCTCTGGTGCCGGAGGACCGCAGGGCCCAGGGCGTGGCGCTCGGCCTCTCCATCCGCGAGAACGCCACACTCGCCAGCCTCTGCCAGATCACGCGCCTGGGCTGGCTCGACCGCTCCGGCGAGCGTTCGAAAGTGTCGAAGCTGATCGAGGCACTCAAGATCAAGGCCAGCGGCCAGGACGCAGCCGTGCGCACCCTCAGCGGCGGCAACCAGCAGAAGGTGGTGATCGCCAAATGGCTGGCCCGTCGCTCCGACATCTATGTGCTTGACGAGCCGACGGTCGGGGTCGATGTCGCGGCCAAGGCCGAGATCTATCGCCTTATTGCCGAGCTGGCGGAGGAGGGGGCGGGCATCCTGCTGCTCTCTGCCGATCTCGACGAGCTCCTGGGCGTGTGCGACCGCGTCCTGGTGATGCATCGCGGCGCCGTGGTCGGCACCTACGAGACCGCGGCCACCTCGTCCGACCAGCTGCTGGCCGCGGCCCTGACGGGCGCCGATCCCGGGGAAGGAGCCAGCCATGCCGCATGAAACCCTGGAAGCGGTTGCATCCGCGACATCGGCCTCGATCCACCCCAAGCCTCATGAATCCAGGGCCGGTGCGAGCTGGCGTGATCTGGCGGGAGGCGCCGGCGCGCGCCTGGTCCGGGCCGGCGGGCTGCTTTTCTTCCTGGCTGTGATGGCCTTCTTCGCTGTCAACGTGCCCTCCTTCGTCTCGCCCGCCAATATCGGCCTCATCCTGTCGCAATCGGCGGTGCTGGGCATCTTGGGCTTTGGCCTGACGCTGGTGCTGATCACCGGCGGTTCGGATGTGATCGCCGGCGGCATCGACCTCTCCCTTGCCGGCACGCTCGGGCTTTCGGCCGCCGTCTTTGCCCTGCTCAACCAGGCCGGCTTCTCTGACACGACCTGCGTGGCGGCCGCGCTCGGCGTCGGCCTCCTCGTCGGCCTGGTCAACGCGCTTGCCGTGGTCTGGCTGCGGATCCTGCCTCTGCTGGCGACCCTGGCCGCCATGAATGTCTGCGCCGGGCTCGAACTGGTGGTGACCGAGAACACCACCATTCCCGCCACCTCGCCGCTGATCGACTGGCTCGGCCTGGCCGGCCCGCTCGACATTCCCGTGCTCGGCTGGTTGCTCCTTGCCCTGTGCGCGCTGCTGGCCGTGCTGCTGCATCTCACGCCCTTCGGCCTGCGCGCCTATGCGGTGGGCGGGCATCGCGAGGCGGCCAAGGCCGCCGGCATCGCCATCCATCGCTATGTCGCGCTGTCCTATATCGCCAGCGGGCTGCTGGGCGGGCTGGCCGGCGTGGTTTCGGTCGCCTTCCTCAATGGCGCGACCGGGGGCTCGGGCGACATGCTGCTGCCGGTGGTGGCAACCGCCTTTCTCGGCTTCATGTTTTCGCGCCGGCTGCTGCCGACCGTAGCGGGCACGCTGCTCGCCGCCGTCTTCCTGGGCGCGCTCACCAACGGGTTCCAGCTCCTCCATGTCTCGACCTATTGGGTCAACGGCATCGAAGGCGTGCTGATCCTGGCCGTCGTCGCCGCCACCGCCAATCTCGCACGCAGGAGGGCGTCATGAGCGCCGTTGGAGCCGAAGGGCCGCGCCTCCGGCCGGCATCCGAACTGCTGCGCTTCGGCATTCCGCTGGCGCTCGTGCTGGTCGTAGCCGTCTTCTCCGTGCTGGCGCCGGGCTTCCTGACGCTTGGCAACATCACCGGCGTGCTGGTCAACAATGTCGCCCTGACGGCCATCGTCGCCATCGCCATGACCTTGACGGTGGCCTCGGGCGGCACGGATCTGTCGGTGGGCACGGCGGTTGATCTCGGCAGCCTCGCCTTCGTCTCGGCGGTCTCCTCGGGCCAGCCTGTGGCGCTCGCCTGCCTCTATGGCGTCGGCGCGGGCATCGGCAGCGGGCTCTTCAACGCCGTCCTGATCGCGCGGCTGTCGATCACGCCCTTCCTGGCGACGCTGGGCACGCTGTTTATCGGCCACAGTCTCCAGCAGCTCACTACCGATGGTGGCAATCCCGTCTATGTGCCGGCCGGCAGCATACCGCCCGCGCTCGCCTTCATCGGCCATGGCACCCTCCTCGGGGTGCCGGTCTCGCTGCTTCTCGTCGCGGTGCTGGCGCTCGGCGCCTGGCTCCTCCTGGAGAAATCGAGTTTCGGCCGCACGGTCCTCGCCGTCGGCACGCAGGAGGAGGTCGCGCGCTATTCCGGCCTGCCGGTGCGGCGGATCCTGGCGATCGTCTATATCCTCTCCGGCGCCGTCGCCGCCGTGACCGGCATCCTGCTGTCGTCCAACGTCAACGCCTATGTGCCCTATTCGGGCAATGCCTATCTGCTCAACGCCATCGGCGCGGCCTTCATCGGTACTTCGCTCAGCCGTAACCGGCGCGCCAGCATTCCCGGCACGATCCTCGGCGTTCTGCTGTTCGGCTTCGTCTCCAACGGCCTCCTGCTGATCGGCTGGAATTTCTATTGGCAGCAGGTCGGCGCCGGCGTCCTGATCTTCCTCGCCTTGCTGCTGGCCTTTGCCGGCCGGCGCGAGAGCTGAGACGGATTCGGCAGAAGGCTAGCCCGCACCGGGCGCCGCCGCGAGGGCGAGCACATGGTCGCGCGTCAGGGCGGCGAGGGGCAGCGGGCCAGGTGCGCTGGGGTCGACCCAGGCGATTTCCTCGATCTCGGCGGTGGCGGCGACCGGCTCGGCGATGTCGAGGCGGAAGATCTCGGCCTCGACCATCCGGTTGTCCTCATGCGCGGCCGGGGCTTCGAACCGGCCGAGATAGACAGGGCGCGCCGGATCGACCGCGAGGCCGATCTCCTCGGCGAGCTCGCGGCACAGGGCCTGCCGGGGCTGCTCGTCGGGCTCGATCTTGCCGCCCGGCTGCATGAAGGCTGATGTCCCTCGTTTTCTGACCAGGAGTGTCATACCGTCGGGACGGACGATGACGGCGGCTGCAATACGAATCGCATCGGGGGAGGACATGGCGCCATCCTAGGTGATATCCCGGCCGCCATCCATATTTTGGGAGATCCGAGGTGGAGGATGAAGGCCAGGCTGGCGTCATGACGGGGCGCGGCGATGCGTAACCTGCCGCTCGGCGTGCTACGCACCTTCGAGGCGGCGGCGCGGCATGAAAGCCTGACCAGGGCCGCCGGGGAGCTTGCCCTGACCGACAGCGCCGTCAGCCACCAGCTGCGGCGGCTGGAGGAAGTGCTGGGCTATCCGCTCTTCCACAAGGCCGGGCGCGGGGTGGTGCTCACCGATGCCGGCCGTGTCTTCGCCAAGACGGTCTCGGCCGCGCTGCAGGACATCACCAACACCGCGCTGCGCCTGTCCGAGGCGGACCAGGATGGGGGACGCATCGGCATCGCCTGTCCGCCGATGTTCGCCAGCGGCTGGCTCGCCAAGAACCTCGCCGATTTCTGCCAGGACCACTTTGCTGTCGAATGCCATATCAAGCTCACCGAGAACCACCGCATCCACGAGCTGGTGGATGCCGATATCGGCATCGTCTTCGGCGCCGGCGGCTGGGACGACAAATGGTCGGCACAGCTTGCCCATGTCAGCATCATGCCCGTCTGCAGCCCGACCTTGTTCCAGCGCATCGGCCGGCGCATCACCAGCCCGGTGGAGCTGCGCAGCGCCATCCTGCTGCATTGGGACGATGGCTCGGAATGGCGGCGCTGGCTCTCCGAGGCCGGCGAGCGCGACTTCGGACCCTATAGCCGCCATCTCTATTGCAGCGATCTCGGCATGGCGATCGACCTCGCCATCAACGGTACCGGCGTCGCTTTGGCGAGCGACACGCTCTCGGGCGCGGACGTCAGGAACGGCACGCTGCTGCGACCCTTTTCCACCGCCATCGACGCCTTCGGCGGCTGGTATGTCGTCTCCACCCATGCCGGCCTGCAGCGCTCGGGCGTGCGGCTCTTCCTGCGCTGGCTGCTGGCGCGCTTCGGCAAGGATGCCGCCGCCTGGCAGATCGGTTGACTGGATGGTGTACAGTTGAGACTAGTTCAGGAATTGACCGAATACGCCGCCAGGCGATGCCTCCTTCGCAGGCAATATGCATTGGAAATGCACAATAGATGAAATGACGTCATCTATTTGATGATCAAATATCAATTGCCCCAGGCCGGCCTTCTGATTTTATGAGCACCGTGGCGATGGGCGGACAAGCCCGGCGCAGGAGAGGGGTCTTGGTGGCGGACGAACGCGGCCGGATTGGGAAGAAGCATGCACAAGCTGGCCGTGGACGGTATCCGCAAATCCTATGGCAAGGTCGAGGTCCTCAAGGGCGTGTCGCTCCAGGCCGCGGCCGGTGACGTCATCAGCATCATCGGGGCCAGCGGCTCGGGCAAGAGCACCTTCCTGCGCTGCATCAATTTCCTCGAGCGCCCCACCGCCGGCAGCATCGTCATCGACGGCGAGGCGCTGAAGACGGTCAGGGATGGCGACGGCTTCCTCAGGGCCACCGACAAGAGACAGCTTCAGCGCATGCGCAGCCGCCTCGCCATGGTGTTCCAGAATTTCTGCCTGTGGTCGCATATGAGCGTGATCGACAACGTCGTCGAGGCGCCGATCAGCGTGCTGGGCGTCTCCAAGGCGGAGGCGACCGAGCGGGCCAGGGCCAATCTCGCCAAGGTCGGCCTCGGCCAGGAGGTGCTGCAGCGCTATCCCGCCCATCTCTCCGGCGGACAGCAGCAGCGCGTGGCGATCGCCCGGGCGCTCAGCATGAACCCCGACGTGATGCTGTTCGACGAGCCGACCTCGGCGCTCGATCCGGAACTGGTGAGCGAGGTGCTCAAGGTCATGCAGGCCCTCGCCGAGGAGGGCCGCACCATGATCGTGGTGACGCATGAGATGGGCTTTGCGCGCCATGCCTCCAGCCGCGTCGTTTTCCTGCACAACGGCGCCGTCGAGGAAGAGGGCCCGCCCGAAGCCGTTTTCACCGATGCCCGCAGCGACAGGCTGCGGCAATTCCTTGCCGGGCGTTTGCAGCACTAGCCATCGCTTCACCCTCCACCTTCAGGGGAGGGTAAATCGACCCCACCAAGGCCGGTGGAAACCGGCTTCCACAACGACAAATCCCATCCCGAGAGACCCATCATGAGCATTCGCTTCAGAAACGCCGTCGCCGCCCTCCTGCTCGGCCTTGCCGCCTCCGGCGCCCAGGCCCTCAGCGTCCAGGCCGCCGACAAGATCAAGATCGCCACCGACGCCACCTTCCCGCCCTTCGAATCGATCGATGCCAACGGCAAGCTGGTCGGCTACGACGTCGAGCTGATGCAGGCGATCTGCGAGGCCGCCAAGCTCGATTGCGACATCTTCAATGCCGCCTGGGACGGCATGATCCCCGGCCTGATCGACGGCAAATATGATGCGCTGATCTCCCAGCTCACCGTCACCGAGAAGCGCCGCAAGGTGATCGCCTTCTCCGACATCTACAACCACCCGATCTTCCGCTTCGTGGCCAAGAAGGGCTCGTCCTACGAGTTCACGCCCGAGGGCATGGCGGGCAAGACCATCGCGGTGCAGACGGGAACGCCGATGGACGCCTATGTCACCAGCCATTTCCCCAAGGCCACCATCAAGCGCTACGACACCGGCAGCGCGCCCTATCTGGAGCTGACCGCCGGCCGCGCCGAGCTCCATATCAGCTACCAGGCCCAGATCAGCGCCAGCTTCCTGAAGTCGGACGCCGGCAAGGATTACGAGCTGGTCGGCCCGCAGCTCACCGGCAAGGACGCCAAGGAGTTCGGCGAGGGCGTCGCCATCGCCATCGGCAAGAAGAACACCGCCCTGGTGGCCGAGATCAACAAGGGCCTCGCCGTCCTCAGGGACAACGGCAAACTCAAGGCGCTGGACGCCAAATATTTCGGCGAATGACCGGAGATGATCCTCGATTTCGTCCGCACGATCCTGGCGGCAGGGGCGATCACCCTGCTGCTGGCCTTCGCCTCGCTGGTGGTGGCCGTTCTCCTCGGCCTCGGCGCGGCCCTGTGCAAGGTCTCGCGCCATAGGACGCTGGCGGCGCTCGCGGGGATCTACACCTTCGTGGTGCGCGGCATCCCCGATCTGGTGATGATGCTGCTGGTCTTCTACAGCCTGCCCTCCTTCATCGATCAGCTCGGCGAATGGCTCGGCTTCGACATCCATGTCGAGTTCTCCCCGCTCGGGGCGGGCATCGCCACGCTCGGGCTGATCTTCGGCGCCTACATGACCGAGACCTTCAAGAGCGCGCTTCTCAACATCCCCCGTGGCCAGATCGAGGCGGCTGAGGCCTATGGGCTCGGGCGCACCCGCACCTTCACCCGCATCGTGCTGCCGCAGATGATCCGCCTGGCGCTGCCCGGTTTCACCAACAACTGGCTGGTGCTGGTCAAGGCGACGGCGCTGGTCTCCCTCATCGGCCTGCAGGATGTGATGTTCCGCGCCAAGGGGGCGGCCGAGGCCACCGGCAAGCCCTTCACCTTCTACCTGGTCGCCGGCGGCTTCTATCTCGCCATCACCATCCTCTCCATGCTGGTGCTGGCGTGGCTGGCGCGGCGCTACGAACTCGGCACAAGGAAGCTGGCGCCATGAACTGGGACGTCATTGCCGAAAATCTCGGCCTCTATGCCGAGGGCGCCCAGTTGACGCTGACCCTCACCGTCGCCTCCCTGGCGATCTCCTTCTGCCTCGCCATCCCGCTTTCCTTCGCGCGCAACAGCGCCAACCGGCTGATCCGCCACCTCGTCTTCGCCTATACGCTGGTGTTCCGCGGCACCCCCCTGCTGGTGCAGCTCTTCCTGATCTATTTCGGCCTCGCCCAGTTCGAGCTCGTGCGCGCCAGCCTGCTCTGGCCCTGGCTCTCCAGCCCGCTTGTCTGCGTGCTGATCGCCTTCGTGCTCAACACCACCGCCTACACCACCGAGATCTTCGCCGGCGCCCTGCGCCACATCCCGCCCGGTGAGGTGGAGGCCGCCACCGCCTATGGCATGTCCGGCTGGACGCGGGCGCGGCGCATCCTGGTGCCGGCGATGCTGACCCGGGCGCTGCCGCTCTATGGCAACGAGACCATCATGATGCTGCACGCCACCTCGCTCGCCAGCACCGTCACCCTGCTGGAGACCACCGGCGTCGCCCGCATGATCACGCTGAACTACTACATCCAGTTCGAGCCCTATGTCGCGGCCGCGATCGTCTACCTCACTTTGACCTTCGTCCTGGTCGGCGCCTTCCGTCTCGTCGAGCGCCGCTGGGCCGGCTACCTCGACGTCCGCCCGTCCTGAGGTTCGCCGCCGGCCATCCCCCGCTTTTCCAACCCGATGCCGCCCGCGGGCGGCCCGCATAGAGGATCCCCATCATGAACCAGAAAGCCGATCTCGGCGCGCTGTTCGGCGCGGCGGCCGATACGCAAACCTTCCTCGGCCTGCAGGAATGCCGCGACCTTGCCACGCTCACCGCCCCGATCGCCCTGATCGGCGTGCCCTGCGCCACGCCCTATCGCTCCGTCGGCGCCTATTGCCGCAACGCGCCCGACGCCCTGCGCCGCGCCACCGCGGCCCTCACCGCCAATCTCGACCGCCACGATTTCGACAATGGCGGCAAGGTCTTCCCGGAGCCGCGCCTGCGCGCCGTCGATTGCGGCAACCTGCCCTATGACGAGAATGACGGTGCCGCCAACCGCGCCGCCATCGCCGTCGCCGTCAATACCATCCGCGCCCGCGGCGCGGTGCCGATCGTGCTGGGGGGCGATGATTCCATCCCCATCCCCATGCTCGAAGCCCTGGGGGCGGAGGAGGGCGCCCGCTACACCATCCTGCAGATCGATGCCCATATCGACTGGCGCGAGGTGCATATGGACGAGCGCCTCGGCCTCTCCTCCACCATGCGCCGGGCATCGGAAATGCCCCATATCGAGCGCATCATCCAGGTGGGCGCCCGCGGCATCGGCTCGGCCGCGACCAGCGACTATGAGGATGCGCTGGCCTGGGGCGTGACATTCGTGCCGGCTTACGACCTGCACCGCCAGGGCGTCGAGGCCGCCCTCGACCTCATCCCCGAAGGCAGCCGCATCGTCATCTGCATCGACGCCGACGCCCTCGACCCGGCCCTGGTGCCCGGCGTCATCGGCCGCGCCCCGGGGGGCCTCACCTATTACCAGCTCGTCGACCTCATCAAGGGCGCCGCCCGCCGCGGCCGCATCGAGGCGATGGACTTCGTGGAATTCATGCCCGAGCGCGACGTGGACGGGATTGGGGCGCTGACCTTTGCCAGGGTGATCACCACGGCGCTGGGGGTGATTGCACGGCAGCGGGTGTAAGGAGCGGGAGGACGGCCGCCGGTGGAGAGCCGGTGGCTGTTCATAAGAAGTGCCGCCGTTCATAGCCTTCGGCCGGCACGCTGGTCATCGTCGCCCATGGCGATCTCGGCGCGCTGCTGGGGCTGCAGTTCAGT
The DNA here is from genome assembly GCF_056754975.1 of Labrys sp. HAY1-8F. Taxonomy (NCBI): domain Bacteria; kingdom Pseudomonadati; phylum Pseudomonadota; class Alphaproteobacteria; order Hyphomicrobiales; family Xanthobacteraceae; genus Labrys; species Labrys sp. HAY1-8F. The sequence goes on along the minus strand of NZ_JBPGWZ010000001.1, from coordinate 1,621,009 downwards.
GCCGGCGAATTGTGGAACGTCGGCAGCGCCTTCTGCAGGGGCCCCTACACCGTGCTCCTGCGCCGTTCCAAATTCGGCATCCCCCTGCTGCCCACGGTGGTGGTTCTGCTCGGCGCCGGCGCCCTTGCCACCCCGCCTTTCTATCTGTGGGAGCTGACCGGCGGCGGCTCGGCCCTGAATGCGAATGGCCTGCTGGCGCTCGCCTATCTGGCCGGGCCGGGCGGCGCGCTGATGTATTATCTCTACAATCGCAGCGTCGAGGCGCTCGGCGCCGGCCGTGCTAGCATGCTGCTTTATCTGCAGACCGTCTTCGTGGCCCTGCTCGCCTATCTCCTGCTCGGGGAAAGCCTGCATGATTACGACATCTGGGGCGCGGCTCTTATCATTGCTGGTTTGGTGTTGCCGGCATTGATCAGGCATAGGCGCGTGGCATCGCCTCGGCCGCAATGAGCGACTATGAGAATGAGCTGGCCTGGGGCGTGAAATTCGTGCCGGCCCATGACCTGCACCGCGGGGTGTCGAGGCGGCTGTTGACCTCATCCCCGAAGGCAGCTGCATCGATGCCGACGCCCACGACCCGGCTTTGGTGCCCGGCGTCATCGGCCGGGCCCCGGGGGGTCTGAGCGACTACCAGCTCGTCGACCTCATCAAGGGTGCCGCCCGCCGCGACCGCATCGAGGCGATGGACTTCTTGGAATTCATGCCCGAGGGATTGTGGAGGGATCGGCGCGCTGATCCTCGCGCGGGTGATCACCACGGCGCTAGGGGTGATTGCAAGGCAGAGGGGGAGGGGTGAGAGGACGGCCGCCGGTGCAGGGCCGGCGCCTGATGGGGCAGTATCGTCCCTCGAAAGAAGTATTTCGTCTGTACCGACTTCGAGAAGTCTTAGCAATTGGGTCGTTCAGATGCGAACCGCGGAAAAGCTAAAATGGGGGAGGAAGACGGAATGGTATGTCTCAGGCTTTAGATGGCACCGTCTCACCTAGAAATTCTTCCACAAGCGGACCGCAATGTGTGCTGACAAGACAAATCGCAGCCTCGAGCTTATGATTAATTTCGGCGGCGCGGCGACCGCCTCCAGATGAATCTTCACATACTTAGCTCGAAGGTCGCCAATTATTCAAGAAGGCAACAAGGCCTTCCGGCAGGATGCTACGTTCAATGAAAAGTGGTATCGCTTTCCTTCCTTCCGGTGTGGCAGACACAAGGTCCGTATGGGAAAGAGAGACCAATCCCGCACTTATCATAAAGTCGAGGAAGGCTCTGGCAAACTTAGGGTCACCTTGAGCAACGCCGCGCTGGGTTAAGCCACGTCGCTGACTATTCTTTTGATCTGCAATGTTCTCGCAGATTTTCAAAACAATCGGGAATCTCGGATGGTTCTGCCAAACGTAGAATGGTTCAACTGCATCAGCGAGCGCGCCGTGGTAAGCTAAATACCCGATCGCGGCATCGCCGCTAAGGCCGAGATTTCGATCTCCCTGCCGGACCAGAAAGTTGCTGTCGCGATCGATTCCGCGGAAGTCAGCTCCCTCCAACGCCACAGACTCGAATTCGCATTCGAACAGCAAGCAGTCGACGAACTTTGTAGAGGACAGCATGCAGTTTTTAAAAATTACACCATCGAAGACTGCATCTTGAAAGTCGCTGCCATTTAAGTCGAGATCAGAAAAGCTCGACCGTATGAATGCGGAGTTCCGCGCCGAGATTGCAATTGCTGAGACACCAAGCTCTTCACGGCTCAGCCCGATAGATTCTATGTTAATATCTGACAGATTAAGTGAACCAGTTCCTCCGCCACCGCATACGTAAGCCAAAGCGGCGTTCAAACCATTTGAATGCCGACGTAATAGATCCCAACACAATGAAAGGTATGATCCAATTGGCGAACTTCCCCTTAAGGGCCAAAGATCCCGTAGTTTATCTATGACTTCGTTCCGGATCGCTTCAGGCAAAGATGCCACAAACGAGCGCATGGCGTCCGAGATTGGTGGAGTAGATCCAGATAAGTGGCTTGCCAATACCTTTCCGATCATCGACTCCGCGACTAGATACTCACGGAGTGAATTGTGCGAAAAGAGCCATCCGTCGGGACCCTCCTCCCTGCGTGTCAGTGTTGCTGAGCTACGAAGGTCTTGAAAAAATTCGTCTCGCCTCGATCGTCTCTCTTCAGGACTAAGTCGTCGGAGAGCGGATTTAAATACCTCATCTATAATTTGCATGAACGTCTCTTCATCAGCAGAAAGGATGTTTTGCTGAGACAAAGTGAATGCTAGACGCTGAAGAGCTTGGCGTCTCATCTCCGGATCCAAACTAGGAGATCTGTGAAGATCTCTTATCATAAGTCGGTCAATGATGAGTTTGTATATTTTCCATTCTGTCAAGCTCTCTGCAGCTAATCCTGCCGGATCTTTACGAATATCGTCAATGAGTTCTAGCAAAAAAGAAACAATTACAGGCTTTCCTCCGAGAGATTGCCTAGATCCGCCAACAGAATCACGAAAAATCTGCGACAGCATGCTAAGAACTAATTGCTGCCCTTCAGTGTCACCCTCCAATTTTTTCCGAACGAGCGACTGAGTTTGAACTTCATCCAGGTCTCTTAGGTACCTCTCCCTTCTGTTCAGGACGTAATTTTCGAGAAGTCGATCTATGGAACGTTCTCCTGCAAGGACAATCCGATCCATCTCGCTCAAATAATACTTATTCTTCTCCAGAGATGTATAAAGAGCATCAAATACATTAAGTTCTTCCGATTCTGTAAAGTAATTTGGTCTACTTGTAAGGATACCGCGGGCTCCCTCAGACGACAATTCCGCCAAAGCACTGAGGCAAGCCCGCCTTTCACGTGCATTAAGGAATTGTGCCATTTCGTCGTATCCATCGAGTAGAAGAACCACCCGGCCTGTTGCAATAAGGTGTCGCATGAACTCCATTGGAATGTGGGAAAGACCATTGGTATCCAAGAAATGATGAAGAAGAGATCGAGCATCAAACTGACGTCCAAAATTCTTAAGTTCGATGCGAATAGGAATTGGGCTGGTTGGGTCGGCCTTGTAGGCTCTTAACCATTGATCTCTAAGCACAAGAGTAAGTGAAGTCTTGCCGGTTCCATATTCGCCTAAAATAACTAGCCATTTAGAGGCGTGACTGTCGCTTTTAATCCAATCGTTGAGCCATTCCGTCGCAAGATGTTCGCCTACTGCGTCACGCAAGAACGGTTCTTCATAATCGGAAACAAGCGAGGCAACAGTTGAACTCGCTAGTGCTGAGTCCACATATGGCGCAAACTTCTCAAAGCGAGTAAATAGCTCGTCATATGTGTATGTTAAAATTCTTGTCTTCGAGGCCCTTTCCGCCACTGACGGTGTGAAGCCCTTAGTCGATATGGAAACACATGTTGATCCGGGTTTAAGTTCTCGGATTAACGAGAACTTAGTCATATCTTTTCCATACTTTGTAACATCAACGTATTGTACGGTAGCCTCAATATAAATCTCCGAAGCAAACGGGTCACCCTTAGGGGATGCCACAACGTCTACCTCGGCACCATTGATCTCGACTCCGTAGCGTACGTCATAGTTATTCATCGAGAACAGACGTCCGATAGCGCGCGGGAGCAATTTCTCGTCGAGAAATTCGACAGAAGCATTATTTGTCACAACCGCCTGATTCATCTGGTACCTGCACAACCGCCGAAGTGAGCCATATCCTTTATTCTATGGGAGCACGGTTGCTTAAACAAGCGAATGTCAAAGCAACCCCCATTTATTGAGATAATTTTCGGTTCGCGAAGAGTATACAATAAAGTATGTGACTACCAGATGGGGCGCTTGACAACCAGATTGCTCCAGTCTGAATGTAGACAACTTCGAGGATCACGCTCGTCGTTCGGAACAGCTAACTGGTGGCGCAAGCGCGACCGTCAGGGGACGGAGCCGCCTTCGGACTAGATCGTTCCTCGTAAATGCCGACTTCTCTGCAAGGGTATTTAAAAAGTAAACTGAACGGCCTCGTCTCAATCGAGCTAGAAGCAAGACGGAGCAGGCCCTCCAGTCCCTCCAATCTACTTTCACCCCCTCGGCGTTAGATGCACCCCTGCCAGCGTACACCGCACCGAGCCGCCGGCGCGTTCGATGGTGGGGATGTCGAGGGCGACGCAGCTGGCGCTCTGCTCGATGATCTCGCGCTGCTCGGGCGTCAGGGCCGCCAGGGCCGTGGTCGAGAGGGCGAGGAGGCGGCCGTCCTTGCCCTGCAATTCGATTGCATTGCCGGCAAAGTTCTCGATCTGGCGGTTGCTCAGGGCCAGCACCTCGCGGCCGGAGCGTTCGAGGCGGGCGACGATCTCGGCCTTGCGGGCGCGGTCGACGATCATGTCGAGGCCGATCAGCACGAAATCGGTGGCAACGCACATCAGCACATTGGTGTGGTAGATGGCGGCGCCCTTGTCGTCGCGGGCGTCGAAGGCCATCGGCTCGAAGTTGAAATGGGTGCAGAAGCGCTCGAGGGCGATCGGGTCGGTGCGGTCGGAGCGCACGGCATAGGCCACCCTGTCGATATGGTCGAGTACCATGGCGCCGGTGCCTTCCAGGAACAGGCCGTCGGGCTCCAGGCCGGAATAGTCGATGACCTCCTGCACGCGGTAATCGGTCTTCAGCATCTCGATGACGTCGGCCCGGCGCTCGCGCCGCCGGCTCGGCGCCTTCATCGGATAGAGGGCGACATGGCCGCCGGCATGGGTGGAGAACCAGTTGTTGGGAAACACCGAATCCGGGGTTGTCCGGCTTTCGTCCTCGAAGAGATGCACGGTGACGCCGTGGGCCGACAGGGTTTCAGCGGCGCGGGTGATCTCGGCATGGGCGAGCGGGGCGAGGTCTTCGCCGCCGCTGCCCGCGACCTGGAAATGATTGTCGGCGGCCGTCTCGGTGTTGACGGTGAAGTGGTGCGGGCGAACCATCACCACGGCGGAGGGGGCCTGGACCGAGAAGGCAGGGCGCTTGGACATGGGGGCTCCGGGGCGTCGAGTCTACACCCTCCCCTGGAGGGTGTCGGCCATTCCACTTGGAATGGCCTGAGGTCGGCCTGAAAGGCCGGGGTGGGGTGAAAATGCTCAGGCGGTGGCGACAGCGTCCCTTCATCGCGAAGAAGGCCACCCCACCCCGGACTTCGTCCGACCCTCCCCCTCCAGGGGAGGGTAAAGGCCTCGCCTCAGCGGGCGCGCTGCAGCATGCCGAAGAGGTCGCGCGGGTCGTCGGGATCGGCGATCATGTCGAGCTCCTGGTAGAAATCGGTGCCGACGATCTGGGCGCGCAGGTAGCGCAGGGCCGAGAAGTCCTCGATGGCGAAGCCCACGCTGTCGAACAAAGTGATCTGGCGCTCGTCGCGCCGGCCCGGCACCTGGCCGGTGACGACCTGCCAGAGCTCGGTGATCGGGTAGGAGCGGTCCATCTGCTGGATCTCGCCCTCGATCCAGGTCTGCGGCGGATATTCCACGAAGCAGTCGGCGCGCAGGAGGATGTCCTTGTGCAGCTCGGTCTTGCCGGGGCAGTCGCCGCCGATGGCGTTGATGTGGATGCCGGGGCCGACCATGTTGTCGGTGAGGATGGTGGCGAACTGCTTGTCGGCGGTGCAGGTGGTGACGATGGCGGCGCCCTCGATCGCCTGCTGCGAGGAGGTGCAGGGGATGACGGTGAGGCCGCTGCCCTGAAGGTTGCGGGCGGTCTTCTGCGTCGCCTTGGGATCGATGTCGTAGAGCCTGACGGTGTCGATGCCGCACACCGCCTTCATGGCGAGGGCCTGGAACTCGGCCTGGGCGCCATTGCCGATCATCGCCATCACCTTGCCGCCTTTGGGGGCGAGGTGGCGGGCGGCCATGGCCGAGGTTGCCGCAGTGCGCAGCGCCGTCAGCAGCGTCATCTCGGTCAGCAGCACGGGATAGCCGGTGGCGACATCGGCGAGCAGACCGAAGGCGGTGACGGTCTGCAGGCCCTCGGCGGTGTTCTTGGGATGCCCGTTGACATATTTGAAGCCGTAGATGGTGCCGTCCGAAGTCGGCATCAGCTCGATCACGCCGTCCCGCGAATGGCTGGCGACGCGCGGGGTCTTGTCGAAGCTCTCCCAGCGGCCGAAATCCTCCTCGATCAGGTCGGTCAATTCGGCCAGCACCCGCTCGATGCCGAGATGGTGGACGAGGCGCATCATGTTGTCGACGCTGACGAAAGGCACCATCGCCTTCTCGGAGGGCAGGGGAGCGGTCATCGAAGGATCCCGGAACGGTCACTGTTGCTTCCAGTTGTAGGCCGTACGAATGTTCACCGAAATCGCAATCCTGTGTTAAATCCGTCAACAGATTATACAGATTGCTAGGTCGGGTTGAGAAAAATGTCAGTGACGGGCCGGGACACCGAAACGGTCAAATATATTCCCGATGCACTCGACCGCGGCATCATCGCGCATCTGCGCACCGATGGCCGGGCCTCCCTTTCCAAGCTTGCCGATGCCCTGGGCGTGGCGCGCGGCACCGTGCAGAACCGGCTCGACCGCCTGATCGAGACTGGCACGCTGCTCGGCTTCACCGCCCGCGTCCGCGAGGATTACGACATGAACGCCGTGCATGCGGTGATGATGATCGAGGTGGTCGGCAAGTCGACCACGCAGGTCATCCGCAAGCTGCGCGGCCTGCCGGAGGTGCACACCTTGCACACCACCAACGGTAACTGGGACCTCGTCGCCAACATCCGCGCCGCGAGCCTGGCCGAATTCGACCGCGTGCTGCGCGAGGTCCGGCTGATCGACGGGGTGTCGAACAGCGAGACGAGCCTGCTGCTGAGCAGCGTGTGAGACGGGGCAGCGGGCTGTCGTGGTCGCCTCGGTGCCCCAACAGAACAAGGCGCAACCAGCCTTCTCCACAAAGTGGGGAAGGTGTCATTGCGAAGCAATGACGGATGGGGTGTGGCGGGCAGCGCAACTCGGATCGAGGGATTGGCACGACCGTTGTGCCAGTTGTCGTAGGGCATCGCGCTGCACACCACACCCCGTCCGACCCGGCTTCGCCGGGCCACCTCATGCATTTCTTTCAGAAACGCAAAGACCACTTCGTGGAGAAGGCTGGTCGTGCGCTACTGGGCAAGGTTGCGCTCCCTGACTGCGGGAGGTGTCGGGCCTATCTACCCGCCATGCGGGTGCCCCAAAGCCCACACCGGCTTGTGATCGATTGAACCCTTGCCCCGACAGGCCTAGGCTGATTGTCTGGAATCGCTCCAAGGAGGGGATATGCCCTTCCGACTCGCGGGAGACTGCCATGGCCTATACCATCAAGATCAACGGAACCGCTCACACCATCGATGCCGATGGCGACACGCCGCTTTTATGGGTGCTGCGTGACATTTTGGGCATGACCGGCACCAAGTTCGGCTGCGGTGCCGCCTTGTGCGGTGCCTGCACCGTGCATGTCGACGGCACGGCTGTCCGTTCCTGCGTCACGCCGCTGGAAAGCGTCGGCGAGAGCGCCGTCACCACCATCGAGGCGATCGGGCAGACCGCGCAGGGCAAGGCCTTGCAGAAGGCCTGGCTCGATCTCGAAGTGGTGCAGTGCGGCTATTGCCAGTCCGGCCAGCTGATGTCGGCCGCGGCCCTGCTCGCCGCCACGCCCAAGCCGAGCGATGAGGACATCGATGCCGCCATGTCCGGCAATGTCTGCCGCTGCGGCACCTATCAGCGTATCCGCGCCGCCATCCATCACGCCGCTGCTTGAGGGAGGAAGGGATCATGCCCGACGGTACCGATACACGCCAACAGCGTTTTCCAGAAAAGTTGACAGACTTTTCGATTAAGAAAACGCGTCAAAACAAAGACCTCGATCGCCGCGCCTTCCTGAAGGCGGGAGCCGCCATCGGCGGCGGCTTCGTTCTCACACTCGCTTTGCCGCCGCTGGCCGGATCGCCGGTCGCCGCGGCCGAAGCCAAGGACTTCGCGCCCAATGCCTTCATCCGCATCGACAGGCAGGGCCTGGTCACGCTGGTGATGCCGATGGTCGAGATGGGCCAGGGCGTCTATACCGCCCAGGCCATGCTGCTGGCCGAGGAGCTGGAGGTCGGCCTCCACCAGGTCAAGCTCGAACATTCCCCGCCCGACGACAAGCTCTATGGCAATGCCCTGCTCGGCAGCCAGGCGACGGGCGGCTCCACCACCATACGCGCCTTCTGGCAGCCCTTGCGGCAGGCCGGCGCGGCCGCCCGCACCATGCTGATCGCCGCCGCCGCCAAGCGCTGGAACGTCGACGCGGCCAAGCTGACGGCCCGCGACGGCGCCGTGCTCAATCCGGCCAGCAATGCGACGCTCGGCTACGGCGAGCTCGCCGACGACGCCGCGACCATGCCGGTGCCCAAGCCCGAGAGCATCACCCTCAAGGACCCCAAGGATTTCAAGCTGCTGGGCACGCCGGCCAAGCGGCTGGATACGCCGGACAAGGTGGTCGGCAAGGCCGAGTTCGGCATCGACGTCAAGCTGCCGGCCATGAAGGTCGCCGCCATCGCCATTTCGCCGGTGTTCGGCGGCAAGCCCAAATCCGTGGACGACAAGGCGGTGCTGGCCGTCAAGGGCGTGCGCCAGGTGGTCAAGACCGACGATGCCGTCGCCGTGATCGCCGACCATATGGGTGCGGCCAAGAAGGGCCTCGCCGCCGCCAACATCACCTGGGACGACGGGCCGAACGCCAAGGTCGACAGCGCCGGAATCGTCAGCCAGCTCACCGAGGCCTCCAAGCAGCCGGGCGCGGTGGCCCGCAACGAGGGCGACACCGCCAAGGCGCTCGCCGGCGCCGCCAAAAAGCTCGAAGCCATCTACCAGGTGCCCTTCCTCGCCCATGCCGCCATGGAGCCGATGAACTGCACCGTGCATGTGCGCAAGGATGGCTGCGATGTCTGGGTCGGCACGCAGGTGCCCACCATGGCGCAGGCGGTCGCGGCCGAGATCACCGGCCTGCCCAAGGACAAGGTCAAGGTCTACAACCACCTCATCGGCGGCGGCTTCGGGCGCCGGCTGGAGGCCGATGGCGTGGCGCGCGCCGTCAAGGTGGCCCAGCAGGTCGATGGGCCTGTGAAGGTGATCTGGAGCCGCGAGGAAGACATCCAGCACGACATGTACCGGCCCTATTATTTCGACCGGATGTCGGCGGGGCTCGATGCTTCCGGTAAGCCGGTGGCCTGGACCCATCGCATCGCCGGCTCTTCGATCCTGGCGCGCTACTTCCCGCCGGCCTTCAAGGACGGCATCGATTCCGATGCGGTGGAGGCGGCGGCCGAACCGCCCTATGCCCTGCCCAACATCCATGTCGACTATGTCCGGGTCGAACCGCCGGGCATCCCGACTTCCTGGTGGCGCGGCGTCGGGCCGACGCACAACGTCTTCGTGGTCGAGAGCTTCATGGACGAGCTGGCCGCCGCGGCCAAGGCAGATCCGGTCGCCTATCGCAAGGAACTGCTCGCCAACAACCCGCGGGCGCTCGGCGTGCTCACGCTGGCGGCCGAGAAGGCGGGCTGGGGCAAGCCCCTGCCCAAGGGGCGCGGGCGCGGCGTCTCCGTGCAGTTCGCCTTCGGCAGCTTCATGTCGATGGTGGCTGAAGTCGAGACGGCCGCAGACGGCTCGCTCAAGGTGCATCGCCTCACCTGCGCCGTCGATTGCGGCCTGCAGGTCAACCCGGACACCATCGCCGCGCAGGTCGAGGGTGGCGCGATCTTCGGCCTCACGGCGGCGCTGCACGGCGCCATCACCTTGAAGGACGGCCGGGTGGAGCAGGGCAATTTCGACACCTATCTGCCCATGCGTATCGACGAGGTGCCGGTGGTGGAAACCCATCTGGTCAAGAGCGCCGAGGCCCCTGGCGGCATCGGGGAGACGGCGACCGTCGCCGTCGGCCCGGCCGTCGCCAACGCCGTCTTCGCCGCGACCGGCAAGCGCATACGCACCCTGCCGATCGACACGGATGCGCTGAAGACCGGGTGAGACTGCGACCTGCCTTACCCTCCCCTGTAGGGGGAGGGTTGAGGCGAAGCCTCGGGGTGGGGTGACTTCTTCGGAAAAAGACCTGTTTCTATGGTCACGATCCGTGTTTCTGCATCCCACCCCGGCCTTTCAGGCCGACCCTCTCCCTCCAGGGGAGGGTAAGGGATTGGGGCTTATACCGCCGATCCCCAATGTCGCCGTCAGCTCCTGGGCCGCCGCGGCGCCGGCGCGATTGGCGCCGATGGTCGAGGCCGAGGGACCGTAGCCAACGAGATGGATGCGTGGGTCCCGGGCGACCTGCGTGGCCAGGCGGCCGGTCATCACGATGCCGCCATCGTCCTCGCGGATCTGCAGCGGCGCCAGATGGTCGAGCGACGAGCGAAAGCCGGTGCACCACAGGATGACGTCGACCTTTTCCTCGCTGCCATCGGCCCAGCGCACGCCGTCCTGCGTGATCGCGCTGAACATCGGCCGGCGCGCCAGCACGCCCCGCTCGCGCGCGGCCCTCAGGGCCGGGGTGAGGGGCAGGCCGGTGACCGAGACGATGGAGCCGGGGATGAGGCCGCGCCGCACCCGGTCCTCGACGATGGCGACGGCCGCCCGTCCGTCCTCGGGCGTGAAGGGGCGCTCGCGGAATTGCGGCTCGCGTCGGGTCACCCAGATCGTCTCGGTCACGCGCGAGATCTCGTCGAGGATCTGCACGGCCGAGATGCCGCCGCCGACCACCAGGACGCGCTGGCCGGCGAAGGCTTCGGCGGTCTGGTAGTCGCGGGTGTGGAGTTGCCGCCCGCTGAAGCTCTCCCGGCCGGGAGTGTCGGGAATATAGGGCGTCTCCCAGGTGCCGGTCGCGTTGATGAGGCCGCGGGCCGAAAAGGTCTCCCGGTCCGTCTCGACCCGGAAGCGGCCGCCGCGCTCGCAGACGACCTTGACCATCACCGGACGATAGATGGGCAGCTCGAATTTGCGCTCATAGGCCTCGTAATAGCGCGGCACCGCTTGCGCTGCCGGCACCTCGGTGAGGCCGGGATCGATGATTTCGGCAAAGGCCATGCCGGGCAGGTCGTGCACGCGGTTGACGGTGCTCAGCGTCAAGGACGGCCAGCGATATTGCCAGGCCCCGCCCGGTGCGGGCGCCTTGTCGAGCACCAGAAAACCGCGCCCCGCCGGCAGGCCGAGCTCGTGCAGATGATAGGCGCTCGACAGCCCGGCCTGGCCGGCGCCGATCACGACGATGTCCACCTTGTAGGCGAGGTGGACGTCCCGCGCGGTTGTCGGATCGGCGGGGGGCGAAGCGGCATTCGCCCCCTCTTCATCATGCTCAGCCATGCTGCGAGAGTGGAGGCCGGGTTCCCGGAATTCAAGAGGGTGGAAACGGGCCCCGAACCGTCGGCGAGATTGCATCCCGTTGCCCGAGTTCATATAAAGCAAGCTGACGCTTTGAATATAACCCGCAGAGGACCATGTCGACGCCTGAGCTGGAAAATTCGAGCCTGCAAGCGCGCTCGGGACCCGATCGCCTGTTGCTTCTCCTGAAGACAAGGGGACAGCAGACGGCGGCCGAGCTCGGCCAGGCGATCGGCACGACTGGCGAGAACGCCCGCCAGCAATTGATGAAGCTCGCCGCCGAAGGCCTGGTCGAGACCGAATCTGTCGCCAGGGGCGTCGGCCGGCCCTCCCAGTTCTGGCGCCTGACGGCGCAGGGGCATGGCCGCTTCCCCGATACCCATGCCGAGCTGACGGTGAATCTGCTGCGCAATGTCCGCGACCTGCTCGGACCCGAGGCGCTCGAACGCCTGATCGCGGCGCGCGAGGACGAGATGCGCGCGGCCTACCGGGCCGAGCTTGGCCCGGTCGAGGGCCCCGAGGCCCGTATTGCCGCGCTCGCCGAGATTCGCACGCGCGAGGGCTACATGGCCGAGCAGCGCCCCGCCGAGGATGGCGCGGGTTGGATCCTCATCGAAAACCATTGTCCCATCTGCGCGGCTGCCACGGCCTGCCAGGGCTTCTGCCGCTCGGAACTCGCGATTTTCCGCGAAATGCTGGGGCCGCAATGCTCGGTGGAGCGAACCGAGCACATCGTCCATGGTGCCCGGCGCTGCGCCTATCGTATCCGACAGGAAGGATAGTGAGGCGTTGCGCCCACATTGTCTCGCGGTGTCGCGAGACGGGTGGTAGGTCTGCGATGGAAAGAGCGGCACGTTGCCATCCGCTGTTCAGGATGGCCGTAAAGACCGCTCGGCGGTAATGGGAAGGAAAGGCCGATGAGCGTCATGTCGGAACAAGAGGGGAGTGCGCTGGAAGCGTCGACCGTGCGGGCCGTGTCCTGGCGGCTGCTGCCGTTCCTGATGCTGGCCTATCTCCTGGCCTATCTCGACCGCGTCAATCTCGGCTTTGCCGCCTTGACCATGAATGACGAGCTGAAATTCTCGCCTTTGGTGTTCAGCTGGGGCGCCGGCATCTTCTTCATCGGCTATTTCCTCTTCGAAGTGCCCAGCAACGTCATCCTGCACAAGGTCGGCGCAAGCCGGTGGATCGCCCGCATCATGATCAGCTGGGGCATCATCTCCGCGCTGATGGCGCTGGTCGCGGGACCGGTGAGTTTTTACGTGTTGCGTTTCCTGCTCGGCGTGGCGGAGGCCGGCTTCTTTCCGGGCATCATCCTCTATCTGACCTATTGGTACCCGGCCAAATATCGCGCCCGCATTCTCGCGGCCTTCGCCGTCGCCGTGCCGGTATCGACCATGATCGGCGCGCCGATTTCCGGCTATCTGCTCGGCATGGACGGCATCGGCGGCCTGAAAGGCTGGCAATGGCTCTTCATCCTCGAAGGTATTCCGGCGGCCCTTCTGGGCATCGTGACCTGGTTTTATCTCACCGACCGGCCAGCGGCCGCCGGCTGGCTCAGCCCAGAGCAGAAAAGGTGGCTCTCCGACCGCCTGGAACGGGAAGAGGCCGCCAAGCAGGCCGCCCATCATCTGGGCCTGCGCCAGGCCTTGGCCTCGCCCAAGGTTCTCGTGTTGAGCCTGGTCTATTTCGGCTTCGTCGGGGCGCTCTATGGCATGCAGTTCTGGCTGCCGCAGATCGTGAAGGCCTTCGGCCTCAGCAATATCCAGACCGGCTTCGTGACGGCGATCCCCTATGTGTTCGGCTCGGTTGCCATGATCCTGTGGGCGCAGCACTCGGACCGCGTCCGCGAACGGGTCTGGCATGTCGCTCTGCCACTCTTCCTGATCGCCTTGTCCCTGGCCGCGGCCAGCACGCTCACCGATCCCGTCCTGACCATGATCGCGCTGACGGTGGCGGCCATCGGCGTGTTCTGCACCTTCTCCCTGTTCTGGACCTTGCCGACAGCCTTTCTGAGCGGGGCATCGGCTGCGGCCGGCATCGCATTGATCAATTCGATCGGCAATCTCGCCGGCTTTGGCGGACCCTATCTGATCGGCTGGTTCAAGGACCAGACGGGAGGCACCGCCATGGGGCTGCTGGCGCTATCGCTCCTGCCGCTCGTCTCGGCCCTGCTGGTGCTGGGACTGGGCCATGATTCGAAAACGGAATTCGTGGCCGCCGAATGACGGGTACCGCGCGGCCGGCGGGAGGGTCATGGCCCGATCCCGCTTGCCACCGGTTGCAGTATCGGTGCGGAACGGGCATCGGGGCCCTCAAGGTGCCTTCTTGCCGCTGGCATCGAACTGCTTGAGAAAGGCGATGACATTGGCGATGTCGTCCGGCTTCGACAGGCCGACAAAGGCCATCTTGTTGCCGGGCACCTTCTGTTTTGGGTTCTTAAGATATTCTGAGAGAGTGTCCTCGGCCCAGGTCAGGCCGGCGCTCTTCATTGCCGGAGAATAGGTATAACTGTCAATGGATCCCGATTTGCGACCGATTACTCCGTTCAACTCGGGGCCGACGGCGTTCTTGGCAGTTTCTCCAACCTGATGGCAGACTTTACACTTGATGAAGACTTTTTCACCGAGCGCCGCATCTTGCGCGAAGGCGGCACTCGATATCAGGATAGAGGCAAGAATTCCAACGGCGACCTGTCGCATTTTCTCTCCCTTTCGACCGTTCATCCAAGGTCATTGAAGATTAAGCTTAATTTCTGCTTATTTTATTCTTCATGTGTCATGCTGCGTTGTGAATCAGTCTAGGCGCAACGTAAAGTGACTGGACAGCATGAAGAATGATGACCACACTGCTTGTCAAGAATAGATATTATCTGCACAGGGAGGATACGTGCTTGCGGGCGGGTGCAATCGGGTCACTCCCGATTCGGCAGCAGCGGTCTTTTCAGAAGCAATATGATGGGGATGGGCCCATGATGATCCGCTCCGGTTCCGGGTTATGGTAATGATGAAGCGGCGACAATTTTTCGCGCTTGCGGGTGCAGGGCTGGGCGCGAGTTTTCTAGGCGGCATCGGCACGGCCCAGGCGCAATTGCCGCCGCTGCGCCTCGGTGTCCTGTCCTTCGGCACCGTCGAATGGGAACTCGCCGCCATCCGGGCGCTCGGCCTGGACAAGGCCGCGGGTCTGGCGATCGATCCGCTCAAGCTTGCCTCAAACGATGCGTCGCGGATCGCTTTTCTGGGCGATGCCGTCGACAGCATCGTGTCGGATCTGCTCTGGGCGGCGCGCATGCGCGGCGAGGGGCGCGATATCGTCTTCCTGCCTTTCTCGGCATCGGAGGGCGCGGTGATGCGGGCGCCGAACTCGACGATTGCCACCGTGGCCGATCTTGCCGGCAAGCGCATCGGTGTGGCCGGCGGAGCGCTCGACAAGAGCTGGATCATGCTGCAGGCCTACGCGCAGCATCAGGCCGGTCTCGATCTTGCCAAGGCGGCCATGCCGGTGTTCGGGGCGCCCCCCTTGCTGAGCATGAAGCTGGAACAAGGGGAACTCGATGCTGCCCTGCTCTACTGGAACTTCTGCGCGCGGCTCGAGGCCAAGGGCTACAAGCGCCTGATCGGTGCCGACGAGGTCGCAAGATCCTTCGGCGTCGAGGGGCCGCTTTCCTTCGTCGGCTATGTCTTCAAGCGTGGCGATGCACAGGCCGATGAGAAGATCTCGGCCTTTGCCCGCATATCGCGGCAGGCCAAGCAGGCGCTGGCCAGCCAGGAGGCGCTATGGACACAGCTTCGACCCTTGATGCAGGCCGATGACGAGGCAACCTACGGTGTCCTGAAGCGGAGTTTCATCGCCGGCATTCCCAGCCGTTCCGTCGAGGAGGAGCGCGCCGATGCAGCCAAGCTCTATGCCATGCTGGCCAAGCTCGGTGGCGAGAAACTGGTCGGCAAGACCGCCGCTCTTCCGGAGGGGCTCTATTGGACGGGGCGCTGACGGCATCGGGTCTGGGGCGTCTGGCGGGCGTTGTGGCCCGGCTGGTCTCGCTGCTCGCCTTGCTCGTGATCTGGGAGGTCGCTGCCAGGATGGCGAACGGGCCGCTGCTGCCCTCGCCGGGCGCGGTGTTCGCCTTCATCGTCGCTGAGACGCAGCGCGGAGACCTCATCGCCAATGTCGGCATCACGCTGTGGCGGGTAGCCGCCGCCTTTGGCGTGGCCATGCTGATCGGCAGTATCATCGGCGTCGCTCTCGGCCGCTGGCGCCGGGCCAATGCGGCTTTCGACGTCTGGCTGCTGGTGCTGCTCAACATGCCGGCCCTGGTGATCGCGGTGCTGTGCTACATCTGGCTCGGCTTGACGGAGGCCGCTGCGGTGACGGCGGTGGCCCTCAACAAGATCCCCAATGTCATCGTGGTGCTGCGCGAGGGGACGCGGGCGCTCGATCGTGATCTGGAGGAGATGAGCCGGGTCTATCGGTTCTCGGCCGTAACTTGGCTGCGCCATGTTCTGCTGCCGCAACTGGCGCCCTATGTCGCGGCCGCGGCGCGCTCCGGCCTGTCGCTGGTCTGGAAGATCGTGCTGTTGGTCGAATTGCTCGGCCGTTCCTCGGGCGTGGGCTACGCCATTTCGCTCTATTTCCAGCTTTCCGATGTCACGGCGGTGCTGGGCTATGCTCTTGCCTTCACCTGCGTCATGCTTGCCATCGAGTTCCTCCTGTTGCAGCCCCTGGAAAAGCATGCCCGACGCTGGCGTCCCGCCCTTGCTTGACGTGCATATCGCCAGCAAGGTCTACCGCGATGATCGCGGCAGGGCGGTGGAGGCTGTCAGGGATTTCGGCCTGTCGCTGGCATTCGGCGAGTTTGCCTGCCTGATCGGTCCCTCCGGCTGCGGCAAGACCACGGCCTTGAAGATCCTGCTCGGCCTTGACCGTGGCTTCGAGGGCAGGGTGGAGCCGGAAATCGAGACACTGACTGTTGGCGTGACCTTTCAGGAACCGCGCCTGCTGCCCTGGCGGACGGTGGAGCAGAACATCCGGATTGCCCTGCCGCCCGTGCAGCGCCGGCGTAGTCTCGACGACCTGTTCGGGCGGCTCGGCCTTTTGGAGTGGCGCAGCCATTATCCGCATGCGCTGTCGCTCGGCCTGCAGCGCCGTGTTTCGCTGGCCCGGGCTCTGGCGCTGGAACCGCAATTGCTGGTGCTGGACGAGCCCTTCGTATCGCTCGACGACAAGGCCGCCGCCGACCTGCGAGCCGGCCTGCTGGCGGCAGTCGCCCATCATCGCATCACGGTCCTGATGGTCACCCATAATGTGCGCGAGGCGATCGGGCTCGCTGACCGGCTGCTGTTTCTGAGCCACCGCCCCACCCGCATCCTGCATGAGGTGGTGATCGGCGAGGCGCGCGAGGACCGCCATTCGGCCTGGATCGAGGAGCGGCATCGCGAATTTGCCCGCCGCTTCGGCCTGTGATGCCCTTATAACAAGGCGTGTCGTCCGCGGTCCCCAGCCGCGGCGCCTGATGTGGGAGACTATGAGGTGGTGCGCCGGCTCGTCGTACAGATCTTTTTGTTGGCAATTTACTTTGTGTTCGCGACGAGCGCGGCCCTCGCGCAAACGCCGCCGCCCTTGCCGGTGACCGAGGTGGCGGAGGGTGTCTTCGTCTTTGCAGCACCGCATGAACTTGCCGCGCCGGGCAATAGCGATGCCATCGGCAATGCCGGCTTCGTCGTTGGCGGCGAAGCGGTCGCGGTCATCGATACCGGTGGTTCGAAGCAGGCGGGTCTTGCCTTGCTGGCGGCCATTCGTGCCCGCACCGACAAGCCCATCCGCTATGTCATCGATACCCACGTTCACCCTGACCATCTGCTCGGCAATGCCGCATTCCGTCTGCCCGGCGCGGTGATCGTCGGTCATGCCAATCTGCCGGAGGCTCTGGCAGCGCGCGCCGACACCTATCTTTCGGCGACCCGCAGGCTGATCGGTGAGAACGCCTTTGCCGGGACCGAGGCGATCCCTCCCACTTTGCTGGTGAAGGATCGTCTCGCACTGGATCTCGGCGGGCGCCGCCTCCTGCTCGAGGCCTGGCCGACCGCGCATACCAACACCGATCTCACCGTGATGGACGAGAAGACCGGCACCTGGTTTCTCGGAGACCTGCTTTTCTCGGGCCATGTACCTGCCCTCGACGGTAGTCTCAATGGCTGGCTTGCCGTGATCGGTACACTGCGATCGCGGCAGGCCGCGCGCGTCGTGCCGGGGCACGGGCCGGCGGCGATGGCCTGGCCGGGCGCGGCCGACGCCATGGTTCGCTACCTCGAGCGCCTGCGGGACGATTTGCGCACCATGATTGCCCAGGGTCGGCCCCTGCAAGAGGCCGTGAAGGAGGCGGCGCAGTCGGAACGCGGCAACTGGCAGTTGTTCGACGACTTCAATGTTCGGAATGCGACAAGCGCCTATCGAGAGCTGGAATGGGAGTAGGCGACGACCTGCTGGGGCACCGTATAGTACCATCGTTATTTTGCGCTGCACGCAGAAGATGATGCGGTGCATCATAATAAGGTAAAAATAAATCTAATGGTATGTCAGTCAAATCTTGCATGAACTGAACCCGTTGCATAAGGTAATACATCTTCGACTTCCAACGGCACCGTGATGGGGATCGCAGTGTCGATTCGAAAGCCAGCGGCTTATGCCTATGGCTCCGAGGCGAAATCGCCGGCTGTGACACGCTGTCGAAGAGACGAGGTATCCCCAAGGCTAGAAGAACGACATTCAAGTTCGGCATGTGGTCCGGCGGGACGGCATGCGTGTGGCCACTCGGAGGAAGCCCAATGAAAAAACTGATAGCGTGGCTGGGCGTGGTCTGCTCGCTGTTTTTTGGCGCGCAGGCCTACGCCAATGATGAAGTCCAGAAGCTGACTCAGGATCCCAACCAGTGGGTGCTGCAGACCGGCGATTATGCGAACACACGATATTCGAAGCTCGACCAGATAACCTCGGAAAACGTCAAAAAGCTCCAGGTCTCCTGGACCTTCTCGACGGGCGTCCTGCGCGGCCATGAAGGGGCCCCGCTCGTGGTCGGCGACATCATGTATGTCCATACGCCTTTTCCCAACACGGTCTTCGCCCTCGATCTCAACAATGAAGGCAAGATCATCTGGCGTTACGATCCCAAACAGGATCCCAACGTCATTCCCGTGATGTGCTGTGACACCGTCAATCGCGGTCTGGCTTATGCCGACGGCAAGGTGTTCCTGCATCAGGCCGACACCACGGTGGTGGCGCTCGACGCCAAGACCGGCAAGGTGGTCTGGTCCGTCGTCAATGGCGACCCCAAGAAGGGCGAAACCAATACGGCGACCGTCATGCCCGTCAAGGACAAGCTCCTCGTCGGCATTTCCGGTGGTGAATTCGGCGTGCGTTGCCATCTCACCGCCTACGACCTGAAAACCGGCAAGCAAGCCTGGCGCGCCTATTCCATGGGCCCGGACGATGAAATGCTGGTCGACCCGGAAAAGACTACCGAGCTCGGCAAGCCGATCGGCAAGGATTCCAGCATCAAGACCTGGCAAGGCGACCAATGGAAAACCGGCGGTGGCTGTACCTGGGGCTGGTATTCCTATGATCCCAAGCTGAACCTGGTGTATTATGGTTCGGGCAATCCCTCGACCTGGAACCCCAAGCAGCGCCCCGGCGACAACAAGTGGTCGATGACCATCTTCGCC
The DNA here is from genome assembly GCF_056754975.1 of Labrys sp. HAY1-8F. Taxonomy (NCBI): domain Bacteria; kingdom Pseudomonadati; phylum Pseudomonadota; class Alphaproteobacteria; order Hyphomicrobiales; family Xanthobacteraceae; genus Labrys; species Labrys sp. HAY1-8F. The sequence goes on along the minus strand of NZ_JBPGWZ010000001.1, from coordinate 1,601,948 downwards.
CGTGACGCCGACACCGGCATGGCCAAGTGGGTCTATCAGATGACGCCCCATGACGAATGGGACTATGACGGCGTCAACGAAGTTCCGCTGGTTGATCTCAAGATCGACGGCAAGGAGCGCAAGGCCCTGGTCCATCTGGACCGCAACGGCTTCGGCTACACCCTCGACCGCGAGACGGGCGAGCTGCTGGTCGCCGAAAAGTATGACCCGGTGGTGAACTGGGCCACCAAGGTCGACATGGACAAGAACAGCAAGACCTATGGTCGTCCGCTGGTCGTGGCCAAATATTCGACCGAACAGAATGGCGAAGACGTCAACACCAAGGGCGTATGCCCTGCCGCTCTCGGCTCCAAGGACCAGCAGCCGATGGCCTATTCCCCCAAGACCGGTCTCTTCTACGTGCCGACCAACCATGTCTGCATGGATTATGAGCCGTTCAAGGTGAGCTACACCCCGGGCCAGCCTTATGTCGGCGCCACTCTGTCGATGTATCCGGCCCCCAACAGCCATGGCGGCATGGGCAACTTCATCGCCTGGGACGCTGCCAAGGGCAAGATCGTGTGGTCGCTGCCCGAGCAGTTCTCGGTGTGGTCCGGACCGCTCGCAACCGCCGGTGGCGTCGTGTTCTACGGCACGCTGGAAGGCTATCTGAAGGCCATCGATGCCAAGACGGGCAAGGAACTCTACAAGTTCAAGACCCCCTCCGGCATCATCGGCAACGTGATGACCTACACCCACAAGGGCAAGCAATATGTCGCAGTGCTCTCGGGTGTCGGTGGCTGGGCCGGTATCGGCCTGGCGGCAGGCCTGACCGATCCGAATGCGGGTCTGGGCGCCGTTGGCGGCTATGCAGCCCTCAACAGCTACACGGCGCTCGGCGGACAGCTGACGGTGTTCGCACTGCCATGAGTGGATGAGGCTACCCAGAGCAAAGCGCGTTCAAGCGTGAACGCGTGTTTGCTCTGGCTCGCTGCTTCGAGGCGTCTTTGCGATTCTCGTCGATGTCGACAAATCGCAAAACACTCTAGTCGATCATCCAGTTGAGGCTGGAGGAAGCTTCGTCTTTCCTCCAGCCTCCTCGCCAGACAAAAGCAGAGCCTGCCTGTTTTCGGTGCCGTTCGGCCCGCGAAATGGTGGCCTGCGCCCTGAGTGGGAGACAGACGATTGCTTGTCCAAGCCAATCCAATCAAATTACAAACCGGGAACCGCCCCGCCGCCCCCCTTCAACGTAGCGCGCTCTTCGGCTTGACGGCGCTGGCGTTGAGCCTTTTTGCCGCGACGTCGGCCTTCGCCGATCCTGCCAAGCCGGCAAGCAGCGAGGATGGCAAATATAGCGATGCCGAGGGTGCACCAACCTATAACGTTACTGCAGATGGCAATGTGGATTGGTATACTTTCTCCGGTTACCGGCGGTATCATTCCGAATGCACGGTGTGCCATGGCCCGGACGGAGCGGGTTCGACCTATGCGCCGGCTCTCACCGATTCCCTGAAAAAAATGAACTATGAGCAGTTCACCACCGTCGTGGTGCAGGGCCGCAAGGATGTCAGCACGTCAAGCCAGAAGGTGATGCCCACTTTCGGCACGAACCGGAACGTGATGTGCTATCTTGATGACATCTATGTCTATCTGCGAGCGCGCAGCGACGGTGCACTCGCGCGCGTCCGTCCCGAAAAACACGACCCCAAGCCGCAGAGTGCCAAGGATGCCGAAACGGCCTGCATGGCGAATTGAGTTCAGCCAGCTTCTCGTGCCAGGACTTGCCCTGGCCGGGTTGGCGTTCGGCTTGAATCCTGCCAGCGCCCAGCAGGTGCCCGAACTCGTCGACAAAGCCAATCTGCGCGTATGCTCGGATCCGGCCAACATGCCGTTCTCGAACCGCCGCCAGGAAGGGTTCGAGAACCGCATCGCCGAGATCGTGGCCAGGGAGTTGCAGCGGCCGGTGCGGTATTACTGGCTGCAGCAGGGCATGGGCTTCGTGCGCAACACGTTGGGCACGGGCCTGTGCGACGTCATCATCGGGGCAGCATCGGGCTCCGATCTGACGCAGCATACCAACCCCTATTACGCATCGACCTATGTCCTCGTGGTCAAGGCGGCCGGACCCCTTGCCGGTGTCACCAAGTTGGAGGATGCCGCCCTCAAAGGACGCAGATTTGGCATCATCGCCGGGACGCCGCCCGTCGATCACCTCCAGCGGCTTGGCCTGGTCGACAAGGCCAAGAGCTACGGGCTGACCCTGGATCAGCAGGATAATGCGGCGGGCAAGGAAGCGATCGACGATCTCGTCGCGGGGACGACTGATGGCGCCCTGCTGTGGGGGCCGATCGCCGGTTATTACGCCGGCAAGGCCAGCGTGCCGCTCAAGGTCATTCCCCTCGTGCAGGAGAGCGAGCGGCCCCTGCTGGCCTATCGCATCACCTTCGGCATCCGGGCGAACGAGACGCAGTGGAAGCACACGCTCAACGCCGCTATCCGCAAACGCCAAAAGGACATCGAACAGGTGCTTGACGACTATGGTGTGCCCAGGGTTTCCATCGAAAGCCTGCCGGCGGAGCGGCCCAATCTCGCCGCCGGGCAGATGCAGGAGTGATGTGATGACCCGAATGACAGTGCGCAGTGCCGTCATTCTGGTCCTCGCGCTTTTGGCGCAACCCGTGCATGCAGGCTCCCCTCCCGAGCCAAATGGCTACCGTCTCGATGACTACAAGGCGCCGACGCCGGCAACCCTCGCCGGCGCAACCGTGCTGGACACTGGGCGAGCCGAGGCGCTGTGGAAAACGCGAGAGGCCATCTTCGTCGATGTCCTGCCGCACCCGCCCAAGCCGGCGGAGCTCCCAGCCGGCACGGTTTGGCGGGACCCGCCGCATGAAACCATAGCGGGCGCGGTCTGGTTGCCGGAAGTTGGTCGCGGAGCCCTGGCGGCACCGACGGAAGAGTATTTCAAGCGCAGCCTCGCGGAGCTGAGCCAGGGGCGCCACGAGCAGGCGCTGGTATTCTTCTGCAAGAAGGATTGCTGGATGTCGTGGAATGCCGCCAAGCGTGCCCTGAGCTACGGCTATGGCCGCATCTACTGGTATGGCGACGGCGTTGACGGCTGGAAGGCCGCAGGACTGGCCATGGAGGTGGCCAAGCCGAGGCCCTGATCGGTGATGCTGCAGGCCGGGACGGAACCAGAAGACGTCCTTGGTCGTCTTGTCCATCAGGAAGGGAGAAGCATGATGTCTTCTATCCAGACTCTTGCCGGACTGGTGCCTTCGCGCCGGCAGGTCCTCGGCGGTGCATGCTTGGCCGCCATTCTTCTTCTTGCCGGTCCGGGCGTGGCTGAGGCGGGCGATACGCCGAGCGAAGCGACCTGGGATTCCATCCGTACGGACATTTTCGGCCAGCAGGGCATAGATGCCGAGCCGACTGTGACGCTCGGTGCGCCCGCCAGGGCCGAGGATGCGGCGCTCGTGCCGATCGAGGTGCATATCAATCTGCCACCCGGCGATGCCCGTACGGTCAAGGCAATCACGCTGGTGGTTGACGAGAATCCCTCGCCATTGGTGGCAGTCTTCAAGCTCGCAGAAGGCAGGCGGCAATTCGGCCTGTCGACGCGCATCCGCGTCAATTCCTATTCCTATGTCCGGGCGGTCAGCGAGACCAGCGACGGAAAGCTGCACATGACCAAGGTCTTCGTGAAGGCGGCGGGCGGCTGCTCTGCCCCGGCGGGGAAGGACCCGGCCGAGGCCAAGGCCAATCTGGGCAAAATGCGCTTCCGCGACTTTACGAGCACGGGCAGCCAGGAAGCCCAGGTCCAGATCCGCCATCCCAATTATTCCGGCATGCAGATGGACCAGGTGACGCGGCTCTACACACCAGCCTGGTTCGTGCAGACCCTTGCGGTTGCCCAGGGCGACAAGCCGGTCTTTTCCATGGAGGGCGGCATCTCGCTCAGCGAGGATCCCACTTTTCGCTTCAGCTATGAGAAGAATGGTCAGGCCGTCACCGTCGACGTCAAGGACACCGAAGGCAACGAGTTCAAGCGGGCCTTTCCGGCTGACGGGGGCAGCTGAAACGGGGCACCGGAAGCGACGCTGGCGGGCAGACAGGAAGAACAGGCAGGATGCCCATAGGCGCTGACTTTGCGGCACTCGGTGCTTATCTGGTGTGTTGATCTCCAGATCGACCATCTTGGAAGCGCGGTGCTTGCCGGCAGGAAGATGCCGATCTGGAGATCGGCACACCTCGTTTCAGGCGCCTCCACTCGCAAAGTCAGCGCCTATGGGCAGGATGCCTGCGATCCTACATCGAGTAGCTTTCCCTGCGACCTGGTCTTAGAAGAAGCGTCACCGAAACACGTGATGTGATCAAACAATGGCCGGCAACGTCGAGACGCAGGATCATCTTGAAATCGGTCTCGATGCGAACGAGGCCGTCGTCTTGTTCGAGCTTCTTTCGCGCTGGTGCGATCCGAAGACCGGCGCCACGCCGGCGGGCTCATGTTTTGAAAGCACCGCCGAATGCGTAGTCCTTCACAGGCTTCTGGGCAGCCTCGAGAAACAGCTCGTCGCTCCGTTCAAGCATGATCATGCCGAGACCCTCGCACGGGCCCGAAGCCATCTTCAGCATGATTGGGATTATCCGACGTTGAACGGCTGAGCCCGCATACAGCTCTATTTGAAGCAGCGGATCTCGGCCTCGGCCTGGGTGCGCCTGAGATTGGCGACGACATCGTCGAACTGCTTGGTGCTGCGGAAGATGGCGGATTGCTGGCCGACGCCCTGCCGCATGGCCAGGATGGTTTCGGCCCTCTCATAGCCGTCATAGGGCAGGATGGAGGCGATCACGTCGATCGAGCAGGTGCAGCGCTCCATGGCCTCCCGGCTCTCGCCATTGGCGGCCATGCAGCCGATCACATAGTCGACCCGTGCGTTGGTCGGATAGTCGTTCTCGACCTCCGCGCCAAAAGCGGGAGCAACTGCGGCTGCCAGCACAAGGAGTGCCAGAAGTGTGTCAGTCGGGCTTGGCCTCATAGGAAATCCCTTCGTCAAGCAGCGGGCTGTTCTTTCCCGGTGCCGAGACCTCGATACGGGCGATCTCGCCCGGCAGATCCCTCGCCACCAGGAATTCGTAGCGTAGCGTGTCCAATCCGTTCAGCCGGGCCTTGTTCGGATCGTCGCTGAAGGGCTGGATCGTGACGCGCCAGCCGGGGAGGGCGCGGCCCTCGAACGGAATTTCGGCGGGCTTGACCTCGGCCTTGTCGCGCAGGGCAACACGGATTGCCGTCTTGAAATAGCGCGGATTGGCCCGGTAGCTTTCGGCGAGCACGCCGATGTGATGCTCCAGGAAGAGGCTCAGCACCGGGTTGCCGCTCATGTTCTCGAAAGGCCCGGCGGCGCGCCGGTTGGCGCCGCTGAACAGCTGGACTTTCACCGTGCGGGTTTGCGGTGTCTCACCCTTGTCGAGGGTGAGGCGGATCGTGTCCTCGAAAGAGGCCCCATAAAGTTTGTCGTCGGCACTCTTGCGATGATAGGCGTAGGTCAGCACCTGGTTGGCACTGGTCTTGTCGAGCTGAGGTTCCTCGAACAGCAAGGTGGCGGCATCCGGTATCGCGGGGGCGGCATGGGCCATGCCGGCGAGGGCCAGGAAGATCAAGCCCACCAGGCATGGTCGCCTCGGGCTGCGATGGAAATAGCTGTTCATGCCGGTTGTCCCTCCGCGTGGCTCGGCGCAGCCGTCATGACGCGGTAGTCATAGGCCGGTGGCGAGGAAACGGCCGACTCGGATGCGGCCAAGGCCTGCATGCGGTCGTGCCAAGGCGATTTGTGGCAGGCTGGATCGGTTGCGCCGGCATCGCCGGTCAGCGCGAGGGCCTGGCAGCGGCAGCCGCCCCAGTCGCGCTCCCGCCGTTCGCAGCTGCGGCAGGGATCGGGCATCCAATCGGTGCCGCGATAGGCATTGAAGGCCGGCGAGGACTGCCAGGTTTCCGCCAGCGTGTGCTCGCGAACCGACCAGAACTCGAGATGGGGGATGGTTTCGGCGGCATGGCAGGGCAGGACCTTGCCAGAGGGCGTCACATTGAAGGTGCGCCGCGCCCAGCCGCCGCTGCATGGCTTGGGATAGGCAGAATAATAGTCGGGCACGACGAGGTCGATGACGATGCGACCCTTCAGCCGCTCGCGCGCCTCCTCCACCAAAGCGATCGAGGCGTCTGCCTGCGCGCGTGTCGGCATCAGGGCGGCACGATTGCGCTGGGCCCAGCCATAATATTGGGTGTGAGCGATTTCGACGCGCTTGGCCTGCATCTCGACGGCGAGATCAATGATGTCGCCGACCTCGCCAATATTGGCGCGGTGAACGACCGCATTTACCGTCAGCGGCAGATCCAGCGCCACCACGTGCCGGGCGAATTCCCGTTTCCTGGCATGCGCACCGGCAAGGCCGCCAATGCGCTCGGCTGTCTCGGCCGCGGCCGCCTGGATGGAGAGCTGCACATGATCGAGGCCGGCCTCGGCCAGGGCGTCGAGCCGGCTATCCGCTGCCCCGACGCCGGCCGTGATCAGGTTGGTGTAGAGGCCGAGCTCGGCGCAATGGGCCGTCAGTTCCACGATGTCGGGCCGGGTGGTCGGCTCGCCGCCAGACAGGTGCACATGCAGCACGCCCAGCGCGGCTGCTTCGCCGAACACGCGCTTCCATGTCGCCGTGTCCAATTCCTGCGCGCGGTGATCGAGTTCGAGCGGGTTCGAGCAGTAGGGGCAGCGCAGCGGGCAGCGATGCGTGAGTTCGGCCAACAGGCCGATGGGATTGGGAATGCGGGCGCCGCTCGTCATCGCTCGATCACCCGCTTGATGAGAAGGTCGTCGAGCATGGCGATGACGTCACCCTCGATCACCTCGCGCGCCTCGCCATAGCGCTCGGCGAGCAGATCGCAGATTTCGCCGACGTTGCGCTGCCCGTCCACCAGTTCCACTACGCTCGCCGCCACCGCATCGAGGCCGAAGGCGCGTTCGGGTGCCAGCAGCATGTGCTTGTCGCGGACCGTGTCGAAGCGAAGCCTGACGCCGCGCGGCAGGCGCGGCACGTCCTGGGGCGAGAGCGCACTCATGACGCCAGCTCCATGCCCGGAATCCAGGCGCCGGGCGGCGGTAGGCCGGGCGTCACATAGGCATGCTGCAGCGCATCGAGCTGCGCCCACAGCACATCGCATTTGAAGGCGAGGGCAGCCAGGACGGCTTGTTGCAGCTCGATGGTGGTGGCGTGCTGCTTGACGTAGTCGAGCGCGAAATCGGCATCGCGAGGCGCCTGTGACAGGCGCTTGTCGAAATAGGCGAGAGCCTGGGGCGAGATGAAGTCGTAACTGGCCAGCATGCCGGCGATGCGCTCGGAGATGATGGTGGGCGCGAACATCTCGGTCAGGGAGGAGGCGATTGCCTCCAGCAGCGAACGGTCGCGCACGAAATCGACATAGGCCTGCACGGCAAAGCGCGTCGCCGGCAGCAGGCCGCGGGTAGAGACCACATAGTCGCGCGGGAAGTCGAGGCTGTCGGTCAGTTTCAACCAGCGCTCCAGCCCGCCATCGCCGTCGGAGGTGCCGTCATGGTCGACGATGCGCTGGCGCCAGATCCGGCGCAGGGCCGCCTCCTGCATGCGGGCGAGGAGGGTGGCGTCCTTCACCGGGATCATGGCCTGGTAGAAGTAGCGGTTGAGGGCCCAGGCGCGCACCTGGTCCCGGCTGAGGCGCCCGCCATGCAGGGCGGCGTGGAAAGGATGGAGATTGTGATAGCGCCGATGGCCGATGTCGCGTAGCGCGGCTTCCAAGGCGGAGGGCGAAAGGAGCTTGGTCATAGGCGAAACACCATACCGTCATGGGCGACTTGCCAGCCGGCTGTCTCGACCGCTCGCCGTTCGGGCGAGCCTTCCACCAGCACCGGGTTGGTATTGTTGAGATGGATGAAGACCCGCTGTCGCACCTGCAGGCCGGCGAGGGCAGCCATCGAACCATCGGGGCCGGCTATCGGCATATGGCCCATGCGTCGCCCCGTCTTGGTGCCCACGCCATGCCGGATCATCTCATCGTCCTCCCAGAGGGTGCCGTCGAACAACAACAGATCGGCATCGGCGATGGTTTCGCGCAGCCAGGGTGGCACGGCGGCGCAGCCCGGTATGTAGGCGATCCGCCTGGAGCCGCTCGCCAGGATCGCCCCGACCGTCGCTTCGCTTTCCTCGCCCAGACGCATCGGCTCATCCTCGCGCCAGAGCGGCAATTTTCCCGGGACCGGCACCAACGTCACGGTCAGGCCCGGCACGGCTTCGAAGCCCTGGCCGGGTAGCACGGCCTGGCGCCGCACGACATCGCGCGCCAGCACGTCGAACACCCGGTTGTCGGCCAGGCTGTCCAGCGTTTCGGCCGTGCCGTAGAGCGTGAAGGCCTGGCGTTCGCGCAGCCCCAGCAGGCCGGCGACATGGTCGACATCGCCATTGGTCAACAGGACCGCCGCAATCGGCGAATGGCGCGGAAATTCCTTGGGCTGGAGCGCGGGCACCGCCAGGATCTGCTGGCGGATATCGGGCGAGGCATTCAGCAAGAGCCAGTCTGCCCCATTCGCCGAAACGGCGATGCTCGACTGGGTGCGGGGCCGGACCCGATTGTCGCCAGCCCAGGCCAGACGGCAAACCGGACAGCCGCAATTCCATTGCGGAATGCCACCTCCGGCTGCCGCCCCCAGAACGACGGCATGCAAGTCTGCTTGCATGGCTCCGGTTCCGTTACTGTCGCCGGTTCAGTTCAGAACTCCGGCGGCAGATCCTCGTCGGACATATAGCCCGTCACTTCCATTCCGACGCAAAACTCGATGATTTCAGGTTTGGTCCAGCGCATTCCAATTCCTCCGTTGCTTGGGTTGTGAGCTTTTTCATAAGGAATTTATAAGTATTAATCTTGGATGTTGCCAAGATCATTACCAACAACACTATCCACGTCTTCCATCAATACCGCAAGTGAAAATAGGTGCGGGATTGCACGGGCCTCGTTTGAAGAGAGTAGGAGCGGGCAGCATTCCGATCGGCGCTCCCTGGGCGCGCTGGCATCCAGCCGGTTTTTGGCCATGCCGCCTCCCGCACGGGAATGGATTCGATCTGTTGGAGACAGCGACATCATATCCAACTATGTGGTATCGGACTTGAATAATGTCCAAGCTACTTTGGTGTCGAAAACCTTAGGTGAGACATGCGCCATTTTGGGAGTGCTATTGCTGCTGCAATCATTTTGGCGATCTTGCCGAGCTACACGATGGCGGCTCCAATTTGCCAAGTATCGCAGGCCATACAACAACGCATTCTTTTTTCCATTTGTGGGGAATTGGGCTCCCATCCCGCTCGGGAGGGCAAGAGCTGTATTTTGCCGACCACCAGCCTCAATATCCAGGAGGCCGTCATTTTCACGGCATTCATCGAGCGATGCGGGAAGCGGGATTTTGCGGAACAAGCCTATCGCGGCATCGCCCGGGTATACGGCACATTCGCAACCATGGCTCGCTGCACCGGGGTCGATCTTGACATTGACGGTATGATCGCCGCCGCCCGATCGAAGGAAGCAGCCAACAGCGCCGGACGGGCTTGCCCGCCCGCGCAGAGCGATGCTGCAAAAATGGCTCTGGCGGGTGTCGTCAAATTTTGGCAGGCCGAGACGGATTCGAACGCAATGGCTCTAATTGAGCGAGGTATTTATGGCGAGGCCGGCGTCGCTGTCGATGCAAAGGGCAATGTCACCGAAAAATAGATCCATGTCATCGCCCTCCGGGCTTGGCAGTCGCCTCTGGCGGAGCGGCTGCACGTTACGCTCTTAAAATCTCCTCGCCCGCCCGTGCTGCCTCGTCAGCGTCCCGAGCGGTTGCCGGCCATGTCGAGCATGAAGCCGCGGCCGCGTACCGTGCCGATCAAGGGGCCGCCGACGCGGGTGATATCGGCGAATTTGGTCCGGAGATAGCCGACATAGACGTCGACGACATTGAGCGAGACGCCGCCTTGCGTGGCCCAGAGGCGGTCGAAGATCTCGCCGCGTGAGACGGGATGGTTGGCGCTTTGCATCAGCAAGGCGAGCAGTTCGGCCTCACGCTGGGTCAGGCGCACATGCACGGTGCCGTAATGGGCCTGCCGCGTCTCGTGGTCGAGCACGAGACGTCCGACGATCAGGCGCTCATGCTCTTCCGCGGTGCCGGAGCGATGCAGCAGGTGGGTGCGAAGCCGCGCCACCAGTTCGTCGAACTGGAAGGGCTTGACGATGTAATCGTCCGCTCCGGCCGTGAGGCCGTCCACCCTGTCCTGCACCTCGTCCTTGGCGCTGACGAACAGGATCGGCCCGGTATAACCGGTCTCGCGCAAGGCGCGGCAAACGTCGAGCCCCGAGCCGTCGGGTAGAATCATGTCGAGCACCACCGCGCAGGGATTGATATCCCGGGCGGTGTCGAGGGCCTGGTCCGCCCGCTCCACCGTGGTGACGTCGAACCCTTCCACCTTCAGGCCGCGGCTGAGCATCGAACCGATGTCAACATCGTCTTCGACGAGCAATACATTCATGATGTAAATCCTGTGTGCGTATTCCCCTCGGCGGCTCGGGGCAGTGTGATCGCCACCCGCGTGCCGCGCTCGATCTTTGGATCCGATGCTATAACGATGCTGCCATGATGTCGCGTGATAACCCACTGGGCCAAAGCGAGGCCGATGCCGAAGCCTGAGGCGGCACCGCCGTCGCGGCTGACGAAACGCTCGAACATCTGCTCGCGTGCCTGGGCCGGGATGCCGCAGCCATCGTCGCTGACGAAGATGCTGGCGGCGTCGGATGCATCCTCCAAGCGCACCTCTATGCGCGTGGCCCCCTTGGCATGGCGGACCGCATTGTCGATCAGTCCTTCGACCACCTGGCGGATCCAGTCGCCATCCGCGACGATGTCGCCTGGTGCCTCGGGGAGAGCGAGCGCAATCTCGAGCTGGTGGCGCCGCGCCACGGGTGCATAGCTCTCGACGGCGTCTGCCAGCAGGCGCGCCAGGTCGATGCGGCGGAAATCGAGGGTGATCTCGCCGCTTTCCGAGCGGGCGACGCGCAGCATGTCCTCGACCCGCCGATGCAGGCGGAAGGCGCGCTGGCGGATGATGGCGAAGGTGGTGCGGACTTCTTCGGGGGCAATGGAGGGCGCGCGCAGGGCAATGTCGCATTCGCCCAGAACCACGGTCAACGGCGTGCGCAGCTCATGGCTGACATCGGCAAAGAAACGTCGGCGCGAGCGGTCGATGCCGGCCAGCCTCTCATTGGCGGTGGTGAGATCGGCCGTTCGCTCTGCTACGGTGCGTTCGAGCGCTGCCCTGTCCAGCGACAATCTATCTTCGCGCCGGGCCAGCGAGGCCGCCATGCGGTTGAAACGGGCCACCAGCAGGCCGAGCTCGTCGCGGGCTCCGATGGCGAGCCTGATATCGAGCTTGCCGCGGCCGATGGCGATGGCAGCGTCGTCGATGGCACTGATACGCCGTAGCAGCGGTCGGGTGATCCGCTGGTGCAGCAGGATCGCGATGAGAATGGCCAGGATCGCGGCAGCAATGGCAGCAATGGTGAGGCGCTGCGAAGTACGGGCGATATCCTCGCGTGCCAGCTTGACAGCTTGGCGCTCGGCCTCCACCAGAGCGGACAGCCTCGGGCCGGCGCTCAGGCCGAAGCCGTTGAGGGCTCCGCGAATGGTATCGCTGCGCGCGGCCGCATCCACCTGCTCGAGTCCGCCGGCGATAGCTGCATCCAGGCCGGCAACATCCGCACGCAGCAGAGCCAGCATGCGCTCCGGCGGCTCGGTGCGGCCGGGCACGGCTTCGCCCTGCCAGGGATCGGCACCGGCCGAATTCAGCACGGTGTCGATCTGGCTCTTCAAGGCGGTCAGGCGCAGGCGGCTCGGCGCCGCGGCCTGGGCGCTGTCGATGGCGGCGAAGGCATAGTCGGTGAGGCGTCCAGAGGCCTCGGCAAGCAGGTCGAGCCGGCGCTGCGACACGGTGAGCCGCTCGACGGCGAAATCGGAGGTGCGCACCGCGAACAACAGACCGGCCGCCGCCAGCAAGGTCAGCATGGCGGCACCGGCGATCAGGAAGGAGAGGGAGCCTCGGATCGATCCCATGCCGCCATGAACCAGAAATGTTCCGACCATTTGCAGTCGGTTGCGTATGCACACTTGCCCAGCCGAGGCACCGACGCAAGGCTGCGGGCCCCAAAGTCCTGGAGCGTTTTGCGGCAGTACCCTGTTTTCAGATGTCGGTGGACAGGTCGCGCTTGGTGACGCAGCGCCAGTTGCGTACTTTCCATTGGCGATGCGTGGATTGCCACTGGGCGATGGTTTCCTGTGCATGCAGCAGGCAGGCCATGCTGTCGCGTGTTTCCATGGACCAGCTGATGCGCTCCTCGCGGCAGTTGTCGGGCGCGCCCATCAGGCAGACTGTCATGAGAATCCACATCGCTTGCCTCTTGGGATGCCTCTCGTGCAGATGGAGACAATAAGCGTGTTCTCGTTCGGGGTTTCAATCAAGCTGCACATGCGGCCTACCTCCGGGGAGGTAGCGGCAAGGTCCTGGGCTTCATCGGGCCGGCTCATGACGCCGGCATCAGGATTTCGCCCTTGCCGAGGGTGGCAAGGTCGCCGGCCAGGCGCTCGGCTTGCTCGCAGATGATCTCGGCCGATTGAGGCCTGATTGCCGCCACGGCGCGGCGAAGCAGTTGGGCGACCACGAGGCGGTGCCGGCCCGTTGACACGAAGCTCGGCAGCAGGACGCCATGCGTGGCGGCGATGATGGTGCCGCGCCGCATGCCATAACCGGGATTGTCGCCAACGCCTTGGGCCACGATAGTCCCGGCTATCAGGCCCGAGCCGGCGTAATCGCCCGCTCGTCCACCGACGAGAAGCAGTCCTCGCCGCATGCGCTCGCCCAGCCTGTCGCCCGCGTCGCCTTCGATCACGAGGGTGGCGCCGTCAAGGCCATGCATCGCACCATGGATGGCACCGCCGGCACGTTCACCGGCGTGGCCGGCGATGCGGACAAGTCCTGCCGTCGCGGCGCTTGCGGCAAAGGGGCCGGCATTGCCGGAGATCTCGATCGTGCCGCCCCGCATCGCCTGGCCGAGCCGCTGGCCGACATCGCCTTCCACCACGAGGCGGCCGGATTCGAGGCCGGCACCCACAAGGTCGAATCGCGTCGATCCGCCCTGGAAGCGAATATCGGTGCGTTCGCCTTCCTCGACGGCGAAGATATCGGCCACGGCGACGCCCCGCCGCGAGGTGCCGATCGGCAGTCTCTCGATCTCCGCGATGGAAAGCGCTCCGATGCGATGCGGCACCAGGCCCGACAGGTCGAGGCGTTCGGGCGGGGCTTCGCGCAGGCGAAAAATGAGGGCACTCATGTCAGCAACTCGCGCAGATGAAAGTGATATTTGCCGAGCTTGCCGCCGTAATTGCCGGCGGTGACACGCACCAGGCCGTTCTGCGGGCCTACTTGGACGGCCGCATGCAGGCCCTCTCGCATCGAGGCCCGCACGGCCTCGGCCGAAAATCCGTCGATGACGATTTCGAGCACCGCTCCGATTTCGGGCGCCAGGGCCGCGCGACTGCGGCCCTTCAGCGTCGGACAATAGGGATCGTTGGTCGAGGCCATCATGCCCTTGGTGCGCCCGCCGACCTTGGAGCCGGAGCGCACGATACCGCCGGGAAAAGGCAGGATCACGTCCGATACCGCCGATGCTGCCTTGGCGGCGGCCTCGGCCACCGCCAGCGTGCCTGCCTGGTCGCGGCCGAGGAACAAGAGATTGCCGCCACCGACTGCGCCCTCGACGAGGCCGGTATCGTGTTCGCAGACGAATTCGCCGTCCATCACCGGCACCCGCCAATAGCGATGGCCACCGACACGCTTGGCCGTCTCGTAGCCATCGCCAAAATAGCGGATATTGGCGCCCAGCTTGAGACGCCGCGCGCCCTCGGAGCCGGCATAGCAGGCCGAGCCGGGGCTGGTCAGCACGCATTGGCCGACACGCCGCGCGAGCTGCTTTCCGAGCCCGTCGGCGTCGAAGCCGAACAAAAGAACGCGCAGGCCCGGCCTGCCGTCCGGAGTCTCCTCCGGCGAGAGGCTGCGGTCGATGCCGGCCTCGATGCCGCAGCCGATCACCGAAGTGGCGAAGCCCGTCAGGCTCGCTGCCGCAATCTCGGCCCAGCGCGGCGTATCGGCCGTCAACACGATTGCCGTCGCGGCCATGCCGAAGGCTTCGGCAAAGGTATCGTCGATGGCGATGCCGTTGAGCGTCAGGTCGGAGCTGAGTGTTGGGTCAGAGCTGAGTGTTAGGTCAGACATGGCTCGACCTCGAAAACGTTTCTTTCGCCGAAGGCCTCCAGAGGCACGGCAAAGCTTTCCAGGCCGGCACCGAAGCGCTCCTCGAGATAGCGATCGGCGTGACGCTGCATGGCCGGGTCGAACTGTGGCGCCAACGTCAGGGTGCGACCGGCGCGCCATCCCAGCGGCTCGCCTTTGCGCACCACAACCGCGCCGTCCTTGAGCAGGAGCTCGGCCGAGGCGAACATGGCAGTACGGTCGGCATCCTCGCGATAGACAGCTACGTCCGCCCGTGCGCCGGGCTTGAGATGGCCGCGATCCGCCAGCCCGAGCAGTCGTGCCGGGGCGGCGCGGGTCATGATTGCCACCTCCGTCAGGGTGTATTCGCGCTCGATCGCGGCAAGGCCGCTGCGCTCACGCACGATATCCGGCAGGCTCGCCAGGGTCCGGTCCCGCTCTGCCTTGTCCATGAGCAGATGAATGAGGCGGGGATAGGCGGTGAACGGGCCACCATTGGGATGGTCGGTGGTGAGCAGCACACGCCAGGGGTCCGGCGAAAGCAGGAAAAGTTCGAGGCCGATGGCGAACTGCAGGGCATTGATGTCCGAGTTTCGGCGATAGCGGTAGGGCACGATGCCGCCGCCCTCGGCGTCGCCATCGACCAGGATCCATTTGCGCGGCCGGCCGGCCTTGCGGCTGGAGAATTGCCGGAGAATGTCGAGCGATATCGTACAGGTCTGACCGAACACCACCTGGCCGACATCGATGGTCGCGTTGGGATTTGCCGCCAGGGCCTCGCAGACCTCGGCGGCGGCGGAGGCGATCCCGCCGCTCTCGTGCCGGGCATAGCTATAGAACTGGGCGTGGGCGAAATGGATGGGCCGGCCTTCCGCTGCCTTCATGGTGGCGACCAGCGTATCGACGGCGCCGGGCAGGCCGAGATTGCTGCAATGGACATGCAGCGGGTGCGGCACACCGACGGCCGTGGTCGCGTCGAGCAGGGCCAGGAGGATCTGGCGCGAGGTCAGGCCATAACTCGGCACCTCGTCGTCGAGCCCGAAGGCACGGACATTCTGCTTGAAGGCCGCCGCGCCACCGGCATTGATGACCTTCACCCCGAGCCCACGCGACGTCGCCAGCGTCAACGCCGTCAGGTCGCGCACCGCCTGGGCGCCCTCCTTGCGCCGGAGCAAGGAGAGCAACTGATCATCATTGCCGAGCACGCTGAGGGCGCCACGGTCGATGAGGGGAATGTCGTCGAGCTCGAGATGGGTTGCCAGTGCGGCGCTGGGCGCCAGTGCCGGCTCGATCACCGTCGTATATCCCATGCGCGCGTAGAGGCGTCCGGTCTCGAAGGCCGACCAGCGGGCCGTCGAAAAGGGCAAAGCCGGGTCGCCGGCGGTTTCGCTGACATGGAGTTCGGGCAGCAGCAAGCGAGCCAGGGTCACGTTGCCGCCGGCAATATGCGAATGGACGTCGATGCCGCCAGCCATCACCACGCAGCCGCGCGCGTCGATCACGGTGTCGGCGACGGCCTGTACCGGCTTTTCGACGATGCGCTCGTCCTGGATCCACAGATCCGCCTTGCCGTCTCGGCCGGAAACGGGATCGACGATACGGCCGCCTGCGATGCGTGTCAGCATGATGCCTGCCCCTTCTCACCGATCGCGGCCTGGATGGCGTCGAGGATCTCGGCCGCGCCGGCGTTTCGCGAGGCGGTCCCGGTTCCGATGGCGGTGAGGGTGGCGCGGCGCTCGTCGAAGCAGACGGCCGCGCCGGCCTCTCCTGGAACGTCGACCTCGATCACGATGCGGGCCTGCGCTCCATCGGGGCGTCCCGAGAGCGCGATGCATGGAAGGTTTGTCGGCGCCGCTTCGGTATTGGCCAGGGCATTGAGCCATAAGACCGCGTCAGCCTCACCGTTCGCCATCAGGCGTCGCGCGTCGAAGCGCCAGGGATCGTGCTCTGGATAGCCGCGTCCCAACCCGACGCGCGGCGCGTCACCGGTCGTCCAACTGCCCACCGACAGGGCCAGCCGCGCCGCGGCCGGCACCCCGAGCGGCAGGCTGGAAAAGCGGGTCTTGTCATTGAGATCCTTGATCAAGCCTTGCAGCATGCCGACGGCTGGTTCGCCCAGTTCCTGGGGATCATAGACGGCGACCCCGAAACGGGCAGCTTTCGCCCTGTCGGCGACGGCCTCCAGCGCGGTTGTCTCGGAACCGGATGGCAGGTGACCGGCCGCCAGCGCGCGCAGCAAGGCGAGCTGCCCCGGCAGGTTTGCTTGCTCGACGTCCAGGCCGACGACGTCGCGCTTGACGACACCGGCCAGGGGCGCGGGAGCCACCACGAGTTCGGCGAGCAGGGGATGGGCGCCGACCTTGCGCCCCACTATCAGGAGCAGGTCGGCGCGGTTGCGCGCTTCGGCCCAGGTCGTGGTCATGGCGCCGTGAGCGGCGAGCGCGCCGAGATCGGCATACAGCGCGTCCGAGCCCGCGCAATCGAGGGAAGCACCGATATGGAAGGCGAGCCGATAGGCGGCGCGTACCGCGTCGACATCTCCGGCCAGTCCGCCGATGAGGGGAGTGCGAGCCTCGCGCAGAATCCTCGCCGCCGCGGCGACGGCCTCGTGCTGATCAACTGGCTGGCCTTCGATCCAGGCTCGCATCCGAATGCCGTCTCCTGCCTTTCATTTTCGCTATAGCTAACAACCACCTCAGCGTTCGGCCAAGTACCTCAGCGCTCTCTGGCAAATTTATAAGAATAATATGGACTATTTCTAAGAAATCGCTGCGTTGCCAACGATGTTTATTTGTTATGATATTTTCCTATTGGGGAGGCCGAGCCGATGTATCAGCACAAGGGAACGACCTTACCCGGATTTGAAACCGCCTCACCGGCAAATCCCGCATCGATCCGCGTGAAGGCCTGTGCCCGGCTTCATCTCGGTTTTCTCGATCTGAACGGGGGCCTCGGCCGCCGCTTCGGCAGTCTCGGCCTCGCGGTGAGCCGGCCTGCGGTGGACCTGATGGTGTCGGACGCCGAGCGCTTGATTGCCGAGGGCGAGGAGGCCGAGAGGGTATTGCGCTATGCCGAGGCGGCCGCACTCCATCTCAATGTGGAGCCGCGCGGCCATTTCCGGCTGCGTCACAGTATCATCCCCCATGCCGGCCTCGGTTCGGGTACGCAGATCGCCCTGGCGGTGGCGGCGGGTCTCGCCCGGTTGCGAGGGCGGCCCTTTCGGGCGCGCGATGCCGCAGAGGCACTCGACAGGGGCAATCGTTCTTCAGCCGGCCTGGCCACGTTCGAGCGGGGCGGCCTCATTCTCGACGGCGGACGCGGCGAGGACGATCGAGCGCCTCCGATTCTTGCCCGCCTGCCTTTTCCCGATGCCTGGCGGGTGCTGTTGATCTTCGACACGTCCACCCATGGCCTGCATGGCGAAGCAGAGGTCAGCGCCTTCCGGCAATTGCCGCCCTTTCCAGCGGAGGCGGCCGCTCATTTGTGCCGGCTCGCGCTGATGCGCATCCTGCCGGCCGTGGCGGACCGGGATGTCGAGGCCTTTGGGGCCGGCGTGGCCGAATTGCAGCGCGTGGTGGGTGATCATTTCGCGTCGGCGCAAGGCGGTCGCTTCACCAGTCCTTCCGTCACCAAGGTGTTGACGGCTTGCGAGCAGCGCGGCGTAGCCGGCATCGGCCAGAGTTCCTGGGGCCCGACAGGCTTTGCCATCATCGGCTCCGAGGGCGAGGCCCGCAGATTGGTTGCCGCTCTCAAGGCGGACGGACTGCCACCCGGCATCCATCTGGATATCGTGCGCGGCCGTAACCAGGGTGCCCAAGTTAGGATTGAGCACACGGGGGTCAACCGAGACACCACGCTCAAGAGGAGGCTTGCGTCCTGATGGCCCGATCGATCCTGCATATGCTCTCGCCGCTCAAGCATATGAGCCCCTTCGACATCAACATGGCTGTCGATGCGGGGTTCGATGTCGTCATTCCCTATACTGGCGTGACGCTGGAGGAGATCCGGCCGCTGGTGCAAGACGCCATTTTCTCACGGGCGCCGGGCGATGGCAGCCGCACGTCGATCTTCATCGGCGGCAAGAATGGCGCCCTTGCCCTCGACATGCTCGATGCCGCGAAAAAGGCTTTCGTGCCGCCCTTTGCCCTCAACCTGTTCACAGACCCCGCAGGCTCCTTCACCACCGGTGCCGCCATGGTCGCCAAGGTCAAGGCCGTGCTCAGGGACAAGCATGGTGGCGAATTGGCCGGGCGCAAGGTCGTGATCTTCGGCGGGACCGGTGTCGTTGCCTATTGCGCCGGCGTGCTGGTCGCGCTCGAGGGTGCCCAGGCGGTGCTGGCGGGCCATGACGGTACCAAGCGCGTCGCCGATATTGCCGCCGGCATCAAGCAGCGCTTCGGCGTCGATATCGGCTATGCCGATGGCAGCACGCCCGAGGCTCGTCGGGCGGCGGTCGCAGGTGCCGAAATCGTCCTGTCCAGCGGACCCGCCGGCGTCAACATCCTTTCCGCCGCCGATCTCGATTCCGTGCCTGGGCTGCTGGTCGCGGCCGACGTCAATGCCGTCCCGCCGGCGGGGGTGGAGGGTGTTGGTGTCATGGCCAATGGCGAACCCTTCGGAAATGCAGAGGCGCTGGCGGTCGGCGCACTTGCCATCGGAAACGTCAAATACAAGACCGAACTCGGCCTTTTCAGCCGCCTCCTGGCGACTGACAAGCCGATCAGCCTGGATTTTCGCGATGCTTACAAGCTTGCCCTCGAGATCGCAGGGTGAGGGCGCCTGCGTCCTGATCGCCGCACAATCGGGCCGCGGCCTTGCCGCCGCTGCGCGTCGCGCGGGCTACAGGCCGCTGGTCGTCGACCTCTTCGGTGACAGTGACACGAGAACCTTGGCTGCCGGCTATCGCCAGGTCCGAGGCCGCTTCGGTGTGGGGGTTGCCGGAGCCGCCGTTCTCGATGCGCTGGAGGAATTGGCCCTTGCCAGCGCCGATTCGCCGTTCGGTGTCGTGCTGGGCAGTGGTTTCGAGGCGAGCCCCGCCTTGATCCAGGCCATCGACGAGCGTTTCGGCCTGATCGGTGCCAGCGCCCAAACGGTGGCACAGTTGAAGAATCCCGCGGGCTTCGCGCGCATGCTGGCAGAGCTCGGCATCGGCCATCCCCAGATCCGGCTGGAGCCCGTAGCGTCATCCGTGGGGTGGCTGTCCAAGCGTCGTGGCGGCTCGGGCGGGGGGCACATCCGCAAGGCTCGCGTGAACAGGCTGGCGCCCGGGAATTATCTGCAGCGGGCGGTGGAGGGGGAGCCGGTTTCCATCGCTTTCCTTGCCGATGGCCGCCAGGCACGGACGGTCGCCCTCACGCGCCAATGGCCTTCGCCGGGCCGGGGCGCCGGCTGGCGTTATGGCGGCGCGATCGAACCGGGCGGACCGGCTGCGGTCGACCGGGAGATCGAGGTCGCGATAGGCCGGGTCGTGGCCGCCACCGGGTTGCGGGGTCTCGCCAGCGCCGACCTGCTGGTGGCGCCGGATCGCTGGTGGCTCCTGGAGATCAATCCGCGGCCGGGCGCCACCCTTGACTGTCTCGATCGGCGCCCGACGCCGCTATTCGAACGTCATTGCCGCGCGAGCATGGGCGAACTGGGCGAGGCCGAGGCGCCTCCCGAGGAGGCCGCCGGCACCATGATCGTCTATGCCGACAGCACCATCGCCGAGGTGCCTGACGTTACCTGGCCCGCTTTCGTGATGGACCGGCCGGAGCGCGGCAGTGCGATCAGGGCTGGCGCGCCGATCTGCACGGTAGCCGCCACGGGACTGGATATCGCCACCGTCCGCAACCTGCTCGACGCGCGGGCATCTGAAATTGCACGTCTCGTTCAACAAGAGAGAGTTCCCGCGTGACGATTTTCCCGCAGCTCCCGAGCGTCAATGCGCTGGCTAGACCGCTGGTCGACAATCTCGTCGCCGATGCCGCGGGCCTGCGGCTGACGGTTGGCGTGGGGCCAGGCGGGTGTCGCTTCATCGATGCCGGTGCCGATGTCCCCGGTTCCATCGAAGCCGGCCGCCGGATTGCCGAGATCTGCCTGGCGGGCCTCGGCCGGGTGACGATCGCGCCCACCGGACCGGTCGAGCGCTGGCCCTTTTCCGTCAATGTGCAGACGACCAATCCGGTATTGGCCTGCCTCGGCTGTCAATATGCCGGCTGGAGCCTGCGCGCCGGAGCCGGCAAGGAAGCCTATTTTGCCCTGGGATCGGGGCCGGGGCGTGCCGCGGCGCGGGTGGAGCCACTCTTCATGGAACTGGGCTACAGCGACGAGGCCGACAGCGCCGTCCTGATCCTGGAAACGGCCTCGCCGCCGCCGGAGGCCGTGGTGCGCAATGTCGCGGAGGCGACGCGGCTGGCGCCCGACGCCCTGACCTTCATCTATGCGCCGACCCAGAGCCTGGCCGGGGCGACCCAGGTCGTCAGCCGGGTGCTCGAGGTCGCCCTGCACAAGGCCCACAGCCTCGGCTTTCCGCTCACGGACATCGTCGATGGGCTGGGCACGGCGCCTTTGGCGCCACCCACGCCGGATTTCGTGCGCGCCATGGGACGCACCAATGATGCCATCATCTATGGCGGGCGCGTGCATCTGTTCGTGTCCGGCCCTGCCCAGGCCGCCAAGTCCCTGGCCGAGGCGTTGCCGAGCCCGGCCTCGCGCGATCACGGCAAGCCCTTCGCCGAGATCTTCAGCCGCTTCAAGGGAGATTTCTATGCCATCGACCCGCATCTGTTCAGCCCGGCGGAAGTCATCGTCACTGCGCTCGAGAATGGCGAGACCTTTCGCGGAGGTTATCTGATGCCGGATCTCGTGGACGCCTCCTTCTCGTAAGATCACCAGGCCACCCCCTCGGAACCCAACCTCGCAGGAACTCTTGGCAGGACATGTCGAATTGAACCCGGTCGAATATCCCGTCGGACGCGGATTGCGTATCGGTCTCGCCGCCGACAACGGCGAATGGCACCGCGGGCGCCTGCTTGGCGCCCTGCGCGCCTGCGGCATCGAGCCGGTGCTGTTTTCCCTGGCCGACGTGGCTGTGGTCACTGGCGGGGGCGAGCCGCTGCGCCTGCCCGGCTTCGACGGAGAACTGCCCGACGGGGTCTTGCTGCGCACCATTTCGGGCGGCACCTTCGAGGCGACCACCTTGCGGCTCGGGGTGCTGCATGCCCTGGTTGCCGCAGGGGTGGTGGTGTGGAACGACCCGCGGGCCATCGAGCGCTGCGTCGACAAGTCGATGACCAGCCTGCTGATCGCCAGGGCGGGCTTGCCGACCCCGGATACGTTCGTGGTGTCGAGCCGGGAGGCGGCAGCCGACACCGTGCGACGCGAGGCCAGACCGAACGTGCCGCTGGTACTCAAGCCTCTGTTCGGTTCGCAGGGTGAGGGCTTGCGCCTGATCAGCGTGCCGGAAGATCTTCCGCAGCCCGAGGAGGTGGCGCGGGTCTATTATCTGCAGCGCTTCGTACGCCGGAACGTCGAGGGGTGGCGGGATTACCGCGTCTTTGTCTGCGATGGCCGCGTGGTGGCGGCCATGGCGCGCGAGGGTGATGGCTGGATTACCAATGTCCATCAGGGCGGGCGTCCCTCGCGCTGGCAGATGCCGGAAGAAGCAGAGGACCTTGCGCTGAGAGCAGCCCAGGCGGTGGACGTGTCCTTCTGCGGCGTCGACCTCATCGAGGATGATCAGGGTCGCTTCCTGCTGCTCGAGGTCAACAGCATGCCGTCCTGGTCCGGCCTGCAGAGCATTGTCGACGTCGATATCAGCCAGGCCATCGTCCGCGCCTTCTTGAAGGTCGTCTATGCCGCCCGCCGTCCCGCCATGGTGGCAGTGTCATGAATTATCATCAGCATGGCCTCGATCTCGCCGGTGCCTATGAGGACGCCTGCCTGGCCGAACTCCAGGCCTTGAAGCCCGGCAATGTGCATGTCTTTGCCGATACCGGGGAGACCAAGGTCGCCGATTTCGAGGCGAGCGCGCGAACCTCCGCGCCGTCGATCGGGCGATCCGGCGCCGGCGTCGGGGCGCGTATCCTCGGTGCGATCCGAGCGACGCATGAGGCCATCGGCTGGAACACCAATCTCGGTATCGTGCTGCTCTGCGCGCCGCTTGCCGCAGCGGCCGAGTTGCAGGGGCCGCTGCGCACCAGCCTGGCCTCGATCCTGCGCGCTCTCGACACAAACGATGCCGCCGATGCCTTCGAGGCGATCCGCCTGGCTTCGCCCGGTGGTCTTGGAAACGCCGACCGCCACGATGTCCGCGAGCCGCCGACCGTGACTTTGCGCGAGGCGATGAATGAGGCCGCCGAACGCGACCGCATTGCCCGCGCCTATGTCACGGATTTCGAGGATGTCTTCGAGACGGGCTTGCCGGCGCTCGAGGTGGCTCATGCTGCTGGCCTCGAACGATCCTGGTGCGCCACGGCCGTTCACATGACCTTTCTGTCGCGTTTCCCCGACACCCATATCGAGCGCCGTGGGGGTCGCGACCAGGCTGAAACCGTCAGGGCACATGCTGCCCGGATAGTCGAGGCAGGGCTGTCAGGTCCCACCTC
Source organism: Labrys sp. HAY1-8F (assembly GCF_056754975.1). NCBI lineage: Bacteria > Pseudomonadati > Pseudomonadota > Alphaproteobacteria > Hyphomicrobiales > Xanthobacteraceae > Labrys > Labrys sp. HAY1-8F. The sequence continues at coordinate 1,579,014 of NZ_JBPGWZ010000001.1, read as the reverse complement.
TCTCGCAACCTTGCTGGCATTCGATGCCGAATTGAAGAAAGGAGATCTAAACCCCGGAACTTCCGCCGATTTCACCGTGGCGACATTGTTTGCCGCCGCGATCATGCGCCTTCCGGCCGCTGGCAACTGAACGGATGCTTGCTGGTAACGGAATGCGCGGTTACGCTCACAAAGCTATCTGGCCAACCGGTTCGGCGCCGTGCCGAACGCTGCAAACAAGGATAGATGGCCCGGCCGCCGTTCCCAGGGATCGGGGCCTTTGTTCTCGCAGGGAGGACTATCGAATATGGCAAAGATCAACAAGGTTTTGATCGGTGAATCCCTTGTCGGCGACGGCAATGAAGTCGCTCATATCGACCTGATCATGGGTCCTCGCGGCTCGGCCGCGGAGACGGCGTTCTGCAATGCCCTCACCAACAACAAGGATGGCTTCACCTCGCTTCTCGCGGTGATCGCCCCAAACCTGCAATGCAAGCCCAACACCTTGCTGTTCAACAAGGTGACCATCAAGGGCGCCAAGCAGGCCGTGCAGATGTTCGGCCCGGCTCAGCACGCCGTGGCGCGCGCGGTACAGGACAGCGTCGCCGACGGTACCATTCCCGCCGACGAGGCCGACGACATCTTCATCAGCGTGGGTGTCTTCATCCATTGGCTGGCGGACGACGACGCCAAGATCCAGAAATACAATTACGAAGCGACCAAGCAGGCGATCGAGCGGGCGGTTACCGGCTGGCCGAGCGCGGCGGAAGCCACCAGCAAGCGCGAAGAGGTCAAGCACCCCTTCGCCGCTTAGATAGGGGACAGCCCTGGGCAGGAGCCGCCTGCGCCCATGCCTGCAGGCCTGCTTCAGCGGCTGGCCGCCATCTTTCTCGGACGCTGAAATTTCGCCGGAGGGAAACCTGTTTCCTCCGGCGAGACCTGAGTTTTTGTTTCAGAGGCGCCCGTCATGCAGGGCCGAGGCGACGAGAATGCCGGACACGCCGATCTTCGAGAGGGCGGCAAGGTCATGCCCGTCCCGAAGACCGCCTGCGGCATAAAGCCTGCAACGGGTGGGAGCTTGCCGGCGAAGCGCGGACAGCCGTTCGAGATCGGGTCCGCTACCCATACCCACGCGCCCCAGCGTCATGACGATTACCCGCTCCGGCCAGATCGACGGCGTGGCGAGGATCGCGGCCGGGCCGACATAGTCCTCGCCGCGAAAATCCAGGGACAGCACGGCATGATCGGCCAAGTCACGCACGAGCTCGTCGTCAGTCTGGCTCTCCGAGCCGAGTACAGGAAGGCCGAGCCCCTCTGCCAGGAAGGCCTCCGCTTCGGAGCGGGTGGCAATGCCCGAGTCGACCCACAGACGCACCGCCGGAAAGGCGCTGGCGAGGCGTCGGAGACTGGCGACATCGCGCCCGCGTCCCTCGATACCGTCGAGATCGGCGACATAGAGATGGCGGGCCGGTACGGCAGCGAGCAGGCCGGCGGCGACATCGACCGGATCTGCCGTGGGGCTGAGCGGCGTGACGATCGGCTGGTAATGGGCGCGATCGCCTGCCTTGGCCCGCACCACCGATCCGTACCGGAGATCGATCACCGGCACGATCTCGACACCCGAGCTTTCCCGCCGCGCGGCATGGCTTTCGTCCTGTCGATCCGGTGCGGGCATGATGACAACTCTATCGGTGACGTGCCGTCTTTGTGGCACGATGCCGTGAACGGTGGAAGCGACAGCTATGGACTCGACGGAGCATCATGATCCCGAGATCGCCGGGGGTGATCTGGTGCTGGGCTGGGACCTCGGCGGCGTGCACGTCAAGGTCGCTGCCGTGGCACAGGGCCGGCTGCTGGCGGTGACGCAGGCACCCTACCAGCTCAGGCAGGGGCTTGCAGTGCTCGACAAAGCCTTTGCTGCCTTGCCGGCCTGGGCCCGGCAAGCACGTCGGCATGCCGTGACCATGACCGGCGAGCTCAGCGCATTGTTCGACGACCGCGCTACCGGCGTTGCCGCCCTGACCGACTGGGCGACCCGTCATTGCCAGGGCGAGATCGCCATCTATGGTGGACGGACGGGCTTCCTGCCGCCCCATCGCGCGGTTGCTCATGCGGTGGATGTTGCCTCGGCCAACTGGCACGCGACAGCCGCCTTCGTCGCCTCCCGCCTGCCGAATGCCCTGCTGGTCGATATCGGATCCACCACCTCCGACCTCATCCCGATCGAGGAAGGGAGTGTTGCGGGCCTTGGCTACACCGACGCCGAGAGGCTGGCGTCGGGCGAGCTGGTCTATGCCGGCGTGGTGCGCACGCCCCTGATGTCGCTCGCCGACAGACTGCCCTTCCAGGGGCAGGATGTCACGCTGGTCGCCGAGCATTTCGCCACCATTGCCGATGTCCATCGCCTGCTCGGCACCTTGCCCGAGGAGGCCGACCAGCACGACACGGCCGATGGCCGCGACAAGAGCCTCGCCTCCACGCGCACCCGGCTGGCACGCGTTGTCGGCCAGGATGCGGGCGATGCGCCCGATCATGTCTGGAGCGAGCTTGCAGCCCATTTCGCCGAGCTGCAGCTGCGCCGCCTGCACGACGCCGCCGCCCGCATCCTGTCGCGCCGAAAAGGGGAGGCGCGCCCGCCTCTGGTGGGTTGCGGGGTTGGCCGCTTCGTGGCGCAGGCGCTGGCGACCCGCATGGGCCTGGCCTATCACGATCTTGCCGATCTGGTGCCGAGCTCTGACGGATCGAAGAGCTACTGGGCCTCCTCCTGCGCGCCGGCAGTGTCGCTCGCACTGCTCGCGGCCGAACAGACTGTCATCCCCGGCGAGCGAAGCGAAGGAAGGGGATCCAGAAGCTGAAGACTCCACGCGCGAGCCCTGGATCCCCTTCCCTCGCCACGATGTGGCTCGCCGGGGATGACAGAGCCAGTCTGGGTCCGGGGGACCGCACCTCAGCCGGACGAGACAGCCGGTTTCAGCCCGGCCAGGATCTTTGCCTCGATCCACTGCCAGGCTTCCAGTTCGGCTTGGCCGGCCGTCTTGCTGATGGCGATGCGCAGATAATCCATCTCTGTGCGGATCTTGTCGGGGCTGAGCATATGCAGCCTCGTCGACAGGATGGCGGCTTCCAGCACGGCCGCCTGGGCCCGGTTGTAACCGCGGAAGGGTTGATGCACGGCCTGGTGGACGACGCGGCAGCGAAAGCGCGGCCTGACCTCGTCGGCAACCACCTCCTCGACTGCGAGCTCCATATGGGCGAAGGCCTCGGCCAGCCTCACGCCCTCGATCCGCTCGCAGGGGCAGGTCGTCCACCCGCGCCGGCCGGTAACGCAGCCGGCGATCACCCTGATGTCGACCGGAGCGGCGGCGGCGAGGAAAGGATGGCGCTCCAGATTGGCGATGGTCGGCGAGGGGCGGAAGGGGGCGACGACATAATGTTCGCCGTCCTCAATCAGGCCGAAGGGCACCAGATGCGCGCTGCCATCGGCATTGAGCGTGGTCACGATGGTTTCGAGAATGCGCGGCATCGTTATTTTTCCTTGCGGCCGGCCAGCGTATGACCCGGTGCCTTGAAGCCGGTGGCGTCCTCGCTCGGCCTGTCTGCGGCGCAGCCGAAGTCGAGCGGCTCGTCCTGGGCGTAACGCTTGCCGAGCCGCCAGGCGGTCTCGGCCTTGGCCAGTTCCGTGCCGAGATAGAAGGCGTGGGCCGCATCGTCGGTGACGCCGAGCTGCGGATAGAAGGGCAGGGCCTCCGTGCCGTGGGCATGGATGGCGCGGTTATAGGTGTGGATGCCGTCATCACTGACTTCGATGCGGAAATTGGCATCGCGCACGGCCTGCGCATTCTGCTGTACCTGCTCCGGGGAACTCACCACCGGCCGCTTGTCGTGCAAGGCGAGCAGGGCCGAGCCATAGCCCTTGGGGAGGGATCCGTCGGCCTTGGCCGCGAACATCACCCGACGCGCGGCGTCGTGCTCCTGCAGCGTGCGGCGGGTGTGGGCGCTCACCTGGACCACCAACACCTGGCGGATGGCGAGCTCCGAGCAGATCCCCATCAGCAAGGCGGTCAGGCCCAGACTGTCGGCTTCGGTCAGCTCGGTCAGATTGCCGGTCCCCATCAGGATCTCGGCTTGCGGCTTCAGGCGTCGGAACTCGACATAGCGCGCAAGGGAAGCCGCAAAGCCGAAATGGATGGGATCGAGTACGGGATCGGCGATATAGGGTTGGCCGGCTTGTTCCATGCGCTCGACCGCCCGCAGTAGCGAAGCGAGATCGCTGGGCTCCACCGGCACCAGCACCGGGATCGCCTGCGTCCCCAAAGCGAGATCGAGCGTGTGCTCGTTGAGGCTCAGCAGGAAATCGGCGCCGGCCTTGGCGCCGCGCCTGAGTTCGGTGAGCGAAGCACTGTCGACGCTGACCTTGAAGCCATGTTGCTTGAGCAATCTTATGCTGTCTTCGAGATGCGGGAAGGGCGTATCGGGAAGCGCGCCGAGATCGATGACGTCGGCGCCCTTGGCCGCCATGGCGCGCGCGCGTTCCAGCAATTGCCCGGGCGAAAGCTGCGAGGCCTCGACGATCTCGGAAAAGATGGTGACGTCGTGGCGCGAAAGATCGGGCGGATGGCCGCCCCGGCCGAGAAAAGCCGGCAGGTCGGCGATCTCGTCGGGGCCGCGGTCCACGGGAAGCCCGAAATGGGCGGAGAGGGCCGCAAGATCGGCCCGGCAGCGGCCGGGCAGCAGTACGCGGGTGATGCCCTCGGGCAGGGTGATGCGCCGGCGGATGATCTCCTCCGTCATCAGGGCGGCGACCTTGACTCCGGCATCGAGGATCGTCCAGTCGAAGGAAGCCGGACCCAGTGCGGTCAGCGTGCGCTCGAGCCTGACACGGCTGAGATGGCCGGTGATCAGGGCGAGATGGTCACGCATCTCAGCCTTTCCAGCACCGCCCGGCGCAGACCTTCATAGGTTTCGACCACCGTCGTCGCCTCGAACTCCTTGAGCCTTTCGACATTGTCGAGGTCGATGCGCCTTGGATAGACCTTGACCATGCCGGAGGGGGCCTGCGTCTCCATTTCAGGTGCGGTGTCGCAGGCAAACACGATCGAGGGAATGCGGCATTTGCCGGCCTGTGCATAGACATTGGTGGCGAGTGTATCGGAAATGCCGAAAACACATTTGGCCACGGTGTTCGAGGTCGCCGGCGCCACAACCAGCGTATGGTAATCGCCATGGTAGAAGGCGCCGACCGGGGCGGCGCTCGCCGTGGTGTCCTTGATCAGCCGCGTGCCCTTGGGCAGCGCGTCGAACTGCTTGCGATACATGCGGATCACCTCGGCCGCGGCCCGGGTGACGAAGAGATCGCAGTCACCCACCTCGCGGATCAGTTCCAGGCATTCGGTGAAGTAATGGCCGGAACCGGTGAGGGCCCAGGCAAGGCGTGGCTGCGGTGAACGCCGGCTCATGAGGCCTCGCAGGGAATGGAGAACAGCGCGGCAAGGCTGTCGTCGCTGGAAGGACCAGCCACCATGATGGAGCCGGCAAACCGGGCCGCGTAGCGGGGAAAATGGGCGTCGACGACATCGGCCGCCGCCAGGGCGGCGGGTGTCGAATCGGCTGGTGCGTCGATGGACTTGAGCAGGACGAGCCTGTCGGCGCCCAGTTCGGCAGCCAGCCAGGCAGCCAGGCTGTCCGACGTCACCTCCCAGCTCTCGGTGATGTCCGGATGCCCCGCGCGCAGCTCGGCAGGATGCCAGATCGGGAGCTTGCCCTGCCGGAGGGCGGCGGTGACTCCGGCCCTGTCCCCGACCGCTGTCAGGCGCGGATGCCGGGTTGCCAATATCTCGGCCAGATGTGTCATGGCGTCGAGCGCGAGGCGATGAGCGAGGACGTCGTCGAAGGGCATGGCGGCCTGCACCTGGCGCACCGCATCGGCAAAGGGGCCACCGCCGGCAACCAGCACGAGCGGTGCCTTCGTTTCGCCGGCGAGTTGTTCGAGAAGTCGGTCGAGGCGGGCCGATCCGCACAGGCTGCCACCGATCTTGACCACGGTCAGGCTCATGCGGCCTGCTCGCCATGCCGGATAGCCTGAAGGCGACTGGCGGCGCGGCCGATGGCCAGAGGATCGAGCTGGCCTCGGCGATCGCCCGCCAGGCAGAGCCCGCCGCGAAAGCCGAGATAGTCGGGGCCGAGGGCGGCGAGCGGCTCGACGTCCTCGATGCGCAGGGAGCCGGCAAGCCCGCACATCAGGCCGAGCCGGTGACAGCCCGCCACGAAGGAGGCGATCTGGTCCGCCGTCAGCAGGTCGGGCAGGCGGATGCCTTTCTTCTGCCGCGTATCCAGCATGACTCCGGCGAAACCAGCTTCATGGAGAGATGCCGTCAGTGACAGGGGTGGATCTTCGTCGGCGAACAGCACCGCGATGAAGCGCCCCCGTCCGCCAAGCAGCCGACCGAGCTCGGCGACGGCAGGGGGGCTAACCGTTGCCCTGCCCAGGCCCAGCTTGATGAAGCTGACCCCGGTTGCCGCGATCGCGAGGGCGCTGTCGGCAAGTTGCCCGATATCCTCGTCATCCCCGGCGACGGCACTGGTGACGGCATCGGCCGGCAGGCAGGCGCGGATAGCGCGGATGGTCTCAAGAGGAAGGGCGCCCAACGCACCGGCCTCAGGATCCTTGGCGTCGATGAAATCGGCGCCTTGCGAATGGGCCAATCGGGCCTCGGCGCTGTCGACGACGCTGACGAGCAAACGGCTCACGATGCGCAACCTTCCCTTTTGTCCTCTACAATGCCCCCATGGGCGTTCGGCGGCAACCGTGCGAAATTTATCGCGGCCGCCGTGCCTCCTCCTGCAACTGGCCCAGAACGAAATCCGTGGCGTGCTGCCAGGCCTCGTTCGTATCGCCTCGGAAGCTGATCTGCCGGAAGAAGATGCGCTTGCCGTCCTTGGCATCGAAAACACCGACCCAGATCGCCGAGATCAGGGTGCTGGTCTTGTGCACGGCGCCGGTCAGGATGAGATCCGCACCGGCCTTGTGCGCTTCGCTCAGCAGGCAATCCTGATCGTTGCCGGCACAGGCGATGATTCCTGGCGTTGCCGCGACGATACGATAAAAGCCACCTGCCTGCAGCCGGCCGGTCAGATGGTCCGACATTGCCTTCAGCCGGTCTGCGTGGGCTGTCTTCTGGTCGGATGCCTCGCCGGAGGTGTCGAGATAGCCGAAGGGCAGAGTGAGCAGAGCCTTGTCGGCCCCGCCGGCCCGACCCTGCGAAGGGAAGACGGCAGCCGTTGCCAGCAGGACAAGTATTGCCATGCCTGTCTGCCGCAGCTGGCCGCGACGCCTTCCGATCCAATACTTCAGGCTGCGCCGGTGCGTTCCTACAATCAGGGACATCCAATCAAGCACAGGGGTCCCTTCACAAATAAGAATATTCTATGAAAGCCTATCATTTCACGTTACGGTGAAAATTGCCATGAACATGAAAGCCAGTACAGACTGTATTCAGCTTATAATTTCCTTAGGTATATTAAGTTGACGTTCTTCAATTGCAGTGCGTAAGCTTTCCGATGTTCAGGCACGCAGAGGCCTGCGCGTTCGGGAGCGAAATGTGTTACCGGCTGCGAGATCAAAAAGCCTGTCCGGCCTGATGGCGGCGCTGCTGCTTGCCTTTGCGTCCGTGCTGGGTTGCGGCACGGCAAGGGCCGCCGAACCGCTCGAAATCCATATCGGCGTCATCACCCACAAGGCGCCGCCGCCCGCTCTCTACGAACTCGATCCCACGCCGGAAGACGAGGCTGCTGCCGGCGCCGGGCTCGCCATCGACGACAACAACACCACGGGCCGCTTTTCCGGCCAGCGCTACGTGCTGGACCAGACCGTGCTCGACAAGGGCCAGTCGCCGGTGGAGGCAGCCGTGAAGCTGGCCGACGGGGGAGCCAAATATCTCGTCGTCGCTCTTCCGGCGGACGAACTGCTGGCAGTTGCCGATGCCCTCAAGGGGCGTGCGGTCCTGGTGTTCAATGCCGCTGCGCAGGACGATCGGCTGCGTGGCGCCGATTGCCGCGCCAATGTGTTCCACGTCCCGCCGAGCCGGGCCATGGTGACGGACGCACTGGTGCAGTATCTGGCGACCAAGCGCTGGATGAAGCTTTTCCTTACCTATGGGCCAACAGAGGCCGACAAGCTCTATGCCGACGCCCTCAGGCAATCGGCCAAGAAATTCGGCCTTACCCTCGCCGCCGAGAAAGCCTGGACGTTCGGCCCGCTCGCACGCGCCCGCAGCGACAGCATCACCCAATCGGACGCCCTGGTGTTCAGCCGCGGCACGGATTACGACATCATGGTGGTGGCCGATGAGGAGGCCGATTTCGGCGATTATCTGGCCTATCGCACCTGGGACCCCAAGGTTATTGCCGGCACGCAAGGGCTGATCGCCGCGTCCTGGCACCGCGCCCAGGATGCCTGGGGCTCTGCGCAATTGCAGAGCCGCTTCTTCAAGCGCGCCAAACGGACCATGCGGCCGATCGACTATCAAGCCTGGGTGGCGGTGCGCGCCGTCGGGGAAGCGGCCACACGCACCAAATCCGCGGATCCAGCCACGATCTCTACCTTCCTCGTCGATCCGAAATTCCAGCTGGCTGCCTTTAAGGGCGTGCCGGTGAATTTTCGAGGCTGGGACCATCAGCTGCGCCAGCCGGTGCTGATCGCCCAGCCCATGGCGATCGTCTCGGTCTCGCCGCAACCCGGCTATCTGCACCAGCGCAGCGTGCTTGACACGCTTGGCGTCGATCAGCCCGAGAGCCAGTGCCATTTGCCATGAACACCGATTGCCACGAATGCTTGGCGGGAGCCCGCCTAAAGAGGAGCCGGACCATGCCGTATATCGTCAAGGCCGTTTTGCTGGGGCTTGCGACGACCCTTCTGGCCGGGACGGCGCAGGCCTATACGGTCTATGTCTCCAACGAGAAGGGCAATTCGATCACCGTGATCGATTCCGAGACCCAGACCGTGAAGCAGACCGTGCCGACCGGCCGGCGCCCACGGGGCATCACCATCTCCAATGACGGCAAGTCCCTCTATCTGTGCGCCAGCGACGATGACGGCGTCGAGGTGATCGACACGGCGACGATGAAGGTGGCCCGCACCTTGCAATCCGGCCCCGATCCCGAACTCTTCATCCTGCATCCTTCGGGCAATCCCCTTTATATCGCCAATGAGGACGATGCACTGGTGACGGTGGTGGACGTGCAGCAGAACAAGGTGCTCGCCACCGTGCCCGTCGGCGTGGAGCCGGAGGGCATGGGCATCAGCCCCGATGGCAAGATGCTGGTGAATACCTCCGAGACCACCAACATGGCCCATTTCATCGACACCTCGAGCTTCCAAGTTATTGACAGCGTGCTGGTGGATTCGCGCCCCCGTTTTGCCGAGTTCAACAAGGACAATTCCAAGGTCTGGGTCAGCGCCGAGGTCGGCGGCACGGTCACCGTGATCGAGCCGGCGACACGCAAGATCCTCAAGAGGATCGAGTTCCAGGTCCCCGGTGTCACCGCCGAGACGATCCAGCCAGTCGGCGTCCGCGTCACCAAGGACGGCAAGACCGCCTTCGTGGCGCTCGGGCCGGCCAACCGCATTGCGGTGATCAATGGCGAGACGCTCGAGGTTGAAAAATATCTGCTGGTCGGCCAGCGCGTCTGGCAGCTCGCCTTCACGCCGGACGAAAAATACCTCTACGCTACCAACGGCAATTCCAACGACGTGTCGGTGATCGACGTCGCAAGCCAGAAGGTGATCAAGACCATTCCGGTCGGCGAAGCGCCATGGGGTGTGGTGGTCTCGCCGAACTGATGCCACGCCACGATTCAATCAGCCAGATGAAGCAATTGGAAGATCTTGGGAGGAAGACCATGCGTATCGCGACTCTCGTCGGTACCCTGACGGTACTGGGCCTTGCCTGCAGCCCGGCCCTTGCGGAAAAGAACTCCAATCGTGTCGAGGGCAAGGGCACGCCGGCCAAGGCCTGGGCCCTGATCGGCGATTTCTGTGGCATCAAGACCTGGCATCCGGCCATCGCTTCCTGCGAGCTTTCGGAAAAAGACGGCGCCAAGATCCGCACGCTCACCACCAAGGACGGCGCCAAATTCGTCGAAAAGCTGGTCAAATGGGACGACAAGGACACGTCCTATACCTATGCCATTCTCGAAAGTCCCCTGCCGATCGAGAATTACGTCTCCACGCTGAAGGTGGAAGAGGACGACGAGCCCGGCAAGATCGCCATCACCTGGTCGTCCACCTTCGATCCCAAGGGCGTGACGGGACAGGCCGCCCGCAAGGCGGTCGCGGATATCTATCTGGCCGGCCTGCTCGAGCTCAAGGCAAAGCTCAAAGGCAAGTGATGGCTGCAGCGGTTGCCCGGCCTTGGTGTATCCTGTCGCCCTTTCGGCGCGACGGGGATCGACCATGATGGTTCATTCGGACAAGCCGGCGCTCTCGGTCTCGGCCGTCGGCCATCATTTCGGCAAACGCGAAGCACTGGTCGATGTCTCGCTCGAGGTGCTGGCAGGGCGCTTCGTTGCCTTGCTGGGACCGAACGGTGCCGGCAAGACGACCTTGTTCTCGATCGTGACGCGGCTCTACCAGAACCGCTCCGGCAGCGTCGAGGTCTATGGGCAGGATCTGCGCCTCAAGCCGTCGCGGGCCCTGGCCGAACTCGGCGTCGTCTTCCAGGCCCGCACGCTCGATTCCGATCTGACGGTGCGCCAGAACCTTGCCTATCACGCGGCCTTGCATGGCCTCGGCGGGCAGGCGACGCGCGAGCACATCCTGGCGCTTCTGCAGCGCGTGGGCTTGGCCGAGCGGGCCGACGAGAAGGTGCGTACGCTTTCCGGCGGCCAGGCCCGTCGGGTGGAGATCGCCCGCGCTCTGGTGCACAGGCCGCGCCTCCTGCTCCTGGACGAGCCGACCGTCGGCCTCGATCTCCAGGCCCGGGCCGACATCGTCGCCACCGTGCGGCGCCTGGTGGTCGAGGACGGCATCGCAGTGCTGTGGGCCACCCACATCTTCGAGGAGATCGCCGAGAATGACGACGTCTATGTGCTGCATCAGGGACGGATCGTCGCCGAGGGCAAGGCGGCCGTGCTCGCGGCCCGCAGCGGCGCCAGCCTGGCGGAGACTTTCCGCCGCCTGACGGACAAGGAAGCAGCCTGATGTCGGATGTGGCACTCTCCTCGCGGTTGAATTTTTCGGGCTATCTCGTCTGCCTCGGCGGCATCGCGCATCGGGAGATGCTGCGCTTCGTCAACCAGAAGGAACGTTTCCTCTCGGCGCTGGTACGCCCGCTGATCTGGCTCTTCATCTTCGCAGCCGGCTTTCGCAGCGTGCTCGGCGTCTCGATCCAGCCGCCCTACGAGACCTATGTGCTCTACGAGACTTATGTCGTGCCGGGGCTGGCGGTGATGATCCAGCTCTTCTACGGCATGCAGTCCTCGCTTTCGATGGTCTATGACCGCGAAGTCGGCTCGATGCGGGTGCTGCTCACCAGCCCGTTTCCGCGCTGGTCGCTGCTGGCCGCCAAGCTCATGGCCAGCGTGCTGGTGTCGGTGCTGCAGGTCTATGTCTTCCTGGCGATCGCGGCCTGGTGGGATGTCGATGCGCCGGTGCAGGGCTATGTCCTGGCCTTGCCGGCCCTGATCCTGACCGGCTTGATGCTCGGTTCGATCGGCCTCTTCCTGTCTTCACTGATCCGCCAGCTCGAGAATTTCGCCAGCGTGATGAATTTCGTGATCTTCCCGATGTTCTTCGCGTCCTCGGCGCTCTACCCACTCTGGCGCATCCGCGAGGCGAGCGAGGGGCTCTATCTGACCTGCCTTGCCAACCCGTTCACCCATGGGGTCGAGCTGGTGCGCTTTGCCCTTTATGGCCGGCTCGAGCCGGTCGCGCTGGCGGTGGTTACAGGCACCACGGTGGCGTTCTTTGCCGCTGCGCTCATCGCCTATGACCCGGCCCGTGGCCTGATGGTGCGCCGCGGCGGCCCCAAAGGAGAAGCATCATGAGATCTGGCAAGCCCCCGATATCTGGCAGGTCCATGGTACGAGCCCTTCGGCCAACCATCCTCATCGTGATACTGGCCGGGGGGCTGGACTGGGCTCACACGGTACAGGCCCAGCAGCCTCAGCCCGATCCGGACTGGCCCTGCATCCAGCGCAAGGTCGGCACGCTCAGCGCCGGCGTGGTCTGGAGTGGGCCGGACATCGCTGCCGCCGGCGACTGGACCAAGGATTTCGACACGGCGGCGCTCGCCCAGAAGCTCGCCTCGCGCCGGACGCCGATCGAGGAGGTCGATGGCCTGCTCGACGGCTTCGTGCAGCAGGCGGGCGCGGAGAAGGACGCCCGCCTGACCCGCCTGTTCGCCGGCGTGCTCGAACTGGTCAACGAGGAGCGCGACAAGATCCTGGGCGGCATCGGCCGCTATGCGCGCGGCCAGAACAAGCTCGCCGACCGCATCCGCGACGAGAGCGACAAGATCGGCGCCGCCAAGGATTCCCCCAGCGCGGTTGGCAGCAAGGAAACAGATGTTCTCGAGACCCAGCTCAAATGGGACAAGCGCATCTTCGAGGAGCGCGGCCGTTCCCTGACCTATGTCTGCGAGACGCCGGTCCTGCTCGAACGCCGGCTGTTCGATATCGCCCGGCGTATCCAGCAGCGCTTGTGACGGGGGTGGCCGGTGGACCAGCCGAAACGGATGCGCGCCGCGATATGTGGGACGGTTGCGGACTCTTAGCCCGCAGGCCCTCTCGGGCTTTTTTCCCCCTGTAGTGGAAGGCCGCCATTTGGGGGCGTACCGAAGCCATGTTGACAGTGTTGCGGCAGGCATGCAGCCTTCGCAAATGACTTCTCAACACCCTGTCGGACCCTTGGGCTCCGGTTCCTCCCGGTGTCCTTGTTGTCGCTACCAGACGCCAGGTGAACGCGGTGGCTATGAGGTTTGCCCAGTCTGTCACTGGGAGGATGATGGCCAGGACGATCATGACGCCGACGAGGTTCGTGGAGGCCCTAACAGCTCCTTGTCGCTTACCCAAGCACGACGGAACTTTGAGCAATCTGGCGTTTCAGATCCGGAACGCTTCGAGCCAAATCATCCAACGCGTTCGTAAAAACATATTGTTGAGGCCTCCTTACTCGGGGGGGCTTTGTGGCTCAAGGGCGGGCGTTCAACGCGCTGCGGGATGATATTCATGCTCTTCGCGATCTGGCGCCTGCGGAAGCCGAAAATCTCGCCATTGTGAAGACCGCTCTTCCGAAGATCATGTAGGCTTCTGCCTGGGAACGAGAAGGGAGGGGCGACTGATGACACGCATGACGGCCAGGGATTTCCCTCAGGAACTCCTCGAACTCTACGACTTCTATGCGCATGGCAAGATCTCCAAGCGCGAGTTCCTCGATCGTGCCGGCAAATTCGCCGTGGGTGGCCTCACGGCAGCAGCCATTCTTGCCTCTCTCAGCCCCAATTACGCCTATGCGCAGCAGGTGCAGTTCACCGATCCGGACATCGTAGCCGAGTACATCACCTATTCCTCACCCAAGGGGAATGGCGAAGTCCGTGGCTATTTCGTGCGCCCGGCCAAGGCGACCGGCCCCGTCCCCGGCGTGGTCGTCGTCCACGAGAACAGAGGCCTCAATCCCTATATCGAGGATGTCGCACGGCGCGTGGCCAAGGCCGGGTTCGTCGCCCTGGCGCCCGATGGCCTGAGTTCGGTCGGCGGCTATCCCGGCAATGACGACAAGGGCCGGGACCTGCAGGCCAAGGTCGATCCGGAAAAGCTGATGAACGACTTCTTCGCGGCGACCGAGTTCCTGATGAAGCACAGTTCGGGGACCGGCAAGGTCGGCATGACCGGCTTTTGCTATGGCGGCGGGGTCGCCAATGCCACGGCCGTGGCCTATCCCGAGCTTGCCGCCGCAGTGCCCTTCTATGGGCGGCAACCCAAGGCCGAGGACGTGTCGCGCATCAAGGCGCCTTTGCTGATCCATTATGCGGAACTGGATACCCGTATCAACGAGGGCTGGCCGGCCTATGAGGCCGCGCTCAAGGCCGGCGGCAAGACCTATGAGGCCCATATCTATCCGGGCGTGAACCACGGCTTCCACAACGACTCCACCCCCCGCTACGACGAGGCGGCGGCCAAGCTTGCCTGGGATCGCACGATCGCCTGGTTCCGGCGCTTTCTGGCCTGAGACATTTTGCCCTAACGTCTTGTTTCGGCGCTTCTTTGCGCGTCCTGCTGCTTCCTGTCAGATCCCAAGGGGGCTCCGGCTGTCCCCGGATATGGCATGGCGCCATCCGCACGCGGGCGCAGCCATTGCCCGCCAGGCGAGTTAATCTGACTTTCCGCAATTTCTTTGCTACGGAGTGAAAATTACATAGAAGGTGATTGTATTACTATTTCAACAGGTGCGACACATCCTGCCGTCGACCTGCCCAAGATGCAGCCACCTAGGATATTGTAGAATATTGGGTATTTTACGATGCGGAAGCCGCCAAAGCTGGACCCCGAATTGCTGCGGGACTGCTATCTCTCGGGGCAGATGACAGAGGCTCAATGGCAGGAGCACGTCGCCAATGGCGATGTCGAGGAGCTTGCCGGGGCCAAGGACGACAACGCCTCGATTTCTCCCCTGGAGGCCGCGATGATCCTCGGCAGGGACGCCATGCTGTTGCGCGCCCAGCAATTCATGGACAGGCATCCAGAACTCTCGGTCGCCGATCTCATGGTCGAATTCGCGCTGCTCGAGGCTGAAGCGCTAATCACCGCAAGAAACCGGGCGGCGTAGCGGCAGATCTCGTTCAGCGCCGAGCTTGCCAGCCCAGCCGGCTTTCGATGCGCCGCGCGCTGGCCTTGACCAGGGCGATCAGGTCCGGGTCCTTTTGCTCGAGCTTCCTGTCCGGCACCACGATCGAGATCGTGGCGCGGCAGGCGCCCTGATTGTCGCGGATCGGAGCGGCGATGCAGGCGACGGCAAAATCGGAGTCGCCGGCCTGGATCGAAAGGCCCTGCTCCAGGGCTTCGGCCGCTATCTTCGCCAGCACATTCTGGTCCGTCTCGGCGCGGCCGGTCGGCGAGGCGATCGCCGAGCGCGCGAAGATCTCGCGCCGCTCCGCTTCCGGCAGATGGCCGACCAGGATGCGGCCGGACGCCGTCCAGTTCAGGGGGCTGCGCGTGCCGACGCGCGAGGTCACCTGGAAATGGTCCTTGCCCTCTTCCATGGCCAGCACGACCATGTGGTCGCCGTCCCGCCCGCAGATCTGGATGGTCTCGCCCGAACTGTGGGCGAGTTCGTGCATCTCCTGCTCCGCCACGTTCAGGAGGTCGAGCGTGCGCGCATAGGTCAGGCCATAGTGATAGAGGCGGGGCCCGAGCCAGAGCAGGCCGCCATCCTGGCGATCGAGCATCTCCTTCTCCACCAGGTCGTCGACGATGACATAGATCGTCGACAGGGGAGCGCCGATGTCGCGCGCGATCTCATAGGCGGTGGCCGGACGCTCGACCTTCTGCAGATAGTCGAGAATCTGCAAGGCACGGTCGATGCCGCTGGTGCGCGAGCGGCGCCGGGTGGCACCGCCTTCATTGACATCGTCACGCTCAAGGGCTGTCGTGGACATGGGATTCCGAGCTTTCCATCACGTGTCATTCTACGCTGCCGCGGCGGCGTCGAACAAGGTGGCCTCAATCGGCAATTCGCCTCGTTCGTGGAAGGCAGCGTGCCGCTTGTCATTGCCGGGCTTGACCCGGCAATCCAGTTCTTCCGGCGGTCCGTGGCGGCGCCTGGATATGCGGGACAGGCCCGGGTATGACAAAGTCCGAGCCGCTTCCTCCTCTAGCGAACCCATCATGGCGTCAATCGGGCCAATGCAGGATCGCGGCTTCCCGGGCCAGCAGGCGATCATCGAACGGTGTGGCGATCGGGATATTGGATTTGCGAGCCTGTTCGAGTTCCTCGGCGAGGCGCGCCGCCACGATCTCCTCTTCGCCCGGATGCAGGTTGCAGGGATCGAGGAAGAAATAGCCATGCTCGACCTCGTGGTCGCGCACGATCACCGGGCGCTCGCCCGCGGCAAGGCGGTCGGCAAGGTCCCAGGCGGTGATGCGGGCTTCCTGCGGGTCGACAAAGACCTGCAGCCGATCGAGCGGATTGTGGGTCGGATCGGGGACGATCACGACCTTCACACCCTGCTTCCCGTCGAGAGCCTTCACCCAGCAATCGAGAGCCTTGCGTTCGCGGGCGCGGATGCCGTCATGATCGCGGGTCTTCCAGGCCTGCAGGGCAGCCAGCGTGCCGACGATGCCTTCCTTGCCGACCTTCATGCCGCGGCCGATGCCACGGTTCTGCAGATAGACGTTGCGCACCAGCTCCTTTGGGCCGGCCACGATGCCGGAGGTCGGCCCGCCGAGAAATTTATGGCCGGAATAGAGGACGAGGTCGGCGCCGTCGGCCAGGAAGCCCTGAAGATCATATTCGGAGGCCGCGTCGACGATGACGGGAATGCCGCGCTCATGGGCGACCTTGGCGAAGACCCTGAGCGGGATCTGCGCATAGTCGACCACATGATGGGAGACGACATAGACGGCCGCAGCCGTGCGATCGGTGATGGCGCCGGCCAAATGATAGGCCGAAGCGCTGGTGGCGTGGCCGATGGGCACGACCTTGGCCCCGGCGAGGCGGATCGCCTGCTCGATGGGCGCCCCATAGCTGACCATGTGGCCTGACTGGATGATCACCTCGTTCTTCAGGCCGGTGGTGTCGGGCAGGCGTTCGATGGCGGCAAGGTCGGCACCGGTCATGGCGGCGGCAACGGCGAGGCTGATGGCCGCCGAGCAAGAGGCGGTGATGAAGCCCGCTTCCGCACCGGTCAGGTTGGCGATCACGGCGCTCGCCTTGCGATGAAGGTCTCCGAGTTCGACGAACTCGCTCAGGATCGCCGAGACCGCTTCCACGGCGGGCGGCACCACGATGGAGGCGCCGAGCGATGTCATGGTTCCCGATGCGTTGATGACGGGCCTCAGGCCGAGGCGGCTGCGAATGTCGTTGGCGGGCATGGGTTTGGGCTCCGAAAGGCGAAAATGGAAATGGTTCAGTCGATCGCCACGATGGCTTCGATCTCGACGGTGATCTGGCCGGGCAGCGAACCCTGGCCGACCGCCGAACGGGCATGGATGCCGCTGTCGCCGAAGATTTCGATGAACAGGTCCGAGCAGCCATTGATCACGGCCGGATGCTCGGCGAAATCAGGCGCGGCGTTCACCATGCCGAAGAGCTTGACCACTCGGCGCACCCGCGAAAGATCGCCCAGCGCGTCCTGCATGACGGCAATCAGGTTGATGCCGGTCAGGCGGGCGTGCCGATAGGCTTCCTCGACCGATACTTCGGCGCCGACCTTGCCGGTATGGGAGCGGCCCTGGGCATCGTTCGGGCCCTGGCCCGACAGGAACAGCAGCTTGCCCTCCTGCACATGGGTGACGAAATTGGCAATCGGCGTGGGCGCGATCGGAAGCGTGATTCCGAGCGCTGCCAGCCGCTCATAGGGCGAGGCCTGCTGGCGCGGAACGGTCTCGGAAATGGTCATTGAAATACTCCAATCATGCGAAAAGCGCCGTCGTCATGCGAAAAGCTCGGTTTGGCGGATGCAGGCGACGTGGTGCCCGCCGCCGATATGCTCGACCGGCGGAATGGTGGCGGCGCAGGCCGGCGCGGCGGATGGGCAGCGGGTGCGGAACACGCAGCCCGAGGGTGGCGCGATCGGGCTGGGGATGTCGCCCTGCAGCGGCACGCGTATGCGCTGGCGCGTGGGGTCGGGCACCGGCGCGGTCGCCAGCAGCGCCTTGGTATAGGGATGGCGGGGAGCGGCATAGACCTGCCGGCTCGGGCCCCGCTCCATGACACGGCCGAGATACATCACCACCACTTCGTCGCACAGATATTCGACGACCGAGAGGTCATGGGCGATGAACAGCATGGTCAGACCGAGCTTCTTTTGCAGATCGCCGAGCAGGTTGAGGACCTGGGCCTGGACGGAGACGTCGAGGGCCGAGACGGGTTCGTCGGCCACGATGAATTCGGGCTCGACCGCGATGGCCCTGGCAATGCCGATGCGCTGGCGCTGGCCGCCGGAGAATTCATGCGGAAAGCGCGTGGCATATTCGGGCGGCAGGCCGACCAGGCTGAGCAGTTCGGCGACGCGGTCGGCGCGTGCCTTGCCGCGGGGATAGCCGCAGGTATCGAGCGCCTCGCCGATGATGGCTGATATGCGCATGCGCGGATTGAGGCTGGAAAAGGGATCCTGGAAGACGATCTGCAGCCGGCGTCGATAGGCCAGCATTTCTCTGGCGCTGAGGCCGAACAGGTCGACGCCGGCGAAGATCGCCTTGCCGGAGGTCGGCTCGACCAGGCGCAGCACCGAGCGGCCGGCGGTGGTCTTGCCCGAGCCGGATTCGCCGACCAGGCCCACCGTCGCGCCGCGCTTGACGTCGAAGCTGACGTCCTCGACCGCATGGACGATGCGCCCATTGCGAGCCGGGAAATGCTTGGTGAGGTTCTGCACGCTGAGCAGGGGCGTGTCGGCCGCGGCCTGGAGAGAGGGGGCTGTGGTCATAGCTCGGCGCTCCGGATGCAACGCGAGAAGCTGGCTGCTCCGGTCGCGACCAGGTCGGGAATGGCGGCGCTGCAAGCCTCGAGCGCCAGGGAACAGCGCGGTCCGAAGGCGCAACCCGGTGGCAAAGCGGTGATCGCAGGCACATTGCCCGGGATCGAATGCAGGGCCCGGCGCTCGCCGCTGGCATCGATGTCGCGCGCCGCGTTCGGCGTGCAGGCGAGCAGGCCCCTGGTATAGGGGTGGCGCTGATGGGCGAAGAGATCGATGACGGGCGCCTGCTCGACCACCCGGCCGCCATACATCACCACCACATTATGGGCGATCTCGGCGACCACGCCGAGATTATGAGTGATGAACAGGATGGACATGCCGAATTCGGCCTGGAGGCGGCGCAGCAGGTCGAGGATCTGGGCCTGGATGGTGACGTCGAGGGCGGTGGTCGGCTCGTCGGCGATCAGCAAAGACGGGTTGCAGGACAGGGCCATGGCGATCATCACGCGCTGGCGCATGCCGCCGGACATCTGGTGGGGGTAGTCGTCGAGGCGCGAGGCGGCATCCGGTATCTCGACATGCTTGAGCATGGCGAGCGCCCGGCGGCGGGCCTCCCGGCGGTTGACCGGCTCGTGCAGCGCGATCATCTCGCCGATCTGGTCGCCCACCGTGTAGAGCGGATTGAGGCTGGTCATCGGCTCCTGGAAGATCATGGCGATCTCCCGGCCGCGCATGCGGCGAAACTGGCGGGGCTTAAAGGCGGCGAGGTCGTGCACGCCGCCGGCGCGATCGCGGAACAGGATCTTGCCGCCGGCGATGATGCCGGGCCTGGAGAGCAGGCCCATGATCGACAGGCTGGTGACGGATTTGCCGGAACCGGATTCACCCACCACGGCAAGCGTCTCGCCGCGCTTGAGATCGAAGGTCACCCCATCCACCGCCTTGGCGGTGAAGCGCTTGTTAACGAACCAGGTGCGCAGGTCCTGCACGGAAAGGATGGTGTCGGGCGCGGTCGAGCCTGTCATGACTGCCATCCGCAATGAGGGCAGGCGTGCTTGCCGGTCGTCGGCGCCTGGGCCGGGACATAGCGCTGGGCGGCAACGACCTCGGCGCCCAGGACGACCTGGCGCGGCTCGAACACCTGGGTGAGCCGGCTGAGCGCGCCCTGCGAGTCCTTGACGGTGAGATCGGCGTCGGCGACATCGAACAGCGTGAACTCGGCCGGCTGGCCCTTGTCCAGCAACCCGTCCGCCTTGAGGCCGATGGCCCGGCGCGGCGCCGTGGTCACGGCGGCGATGACCTCTTCCAGCTTCATGCCGAGCGAGAGGAGCTTCGACATGGTGGTGGCCATGTCCCACACCGCCCCGTCGAGCGAGCGGTTGTGCAGGTCGGTCGAGATGGTCCGCGGCGGCAGGCCGCGCGCCAGGGCCGCCTTGGCCACGTCGAAGGAGAAGGAGGCGCCGCCATGGCCGACATCGAGCACGATGCCGCGCTCCGCCGCCTCTTCGGCGAGGCGATAGAGGTCCTCATCCTCAAGGATCGAGCTGCCGGCCTTGCCGTTGAAGCAATGGGTGACGATGTCGCCTTCGGTCAAGAGGCCGAGGACGTCGTCATAGAGCGGCGGCGGCTCGCCGACATGAACCATCAAGGGCAGCTTGAGAATGCGGCCGAGCTTCTTGGCGAGCTTGACGGGCGTGAGGTCCCAGCCGCCGGTGATGACGTGGCTGGCGCGCACCTTCAGGCCGACGATGACGTCGCGGTTCTGCTCGACGGTGGCGATGATCCGCTCGAAATCGATGGAGCGGATGTCCATGAGTTCACTCACCCGGTTGCAGGCGACCAGGCCGATCGAGCCGAGATTGAGGAAGGCGTAGACGTTCTCGCGCGCCGGCTCGATGATGAACTCGCGCAAGCCGTGGAAATTGGCCTCCCCGGCCGAGCCCGCATCGACCATGGTGGTGACGCCGCGCGCGGCGCCGCATTGCTCGGGCTTGAGCGAAATGTCGGTGCCGCCATACCAGACGTGGACGTGAAGGTCGGTCCAGCCCGGTGACAGGAAGCGACCTCCGGCATCGATGACGCGAACGTCGTCGCCGGCCGCGATCGAGGCAGCGGCTTCGGCGATGCGACCCTCGCGGTCGACCAGGATGTCGAGGGGCGTGCCGGACGGCGCGGCGGTGAAGCCGATGGTCCTGGCACCCTTGATGAGCAGCGGCCGGTCGGCCTGAGGGAAACGGTTGCCGATCATGGCTCAGATATCCTTTGCCAGGCGCGGATCGAGGAGATCGCGCAGGCCGTCGCCGACCAGTTGCAGCGACAGCACGGTGACGACGATGGCGGCCCCCGGGAACCACATCAGCCAGCCTGCCTTGTCCATGAATTGGCGTCCGACGCTGATCATGGTGCCCCAGGTCGGCGTGTCGGGCGAAATGCCGACGCCGAGAAAGGATAGGCCCGCTTCGGCGAGGATGGCATTGGCGAAGATGAAGGTGCCCTGCACCAGCAGCGGCGAGGTGACGTTGCGCAGCACGTGGCGCAGCAGGATCTTCCAGGTCGGCACGCCAAGAGCGCGGGCGGCCTCGACATAGGGCAGTTCCCGAATCACCAGAGTGGAGGCGCGCACCACGCGGGCGAGGCGCGGGGCATAGACGATGCCGAGCGCGATGATGACGTTGATGGCCGATGCGCCCAGGGCGGCGACCAGTGCGATGGCCAGGAGGATGTCGGGGAAGGCCATCATCGCGTCGATCACGCGCGAGAGGGGGGTATCGGCCTCCCGGAAGAAGCCCGCGGTGAGGCCGAGCGCAATGCCGATCAACGAGGCCAGCACCACCACGGCGAGGCCGACGGACAGGGAGGTCTGAGCCGCATAGAGCATGCGGGTGAAGATGTCACGGCCGAGATCGTCAGTGCCGAACAGATGGGCGAGGCTCGGTCCCTTCAGGCGATTGGCGACCGAGAGCTTGGTCGGCGAATAAGGCGCGATCAGCGGCGCGAGGATCGCGGCCAGGGCGATGATGGCAAGAACGGCGAGACCGATGAACGCGGTCGGCCGTCTGATCAGGCGCGACAGCAGGCCGGGCGCTGCCTGGTAGGAGGAGGTGATGGCAGCCATTAGTAGCGCACCCTCGGATCGATGAGCAGATAGAGCATGTCGATGCCGAAATTGACGAGGACATAGAGCCCGGCAATCACCAGCAGCGCGCCTTGGATCACGGGGTAGTCGCGCCGGAGCACGGCGGAGACCACGAGATTGCCGATACCCGGCACGCCGAACACGGTTTCGGTCACCACGGCGCCGGAGATCAGCAGCGCCGCGGTCAGGCCGATGACGGTGAGGATCGGGATCAGCGCATTCTTGAAGGCATGCCTGATCACCACGCGCCATTCGCTCATGCCCTTGGAACGGGCCGTGCGGACATAGTCGTCCGAAAGCACGTCGAGCATTGAGGCGCGGGTGAAACGGGTGATCAGGGCCGAGCTCACTACGCCCAGTGCCACCGCCGGCAGCACCAGGTGATTGAGGCGCTCGCCGAAGGAGGCGCCTGGTCCGCCATAGCCGGACGTGTCGAACCAGCCGAGCTTCACCGCGAAGATCTGCATGAGGACGAGGCCGAGCCAGAAGCTCGGCACGCTGGCGGCGAACATGGCGAGCGTGGTCGCCGCCTGGTCGAACAGCGAGCCGCGCCAATAGGCCGAGAGAATGCCGACCGGCAGGGCTATGACGCTGGCAATCAGCAGCGAGAACAGCGTGAGGAAGAAGGTCGGCTCGGCGCGGGCGGCGAGAGCCTGCGTCACCGGCTGGTTGAGGAAGATCGACTGGCCGAAGTCACCCTGCACAAGGCCGAGGACGTAATAGGCGAACTGGGTGATGATCGGGCCGTCCAGGCCGAGCTTGGTGCGCAAGGCGGCGATGTCCGCCTCGGACGCGTCGGGCCCGAGCATCATGGCGGCCGGGTCGCCCGGCGTGACCCGGACGATGATGAACACGATCGTCACGACGAGGGCCATCACGATGATCATGCCGAGAAGGCGGTGGAGAATCGTGCGCAGCATCGATGGAGCCTTGCGTTGTTCGAGGCCGGAGAGCGTGACGAGGCGATGTGAGCGGGATCGCGGGCACCGCCGGTGTCGGCTGGTGCCCGCTCTCAAGCCTCCCCGGGAGAGAAAAGGAGACTATGTCAGCCCATACAGGCACTGGTCGTTTCAGGGGCCGCAGGGGGCCTTACTTGCCTTCCAGATAGGCGTTCCAGAAATAGGGCCAGGGGGCCGGCGTGACGCCCTTCAGGTTGGGGGCCTGGGCGGCGAGGGCGTTGAAATTGCCGACCTTGTAGGCTGGCGCCTCGTCATAGAAGGCCTTCTGGACGGCCGGCCACAGGGCCAGCCGCTTGGCGGGATCGGACTCGGCGTTGAAGGCGCCCAGTGCCTCGTGCTTCTTGTCCGAGACCCACCAACCGGGTGAGGTGTCCGACATGAAGCCGGTCAGCGACGGCTCGGGCAGGAAAGGGCTGTGGGTGATGTAGATGTCCCACAATTTGGGATCGGTGCGGTTCTTGGTCAGCGTGGCCCACTCCACCACGTCGAGCTCGACCTTGAAGCCGGCCGCCTTGAGATATTCGGCGGCGACCTGTGCCAGCTTGTAGTGGAACTCGTATTGGCGGCTGGTAAGGATGCGCAGAGGCTTGGAGCCGTCATAGCCCGCCTCCTTCAGCAAGGCGGTCGCCGCCTCGACGTCACCCTCCGGCTTGTAGGGCTCAGTTCCCTCTTCGGTATGCCACTGATAGTCCTTGGGATAGAGGGCGCCGTCGACCGAGAAGAATTCCTCCGAGCCGAAGGCGGCCAGCATCATGTCCTGTGGGGAGAGCGCTGCCTGGATCGCCTTGCGGATGCGGATGTCGGACGCGAGGCCCTCCTTGTTGTTCATGAAGAGGACCGGCCAGCCGAAGGGTTTCAGCAGGACAGGGGCGGTCTTGCCCTTGGAGATCTTGTCAAAAGCCTCGACGGGCAGGGAGTCGACATAGGCGAACTGGCCTGATGCGGCGCCCTCGACGCGGGTATTGGGATCGGGGACCGGCACGAAGCGGATCTCGTCGAGATATTGCTTGCGTGCGCCGCCATAGCCATTGGGCTCGCCCGGGCGGGACGCATACTCGTCGAAGCGCGCGAGCTGGATGAACTGGTCGGGCTTGCGCTCCTTGAGCTTGTAGGGTCCGGTACCGATGAAGCTGGTCAGGGGATCCTGCCCGGCATTCTTGGCCGGAATGATGACCGCCGCGGCATTGTTGAAGGCGAGCAAGGCGAGCAACGGTGCATAGGGTTTCTTGAGCGTGATCTTGACGGTGTGATCGTCGGTTGCGTCGATGGCTGCGATCATCTCGGCCGTCTGCTTGCCGCGCGTAGCGATCTTCGTCCAGCGTTGCAGCGAGGCGACGACATCGGCGGAGGTCATCACCAAGCCGTCATGGAACTTGATGCCGGTGCGCAGGGGAATGGTGTAGGTCAACCCGTCGACCGAGATTTTCGGCATCTCGGCGGCCAGCAGCGGGGTCACGCCCCAGTCCTTGTCGAAGGTGAAGAGCGTTTCGAAGATATGCTGGGAAACGATGCCGACAAGGTCGGCGGTCGAAGCCATCGGGTCGAGCGTAGGCGGTTCACCGACGGTGGCGACATCGATGACGCCACCTTTAGTGGGTTCCGCCCATGCCGGTCCGGCGGCCGGAAGCAATGTCAGTGCAAGCAGGGCAGTCAGTCGTGCCAAGCGTCCCATATTGCATCCCTTTGTTACATTATTATGTAATCTATAACTTATTTATGTATCACTATGCCCTCGATGCCGTGTTTGGTCAAGCCGCTTCGTCTTGGCGGGCCTCTGCAGGGGGCGGTTCAGGCATTGGCCAGGCGGTGAAGCACGATGTCGGCGCTGCGGTCGGAATTGAGGATGATGGCGTCCGCTAGGCAGCGAACGCTGAACAGCCAGGGCAGTTCCCACGGCGCCGCCCGCCAGGCGTCATGCGTCTCCCGGCTGGCCGGATGGGCGAGGAAGAGATCGTGGTCGCAGGGTTCCAGGCCGAGATCGAGCGCCCCGAAAGGCGAGGACAGGCGCAGGCCAGGGCCGTCGGCGGTGCGATGGAAACTCGCCTCCAGCCCGCTCGTCTCGTCGCGATAGCGTCCCGCGGGCAGGACGCTCCGGTCTGGTGGAGTCTCGACGAGCCTGAACCGGCGGCGGCGTCCGAATTTTTCGGTCTCGATGCTGCCATCTGCCTGAACCAGGAGATCATAGGGCGCCAGCCCCGCCCGGGGGCGGAAGCGGTCCTGCGCCACCTCCTCGAGCTCTGCTGCCCCCATGCTGGACACCAGGCTGGGCGTGCCGCTCTCGCTGGCGATGCGCAGGAGGGCGCTGGTGCCGTCCTCCCGATAGGTGCCCGCGCACTCGTTGAGCAAGGCGATCGCAGAGGGTGACAGCGCCGGCCCGCCTTCCAGGCCCAGGACGATGTCGGCGATGCGCCGGGTCAGGGCATAGGGCGAGAAATCATCGTGATTGGCGAGGAGGACGATGCCGAGATCCCGGTCGGGGATGCGGATCGATTCCGAGCGCGAGCCTGCGATCCAGCCGCTATGGCCGACGCAGCGCAGGCCGCGGTGAAGGTTGGTGACGAGGCCGAGGCCGTAGGGGGAGGGGATGCCGTTGATCAGCGCGCCGGGCGCCTCCATGCGGGCGATCATCGCAGCGTCGCCGATCCTGGGCCGGGTGAGATTGGCCTGCCAGGCCAGCATGTCCTGGAGGCTCGACACCAGCCCGCCCTCGCCGCCGATGGCGATGCCCCAGGCCGCCTTGAGCCAGGTGCCGCCGGGGCCGCGGCGGTGATGGGTGGCGAGGCGCGGATAGATCTCGTCGTCGCGGGCCATCAGCCTGGTGTCGTGCATGCCGAGGGGACCGGTGATGCGCTCGCGCAGGAGATCGTTGAAGGAGAGGCCCGAGACCTGTTCGAGGATCTCCGACAGCAGCAGGAAATTGCTGTTGGAGTAGAGCAGATCGGTGTCGGGCGGGAAGTTGAGGCCCTTCTGGCGGGCGACGATGGCGCGTGCGGTGGCGCGCGAGGAGGGGGCCAGGATCGGAATGCCGGCCAGGATCATGGTGTCGAGAATGTCGCGCAGGCCGCTGGTATTGGCGGCCAGGTGCCTCAAGGTGATCGGCTGCTCATAGGCGGGCAGCCAGGGGCAATGCTCGCGCACGTCGTCGTCGAGCGAGAGCTTGCCTTCCGCTTCCATCATCAGGGTCAGCAGCACGGTGAACTGCTTGCTCTGGGAAGCGATGCGCACGACCGAGGTCGGCGACAGCGCGACGCCATGGGCGAGGTCGGCCATGCCGGCGCAGCGCTGATAGACAACGACGTCCCCGAGCGTCACCGCCGCCATGAAGCCCGGCGAGGTCTCGCTGGCCCAGGGCGCGAAGAGGGCATCGATCTCGGCGACGGCGGCCGGGGCAAGGGAAGAGGTGGTCATGGCATGCGACTTTCTGGCAAAGTGGCTTTGGGCATTGAAAACACTGTCATTCCCGACGGTGACTTGCGTCGCAGCAGCTACTCACCCTGTTTGCGCTACGACATGCACACATCTCGACCAAGTCGGCTGGAGCGCGCGATTCCCTCCCCGGCTTCGGGGAGGGTGGCGAGCGAAGCGAGGTCGGGTGGGGGAGAGTGGTACAAATCCAGCCATCGTTGGCGTGGTAGTGCCACCCTTCCCCATCCGTCGCTGCTTTATCTGGAAAGCGTGAGATGTCAGCATGCCGTGGCCTTCTTACAGGGCGGTGCTGCGCGACCTCGACGGCAGCGCCGCCGCAGGCGACTCATTTCTCGAGATAGACGTTCCAGAAGGCCGGCCAGGGCGAGGGCTCGAAGCCCTTCAGCTTGGGCGACTTGGCCGAGAGGGCGTTGAAGTCGCCGATCTTGACGATCGGGGCTTCCTGCATGATCAGCTCCTGCACGCGCTGCCAGTGCTTGACCCGCTCGGCTGGATCGGAGGTGGCGTTGAGGGCATCGACCGCCGCCCGGCTGTCGGGCGTATCCCACCAGCCGACCGAGGCCGGCGCCAGGATGTTGATCAAAGCGGGTTCGGGCAGGAAGGGGCTGTGGGTGATGAAGATGTCCCAGGATGCCGGGTTCTGGATCTGCTGGACCAGTGTCGCCCAGTCGACGACATCCATCTTCACCTTGAAGCCGGCGAGCTTGAGATATTCGGCGGCAACCTGCGCCATCTTGTAGTGGAACTCATATTGGCGGCTGGTGAGGATGCGCAGCGGCACCTCCTCGCCGAGGCCCGCTTTTTTCAGTTCGGCCTTGGCCTTTTCGGCGTCGGCGATATCATAGTTGCCTTCGACGCCAGCATCCGTGCGCCAGGGATAGCCTTCCGGATACATGGCGCCATCGACGGCATAGAATTTGGTGTCGCCGAAGGCGGCCGCCAGCATGTCGCTCTCGCTGAGCGCGAGCTGCACCGCCTTGCGCACGCGCATGTCGGCAAGGACGCCCTGCTTGGCGTTCATGCGGATCATCGGCCAGCCGAAATGTTCGAGCAGCACCGGCTCCGACTTGCCCGACTTGATCTTGTCGAATTGCTCGACGGGCAGCGAGTCCGCATAGCCGAATTGGCCGGAGACCGCGCCTTCGATGCGGGTATTGGGATCGGGAACCGGTACGAAGCGGATCTCGTCGAGATATTGCTTGCGCGCCCCGCCATAACCGTCGGGCTCGCCGTCACGCGAGCGGTAGCCCTCGAAGCGCACGAGCTGGATATATTGATCGGGCTTGCGCTCCTTGAGCTTGTAGGGGCCGGTGCCGATGACCTGCTTGAGCGGCGTGTCCTGGTCCTCGGATGGCAGGATCACGGCGGCCGAATTGTTGAAGGCGAGCAAAGCGGGCAGTGGCGAATAGGGCTGCTTGAGCGTGATGCGGACCGTCAGCGGGTCGGCGGCAGCGATATCGACGACCAGCGGAGCGACCTGCTGGCCGCGGGAGGCAACGGTCAGCCAGCGCTTGAGGGAGGCGACGACATCGGCAGAATCCATCGCACTGCCGTCGTGGAAGGTGATGCCCTGGCGCAGCTTGATCTCATAGATCTTGCCATCCGGGCTCACCGTGGGCAGCGCTTCGGCCAGCAGCGGCGTGACGTTCCAGTTGCGATCGAAGGTGAACAGGGTTTCGAAGATGTGCTGGCCGACCATGCCGACGATGTCGGTAGCGCTCGCCATCGGGTCGAGCGTCGGCGGTTCGCCGATGGTGGCGACGTCGACGACACCGCCTTTCTCAGGCCCCGCCACCGCCGGGCCGATTGCCGGCAATAACAGCGCAGCAAGAGCCACGGCCAGACTGAGCGCACGCTTCATGGATCTTCCCCAGACTTCATTATAATGGAATATATATCTTATTTAGGGACTAAGGTTGCATCCTCTTCCGACGTCGTCAAGATGTTACCGGCAGCTTATAGCGCGAGCGTGTGTACCGAAGAGGATGGCGAGCTTGCGCAACCTTGTGAGTAAACGGCGCGGATGAACAAGAATCGTAGGGACTCGGCGAAGCGCGACGTTAGGGTAGGGCAGCGTTTCCGCCCAAACGCGCTTTGGCCCCGTCCGAATCCCGCACAATATCCGGTCGGACAAGGAGACCCCTGGTCGAGAGGAAAAGCGGCATGATTGCGCTTGCTGAGATCCGCCATACGCTCCGGGGGCTCTATTTCGGCTCGAGCCGGCGGGCCGTCTGCTTCCAGATCCTGCGCTTCGTCATCGATGTCGGCATTCTCGTCTTCTTCATCGCCGGGCCGAGCATGAAGAACGAGACCTGGCATACGGCCATCAATGCCGTCGTCGCGGCGATCATCGTGCTCGAACTCGCCGCTAGCGCCCTCGTTGCGCCCAGCCTGAAGAAATGGGCGTTGCGGCCGATGACCTGGATCGATGTCGCCATTCTCGCCACCTTCTTGGTACCCGCTTTCTTCTCCAACCTGTTCCTGCGCGTGCTGCGCATCTGGTCGCTGAGCAAGAGCAATCTGTTCACGCTGGCGCTGCGCAAGTCGGGCTACCGGCAGATGGAAGACACGTTGCGCGCCGCGATCGATCTCACGGTGTTCCTGTTCCTGATCTCCAGCTTCGTCTACACCATGTTCTACGGCAACGGCTTCGATGGCTATGTCCAGGCCCTGTACTTCACCGTCGCCACGGTGACGACGACGGGCTTTGGCGACATCACCTTGCCCGGCAATCTCGGCAAGCTCACCTCCATCGTCGCCATGATCATCGGCGTGTCGCTGTTCGTCCGCCTTGCCCAGGCGATCGTGCGGCCGCACAAGGTGAATTTCAGCTGCCCCCAATGCGGGCTCTCGCGGCATGAGACGGATGCGGTGCACTGCAAGGCTTGCGGCCATGTCCTGAACATCCCGGATGACGGGGACTGAAGTCGGTCAATCCGGCCTAACGGGTGCGACACCCAGAAGTGCCGCGATCCTGCCGGCCTGCGAGGACTCGATACCCATGCTCCCGATCATCGCCAACAGGGTTTGGCGATCGACGGCGTCGGCGCCGGAACCGAGGGTCGTGGCCGCGATGGCACCGGCGGCATTGGCAAGGGCGCTGGCGCCGGCCGGTGACAAGTCGTTGACGATGCCGAAGAGATAGCCGGCGGCGAAAGCATCGCCGGCACCAGTGGTGTCGACGGCCTCGATCCTGGCGGCTGGCGAGACGAGTTTTTGTTGCCGGCTATGGAGGAGCGACCCCCGGGCGCCGCGCTTGATCACGACATCCCTGGCACCCGCCTCGATGAGGTTTCTGGCGACCCGATCGAGAGCTGGCCCATCGGTGGAGGCGCCGAGCAGACGGGCATCAGCCTCGCCGAG
The DNA here is from genome assembly GCF_056754975.1 of Labrys sp. HAY1-8F. Lineage (NCBI taxonomy): Bacteria > Pseudomonadati > Pseudomonadota > Alphaproteobacteria > Hyphomicrobiales > Xanthobacteraceae > Labrys > Labrys sp. HAY1-8F. The sequence goes on along the minus strand of NZ_JBPGWZ010000001.1, from coordinate 1,549,522 downwards.
GAACAGCGTGTCGATGGTGGGCAGAAGGGCAAGCACCGTTTCCTTGATGGTGCCGGTAATGCCGGCGGGGATGTCGAGGCTGACTGGAATACCCGCAGACGCCGCCTGCGCGACCGCGCAAAGGGCGGCCTCGCGCTGCGGCGCCTGCAGCAAGGCATAGCCCGACAGGTGCAGAAGAGCCGTGCCGGCCAGGGCGGCCGGATCGACCTCATCCGCCCTCAACCGCACATTGGCGCCCCGATAGGCGAACATGGTGCGCTCGCCGCTTGCGCTGACCACCACAACGTTGAGCTGCGTGGGTTCCGCCTCGTCCCGCCGCACCCATCCTGTCTCGACGCCGGCCTGCCTCATCGCACCGAGGCACCAGTCGCCCCAGCTGTCCTTGCCGGTCTTGCCGATGAAGTGCACCGGCAAGCCGAGGCCCGCAAGGATCCGCGCGGTATTGGTGGCAGAGCCGCCCAGGCCATGGCTCTGGCGCTCGGCGATGCCCTCGCCGCCCTCCGGCGGATAGGTGGGGACCTGGAGCGTCAGGTCGACATTGATGTCGCCGAGGACTGCCACTGCCGGCACGATCTCTCCTTGGGCACTCATAGGCTGGGGCGAGGCTATTCTAGACGATGTGCATCTGGTCGATGGCCTGGGCGACGTCGGCGATGATGTCGTCGGCATGCTCGATCCCCACCGAGAAGCGCACGAGGCCGTCGACGATGCCCATGGCCTGGCGTTCCTGCGAGGGGATGTCGAGGAAGGCCATGGTGCCCGGCATCTGCGTGGTGGTGCGCAGGCCGCCGAGGCTGGCGGCGAAGGAGCACAGCTTCAGCCGCTTGAGCAGGCGCACCCCGTGCTCCTCGCTCTCCACCTGGAAGGACAGCATCGCGCCGAAATTGCGCAGTTGCTCCTTGGCCGTGGCGTGGTTGGGGTGCGAGGGCAGGCCCGGATAGAACACGCGCTTGACCTTGTCATGCCCTTCCAGATAGCGGGCGAGGGCGGCGGCGTTGGCGCATTGCTTTTCGAGCCGAAGCGCCAGGGTCTGGGCGCCGCGCAGCAGCAGCCAGGCATTGAAGGGCGAGAGTGGTGCGCCCAGCTTGTTGAGCGTGTTCCAGCGTACGTCCTCCAGCCAATCCTTGGGCAGGATCTCGGATTTGAGCGTGATGATGCCGCCGACGGCGTCGTTGTGGCCCCCGATGAATTTGGTGGCACTCTCCACCACCACGTCGACGCCGAAGGCATGCGGCTGGCATACCGCGGGGCTGGCAAAGGTGTTGTCGCAGATCACCGCGATGCCACGACTATGGGCGAGTTCCACCAGCTTGCGCATCGGCGGCACCTTCATGGTCGGATTGGCCAGCGCCTCGAAATAGAGCACCTTGGTCTTGTCGGTAAAGGCGCGCTCGACCTGGACGGGATCGGTGGTGTCGACGAAGCTGACGGTAATGCCGAAATCGCCGATGCGATGGTCGAAGAATTCGTGCGTGCTGGAATAGGTGGTGAGGTCGGTGACGATATGGTCGCCGGCCTTGAGGATGCCGAACAGCGCGTGCGAGATCGCGGCCATGCCCGAGGCCGTGGCAAGGCAGGCATCCGCCCCGGTCAACTGCGCCAGATGTTCCTCGAGCTTGTATTCGGTGGGATTGCCGCAGCGGCTGTAGATGTTCACGTCCTTGCGCGCGCCGGCTACGATCTGGTCGTAGATGTCGCCGGCATATTGGAAATTGGCCGACATGTAGATGGGATAGCTGATCGATTGCGATTCCGGCTCGGGCGCATAGAACACGGCGCGGCTGGCGAAATCGAGCTCTTTGGACGACATGCGGGCACTCCTTGAGGTGTCATTCCTTGACGGCGCCGCCGGTCAGGGCGGCGGTGATCTGGCGTTCGAACAGGACGAAGAGGACGAGCGGGGCGAGGGCGGCAATGAAGATGGCGGCCAACATCACCGGATAGTTGGTGATGTGCTCGCCGACGAAATCGGCCAGGCCGACCGGCAGCGTCTTCCTCGCCGGCGTGTTGATGAAGACGAGCGGGAAGAGGAAGTCGTTCCACACCCAGATCATGTTGACGATCGCGGCGGTGAACATGGCCGGCCGGGCGAGCGGCACCGCGATGCGCCAGAAAATGCCGAATTCGCTGCAGCCGTCGATACGTGCCGCGTCCATCAGTTCGCGCGGCAGGGTGACGAAGAAGGCGCGCATGATGAACAGCGTCACCGGCACGTTGAAGGCCGCAGTCGGCAGGATCACGCCGAGATGGGTGTCGAGCAGGCCCATGGTGCGCAGCACCACCACCAGCGGCACGAGCGCAACATAAGCGGGAATCGCCATGGCGACCATCAATCCGGCCTCGACGCCGGCCAGCCAGCGCGGGCGGTAGACGGCGAGCCCATAGCCGCCAGCCGTGGCGGCGGCGACGGCCAGCAGGGTCGAACCGGCCATCACGATCAGCGAGTTCAGGGAATAGGTGCCGAGCGCGCCATTGCTCCAGGCCTGGGCGAAGGCGTCCAGGCTCGGGGCTGACGGCAGCGACCACACCGAGCGCATGAATTCCTTGTTGGTCTTGAGCGTGCTGTAGGCCATCCAGGCGAAGGGAGACACCACGATCGCCACATGGAGCGACAGGAAGGCGAGGACGCCGAGGCGCGTCGGGCTCCAGCGGGACAGGGCCGGCATGCTCACGCCTCCCTGCCGGCGGCGCGGCCGCGCAGCGAGCGGAAGATGATGAAGGCGCCGATGGCGGTCAGCAGCATCTGGGCAAAGCCGATGGTCGCGGCATAGCCCATCTCGAAGGCGTTGAAGCCGACCTTGTAGAGATAGGTGGAGACCACTTCGCTGGCATGGTTGGGACCGCCATTGGTCAACACGAAGACCAGGGAGAAAGTCTTCAGCGAGCCGATGATGCAGAGCAGGACATTGGCTCGCACCGTGTCCCACACCATGGGCACGGTGACCGAGACGAAGGAACGCCAATGGCCGGCCCCGTCGAGCTCGGCCGCCTCGAACACGCTTTCGGGCACGTTGCGGATCGCCGCCACGAACAGGAGCACGTAGAGCCCGAGATAGGTGAAGCTCATCACTGCCACCACGGCGGCGAAGGCTGTGGAAGACTGACCGAGCCAGCCCGAGGCGAGGCTGCCGAGGCCGACGGCCTTCAGCCCGGCATTGAGCAGCCCGAAATAAGGGTTGTAGATGAAGCGCCAGAGCAGGCCGATGCACACTTCGCTGACGATCACCGGGACGAGATAGAGAAACAGGAAGAAGCGCCCGGCTGCGCCGACCACGCGCACCAGGCAATAGGCGATGGCGAGGGCGAGCAGCACCTGCAGGACGATGGCCGAGACGGCGACGGCGAGGTTTCGGGCGAGAGCCGCCCAGAAGAAGCCGTCACTGGCCAGGCGGACGAAATTGTCGAGGCCGACAAAGACGGGGGCGGCCGAGCCGTTCCACTGGTAGAAGGACAGCACGCCCGAATGCAGCACGGGATAGGCGACGAAGAGGCCGACCAGGATGAGCGTCGGCAACAGGAAGGCGAACGCGTAACGCGCGTCGCGGCCCGCCGACGGGTCCTTTTCTGCTTCCTGCGCTGCCATGAAATGCTCTCTCCTTCCCGGAAGGCGCGTCTTATTTCGCCTTCAGGGCTTCTTCCACGCGCTTGGCGGCATCGGCCGGCGCGACCGAACCGTCGAGCACGCCCTGGAGCGAGGTGTAGTAGGCATCGGTTCCCTTGGGTGGCATGGCGGTATCGTAGAAGGGATCGAGCTTGCCGGCCTTGCTCATCAGATCATTGCTGATGGCGTAGAGCACCGGTCCCGCGGCCGCCTGCGTGGTGGCGCCCTTGACGGTGACCATGGTCTTGCGCAGCTCGACATATTTGGTCATCACCGCCGGCGAGGTGAGGAAGCGCAGCAGCGTGACCGCGTCCTGCTTGTTGGCGGTCTTTTCGGCGATGCCGAAGGCCGCCGCGACGCCGCCCAGCACGTCGCCGGGATTGCCCTTGCCGCCGGCCACCGTCGGGAAGGGGAAGAAGCCGAGCTCGAAGCCCTCAGGCGCGTCGGCGGAGGCGCCGATCTGCCAGGTGCCGTTGAGCATCATTGCGGCCTGGCCGTTGAGGAAGAGCATATTGGCTTCCTGGTCGCTCATGCCGTTGAAGCCGACAGGGAAATAGCCCTTGGAGGACAGGCTGGCGATGCGGGTCAAGGCCTCGGTGGCCTCCGGACCGAGAGCGACGTCGGCCTTGCCCGCCACGATGTCGGAAACCAGGCCCGACCCCTTCAGGCGCATTTCGAGATATTGGAACCAGAAGGTGGCCGGCCAGGAATCCTTGTTGCCCAGCGCCATCGGCACGAGGCCGTCGGCCTTGATCTTCTCGCACAGGGCCAGGAATTCGTCGTAGCTGGTCGGAATCGTCCAGCCTTTCTCGGCGAACAGAGCCTTGTTGTACCAGAACACGGCGGCATCGATGTCGATCGGCACGGCATAGGCGTGGCCGCCGATGCTGGTCTGCGCCAGGGCCGTCGGCAGGAAGCTCTCGCCCCAGCCATCCTTGGCGAGATCGGCGTCGAGCGCATACATCTGGTGACCGGCCACGAAGGCGCCGAGGAAGCCGCCGGGCAGGGTGTAGAACACGTCCGGCGGGTTGCCGGAGGCCATGGCGGTGTTGAGCTTGGTCTTGTAGGCCGACTGCTCGGCCGCCACCACGTTGAGCTTGATGTCGGGATGGGCCTTGGCGAATTCGTCCAGGGCGTAGGTAATGAAGTCGACCTTGTCCTTCTGCCCCGAATAGGCGTGCCAGAAGGTCAGCTCGCCCGCCAGCGCCGACAGGCTCATCGCCAAGGACGCGGCGATGCCGAGTGCGAGTGCGCGAAAACGCATGTCTTCAATCCTTCCCCACCGGTTCCGAATGCTCGGTTCGATTGATTGAAGTGGTGCCACATTGATGTGGACATGTCTACAGTAGTACCACAAACAAAGCTGTGCTAGGAGCTGGACGGCGAGTGCAAGATTCGAGGCAGGCATGATCGATCAAGCCAAGAGCGCGGCTGGGGGGCAGGCAACGAGCCGGCTGCGCAGCGCGCTGCCTGCACTGTCGGAATCGGAACGGCGGGTGGCGCTGTGGGTCCTCGATCATGTCGATCTGGCGATCCGCCAATCCATGTCGGCCATCGCCCAGACGGTCGAGGTCAGCGATACCACGGTCCTGCGCATGTGCCGTACCGCGGGCTTTGCCGGCTTCACCGATCTCAAGCTCGCTTTGGTCCGGGATACGGGCGAGCGTTCGATAGCCAGGCCCGATGAGGGCGCAGCCGGAACCGATGGCGACCTCCGCTGGGCCAGCCGGGTCTTCAATGCGAACATCCAGGCCATCGGCGACACCCTGTCGATGCTCGACCGGGGCGACTTCTCCCGCGCTCTCGAACTCGTCTCCGGCGCCCGCCATATCCTGATTGGCGGCATCGGCGGTTCCGGCATCGTCGCCCAGGCCCTCTATCAGCGCTGCTTTCGCCTGGGCCTGCGCTGCGACGCACCGGTCGATTCGCAGCTCCAGCTCATGCACGCCTCCCTGCTCGGGCCGGGGGACCTTGCCGTGGTCATTTCCTATTCCGGCATCACCAACGATCCCGTGCTCCTCCTGCAGGAAGCCAGGACGCAGGGCGCCTCCACCCTGTGCATCACCGGCAACCGGCGTTCGCCCTTGGCGCGCCTTGCCGATGTCGTGCTGGTCAGCGTCTCCCATGAACTGCGCAGCGAGCCGATGGCCGCACAGATCGCGCAGCTGACGCTGGTCGATGCCCTTTATGCCGCTTTGGTCGCGCGTGCGCCCGAAACGGCTCAGCTCAACGAGGAGCGCATGGTCAATGCCATCCTCCCCAAATCCATCTGAACAAGGCCAATCATGAAAGTACAGATCTACACGATGCAGACCGCCGCGGAGGCGCTCGAGCTGGCTGCGCTCGGTGTCGATTGCCTGGGCGTGACGCCCTCCAATCGCGGCCTTCCCGGGGAGATCAGCAATGAGGTAGCGCGCGAGATCGTCGATGCCCTCGCGGGCAAGGCGACGCGCGTCGCTTTGTCAGTGGAGGCCGACCCGCAAGCGATCGCCGCCATGGTCGATGCCGTCAGGCCGGACGTGCTGCATCTGTGCGGCGATATCGCCAAGGTCACGCCCGAGGTGGTGAAGGCGTTGCGGAGCGAGCTTCTCGCGCGCCATCCGGGGCTGAAGATCCTGCAGGCGATCCCGATGACGGGCCCCGAGGCGCTCGACCATGCCGCAGCCTTCGAGCCGGTGTCGGATATCTTCATCCTCGATTCGGTGGCCGCCCATATCGGCGGTATCGGCGCGGCCGGCGTGACGCATGACTGGTCGTTCAGCCGTGAGATCGTCGTGCGCAGCAAGCTTCCCGTCATCCTGGCCGGCGGCCTCGGCCCGGACAATGTCGGGGAGGCCATTCGCGCCGTGCGTCCCTGGGCGGTGGATTCGCTCACCCACACCAACAGCCCGCTGGCCTCGGGCGGCTTTCGCAAGGATCCGGCCAAGGTTGCCGCCTTCGTCGCGGCGGCACGGGCGGCTGCTGCCTGAGCAGCCCTCAGTAAAGTGGGCAGGTCTTGCACAGCTTGAGGCCGTCCATGCGATAGCGCAGGCAGCAGATCCGGCGCCTGCGCCCCTTTTCGGCACTGTAGCGGACGGGCTCGAACAGCGGATTGCTCGCGCCGTCTTCCCATCGCCGTGTCGCCAGCAGGGTGCGGGCCTGGGACAACCCTCGATGATCCGTTCCCAGGAATGTCTCGAGCTCGTCCAGGCTGTGCTCGACGATGGTTCCGGCATTGCTCCACAAGACCTTCCGGGGCAGGGCGCTCGCCCGCGAGATCGCCGCGATCATCGGGGTGAGATGGCCATCGACCAGCTCTGCGAAGCGCTCGCGGATCGTGTGCGGGGCAAGACGGTCTCCCGCATCCGGCAGGCGCAGGGCGGCGGTCCGGCCGTCTTCGGAGGTGATCACGCCGATCTCGCCGATTCCGATCGGCAGGCTCCAGTCGGCGATGATATTCGCGGCCAAGACAGGCGGGATCAGGATCGAAAAGTGCCATTTCGACCAGAGCGTCGCTACGGCGATCGGCTCCGGCCTGTCGTAGTTCCCGGCGAATCGGGCCAGCAGATGCAACAGCCCCTCTCCCTCGACCAGTGCGGCCGCGGGAATGAAGGGGCGGGCGTCGTCGCCAAGAGCCAGATTGTCGGCGAGGAAGGCGAGCGGTCCCCGGAAGATGGTGGCGAGCGTGGTGGTCACCGCTTCCAGGCCGCCATGATGAAATAGGCGCCGCCGAGGCCGGTGGCGATCAGCCCGGCCGGGATCTGCCAGGGAAAGGCGATGGTACGGCCCACCCAGTCAGCGAGGACCATCAGGACGGCGCCGATGAGAGCCGAGCCGTAGATTTCCGCCAATGCGGTCCTGGTTCCCAGAAGTCGCGCCATATGGGGCGCCATCAGGCCGACGAAGCTCAACGGCCCCACGAACAGGGTGGCGATGCCGGTCAGAATGGATACGACCAGCAGGATGGCGAGGCGCGCACCGGCGATCGGCACGCCGAGCGAGCGGCCGACCGGCTCGCCCAGCGGCATAAGGCCGATCCAGCGCACCAGGGGCAAAGGCAACAACAAGGCGAGGGCCGTTGCCAGGGCGATAGCGCGCGCCTCGGCGGCATCGACCGAATAGGTCGAGCCCGACAGCCAGCCGATCACCCGCAGGATACGGGGGTCGCCGATGACGAGCAGGATCGATAGCAGCGAGGCCAGCAATGCGCCGAGGCCCGCTCCGATCAGCAGAAGATGGTCGGGGGCGAAGGCCGAGCGCCGGCCCAGCCAGAGCACGCAGGCCAGAATGGCGAGGCAGGCCAGGCAGGAAAGCGCGGCCGTGCCATAGCGGTCGAGGCCCGGCAGGAACAAGGTTGCCACCAGAAGCATCAGGGCGGTTCCCGACGAAATGCCGAGGAGTTCCGGGCTTGCCATCTCGTTGCGGGTCAGGCGCTGGAGCAGGGAGCCCGCCATGGCAAGCATGGCGCCGGCGCAGCAGGCGGCCGTGATGCGCGGCAGCCGCCAGATCGACAGGTCGGTGAGCAGCTTGCCATGGGCGAATTGCCAGCCGTCAGGCCCGGGGCCGAGCATAGCGGCGAGGGCCAAACTCAGTACAAGAGCCGCACCGAGGCCCGTAAAGGCCGGGCCGGTGCCGACCTGCAAACGTATCGGCACGGTTACCATGGCAAGAGCGCTTCTTGCTGCCGGCGCGCGTTGCAGCATCCAGAGCAGCAGGGGAATACTGAGGAGCATGGCGGCAATGCCGGCTGGAATCTCGATGCCGCCTGTCAGCGCCAGCAGGGCCTGGTCCGTCAAGGCCAGCAGTCCGGCGGCAATCAGGGGCGCGGCAATCATGCGGGTGGTCAGCCGCCTGGCGCCGGCGCTGCGCGCGATGGCCGCACCGGCAAGACCGAGGAAGCTGATCAGGCCGACCGCGCTCGCGACCAGCGCGCTCAGGCCGACAGCGGCGAAAAGGGTCGCCGCTCTGACCAGCGATGTGCGCACGCCCAGCCGCTCCGCACCATCGATCTGCATGACCGAGAGAGGAGACAGGAGAAGCAGGACCGCCAGCGACACCAGACCGAGCTTCGGTGCCAGCGCCAGCAACGGCCCCCAGCCGTTCTGGATGAGCGAACCGGCCTCCCAGATGTAGAGATCGCCCAGCGCATCGAAATGGGTGAGTACCAGCATGGTGCCGAAAGCGCCGAAGGAGAGCGAGGCGATCAGCCCCACCAGGGTTACCGTGGCCGGTGCAAAATTGGATCGGGCCGAGAACAGCAGGACGATAACGGCCACGCCGATGCCACCGGCGAGCGCCGGCAGGTCCCAACCCAGGGACAACAGGCCGGGAGCCCAGATGATGGCGGCGGCGATAGCGCATTTTGCCCCGGCAAAGATCCCCAATGTTCCCGGCTCGGCGAGCGGATTGCGAAGCACCTGCTGGAGAACCACACTGGCCAGTCCCAGCGCGCCGCCGCTGAGGAGACCGACGCAAAAACGGGGCAGCAGCCCATCCCGGGCCATGATCGAGCGCAGGTCGTCGCTGCCGGCCAGCAGGGCCGGCCAACCTGCGGGTGGAACGAGGCGGGTGAGGTTGAGCAGGAACAGGGCCCCTGCCAGGCCGATGAGAGCGCAGCTGACGAAGATCCAGCCGAAGATCCTGCCATGGCCGCCGGAGGCTTGTCGGGACTCAGGCATCACGCGGCAGGCTCTCCGCGAGCTGGCGTGCGAAGCGCATCGCCGAGGCGACGCCGCCATTGGGGTAGATCACCGGCATCATCGTCACCCTGTTCATCTTGACGGCGGGCAGTGCTCGCCAGAGCGGATTGTCGGCAAGCCGGGCCAGGGCATTGCTGGTTTCCTCGCCGCGATCGAAATGCACGATCCGGGCCTCGGGATCGCCCGCCAACTGGTCGATGCCCACCGAGATCACGCCCGATCCGTTCACCCGGCCCCTCCAGGCATTGATCAGGCCGAGCCGGGACAGGCTGTCGCCGATCAGTCCGGTTCCCCCGAACAGAGCGACCGTGCGGCCGTCCTGGGCAAAGCGGCCGACGTAAAGGGAACGCCGGGTCCGCCCGGCGAGGGCTGCGCGTGCATCGGCGAAGACCGTTTCCAGCTGCGATGTCAGCGCTTGTGCGGCTTCCGTCCGGCCGGTCAGTTCCGCCAGTCGGCCGAGCAGCTCGATCGCCTGGCCGACACCGGACTTGCCGGCCGAAGCCGCATCGAGGGGAAACAGCGGCGCGATCTCCCGCAGGCGGCGCAGCGGGCCGGCCTGCCAGGCGGCCAGCACGATGGCATCAGGCCGGATCGCCTGCAGGAGCTCGGCGTTGGGCTCCAGCAGGGGGCCGAGGTCCAGGACTTCCTCGGCCAGCGCCGGCTGTGCGACGAGCCTGCGATACAGGGCGACATTGGCCACCGCGACCGGGCTGATGCCGAGCGAGACGAGAAGCTCGGTCGCCAGAAGATCCAGCGCGACCAGGCGAGGCGGGCTCGCCGCACGTGCCGGAGTTCCCATCAGGGCGATGAAAGGGAGAGCCAGAGCAGCGCACAGCAGGTCGCGCCGCACGGCGGCCTGCCCTGGCGGAAGAGCTACCATTTATAGGACAGCGTCGCGGTTGCCGTCAGCGGTTCCCCATAGCGGCACCCCGTCGAACCGGCGCAAGTGTAGAACTTCTTGTTGAACAGGTTGCGCGCGTTCACGGTCAGGCTGGCACCGTCGAGCCTCTTGTCGATCACGCCGAGATCGTAGCTCGCCATGGCATCGACCAGCAGATAGTCCGGCACGTGGGTCGGTGTTCCCAATACATCGATGCTGTCGGCGATATAGGTTTCCCCGACATAGCGCAGCCCGCCGCCGATCTTCAGCCCGCGTATGCCGAGGTCGTCCAGCTTGTAGCCGGCCCACAGGGCGGCGGAATGACGAGGCACGAGATCCACAGGACGGCCCACCGTGGAAGGAACCGCGCTCTGCAGGGTCTTGCTGTCGGTGAAGGCGTAGCTGGCGACGAGGTCGAGATTGCCGAAGGAGGAATGGGCTTCCAGCTCGATGCCACGCGAGCGGACCTTGCCGACCTGGTAGACATCGCCGAAAGCGTCGAAGCTGCTGACATTCTGCTGGGTGAGCTCGTAGACGGCGGCGCTGAGCAACAGGTTGGTATCCTGCGGCTGGTAGCGCACGCCCGCCTCATATTGCAGGCCCTTGTTGGGCTTGAGCACCGTGCCGCTGCGTGAATCCAGGCCGAGTTGCGGTGCGAAGGACTGGCTGACGCTGACATAGGGCGCGATGCCGTTGTCGAAGCGGTAGACCAGCCCGGCGCGGCCGGTGAAGGCGCTGTCGTCCTGGTTCGTCTTGGCGCCGGTCTGGTAGTTCAGAACCGTTGCACGGCTCCAGTCATGGCGCCCGCCGAGCAATACGGTCAGGTTGCCCAGACGAATCTGGTCCTGCAGATAGATGCCGAACTGGTCGCTGAGATTGTCGCTGCCGCGATCGACGGCATAGTTGATGACCGGGTAACCGGAATAGACGGGGTTGTCGATATTGAGCGGGACGATCGAGCCGCGATAGCGGTGCGAGTCGTAGCTGCGGCGGTAATAGTCGAAGCCGGCCAGGAGCGTGTGGCTGAGCGGGCCGGTCTCGAAGCTCTTTTCGATCGAGGTGTCGGCGGTAATGCCGTAGGAGCGCTCGGTTCGGGCGCTGGCCCGCCGCGCGAGCTGGCCGTTGGTAACCGGCAGGAGACCTGCCTGCATGTAGTCCCAGCGCACGTCGGAATAGTAGTAGCGGGCATTCTGGCGCAGCTTCAGCGTCTCGTCGAAACGATGCTCGAAGGCATAGCCGATCGTATAGGCATCGCCGACGAAACGATCGAAGGATTCCTCACCCAGGAACAGCTTGCGCGGGATACGACCGGTCGCGACATCGCTCCAGTAGAGCGGCGTGATGAAGCGCGTATTCACGTGCTGGTAGCTCGCCAGCAGCGTCAGGGACGTGGCATCGTTCGGCTGCCAGGTGATGGCGGGCGCGATATAGACCTTGTCGTCCGGTATGTGCTTGACCCAGGTGTCGGCGTCCCGGACCAGGCCGGTCAGGCGGTAGCGCAGGGTTCCGTCGGCACTCAGGGCATCGGAAAAGTCGAAGGACGCCTGCTTGCGGTCATAGCTGCCATATTCGAGATTGATCTCGTGCAGGGGCGTCGGCGTGGGGCGTTTGGAAATGGCATTGATGACCCCGCCCGGCGCGAGCTGGCCATAGAGCACCGAGGAGGCGCCGCGCAAGACCTCGACCCTCTCCAGGCCGTAGGGCTCCTGGGAGCTGTCATAGACATTGGACTGCAGCTTCATGCCGTCACGCAGCATGCCGCCATTGCCGGTCGCGACATCGAAGCCGCGCAGCATGACGTCATCCGTCATCCGGCTGAAGGCCTGCGACTGCATGCCGACTCCCGGGGTGTAAGTCAGGACGTCGGAAAGGGAGGTGACCTTCTGGTCCACCATCTGGTCCTTGGTCACGACGGTGATGGACTGGGGCGTCTCGATGATCGGCGTATCGGTCTTGGTGCCCGACGCGCTCTGGCGGGCGACATAGCCCTGCACCGGGGCCCAGGCTGATTGGCCGTAGACGGTCACCGGATCGAGTTCGATGGCATTGGCGTTCTCGGCCCCGCCGATGCTTGCGGTGATGTCGGCGGAAAGGACGGTGACGGTGGTGGCATTGCTGAAGCGATAGTTCAGGCCGGACCCCGCCAGCAGCCTGGCAAGCGCCTGCTGCACGGTCAGCGAACCGCGAACCGGGCGACCGAGCGTTCTGATGGGATTGTTCTCGCGGAAGACCACGGAAAGACCCGAGATGCGCCCGATCTCGTTCAGCGCCTGGGGGATCGGCCGCGCCGGGATGTTGAAGCTGAAACGCTGTCCCGCGGGCTGTTCAGCCCGAGCCGTGGACACTCCCACGCTTGCCGCCGTCGCAGCCAACAGCATGGCGGCCGCCATACTCCCGGCCACACGCCTCACGCCATGCCTACTCATCGCAACCTGTCCCCTCGATCATCGATCACCGGCAAACCGCGGTCTTGGCACCTGCGGATTACCGGCCTCCATGGTCTTCACGTTCGAGGGAGGGGCTCACTGAACCCCTTGGCGAAGATTTTTGTTGCCGCAGGAGATCTGGAACCGAAGTCGATCGGAACAGGTGCCCAATGCAGTTCACGTGAGGAGGTAACGCTCCGATTTGTCATAGCCGGGCTTGACCCGGCTATCCAGGAACCGCGCGCGAGACCGGTAGGCGGCTGGATTGCTGGGTCGAGCCCGGCAATGACAAAGGCTGTGCAAACTCAAGGGAGGCTTGAGTGAACCGCATTGGGATCGGTGTCGCTTTTATTAAGGCGCGCTACGCCAGCCAATTCTCAAGGACGAGGTCGGGAATGCGTGCGAACTCGTCGATATTGGCCGTGACCAGAGGCATCCCCGCCGCGGAGGCATGGGCGGCGATCAACAAATCATTGGGACCAATCGGGGTGCCTGCCCGTTCGAGGGCGGCTCGAATATCGGCATATTTACCGTCGGCCGGCACATCGAAGGGCAGGATCGTCAATCGTTGCAGGATGGCTTCGACACGTTCCTGCAACCTACCCGAGCCGCGCTTGACGGCTCCAAACCGCAGCTCGCAGGCGGTTATGATACTGACGGCGAGGCCGTGATCACCGATCCCGGCGATGTGCCGGGCGGCTTTCCCATCGGGATGGCGAATGAGATCGGATACGATATTGGTGTCAAGCATGTAGCGCGCATTGCTCAAAGCTCGATATCCTTGAGGGGCAACAAGCCCTTGTCCAAATCGGGAAAGTCGTCCTCCTTGCCCAAAGGCGGCTCTTTGACCCAGCCAGAGAGCAATGTCAGCAGGTCATTGCCATCTGTCGGGACCGGCTCGAAAATCAGCCTGTCGCCATCGCGGGTGATCCGCACGCGATCCCCGGGCAGCGCGAACTCAGCCGGGATCCGTACAGCCTGGCTGCGGTTGTTGCGAAAGAGTTTGACCTGCTTCGACGGTGGTGAGGTGAGTGGATGCGCCATACCAGGATCCTCATGCATATGCCATGTATATGCCGGAAACTTGATGGGCGCAAATCAGACTTCGGTGCACTTGTCGTCGCAATAGCAGACCACGTCCTTACGGCCGGATGAACACGACGAGGCCGCCGGGAAGGGTAGTCATTCGGAAGCCGACGCTGGTCTGCAGCGACTGCAGCGCCGCGTCCGTGTCGGCCAGGCTGAAGCTGCCGGTGACGAGTTGGTCGCCCAGGCCCGCACCGGTGACGACGATCCTTCCCTGGCGATAACGCGCGATTTCCTCGATGACTTCGGACAGCCTGGCCCGGTAGAAGACATAGCGTCCCTTGCGCCAGGCCAGCGCATCCTTGAGATCGACCTGTTCGATCTCTCCAAGCCCTTGCCTGTCGAAACGAAGGCGCTGGCCCGGCGCGTCCAGCAGGGCTTCGCCGAGATGCTCGGCCTTGACGGCCACCTTGCCGCTCTCGAGCGTGACGACAGTGCCGTCGTCCCCGAGATTGACGTCGAACTGGGTGCCGATGTCCCTGATGTCGCCGTCCGGCACGCGCACGACGAAAGGAGCCTTGCCGGGCGCGACGTCGAAGGAAGCGGTGCCGCGCACGAGCTTCACCTGCCTTTCGGTCTTGTCGAAAGCTTCGTCGAGCGCACTGTCGGCGTCGAGAAGCACTTTCGAGCCATCGGACAGCGTGACGGTGCGCCGTTCGCCACGGCCGGTACTGTGATCGGCCATCAGTTTCTGCAGCAAATGGGGGTTCTGCAGCCAGAGGACGCCGCCCAGGCCGAGGGCCAGCACCAGGGTCGCCGCCGATAGCCGCCGGAAGTTGCGGTGCTGGCGCCAACTCCTGTCGACGGCGTGAAGATAGGGCGCGAGCGCTTCATTTTCGCGAGTGGCAAGTTGGCGAGCGGGCTGCTCGGCGGCGCTCCAGACTTGCTCCATTCTGCGAAGGGCGTCGGCATGAGCGGGATTGGCGCCAAGCCAGCTCTCGAATTCTGCCTGCTCGGCCCGCGACAACCCGCCGAGGCGTTGAACGAACCAGTCTCTGGCCTCCTGTTCGACATCCGCTGGGGAGGATTGGGGGGGCGCCATGATCTGTGGCCTCGAAAACCGCTTTTTCGTCTATGGCACCGTGCGATAGAGAATCGGCGCACTATAACCCGACTGCGCCGGGCGTGCCTGCCACACGATGCCCGCCGGCACGTTCGCCGGGGACGAGCGTCTTTGGGGGGATGGGTAGTCGGTGGCCTCAGGCTCCTTGCGCGGATGCGCCATCGGTTGCGGTGCATGCGGCGAGCGCCCGCGCCATGTGCTTTGCCACCGTGCGCTCCGATATGCCCAGGGTCGCGGCGATCTCCACGAAACTATGCCCGTGAATACGGTTCAGCAGGAAAATGTGCCGTGTCTGCCGGGGAAGCGCCGCGATCGTATCCTGAAGGGATTGCAGGTTCTGGCGGGCCGACAGGATTTCGAACGGCGTTGCGGGGGAGGCCGCATACTGGGTCGACAGCGTGTCCTCCTGCAGCCGCTCGCGCCTGGATTCCGACCTCAAATGATCGATAGCCGCATTCCGTGCGCAACGGGTCAGGAAGGCGGAAGCGTTGCCGGTCGTGTCGCTGGTGCGCTCCCAGATCCGCAGGAACATGTCCTGGATGAGATCGAGCGCCACATCCCGGCTCCTGACTTTGCGCCGGAGCGTCCGCTCCAGGCGAGGCCGCTCCGCGGCATAAAGAGTTTCGATGTCGTGGCTGCGGCTGTTCATGGGGCGAATTCTGTGGGCAGGCGGCGATGACCGGGCAAGTGGCCAAGCATTATCCAGAAAAGCAGCGCTACTCAATGAAAATGATTTATATCTATTCTAATTTGTACAAATTGTTAGAATGATATAAAGATAAGAATTAGTATTTATTAAGAAAATATCGAAAAATATAGTAATTTTACACCGTTTTCTGGTGCGAGCACGATGGCGGGCGCTCATCCCGCTGGTACTCGGCCATGTCGGCGTGCAGAAACACGCATTTAGACGGAAACGTTTGTTTGCTTTGGTTCGCCGTTCTGGCGCGTCCTTGCGATTTCCGTCGATTGCGGCAAATCGCAAGGACGCAAAGGCTGCTTCAGGCAAATTGCGCCCGGTGCAGCCGCCCATAGATTCCGGACTTGTCCAGCAGATCGCTATGGCGTCCCTGTTCGACGATGCCCCCGCCGTCCACGACGAGGATGCGATCGGCATTCTTGATCGTCGCCAGGCGATGCGCGATCACCAGGGTCGTGCGCCCCTTCGAAAGCTCGGCGAGAGCCTGCTGGATGGCGAGCTCCGTTTCGGTATCGAGCGCCGAGGTTGCCTCGTCGAGGATCAGGATCGGCGGGTTCTTCAGGAACATGCGGGCAATGGCGAGGCGCTGCTTCTGGCCACCCGACAGTTTGACGCCGCGTTCGCCGATGAGGGTGTCGAGGCCCTTGGGCAGCGCGGCGATCACGCCGTCGAGGCGGGCGCGGCGGGCTGCCTCGAGGATCTCGTCCTCGCCCGCTTCAAGGCGGCCATAGGCAATGTTCTCGCGGATGGTGCCCCCGAACAGGAAGACGTCCTGCTGCACGATGCCGATCTGGCTGCGCAGGGAGCGTAGCGTCAGGTCGCGGATGTCGATGCCGTCGATGGTGATGGTGCCCTGGGTGACATCGTAGAAGCGGGGCAGGAGCGAGCAGATCGTGGTCTTGCCGGCGCCCGACGGCCCGACGAAGGCCACCGTCTCGCCGGCCGCGATCGACAAATCGAGATGGGAGAGGATCTGCCGGTCGGGTGTGTAGCCGAAGCCGACCTTTTCGTAACGGATGGCGCCGGTGAGCAGCGGGGCCGGCCGGGCATCGGGGCGGTCGGTGATATCAGGCCGGGTGTCGAGAAAGTCGAGATAGCGGCGGAAGCCGGCAATGCCCTTGGGATAGGTCTCGATCACCGCATTGATCTTCTCGATGGGACGGAAGAACACGCCGATCATCAGGAGGAAGCCGACGAAGCCGCCATGGCTGAGCTGGCCGGTCAGCACGAAATAGCTGCCGGCGATCATCACGGCGAGCTGGGTGAGCCGCATGCTCAGATAGCTCAGTGAGTTGGAGGCGGCCATCAGCCAATAGGCCTGCAGCTTGGTGCGGCGATAATCGTGATTGTCGCGCGAGAACAGGGCCCGCTCGTGGTCCTCATTGGCGAAAGCCTGCACCACCCGGATGCCGCCGACATTTTCTTCGATGCGGGTGTTGAAGCTGCCCACGCTGTCGTAGAGAGCACCCCAGTTCTTGGTCATGCGGCCGCCGTAGCGCAGTGTCACCCAGGCCGTCACGGGCACGACCATGGCCGTGATGAGGGTGAGCTCGACATGCAGCGAGAACATCAGGAGGAAAGCGCCGGCCAGCGTCATCACCGCGATGAACAGGTCCTCCGGCCCGTGATGGGCGATCTCGCCGATCTCCTCGAGATCCTTGGTGAGCCGCGCGACGAGATGGCCGGTCTTGTTGTTGTCGAAGAACCCGAAGGACAGCTTCTGCAGATGGTCGAACGCCTTGCGCCGCAGCTCGGTCTCGATGTTGATGCCGAGCATGTGGCCCCAATAGGTCACGATCGCCATCAGGCCGGTATTGACGATGTAGACGGCCAGAAGGCCGACACAGGCCAGGGTGATCAGATGCCACTGGCCGGATGGCAGCAGCGTATCGATGAAGATCTTGATCGCGACGGGAAAGCCGAGTTCGAACAGGCCGGAAGCGATCGCGCAGGAAAAGTCCAGCAGGAACAGGCCGCGATAGGGCAAATAATAGGCGGCAAAGCGTTTCAGTAAGGCCATGGTGATCAAGCAACAACGAATGAATGGACGTCGAGAAGGCCGCCGGGGCTCTCCTCGCAAGGCAAGAACAGATCAAGCGGCCAGAGCAAAGTGCATTCCTAGCTGAACGTACTTTGCTCCGGCTCTTTGTTTCCAAGCCAATCCAACGGATTGGCCCGAGCGTCTTTGCAATTCTAGATGGTTCCGTCAAATCGCAAAATGCTTTGGCAGCATATACACCTCGTGCCAGGGAGGGGCCATCGCCACCGTTGGGATGTTCATCGCCTTCAACCCTTCAATGAGCCCTGCGCCCGAGCTGCCAGATCAGATAGGGCAGCCCGATCAGGGCCGCCACGATGCCGGTCGGCAATTCACGGGGCGCGATCACTGTGCGCGCCAGGGCATCGGCGACGACCATGACCAGCGCACCGATCAGCACTGAACCGAGGATTTGCGACCAGGCCCGGCGCAAGCCGAGCAGGCGCGCCATATGGGGCCCGGCCAGGCCGACGAAGGTGAGCGGACCCGTGGCCATGACCGCGACCGAAGTCAGCAGCGCGGCCATGCCCAGTATCGACAGCCGGCTGGTGTGGACCGGCAGTCCGAGAGCCCTGGCCGTGACGGGACCCATCGGCACGATGTCGAGCCATCGCGTCAGCGCCAGGGCGGCCGGCAGCAGCAGGGCGGCAAAGGCCGCTGTCGTCAGCACTTTGGGCCAATCGGCATAATAGGTCGATCCGGCCATCCAGGCGAGAACTTGCGGCGCACGGGGATCGCCCAGAGCGAGAAAGGCGACGATGATGACGTCGAGCAGCGCCGAGAGGGCGAGGCCGGTGAGCAGGACCTGGTCGGGGGCAAAGCCGCTGCGCCGGCCGACCATCAGCACCAGGAAGAGCGCGAGGAAGCCGCCGGCTGCACCGGCAGCCGTATGAGCCGCCAAGCCGGTCGTCTGGCCGAGCATCATCGCAAGGGCCATGCCGAAGGCAACGCCGGTACCGATTCCGAGAACCTCGGGCGCGGCCAGCGGATTGCCCGATATCCGCTGCAGCAGCAGGCCCGCGGTGGCGAGCATGGCGCCGGCCAGTGCGGCGATCGCGGCGCGCGGCGCCCGCCAGGGCTCGACCAGGGCGAAGTCGGCGGGCGAGATCAGCTGCCAACCGGCGCTGCCATGGCCGATCAGCAGGGCGCCGATCGCGGCAAGGACGAGCAGCACGGCAAGCAAGGGCAGGAGCCGGGTCCGATCGTGTGTGCCCGTAGCCAGGGAGCGTTGCGTGGAGGGCGGCTCGGTGCGGCGCAACCGAGGTAGAAGCCAGAGCAGCAGCGGTGCGCCCAGCAGGGCGGTCGCCGCGCCCGTGGGCAGGTCGATGATGCCTGCGGCTTCCAGCAATCCGACGATGGCGTCGACAGCCAGCACAAGCAGGGCGCCGGTCAACGGCGCCAGGATCAGCCGGGCGGTGAAACGGCGGGCCCCCGACAGGCGTGCGATCTGCGCTGCCGCCAGCCCGACGAAGCCGATCACCCCGACATGGGCCGTGATCACAGCCGTGAGCAGGGCGGCGATGAGGAGGCCGGCGCCGCGCACCAGGCTGAGCGGCACGCCCAGGGCACGGGCATTTTCCTCATCCAGGGCGAGCAGTTCGAAGGGGCGGGCCAACAGAGCGGCCAGGAGATAGAGCAGGCCGATGGCGGGCGCGAGCGCCGCCGGCGCCATCCAGTCCTGCTGCGCCAGCGAGCCGCCGCCCCACAGGAAGAGGATGGCGACATATTCCTGGTTGAGAAGGCGCAGCGCGATGGTGAGGGCGCCGCAGAACAAGCCCGCCACCAGGCCGGCCAGCACCAGGGCGACGGACGAGAAGTGGTTACGCGCCGCACAAACCATCACGAAGCCCAGGGCCAGCAGCGTGCCGGCCAGGGCGATCGTCGGGCGTCCGAGCACGAGCAGGCCGGGGGCCGCGACGAGGACGACGGTCAAGGCGAGCTGCGAACCGGCTTCCAGGCCCAGCGTGGTGGGCGAGGCCAGCGGATTGCGCAGGGTCTGTTGCAGCAGGAGGCCGGCCAGGCCGAGCCCCGCACCGGCCAGCAGCGCGGTGAGTGCGCGGGGCAGGGCGGAGAAATGAAAGACGAGCTGCTGCGGATCGTCGAGCCGGGGATGGAGCGTGGCGCCCCACCATTGCGGGGCCGGCAATTGCGTCGTCCAGCACCAGGCGGTCAGCATGACGGCCAGCAGCCCCAGGACCGCGTAGGCAAACAGGGGGCGGCGCGCGTCAGAACCGGGCATTGCCGCCATCCGCCGCGCTGTTTTTGCTGAAGGCATCGACCAGAAGATGGGCAAAGCGCTGCGCTGCCGTGAGATCGCCGAAGGGCCAGATCGCGGCGAGACGCTTTACGCGGCCCTGCCTTACCGCAGGCAGATTGCCCCACAGGCTGTCCGTATTGGGCGCGAGGCTTGCTTCGGAGGGCAATGGATCGACCACCACGATCTCGGCATCGGCAAAGGCGGCGAGCCTCTCCACGCCCACCAGGGCAAAGCCCCAGCCATTGGTCGGCGCGCTCCAGGCATTGGTGAGGCCGAGCCGTTGCAGCGCACCACCGAACAGGCTGGCGGGGCCGTAGACGCGCACGAAGCGCTTGTCGAGAAACTGGATGACGAGCAGGCGGGGCATGGCCGTACCCGTGAGACGTTGGCGCAGGCTCGCAAACTCGGTTTCGGCCTGCGTGATGACAGCCCGCCCCTGTGCCTCCCGCCCCACTATCTTGGCCAGCGCTTCGAGCTCGGCTTCGGCATGGCGAAGGGGATCGCCCGTTCCGGAGTAGACGGCCACCTCCCGGGTCGGTGCGATGCGTTGCAGCGAGGGGCGCGCGGCAGCGCCGAGCGGGCTAACGATGATGAGGTCCGGTTCGAGGGCTGCGATGGTCTCCAGGCTGGGTGTATCGCGAAGGCCGACATCCGGCGTTCCCCGCGGCAGAGCCGGTTCACCCACCCAGATGCGATAGAGATCGGCATCGCCCACGCCGATGGGATTGATGCCCAATGACCTCACCATGGCTGTCGCCGTCCAGTCCAGGACCACGAGGCGCTCGGGGCGTGAGGCAGATTGGGCCCGTGCAACTCCCCCGGCGAACACCAGGCTTGTGAGGATGACGACACCGAGGCGCAGGGCCGTCCGCTGAAAGGCGGCAAGCGATCTCACGGCGCCTCCGCGCGCAGAAGGAACTGATGTATCGGCGAACCGTGATCGGACGAGAGCGTCCATCGCAATGAAAGGAACTCAATTTTGATCGCGGTGGCTTATGGCATCTGAAGTATATCCATTGCAACAAAGAACATTCCATCATTTGTGCAGTTTAGAATTTTTATAATTTGTACAATCAATAACAAGTATAAATGAATATATATCTGAGTAATGCTATTATAAGTTTGTTTACATGGCAAAGTCCGTTGGTCTAAACGTCTGCGCAATGGCGTTGCGGGCGGTTGACGCTGCGCGATATTATTTTTCATGGGATGGCAGAGGTGATGAACCGGCGGGTTGGAGTTTGCGTCAGGCTGTCCATGGGGACGGCATCGGGCCTGTTGATGCTGGCCGCGGCGACGGCCGCGTGGGCACAGGTGGGGAGCAATGGTGGAACGATCGCGCTCGATCCCGTCGTCGTCAGCGGCGGAACCGGCACGGGGCCGGTGACGGGCTATGTCGCGAAGAAGACCACGGCCGGCTCCAAGACCGACACGCCGATCGAAAAGATTCCGCAATCGGTGACCGTGATCGGCCGCGACCAGCTGGAGGCCCGGCAGCCCCAGAAGCTCGATGAGGTCTTCTACTACACCCCCGGCGTGACTGGCGCGCCCTATGGCTACGACCCCCGCACCAACTGGGTGTTCATCCGCGGTTTCGACGCCAGCCAGACCGGCATCTTCCTCGACGGCCTACCGCTCTACCAATATGCCTTTGGCAGTTTTTATGTCGACCCTTACGCTCTGGAGCGTGTGGAAGTGCTGCGTGGCCCTTCCTCGACGCTCTATGGCGGGGGCAATCTCGGCGGTATTCTCAACCTTGTCTCCAAGCGGCCGACCGATGAGCCGCTGCACCGGATCGAGGCGGGCATCAACAGCTGGGGCCAGGCCAGCACGGGCTTCGATTTCGGCGGCAAGATCGACGAGGCCGGCGTGTGGACCTATCGCCTGACGGGCCGGATCGCGGGCGGGCGTTATGAAACCGACAAGGCCAAGGGATTCCAGGGCTTCATCGCCCCGGCCCTGACCTACAAGCCCAATGATGCGACCAGCCTCACACTGCTGGCCAACTACACCAATATGGATCTCGACCATACGGGCGGCTTCCTGCCCTATTACGGCACGGTGAAGCCGACGCGCTTCGGGCGCATCCCTCGCGATTTCTACTCCGCCGAACCCTCGGACGACCTGTATCGTCGTTCGCAGGCGATGATCGGTTACGAGTTCAAGCACGATTTCAACGATGCGTGGACCTTTAGCCAGAACGTGCGCTACGCCTATCTCGATACGCGCGAGCGCTATGCCTACCCCTATGGCTACTACAATC
The DNA here is from genome assembly GCF_056754975.1 of Labrys sp. HAY1-8F. Lineage (NCBI taxonomy): Bacteria > Pseudomonadati > Pseudomonadota > Alphaproteobacteria > Hyphomicrobiales > Xanthobacteraceae > Labrys > Labrys sp. HAY1-8F. The sequence continues at coordinate 1,527,530 of NZ_JBPGWZ010000001.1, read as the reverse complement.
CCGATGCCGACTATGGCGGGGGAAACCCGCTTCCGCTGACCCCCGGCAATGAGCTTTACCGCACCGGCTTTGCGCACCACACCACGGTCAACACCTTCTCGGCCGACAATCAGCTCGAAGGCCGGTTCGATACCGGGCCGCTGGCGCATGATCTGCTGTTTGGCCTCGATTACAAATACTATGCCATCAACCAGATGCAGGGATTGTTCAACGCCACGCCCATCAGTCCCACCGATCCGGTCTATGGCACGCCGCAGGGCGGGGTCGTCACGCCCTATCTGCGCCAGAAATACACCATGCATCAGCTTGGCGCCTATTTGCAGGACCAGATCAGTTTCGCCGACAATTGGCTGCTGACCCTGAACGGGCGCTATGACCGAGTCTGGACTGATAGTACCGCCTCGGTCGGCAACGCCAATTTCAATGGCGTCGAGGGTGCCTTCAGCGGCCGCGCCGGCCTTTCCTACGCCTTCGCCAACGGCATCACGCCCTATGTCTCGGTTGCCCGCGGCTTCAATCCGGTGATCGGATCCAATTTTGCGGGCAGTCCGTTCAAGGCGGAGACCGGCGTCCAATATGAAGCCGGCGTGAAATATCGACCGACCTTCTTCGACGGCCTGATCACCGCGGCTTATTACGACCTCACCAAGCAGAATGTGGTGACGCCGGATACGGCGCATCCCTTCTTCAGCAACCAGCTCGGCGAGGTGCGCTCGCGCGGCGTCGAAGTCGAGGTGCAGGCCAACGTCACCGATGCCCTCAAGATGACGGCTGCCTTCAGCGCCTCGCAGATTCGCATCGAGAAGGACACGGATGCAACCGTGGTCGGAAAACGGCCGAACGTGGTGCCGGAAACCACTGCCTCGCTGTGGGCCGACTACACCTTCCAGGAGGGGCTGCTGCAGAATCTCGGCTTGCAGGGCGGCATTCGCTATATCGGCTCCTCCTATGCCGACAACCAGAACCTCTACAAGGTGCCGGCCGTCACCCTCGTCGATCTCGGCATGCACTACAAATACAAGGCATGGGACTTTGCCCTGAACGTGAACAACGTCTTCGACAAGCGTTACGTCGCGGGCTGCTCCGGCATCTATAGCTGCAACTACGGCGCGGGCCGCGTCGCAACTCTGAAGGCCAGCTACACATGGTAGATTTTCGCCGCAACGGGCCGCTGATGGCCATGGTTTCGCTTGCCCTGATGGCGCCGGTTCGGGCCTTCGCCCAGGATGCTCAGCCGGCGCCGGCGCCCCCGCCGGCCGGCGATCCAGTCGCCGCCGCGGCCAGCATCCTGCCGCATGACCTGTCGCCCTGGGGCATGTTCATGCAGGCCGATATCGTGGTGAAAGGCGTGATGATCGGGCTTGCCTTCGCCTCGCTGGTGACCTGGACGATCTGGCTGGCCAAGGGCATCGAGCTGCTCGCGGCCAAGCGCCGGGCGCAGGCGGCGGCGCGCCTGCTCGAGAGCGCCGAGAGCCTCGCCTCCGCCTCCCAGTCCATCGGCGCCCGTCAGTCCGGGAAGGGCGCTGTCGCCGACCTCGTGACGGCTGCCAACCGTGAATTGCAGCGCTCGGACGACCTGCCGGCCGAAGGCATCAAGGAGCGCCTGGCGATCGCACTCGCCCGCATCGAGGCGCGTGCCGGCCGCTCGATGACGCGCGGCACCGGCCTGCTCGCCACCATCGGTGCCACGGCCCCCTTCGTCGGCCTGTTTGGCACGGTCTGGGGCATCATGAACTCCTTCATCGGCATCTCGCAATCGCGCACCACCAATCTGGCGGTGGTGGCCCCCGGTATCGCCGAGGCCCTGCTCGCCACCGCCATCGGCCTCGTCGCCGCCATCCCGGCCGTGATCATCTACAACGTCTTCGCCCGCGCCATTGCCGGCTATCGAGCCCTCCTCTCGGATGCGTCGGGCGAGGTGCTTCAGCATGTCTCGCGCGATCTCGAGCGGCAAGAACGGGATGGTTCTGCCGCTCCGGTCCGTACGCTGGCACCCGCGCGCACGCAGACGGTAGGCTGACGGCATGGGCGTCTCCCTCAAGGATCCGCAGGACGGCGACCTGTCGGAAGTCTCCGACATCAACGTCACGCCCTTCATTGACGTCATCCTGGTGCTGCTGATCATCTTCATGGTGGCGGCGCCGCTTTCCACCGTCGACGTCGCCGTCGACCTGCCCGTCTCCAACGCCAAGGTGCAGCCGCGCCCGGACAAGCCGGTCTTCCTCACCGTGAAGAAGGATCTGAGCCTGGCACTCGGTGAAAACAGTGTGCCGCGCGAGCAGATTCAGCCCGCCATCGACCAGCTCACAGGGGCGGACCGCGAGCAGCGTGTCTTCCTGCGCGCCGACGGGGGTGTCGCCTATCGCGACATCATGGGCGTGTTGAATCTCCTGCGCAATGTCGGCTATCTCAAGATCGCCCTGGTCGGTCTCGAAGATACCGGCCAGGCCACGAATACGGTCGCCGTGCCCCCACAATGAACGAGCAGGCGCGTTTCACCAGGTTGGCCAGCAAGGCCTTGTCCCTGCCCAACGTCGCCTTGTGGACGGCAGCGGCGGCCGTGATGCTGCTCGTGCATGGCGCTGGCATCTGGGTGGCCCGCGACTGGCACCCGATCGGGCCGCCTCCCGCCGGCAATCCCGAGCCGGCCATCGAGTTCGATCTGGCCCCGCCCACCACCTTGCCTGAAGCGCCACCCCAGGAGACATTGGCCGAGGCCCAGCCCGAGCCAACGCAGGAGACGCAGACGGAGACGGTCCAGCCGGTCGAACCTGAGCCGGCGCAGCCTCAAACGCAGCAGGTCGAGCCCACGCCGGTGGAACCTCAGCAAGTGCCAGAACAGGCTCCTCCCGAGCCCGAGCCAACGCCCCCGGAACCGATCGAACCCATCACGCCGCCGGAGCCTGTACCGGAGGTGGTGCCCGATCTGCCTTCGAAGGATAAGGCGGAGGTGATCTTGCCGGCCGCGCCCAAGCCACAGCCCAAGCCGAAGAAAGAGAAGAAGCTCGCGCCCCGCAAGGAGCCAGAACGGCAGCGTCCGGTCGTGCAGCCCAGGCCTTCCGTCGTCGCGCCGCGTCAGCAGGCGGTTCAGGCTACGGCCCCGCGCCAACAGGGTTCGGCAATGGGCGACGAGCTCGCCGCCTGGAGGCGCGCCGTGAACGCTAAAATTGGACGAATTGCGAATTCGATGGGGAGCAGCAAAAGAGGCACGGTTGGTGTGAGTTTCTCCGTCAGCGCCAGCGGTCAGGCGTCTTCGGGTCGGGTGATCAAATCGAGTGGAGATCCTGTCCTCGATGCCAAGGCAATTAGCGCTATTGCCAGGCTAGGCACGGTGGGGCCTCCACCCGGTGGCTCGAGACCTGTGAATGTAGCCATTATTTTCAAGTGATGATGCCGATGCATATGACCGTTTCCCGTGACACTATGCCCGCTCCGATACCGGCTCCTGCCAACGCGGATCTATTCGCGCTCGAAGACGTCAGCTTCGCCATTCCGGGGCGAGTCCTGCTGCAGCCCCTGACCCTGTCGCTGGCACCGGGCCGGGTGATCGGGCTGGTCGGCCATAACGGCTCGGGCAAGTCGACTTTGGTCAAGATTCTGGCGCGCCAGCAGGCGCCGACCTCGGGTTCCGTGCGGTTTGGCGGGACACCGCTCTCCGACTGGGGCGAGCGGGCCTTTGCGCGCCAGGTCGCCTATCTGCCGCAGCATATTCCGCCGGCGACCAGCCTGCTGTCCAAGGAACTCGTCGCCCTCGGGCGCTATCCCTGGCACGGACCGTTCGGGCGCTTCGGCAAGACCGACTCCGAGAAGGTCGCCGAGGCCATGAAGCTGGCCGATGTCGGCCCCTTCGCCGACCGCCTCGTCGATACCCTGTCGGGGGGTGAGCGCCAGCGCGTCTGGCTGTCCATGCTGATGGCGCAGGATACGCGCTGCCTCCTGCTCGACGAGCCGATCTCGGCGCTGGACATCGCCCATCAGGTCGATGTGCTGGCCCTGGTCCAGCGCCTGTCGCGGGAGCGTGGCATCGGCGTCATCGTGGTGCTGCACGACGTCAACATGGCCGCGCGCTATTGCGACGAGCTGGTCGCGCTGCATGGCGGCCGCCTGATCGCCCGCGGCACGCCTGCCGAGATCATGACGCCCGCCTGCCTCAAGTCCATCTATGGCATCGAGATGGGCGTGATACCCCATCCCGAGAGCGGGGGGCCGGTGAGCTTCGTGCTGTAACGGCCGATGGCAGCGGACGTCAGGCTGCGGCCTTGGCCATGCGAGCCTCGAACACGAAGCCGAGGAAATTCAGCAGGATCTGTGCCGCCAGGATCGCGGTGCCCCCGGTATGGTCGTAATCGGGTGCGACTTCGACCAGGTCCATCCCCACCACCTCGTTGCGGCGCGCCAGCGCCTGCAGCATTTCCAGCACCTCGTAATAGAGGAAGCCGCCATGCGAAGGCGTGCCGGTTCCCGGGGCGATGGAGGGGCAGAAGCCGTCAATGTCGAGGGTGACATAGACGCGCGCGCCCGCCGGGATCCGATCGATCACGCCCTTGGCGCCGAGTGCACGCATCTGGCGCACCGACAAGATGTCCGAGCCCATGCGGCGGGCGTCGTCATAGCCCTCCTTGGCGGTGGAAGAGACGTTGCGGATGCCGACCTGGGTGAGGCCGCTGACATAGGCCTTCTCGGCGGCACGGCGCATGGGATTGCCATGGCCGTAGCGCACGCCGTGGCGCTCGTCGACGAAGTCGAGATGGGCGTCGATCTGGAGAATGTGGATGTCGCCGCGACCCGCGAAGGCGTCGATGCAGGGAATGTTGACGGAGTGGTCGCCGCCGATCACCACCGGAAGTGCTCCCGCATCGAGGATAGCGCCGACGCCAGCCTTGATGTTGGCATGGCTCCTTTGCGTGTCGGTGTGAACGATATCGGCATCGCCGATATCGACCATCCTTACCGAGGCGGGCAGATAAATGCGGTCGTCCTCGTGGTCATAGGCACCGGCATGGCCGAAGCTGAACAGCGTGGAGGCTTCGCGCACCGCTCGGGGCCCGAAGCGCGCACCGGCACGGAACTGGGTGCCGAAGTCGAAGGGGGCGCCGAGAATGGCGACGTCGGCGTCGATGTGGCGCCAATCGGCGATATAGGGGCGTTTTGCGAAGGTGGAGATGCCGACGAAGGGCAGGTTCAGCCGCCCGGCTTCGTAGGAGTGTTCGCTCATTATCGATCCTTGCAGTTTTCAGGGGAAGGGATGGGCTGCGCCGCGCTGCCTCTAATCGTCCTTGAGGGTGGAGCCGGCGCGGCCGGCCGTCGTCATGGCGATGGCGGCGAGGGTCACCAAGGCGGCGGCCACCAGGAACCAGGCCGGCGCGAGCTTGCTGCCGCTCGCCCCGATCAGCCAGGTGGCGATCAGGGGAGCGGTGCCGCCGAACAGGGCGTTCGCCGCGTTGAAGCTGAGGGCGAAGCCCGAATAGCGCACGCGTGTGGGGAACAATTCGCACAACAGGGTCGGCAGCGTGCCGCCATTCATGGCGAGCAGCGCGCCGAACAGGGACCAGATGCCCAGGATGGCCAGGAAGCCGCCGCTGCCAAGGCCGGTGAAGGCGACGGATGACAGCACCATGAACAGCGGCACGGTGAGGACGGCGAAGAGCAGCGAGCAGGCGATCAGGACCGCCTTGCGGCCGAGGCGATCCGACAGGGCGCCCATCACGAAGATCGAGGTGAGATAGACCGTCAGCGCGATGGTCGAGCCCAGGAAGGCAGCGGTTTCGCTGATGCCGAGCTCGGTCGCCAGATAGGTCGGCATGTAGCTGAGCACGAGATAGAAGCCGACGGCGTTGAGCAGCGTGCCGCCGAAGGCGATCAGCACCTGGCGGCGGTGCTTGCCGAGGAGCTCGAGCACCGGTGCCGGCGGCACGTGATGGGCGGCCTCCAGGGACTTGAAGTGTCGCGTCTCCTCGAGCCGGCGGCGGATGAAGACGCCGACATAGCCGAAGGGCAGGGCCAAAAGAAAGGGCAGGCGCCAGCCCCATTCCTGCAATTGCTCGGTGGTCAGCAGCGCGTGGAGCAGGGCGACGAAGAGGGAGGCGGCAAGTAGGCCCGCTGCCTCGCCGGCCGGCACCAGGCAGGTATAGATGCCGCGCTTGCGGTCCGGCGCGTGCTCGGCGAGAAACGAGGCGGCTCCGGCATATTCGCCCGAGGCAGCAAAGCCCTGCACGAGGCGGGTGAGCAGGAGCAGCACCGGTGCGGCCAGGCCGGCCGTCTGGTAGGACGGCAGAAAGGCGATGACGAAGGTGGCTGACGACATGATGAAGATCGACAGCGTCAGGGTCGATTTACGGCCGAACTTGTCGCCGAAATGGCCCCAGATCACACCGCCGATCGGGCGGACGATGAAGGACAGGGCGAAGACGCCATAGGTGGCCATCAGGGCGCTGCGCGTATCGGTGGCCGGGAAGAACACCACGGCGATCACCGTCGCCAGGAAGCCGTAGACCGCGTAGTCGAACCATTCGACGAAGGTGCCGATGAAGCTGGCAAAGGCGGCGCGGCGCAGGATTGTGTTCGATGCGGCCGGCTGCTGGCCGGCCTCCAATATGGCCGACGGCGTGGCGGCCGGGTGCGGATTGCTCATGCGGACGTTTCCCCTCTTGGATGAATCTCGATCATCAAGCTGTCGTCCTGGCCGGTGTCGGTGTTGCTGCCTTCTGCGGGCGTGATGGCGGCCGGACGATTGGCCCGGGACCATGCCGTAATCGGAAGCATTCGTATTTCGAAACTTTCCAATTCTTACATCGGAAAATTTGATGTAATTTGCCGTTGTCGTACATTGGCCAGCGTGTGGGGACGATGCGGATCAGCGATTACATGGTGCGGAACCTGCGCACCTTTTGCGCGGTGGTGGAGCATGGCGGCTTTGGCGGGGCCCAGGCCGTTCTAGGCGCGGGCCAGTCGGTGATCTCCACCCATCTCAAGGATCTCGAACTCGCTTTGGGCTTTACGCTGTGCCAGCGTGGGCGCGGCGGCTTCTCGCTGACTCCGAAGGGCGAGGCGGTCTATCATGAAGCCAAGCGTATGCTGGGGTCGCTCGAGACCTGCGAGGCCAATCTCGGCGTGCTGCGCAAGATCCTCACCGGCCATTTGCGGGTTGGTATTGTCGACAGCGAGGCCGATAATCCCGATCTGCCGGTGCATCGGGCGGTGCAGCGTTTTTTCGAGCGCGAGCAGCAGGTTCGGCTGAGCCTGGAGGTTGGCACGCCCGAGGCGCTGAGCAAGGGGCTGCAGAACGGGGACATCCATGTCGCCATCGGCCCCTTTCCAAACCGCCAGGCCAATATCGATTACGCGCCTGTCTATGTGGAGGAACACGCCCTCTATTGCGGACACACCCATCCGCTCTTTGCCGGCGATGCGGCCGAAATCACGCCCGCCGTGATCGCCCGCCACCCGATGACCGTCCGCCCCTATCTGCATCGCGCCGAACTTGCCGCCCTGCAGGATCCCCTGATCACGGCCTCGGTCTCGAACATGGAGGCGCAGGCCGTGCTGATCCGCAGCGGCTGCTTCCTCGGTTTCCTGCCGGTTCATTTCGCCCGCAAATGGGTCGAACGGGACGAGATGCGGGCTCTCGACGGGCCCGGCCTGGTCTGGCGATCGCAATTTTATATCGCTTTGCGCGTGCAGCCCGAACCGACCGAAGTGGCACGTCAGTTTACGCGCGATCTTGCGGCGACCTTGGGATCCTCCGAGGCGGGATAAGAGCTCAGATAACGTTTTTCCATCAAATGAGTAACGGCACCGATAGTCGATCGTGCCGCAGGGAAAGTTGATCGATTTTGCGGCGATTGAAATGTCAGAAATCAGATTGACGGGAGCCATCGACAAACGCCGATCAGGGTTAAAATAGACCTACGCAATACGCTCGCCATGATTGCGACCGAATCATTACTTAGCGGTAATCTGGCAAACGGAGACCGATCTATGAACAAAATTCTGATCACAGTTTTGGCGGGCGCCGTCGCTATGTCGGTGGCTGGATGTGCGTCGGACAATCCCGGCGACCGGGCGGTCGGTGGCGGCGTGCTGGGCGGCGTGGCCGGTGCGGCCATTGGCGCCGGTGTCTCGAAGAACAAGGGGCGCGGTGCCCTCATTGGCGGCGCCATCGGCGCGGCGGGTGGCGCTGCCGTCGGCGCGGCCACCACCCCGAGTCGTGAGCCCGAGCCGGGTTATGACGGCTATGGCGGCGGTCAGCGCCAATGCGCCCAGGTCGGCTATGATTCCTACGGCAACCGGGTTTGCACAGCCTATTACTGAGAAAGCCCATGAGGGGGATGGGGATGTCCCATCCGCAAAATAGTGGCCGGCCCTTTTGGCCGGCTCGCCCTCTGATCTGGCACCGGGATCTGCTTCCCGCGATGAGATCTGCCGCGCGGGCCAGGGTTTCGGCGTCACAAACGATGCCCTGTCAGCTTCATTTCGTCCTCCCGGCATGTCCCGAAAGGGCCCCAAACCAGGGCCTGGGCCGGTCTGTCTGCCTGCCGATCCTTGTTTTCGCCCATATCCGGTTTCACATCATTGGCGACAGGGCGGTGGGCCCCCGTGGAACACTTTCCGGTGATCGACGGCATAAGTCAGTACAGGGTCGAGACTTGCTTGGTCATCGGAAAGCCGAAAAGGCCCTTTAGCGCATAGACCCGGTCGTCGATAAGCGTTGGCCCGATCATGATCGAGGGGCCTTCGCATCAATTGCAGAAGGAACAGGGGTCGCTTCGTGAATTGAAGCGGATATGGTGCTGGATGAAGGATGGATGGGTGCCCGGTGCACAAGGCGAACAAGGGAATGGCAACCCCGAAAAAGGGGAAAGCTCTTCCGGCAGGGCGTGGCCTTGTTTTGATGGGCAGACATTCGATCGGATGCGCCGGCATGAGATTGCTTTTGAGCAGTGGCGAGATCAGGCACGGGAGCGGTCGCGCGGGATGGTTGACAGCTTGAGGGCTGTTCGCCGACAACTGCGGGCGAAACTTGCCGTTTTGCGAAAGTCTTGTTTCGCGGTGGCAAATCAGGCGGACGGGCACCAGCATTTGACCGCCTTCCTCCAGGCCCGGCTGGAAAAGGATCACGCCATGTCCGCCATCACGAATCTTCCGGGCTGACGGCATGCGAGGTGTCATTGGAGCGATCGCATTGTCGGCCATGATGCATTCAGGCATGGCTCTGGCCCAGGAAGTGAGACGCTCGGCCGTCGGCTATATGGACGTGACCTGCGACCGATGGACGGCGAGCGCCAATTCGACCCAAGGCACAGCCTATGCGGCCTGGGTCGCCGGTTTCTTGAGCGGGGCGAATCTGGCCGAGCGGGCGGAGGATTGGCTGATCGACGAGGACGGCACCTCGATCCGCCGCTGGATCGGTGAATATTGCAAGGCCCATCCTGTGGAGACGCTCGGGGCCGCCGCGGTGATGCTGCGCCAGGCGCTTCAGCAGCGCGCGCGGTGACGGCGGGGCCGGGTGCCTCGCGGCGGCCTGCTTCGGCCCAGCTGATCCATTGCATCGGAAAACTCTAATTTGCCGCCGCTGCGGGCTCCCCGAAACTGAGCGACGATGTTCCAGGGCAAAGCGCCTTGGGAGGCATCGCGGCCCTCGCATCCGCCGGGTGGTGTGATCGCGGCCAACTGGAGCAAAGCGCGTTCATGGCTGAACGCTCGTTTGCTTCAGCTCTCTGTTTCGACGCGTCTTTGCGATTCTCGCCGCCTCCGTCAAATCGCAAAACGCTTTTGGGGAATTTCATGCGCGATCCACGCTACGACATTCTGTTTGAGCCGATGAAGATCGGCCCGGTGACGGCCAAGAATCGGTTCTACCAGGTTCCCCATTGCAATGGCGGCGGCTATCGCGATCCGTCCGCTGCCGCCGAAATGCGGCGGATCAAGTCGGAAGGAGGCTGGGGCGTCATCTTCACCGAGCAGACCGAGATGCATCACACCTCGGAGATCACCCCTTTCATCGAATTGCGTCTGTGGGACGACGCCGATA
>NZ_JBPGWZ010000001.1:2500-1512500 GCF_056754975.1 Labrys sp. HAY1-8F | reverse complement strand
GTCCCGTATGCGACGATGATATCGAGAGACTTGAGTAGGGCGGGGCACGTGAAACCCTGTCTGAACGTGGGGGGACCACCCTCCAAGCCTAAGTACTCCTCAGTGACCGATAGTGAACCAGTACCGTGAGGGAAAGGTGAAAAGATCCCCGACGAGGGGAGTGAAACAGATCCTGAAACCGGATGCCTACAAACAGGTGGAGCCTGCAATGGTGACACCGTACCTTTTGTATAATGGGCCAGCGACTTAGTGAGACGAGCAAGCTTAAGCCGGTAGGTGTAGGCGTAGCGAAAGCGAGTCTGAACAGGGCGTTCAGTTCGTCTTATTAGACCCGAAACCGATGTGATCTAGCCATGAGCAGGTTGAAGGTGGGGTAACACCCACTGGAGGACCGAACCGGTGTCTGTTGAAAAAGCCTCGGATGACTTGTGGCTAGGGGTGAAAGGCCAATCAAACTCGGAAATAGCTGGTTCTCCGCGAAAACTATTTAGGTAGTGCGTCGCATGAATACTCCAGGGGGTAGAGCACTGGATGGGCTAGGGGGTCTTACCGACCTACCAAACCTAACCAAACTCCGAATACCTGGAAGTAGTGTGCGGCAGACAGACGGCGGGTGCTAACGTCCGTCGTCGAGAGGGAAAAAACCCTGACCACCAGCTAAGGCCCCTAATTCGTGGCTAAGTGGTAAAGGATGTGAGGATCCCATAACAACCAGGAGGTTGGCTTAGAAGCAGCCATCCTTTAAAGAAAGCGTAACAGCTCACTGGTCTAAACAAGGGTCTTTGCGCCGAAAATGTAACGGGGCTCAAGCCACGAGCCGAAGCTGTGGGTGTGCATGCGAGAGTATGTACGCGGTAGCGGAGCGTTCCATAGGCCTGTGAAGGAGTACGCGTGAGCGGCTCTGGAGGTATTGGAAGTGCGAATGCTGGCATGAGTAACGACAAACAGTGTGAGAGACACTGTCGCCGAAAGTCCAAGGGTTCCTGCGTAAAGCTAATCTGCGCAGGGTTAGTCGGCCCCTAAGGCGAGGCTGAAAAGCGTAGTCGATGGGAACAAGGTGAATATTCCTTGACCAGTGGGTAGTGACGGATCTCTTCCGTGGTGTGTGCTTATTGGATTGTGCATGCCATCACGAGGTTCCAGGAAATAGCTCCCACATCAGACCGTACCCGAAACCGACACAGGTGGACTGGTAGAGTATACCAAGGCGCTTGAGAGAACTATGCTGAAGGAACTCGGCAATTTGCCTCCGTAACTTCGGGATAAGGAGGCCTCGTTCGTGGGCAACCATGGGCGAGGGGCACAAACTAGGGGGTGGCGACTGTTTAACAAAAACACAGGGCTCTGCTAAGCCGCAAGGCGACGTATAGGGTCTGACGCCTGCCCGGTGCCGGAAGGTTAAGAGGAGAGGTGCAAGCTTTGAATCGAAGCCCCGGTAAACGGCGGCCGTAACTATAACGGTCCTAAGGTAGCGAAATTCCTTGTCGGGTAAGTTCCGACCTGCACGAATGGCGTAACGATCTCCCCGCTGTCTCCAGCATAAACTCAGTGAAATTGAATTCCCCGTGAAGATGCGGGGTACCTGCGCTTAGACGGAAAGACCCCGTGCACCTTTACTATAACTTTACACTGGCATTCGTGCTTGCATGTGTAGGATAGGTGGTAGGCTATGAAGCATGGGCGCCAGCCCGTGTGGAGCCACCCTTGAAATACCACCCTTACGATCATGGATGTCTAACCGCGACCCGTCATCCGGGCCCGGGACAGTGTATGGTGGGTAGTTTGACTGGGGCGGTCGCCTCCCAAAGAGTAACGGAGGCGTGCGACGGTGGGCTCAGACCGGTCGGAAATCGGTCGTCGAGTGCAATGGCATAAGCCCGCCTGACTGCGAGACTGACAAGTCGAGCAGAGACGAAAGTCGGCCATAGTGATCCGGTGGTCCGTTGTGGAACGGCCATCGCTCAACGAATAAAAGGTACGCCGGGGATAACAGGCTGATGATTCCCAAGAGTCCATATCGACGGAATCGTTTGGCACCTCGATGTCGACTCATCACATCCTGGGGCTGGAGAAGGTCCCAAGGGTTCGGCTGTTCGCCGATTAAAGTGGTACGTGAGTTGGGTTCAAAACGTCGTGAGACAGTTTGGTCCCTATCTGGCGTGGGCGTAGGAGAATTGAGAGGATCTGTCCTTAGTACGAGAGGACCGGGATGGACGTACCTCTGGTGGACCTGTTGTGGCGCCAGCCGCAGTGCAGGGTAGCTATGTACGGTCGGGATAACCGCTGAAGGCATCTAAGCGGGAAACCCACCTCAAGATAAGTTCTCCCTCGAAAGCCGTGGTAGACCACCACGTTGATAGGCCGGGTGTGGAAGCGGAGCGATCCGTGCAGCTTACCGGTACTAATAGCTTGATCGGCTTGATCGCTCTCATTTATCAATACTCACTCGCGGTGAAAAATACCGACAGTGACCTGGAACATTCCATTCTTGCTTCAGATTTTGCTTCGCCGGCCTGGTGGCACTAGCGAGGAGCCTCAACCCGATCCCATCCCGAACTCGGCCGTTAAACTCCTCAGCGCCGATGGTACTATGTCTCAAGACCTGGGAGAGTAGGTCGTTGCCAGGCCTGCAAAGCAAAAATCTCGAATACCATGCAAATTACCCGCCGCGGGGTGGAGCAGCCCGGTAGCTCGTCAGGCTCATAACCTGAAGGCCGCAGGTTCAAATCCTGCCCCCGCAACCATCTTAACTTGCGACCCCGTAGCAACCGCTGCGGGGTTCTTTGTTTGCGCTGAAAGCGTAAGGATTCCAGCTAGATCGCCACGAACGTCGATCTGAAGTTCGCCGTTCTCTGGCGTCAGCACGATCTCCTTTATCAACGAGCGGATCTGCTCGGCCGCCATTATGCGATGTCCCTGGGAATCGTCGTTGAGCGCCGCATAGAGATGCTCGACCTGGATCCGGTAATGCTTCGTCATGTTGGGATGTAGCAAAGGAGGTGGTTCAGCGGCGTCTTCGAGAAACTGCTGCAATTCCTTTTGCCGGCTCTCGAGTGCCAGCATTTTTGCGTTGAGCCGGTCAGCAGCTCCGCCCTTCAGTATCAGATTGACGAGCGTATCGAGCTCGCGGTCGATCTTGCGAACCTCGTCTTCTGCCGCGTCGATTGATGCCCGTCCTTGCGTGCGTAGCCGGTTCATCTCCCGGGTGAACTCTTCACAAAACTCTTTGAAGAGGGCTGGCTCCATTAGATGATGGCGCAGGCCATCAAGGACGCGGCTCTCGAGCCGGTCGCGCCGAATATTGTAGCGATTGTCGCAGGTGCCCTTGTTGCGGGCGGTCGAACAGCCGAGCAGGTCGGCCGAGATCATCGAATAGCCGCCTCCACAACAGCCACATTTGATCAGCCCGGAAAGGAGATATTTGGGCCTGCGCCGATCGCGGAAATGGTTCCCTGGCTTGGCATCGACGACGCGGAGGTCCTTTATGGTGCTCTGGCGCTTCTTTGCGGCTTGCCAGAGGTCGTCATCCAGGATGCGCAGTTCCGGTACGTCTTGCGTGACCCATTCCGACTGGGGATTGCCTCGCGCCTGACGCTTTCCCGTATCGGGATCCTTGATGAAGCGCTGCCGATTCCAGACGAGCTTGCCGACATAGAGTTCATTGTTGAGGATGCCATTGCCGCGCTTGGGATTGCCGTTGATGGTGCTGGCCCCCCAATCGCCGCCACCAGGGCCAACAATGCCGTCCCTGTTCAACTCGTGGGCAATGCGCTTAGCCGACTTACCGCCGGCGTAGTCGCGAAAGATGCGCCGGATTACCTGTGCCTGCTGTTCATTAATGGTGCGCTCGCCGCGGGCGAGTTCGCCGCCGTCGACCTTCCTGACTACGTCATAGCCATAGGCGTTGCCGCCGCCGACCTTGCCCTGCTCGATCCGGCCGCGCTGCCCGCGCCTCGTCTTGTCGGCGAGATCCTTCAGGAACAAGGCGTTCATCGTGCCTTTGAGGCCGACATGCAGGTGCGAGACCTCACCCTCGGAGAGGGTATGAAGCTTTACCTCCGAATAGGCCATGCGCTTGAAGAAGCCGGCGATGTCTTCCTGATCGCGCGAAAGGCGATCCATCGCCTCGGCAAGCACCAACTGGAAGCGGCCGTGGGTTGCGTCTGAGATCAGGGCCTGGATGCCGGGACGAAGGAGGGAGGCACCGGATATCGCATGGTCGGTATATTCCTCCTCGATCTGCCAGCCCTGCCGTTCGGCATGGAGGCGGCAGATGCGAAGCTGGTCGGCAATGGAAGCGTCGCGCTGATTGTCGGATGAGTAGCGGGCGTAAATCGCGACCTTCAAGGATCAATCTCCCTCAGCATCAGGAGCGGGTCTTGCGGCGCCCCTTTCTCGTCTGTGCTTCGTAGACCTGCAGCGCGGCGTGACGAGCGAGCAGGCGGATTAGTTCGACCAGGCGCCGGTCCGGACCGGCACCGTGATGCCCACATCTCGCCTCTGGCTTGATGAGCCGAAGTACACTTTCAGACTGTGGACGAATATCAGAGGCCATGGTTGCGCTGTTCCAAGTCGATTGCAAGCTGACAGCAATAGGATCAGCGGAGTAGGAGGCATAAGCAACTGAAATCAAACGATAATAAAAGGCTCTCCTTGATGCCTCCTGGCGTCCTCCCGACCATCGGAGCTTGCAACAGGGTGCTATGGCGAATGGAAAATTGGCGGGCGACGCCCTATCATCCTCACGCCGACTTAGACGTCTGACGATTGAATATATCAATGAGTTCGGCACGTATCCGGCGGAGCTGGGGCCAAGGTCGCTCATCCCCGTCCTCGCTTGGAGCATCGAGGGCAATAAGAGCCTGGATCTTGGCGACGATACCAGGGATGGTCAGAGGGTGATGTCACGTTGTCTGCATACAAACGCGTTGAGACCTGCGGCCGCTGATGTTAGCTGACCACGGCCACAGCTTTCCATTCCGCCATGGCCTGCAGGCGGTGAATATGTGTAGCGAGAGCGGAGCGTTTTGAGCGGGGCGGGACGAAGAGATTGCGCAGAGCCGAGAAGAT
Organism: Labrys sp. HAY1-8F; assembly: GCF_056754975.1. Lineage (NCBI taxonomy): Bacteria > Pseudomonadati > Pseudomonadota > Alphaproteobacteria > Hyphomicrobiales > Xanthobacteraceae > Labrys > Labrys sp. HAY1-8F. Next base: position 1,507,430 of record NZ_JBPGWZ010000001.1, on the reverse strand, counting down.
CGAAACGAAGCGTTGCAGTGCTCCTGTTGATCGGAAGCCTTGCATGATCCGCTCCCGCTTTCGCAGCGGCACATGTGCATTCTCCGCCCGGTTGTTCAATCCCTTGTGCGACCGATGCTCGACCTCCGGCATCACCTGTCGCCTGGCCGCTCCATAGGAGCGCAGCTTGTCGGTGATCATGCGCTTAGGCGCGACGCCTTGCTTCTTCAGCAGCCGCGTCAGCAAGCGCTTGGCCGCCTTGGTGTTGCGGCGGTTCTGGACGATCTCGTCGAGCACATAGCCATCCTGGTCGACGGCCCGCCACAACCAGTGTTTCCTGCCGACGATGGTGATGACGACCTCGTCCAGGTGCCAGACATCGTTTCGGCTGGGCTGCTTGCAGCGCAAGCGACGAGCGTAATCCGGCCCGAATTTGATGCCCCACCGGCGGATTGTCTCATACGAAACGACGATCCCGCGCTCCAGCAGCATTTCTTCAACCAGACGTAGGCTCAAGGGGAACCTGTAGTAGACAGACTGCATGGGCGATGATCTGCGGCGGGAAACGATGGCGCTTGTAGCTGGTCGCGGTATTCATGTTATCGATTTATGCCGCAAAACCTGAACGCGAGTTAAGTTGATAATGCCTGGTGGACGGCTCCCACTTTGCTAGGGTTAATCGACCTGCCAGGTCGGCAGATCGACGAACGTTTTAAATAGAAGATCCCGCACGATCTTTCGCTGGTTCTTGTCGAGACGGGAGAGCATATCTTCTTGTCGATCGATAAAGATCGGCTTCAGGCGCTCCATCATTGTAAGGCCGTCGGCGGTAAGGCGCAGGTTTTTCTTTCGCGAATCCACCCTGTCGGCATGGATTTGTGCCAGCTTTTTCTCCGTCAGGCGCTTGACCGCCCGTCCAATGGAGTTCTTCGGCCTGCCATTGAGCTGAGCGATTTCGCTCGCGGTTAGCTGTCGGTAGCGCCACAGTGTGATCAGCACATTGCAATCGTCGCGATTGAGACCGAAACTGTTTTCCGTAGCGGTAATCGTTCGATGCGACCAATAGTTGGCCCAAAGGCAAATGGTCAGCGCTTCAGCGAATGCGTGATCGCGGCACAGACTCGTTACGTCAAGGGCAGTTGAATTCTCGGCGGTAAAATTCATCGCTTCTTTTGGTCTCAATCAGGAGCTGGCTGGCATGTCTGTATGCCGGCTTCGGCTGTGTGCGCAATGGCATCTCCACTACGCTCGGACCCGTCTTTCAGGTCTGAGCACGACGGGCGAGTGGCATACCACTCGTGAACTTGGCGATCGGTTGCCGATTGTCAATTGCATTGGGCTTGCTTTGTCAGGAAATGCAACCGTTTGGCGCCTTGAAAATCTGCACAGACCATATTGACATCAAATTGATTATCGAGAATGGTTCCAGATGGAACGATATTATAAATAACAGAGGGGCGACCGAAAGTTGCCGAACGTCGGGCATGTGTCCGGTGAACGATGACGTTTGGTCTTTACCATTATGTCTAGCTACGTTGTCATCGCTGTCTGCGCGATTACGATTGCTATAATAGTAATCGAAATGTTGCAGCCTTCTCGGTTGTGGGCTGCCGGTGGCAAGTCGCCTCTCGAGTGGGGTAGCATCCCTCGGCTCCTTCCACGCTATTTCGGCGATGTCCACGATCGCGTTGCGCGCGAACCATTGTCTGCGCGCATGCATGCTTTGACAGCAGGCAGCATCATAGGCCTGTTTCTTCTATCCCCCCTCAACGCTGCTCTTGTCCTGACAGGCGCGCCGGGTGCGCTTGTACTTGCGATGACGGGAACTTGCCTGTTCCTGGTCGCCGGGCTCGGGGCAGGTATCGTTCTACAGTATCGGCGGCGCCTGGCCAGGCCGGAGCGGTTGTCTGGCGGTATCTGGGCGCGGCTGCGCTTGTTTTTTTCCCTCGCCTGCGTCTTTTTCCTTGGCGCGGCCTTGACTGCCTTGGTACCGGCGGGATGGCCGGATGGGCTCTTGGCCGTTCTCCTCGTTCTGACCGGCGCTGCAGGTCTGTGTCGCCTCGCCGCCATGGTCGCTCGTGGGCCGATGCGCCACGCGTTTGCTGGGGCGGTTCACCTGGTGAACCACCCTCGTCCCGAACGGTTTACAGGCCGGGCGAGTGACCTGAAACCGCTCGACCTCGAGGCTCCGCGCCTTGGCGCGGGCTCCCCGGCGGATTTCAGTTGGAAGCAACTTGCCGCCTTCGATGCCTGCGTGCAGTGCGGCCGCTGCGAGGTCGCCTGCCCGGCCTTCGCGGCAGGATTGCCGCTCAATCCCAAGAAGCTGATTGCAGATCTTTCGGCCAGCATGCGCCCGGTGCCGGCACGGCTCGATTATTATGGAAGCCCACATCCGGGCCAGGGCAATGGCTGGCGCTCGACCGATGCCTGGCAGGAATTGGTGGCTGAGAGCGAGGCGGCAATCGCCCCCGAGACATTGTGGTCCTGCACGACGTGCCGGGCCTGTGTCGAGGAGTGTCCGATGCTGATCGAGCATGTCGATGCCATCGTTGACATGCGCCGCTTTCAGACATTGGAACGCGGGGCTACGCCGGAAAAGTCGGTACAGGCACTCACCAATCTGCGGATGACCGACACGATCGGTGGCGCTGACCCTGCCACGCGTCTCGATTTTGCGACGGATCTGAAGCTGCCATTGATCAGCGCAACCGGGTCGACCGATACCCTGTTGTGGCTGTCGGAAGCCGCGTTCGACCGGCGTGGCCAGATGGTGCTGCGCGCCTTTGTGCGCTTGCTGCGTGAAGCGGGGGTGGATTTTGCGGTCCTGGGTGCGGATGAGCGCGACTGCGGCGATCTTGCCCGCCGGCTCGGTGACGAGCACTCCTTCCAGATTCAGGCCAAGGCCAATATTGCGACGCTGGCACGCTATCGCTTCCGCCAGATCGTCACCATCGATCCGCATGCCCTGCACTGTCTGCGCAACGAGTACCCGGCTTTCGGCGGGATGCATACGGTGCGCCATCACACCGATCTTCTGGATGAATTGGTGGCCGCAGGGCGGCTTCGCGTGCTTCGCCCGGCGAGCGGTGGCATCACCTACCACGATCCTTGCTATCTGGGTCGCTACAATGGCGAGTTCGACGGGCCTCGCCGCGTGCTCGGCGCCATCGGTTTTGAACTTGCTGAAATGGCACACAGCCGCACACGTTCGCGGTGTTGCGGCGGCGGCGGCGGCGGTGCGTTGTCGACAATCAATTCGGAGCGGCGCATTCCCGACATGCGCATGGGGCAGGCTATCGCCACTGGCGTGCCGGTTCTCGCCGTCGCCTGCCCTGGCTGCACGCAGATGCTGGAGGGTGTTGCCGGCGACCACCCGCCTGTGCGCGACATCGCTGAACTCCTCCTCGATGCGGTGGAGGCCCGTGCATGAGCCGCACACGCATCAACAGAGGAAAGCCGCCCGAGCGCATTGAGGACCCGGACTGTGTCGGTCGCAGCGATGTCGCCTCGATGGAAGAGGTCGCGACTGTCACATCAACACCGAACGTCGAAGCCGCACAAGCTCTGTCCAGAGTGCGTCAAAACAATACAGCTATTTGCTCTGACCCTCGACCTGCGGGCCGACTTCGCTTGTCTCGGGGCCAGGAGGAGATACAGGGTGAGGAAGCCATCTTCCCAGCCGCGCCCGCGCATCCGCGCCGAACCATGCGAGGTCCGGCCGCTCGCAGGGATGATGCACGCACTCCCATGCGGTCCGGCGGAGCAGACACGGCCAAGGCTGAGGCGCGCGACGATGCCGATGTCGTGTGCGTCGAGGAGCCCGAGAGCCATATTGTCGTCGTTGCTTTCGCCCGCGAGACCTGGCCGCAGGCCGAGGTGGAGCTGATCGGGCTGGCTCGTTCTCTCGCCGGGCCACGCGAGGCTATCGTACTTTGCCGCATTGGCGCCAGCGAACGTGACGCCGGACGGGCCGGCGCCGACCGGCTGGTGACATTCGAAAATGCGGGTATTTTCCAGCGCCGATCCGCGTTGGCAGCTTTGTGTGGCGATTTGAAGCCCCGGCATGTGATTTTGCCGAGCTCCGACGCTGGCAATGATCTTGCCCGCTTTCTTGCCGCTCGGCAGAGCGTGCGTCCAGCGATTGGGATCGCGCAACTACGCGGAAACGAAGTGCTGGTGCCCGCTCCTGATCGGCAACACGACTATGCCCGGCCGCTGCCACCCGTCGCGACGTTCGCGGCCAGCGCCTGCAAGGCAACGACGCCGGTCGTCGGTCGAGAGGCTCGGAACTTGATTGTACAGGGCGTGACGAGCGACCCAGCGGGTATCAACGATGATGGAATCGAAACCGCCGACGTGTCACGGCTTGCCCTCGAAGAGGCCGAGTTCATCGTCAGTGCCGGTGGCGGCGTGCGCGATCTCAGGCTTTTCGGCGCCGTTGCACGGTCGCTGTCGGCGACGATTGGCGCCAGTCGGGTGGTATGCGATGCGGGGGCTCTGCCGCGTGATCGACAGGTGGGGGCATCCGGCCACATCACGCGAGCCCAGGCTTATGTTGCCTTCGGCATCTCGGGCGCCTCACAGCATCTGGAGGGTATTCGCGACTGCCCACATGTCGTAGCCGTCAACACCGATCCTCACGCCGCCATGCTGGCTCGTGCGGATCTTGCCATTGTCGCCGACGCCGGCGCCGTGCTGGCCGCTCTGCTCGAAAACGGGGAGAGTGCGCATGGCTGATCTATCGATTGCCGTATTGCTTTCGGCCGGGCGCCATCCGGTAACGGGTCGCCCGCGCGCTGCCGACAGCGATGCGCGTGCGCTGCGTCTGGCGCTTGCGCTCGCCCAAAAGGGGGCGGTGCTGACTGTGCTCCATGCCGGCCAACATGACGAACCCGCGCTTGGCGACTATCTCGGCATGGGTCTCGACACGCTCACGGTGCTTGGTCCTCTCACCCAAGCCGATGATGCGGTGCCAGTGCTGGCAGACGCCCTACGCACCGCTTCGCCCGACATCGTCTTGTGCGGCACGACTGCCGAACATGGCGAAGGCAGTGGCATGCTGCCCTACCTGATCGCGCAGGATCTTTGCATGCCCTGCATCGCCAATGTCACCGATCTGGTGTGTGAGGAGAACGGCGTGACGGTTCTGGCCGCCGAACCGGCTGGCCGACGTCGTCGCTTTGGGTTGACCGCCAGCGCTGTCCTCGCGGTCGGTGCAGCCGCATCGGCTCCGCTGCAGGTCGCCTGGGGCAGAACCCGGCGGGGCAAGATCCTGGTCCATCGGGCTAGCGCCTCCATTGACGCCGCGCGCGCCAGCTGGACGCTACGTCCTTTTCGCATACGTCCCGCTCGCATCTTCGCGGGACCCGGCAGCATGGGCGGCAAGCGTATCGTCGAAGGTGTCCCACCCTTCGAGGCCGCGGCCCAGATCCGCGCTTTCTTGCAGCAGGCAGGTGTTGTGCGTGCTGGCAATCCCACCTCCACCATTCACGTACCGCCAGAAAGGGCCGGGTAGCATGGCCAAATATCAAGCATTGCTGAAACCGCTGACGATCAAGAACATCACGTTCCGCAATCGCATCATGTCCACCTCTCATGCACCGGGCTATGCGGAAGACGGCATGCCCGGCGAGCGCTATCAGCTCTACCATGTCGAGAAAGCCAAGGGTGGCATCGGACTGACCATGTTCGGCGGCTCCTCGTCAGTGGCGCTGGATTCCCCGCTGTCCTTCAACCAGATTTCAGTCAGCGAAGACCGGGTGCTGCCCTATCTCACCCAGTTCGCCGAGCGCGTGCATGCTCATGGTGCCGCCATCATGTGTCAGATCACGCATATCGGCCGGCGTGGCGCCTGGGACGGTGCGAACTGGCTGCCGCTGATCAATCCAAGCTCCACCCGCGAACCGATGCATCGGCACTATGCCAAGGAGATGGAGGATTTTGACTTCAAGCGCGTGTTTCGAAACTTCGCTGATGCGGCGGTCCGCCTGAAGAAGGCAGGACTCGACGGCTGCGAGATCATCGCTGCCGCTCATCACCTGATCGACGCCTTCATCTCCCCCATGCTGAACAGGCGCACGGATAAATATGGCGGCAGTCTGGAAAACCGTATGCGCTTCGGCCGCGAGGTGCTGGAGACGGTCCGCGAAGCGGTGGGCGACGACTATGTGCTGGGCCTGCGTGTCGCGGGCGACGAACTGCTGCGTGGTGGCCTCACCCAGAGCGAATGCCTGGATGTCATCACTGGCTACTGCAACTCCGGTTTGATTGATTTCATCAATGTCTATCAGGCGCACGGCGACGACTTCCGGGGTCTACAGGCGATGATTCCGGACATGAGCTTCGCCTCCGCGGCCTTCCTGCAGCTGGCGAGTGCCGTCAAGGCCGAGGTCGACATTCCAGTCTTCCACGCCTCGGCGATCCGGGACCTGGCCACGGCCAGTCGCGCGGTGGAGGAAGGTCATGTCGATATGGTGGCAATGACCCGGGCCCATATCGCCGACCCCCATCTCGTGCGCAAGCTCATTGAGGACCGTGAGGACGATGTGCGCCAGTGCATCGGCGCAAATTATTGCATCGACCGTGGTGGCCAGGGCAAGGATGCCCTGTGCATCCAGAACGTCGTTACCTCTCGCGAACAAACGATGAGCCACGACGTCGCTCGGAGTGCCAATCCTCGCAAGGTGGTGATCGTCGGTGCGGGGCCGGCCGGTCTGGAAGCAGCGCGTACCGCTGCCCAGGCTGGCCACAAGGTCGTACTCTTCGAGGCGGCCGACAAACCGGGGGGCCAGCTCAATCTCGCCCCGGCGGTGGACTGGCGTGCCGGCATGGCAGGCATCGTGCGCTGGCTAGAGATGCAGGTTCGCAAGCTCGGCGTTGACCTGCGCACCGGTCGTCCGGCGACACCTGACGCTGTACTTGCCGAGGCGCCGGACGTCGTGATCGTTGCCACCGGGGGCAAACCGACTGTGCCGGATGTTCCCGGCATCGACAAGGCGGTCAGCGCCCGCGATATTCTCTCCGGTAAGGAGGCGCCCGGCAAGAACGTCTTGTTGTTTGACGTTACCGGCACTCATGTCGCGGCAACGACGGCCGACTTCATCACTCAGCGCGGCAGTATCGTCGAGATCGTGACGCCCGACCAGATGATCAGCGAAGAGATCGGGCGTACGGCGCGCGTCAATTTCATGAAGCGTCTTTATGAACGCAACACGGTGATGTCGCCAAGCTTCGACTTGATGGAGGTCTACCTCGATGGGAACGCTCTGATCGCGGTACTGCGAGAGGTGCATTCGGATCGTGAAGAGGAACGCGAAGTCGATCAGATCATCTACGAGGCGGGCACGCAGCCAGTCGCGGACATCTACTTCGCTCTCAAGCCGCAGTCGCGCAACCAGGGGGAGCTGGATCAGGCGGCCTTCATTGCCCTCCAGCCGCAGACGGTGGCCACCAATCCGGCCGGCAAGTTCGAGCTCTACCGCATCGGCGATGCGGTCCTGAGCCGCAACGTCCATGCCTCCATGTACGAAGCCGCTCGGCTCGTACGGCCCCTATGACGACGATTCTTGATCAAAACATGGAGCAGCACCGTGGCCCGCACCGGCAAGACTCTGGTTTCTCTCCAGAAGATGAGCAAGCGCTACGCTGATCACCTCGTGCTGCCGCAGATCGATCTTCGGGTCAGCGAAGGCGAAGTGCTGGCGATCATCGGGCCAAGCGGCTCTGGCAAGTCGACCCTGCTGCGCTGTCTCAATTACATCGAGCAACCCAGCAGCGGCGTCATCACTGTAGCCGACACGCGGATCGAGGTCGGCAAGGACGACAACAAACGGCGCGTACGCGAACTGCGCCGTAACCTCGGCATGGTGTTCCAGTCATTCAACCTGTTCCCGCATATGAGCGTCCTGCGCAACATCACCCTACCGCAGGTTCGGGTACTCGGGCGCTCTGAGAAGGAAGCTGAGGACGTAGCGCGCCGCCTCTTGGAGCGCGTGGGTCTTGCCGACAAGGCGAGCCAATATCCGTCGCGATGCTCAGGTGGCCAGCAGCAGCGTATCGCCATCGCACGGGCCCTGGCGTTGGGCCCCAAGGTCATGCTGTTTGACGAGCCGACCTCGGCTTTGGATCCGGAACTGGGGCTGGAGGTTCTGGGCGTCATGCGTGAACTCGCCGACTCCGGCATGACCATGATCGTCGTCACGCATGAGATGAGCTTTGCTCAGAACGTCTCGGATCATGTGGTGATCATGGCCGATGGCGCCATCATCGAGGAAGGCTCCAGTCGTGAGGTCATCCCCAATCCGCAAACCGAACGGGCTCGCCGTTTCCTGCGCGCGGTGAACGAGCGATGACCTGGGAATATTTCTGGCTGATCCTCAGCGGCATTCCACTCACCATCGCGGTGACGCTGGCCGCGCTCGCACTCGGCATGGTGCTGGGCTTTCCCATCATGCTGGCCCGTACGGCCCCATTTGTGCCGCTGCGCATCCTGACCATCGTGTTCATAGCGCTTGTACGTTCTGTGCCGCCGGTAGTGTGGATCTTTCTGATTTTCTTCGGCGTCGGTGCTGATTTCGTCCAGATGGACCCGTTCACTGCCGCAATCGTAACTTTCGGGCTCATCAGCGCTGTCAACATGGCCGAGATCTATCGCGGCGGTTTCATTGCCGTGCCGGCTGGGCAGCATGAAGCGGCAACGGCGCTCAACATGTCGCGCTGGAATCATTTCCGTGACGTGACATTGCCGCAGATGTTCATTTTTTCGTTGCCTGCCATCGCCACCTACGCGGTGGGCCTGCTCAAGGATTCAGCCATTGCTTCCACCATCGGTCTGAAGGAGTTGACCTTTCAGGGGCGCTACGTCACGGAGATGACCTATAAGGGTTTGGAAGTCCTTGGCCTCGTCGGCGCCGCCTACATTCTGATGAGCCTGCCTATCGCCTGGCTATCCAGAAATCTGGGCGAAACGCTCAAGCGGAGGCTGGCGCGATGATCAAGCTCTGGATGGGGACCGATTGGGCAACGATCAATTCCTGGCTGCCGCAATTGTGGGACGGCCTGGTCGTCAACCTGCAACTGACGGCGATCACCTTGGCACTGGGCGTGCCGCTCGGCCTGATCTGGGCGGTGACCGTGCGCTCGCGCATGCGCGGGCTGCGTTATCTTACCCTGTTCCTGGTTGAAGTCGGACGGGGCGCGCCAGCACTGGTCCTGCTTCAGTTCTTCTATGCAGGCTTGCCGCAAAGCGGGCTGGTGCTCTCCTCCATGACCTCGGCAATCATCGGTCTAACCTGGAGTACGGGTGCCTATACGTCGGAAATCATTCGCGGGGGCCTGGAGGCAGTGCCAGCCGGCCAGGGTGAGGCCAGCCACGCGCTCAACCTGTCGGACTGGGACACCTTCCGCTATGTGATCTTGCCGCAGGGATTTTGGGTCGCGCTGCCAGCGTTGCTGGGCTTTGCCGTCCTGGTCTTTCAGGGCACCTCGTTGTGCTTTGCCATCGCTCTGCCGGAGATCATGGCTCAAGCCACGGACATCGGCGCCACAACCTTCCGCAATTTTGCCGCCTACGCCCTCACCGGAGGCATTTTCGCGGCCATCTGCATTCCCGCCTCCCTTCTGGTCGGCTGGATCGAACACAAGGTTGCAGCCCGTTCAAGACGTTAAACGACTCACCAGAGGAGAGGAGCTAACCAATGATAAAAATGCTGAAAACGATGTTCGCCGCAATCGCGCTGGCGACAGCAACCGGTACGGTGGCAGGGGCCTGTACACCATCCCCCGACGTCAAGACGCTCAAGCCCGGCGTATTGACCGTGGCCGCCCAGACATATCGGCCATTCTCGATCGTCGAGAGCGATGGATCGGTTACGGGCGTCGATGGCGAAATTCTCAAGCAAATCGCCAAGCTCGAGTGCCTCAGCATTGAGACGATCTCGGTCGATGCCGCCGCTGCCCTCAATTACGTACAGACGGGTCGCGCCGATGTCACGGTTGGCGACTGGTACCGAACAAAAGCGCGTTCTGAGGTACTGTTCATGAGTGATCCGCTCTATGTCGATCAGATGGGCATCGTGTCGAAGGAGGGAGCCACCAAGCTGGCGGATCTCGAAGGCAAGACCGTCGGTACCGTCCAAACCAATCTATGGGTCGCCGACCTCAAAAAACTTTACGGCTCCAAGCTGAAGACCTATCCGGTACTGGTTCAGGTTCAGCAAGATCTCAAGAACGGGCGCATCGACGCTTTTGTCGAAAGCTACTCCATCGCCATGCTGGCCGAGAAAGCTGGCGAACTCGGAGGCTTCAAGGCGGCGGTCGCCGGGCCAGACGAGCGCGTCGTATCCTCGAAGTTTCCAGGCCAGGGCTCCTTCCCCATGAACAAGGACAATGAAAGCCTGCTCAAGGCGTTCAACAAGCGTATCGCGGAACTCCATTCCGACGGGTTCATCAAGAAAACGCTGGTTCAGTTCGGGCTGTCTGAATCTGCCGGCAACACAGGCGACCCGCGCTGGATCGAGTGATCCGTTTTGGCGGGCGGCCATGGTCGCCCGCCTTCCTTTCCCATTCGGAGCATGGGCATGCCGCTTCCCAGCAATGATATCGTGTATGATGTCGCCGTGATCGGCGCCGGCATCATCGGTGCCTCCGCCTCTCAGCACCTGGTGGCCGCTGGCTATAAAACCATTCTTTTTGAACGCGACGACTATGGTGGTGGCACATCCAGCCGAACCTCGCGTCTCCAGCATTGCGGGCTGAGCTATTTCTCTCCGGCTGCCAATTCCATTGCTGCCTTCCTGCTAAAGCCGGGATTTGGACTGAAGTGTCTGGAATTGGCCCGCCGGGCGATGCGGGGGCGGGCCGAATTCGTGCGTTCCTGCCCCGAGCGTGTCCGCGCCGTGCCCTTCTATGTGCCTTTGACCGACGAGAATGCCGTCTCGACGGGAAAAGCCCGTCTCGCTTTCCGCATCCTGTCGGCTTTCTCGGGCGGAGTGCCGCTCGACACGCGATTTTACACCGCCGCGGAGGCCCGGCAATTGCCCGTGTTTCGTGGGCTTGCCGGCCTGGAACGCATCCGAGGGGCCATCAGCTTCACCGAATATCAGTTCCGCTGGCCCGAGCGCATCGTCAACGACACCATAGTGAAGGCGCGTCGGGCTGGCCTGACGGCCTGCAACTATACCGGCGTCACCAACTTGCGGCGCGAGGCTGACTTTTGGCGTATCGGCGTTCATACGCGCACGGGAGAAACCGGTGAAGTGCGCGCTCGTGCCATCGCCAATACCGCGGGTGTCTGGGTCGATGAGATCACGCGCATGGCTGGCGTCGGTGGAGCGGACCTCAACGTCGGGGCCAAGGGCACCAATATCGTCGTGAAGCTGCCCGATCATCTCAAAGGCATCGGCTTCGATACCGTCACCAGCACCGGAATGGCGTTCTATTTCATTCCCTGGAACGACCTTCATTATATCGGGCCGTGGGACAGCCCCGCAGACGGCGAACGCAAGAATTTCCGGGCTACCGAAGGGGACATCGATGCGATCCTGCGCGAAATCAACATGCTGTTCCCCAATATGAAGCTGGCCCGAGAGGATGTGCTCTATTCCTGGGCAGGGGTCCGGCCGCGCACGGCAGATGGGAACGACCCACTCGGCTCGATGGAGGTCAGAGAGCATGACCTTTCGCCGGTCTTGCCGAATTTCGTCGTCTTCACCGGTGGCCTTCTGATGACGCATCGCGACGCCGGACGCCGTATTACCCGCGCAATTGCCCGTCATATCTCTCCGGCCGGTCAGCCGACGCCAATCGATTATGGCGTGCCGAGGCAGCCGGACGAAGCTAGGTGGTCGCATGAAGCAGTATGCTGGGCGATCGAAGAGGAGCAGGCAACCACACTCGCAGGCATTTTGCGCAGGCGCTTGTCGGTGGGCTGGGAACGGGCATTGGGGCTCGATCTTGCCGAGGAGACTTCACATATTGCCGCGCCCTTGCTGGGCTGGGACGAGAAAAACCGACTGGCGGAGCTCGATCATTACCGCCAGGAGACGGCTTACTTCTATGGCGTTCAGGCGGATGCCGAGCGGTCGGTGGCGGACATTCTGCGGACGAATTGAGGAGTGAGTCATGCGGTATGTCGATGCAGATCTCGTCCATCGGCTCTTGCCCTACCAACGGTTGATCCCGTGGTTTGAGAAAAAGCTGACCGGCGAAATACCGATCTCGGAAGTGGTTCTGACCAACGAACCTGACGGCGGACCGAACAAGTTCGTGACATTGGTCGGTTGGCAAGCCGGTGAATTGATCGCTGTCAAAATGGTCGGAGTGTTTCCTGGAAATCTGCAGTTGCGGCCGCCACAGGCGAGTGTACAGGGGCTGGTGTGTGTATTCTGCGGGCAAACAGGCGCTCCTCAGCTCGTTGCAGACGGCGAGGCGATGACCTTTCGTAAGACAGCCGCCGATTCCGGTCTCGGCTCGCGGTTGCTGGCACGGGAAGATGCGCGCATTCTGCTGGTGGTGGGCGCCGGCGGTCTTGGTCCTCATGTGGCGGCGGCCCATTGTGCTGCCCGTCCGTCCATCAACAAGGTTCTGGTATGGAACCGAACGTTCGAGAGGGCTCAGTCACTTGCAGCGCGGTTGCGCGACAAGGAAGGAGTCACGGCAGAGGCGATGCGAGATCTCGATGAAGCTGTGCCGCAGGCCGATATCATCTCATGCGTGACGATGTCGACACAGCCTTTGGTCAAGGGCGCCCTGTTGAAGCCTGGAACGCATCTCGACCTTGTCGGGTCCTATTTGCCCGAAATGTGTGAATGCGACACGGATGCAATCGCGCGCGGTAGCGTTTTCGTAAACAGCCGTAGCGGTATCACCAATGCTGGTGACCTCGTACAGGCCTTTGAGGCTGGACGGTTTAGGTGGGAGGATATTCGAGCCGATGCATCGGAACTATGCACTGGGATTCGATCAGGGCGCACCTTCGAAGATGAGATCACGATTTACAAGAATATCGGAGGAGCGCAATTCGACCTGTTTACCGCCGAGTTGCTCATGCAGGAGACCGGCGGAGACATGAGCGACAGGTCACATCGGAAGATCTCGGACTTGTGATCGTCTTTAGACGGAGCTCGTAGCTGCTTGCAATTATCCGTGGCCGACAACGAGTACCTGCTGGAACTGTGAGACGCCTGCAGTGCGCAAGCCGGGTGAAGGCCTGGATAGAGTTTCAGTGGGAAGTGACCGAGCTTTCCTGCTCCTTCTGTATGCGAGACTGATATCTGGCCAGAGGCGATGACGCCATTGAAGTGAGTGGCACAACGAGCTTTTGCGGTACCAGGCCGCTATTGGACGCTTTCATACGCAACCATCGCAGCCCCTATAAGCCCTGCATCGTCTCCGAGCGCCGCTGGCACGATTGCGGCAGGTGGGAAGCCTGGCAGGAGGCCGGCGCGTAAAGCGCTGGCCATTTCGGTTTCGAGCAGATCGAACAAAGCAACCATGCCGCCACCCATGATGATGCGGCTCGGCGAATAGCAGTGCTGAATATTCGCAAAACCCATGCCAAGGAAGCGCGCAAATTCAGCCAGCAACTCGAGGGCCAGCCGGTCGCCGCCACGAGCGGCTTGCGCCACGTCGAAGGCCGAAACCTCTCTTCCGTCGGCCAGCGCGGCAATGCGGCCCGCAGGTTCAGCAGCCAGTTTGGCCCGCGCCCGGCTGGCAAGGGCTGGACCGGAAGCCACAGCCTGCCAACAGCCATACCGGCCGCAGGCACATCGCTCCGAGCTATCGGTGACATGTGTATGGCCGACCTCGCCCGCCAAGCCGCCGACCCCTCTCAACAAACGGCCGTCGACGATAATGCCGCCGCCAATGCCAGTGCCAACGGTGACATAGGCAAGATTGGTGCAGTCACGACCCGCACCGGCGCGCCATTCCCCACGCGCTGCGGCCTTGGCGTCGTTCTCTAGAAAACAGGACAGACCGGATGCGCGCGATATTTCTTCCGCAAGCGGAATATCCGTCCAGCTGGCGAGAGCGGGAATGTTGAGCACGCGACCCGCCATGGCGTCGACGGCGCCAGGGACACCGATGCCGACGCCGTGCGTATCGGGGTCGCGCAGTCGCGCGATCCCTTCGCAGATCTGGCGGATGACGGCGGCCGGCCCCTCCTTTGATGTCTGCTGGCGCTCCGCTGCACGGATGCGCCCGGCCATATCGACACAGGCGACACGCACATGCGTTCCGCCGAGATCGACGCCAATATAGCTAGCGGCTTCCGCCACGGGCGACCTCCGTTCAGATCGTGACCTTGCTGGTGCGCAGTGGCGTGCCGACATCGCCCGTTACACGGCGCAGGGCCACGGCGATATTGAGCGCCTGCAGTGAAAGCAGCATCGAGGCAGCAGCCGCAAGGCCGGAATTCGCTGGCAAAGAAAGCGTGGTCGCTCCAGCGATCGGAGCTTGCCCACTTGTGTCGACGACGATCGTCGGGCAGCCTGCGTCGAGCGTCGACTCTGCCAGGGAGAAAACGAGGGCGCCGTCCGGCGAGGCATCGCGCAACAGCACAATGCCGAGGGAAGGCCGCAGCACCTCGAATGGCCCATGACGGAACTGGCCGCCCTCGAAGCCGATCGTTACCACCCGCGCGAGCTCCATCATGGAGAGGGCTGCGCTGCCGGCCACGCCCGCCATGGCGCCATAGCCGGAAAAAATCACCGCTTCGCAGGGCGCAAGAGCTTCGTCCAAGGGAGCGACATCCGGCTCACCCGCTGCCTCGAACACGGTGCGTAGGGCTGCGTTGGGCAATCCGAGTGCATCGAGGACGGCACCATGCATGGCGAGTGTGAGGGTGATGGAGCGCGTCGCGGCAAAGGCCTGTTCGGGACCGCCATGGGCGATAAGCGCGCCCTTACAGGCGTTGGCAAGCGGGCTGCGGCCGTCCAATGTCAGGGCGAACGTATCGCCACTTACGGCCGGTATGTCCAGGAGCTGGACGATTTCACCTGAACGCCCGGATTGGGACGCGATGAACAGAGTGTGTTCTCCCCGCGGGACAGGTGCTGACAGAAGCTCGGAGGCCGTCACGGCGCGGCAGTCGAGTCCAAGCCGGCGGTAGAGCGGCGCCACGATGGCGTTGACGTGATGGGAACCGCCCATCGCGCAAAGGATGAGGCTGCCGGTCCTGCGTGCGCTGGCAGTGGCGGCGGCAACTGCCTCGCCATTGCCATCAAGGGTCGCCAGGGCATCGCTGCCTTGCCGATTCATCTCCACCCGCATTCGGCGAAGGCCCTCATGGTTTTGCATCTTGAAACTCCACTCCTGATCGAAAGGGCGAGGTGCCCATCAATGGATGAGAGCGCCCGTGTCGGCGTCGGCAAGACACAAATTGTCTAGCGTGACATCGAGCGTGAGGGGCGCTCCCGCAATAAGGCGCGAACTCGGCGCGAGGCGGGCGACGACCTGTGTTCGGGCGATCGCCCCATGTACCAGTGTCTCCATGCCGAGCGGCTCGATGACCCCAGCCTGCATCAAAAGGCCATTCGAGCCCGGTGCCGACAGACTGAAATGCTCCGGACGAATGCCGGCAAGGAGCTTCTTGCCCGAATGCGCGCTGAAGCGCTCGGCCTTTTCCGGCGGCAGCGCCAGCACGCCGCTGTCGCCCAGACGCAGGGCCAGATAACCATTCTCGGATACGATCTGGGCAGGAATGAAATTCATGCCCGGCGACCCGATGAAGCCGGCGACGAAGACGGTGGCCGGCCTGAGATAGAGGTCCTGCGGTGGAGCGACCTGTTCGATGCGTCCCTTGTTCATCACCACCACGCGGTCGGCCAAAGTCATTGCCTCGACCTGGTCGTGCGTGACGTAGATCGTCGTGGTCGGCACCCGGGCATGCAGTTGCTTGATCTCCGCCCGCATCTGCACGCGCAGCTTGGCATCGAGATTGGAGAGCGGCTCGTCGAACAGAAACACCTTGGGGTTGCGGATGAGGGCCCTTCCCATCGCCACGCGTTGGCGCTGCCCACCCGACAATTGCCGTGGCTTGCGGTCGAGCAGAGCAGTGATGTCGAGGATCTCCGCCGTCTCGCCCACCCGGCGGCGGATCTCTTCTCGTGGCGTTTTCCGCAGCTTGAGACCGAAGGCGATGTTGTCGGCGACACTGAGATGGGGGTAGAGCGCGTAATTCTGGAAGACCATGGCAACATCGCGTTCGCCTGGTTCCAACTCATTGACTCGCACGCCGCCGATGCGGATTTCTCCGGTCGTGATCTGTTCGAGGCCGGCCACCATGCGAAGCGTCGTCGACTTGCCACAACCCGATGGACCGACCAGCACCACCAGCTCGCCTTCGGCAATGTCGAGATCGATCCCGTGTACCGTTTGAAGGCCGTCATAGACCTTCACCACCTTTTGCAACGACACCTCAGCCAAGGTCTGCGTCTCCCATGGATCGAACAATCATCGGAGGTTTCAAGCGGTGTAGAGGGCGCTGGCTGCCTGCCAATCGAAATCCTCGTCGAGCGGAATGGCCGGCCGGTTCAGCGTCTCCCATTGCAGGCGGGTCATGTCGAGCTGAGAGGTGCCGTCACTGAGGAGGAGAACATGCCTTGCGCGGATATCCTCAAGCTGAGGATGGAGATAGCCCAGCTTGACCACATAAGCTTTGTGCGCGGTCGGATCGATGCCCATCGCGCTGAAGTGATGCGGCGTGGTGATGCCGATCGAGCGCGCGTGAAACGTGGCCCGTACCGCTCCGATGCTGACATGCGCCCAGGCGCTTTCGACCGAGCGATAAGGTTGGAAGCCGGGTAGCACCAGCGCGTCGCCACAGGCTTCCACCCTGGCGCGGACCCGCGTCGAGGTCTTTGGCCGGGAGATATGTTCGGCACCAAGCTCGATCTCCACTTCGGCGCCGACCCCCGCCGCCACCAGCTTTTCAACCGTCAAAGGCGCGGTGATGCCGGCGATGACGACATCGCCCATGGCTGTATCGCGTAGCGCCGCCTGTAGGACGAGCGTGAGATCACCGGCCGCACCTGCGGTGGTGTTGTCGCCGGAATCGGAGACATAGACAGGCTTCTCGAGACAGGTGACGGCGAGCCGCAAGCCCTCCGCGACCTCTGCCGTTTCCATGCGCAGCTTGAACTCGTGGCGCTGCGCCCAGATACGCTCTGCGAGGGCGATGGCCTCGCGCTTCGCCACATCCGGATCGCCTTCGCTGACCGCGAATGCCGTTACCGCAGTCCAGGGACGATCGTTCCAGGCGAACCCCACCAGGATGTTGCTCTCCATGAGGCCGTCGCGCCCGTCCAGCGCCGCAAGATCGCCATAGAGCCGGTCGGCCGGCGGCATGCCGGTGACGGCGGTTTCTCCAGGGACCAGGATGGGAATGCTGACGGCTGCCTTGCGTGGCTTCAGGCCCTGCCGGATCACCCGCAGGAGCTGGTCCGCGGCGCGATAGCCTGTTTGCCGGTCATCGCGATGAGGGACCGTGCGCAGTACGCTGAAGACCGTGGCGGCGCGCAACAGATCCGGCGTCATGTCCCCGTGCAGGTCGAGCGAGACGCCGATCGGCATGTCCGGACCCACGGCGGCGCGGATCGCACCAACAAAGTCGGTATCCGCATCGCGGCCGAGATCCGCCACTTCCAGCGCACCGTGGTTGGCCACCAGCACGCCGTCGAAGGGACCTTGCTCCTGAAGCAGGCGCAAGGTCTTGTCCTTGACCTTGCCATAGGCATCAGCCGTCATCGCGCCGCCGGGCAGGGCGGTAACCCAATAGAGGGGCACGGCCTCGACGTCCGAATCCGCCCTCAGGCGATCGAGCATGCCGCGGATCATCCACACGTCGCCCTCGGCGATATCGCGGGCGGAATAATGCTGCAATGCATCCCAGTCAGTGGGCTGCGGCGAGGCCAGCATGATCTCGATCGACAGACCGGCGATGGCAATACGCATGGACGGATTCCTTGGTGAAGGTGCGCTCAGGGAAGAACGCTGGAGGATTCGAGGCCGGTCACGCCATCCAAGGCGAGGGCAATACCGCCGAGGTAAGGCTTGGCCGCGGAGATTTCCGAGAAGATCACCTGACTGCGCGCATAGATCGAAGGATGGGCCTGGCGCTTGAGCGAAGGTTCCAGGCTTGGGCGCAGATAAGCTTCGGCCCGGGCCATGTCGCCGCCGAGCACGACGACCGGAGGATTGAAAGTATTGACCAGATTGGAAAGGGCGGTGCCAAGGACCTCACCGGCGAGGGAAAAAGCGTCTAGTACCGCCGGATCGCCCTCTTGGGCGAGGGCCAGAATCTCTTCAATTGCATGGATAGGACGGCCACTTACCACGCTGGCATGCGTGGCGATTGCGCTTTCCGACAGATATGCCGACAGGCATCCTGCACCACCGCAGGAACACAGCCGCCCATGCGGCACGACCTTGATGTGACCAAGTTCGCCGGCAAGTCCCTCGGCACCAAGATAGATCGAGCCGCCAAGAAACAGTGCCCCGCCGACACCTGAGCCCGAGAACATGTAGACGAAATCGTCGATATCGACGCAACTGCCGAACATGCGCTCAGCCATGGCGGCCGCCTTGCCGTCGTTGCCGACATAGATCGGTACGCTGACCGTGCGCTGAAGGCGCTCCAAGACCGGAATGTCATGCCAGCCGAGAATGGGGGCATGAACCAGACTTCCGTCATGGCGAACAAGGCCCGGCAATGAGACACCAACGCCCAGCAGCGGCATCGACCGCAGATTGTTCCCGATCACCGCTTCAATGCCTTCGGCCACACGTTCTTCCAGTTTCCCGGCGGCTCCGTCGAAGAATTGGCGCAGATGTGCCAGCGGCGCACCGTCGAGCCCGGCAGCGACGATGGCGATCTCCTCTGCCTCCACCTGTACGCCCACCAACAGGCCGGCGTCGGGCGAAATGGAAAGCCCTTCGGTGGGGCGGCCTGGCCGGTTTCCTGCCGTCCGCGCCGAGCGCAAAATCAGGCCCAGCTCGTCAAAGCGATTGACGATGGAGGAAACGGTCGACTTGTCGAAGCCGGTCTTGCGCACGATATCGCGCTGCGAGGTCTGGGGCTCGACGCGGATGCGATGGAAGATGGCATTGGCGTGATAGCGCCTTATATCGGAGACCTTCACCAGCAGGGCGACCTTTTTCTATATTTAAGAAAAATTCTGGCGAAAGCGTATGGCACTGTCAATGCCCCGAGGCTGTATTTGATTGAGAATCCACCAATCTGACTGGATTTACGAAAACTCTGTCTGTCATTGGTACGGACGGGCGTTGACAGGACTTGAGATTCAGCGCAGTTTTTCTTCACTAAAGAAAATATCGCACCCAAGGCCTTACGTTTGCGGATGCGAAGAGAGAGCCACCGTCTGGAGAAGATCATGCGAACCCTGAGATGGGCTACCGCCCTCGTCGCCGTCCTCGCCTCGTGCGCAGTTGCAAAGGCTCAGGACAAGCCGGAAATCTGGAACTACTACGCCGCAGGCTCGGAAAAAGCCGGCATGGATGCACTCATCGCCTATGCCAACAAGCACAATCCACAGGCCTCGGTCGCGAGCCGGGTTATCCCCGGCAATGTGGTGGAGCTTCGCCGGCAGTTGCAGACCTCGCTGATGGGTGGCAAGCCGCCAGCGGCCTATCAGAGCTCGATGGCCTCCGAACTGAAGACGTTTGTCGATGGCGGCAGGCTTCATCCGCTCACGGATGTCTGGAAACAAATCAATGGAGACAAAATATTCCCGGAAGGTGTGCAGCGTGCTGTAAAGATAGATGGCATACCATACGGCATCCCCTTCGATTTTTCTCTCATCAACGAAGTATTCTATAACAAGACGGTCTTCGAAAAGCTGAAGATCAATCCACCGAAGAATTGGGACGAATTCGTTGCAGCCTGCGGCAGCCTGCGCAAGGGTGGCGTCGAGCCCATGGCCAATGCCGGTGGACCGTTCTGGAGCCTCTACAACTTCTATGCGCCGCTGGTTTCGACCGTGGGCGTCGAGGGCTACTATAAGATCGCACGCGGTGAACTGGCCTTCGAGTCCCCCGAGTTTCGCAAGGCTCTCGACCTCTACCGCCAGACCATGGTGAGCTGCTACGCCAAGAACTGGAGCGGCAAGACCTGGACGCAGGCCTCCGATGATCTGGCCAATGGCAAGGCCGGCATGTTCATGATAGGCATCTGGGCAGCCGCCTACCTGCAGAAGGCCGGCATGGAAGCTGGCAAAACGTTCGATCTGTTCCCAGCACCCGGCACCGAGGACAAGGTCATCTTCCAGATGGATGCCTTCGCCGTGCCGGACGGTCCGGCCGACAATATCAAGACGGCCGAGAGTTTCATCAAGGCGGCAGCCAGTGTCGACGGCCAGGCAGCCTTCGCTGTGCCGAAGGGGTCTTTAGCTCCCAATATCGAGGTCAGTCCGAAGATCTACGGTTATGCCGGCGCGAAATTCGCCGAGCAGTTGGCCCTTGCCTCCAAGAGTCAGGCGGTGCTGCCGAACCTGTTCTTCCTGCTGCCGCCGGATGTCGGCGCAGAGCTCGGCAACCAGATCGAGCGTTTCGCTATCGATCCATCCCAGGCCAATGAAGATGGCATGATCTCTGCCCTTGAGGGCTTGCGTAAGGAGGCGATCGCCAACAACGCCTATGTCAAATGGTGAGTTGGCGCTTGTTCTGATGCATTTGCCAGAAGGCCGGCCGGTTCTCCCGGAAAATGCCCAGGGCGCGCCCGGTTCTCTCCCGCCGGCGCGCCCTCCAATCCCACGGTAGGCAGCGATCCGTATGGCAAGTTTCACGCGCGTCTTCGGCCTTCAGAGGTCTACAATCGCTTTCGGCGCCTTCCTGGTGCTGCCCGTCGCTCTTTTCCTGCTCTTCTTCATCTATCCGATCGCTCAGACCCTCTACATCTCCCTGCACGACTGGAACGGTATCGCTCCGACGATGCGCTATGTCGGTTGGCGCAACTACGCGACGCTGGCAAGCCAGCCTCGCTTCCTGCACGCTCTTGCCAACAACCTGTCCTGGCTCGCTTTCATGTTGATCTGTCCAACGGGGCTGGGTCTCTTGTTGGCAGCCTTGCTTGACCGGGGCATCCGGGGTGAACGCTGGTTCAGGATCCTGTTTTTCTTGCCTTTCACCATCCCGGCGGTGGCGGTCGCGGCGATTTGGCGATGGGTCTACGAACCCTCGAGCGGCCTGCTCACCACGATGATGGCACTGATCGGTCTTGGTGACCTGGCACAGAACTGGTTGGGCGATCCCAAAATCGTCACCTATTCATTGATGGGCGCAGTGCTGTGGTGGACGACGGGCTTTGCCTTTCTCGTCTTCTTTGCTGGTCTTCGCAACATCCCTGAGGAATTTCTGGAGGCTGCACGCATCGAGGGTGCAACGCCCTGGCAGGTGTTTTGGAAAGTCAGCTTTCCGCTGCTGTGGCCCTCCACCATCATCGTGCTCGGTATCTTCGCCATCGACGCCATGCGCCTGTTCGATGTGGTCTGGGCCACCACCAGCGGTGGGCCGGCTTATTCTTCCGAGGTCCTCGCGACGCAAATGTACGACGTTGCCTTCGGGCGCTTCCAGATGGGGCAGGCGAGCGCCATCTCCGTCTATCTGTTGGGCATCGCCGCCGTGTTCATCATGCCGTACATCTATTACATGTCAGGCCGCGTGGCCGATAGCGAGGCCGAGTGATGGCCAGTGCTCTGCCGCAACGCCGGATCGCCGCTTATGTCGTGGTGCTGGTCTTCGCAGCCCTCTTCCTGGCGCCTCTTGTCCTGGCGCTGTCGACCTCGCTGAAGTCACCCGAAGAAATCACCCGCGTCCTGGCCCCGCCTTTGTCTTTGCACGTGCAGAACTACGGTGTCGCCTTTTCCGAGATGGGGCGCAGTTTCCTCAACTCGCTACTCATCACGGCGCCTGCGGTGGTGCTCTCGATCCTCATCGGTTCGATCGCCGGCTATCCACTGGCGATGACGCGGGGGCGTGGTGGCAAGATCGTCTATTTCGTGCTGCTCTCCGGCATGCTCGTCCCTTTTCAGATCGTCCAGATTCCGCTCTTCGTGATGATCCATGCGATCGGCCTCTACGACACCATTCCCGGCATGTGGCTGGTTCATACCGCCTACGCGGTCCCCTTTTGCACATTCTTCATGCGCAACTTTTTCTCCTCGGTGCCGCGATCGATGTTCGAGGCAGCGCGGATCGATGGCTGCACCGTCACCGGTTATTTCTGGCGCCTGCTGCTGCCGGCCTCGACCTCGGGCCTGGCGGCGCTCGCCATCATCCAAAGCCGTGCAATCTGGAACGATCTGCTCTTTGCCATCACGTTAACGAGTAGCGACAATGCCCGCCCGGTTACAGTCGCCATCGCCGGTTTCACCAGCGGCACGCAGGTGGAATATGGACCGCTGATGGCGGCGACCGTCGTTTCCACCCTGCCGGTGATGCTGGCCTATCTGGCCTTCCAGAAATCCTTCGTGCGAGGGCTGCTCGGTGGCTCCGGCAAGTGAGTTCGCGGATCTGGGGAGCCTGAAGGCGGTGCTCGATCGCATCATCCCGGGTGACGATTTTCCCTCGGCCTGCGAGGCGGGCGTCGATCGCTTTATCCTGGCTCTATGGTGGTCAGGAAGCGAACCGTCCGCCGGCCTTGTCGCCGAAGGCCTTGTGGCGCTGGGCGAAAAATGCCTGGCAGCCCATGGCCGAGCTTTTGTCCGCCTCGCGAGTGCCGAACAGGATGCTGCTCTGGTGGAAGTTGCGATGAAGCCCTGGTTTCGCTGCCTCTGCGAATTGGCGGCCGAGGGCTATTATGCGGACCCAGGCAACGGCGCAAACCCCGCGGCCAGGTCCTGGGCGATGATCGGTTATCGTCACGGCTTGCCAGAAGGCCCCGCCGGTCCGCCCGCCGATAGCCCTGAAGTGGTGATTGGGAAGTTACGGGCATGAGCGCTTACGATGCCGTCATCGTGGGTGCCGGCGCAGGCGGTTGCATCGCAGCCTGCGTGCTGGCCGAAGCCGGCAAGCGCGTGCTTCTGGTCGAGCGGGGCAGGTTACGCAGCTATTCCGACAGTGGCCACCGCGATCATCTGAGAAATCACCGCGTTCAGCGCTATGGCCTCAATGCCGGTCCTTATGTCGATGGCAATCCGCGCATCCACGTCGATGCCAATGGCGAGGAGTGCCTGGTCCGCCCGCATGAGGAAGCCTACAGCGCCAATGCCTCTGTGGTCGGCGGCGGCACATTGCTTTATGGCGGCCTAGCCTGGCGTCTTCATCCTGGCGATTTCCGCATGGCTACTCTTTACGGCGTGCCTGCTGGCTCTTCTCTCGTCGACTGGCCGTTCGGTTATGAAGAGCTGGAGCCATGGTACGATCGGGCCGAATGGGAGATCGGTGTCGCCGGTCTCGGCGGTGCCAACCGACATGAGGGAGCGCGATCGCGAGGTTATCCGATGCCGCCGGTTTCTCCCAGCGCGTCGACAGGCGTCCTGGGACGTGGGGCCGCAGCCCTCGGCATCGGCACCTTTCCGCCGCCACTTCTCATCAACACCGTGCCCCGCTCCGGGCGGCGGGCCTGTGTGGAGTGCGGCTCGTGCGTCGGCTTTCCTTGCCCGAGCGACGCCAAGAACGGCACGCATAACACCGCGCTTCCCCGGGCCCTGGCAACCGGGCGATGCGAGCTCCTGACAGATACTGTCGTCGCGCAAATCAATACCAACAAAGGGGGGTGCGTCACCGGCGTCGATGTCCTCGAAGCGAAGGATGGAGACTGGCGGAGGCGCCGTGTGGCGGCGCGCAGTGTCGTGGTCAGTGCCGGTGCCATCGAGACGGCTCGCCTTCTGCTGCTGTCGGCCAGTGATCGTGAACCACACGGCCTGGGCAATGGTCGCGATCTGGTCGGCCGCAATTTGCAGGGCCACACCTATCCCATCAGCTTCGGTCTGTTCGAAGAGGTGGTGGAGACGTCATACGGGCCGGGCGTCACCATCGCCAGCTGTGACTACAATCACGGTAACGAAGGAATCGTTGGCGGAGCCATGCTGGCAGACGACTTCGTCATGACACCGGTCGAATTTTGGAAGACCGCCCTACCGCCGGATTTGCCGCGTTACGGCTTGAGTGCCAAGCATTTCATGCGCGACGGCTATCGGCATGTGACTCAGTTGCGCGGACCTGTCCACGAGGTTCCGACGCCTGATTGCCGGGTTACTCTTGCTCGGGCACACCGCGATCGTTGCGGACTACCCGTAGCGCGGCTTTCCGGCCTCACCCATCCGGAAACCCGACGAACGGCCGCCTATGTTCGGAAAAAGGCGGATGCTTGGCTGAAGGCCTCCGGAGCCATCAAGGTCTGGGGCATGATTCCGCCGCCTCGGCTTTCCGGGGGACAACATCAGGCCGGCACGGCGCGGATGGGCGTCGATCCTTTGCACTCAGTCACGGATGTCCATGGCCGCGTTTGGGGGCACGACAATCTTTATATATGCGATGGCTCCTTGCACCCGACCAATGGTGGATTCAACCCCGTGCTGACCATTATGGCTCTGGCTTTTCGTGGGTCTGCACATCTGGCTGACAACCTGTAGTACCTGATCTCTGGGTGACTTTGATCAAGCCGGCTTTCGGCCTATTAGAGGGATAACGCTGATGGCTTGGCAGAGGCCAAGAACTCTGAGGGCGTTATAAAAATTTTGTCAATTTCTTATAACAACCTTGCCTGTGTAATATGCCCCGCCTATAAGAGAATAAGATATTTCTTATAGGCGGGGCATATGAAGACCATTGACCTTGCCTACCGCACCATGTTCGCCGAACTGGTGCAGCGCAGCCTCGATGCATCGTTTGAGACCGATTTCTCAACGGCCGGCAATTTTGTGCGGGTGCCGGTCAAGGGCAGGGACTATTGGTATTTCGAACAGACGCAGCCAAGGAAAACCCGCAAATATGTAGGCCCCGCGAACGATCCCGATATCGCCAGAAGGGTCGAGGCCTTCCAGGAAATCAAAGGTGATCTGCGCGCCCGCCGCAGGCTTGTTTCCTCCTTGACCCGGGACGCCGGCCTGGCGGCACCCGATCGCTTCACCGGTGACATCGTGGAGGCAATGGGCAACGCCGGCATTTTTCGTCTACGAGGACTGCTCGTTGGCACGGTTGCTTTTCAAACCTATGCCGGCCTGCTCGGCGTCCGCTTGCCCGGTGCGTCATTGCAGACGGGCGATGCCGACTTCGCCCAGCACTATTCGGTGTCGTCGTCGCTCGAGGATACCCTTCCCCCTGTTCTCGATATTCTGAAGGCGATCGATCCCAGCTTTCGGGCAATTTCCCACCGGCTGGATCCGGCGCGTGTGACGCAATTCGAGAATGCCGCCCGTTACAGGGTGGAATTCCTCACACCGAACCGCGGATCTGATGACGATGTCGATCACGCCAGCCCGATGCCGGCTTTGGGAGGTGCGTCAGCCCAGCCCTTGCGCTTTCTCGACTTCCTGATCCAGGAGCCGGTGCGGACCGTCATGCTCCACCGATCCGGCGTCCCGGTCGTCGTGCCGTCGCCGCAGCGATATGCGGTGCATAAATTGATTGTCGCCTCACGGCGGCAATCGGATGCCGGCAGTGCTGCAAAGCGTGAGAAGGACATCCAGCAGGCGAGCCTGCTGATCGAGGCCCTCGGCGAAACCCGCTGCGGGGACGATCTTGCCGAAGCCTTCACCGAGGCTTGGAATCGGGGCCCGAACTGGCGTGCAGCCATTCAGCAAGGCTTGAACGCGCTGCCAGAAAGGCAAAGAATTTCAGCCTTATTGACGATCCAGGTCGGCCTGGCTTCGATCGGCGCAAAACTGGATGGCTTCAACGGGACGGGATCGGCCGCAAAGACATGACAATGCCCTCGATAGTCGGGCGTGCGAGGGAAGCTGACGATTTAACTATCGATCGGAAAGCATTCGTCCGTCCTTTCGTCGATGCCGGTGTCCTCCTGCATAAGGCGGTGCCGTAGCGCCCGTTAGAGTGAGAGAGTGGATGGGATTTTCGTGACGGGTTGAGGGTCGGGAGAGAGGTTTCCGGCGCCCGTCATGGAGATTGGTTCCATGACCATTGAGGTTCTTGATAGCCGTCGCGACGCAAGCGGTGGATATAAGGTCGATGTCAGCCGCGGTGAACGGATCGGCCGTGTGTCTTCCGAGTGGTTCTCGCGCCCTGGCGACGAGCGCTATCTGTCGCTATCGGAACTCGGCCTTGCCGTTCGAGAGAGGACCGAGCGCAGCCGGACGCGGGTGGTCGAGAGCGCGCTGATCCACGTTGAGGCAAGCCGGGAGGATCCCGAGCGGATGTCTCTCATCCTGCCAGGTGTGGATAGGCCCGTCGCACCCACCCATTGGAGCTTCGGCCAGCTTGCAAGCCAGGTCGGTGCGCCTGCAGCCTATCTGCGTCAGCTCCCAGCGGCGCTCGCCAGCATCAATCTGCAGTATGGTCTGGCCTCCCACCGGGCCGAGCAGATCAAGACGCTGGAAACCAACAATGGCCGGCTCGAACTGCGGGCCGTCACTGGCCCGGACTATGGGCGCATCTATGATCATGAACTGGTCGAAGCCGTGCAGCGCATTGCCGGTAACGGGACCGGCGACACGCGCTGGAAGGTGCCCGGCGTGCTCGATTGGTCGACAGGCAGCTACAATCCCCGTGTGGACATTACCAAGGATACCACCACCCTTTATGCCTCCGATCGTGACGTCTTTCTCTTCCTGGTCGATGACCTCAACCCCATCGAGGCCGGCAGGCTGCCAGACGGATCGCCGGATCTCTTCTTTAGGGGGTTCTACTGCTGGAATTCCGAGGTCGGGGCAAAGACGCTTGGAATGGCAAGTTTCTATCTCAGGGCCGTCTGCCAGAACCGCAATCTGTGGGGCGTGGAGGATTTCGAGGAAATCACCATCCGCCATTCCAAATATGCGGCCTCTCGTTTCGCCCACGAGGCCGCCCCGGCCCTGCTGAACTTCGCGAACTCTTCACCCGTGCCTTTTGTCAATGACATCAAGGCTGCGCGCGGGCGGATCGTCGCAAGATCCGACGAGGACCGGTCGGACTTTCTGCGCAAGCGCGGTTTCTCCAAGGCTGAGACCGGCAGGATCATCGAGACGGTGCTGGCGGAGGAGGGGCGTCCGCCCGAGACGATCTTCGACTTCGTGGCCGGCATCACCGCAGTTGCGCGCGACAAGCCCCACCAGGACGCCCGGCTCGAACTCGAGGGCAAGGCGAAGAGGCTGCTCGATCACGCCGCCTGACCCCCGGCGCGGCCGGAGAGCCGGGCCTGCGGTCTCCGACGTTGATGTTGTCACTTCGAATTGCTGGTTCCGTGGCGCTGCCCTCCAGAGTTAGAGGGCGGCGCTTTGCTTCGTGACGGGTTGGGTTCGAGAGAAAGGCTCTCGGCGCCCGTCGCGGAGTGAACATCATGGCCAATGCCGTTCGCAAGATCGTCCTGTCGTCGTCGCGCGACATCCCCTTCAACAAGCTGGTGCTGAGCCAGGCCAATGTCCGGCGCGTCAAGGCCGGCGTCTCGATCGAGGAATTGGCCGAGTCCATCGTCCGACGCGGCCTGATCCAGAGCCTGCATGTGCGGCCAGTGCTCGATGCCGAGGGTGTGGAGACCGACACGTTCGAGGTCCCCGCCGGCGGCCGCCGCTACAGGGCCCTGGCGTTGCTGATCAGGCAGAAGCGCCTTGCAAGGACGGTCCCAGTGCCCTGCGTGGTCTCGGACGCGGAAAGCGGCATCCTGGTTGACGAGGTCTCGCTTGCCGAGAATATCGAGAGGGCTCCACTGCACCCCCTCGACCAGTTCCGGGCCTTCCTCGCCATGCGCGATAAGGGCATGACCGAGGAAGCGATCGCCGCCGCCTTCTTCGTGCCGGTGCAGGTGGTCAAACAGCGCCTGCGCCTGGCAGTGGTTTCGCCGGTATTGCTCGAGGTCTATGCCGAGGATGGCATGACGCTGGAGATGTTGATGGCCTTTACGGTCTGCGAAGATTATGAGCGCCAGCAACAGGTCTGGGACGCCATCCGCAACAGCTGGCAGAAGGATCCCTATCATATCCGGCGTCTGCTGACCGAGACCACGGTACGCGCCTGTGACAAGCGGGCGGTGTTCGTCGGCATCGAGCAGTATGAAGCGGCCGGCGGCATCGTGTTGCGCGATCTGTTCCAGTCCGACGACGGCGGCTGGCTGCAGGATGTCGGCCTGCTCGACCGGCTGGTGACGGAAAAGCTCAAGGCCGCGGCCGACGAGATTGCGGGGGAAGGCTGGAAGTGGGTCGAGGCTGCGGTGAACATGCCCTATGGCGCCAGCCATGGCCTGCGCGAGCTCGTCGGCACGATCATCGACCTGACCGACGAGGATCGGATGGCCCGCGATGCCCTGCAGGCCGAATACGACCAACTGTCGGACGAGCATGACGGCATCGAGGAGCTGCCGGATGGGGTTGAAGGGCGCTTCGGTGCGTTGGAGGCGGCGATGGAGGCCCTCGACAAGCGGCCTGTTTCTTTTGAGCCTGCAGAGATCGCTATCGCCGGCGCTTTTGTCAGCATCAATGCCGATGGATCCCTTTTGGTCGACCGTGGCTATATTCGCCCCGAGGATGAAGTGCCGGTCACGGGAGGAGAGGGGGATGCGAACGAAGCCGATGGCGACGCCGACGATCCGGTTGCGCACGCCATTCGATGTTCCGTCATTACCATCGGCGGACAACCGGCCTCGATTGACGATGAGGAGGAGGATGATGGCATCAAGGCGTTGCCCGAACGCCTCCTCATCGAACTGACCGCTCATCGCACCCTGGCGCTACGCGATGCCGTGGCGCAGAATCCGCAGGTCGCCATGACCATGCTGCTGCACAAGCTCGTCCGCGATACCTTTCAGCACAAGTCTGGGACAGGTTGCCTGGAGGTCTCTATCCGGCATGTCTTCTTTCCTGGCCAGGCCGACGACCTCAGCGACAGCCCCTCGGCCAAGGCCGTCGCCGAACGCCATCAGGGCTGGATGCAGGAGATTCCTGATGATGACGAGGCGCTGTGGGATGGGCTCGCCGGGCTCGACGAGGCCAGCCGCATGGCCGTGCTAGCCCATTGCGTCAGCTATGGGGTAAATGCCCTTCATGAGAAGCCCAACCCGTATGGTGGCAGCGGCGTCAGCGAGCAAGGCCTCAAGCTTCGTCTTGCCCAGGCCGACCGGCTGGCGCGGGCGACCGGGCTCGACATGGCGGAGGCCGGCTGGCAGCCGACGGCCAGCAATTATTTCGGCCGCGTCACCAAGGTCCGCATCCTGCAGGCTGTGGCGGAAGGGAAGGGGCGAGCTGTCGCCGACCGGATCGCCCTTCTCAAGAAAGGCGAGATGGCGAGTGAAGCCGAAACACTGCTCGCCGACACCGGCTGGCTGCCCGAACCGCTGCGCTTGCCGGTCATCGAAACGGGCGGCGAGGAAACGGCGGCGAAAGACGGCATAACGGCCATGGGCATCGAGGACGCCATCGACGACAGTGATGAGGCGATCGGCGCACCTCACGCGGTCGCAGCAGCCTAACCCGTACTCCCACGACTTGGCTCACCTGGCCCGCTGGCTTTGCCGGCGGGCCTTTTTCTTGAGGAGGCCGCCATGACGGCGAAGACGCAAGATCTGGCGCGCCGGCTTGCCGAACGCGCCGAGGCGGTATGCCGCCATTATCTGTCGGCCGGCCGCCGCCAGGGCCGGTACTGGCAGGTCGGCGACATCAGCAACACGCCCGGCCGCTCGATGTTCGTGCGGCTGCAGGATTCACCGAATGGGCCAGCCGGCAAATGGACCGATGCCGCGACAGGGGAACACGGCGATCTCCTCGACGTGATCCGTGAGGCGCTTGGCCTTGCCGACTTCGCCGATGTGATCAAGGAGGCCCGACGCTTTCTCAGTCTGCCACAGCCCGAGTTCGAGGAGCGGCAGGCGAGTCAGCGTCGTGCATCAGTTCCGTCTGGGTCGCCCGAGGCGGCGCGGCGGCTCATTGCCATCTCGCAACCGATCGCTGATACGCTCGTAGAAACCTATCTGCGTGGCCGTGGCGTCACGGCCTTGATCGGCACGGCAAACCTGCGCTTCCATCCTCGATGCTATTATCGACCAGACCACCATGGTTCGACCGAGACCTGGCCTGCCATGGTCGCCGCCGTCACCGATCTCAGCGGCAGGATCACGGGCGCGCATCGAACCTGGCTCGCCCCGGACGGGTCCGGCAAGGCGCCGGTCGACGTCCAGCGCAAGGCCATGGGCAATCTGCTCGGGCACGCGGTCCGCTTCGGCTATGCCCGCGAGGTTCTGGCGGCAGGCGAAGGCATTGAGAGCGTCCTGTCGGTGTGGGAGCTCATGCCCGGCATGGCGGCTTGCGCGGCCCTGTCGGCAGCGCATCTTGCCGCGATCCTGTTCCCCGATACTTTGCGCCGGCTCTACATCGTCCGCGATAACGATCCGGCTGGCGACGGTGCCCGAGACACGCTGATCGAACGGGCCAACACTGCCGGGATCGAGACGATGGCGCTTTCGCCTATGCTTGGAGACTTCAACGAGGATCTGCGGACGCTTGGGCGAGATGCCGTGCGCATGCAGATCCGGAGGCACCTCGCGCCCGAGGACGTCGCCCGTTTCATGCTCGGCTGAAATGGTCGGAAGGTCGGATCGCGTCGGCTGCCATCATCGTCGTTTGCTTCATACCTGGAGCCCTTGAGGGACCACCCTTGGCCTTCAAGAGGGCGATCGGCCCGCAAACCGGCCGGACAGGCAATGGCGTCGGCCGACTATTTTCCGCCAGCGGGACGAGCCCGCCTTTGCATCGCCAAGCAAAATAGCCGGCCTTTGCCATCCTTCGCTCACGCTTCGGCCCGGAGCTGTGCGCCGGGTGCAGGTTCGGCCCGCCTGCGGGTTTCGTCGCCATGAAGGCCGCGACGGTCGCGGTCCCCCGACGGAGCATCCCATGAGCACGCACAATGACGAACGCCAACCTGGCTCATCTCCCTTCGATCACATGTTGCAGGAACTCCAGCTTTATGGCTACCGGCCCTACGAGATCGAACCCGATCCCCGGCCGCTCCCCGAAGGCAATCGTGTCGCCGGCGCCATCGCGGATATCTTCGACGCCCTGATTGCCACTTTGGTGGACACGCGCCTCGAACCCGATCTCGAGGACCTGCTCTGGTCGACCGTCAACCTCTTTCACCGGGCGAGCGACCGCATCGCGCGCCAACTCGACGATAACGAGCAGGCGCAGCGGCGAAGCCAGGGCGAGCAGGATGGCAGCGAGGTCAGATCGGTCGAACTCGAGCGCCTCACCGCCGAAGGGCAGACCCTGATCGAACGCCGAAATGCCTTCGAACTGATGCGCGACCAGGCCGCCGACCATTTCGAACAGCACACCCGAACAAGCTGGCGCCCGCGCACCGGATCGATGGTCAATCATCGTAACCTCACCGCCGCGGTGATCGACAGCCGCGATTTCCTGGCGGCCAGGCGGCGAGCCGAAACCGAGATCATGTTGCCTGCCGGGCCGAAGATCGCCTTTTCGGGTGGCGACACCGTCGACCACAAGCTGATCTGGGCAAAGCTCGACCAGATCCACGCCAAGCATCCCGACATGGCGTTGATGCATGGTGGCTCGCCAAAGGGTGCCGAAAAGATCGCGGCGCGCTGGGCCGACCATCGCAAGGTACCTCAAATCGCCTTCAAGCCGGATTGGGTGAGATACGCCAAGGCCGCGCCTTTCAAGCGCAACGACCAGATGCTGGCGGCCATGCCGATCGGCGTCATCATCTTCCCGGGTACAGGGATTCAAGAGAACCTTGCCGACAAAGCGCGCAAGCTCGGCATTCCCGTCATGAAGCTCGCCGACGGAGCCTAGCGTAGCGGATCGAGATTGTCCGGGCTTGGCTTGAGACCATCGCATTTTCTGGATGGGATGATCTGAGACCGTAATCCACCTCGGACTCACCAGACTGGGGCGCAAAGGATGGGAGGCGAGCTCACGGCGTTGAGATTGAGGCTCGGCCGCTACTTACCTGGCAATCCTGGCAGCGCGCATTTCGCGGACACGTTCATGGGCGCGGCCAGCATCGAACTGACCGCTCGAGAAATGGCAGATTTCAGCCGGCTCAACATTGAATCAGGCTGATGCGCTCCCGGTCGGAGGATTGCGACCCGACGTGCCAAACTGGTCGGCCGCCATCAACAGATGCTCGAAATCGCGAACGATCAGAAAGCCGGCATCAGACAGAGCATCGACGAACTCAAATCGCGCAGCTTCAACACTCTTGAGATCGGATATGGCTTTTTGGCACACATCCAAAGCATGCTCATAGAGATCGCCGCCCTCGTCCGGCCACCGCGTGCGCATGAAAGCCAGCGCTTCGATGACACCACGGATTTCAATCCAATGCCCGGCATCCAGCAGGAAACGAACCGGTTTGCCAAAATGCTCACTGTCCATAGTCTAGCTTTGTTACCGCTGCCGGAGGGCTGGCCAATACTCCAAAGCCCTGTCGGGCTCGGCAGCGACCCGGCTCTACGAGTATTGGCCAACCGCTCAGCTTATATCCTTTTCGACGAAGTCTTTGTGAGGCTTCACTGCAAGGATGGACTACCACCCTCCGACGAATGTCGGCCATTGGCCGCTCGACGACGGCGTACCGCGCGATCGTAGCGGTACATACTATTCGCCCTGTCGCCGTCCAGTGCGCGAAGCGCGTCCATGATGTCATCGAAGGCAACGACGCGTCCTTTGCGGATCTCCCGAAGGCTCGGAGTCGCCTCCAACGCGCAGGTATCCGAAGCCCATGCCGCCAGGATGGCCCGCTTTTCAGTCAGCGTCAGATCCGGATCGGCCACGACATCCCTTGGATGATCGAAGGCCGATCCAGGATGAAGCAGCTGGGAAATATCGAATTCGTTTCGTGTTGCTCGCTTTTCCATGACAGAATCCTCCGTAGCCGGAGGGCGACAGATTAACGCCCTCGAACCATAGCATTCAAGCTGCCTTGGCTGATCTACCGTTATCGACGGCTTCAGCGGAGCCGATTTCAATACGGCGGGGCTTCATGGCTTGCGGTATCCGCCGCGCTAGGTCGATTTGCAGCAAGCCGTTTTCAAACCTTGCGCTGCCGACCTCGACATAATCGGCTAGGTTGAAGCGACGTTCGAAGGGCGCGGCGGATATGCCATGATAGATGTAATCTACGCCATTCTTCCCTTCTGCTTTGCGTCCGGCTACGGTCAAAAGATTCTGCTGCGTCGTGACGGTTATATCACTCGCCTTAAAGCCCGCGACCGCCAAGCTGATCCGAAAGCTATCTTCGCCGGTCCGGATGATATCATAGGGGGGATAGCCCTCGGCCAACTCCCTAGGCGGCGTGGACAAATTTGAGCCAGTATCTGGCGGTGGCGAGATGAACCATTCCGAGGAAGCTGCTGGCGAGTTGGTCATATCGGGTGGCGATGGCGCGGTTGATCTTGAGATGACCAAACATACGCTCGATGCGGTTGCGCTGCTTGTAGAGCGTCCGATCATGCTCGATCTTCACGCGGCGATTTGATCGGCCGGGAATGACGGCCTCGATTTTCCGTTTGGCAAGGTCGGCACGGATAGCGTCAGCATCATAGCGTTTGTCTGCAAGTAGTGCATTTGGGGCGCGCTCGGGCAGATCGATCAGAGCGTCATATGCCTTACAGTCGGCCGTTTCGCCACCCGTCAGGTGGAAGGTGATTGGTCGTCCGAGGGCATCAGCCAGGCAGTGAAGCTTACTGGTGAACCCGCCCCGCGAGCGGCCAAGAGCGCGTCGATGAGTCCCCCTTTTCCGCCCGCTGCCGAGACGTGGGCGCGAACCGTGGTGCTATCGATGCTGTAGTGGCCGCTGTCCGCCATGATCTCGGCCAAGGTCACGGCGACGGTTTCCCATACTCCGGCTTCACTCCATCGCCGGAAGCGACGATAGATAGTGTTCCAGCTACCGTATTTGGGCGGCACGTCACGCCATGGAGCGCCGCATCGAAGCCGCCAGAGTATCCCGTTGATGATTGCGCGGTTCTGCTCAGGTCGCCTGCCTCGGCCACGGTTCTCGGGTTCGATCGGCATCAGCCCTTTGAGAACGCGCCATTCAGTTTCGGTGAGATCGCCCCGGCTCAAGCCTGCCTCCAAAAAGCAGCCTTGAATCAATCCTTGTGGGCGACGTCAATTGCCATCGTCCCTTTCGAGTGCCAAAATGACCTTTCATGAAGAACATCCAGATCATTGACGGTGCTGATAACGCAACTTTCAGCATATTCCAGGCGACAGATGAGGAGTTCGCCACCATCTTTCCAGATGGGCGCGACGTCGAACTGGTCGAAGACTTAATCGAACGGATTGGCGAAGAAGCTGCAGGTTCCGTGCTGACACCTCTTTGGGACCGCCCGATCCTCAAGCGTGACGCACTCGGAATCCATGGCACCATATTCTACGACAATGAGCGTCGGCGAAAGCATATCCCACCGTCAAAGCGTGAAGTGGATTGGGACGACAGATCGGTCAATCAAGCTCAGCGCCACCTGTTCGCCAAGCATCGATAATTTGTCCACGCCGCCTAGTACCTGCGTTGAGCAGGTCAAACAGGCGGTCGAACCCAATCGCCGATCGGGCAAAAGGCGTGAAGTCGTAAGGTCTCATAGCCACATCCTCGTCAAAGCAACATGGTTACAAGCAGGACGCCAGACGCCGCTGACGTCCGCATCAGGCCCATACTGGGCACCCGACGGCAACGAAATGGTAGGAGTGGCAACCTTTTCAAGAGGCTAGAACAATAAATTTTTTGCACACCCTCATCCCGACGTAAGTCGCCATTTCTGCGCTCAACGTTGCTGCCACCAAGCTTGTGATCGATCAGCCTCGCATTTGTGCCCGCTCAATCCCTGTCCTGCTGAAACGTGTGAAGGACTGCAACCAGTCTGGCGCGAACCTCCGTACTAGCCGCGGCTTGCACTGTGGCGCCGGATTCGGACGTTGCGCGCACGATGTATTCACCATTCTTTGCCTGCAACCCATCGATCTTCCATTTCTGCCTACCCCATGCCTTCAGCTTTTCGACTGCATCGAGCGACGAGGTCAGCATCGGAATAAAGGTCGGTGTTTCCTCCTTCGTCGGGGAATCATAAAGCATGATGATCGTTGATGATGGGTGAGCTCTTACATTGGTGTATTTTACCAGGGCATCCGGAACATACTGCAGCGCTACCGCTATTTCGCAGTCCAGCCTGGGATCACGCCCCTCGCTCTGTTTGACCCGCTGGATCAAGTCCTCAAGTTTCGTTTTATCGATCAGCGAACTTGTTTCGTTCATTTTGCTCCCGTCTTCCTCAAGGGAGTAGCAACTTGGAAAAGGATGCGCGATTTTCTCGGCTTGGCGGATGCAACAAATCCCACAGCCGCCAAGCCGCGAAGTCGGTGTTAATGCTGCTGCCGACTGCGATGACGATCAGACACGCGTTCTAAGCGTGAGGCTGGAAACCAGGGTTCTATTGTGCCGTCCGGACGCTTCAAATCAACGTTTCCCTCGGGATCGTTGCCTGGGCCGAAATGCAAAGCAATCACTTCGAACGTTGTTTCGGCACCGAACATTTCTGACAGCGACGAAACCGGGTCGGACTTGACGCGAACGACATCACCAATGTTCACCATTTTCTCCTCCTTACGCTATATTCAGAAGGTTATGGGACGGAAGCCCCGGGGCTCGACATATTGCCTTACGAGCCGTTCAGCCCTCTCCCCCTCGTAGATTTCAATCATCTTGTTCATATTGAAGCCAGATTCCGGTCGCGGGCTTCTTGTAGCTCCCGCATCGGCCGAAGAACTCTCCCGGCTTCCGATATGGCCAGATCGCGTGAAAGCTCTTTGAGATGTGCCGAGCTCCCGCAGGCCTTTGTGCCGGTGACAAACCAGACGTGACCCATTTTCCCGGTCCGGCTTGTCCGTTTCTCGGCCAGACTGGGATTTTTGCGGGCCGATCGTTGGACCTGACCAGACGTCAGGCGGGCCGATATCCCGACTTCGGTCGGCCGAACGCCTTCGGCGTCGCTGAATTCGTCCAGATCCGACATTCCCGCTTCAGCCAAGGCTAAAGCAAAAGCGCGCCGGCAGTCATCGGCACTCATCCGACCGAGAGCGGCAACATAACAAGCGTTGCGTGCTGCCAGGTATGCCGGACCTTTTGCTTGCTGCCAGCGATGCAAGAGAAAATAGGACGCCTCAGCCGCATTAGAAACCCGCTGCAGCAAGTTCGGGCGAAGCATGAAGACGACCGGCCTTTCAAATGATGCCTTGCTCATTGCCAGACTTGAACCAAGCTAAGTTAAGAGCAAATCTACTCGTTCCTATTAATTGACGGGGCGGCAGTCATGCTCATGCCACCGCCCCTGCGCTGCTCAGTTCTTGACCTCGATCCGCTTGGCCTGCGTTTGGGCCTTCGCAGTCTTGGGTAGCGAAACGGTCAGCACACCGTTTTTGAATCGCGCACTGACCTTGTCTTCCTCGACCTCGAGACCAACGGGGATGCGCCGCTCGAACTGACCATAGAAACGCTCGGAGAATTGCCTTTCCTTATCCTCGGTTTCCGAACGCTTCTCACCCTTCAATGTCAGCACGCCCTCGCTCAGGAAGACTTCGACATCCTTTTCCGCAAGGCCCGGCACTTCGGCGGTGACCTTGATTTCCTTATCGTTGTCGGAGATCTCGACGCGGGGCCAGCCAGCGCCGGAAGCGCCTAACCTGCCGAAAGCCGGCAGCCTAGTGTCAAAGCCACGGAAGACGTCGTCGAACAACCTGTTCACCTCCCGGTGCAATGACAGGAACGGACCGAGGTCGCTATTGCGCAATAGAGTTGGAAGCTGATCGCCGTTGTTGCGCGCCCATGGAATCAGATCACGCACACTCATCATCTGTCTCCTTTTTGTTCATGCAAGTGACAAAAGCTTCTGGGTTGCGCCGGACGAAGATGTCCGGCGCTTTGCCCGAGCGGTCTTGAAAAGCAGCCCTAGGCGGCTTGCTTTCCGATCTCGGTCTGCTTGGTTGCGTCTTTCGTCGATACATCGTCAGCTGCGATCTCAATACGGCGCGGTTTCATCTCTTCGGGAACCTCGCGCTTGAGATCGATCGTCAGCAGGCCCTTGTCGAGATTTGCGCCAACAACCTTGATGTGGTCGGCCAGTTCGAAACGCTGCGTGAAGGCACGCGCCGCTATGCCGCGGTGCAGATACTGGCCCTTGTCCTCCCCAGCCTTCTGCCCCGACACAACCATGACGTTGCGCTCCTGGGTGATGCCCAGTTCGTCTTGCGCAAAGCCGGCGACTGCCATGGTAATACGATAATCGTCCTCGCCGGTCTTGGTTATGTCATAGGGAGGCCAGTTGTCGGCCGTCTCAATACGGCTCGTCGCTTCGAGCGCGTTCAACATCCGGTCAAAGCCGATGCTCGACCGGAAAAACGGTGTAAAGTCGAGAGTGGTTCTCATAGCCACATCCTCCTAAAAGCAACATGGTTACAAGTTTCATCCCTCCACCGGACACGCTGTTGTCCAGGGGAGAAATGCCGATCCCGCATGGCGACCGGCGGTTACGATCTAGTCGGCGTTTCGGACATTTCAAGAGGTCGTTCAGATCATTCTTGCGCACTTTGAGAGAGTGCTCGCCATAGCCCGCTGGCAGGCGCCCTCCTCAAGGCGGAACAGCGCGGATAGGGCTAAAACACGCGTATATTCAAGCGATTATCACTCTCGACTGCGGAGTGCCAAAAATTTTCGACCGACCCCTTGAAATCAAAAAAGCGTTCAACCAAGTGATTTTACGCGCGACGCCATTTGGGTCGCGCACCCCGCTCCGGTCGTCGGATCGGAGCGGTGGAACACCTCAAAATTGTTTGTCCTTGAAGGAGAACGATATGACGTTCCGTCCATTGCATGACCGCGTTCTGGTCCGCCGCATCGAAGCCGACGAAAGAACCGCGGGCGGCATCATCATCCCCGATACCGCCAAAGAGAAACCGCAGCAGGGCGAGATCCTCGCGATCGGCCCTGGCGCGCGGGACGAATCCGGCAAGCTGGTCGCACTCGACATCAAGGTCGGCGACCGCATCCTCTTCGGCAAATGGTCAGGTACCGAGATCAAGATCGACGGCGAGGATCTCATCATCATGAAGGAAAGCGATCTTCTTGGCGTGATCGAGAACGCCGGCCGCGTGAAGAAGGCCGCCTGACGGCTTCTTCGCCATCATAGTTTGAGATAGCTGCCTATTCAGGAGAGATTCAATGGCTGCCAAGGAAGTCAAGTTCCATTCCGAAGCACGCGAGAAGATGCTGCGTGGCGTCGACATTCTCGCCAATGCCGTGAAGGTCACGCTCGGTCCCAAGGGGCGCAATGTCGTGATTGAAAAATCGTTCGGCGCTCCTCGCATCACCAAGGACGGCGTCACCGTCGCCAAGGAAATCGAGCTTGAGGACAAGTTCGAGAACATGGGCGCCCAAATGGTGCGCGAAGTCGCCTCCAAGACCAGCGATCTGGCTGGCGACGGCACGACTACGGCCACCGTGCTTGCCCAAGCCATCGTGAAGGAAGGCGCCAAGGCGGTGGCCTCGGGCATCAATCCCATGGACCTCAAGCGCGGCATCGACAAGGCAGTTGACACCGTCGTCGGCGAGCTGAAGGCCAACGCCCAGAAGATCACCAGGAACGACGAGATCGCCCAGGTCGGCACGATCTCCGCCAATGGCGACACCGAGATCGGGCGGTTTCTGGCCGAGGCCATGCAGAAGGTCGGCAATGAGGGTGTCATCACCGTGGAAGAGGCCAAGACGGCCGAGACCGAGCTCGAGGTCGTGGAGGGGATGCAGTTCGATCGTGGCTATCTGTCGCCCTACTTCGTCACCAACCAGGAGAAGATGCGCGTCGAACTCGAGGATCCCTACATCCTGATTCACGAGAAAAAGCTGGGTAATCTCCAGGCCCTGTTGCCGGTCCTGGAAGCGGTCGTACAGTCGGGCAAGCCCCTGACCATCATCGCGGAAGATGTGGAAGGAGAAGCTCTGGCGACGCTGGTGGTGAACAAGCTGCGCGGCGGCCTGAAGGTTGCGGCGGTCAAGGCTCCGGGCTTTGGCGATCGTCGCAAGGCCATGCTCGAGGATATCGCAATTCTCACCGGCGGTACGGTTATCAGTGACGATCTTGGCATCAAGCTGGAGAACGTGACCCTTGAGATGCTCGGCCGCGCCAAGAAGGTAGTGATCGAAAAGGAGAACACCACCATCGTCGACGGAGCCGGCGCCAGTAGGGATATTGACGGCCGTATTGCCCAGATCAGGGCGCAGATCGAGGAGACCGCCTCCGACTACGATCGCGAAAAGCTCCAGGAGCGCCTGGCCAAGCTTGCCGGCGGCGTTGCGGTCATTCGTGTGGGCGGGGCCACCGAAGTCGAGGTCAAGGAACGCAAGGATCGCGTGGACGATGCCGTGCACGCCACGCGGGCCGCGGTCGAGGAAGGCATCCTTCCAGGCGGCGGGGTAGCCTTGTTGCGAGCCGCCAAGGTTCTTGAAACACTGGCGCCCGACAACGCGGACCAGAAATACGGCATCGACATCGTGCGCCGGGCCATCGAAGCGCCCATACGGCAGATCGCCGAGAATGCTGGATGGGAAGGATCACTCATCGTCGGCAAGCTGCGGGAGACCGCCGACTACGCCCATGGCTGGAATGCCCAGACAGGCGAGTATGGCAATCTCTTCGAGCAAGGCGTGATCGACCCTGCCAAGGTCGTTCGCACAGCCTTGCAAGATGCGGCCTCAGTTGCCGGCCTTCTGGTAACCACTGAGGCGATGGTAGCTGAAAAGCCGAAGCAAGAGACCCGGTCCGCCATGCCTGCCGGTGGTGGCATGGACTTCTGATCCATGATGGTCATGCCACTCCCGTTTTGGGAGTGGCATTTGCTATAGCTCGCTTTCTTTGAAGTATTTTCGGCGGATTTAGTGAAGGCATCGCAGGCAGAATGGAAATCTATCCTTATGCTTGGCAGATTGGACGCCTGGGCAGTTCCATTCCGACACTTGAGAATAAAGAGGGAAGCAACGGCCGGCGTCGCTGTACGGAGGCTGGTATGAGGGAAAAAAACATGGAGTCATCACATCCGAGCAAGCGCGATTTAACTGTGACATGCAGCGCATATTATCGGTGTCGTGCTGACACACACCGGGCCTTGAAGGGGCATCCTCCCAAGATCGAACAGCAAACCGACAATGGCATGAAGGGCAAGGAGGCCAGGATGGCGACACTCGCGACCTGGTGAGCCGTCGGATGCGAATGTCACCCGCGATGCCGTCCGGCGGGAAGGTCGGCAATGCCTGCTTATCGAAGATGATGTCCGCTCGCGTGCCTTCTGCGCGAGTCCTGTCGCCGACATGGTCCGGCACGATGGCCGGCTGGATGTTCTTGTCAATAATGCTGCCTTCCAGGTCCATGCCAAGAACATCGAGGATCTGATCGAGGACCACTTCGATCTGACGTGGAAACCAACCTCTACGGTTATTTCTTTGTGGCGCAGGCAGCCGTACCGCATGTAAAGGAACGGGGTGTCATCATCAACACCGGATCGGTTACTGGCATGTTTGGCCCCAAGGAGCTCCTCGATTATTCTGTGACCAAGGGAGCCATCCACGCCTTTACCCGGGCGCTCGCAGCAAATCTGATTTCAGAGGGGATCCACGTGAATGCGGTGGCGCCCGGACCTGTGTGGACGCCTCTCAACCCTTCGGACAAAACCGCGAAGACATCATAAGGTTCGGTAGCGATACGCCGATGGGGCGACCGGCGCAGCCGGAGGAAATCGCGCCGACCTATGTCTGCCTGGCCTCGCCTCAGTGCTCGAGCTTCATCGCCGGCGAGATATTGCCGATCGTCGGAGGCTAGGGTGGAGGCTGAAATGCCGTCCGGACCGGTTGCCGGCGCGTAAGGAGCATTGTCCTGTCTTCGTCGAGATGGCTCCCGACCCGGTTTGCTGCCGCGTGGACCACGATGCGCGAGAGCAGTGGGACCAATCAATTCACCCAATCATTGAGAGGGTCCGATGAATACGCCGTCAAACCTTGCCAAAGTG
The DNA here is from genome assembly GCF_056754975.1 of Labrys sp. HAY1-8F. Classification (NCBI taxonomy): domain Bacteria; kingdom Pseudomonadati; phylum Pseudomonadota; class Alphaproteobacteria; order Hyphomicrobiales; family Xanthobacteraceae; genus Labrys; species Labrys sp. HAY1-8F. Next base: position 1,466,283 of record NZ_JBPGWZ010000001.1, on the reverse strand, counting down.
CATCGACCATTGCCTCTAATGTCATAGTATTTGCGTTGCCACTGGCATGCAGCATTGTTTGGCGCGCGGTGGCCGCCATTGTGAGGCCGTCAGCCTGGATCAGCCTCCTGAACCTAGGAAATCGTAGGTCCGGCTGCAACTCGTTGGTGTGCCGCTCACCGGGGCCTGCTTGGACGTCGGCTGCCGCAACAAACGGGCGTAGACACGTGCACTTGGTGTTCGGCGGGAATCAGAGTGGAGCAAGGCCGCGTTGACGCGGCCTTGCTGGAAGCAATCTGCCTACTCCACGATTTGTACGATCCGCCGGGTACCCGGGTCGACGAGGACGACCTCGTCATTCACATACGCGTATCGATAGGTGATGTGCCCATATTCAGCCGGGACTTCGTAATATTCGACACCTTCTGCCGGCAGTACGGTACCTACCGCAACTGGTTGATCGTACGTGAACACCCGCGGATGCTGTTCGATCACGTATTTCTTGAAACGCGGCCTTTCCTTGATGCCGAGCAATCCGTTGATCCCGCCGGTGACGGCGCCAACGGTGCCTCCGACGACACCGCCAACCGGGCCTGCAGCATCGTTGCCCTGTTCGGCCCCATTCTTCGCCCCCGGCAGCACGCCCTGGGCTAACACTGCTGTCGGTGCAGCGACGCAAAGTGTAAAAGCCGTGGCGAGAAGAAATGATCTTGCAGTCATGGTCGGTCTCCTGTTCGCACCTCAGCGCCCCAGTGAGGCAAGCGCAATCCGAACCTGATCCGCGATAAGAGGTTCCACTCGCGGCTCGCTTAGGCCGTTCACAAAAGCGTACCGATTGTTACGAAGACCTGGGTTCGACTTGGAAGACTGGGAACTTGGCGCAGTTGGCCGTTTCAGCAGGCACAATGGAGCCGGTGGGCGAGACTCTGGGACGAGCGACTATCGCGGTCGACACCCTTCTTATATCCTGCAAGGCTCGCGTGCATCGAGTTTGGTTATTCAATTAAACCAAGATCATTCAACTCGTCGCGCAAACCGTTCATTCACATCCGACTGTGGTCGCTGTCGTGAACGAGGCCCGCGTCCGAATGGCAATCGCCTATTTTCATTTGGACCGCTGTCTCGATGTTCTTGAGGCAGAAAATGCTCGAAATGCTTTTCAGATCCCGAAATAACGGCGCAATGTGAAAGTTGTCCTGACAGATACAAGCATGCCGGGCGATCTGAATGGAATCGCGCTGCCAAAACCGATTCGCAGGCATTGGCCCCATAGCCGCGGGATCGTAACGACGGGCGCCTCACACGGAGAGATTGCCCAATGGCACCCTATTCGTAGCAAAACCGTATGACCATGCTGTCCTGGCACAACGGATTGCCCGTCTTGCAATCGAGACGTACTTAAAGATCTTGCACAGTTGCGCTACGGCTTCCTAAATAATGCTTTGATGCGCCCATGGAGGATAACTGTGAATCTGAAACGATGGGATGCCGAAGCTTGGCTTGCGGCCATTGTCGAAGACGCAGAGGACGCCATTGTCAGCAAAAGCATTGATGGCGTGATAGTGAGCTGGAATGCCGGAGCAGAACGATTGTTTGGCTACAGCGCTGAAGAAGCGATAGGCCAACATATATATCTTCTCATTCCCTCGAGTCGCCGCGGCGAAGAGGACGAGATTTTGCGTCAAATTCGATCCGGAAAACGCGTCGCGCCCTTTGAAACCGTTCGCAGGCACAAAGATGGCACTGAGTTTGATGTATTATTGTCCATTTCCCCCATTCGGGACAAAACCGGAGCAGTGATCGGCGCGTCAAAATTGGCACGAGATATTACTGAGCGAAAGCAGCTCCAGGAAAAGCAGGTCCTTCTCCTGCATGAAATGGACCATAGAGTCAAAAACCTTTTTACCCTGGCGAGCACCATTGTGGCCTTGAGCGCTCGCCACGTCCAAACCGCCGAAGAGCTTTCGCGAGCGGTGCAGCAGCGCCTATCTTCGCTTGCTGCAGCTCATCGACTGACGCTTTTAAGCGTAGATCCTCAATCGACGGCGTTGGGGGGCATTACGAACCTCGCCGCCCTTATCCGAGTAATCACCGCACCCTATCAAGACCATGAAACTGAGCGAGTTCGCGTGTCGGGAGCCGAGATTGACGTTGACCCGAAGATCTTAACAAGCTTGGCGCTGCTCTTACACGAATTTACCTCCAACTCGGTCAAATATGGTGCGCTGTCTGCCTGCGGCGGATTGATCGACATTCGCCTCAGCATGGTTGATGGACACGTAAGGATGAACTGGGTCGAAAAGGGAGGGCCCGCGATCGATCAAGCGCCAGCGGCGAGTGGGTTTGGCTCCCTGATGGAAAAACTCGTCAGCCGAACGCTTGGCGGTGATATATCGCGCCAATGGCACCGCAAAGGACTTCAACTTGAGCTGATATTCCCTCAATCAGCTATTGCACCCCAACAATAGGATCCAGTCGACCAGGTGATCGACGTACTCACCGTTCCACTCTGGGTGACCGAAGCGCAAGCACGTGTTGGGTGTACACAGATCATCGGGTTCATGCGCGTCAATGCTGCTTGTCCGCGCTTTGATATCGTGACCTTTCGTGTGTCTGGTCTTCACCATCCTCGTGTTGGACAAGGATGCCATTTGAAGAGCCACATAGTGCTTGAAAGGTTTTGTTGCAAAACGAACAGAAAGGATTAGTGGGGGCCGCGCGATCTGGAAGAGACGATGGCCGAGCGCGGCGCCCGCGTTGATAATTCCACCATCCATCGCTAGGTCAACGGTTCTCGCCGATTTTGCTTGAACGGTTCAATCCTCGGAAACGAGTGGCTACCGGCAGGCGGCCTGTGATGACCCAAAGAGCAGCGCGGATCAGCGAGACGTACATCAAGGTTCGCTACGAATGGATGTACCTATACCGCGCCATCGACAGTTTCGGCGACACAATCGAGTTCTTTCGGCAAACACCGAAACCTGGTCGCCGCCAAACACTTCCTGCGCAAGGCATTTGCTCGCCATAGACGCCCAGACCGCGTTCTCGCCGACGTCAGCCGCACTAACTAGGAAGATACTACGGACTGTGACGGCGAGAACGGGCTACACGATCGATCACGACGAACGCTGAAGTCGATCTGCCTATTGCAAAGGCAGTACTCAACATCCAGACCGAGCACCTGTAGCGGGCTTGGGGGTGTCCGCGGGCGCGACCGAGAGTACCGTTGTCCAAACGCACCGCAGCGTCTATCGGCAGACCTTAACGCCCAAGCGACCCGGCGATTGAACGATCGCGCTCTTGGAGGGGAGGGGCTCGCTTGGCTTGGTCGAGTCATCGGGTTTCAGCAGAAAGGTCGACCAAGCCAATACCGACGCCTGGTCGCTTGCGGCGACGCAGTTGAATAGATGTCTCAACGAGTGTCACTTCAAGTGTGGGACGGACCATTCCCTCGAGAAAATCCTGTGTTGCAAATCCGGTACGTCGCACCGCCCTCGAGCATGCTTGTCCGTCCCAACGAGTCTTCCTGAGTTTCAGGAACTTTTGTTACAACGCGAATGTTTGTGAAGCGGGATGTCGGCACGGAGTGGACATGTCTTCGCAAATCGAAGCGATATCGACGGGCATTGCAGGGCTCGATGAAATTCTTGGCGGCGGCTTGCCCGGGCCGCGGGTTTATCTGGTCCGAGGCGGCTCGGGTACTGGAAAGACCACGATGGGGCTCCAGTTTCTTCTGGAGGGCGCAAAGCGCGGCGAAGCCGTCGTTTATGTCACTTTATCTCAATCGCGGGCGGAACTGGAGCAAATCGCTCTTTCGCATGGCTGGTCGCTTGATAACGTAATCATCGAGCAGCTCGAGACTGGCGATACGCTGAATGTCGCGGCCGACCAGACGATTTTTCATACCGCCGATATCCGCCTCGATAAGACCAGGCAAGCAATCGAAAGAGCGATCGAACGGCATAAGCCGGCCCGCCTGATCTACGATTCACTGCTTGAGATCCGCCAATTGTCCGGCGACAGCCTGCGTTTCCGGCGTGAATTGCTCGGCTTCAAGCTGTTTCTCGCCGAGCGCAACATCACCACGCTGATGCTCGACACCACCTCGGACCAAGGGGGTGACACCGAGATGGAAGGTGTGGCCCACGGCATCTTCTGCCTTGACAAGTTACTGCCTGAATATGGGGTGGCGCGCCGGCGCATCGAGGTGAAGAAGATGCGCGGCGTGGCCTTTTCCGACGGCTACCACGACATCGCGATCCGTACCGGGAGTGGCGTCCAGGTCTTTCCGCGGATCGTACCCAATCTTGCACCGGAAACCAGACGTGCCGACCTCATCAAGTCCAACATCGAACCACTCGATCACATGCTTGGAGGAGGGTTGGAGGCCGGTACGACAACGTTGATCGTCGGTCAGGCAGGGACAGGCAAATCGACACTGGCTTCGATCTATTCGCACGCCGCCCTCCAACGTGGGGAAAGCGTTGCAATGTTCCTGTTTGAGGAGCGGTTGGAGACCTTTTTTCGCCGATCCGAAGGGTTGGGCATGAATCTGCGCCCACATCAGGCATCGGGAAAACTACAGATCCGGGACTTCAATCCGGCCGAGGTCTCGCCTGGAGAATTCTCGCAGATTGTCCAGCGGGCGGTAGACGAGCATGATGTCCGTGTGGTGTTGATCGATAGCTTCACCGGCTATCTGAGCGCGCTGCCGAGGAGCGACCAGGCGGTGATGCAGATTCAGTCGCTGGTCAAGTATCTTTCGCGGCGCGGGGTACTCTCGATTCTGATCGTCGCCAATCACGGTCTTCTCGGCCACAATGTCGAGACGGATATCGATGTCAGCTTTCTGGGAGACGCAGTCCTGCTGCTCCGGATGTATGAATGGCCGGGCACGATCCGGCGCAGCGTCACCGTCGTCAAGAAGCGCCATGGCCCGCACGACCTCAACGTGCATGAGCTGATCATCCGACCTGAGGGCATTTCGGTTCAGGCATTCAATCCGCCGCCACTCGGTCCAAGTGGGCCGCTTTCCCATGAGCGCGGTTGATCCTCATAATCAGGCAGAGATCATGCTTCCGCATGTGCTCGTGGCGGCGCCATTTCGTTCGGACGCGATAGTACTTGGCGAAGTACTTAGGCAGAATGGAATGTCCGCCGTCACTTGTGGGGACGAAGAGCAAGTGGCCGAACAACTGAACCATTGTTATACACTGGTGATGAGCCAGGAAGCGCTGACGCCCACTATGCTCTCGACGGTTGCCGACTACCTCGAGGCTCAGCCGCGATGGTCGGAGCTGCCTCTCATCATGCTCTTGGACAATGTCGATCAAAATGGAACAGTCTTATCGGTTCTTCGTCATCGATTTCCCAACTCGAAGATGACGGTGTTGCAGCGCCCCGTGCGCGCCGCTGAATTCGTGACTGCCGCCTATACCGGCATGCTGGCGCGGCGCAGGCAACTGCAATTACGCGACCATATCGAGTGGCAGGATGAGTTGCAGCGCGAGCTCAACCACCGGGTCAAAAACATTCTTGCAAACGTCATGGCGATTTATCACATGACCAAGGTCAAGAGCGGAACGCTCGATGCGTTCGCCGAGAGCTTCGAAGGTCGTCTGGTGGCGCTATCACAAGTCCACAGCGCTATGGCCGTTTCCCAGCATTCACAACTCCTTAGCACGATAGCCGACAGGGTGCTCTCGCCATATCAAACGGCCGGCAGCAATCGCGTGATCATCCACGGTCCCGAGGTCGAGCTACAACCCGACACAGCGGTAACCTTTGCGCTCAGCGTGCATGAGCTCGCAACCAACGCCGCCAAGTACGGTGCTTTCTCCACGCCAGAAGGATCGGTGTCGCTAACCTGGATGCTTGAGCAGACTGGAGACTTGGATCGGGCTGAGGTCGTCTGGATCGAGTATGGCGGCCCCCCGGTCGCGCCGCCCACGCGGCAAGGCTATGGAACGCGCTTTGTGCGGTCTGCGATGGGTGGAGCGGGCCAACGTGCGGTCGACATTCAATACCTGCCCGAAGGCCTGCGCTGCAAATTTGCGATCCCCGTCGCCAAGCCAACCTAACTGAGATGGAACGAGTAGGGTCTGGAACACCGGGAGAGTCGGGCAGTTATAAATCATGGGCGCCAGCCGGAAAATGATCGCATGCTCATCCTCATTGTCGAAGATAACGCGCTTCTTGCCTTCATGATTGAAGAGGTGCTCACGGAAGCGGAATACCAGGTGATAGGTCCCGCAAGTACGCCGGCGGACGCGATTGCCTTGGCCGGCCGATTTCGGCCCCAACTCGCTCTCGTCGATATCGACCTCAAGGATCATGCTTCCGGTGTCGAGGTCGCACAGAGGCTCGAGAAAGCTTTCGGCATTCCATCGCTCTTTGTGACCGGGCAGAGCGAGACGGCCCGACGTCATACCGATGTTGCACTGGGTGTCCTCTGCAAGCCGTTTGCGCCCGAAACAGTGGTTGAGACCGTAGCTATTGTGACCAAACTGCTGGCTGGTGAGCAAATCGGCCAGCTACCATTCGAGCTTGAGTTGTTTGGCGGAGGCGGGAGGGCGTCATCATCCTCTTAAGGCTCCCTTGAGCGTGTGCGCCGCGACTTGAAAGAGAGGATGGCGGAACGGGGTATCGGCGTCGATCTCGACGATCCATCGCTGGTTCATTCACTTCTCGCCGTTGCTTCTTAAACGCTTCAACCGGCGCAAACGAGCCGTGATGGTGGGTACCGCTTGCGCGGCCGGTCACCGCGAGTATTGGTTCCGATCCGAAGCCGGTAGAGCCAGTATCTCACGGATGCATTTGACACGCGCGATCTTGTTCGAATGTCCGGGAAGTTGCCACCTCGGCATTCGTTCAGGGCGTTCTCCCCGATAGACGGGCGAGGAAGCGTCGCGCGCAGCAAGGTCAGGGCTGGCCGGCAGGCCACCGCGCGGTATCCGTGGCTTGGCCTTGACGGAGCGAGCACGTCGCTATCATTCGCCGCCAGTGGGATGGGACAGCAAAGCTGAATTTGCTATCGTGTCGCGGCTCGGGTGACCGCGTGGCAAAGAGCAGGATCGAGGTTGTAAGCCTGTCGCGCAGCCAATATTCGTTGCGCCTCATGTGCGACACCTGAGCACCCTTTCGGTGATTGCTGTTTCCATGTAGAGACGAAGCGTCGGTAGATTTCCTCGGCGTTGCCACCGACATAAACATGCCGGGGAAGACGGATGGAATTGCGCTTGGCCGGGTGAGCCGCAGGCGTTAGCCGCAGATCCACCGTGTCATGACCATGGGCACTGCCCAGGGTCAAATTCTCGGCGGAACCGATTTCGTTGCTAAACCCGACGATCACGCCTCACTGGCCGATCGGATCGATCGCCTTGCAACCGAAACTAGGATTTACAAAGAACCAGGAGGAGTCGCTAAATAGGGCGTCGATTTGCCTCCGGATGCCGACGGGCCGGAGGGAGCAAGGCAGCAACTCCCGGTAGCCATGGAATTTTTTCGCCAGACGGCGGTATAGGCGAAAGATGCTCCTGACCGTGAACTCGGTCGATCCGGCTGCCGCTAGAATTCGCCATCCGCGCGTGCAACCCACGGCATGTGTGACAGGTTAGCTGCCTTAGAGCTGAAAGGTGGGGAGAAAAAAAGTGATCACGGGCAGTGTTAAGTGGCTCGCCAGCGGCACTGCGGATTGGCGTTTGTTTTCACATCCGCTCACGCACCGTCTGCCTCCAATCTGGCTTTGGCGCATAAGCCGGTTGGCCCCTTCAAGCAAGGGGATCTCCCTGTCTCAAGTGAGCAGCGCCCTCGTGACCTGCAGCCTTGTCGCCAGCAATTCTGGTTGCCAAGGCCACTAAAAGGAAGCTTTCTTTCGCGCAGGTCTCCCAAACCGGGCGCATTGGAACCTGCAGCGGTCCGCCGACGTTGCTTAGCTCACATGCGACAGGGAGGATTGACCTTGGCTCTTGCATTCGGGCCCACAGCGATCGATCGCAAGGTAGCCGATACGATCGCTTCACATATCTCACCTGGGACCGAGGAGGTTTTCAACGCTCTCACCCTGGCCGGCGACGAACGCGTCGTCTTTTCAGCTTTGGCGGCAGTTGCGCTTGTCTGCGTTGCGGCCGGGGGTGCGAAACCCAAGGCGGTCACTCGCCTGTGGGCGACCACACTGTCCGCGGCCGCCATCGTGCACCTTTCAAAGCACTTTGTGGACCAGCGCCGCCCAGACCGCACCGAGGCGCCGCTGGAAGGGGCGGGTATTCGCCACGCCGGCAACGCCTACGACGCTTTTCCTTCCGGGCATGCCGTGTACATGGGCGCGATCGCCTCGGCGCTCTCCCATCAAGCCCCCCGTTTTAGTTTTCCGATCTGGCTGGGAGCAGGTGCTGTAGCGTCAACCAGGGTGGTTGTCTTGGCTCACTGGCTATCCGACGTCGTGGCCGGCCTGGTCATAGGTGCGGTTACCGAGCGGCTTGTACGCTTTGTGACCCGACATCAGCGCAGTTGACCGCCTGGGCGGAGACGATGTCGCAAAAAGACAGGACCAAGACCGCCTTCGACGAATCCCGCATGCTGATGCTCGGCGCCCAGGTGCTCCTTGGCTTTCAATTTCAAGCGCCGTTTCAAACTGCGTTCGATCAACTTTCGCATGGCGAGAAGCTGTTGGAGCTCTGCGTGGTCATTTTGATCATAGCCGTCGTCGGTCTCCTCATCGCCCCGAGCGCGCGGCACCGCGTGGTTTACGACGGTCGCGCGAGCGCTAATCTGGATCGTTTTATCAATCATATTTCCGCGCTCACCCTGGCACCCTTTGCGGTCGCTCTCGCGATCGACGTGGGAATCGCCGTGGTGAGAATTGGCGGCACCTACGCCGGCTGGGCGGGAGGTGTCCTGACGTGCGGGGCGTCACTCGGGTTATGGTATGCGCCTGCCTTGTGGAAAGGGAAGGTCGAGAACATGACAACGTCGGACGAAAAAACCCCGCTCGACGCCAAAATCGACTATGTCCTAACAGAAGCGAGAGTTGTTCTGCCGGGAGCCCAGGCAATGCTCGGGTTCCAACTAGCAATTGCTCTGACAACAGGGTTTTCGCAACTGGAGGCGTCAGTCAAGCAAATTCACGGCGTTTCGCTTGGGCTCATAGGCATTTCGACTGTGTTGTTGATAACACCGGCAGCCTTTCACAGGATCGTTTATGCCGGCAACAATGTTCCAGAATTTTATCGTCTCGCGAACCACCTGTTACTATCGGCCACTATCTTCCTGGCCCTTGGCCTAGCGAGCGACACCTACGTGGTCGCCATGAAAATAACCGAAAGTTCGGCGATCGCCGCAGGGATGGCTGTCTTCGCCGGCGTGATTTTAGGGGTGCTGTGGGTGCTCTGGCCGTTTTCAGCACGGGTGCTGGCGTCGCGCCAAGGATGCGCCTGAGCGATCTCCAGGCGCATCCCGAACCCGGCGGTTTGAAATACTACACTGCGGGCAAATCGTCGCGAATGCGCCCGCCGACCGTCGCCATATAAGAAGCCGAAAGTGCTCCGATCAACAGTGCAGCGAATGCCCAGAGCGTCGCATACACGGCTGCTTTTCTGGCAGCATCGGCCGCGGCCTCGGTCTCTTCCGCAACCAGTTGAGCGGTCTCCCTTACCTTGGCAGTCACCCCAGTATACCGTTTGGCGTCCTCAGCTTTACGACACCAATTGTCAGATTAACTCTTAAGTTCCGCAGATTATCACCCTCAGCCCGAGGGCAAGAGTGCCCGAACGGAACACACTCATTCCGTTTCAGGCAGCCGGTCGATGAGCTTGTCCAGCGTGATCGGATAGTCTCGCACTCGGATGCCCGAGGCGTTGTAGATCGCATTGGCGACAGCGGCGGCGACGCCGCAGATCCCGAGCTCGGCAACGCCCTTGGCCTTCATCGGCGAGGAGACTGGATCTGCTTCATCGAGGAAGATTACCTCCTGGTGCGGGATGTCGGCATGGACCGGAACCTCATAGCTCGCGAGGTCGTGATTGACGAAGAAGCCAGAGCGCTTATCGACGACCAATTCCTCCGTGAGAGCGGCGCCAACACCCATGGTCATCGCGCCGATCAACTGACTGCGCGCCGTTTTCGGGTTTAGGATGCGGCCGCAGGCACAGGCTGCAAGCATGCGCCTGACCCGCGTCTCGCCTGTGGCGGCATCGACGCCAACCTCGACGAAATGTGCGCCGAACGTCGACTGCTGATACTTCTTGTCGAGATCGCCATATTCGATCCCGTCCTCGGCGACGATCCCATCCGTGCCAGCCGCCTGCGCCAATGAGGCGCTGCGATTGCCCGAGCGGACCTGGCTGTCGGCAAAGACGGCTTCGGCAGAATTGAAGCCGAGCCTCTGGGCAACGGCTTGGCGCAATTTGACGCACGCGGCGTAGACACCGGCAGTTGAATTGTTGCCGCCCCATTGCCCGCCGGAACCGCAGGAAACCGGAAATGTCGAGTCACCGAGGCGAACCCTTACTTTGTCGAGCGGAATGCCCATCATTTCCGCCGCGGTCTGGGCGATGATGGTGTAGCTACCGGTGCCGATATCCGTCATGTCGGTCTCGACCGTCACCGTGCCACCGCCGTCCAACCGAACGCGGGCCGCAGACTTGGTCAACAGGTTATTACGAAAGGCAGCAGCGACCCCCATTCCGATAAGAAAGCGCCCATCACGGATTCGACCGGGATGCGCCTGGCGCTTGCTCCAGCCGAACCGCTCTGAGCCAATGCGCAGGCATTCGACCAACTGACGCTGTGAGAACGGACGCCCCGGGTGCTCAGGGTCGAGCTGTGTGTCATTGAGGATACGAAATTCCACCGGGTCCAGTCCGAGCTTCTCCGCCATCTCATCGATCGCGATCTCCAGCGCCATCATGCCTGATGCTTCGCCCGGCGCACGCATTGAGTTTCCCTCGGGGAGGTCGAGCACCGCAAGCCGCATCGAGCTCATGCGGTTAGCACCGGCATAAAGCAGACGCGTCTGGCTCACGGCTGTTTCCGGGGCACCACCCGGCAGATCGCCCGACCAGCTCTCGTGCCCAATAGCGGTGATGTTGCCCACGCGCGTCGCACCGAGGCGAATGCGCTGGATGGTCGCCGGCCGGTGAGTTGTATTGTTGGCCATGAGCGGGCGCGTTAAGGCGACCTTGACCGGGCGCCCTGCTGAACGTGCGCCAAGAGCCGCCAGCAGCACATCCGCCCGCAGGAACAACTTGCCGCCGAAGCCACCACCGATGAACGGCGAGATGACGCGAACCTTGTCTTCGGGAATGCCAAGCGTCTCGGCGAGATCGCCGGCGGCCCAGGCGATGATCTGGTTGGACGTCCAGACGGTAAGCTTGTCTCCCTCCCAGGCTGCGATCGAGGCATGGGGCTCCATCATCGCATGCGATTGATCGGGTGTCGTGTAGGTTGCGTCGAGCTGGACTGGAGCCGCGGCAAAGGCGCCGGCAAAATCGCCCACGGCGGTATCGGCGGGTCCGCCGAAGCCCGGTTTGGGTATCCCGGCCGAATTCCTCGCCGACGCAAGATCGAAGGCACCCTCGGCCCGCGTGTAGTTTACCTCCACCAGATTGGCGGCAGCGCGCGCCTGCTCGAATGTCTCGGCGACGACCAGTGCAACCGCCTGATGATAATGTTCGATGGCGGGGCCACCGAGCAGAGCCGCGGTGTTTCGGCTGCCCTTGCCGAGCTTGCCGGCATTCTCTGCCGTGACGATTGCGAGCACACCGGGAGAAGCCTTGGCTTTCGCAAGATCGATCGAGGCGATCCGCCCCTTGGCAATCGCCGCCCCCACCACATAACCATAGGCCTGGTTCGGCGCGACATCGTGGCGTTCATAGGCATAGGGCGCCGTACCCGTGGTTTTGAGTGGACCGTCGATCCGGCTGGCGGGCCGGCCGATGACCTTGAGCTGGTCGATCGGATTGGTGGTCGCAGGGGTATCGAATCTCATGGCTCATCCCCTTGCTTCTGAAAGGACGGCACTGAGGGTGCGCTCGATGAGCGGCAGCTTGAATGCGTTTTGCTGGGTTGGGTTGGCGCCGGCGAGAAGCTGCTCCATGACCGCCTTCGGGCCACGCGGCAACGCGACTTCCGCCGTCTCGATACGCCAGGGCTTGTGCGCCACGCCGCCAAGCGCCACATGCCCACTGCCGTCCTGCTGGACGATCGCTCCGATCGAGACCAAGGCGAAGGCATAAGAGGCACGATCGCGAACTTTCCGGTAGATCTGCTTTCCGCCAATCGGCTTCGGCAATGTGACTGCACTGATCAATTCACCCGGTGCGAGGGCAGTCTCCTTGTCCGGCGTCTCCCGCGGGGACCGATAGAACTCGGCAATCGGTATGCTTCGTGTCGTTCCATTGGCGCGCAGTGTCTCCACCGTCGCGTCGAGGGCGCGCATGGCCACGGCCATGTCGCTGGGATGCGTCGCGATGCAGGCATCGCTTGCACCGAGGATCGCGTGATTGCGCGTGAACCCGCCTATAGCCGAACAGCCGCTGCCGGGCTGACGCTTATTGCAGGGCTGATCGGTGTCGTAGAAATAGGGACAACGCGTGCGCTGCAGGAGATTCCCGGCCGTTGTCGCCTTGTTCCGCAACTGGCCCGAGGCGCCGGAAACCAATGCGCGCGTAAGCAAGGGATAGTCGCGCCGCACACGCGCATCCGCGGCGAGATCGGTGTTTCGGACCAACGCCCCGATGCGCAGGCCCCCACCAGGCGTGGCCCCGATCTTGTCGAAATCGAGGTCATTGACATCGATGAGATGGGTGGGAGTTTCAATTTCGAGCTTCATGAGATCGAGCAGATTGGTGCCGCCAGCGATGAATTTGGCGCCCTCAATGCGCGTCGCAGCGGCGACGGCTTCGGATGGCGACGCTGCGCGCTCGTAGGTGAACGACCTCATGCCTTCCTCCCTGCCACCTCGATGATGGCGTCGATGATGTTGGGATAGGCCGCGCAACGACAAATGTTGCCACTCATGCGCTCGCGAAGCTCCGTGCCAGTCAACTCTGGCTGAGCGATCAAATCCGCACTGACATGGCTGGGAATGCCTGCCTTAATCTCATCCAGCACCGCGACCGCCGAGCAAATTTGGCCGGGAGTGCAATAGCCGCATTGATAACCGTCATGCTCCACGAAGGCCGCCTGCATCGGATGCAGCTTCTCGGGCGTGCCTAGCCCCTCGATGGTGGTGACACGATCGCCTTCATGCATCACTGCCAGCGTCAGGCAGGAATTGATCCGGCGGTCTTCGACGATCACGGTGCAAGCTCCGCATTGGCCGTGATCGCAACCCTTTTTAGTTCCGGTGAGATGGAGATGCTCACGAAGCGCATCGAGCAAGGTGGTGCGCACATCCAGCCGGAGCTTGCGCATCTCGCCATTTACGACGATCGACACATCGGACACTCTGGGATGGTCAAGCATCATTGATTTCCTGACACTGGCAGCCGTCTCGGCCGGAGCCTGCGACGGAAACCCCAGTACCGCGGACGCAGCCCCGCCGATCAGCAGGCCGCGCCGCCCTATTTCGTGGTCGGGATTTTGCATGCAAGATTCCAATCCATTTTTATGAGCGCGCCAGCGATAAAAGTCTGTCCACCAACGAACAAAGATACCGATTGGTGGTTCCCCTATTGATTCAGATGCTACCAGTCGGGAAACGTGCTGCATCGACTGCGAGCGCCACGTTGAGTACGTCGACTTCATCGGGGATGAGTGTCCGCGGTATTAGGCTTTGCCGCTGGCGGGCAGACCGTGATAGCTTCTCGTTACATCAAAAGTGCACCAGCGAGACCGCCTAGCTGGGGAGGGTGGCCGGCTCGACGGGCCGAGATATGGGCTGGGAGCCGGACCGCAACTACACCAGCGGGTGCAGCCAGCGCGGGCATTTCATCACCGACCTCGGGCGCTCAAATGATTGGAGATTATTGTTGCTCGAATGATTGTGCGGCCCGACCAAGCTTCGTCTGGCTGGAGAAATTGATCGGGCCGCGTCGTCAGCAACATCCCTTTCACTGACGATGCGAAGGCTGCCTTCACCCCTCGCGGCTCTATAACGGGCCATCTCAGTCCCAAGTTCCGGACTGCCAGGTCTTTTGGTTCCCCCCTGAAATCGCGAAACGAATGCCACCGACAAATTGACGGCTTCCATGAACGAGTTCGGCAGCGATAGCCGGCTTACGATAACCCCGCTCTCCGCCGCTCCCGTACTGATGGAAGATGCGCCGTCGCGGCGACAGGAGATCTCGGATATATGCCGGGAACCAAGCGAGGCATGGGTTGTTCGAAGACCAAGACTCGATAAGCCGGCCGAGAGCCTGATTCTTGTGTGGCTTCGAACAAGTCGCATGCCAATAGCACAACCGCAGACGGAAGGCCTACCGAGAGAGCGATCAATCGACATGATCTGCTGCGTGCCAGTACCGTCGTCAACGGCCGGGGCTGTAAGGGATGGAATGCCGAGCTCGAGACAATTGGAGGCATGGCCGATAATGCAAGGCTCTGACGTCGCGGCGTGGACCGCCTTCCGGACAGCGGCATCGCTCACTTGCTTGGCCGTGTGCAGTCCAGCAGCATCACAGACGCCAAACCATGACGCCAATGCAAAAGGCTCTCCCGATCCTTGCCAATCGCACCCTCAGGACCGGTCAAAAACTGAGGACAAGTCAACGAACGGCACCAAGGAAGACGGCGGCGACAACAGACGGCTAAAGACGGCATCGCCGGACCTGCAGCGCTGCAAAGGCGTGTTGACGCCGCCGCCGATTGGCGACGAGGAAATTGAGAAGCTCGGGCCCGATACCGGCACGACGCCGGTCATCCCTCCTGGGAACGTGCCGGAGCAGGCGCCCAAGTGAGGCTCGCCATATCCTTGGTCGAGTTGCTTGCCAGATCCCTCGCACCCTGCACGGACCTTTCGCCAGAGTGCAACAATGTGCTACAGGGCGCCAAGGACGACCCTCGCCGAGGATTTTGCCAATTCAGTTTTCGACGACGCTTGGCATGAACCTGCGATCCTCAACCCCAACCTCCAAGGAAAGATCACAAACGCCGAACGTATCGTCCTTGCCCATTGAGTGCAGGCGATTGCCCAATCGCTGGAGTACTCAGGACTTGGTGAGACAGTCGAGATAAGCGTGCAGCGTGATCCGGCCGCGGATGGGGTCGGCGATGTGATCGAAGCCGCGATCCAAGGCAGCGGCCGTCATGCGAGCATAGGCTTCCGCCGCCGGCTCCGAGAAACCAATTGCCCGATAACCTGCCCGCCAGCCTTCGCGCGGCGTCACTTCGACTTCGACCGGTTTTTGGAGCAGTTTGGAAAATGCAGCCGCCACGTCTGCAGGCGAATAACGCGACGGCCCCTCGACGTAACGGATGCCGATATCGTCGAGGCCGGACATCAGCCGGTCCGCGGCGATGCGGCCGAGGTCGTCCGGCGCGGCCATCGGCAACTTAAGGTCGGCGGGCAACATCGTCGGCAGCTTGCCTGTTTCGCGGGCTGGCTCCAGCAGATCGTCCCAGTTACTCATGTAGAAGGGGGCGCGATTGATCGCAGCCGGGATCGATCGATCCCGCAGACCTTGCTCCAGTTCCCAAAGGACGGAAGAATCACCCACCCGCTCGCCCGGCTCCGCGCCGGCGGTCGACTCCGCTACGACCTTCTCCAATCCCGACTCATCGAGGGCGGCCAGGATGCCAGCAACGCCGGCGCGCTCGACCTTGTCCGTGTCCGTCTTCACGTCGGCGGGAGGATTGAGCAGGAAGGCGCGCCGCCCGCGTGCGAAAGCGCGCCCCAGCGACGCAGGATCATTCACATCGGCGATGGCCACCTCAACCCCCTGGGCACGCCACCGTGCGCCACGCTTTTCATCGTGCGTCACCACCGTTAGGGGCTGGTTGCGTTCCATCAGCGTCCTTGCGACCGCCGATCCCACATGGCCATTCGCTCCCATAATAAGGAACATCGGCATCTCCTCTTTTGCACCCACCCTAACGTCTCATCCTGAAAATTCGTGTCAGGAGACGTCACAGGGCGGTATCCGGTGCGACCTCGCGCGGTAGCTCGCTACGAGTCGTTTGCTGGCGAGCGGGCCCGCTGATCGGCAATTTTCAGGTCTCGTCTCCGATCGATACGGAAGTGCCGGAAGGCCCCTCTTGTCTCGCACCAAGCGGCGAGTATTTCCCAGAACAGCGGGCCGCCCCGAGTGCCTATCGTCGCGGACGGGGATCCGCCGGCATGAGGACGGATCAGGGGAGCATTCCACGATTGGCGCAGTCTCGCACTGCTGATATACCGCAATCCCGCCGTAGGTGCGGCCGCCGAAGTCGAACCAGTCGACCGTCGCGCCGCTGAAGGCGTCGATCGCCATCAGCGACGCACCGGCGATATTCTCGCGCCTGGCGAAATAGGTAAGCGTGGCAAAAGCCTCTTCACCGGCTTCAAGAGCCAGGACGAAAGTTGTTTGCGTCGTGCCGCCCGAGAGCTTTTTGATTTCATCGAGACCTCTCCCGGGCTTGAGCCCACCCTCGATCAAGCTTTGGCTTGTATTGCTGCCATCCTATTTCCGAATAGCGGCTGGCAGCGCCGCATGCGAGCCGGCCTCATCGATCATCCACCGCCTATGTCAGCACTCCTGGTCGGAATGTACTCTGCGCGAATAGTCCTCACTATTTCCTCCATCGTCCTTCATATTTGAATGGCGCGGCGGCCTTGAGTTGGTCCTTGGAGGCCTCCATCTTGGCGGACCATTTCTTGTCGCTGTCGGAATAGTTGACCTTCACGCTTGCCGGCGACACGATGATGTAGTGCTCGCCGATACCCAGGAACCCGCCGACAGAAACTACATAGCCAGTGAGCTGGCCGTCGGAAATCACCAGATCCTCAATCTGGCCGATATTTTCCTCTGCCGCATTGTAGATGTTCAGCCCGATCACGTTGCTGCTGAGCGCGTCCGTCGGCTTGGCGGTGATGAAAGTCTCTGTGGTCGTCGTTGTAGCTGTTTGCGAAAGCGCCGGGGTTGCCAGCAACGGAATGATGGTCGCTACCATCAACATTCTGCGCATTGGTATCTCCTCGCGATATGTTTTCAAGGAGCCTTCCGAACCTCGGGATGCCCCGGAAGTTCCGCTGCGTACGGTGCCGGCACGGTGGTTTTTCCGTCTCCGCTTGCCTGCTGGCCTCGTCCGGACAAGGCAGGCTCCGAGCGGCATCGCGCCAGCACCCCTTTCAGATAGAACACCCAATCGCTGCTTCAACTGTGCCGGATCGCCGTTCGACGTCGATCGACCCACATCATGATCGGACCTGACGACATGCCATTCAGCAACACCGAGGCGAGCACGACGAACGAGCTCAGCGCCAGCAAGCGAAGCAACAGATCAAGCCACGAGCGGTGGCCGGGAGCCTAGGTCGGGCAAGGCTGAACCAAGCCACGACCGGACGAACGACCAGCAAGATCGCATTACCGACAGCACCGTTACGCTAGGTCAAACCATCAAGACCCCCGGCAGCAATCGTGCCGCCGAAGATGATCACTTTCATCGGCGCATCCGTTGAGTTTTCAAAGGAACAATGGCCCGGGTTGGGGAGCCCAGGCCGCTGAAACAAAATTAGGGGTTCCACACGTCTAAAAGCTCTTCGTGCCCAACCGTATCAATCTGCTCCGAGAAGCGTGTGGCGTAGAGACGAAGCAGTGCATTGTGACTTGAATCGGAGGAACTACACACGGCATCTGTGACGATCGTCATGCGCAAGCCAAGATCCACACCCGCCATGACAGTGGCGAGAATGCAGACATCCGTCTCGGCCCCGGTCACGACGAGGCCAGTGACATGACGTGCTTTGATCCAGTCGTGAAGCTTGCGTTGCGTGAAGGCTGAATAAGTTGGTTTGTCAACGATCATCGCGGGTGGCGAGAACCGCGCGAGCTCCGGAACGATCTCAAAGGCTTGCGGGTCCATGTGGTCCCGATTGACCTCCCGCCAGCGCTCGAAGTAACGCTTCCACATGCCAGGACGCTGTTCGGGCGTTAATGGGGGCACGAACCGCGACATGACGGTTCGCTCGGCATATTTTCCCGTGATGCGAGCGACCGCCGGAATGATGCGTTCCACCCATTTGGCCCCCCAAGTTGCCTCTGGCATGAAGATGTTTTGCATGTCCACACACAAATGAGCGGTTTGCGAACCCAGGGTGCCAAGATGGAGAGGGGGTTTGCTATTCATGGTGAGAGAAGGGAGCCTCGCCGAAGCTAGGCTCCCTTTAACGCCTACGCAGCCTTCTTGTTGACGCTGGCGGTTGCGAGTTTGCTCAGGAGAGCGTCCGTCTTCACCTCCTCCTGCAGCGTCTGATCCAGAAGTTGGGCGGCATCCTTCAGACCGAGCTGTCCAGCCCAGGTCTTGAGCGTGCCATAGCGGGAGATCTCATAGTGCTCGACGGCTTGCGCTGAGGCTGTCAGGCCGGCGTCGAGGGCAGGGGCACCCTTGAATTCCTCCATGACTTCCTTGCCTTCATCGATAATCCCGAGGATGGCGTCACAGGTTTTTCCGCGGGCCGGCTTTTCGAGCATTTCAAAGATTTGCTGCAACCGATCGACATGCCCCTCAGTCTCCTCCCGGTGCGTTTCAAAAGCTTTTTTCAGCTCCGGGGATTGCGCCTCCCGCGCCATCTTGGGCAACGCACGCAAAATCTGTTTTTCGGCGTAGTAAATGTCTTTCAGCGTTTCAAAAAAGAGATCTTTGAGTTCTTTAGCCATTTGCGTTTCCTTTATTGAAGGACAGTTTTAGAGGCCGAATAGTAGCCGACGCCTGGTATCCCGCCGAACCTCGGCGGCTGCAGTCGACTTAACTGCGCCGACTTAGGTTCGTTCCGCTCGCAATAAGGAGGTTGCTGGCATTTTTTGCAGGTCTTAGGGCGCGCTCCCGCTTGGCTGAGAAAGATCATGGCTACCTTATTTCGCCATGAAGCGCTCAATCGTGAGAGCGGCCACCCTTTGCCCCGTGCAGAACATCAAGATCCTGCCCAACGGACGACGATCGTGTTGAGAAAAGTGCTGAGATCATTCTGCACTCACAAACCGGAGAGCAGCGAGAGCGATGGCGGAGAAGTAGACGGTCGGGCATCGGTCATATCGCGTGGCGACGCGTCGCTAGTCCTTGAGGCGGCCGAAGATGATCTCCATGCGGTTACGCCGTTTGAACCGGCGCTTGTCGTATTTGCTGGGCTGGTTGCGCGATTTTCGGCCTGGGATACACGGCTTGATGCCCTTTGCCGCTAAGGCATCCCTGAACCAGTCGGCGTCATAGCCGCGGTCGGCAAGCAGCCATTGAGCCTTGGGTATTTCGTCCAGCAACGCCGCTGCGCCGGTATAATCGCTGATCTGGCCGGCGGTCATGAAGAAGCTCAAAGGGCGGCCGTTCGCATCGGTGACAGCGTGAAGCTTGATATTCATGCCGCCTTTGGTGCGGCCGATCAGCCGCCCGAGATCACCTTTTCTACCCGCAGGCTCGATGCCGTGCGGTGCGCCTTCAAATAGGTCGCGTCACTCATCACGGTCTTACGCTTGGCACCGGCGGCGGCCAGCCATTCCATCATTCGGGCGCAAACGCCCATCTCGCACCAACGCTTCCAGCGGTTGTAGAGCGTCTTGTGCGGGCCATAATCCTTCGGCGCATCCCGCCAGCGCGACCCGTTGCGATTGACGAAGATGATCCCGCTCAACACGCGACGGTCGTCTACCCGAGGCTTGCCATGGTTCTTAGGAAAATACGGCTGCAGCCGCCCCATCTGCTCGTCCGTCAGCTAATAAAGATCGCTCATCAAAATCTCCTTGCGGAGCCTGAATCAGATCGAGCCTCTCATTTCAATGGGTCCTGACCCTAGCTCTGCACTCAGCTTGCGTGGCATTGCCCCTCCTATTCGCCGCCGATCCCCGCACGCGTTTAGATAGTTGTTGAACCGACCCGATTTCGGGTTCCTTTAATCATCCCCGTTCGGGGAGCCGTTCATCGCGTCCCCACGGAAATGGGGACGACATGGCATCCACCCACCTCAGACCGGAGGCGATCCAACGGGGAGCGCGCATGCTGCGCACCGCGCTCGGCCCGGCCATTACCCGCTTCCTGGAAGAGCCCGGCGTCGTCGAGGTGATGTTGAACCCCGATGGCCGCATCTGGGTCGATCGCCTCTCTGAGGGACTGGCCGACACCGGCAAGACATTATCGGCGGCCGATGGCGAGCGCATCGTGCGCCTGGTCGCCCACCATGTCGGCGCCGAAGTTCATGCGCGTGCACCGCGCGTTTCCGCTGAACTCCCCGAGACGGGCGAGCGCTTTGAAGGCCTGCTTCCTCCCGTTGTCGCTGCTCCAACCTTTGCTATCCGTAAGCCTGCGGTCGCCGTCTTCACCCTTGCCGACTATGTGACCGCGGGCATCATGACGACCCGCCAGGCCACCTCGTTGCGCGCCGCGGTCATATCACGTGCCAATATCCTCGTTGCGGGCGGGACTTCGACTGGCAAGACGACGCTCACCAACGCCTTGCTCGCGGAGGTCGCCAATTCCACTGATCGCGTCGTCATCATCGAGGACACGCGTGAACTGCAATGCGCGGCACCCAACCTAGTTGCTATGCGCACCAAGGACGGCGTCGCCACATTGTCCGATCTCGTGCGCTCGTCGTTGCGCCTGCGGCCGGACCGCATTCCCATCGGCGAGGTCCGTGGTGCGGAAGCCCTCGATCTCCTGAAGGCCTGGGGCACAGGCCATCCGGGCGGCATCGGCACCATCCATGCCGGATCGGGTATCGGCGCGTTGCGCCGGCTCGAACAGCTCATCCAGGAAGCGGTCGTCACCGTTCCCCGCGCCCTGATCGCCGAGACCGTCGATCTCGTGGCCGTTTTGTCGGGCCGCGGTGCTGCAAGGCGATTGACCGAACTCGCTTTCATCGAAGGGCTCGGCCCGGACGGCGATTACCGCATCACCCAAGACACCTCGAACACAGGAGATTTCTCATGATCCGAACCACCACCATGCGCGTCCGCCACACGGTCGCGACTGCCGCTGCCGTCACCTATGTCAACCTCGTCCTCCTTTCCGCCGCCGATGCTTCCGGCTCGTCGATGCCATGGGAACAGCCGCTTCAGAAAATCCTGCAGTCGATCGAGGGGCCGGTCGCCAAGATCGTCGCCGTCATCATCATCATCGCAACCGGCCTCGCGCTTGCCTTCGGCGATACGTCGGGCGGCTTTCGCCGCCTGATCCAGATCGTGTTCGGCCTGTCGATCGCCTTCGCAGCCTCGAGCTTCTTCCTCTCCTTCTTCTCCTTCGGCGGCGGAGCGCTGGTCTGATGGCGATGGCTTTTGAGCAACTCGACGCCGTGCCGGGTTTCACGGTTGCGGTTCATCGCGCGCTGACCGAGCACATCCTGCTCGGCGGCGCGCCTCGTTCCATCGCCATCGTGAACGGCACGCTGGCAGGGGCGGTCGGCCTCGGTTTGCGTCTGTGGCTCGTCGGGCTGTTGATCTGGGCCATCGGGCATTTCGCGGCGGTTTGGGCTGCAAAGCGCGATCCGCTCTTCATCGAAGTTGGACGCCGGCATCTGCGCATTCCCGCTCATCTCTCGGTGTGAGCGGCGGCCATGATGAACCTAGCCGAATATCGCCGCTCCGCCGCACGTCTTGCCGACTATCTGCCCTGGGCTGCGCTCGTGGCCGAGGGCATCGTGCTCAACAAGGATGGCTCGTTCCAGCGCACCGCGCGCTTTCGCGGTCCCGATCTGGACTCTGCCGTCGCGGCCGAACTGGTTGCGGTCGCCGGCCGCATCAACAACGCCTTCCGCCGCCTCGGCTCGGGCTGGAGCATCTTCGTCGAGGCGCAGCGACATGAAACGGCGACCTATCCCGACAGCATCTTTCCCGATCCAGCCTCCAGCCTCGTCGATGCCGAGCGCAAGGCTGATTTCGAGGAGCAGGGCGTCCATTTCATCTCAAGCTATTTCCTGACTTTGCTCTATCTGCCGCCAGCCGAGGAAGCGGCGCGCGCCGAGACATGGCTCTATGAGGGCAAGGAACGCGCTGGCGTGGATCCGTCGGAGATCCTGCGAGGCTTTGCCGATCGCACCACCCGCATTCTGGCCCTGCTCGATGGCTTCATGCCGGAATGCGGCTGGCTCGACGACGCCGAGACGCTGACCTATCTGCATTCGTGCGTTTCCACCAAACGCCATCGCGTCCGTGTCCCCGAGACGCCGATCTATCTCGACGCATTGCTGGCCGATCGGCCATTGACTGGCGGCCTGGAACCGCGTCTGGGCGATCAGAATTTGCGCATCCTCACGATCGTCGGTTTCCCGAGCGCGACCACGCCCGGTCTGCTCGATGACCTCAACCGGCTGGCTTTCCCCTATCGCTGGTCGACGCGTGCCATTCTTCTCGACAAGACCGATGCCACTAGGCTGTTGACCAGGATCAGGCGGCAATGGTTCGCCAAGCGAAAATCCATCGCCGCGATTCTCAAGGAAGTCATGACCAACGAGGCATCCGTCCTCGTGGACACGGATGCGGCGAACAAGGCAGGTGACGCTGACCTCGCCTTGCAGGAACTCGGACAAGACCGTGCCGGCATGGCCTACGTCACGGCCACCATCGCAGTCTGGGACGCCGACCCACGCCTTGCCGACGAAAAGCTCCGCCTGGTCGAGAAGGTCATCCAGGGCCGCGATTTCACGGCCATGATCGAGACGGTCAATGCCGTCGATGCCTGGCTCGGTTCCTTGCCCGGACACGCTTATGCCAATGTCCGCCAGCCGCCGATCTCGACGCTGAATCTCGCCCATATGATCCCCCTCAGCGCCGTGTGGGCGGGGCCGGAACGGGACGAGCATTTCGATGCGCCCCCGCTGCTCTACGGCAGGACGGAAGGTTCGACCCCGTTCCGGCTATCCCTTCATGTCGGCGATGTCGGTCATACGCTCGTTGTTGGACCGACCGGTGCCGGCAAATCCGTGCTGCTGGCCCTGATGGCCTTGCAGTTCCGGCGCTACGAGCGATCCCAGGTCTTCGCCTTTGATTTCGGCGGTTCGATCCGGGCCGCGACACTCGCCATGGGCGGCGATTGGCACGATCTCGGCGGCGGCCTGACCGAAGGCTCCGACGCCTCCGTCGCGCTTCAGCCGCTGGGTCGCATCCACGATACCTATGAACGCGCCTGGGCGGCTGACTGGCTCGCCGCGATCCTGACGCGCGAGGGTGTACCCGTAACTCCGGAGGTCAAGGACCATATCTGGACGGCGCTGACCTCTCTCGCTTCCGCCCCCATCGAAGAGCGTACCATCACGGGCCTGGCGGTCCTGCTCCAGTCAAACAGCATCAAACAGGCGCTGCGACCCTACTATGTCGGCGGTCCCTATGGCCGGCTGCTCGATGCCGAAGCAGAACATCTCGGGGGCGCCGACGTGCAAGTCTTCGAGACCGAAGGCCTGGTCGGTACTGGCGCGGCGCCGGCCGTGCTGTCCTATTTGTTCCATCGTATGGGCGACCGTCTCGATGGAAGTCCGACTTTGCTCATCATCGATGAGGGCTGGCTGGCGCTGGATGATGAGGGGTTTGCCGGCCAGCTTCGCGAATGGCTGAAGACGCTGCGCAAGAAGAACGCCAGCGTCATCTTCGCCACGCAGTCATTGTCCGACATCGACAATTCGGCGATCGCGCCGGCGATCATCGAAAGCTGTCCGACCCGGCTTCTCCTGCCGAATGAACGCGCGATCGAGCCGCAAATCACCGCGATCTATCGCCGGTTCGGACTGAACGACCGGCAGATCGAGATCCTCGCGCGGGCAACACCCAAACGCGACTACTACTGCCAGTCGCGGCGCGGCAATCGCCTCTTCGAGCTTGGCCTGTCCGAAGTTGGCCTGGCGCTGTGCGCCGCATCCTCCAAATCCGATCAGACGCTCATTGGCAAGCTGCTCGCCGAGCATGGCCGCGAGGGCTTTCTCAAAGCCTGGCTCGAGGCCCGCAATACCGGTTGGGCGATCGATCTTATTCCACCTCTGATCCCCTCATCCGAACAGGAGACTCAGTCATGAGAGCTCGCCATCTCCGACCACACGCTGCCGTTCTGGCGACGACCCTGCTTTCTGCGTCCCTGGCATTGGCGCCGATGATGGTGCCGCCGGCCTGCGCGGATATTGTGTTCGATCCATCGAACTACACGCAAAACGTCCTGACGGCCGCGCGCTCGCTCCAGCAGATCACCAACCAGATCACCGGACTGCAAAACCAGGCACAGATGCTGATCAATCAGGCGCGCAACCTCGCGAGCCTGCCCTTCTCCTCGCTTCAGCAGATCCAGCAGTCGGTTCGCAGGACCCAGCAACTTCTCGACCAGGCGCAGAACATTGCCTTCGACGTCCAGAAGGTCGACCAGATATTCAGCCAAAAATACGCGACTGTCTCGCTATCTGCGAGCGACCGGCAACTCGTCGCCGACGCCCGCTCGCGCTGGCAGAACACGGTTGGCAGTCTCCAGGACGCCATGCGGGTGCAGGCCGGTGTCGTCGGCAATATCGATGCGAACCGGACGCAGATGTCGACCCTGGTCAACCAGAGCCAGGGCGCGACCGGTGCGCTGCAGGCAACCCAAGCCGGCAATCAGATTCTCGCTCTGCAATCTCAGCAACTCTCCGATCTGCTCGCACTGCTCGCCGCCAATGGCCGGGCCGGAGCGCTGACCGATGCGGAACGCGCCGCCGCGGCTGAACAAGGACGCGAGCAACGTCGTCGCTTCCTCACGCCGGGCTCGGCCTATCAACCGGGCAATGCCCGGATGTTCAACAACGGCAACTGAGGTGGAGAGGGATATCGTCATGGACGGCAAGACGTTTACGCGCCTCGGCGCGATGGTGTTCGTCGCTGTCGCCCTGACGGTGACGGTGATCGAACTGATCGATAGGCAAAAGAGGTCGCCGACTTCGCCAATGCGCCTGATCCCATCCGATGGCGATCCGCTGCGTGAAGGTCAGCGCCGCTGCCAGCAGCTTGGACAAAAGGCGGTCGAGGACGCCGAGTGCCTGCGTGTGTGGAGCCAGACCCGCGATCGCTTTCTCGGCCGGACATTCGAGCCGCTCTCATCACCCTCGAACCAAGGACGTTGACGCATGGGTGGTAGCGGCATCATCGACAATTTCCTCGGGGTGTTCACCCGCTACATCGACTCCGGCTTTGGGCTGCTCGGCGGTGAAGTCGGCTTCATCGCATCCACGCTGATCGTCATCGACGTGACGCTGGCGGCGCTCTTCTGGAGCTGGGGCGCGGATGACGACATCATCGCCAGGCTGGTGAAAAAGACGCTGTTCGTCGGTGCCTTCGCCTATCTCATCTCCAATTGGAACAATCTGGCCAAGATTGTCTTCGAAAGCTTCGCGGGCCTCGGCCTCAAGGCCAGTGGAACCGGCTTTTCGGCAGCCGATTTGATGCGTCCCGGCAAGGTTGCGCAAACCGGCCTCGACGCTGCTCGACCTTTGCTCGAATCGATTTCCGACCTCATGGGCTGGGTGGCGTTCTTCGAGAACTTCATCCAGATCGCCTGCCTGCTGTTTGCCTGGGCGCTGGTCATCCTCGCCTTCTTCATCCTGGCGATCCAGCTCTTCGTTACATTGATCGAGTTCAAGCTCGCCACACTGGCCGGCTTCGTGCTGATCCCGTTCGGCCTGTTCGGCAAGACCGCTTTCATGGCCGAGCGTGTGCTCGGCAATGTGATCTCCTCTGGCATCAAGGTCCTGGTCCTCGCCGTCGTCATCGGCATCGGTTCGACCCTGTTCGATCAGTTTACTCGGGGCTTTGGCGGGCGGACGCCGACCATCGACGACGCCATGGCTGTTGTCCTCGCCGCATTGTCGCTCCTCGGCCTTGGCATTTTTGGTCCCGGCATCGCCAATGGCTTGGTCTCCGGTGGGCCGCAGCTTGGCGCTGGTGCTGCCGTCGGCACAGGGCTGGTTGCCGGCGGAGCCGCCCTTGCCGTCGGCGGCGGGGCGATGCTGGCAGCAAGGGGAGGGGCCGCGGCACTCTCCGGTGGAGCTGCCGCCATTCGCGCTGGCGCGACCGCAGCGGGCTCTGCGAGCTCAGCCTATTCGCTGGGCGCCTTGGGAAAGTCTGGCGCGGCTGGCGTCGCCTCCGGTCTTGGTGGTGTAGGACGGGCAGCAGCAGGGAGTGCCGGCAGCGCGGTGGTCTCGCCGCTTCGCAGGGCTGTTGCATCAGGCAAATCCAGTTATGCCGAAGGCGTCAAATCCGGTTTCTCCGTGACTGGCGGTTCCTCGACCAAGGGGACGATTGGTCCTGCGACTGAGGCATCGCCCGTACAGACCCGGTCCGTGGATGCCGCACCAGGCCGAGCACAGCGTCTTCGCCGATCCATCCACACAGCGCATGCCGTCCAGACGGCAGCCCATGCCATTCGCTCTGGCGACGGCCATGGCACCGGCTCCTCCGTCAATCTTTCCGAAAGTGACCGCTCATGAACCTTTTCCGGCGGCATGCCGCGCATTACGGCAGGACTCCCGAACCCGAGACCCCCTACCAGAAGGCCGCCCACGTCTGGGATGAGCGTATCGGTTCGGCCCGCCTGCAGGCCAGGAACTGGCGCTACATGGCCTTCGGCTCGTTGATCCTGTCGACAGGCTTTGCTGTAGCCCTGGTCTGGCAATCGGCCAACGGCACGGTCGTGCCATGGGTGGTTCAGGTCGACAAGCTCGGTGAGGCGCAGGCCGTGGCGCCCGCTGTGGCCGACTATCGCCCGACCGATCCGCAGATTGCCTGGCATCTTGCTCGTTTTGTCGAGCAGGTTCGTTCCATTCCCGCCGATCCGGTCATCGTGCGCCAGAACTGGCTGCGGGCCTACGACTGGACGACGGACCGCGGCGCCGGGGCACTCAACGACTACGCCCGCGCCAATGATCCCTTCGCCAAGGTCGGCAAGCAGCAGATCGCCGTGGAGGTGTCGTCGGTCATCCGCGCCTCGCCGGATTCCTTCCGCGTTTCCTGGATGGAGCGTCGCTATGAGGACGGCAAGCTTGCTGCGACCGAACGCTGGACCGCGATCCTGACCATTGCCATCCAGCCGCCTCGTGATGCCGACCGCCTCAAGGCCAATCCGCTCGGGATCTACGTCAATGCCATCAACTGGTCGCGGGAGATGAGCCAATGAGCTGGCTAAGGACCTATAAAGAAGGCGATGCGATTTTCCGTAAATCCGCAATAGCGGCCGTTTTGTTCTCTGGCGCCATGCTGGCAGGCTGCGCCACGCCGCAAAAGCCACCTGAAATCCGTTATGACAAAGACGTGCCGCCACTTCCGGCTATACCGACCGCAGCCACCGACGATCGGCTGCGGCCGCTGCACACTCCCCCGGCTTGGTCGCCGGTTCGCGGCGGAGCGGCCGCGACAGCACCCACGGCTCGTGTCGAGAATGCCAATGCCGCCGCCCGCGTCCAGCCGCGCCGCGAAGGTTATTACAACGCAATCCAGGTTTATCCCTGGTCGGAGGGCGCTCTCTATCAGGTCTATGCCGCCCCCGGCCAGATCAGTGATATCGCGCTCGAGCCCGGCGAGAGCCTGACCGGATCTGGGCCGATCGCCGCCGGCGATACCGCCCGCTGGATCATTGGTGACACCGAGAGCGGATCGGGCGTGACACGACGCGTTCATGTTCTGGTGAAACCCAGCCGCGCGGGTATCGCCACCAATCTCGTTATCACCACCGACCGTCGCACCTATATGCTGGAGCTGCGCTCTGGCGAAAAACCCTACATGCCGGCTGTCTCCTGGGCCTATCCTCGATCGGCCGGCGCACAGCGCCAAGTCGTCCCACCCGTCCCGGCTATTCCCGCGGTCGCGGCACGCAATTATCGCTATGGCCTCACCGGTGACAATCCGCCCTGGAAACCCCTTGCCGTCTATGATGATGGCCGACGCGTCTATGTCGAATTCCCACGCGGTATCGTGCAAGGCGAAATGCCGCCTCTCTTTGTCATCGGCCCGGACGGCGAAGCCCAGATCGCCAACAGCCGCACCTACCAGCACATCCAGATCGTCGATCGCCTGTTCGGCGCGGCCGAACTGCGTCTTGGCAGCGGCGATCGCCAGCAGACCGTCAGGATCGTGCGGACCGATGCGAGGCCTTCGTCATGACCGAGAACGACAACGCCGCAGCCATGCGCCTGCGGGCTGAACCGCCACGTGTGACCCGGCTGTCGCGCAAGGTGCTGATCAGCATGGGTGTCGTCGCCTCGCTCGGCATCGGCGGGGCGCTGATCTATGCTCTTCAAGGCCCCGGCGGCGGATCGGGCGGTGAAGAGCTCTATTCCACCGCCAATCGGCAGCCCGCCGATGGCCTTGCCGGCCTGCCGCGCGACTATACCGGTCCGATCCTCGGGCCGGCACTACCAGGTGACCTCGGCCGTCCGATCCTGGACGCGCAGAACAAAGGGCAACCCGTCGTGTCGCCGGCGGTTCCCACGCCGGGCGTCGATGAGGCGGAGCAACGCCGTCGGGCCGAGGAAGAGGCGGCCCGTACCAGCACCGTCTTCTTCCAGGCACGGGCGGGATCGGCGGTGGCGGGAACAGCCGGCGGACAGACGCCGGGTCTTGCAGGGCTTGATCTCGGCGGTCAGGCCGGTGCCCCGACCGCGCAGGACAAGCAACTGGCCTTCCTCAATGCTGTAGCGGATCGGCGCACTGTTGCGCCCGACCACGTCATGCCGCCGGCATCGCCCTATGTGCTGCAGGCCGGTGCCGTCATTCCAGCTGCGCTCGTGACGGGCATCCGTTCGGATCTGCCCGGCCAAATCACGGCGCAGGTCACAGAAAACATCTATGACAGTCCGACGGGGCGTATTCTGCTCGTGCCGCAGGGAACCCGGATCATCGGCCAATATGACAATAACGTACAGTTCGGCCAGCGCCGGGTGCTGCTCGTATGGAATCGGCTGATCCTGCCGAATGGACGCTCTATCGTCCTGGAGCGTCAGCCGGGTGCTGATCCGCAAGGCTATGCCGGCCTTGAGGATGGTGTCGATTACCACTGGTGGGATCTTGCCAAGGCGGCGGGTCTGTCGACGCTGCTTGCGGTCGGGGCTGAACTCGCCGTCGATGACCAGAATCGGCTTTTGCGCGCGATCCGCAACGGCACGCAGGACACCATCAACGAGGCTGGTCAGCAGATCATCCGCCGCCAACTCAACGTCGCGCCGACACTGACCATTCGCCCGGGATTCCCGGTGTGCGTCATCGTCACCCGCGACCTCGTCTTCGAACCCTACAGAGGATGACCATGACTAAATTGAAGCTCGGACCGATTGCCGACGACAAACCGGTCAAGGTGACGCTGGATCTGCCGGCCGGCCTTCATCGCGATCTTGTTGCCTATGCCGAAATCCTGGGCCGCGAGAGCGCAGCCAAGCCTCCCGATGCAGTCAGGCTGATCGTTCCCATGCTGGAGCGGTTCATGGCAACCGATCGCGGATTTGCTAAGGGTCGGAAGACGAATAAGTAGGATATTGCGGCGTCTGCGTCGTCCTCTGGAAACGGGGCTCTCGATTTAACTTATCGTGATCAAAGACATTCGATGTGGCTCTGGCTAGGCTCAAAAAACGCCGGAAAGGTGGATTGTCGTTTGTGGCGGACCAGACCGCTTGAAATGAGATGGGAGGCGCGACCAAGCGGCGATAAATCACGCCAGGAAATCGCGTCGTTGACATGCTTTCATTGACCAAGGTCAGCCCCCGGTTGCATGCAACGATTTGCATGAGTGTATCGCGATGAATCATTTGGCGTTCAATGCGAGGCGCATGTCCAAACTTCATGACGTGCTCGATAATATGGCCCACTATTGCGGGACCAGGGGCCATATCGCTGACAACAAGGGGATGCTGCCTTAAATCTTGCCATTCGATCTGTGTGTAGTCTTGCAGCTCATGGCCTGCCGGCATAGCCACATAGATGTCTTCTCTCCACAGTCCCAGTGTTTCGTGACCTGCAATTGCGCCCAGTCCCATCATAAAGACAACATCAAGGCGATAATCGCGAAGGCGTATCAGTTGCTCAGACAGAATTCCATCAGAAAATTCAAGCTGTACAGCAGAGTGCTTGTCATAAAAATTTTTAATAATTTCTGATAGGAAGCTGGACCCGATCGAAAAGTTAAGGCCAATTCTAATTATACCATTCTCGCCTCGCCCCGAAGCTCCGATGTATTTTTGGGTTCTTTCGATTTGTTCTACGGCGTGGCGCGTCTGTTCAACAAAATATCGGCCGGCGTAGGTAGTCGCAACTCCTTTTTTGTGGCGAATGAACAGGGAGGCGCCGCTCTGATCTTCTAAATCCCGAATACGCCGGCTGAGCGCAGAGCCCTGCACACCAAGCACACGAGCTGCCTGTCGAAAACTGCCGTGATCCGCAGCGGCAATCGCGTAGCGAATATGTCGCAAATCAATCGACAATCGTAGGACTCCTTTTTAGCGAATGCTGCCGATCCCAAAAAGGAATTAGGGCGGTCACCTGACTTCTTGCCTATCGCATGATTTAGGTAGATGGGTGCTGCAGAAATATCTCAAAATAATTTGGGTATTTTATATATTATTGTCAAAATTGAAGGTCATGCCTTCGAATTGCTTCGGCAATTGAATGTGCATTATTAGCTGTATCGTATTTCTGTCGAACGTTTCGCAGGTGTGTGTTGACCGTATGACAAGAGATTCCCAGAATTCGAGATATTTCCCAGGCTGTTTTACCTGACGCTGTCCACTGCAGTATCTCGCGTTCACGCTCTGAAAGTCCCGTAACGGATCCGCACTTGGATGGATCAGCAAGTCGCAGCGCCGCGTGAAGGGCGTGCCAGGCAAGGGCGTGCAGAAAAGTGCATGCGTAGGGTGGTGGGTCGAAGCGCTCTCCAGCCAAGGCGACGGCCGCAGGATATGAGGTTGGTAGGTGAAACGGTATGCATAAACCGTCGGACAGGCCGAATTCGGCCGCCTTCACCAAGACTTCTTTTGCCGATGGCGTCATAGTGCGTTGGTCGAGTTCGTGCCAGAAGAAGGACTCGACAGTCATACGACACCGCTCCGCACAGGGATCGTGGCGATAGAGCTTCTCGGCGATGTAGCGAACATACCACTCAGTGGGTAACCCGTTCGCCAGGATGCAATCTTGCCAGTCATCGATTGTGGGTGAAGGCAGCTCCGTGATGATGCTGGCTGTGACGCCGTAGTGTTCAGTGCCAGAGTGAAGCTCAGCCACGATTTCGCGTGGGGTGGAGGCGCGGTCAATTCGATGTATCGCCTCCAGGGTCTCAAACAATGCCTTTTGGAATACTGATTGCACCGTTACAAACTTCTTGAGGTTATTGTCTCATACGCAAGGACCATAGCTCGCAGATCGTTCGCCGAGCAAGTAAGCAGAATACGAATGAGTACTATAGTAGGTGGATGCCGTAGCGTGCTTCTGGCTCGCTTGCGCTATGAAATTGACGGCTATTTTTGCCCGCAATTTGCGGCTCCTGCGGAGCAAAGCAGGTCTGACTCAGAGCCAATTGGCGAGCCTTGCGGGAACCAACCGCGGCTACATCGGGAAACTTGAACGCGAAGCCAATTCGCCCACACTCGATAAGGTCGAGGCAATCGTTATCGCGCTACAACTCGATTTGGATTCGATGCTCGATCGGGACTTGCCAGCAAGAATGAAGGCGGAGAGCGGCGCTCAATCGTAAGGAACCGCCTATCTCACGCGGCGGCCACGAATTGGCTTCTGCTTTGGGGCTGATTTCTTAACCGCGCGCTTCTTAAGTGACCTGTTTTTTGCAGGTGGCCTAGCCTCAAGCGGGTTTATGAAAAATTCTGCGATGTCGACCTCGAGCGCTCTGGCCAATCTGTCGAGGACTTCGATCGTCACATTACGCTTGCCGTTTTCGATGCCGCTCAGATAGCCGCGCGTCGATTCTGCGCGAAAGGCCAGTTCCTCTTGCGAAACCTGGCGATTCCGGCGCAGTCGCTGAAGATTCAGCCCCACCAACGCAAAAACATCCATGGCGTCATGGTCGCCACGGCGTTCACTTTAGGACGACACACTATAGTGAACATTCGACATTGACACACATGGAGTTGGCATGCTGTATTGATCAAAATAAGGAACATTATTCCGATTTAAGGAACACAGATGTCCGGCAATCTTTCGCTTGAGCGGGGACTTGGCGTGATGCGGAAGCTGGGAGAGGCCCAGGGCGTTCTTGGCGTTCGAGAGATCGCCCGCCATCTCGATCTCAGTCCTCCCGCCGTCCAGCGCATCCTCAATACGTTGGCCGATCACGGCTATGTCGAGCAGGATATTGCGACCCGCCGCTATCGGCTTGGCCCCGCCCTCGTCTCGTTGACTCAGCACATGCTCCGCGAGGACCGGCTGATACGAGCCTCGCAAATCGAACTCGACACTCTTGCAGGGGAGGGGTGCTTCAATGCCTTCCTAGGTATTCGACGCGGCGATCAGGGCATCTATCTACGTGTCGCCCAAAGTAGGAGCCCCGTTGTAATCCGTTCGTCGGCCGGCGAGACTTTTGCTCTTCACTCAACCGCAATGGGTAAGGCCCTGCTCCTCGATTTCGATCGTGATGCGATCGTCGCTATTCTCGGAGCGGGGCCGTTCGAACGCCTTGCGCCGCGCACGGTTACCGATATCGACCGACTAAACCGTCAGATTCAGGCTGCGAGGTCCACAGGTTATACGACGTCGCTGGATGAGAACTTTGCCGGCTTGATCGCTGTGGGCGCTCCCATTCGAGATGCCAGGGGTACGCTCGTCGGGGCGATCAGCGTGGCCTATCCCAAAGCTGTCGGGCCTCAAGTCGAACTCCCTCAGGTCGGAGAGAAAATCGCCGCCGCCGTCGCGCGGATTTCGATGCGTCTTGGCTATCGCGACGACGCCAACCCACAAGGAGAGGATTAGCGCGATGCTCCTTAACCAACCGCGACTGTGCAGCCGTATGGCCGAGCTAGCCCTCGATGCCATCATCGCAACGAGCCCTGAAAACGTAACCTATCTCAGTAATTTCTGGGCTCTGCCACAATGGATACGACGCGGACCCCAGGCCTATGTGGTTTGGCCGCGGGCCGATCTAGCTAAACCAGCGATCATAACGGGCACGAGTACGCTGGATCTTGTCGCCGACCAGGCCCCTCAGGTTGAGGATGTGCGTCGCTACGGCGAATTCCACATTGAAATGGACTCCGATGCCGCTAGCAATCCCGTCGATAAACGGCACCTCGCTTTGCGCGAAGAGCTCTCCTATAGCGACGCACTGACAGCGTTGATTGAAACGTTGAAAGACAAAGGACTTCAGACGGGACGCATCGCAATTGATGAGACGGGTCTTGAGCAAGGCTATCTTGAGCAGCTTAAGGAAGCCTTGCCAACCGTCATCTGGGTTCCTGGAGCCGGCGTGCTTCGACATGTCCGAGCTATAAAAACACCTGTCGAGATAGAACGTTTGCGTCAAATCGCGCAGATCTCTGAACGCTCGATCGCAGCTGCTCTGTCTGTCGTGCGGGAGGGCGCAAGCGAGCATGAGCTGGCTCGCGCGTTTCACGTTCAAACTGTCGTCGAAGGGGCCATGCCCGTCTTGGGATGCATCGGATTTGGCGAGCGCAGCGCACTGCCCAATGTCCAACCCTCGGAGCGTCAGCTGCGAGAGGGGGAGATTATTCGCTTCGATGTCGGCGGCCGCTTTGGTCACTATCGCGCAGACATCGCGCGCAATGCCGTGCTTGGCGAGGCACCGTTGGAAGCACGTCGTCTTCATCATGCTCTGCTGCGCGGTGTGGAGCATGCCTGTCAGATCATTCGCCCAGGCGTGTATGCGAACCAGGTCTTCAAGGCTGTCATGGATGTCGTGCGCCGCGAAGGCATTCCCCACTATAAGCGAGACCACGTCGGCCATGGCATAGGCCTTGATGGTTATGACCTGCCTTTGCTCTCCGGCTCGAGTGACCAAGTGCTGGAGGAAGGTATGGTCCTCTGTGTTGAGACGCCGTACTACGAAGTGGGACGATGGGGTCTGCAGGTTGAGGATATGATTGTCGTGCGCTCCGATGGAGTGGAACGGCTCATGGCCACAGATGGCAGCCTTATTGAGGTGACGCCATGAAGCGCCTTTCAGGATTTTCCTGTCTTCGGTGTGGCGGTCGATTTCCACTGAATATTAAGATCGATGCACGCGGATGCCCCACTTGCCGACCGCAAGCGCCTGCCAATCTCAAGGTCGTGTACGAGCGCAACGAAGGCTCCGCTAATGACGCGGCCCGCGCGGAAAGAAGCAGCCTGCCGTCTCTTTGGCGCTATGCGGATTGGCTTCCCTGTTCGAAGGACGATGCCATAAGTCTTGGTGAGGGGCTGACGCCACTTCTGCCTGCACGGGCTATCGGTGAGCGCCTCGGGGTTCCGAACCTCCTAATCAAGGACGAGTCCAAGAACCCCACCTGGTCCCATAAGGATCGCTTCTCGACAGTATCCGTTTCCATGGCATGTCTGGATGGCGCGAGTGTGATTGCCACTGCGTCGTCGGGAAATGCCGGCGCGTCGCTTGCCGCTTATGCCGCACGCGCCGGAATAAGATGTGTAGTGGTGACTTTTGCCGGAACAGCAGGTGCCATGCTGGACCAGATTGGCAAGTATGGCGCGACGGTTCTGTCACTGGCTGACAAGGCACAGCGCTGGCCGCTGCTGGCGAAGTGCGCGGAACAATTCGGATGGTTCGTCACATCACCTTTCCATGGGCCAGTCATCGGCAGCCATCCCTATGGAATCGAGGGATACAAGACCCTCGCCTATGAAATCATCGACCAAATGCAGGGAGCGGTGCCTGATTGGTGCGTCTTGCCGGTGTGTTATGGCGATGCATTGGCGGGTTTGTGGCAGGGGTTCGAGGATATGTTCGCCAACGGCCGCATTGAACGATTGCCGCGTTTGGTTGCGGCAGAAGTGCACGGTTCGCTGGCCGCCGCTCTGAGTGCAGGAACAGATTCAATAGCGGAAATGCCGGCTGCTTTCGACACTCTTGCTGTCTCCATTGGCACGACCCGAAGCACATTCCAGGCACTTCACGCTCTGCGCGCTTCGGGCGGGGCTGCCGTACCTGTTTCCAATCACGGCCTTATTGTCCTCCAGGAAGAGCTCGCTCGCACGGAGGGCATACTGGCGGAACTTGCATCGGTGACTCCGCTCGCGGCAATTGCGCAATTACGGCGCCAGAACGTCATCTTGGATTCACAAAGCGTCGTTGCAGTTGTAACCGGCAGCGGCCTTAAAGATTTTGATCGATCCATTCCAGATCGAAACGCGCCACATGTCTTCCAATCTCAGGCTGAGGCACTTGACTATCTGAGGGATGGAGAACGGTTAGAGGCCAAGCCACAAGTTGGATTTTGACCTCCTCGCTTTGGAAAGAAGGGAAACGCGGCCCAAGTGACGGGCCAGTGCCTTGGAGGCGAGAGGGACGGGTAACGGTACGTCCCAAACTTTCATTCGAACGAAGGAACAAGGAGGGACGAGATGCTCGTCTTGAAGATGATCGCCGCTCTAGCTGTGACATCGTGCGTGCTGCTCGGCCAAGCGAAGTCTGAGGAGGTCTTGAAGGTTGGCATCACGACGACCGGAGTGCCGCTCACATTCGTCGACACGCTGTCGTCGAAATCAACCGGCGCAATGGTGGATTTAGCCGCAAGCATTGCCACCGAGTGCGGCATGCGGGTCGAGTATGAAGTATCTGCGTTTCCCGCCCTGATCCCAGCGCTGACGACCGGCAAGATCAATCTGATTTCCGCGGCGATGTTCGTGACGCAAAAGCGTAAGGAGGTCGTGGATTTCAGCTTACCGGTCTATGAATTCGGCGAAACTATGTTCGTGGCGGCGAACGATTCCAACGATTACACGCGCGAAGCCCTGAAGGAAGAGACGGTCGGGGCGCCGATCGGTTCAACCATTGCTGAGGATCTACAGCAAACCGGTTTGTTCACTGAAGTTCGCCAATACGACTCTATCGCCGATATTGTCCGAGATGTCAGGTTGGGCCGGATCAAGGCCGGTTTCGCCGATCGGCCGATTGTGGCCTATCAACTATCACGCAAGCCCGACCTCGGAGTGCGGTTGGTTGAGGGTTACAAACCCTTGCTTGTGGGGCAGGTTGCGCTTGCTGTTAGCAAGCACAACGCGGCGCTTTTGGAGCGTATCAATGCTGCAATCGAGAAGCTGCAACGGCGCGGCGATATTGCAAAGATTTTTGCCCAATACGGCCTTTAGGCAAGCGCAGGCGCCTTCTTCTTGAATGAAAGAGGGAGGCGTCGATCCGATTTCGACGGATTTGCGGAGTGAATGCGTGAACAATTTCATAGTCAGATCTACAGAATACATACCATTCTTACTCACTGGCCTATGGGCCACTGTCTGGGTCACCATTCTGGCATTGGTGCTTGCGACAATGCTCGGCATGGTCTGGGCGCTGTTGAGGACATCTGGCGTCGGATCCTTGGAACTGCCGACCCGCATTGCCGTTGAATTCATACGGGGCATTCCCCTTCTGGTTGTTCTTCTCTACATCTACTTCGTCGCACCCGATGCAGGCATCGACCTCACGGCATTTCAGGCTGGCGTGATTGCACTGGCTCTTGCTCATTCTTGCTATTTGAGTGAAATCTTTCGTGCTGGGATTCTGGCCGTTGACAAGGGGCAGTTTGAAGCTGCCAGATCAATCGGTATGCGGCGTCCTTTGATGATGCGCCGGGTCATCCTGCCACAAGCTTTACGGATCACGCTTGCGCCCTACGCCAATAATATCGTCTTGCTGTTGAAGGATTCATCGCTCGTTTCGACGATATCGGTGGCTGACCTTACCATGCGCGGCAAGATGCTCGCTTCCACGACCTTCGACAATATGACGGTCTTCACACTGGTGGCCCTGTTCTATCTGGCTCTGACCATGCCTCTCAACTTCTTGATGCGGCGAGTGGAAACCTCACTCTCGGAGGGGCGATGATCAGGTTTGAGGGTGTATGCAAGTCTTTCGGAGACATCGAAGTCCTTAAGGGTATCGATGCCAAAATCGCCAGGGGCCAGGTCGTTAGTCTGATCGGACCATCAGGCTCGGGCAAGTCGACGCTGCTGCGTTGCGTCAATGGCTTGGAGCGTTACCAGGTCGGTCGCATCACCGTGGACGGTGTAAAGGTCGACGCTCGTTCGACAACGATACACACGATCAGGGCAAGGGCAGCGATGGTGTTCCAACGTTTTAATCTCTTCCCCCACCGTACGGCCCTGGAGAACGTGATGGAAGGGCCACTCTATGTTCTCAAGGAGGACAAGAGCGAGGTACGCCAGCGCGCCTGGGCTCTTTTGGAGCGTGTAGGCCTAGCGCAAAAAGCCAATGCATATCCAGCTTCGCTTTCAGGCGGGCAGCAGCAAAGAGTGGCGATCGCCAGGGCGCTGGCAATGCGTCCCCAGGTTTTGTTGTTCGATGAGCCGACGTCAGCTCTCGATCCGGAGATGGTGGGTGAAGTCCTCTCGGTCATACGATCCTTGACCAAAGAACACATGACCATGCTAATCGTGACACACGAAATTCAATTCGCCCGCGAAGTTTCCGATGCGGCCTTGTTTCTTGATGATGGTCGCATCGTCGAAGGGGGTGATGCAAAAGAGTTACTTTGCAATCCAAAACACGATCGTACCCGCGACTTCCTCCGACGCGTGACACACCAAATCTGATGCCTTTCTTTTCTGCGAGCTTTACTGTCCGAAGGTTCACCGTCGCCTCAAAAGGTGGAATGGGCTTTTTGTTGCTTTAGGACCATTTCCAATGTCCTTTGTTTCCAAGCGAAGCACGTCCAGGCCACCTCATCCGCAGGCGTTGGCCTACTGAGCATGGTCGGCTCGATCGGTAGCTTGCATGGCCAGCCCGAAAGGGCCTCCAGCCATCGGTCGTTGTAGGTAGTGTCCAGATATCGATGTCCTTCATCAGGCATGATGACCAGGGTATTGGCGTGCGGATTCCGCTTGGCGAACCATGACGCCACCAAAGCCGCTGCCGCGCTTGAAGGGCCGACGAATAGTCCATGCTCGCGCACGAGGGTATGTGCCATGGCGTAGGCTGGCAGGGCACCGACCCAATGCACTTCGTCGATCATGGTATGACGCACATTCCTCGGTAGAACGCTGTTGCCGAGCCCACGCAGAGTGCGTCTGCCAGCGGGATGCCCGAACAGTACGCTGTGATGGGTATCTACCACCACAATCCTGAGATCGGGAAACAGTGAGCGAAGCACAGATCCGGTGCCGCACAAAGACCCACCAGTGCCAACACATCCAACCAGGCAGTCGATCCGGCCAAATGATCTAAGAGCCAGTTCGGCGAACCTGCCATAGGCGAGGGGGTTGTGTGGACTGTCGTACTGCTCAGGCCAGAAGATCTCATCGCTGGTACTAATGAGTTCAGCAAGTTTTTCGAGTCGTCCCCGCTGGTTGCCATCGCCGATTGGATCATCGACAACGATTTGGGTGGCCCCAAGCCCCTCCAGGCGACGGGTGAAGCGATCGTCGGTGAGGGTCGAAGAAGTAATCAGTGTCAGTCTGTAGCGGCGAATCGCACAAACCATAGCCATGGCAAGCCCAAAGGTACCTGACGTCGTCTCGACAACGTGTCCACCCGGAGCAAGACGCCCGTCTGCCTCTGCTCGATCGATCATGAAACGAGCCGGCAGGAGCTTCATCAACGAGAAGCTCGCTGCGTGGAGATTGGAGGCAAGGCGTGCAAAGCGTGGCGTTTCAAAGTCCCGCAGATAGTCCTTTTCTTCTTTCATTCGAGGGCGCTCCTTTCTAGGTTCAGAGCAAACGATTGGACCTGCGCAAACCCGGCTTGCTGTGCCAGCGTGACGAGCTTCGATGCTTGTGCTCTGACGCCTGCCGCCTCGCCGTCGAAGAGAATCCCGAACAATGTCCCGCTATGGGCGACTTGCAGGCCACAAGCATTCGCGGCCTCCATGAGTTCTAAAGCTCGCTGCCAACCTGGTTTCGGCAGATGGCGCTGGCTGATCCGTGCGCTCAGTGTCGCGACACGCCCAAGCAAACTTGGATCCTGATAACGGATGGATCTGGAGGCGAGACCGCGCAGCACGCGAAAGAGCTCTATCTCTTCGCTATCATAACGGGCGGGAGGTAGACTGAGTGTATTGACTGTGCTGGCGGCACCATCGCGAAAGCCAACAACAATAAGCGGCGGGAATTCATCGCCGAAATGTTCAAGGATAAAGCCTTCTCGATGAGCAAATAGTACCGGTCGATCCTCATAAATAATGGCATCGCTCGCGTCTTCTGCTTCAACCGCTAAACGACTGACGGTCGAGCGGCGCAATTGGACATTGGCCGCCATTGCCGCCGCCCGGATGGCGGCCACGACATCCGCCGTGGACGAACCATAGCCGTGCCCCATCGCAATGGAACTTTCGAGCGTAAGATCGCCGCCAACCGGCGAAACACGAAGGTGATCAAAAGTAAGCGCCACAGCTCGCCGAGCCTTGTTGCGGTCGAGGGGTCGTGTGCGGACACCGGGCTCGAGGCTCGGCCAAAGTGTTGCCCGCGTATATTGCG
The DNA here is from genome assembly GCF_056754975.1 of Labrys sp. HAY1-8F. NCBI lineage: Bacteria > Pseudomonadati > Pseudomonadota > Alphaproteobacteria > Hyphomicrobiales > Xanthobacteraceae > Labrys > Labrys sp. HAY1-8F. Next base: position 1,426,591 of record NZ_JBPGWZ010000001.1, on the reverse strand, counting down.
ACGGGAAGGGAAGGGTTAGAAGGCCGCGGTGAAGGCGCCCATCCGATCCCTCGAAAACACCCTGTAGAAGCTCGCCATGATGGGCGATCGCTTCAGCGGTTGCCACTTGAAGTGCATGCTTCGGCTCGTTGCCGACACTTGTTGTGCCGGCAGGCCGACGGGAAGATTGCTCGCTGACCATTGCCTTCTCCCAATTGGAAAATGCAACAGCTAATCTGCAAGTATCTATTAGATGACGTCACTCGCAAGGGTTTGGTATTGTATCGTTGAAACGCGCACTATGGCGAGGGCGCCTCTATCGTAGTATCGCGCGGTTTTGATTTTAACGATGTGTTGCTGTCCCCAGTGGCGCCTAGGTTCAAGCGAACTTATGTCGGCGCTTGCGCTGCGAATAGGTCTGGACGCGATCCCTGCGCTAATCATGGAACGAGTGCACGAATGATTACTATAGTAGGTGGAGCGTCAACATGGCTTCTGGCCCATTCGGGGCATGAGGCTGACGGCGATCTTTGCCCGAAATTTGCGGCTCTTGCGCGACCAGGCGGATCTGTCGCAAGAGCAACTGGCAGGTCTTGCTGGTCTCGATCGCAATTATATTGGGAAGCTTGAGCGTGAAGAAAACTCGCCGACGCTTGACACAATAGAAGCGATCGCAGTTGCGCTGCAGCTTGAGCTGAGCACTCTATTTGACCGAGATTTGCCGCGGCGACTCAAAAACCCTTAGTAGATCGACGTCATTAGATTGGCACGTTACCGGTATTGCTAACGCGCAGCTCGGTCGCAGGTGAGCCTCCCTCCCGTATCGGAGGCCCGTGCTCCGCTTATCGGTCGAATTCGCGCTGTGAACGCGATTGGCGAACATCGTCATAGCGCTATCCTCAATCCGATTGGGTCGAATAGCTGCCGCTTGAATAGGTGCAGCGCTATGCAATGCCACAAGATGCCATAGCTCGTGCGCTTTCGTCTCATTCAGCTTTGTCGGAGCATGTGCGTTGTGGTTGGTGAGCGAATGATTGGATATCGGTCCGGGCTGTGCAGCCTTGAACGCACGCGATCACTACTCCGGCAAGACGAAGGTTTTGCCGTGTGTCCCCGAGGTCGCGCTTGCGAAAGCACCAATCCCTCCGACTGACGGATCCCCTAAGTCCGTTCGAGATCGTCCAGCAACCCCCGCGGTTCCGTACCGTGTTGGCGCAAGCGCCTGCCCGCACCACTGCGGACCTTGGGGGTCAAGCTGCCGCCTGAGGCGACAGTGCAGGCGTCTCTCGACGGCCGCGGCCGGGTCTCGTCGGAGGGAATGGTCCCTTCGAGAAGCAACGGAGACCTACAATGCAGAACATCGTCATTCTCGCCGGCAACATCGGCCAGGCCCCGGAAACTCGCACCACCCAGAACGGAACCGCCATCATCCACTTCACCCTCGCCACCTCGCGTCCCCGCTACGCCGAAGGCAAGGTCATCCGGGACAAGGACGGCTTCCGGGTCCAGGACACCGAATGGCACCGTATCACCGCCTTCAACGGCCTCGGCAAGACCATTCAGCAGTATTGCGAGGCGGGCATGAAGGTTCTGGTTCGCGGGCGCATCCACTACACCAAGTGGACCGACCAGGACGGCGTCGAGCGCTACGGCTGCGAGATCATCGCCGAGACGGTCGACTTCCTGAACCGGGCTAAACAGACCGAAAACGGCGAGGATCGGCAGGACGACGACTCGGATATCCCATTCTGAGCCGAGTACCAGGAGCCCGGTGGCGCAAGCCGCCGGGTTCTTGCGATCATCGCGTCCAACACTCCGGCTTGCCAGCCGGAACGGAGCGGCCCCGCGCCTGCCGGCGCTGATGGGGCCGCACTCTCTTTCTCTTTCTGACACCCCAGTCTACTGCTGGCTGAGCCAGCCTCAAGGACGAGCGGTTCCCCCAAAATTCTGGCGAATTTCGGCTCCCCCACTCGCCGACTCCGTCGGCCGCTTCGCGCTCCTTGACCCTGTCTTCGCTGCGACCGTGCCCGCCTCCCGTCATCAAGACCAAGGAGGACGCCATGACCTACGAAATCACCCTCGAGCAGCACATCGAAGAATTGCGCGCCGAATACAAAACCTGCCTCGATCCCATCGAACGCGAGGCGATTGGGAACGCCCTGCAGGAAGCCCACAAGGCCCTGGCTGCCGCGGAAGCCGAGGGCTTCTGGGCCGCCTTCCTCGCGCCGGCCGAACCGGTCCCGGCCGTAGCCATCCCGTTCTGAGGCTTCGAGATACAGGCGTGGATGCGCCTGTCTCTCTTTTCCTTTGCTCAAGGCCACTCATGGGCATCGAGCCCATTCGTGGCCCATCAAAATCCGTGTTGGCCTACTATGCCTCGCGGGGTAGCGTTCGCCGCTCTCGTTTAGGGAAGGATCTTTGGATGGCCACCGGTACCGTCAAATGGTTCAACGCCCAGAAGGGATATGGCTTCATTCAGCCCGATGACGGAGGGGGCGATGTTTTCCTGCACGTGAGCGAGATCGAAAAAGCCGGCATTCATGGCCTTCACGAAGGACAGAAGGTCGCCTATGAACTTGCAACCGATCGCAAGACAGGCAAGACCAAAGCCGGGAATCTGAAGGTCGTGTGACCATGGCCCGCTCAACCTACTACGTCGTTCTGCCCTTCGTTCGGACGCAGGATGGCGCATTGCTGGCTATCGATGGCGAGGATGCTGTCTCCCGCGATATGGCGTGCACTCAAGCTGCGGCCATTATCGGTCGCTGGCGAGGTGACGACGAGATTGTCGGGGCCATTGCCTTCTCGCGTAGCGGGGATCCCGACATCGGCTACTTCGACGATGCTGAGATCCTCGGCCGCTATGGCGAGACGCCGGACGACCTCTTCGGAATGAAATGATTCCCCAATATTGGGAGACTGGTCACGCTCTGTCCTTGCAGGGATGTCAGGCCACGCTCGGATTGCAGATAGCGTGATGCCGAAACGGCAACACCTGTTGCCCATTCTCGGACTACCCGGGGGCCGCCGATCCCGGAATCCTTCTCCTGCCCTGATAGGGGCAGATTGGGGGAGCGATGGGCCCAGATTCATCCCGGTGGCGCGCCGCCGCATATTACGATCATGTCAATGAGCTGACCGCGTCCGATCTCGCTTGGGAGTGGCTGCGCCGTAACGAGGCGTATCGCCAGGATTATGCTGCGTTTGCCACGACCGGCGCCGACCGCCATTCGCTTGGCAACCGGATCCGCGAACGCTGGAGGTTGCAATTTCCCGGCCGATCCTTCCCATGGCCGATCTTCTGTCTTCTGGTCGCCGCTCGAAGACACGAGCACGGTCCTTTTGGCGCCGACCCCGGATGGGCTGATCAATTCCAGCGATATTCGAGCACAGCTCACGGGACAGGTGATGCGAACCGATGAGCTGGGAACGCACCTCCTTTTTGAGCTCGGCACGCAACGGCGCATCCAACTTCTCTGTCGCGGGCATAGCGAGCGGGGAGGGGCGCTGGCGGCCCTTGTGCCGCTCGGCCTCGAGGGCTTCGATCGCCTCGAAGCGCTCTATCGTTTCCTGGCCGCCTTGCATCGCCGGCGCGTACCGCCCGATAGCCGCCTGACACCCCAGCAACGGGCCCGGGCTCGCCGCATGCTGCAGGCCTGGGATGGTTTGCGCCACGGCGCCACCCAGCAGGATATCGCCCAGGTCGTGTTGCGCCAGGCGCCACTCGGGCGTGACGACTGGCAGGCCGCCTCGACCCGTTTTGTCGTCATGGCCCTGCTGCGTGAGGCCCACGCCATGATCGCTGGCGGCTATCGCAAACTGCTTCGTCATCGTCGTCGATCCTAGCCGCGTCCGCCGTTGACGCCGGTGTGCGATTTTGGGTCCCCCTAAATTCGCACTGCATCTCGACGCTCTCACTTCGCCATCGTGGTCTCGTGTTCGCCGCTGGTCGTCAGTGGCGGCCCAAATGCCACGAAAGGCCCGTTCCATGCGATCAGATCCAACCGCCCTGCCGCCGAACTTCCTGCGCACCAAGCAAGCCGCCCAGTTCCTCAGCCTGTCCGCCCGTACGCTGGAAAAGCATCGCACCTACGGAACCGGTCCTGCCTATCGCAAGCTCGGCGGACGTGTCGTCTATGCCATCGACGATCTTCTGGCCTGGACCGATCGGGGCGCCGTCACCTCGACCAGCGATCCGCGCGGATCGGTCCTGCCAGCCAAGCGGCATGCCTCGCCGCTCCACGCCAGTCGATTTCCCCGCTGATCGGCGGCTTGTTCATGACAGCGCTGCATCGACCTTCGGAGCGCGGGCAACTCGACCTGTTCCGTTCTCGCCCCGGTGACGTCGCGCCCCGAGACGCGCAGGATCTCATGGCCTATCCCTTCTTTTCGCTCTTCAAGTCGCATCGGGCTGCGCCCATCGATTTTGCCGCCGGCGGCGTCTCGATCCGGGTCGAGGCCGTGCCCGAGCATGGCATGGCCACGATCTGGGATGCCGACATCCTGATCTGGGCCGCGAGCCAGATCGTCGAGGCACGCGATGCCGGGCTGCGCACGTCGCGGCTTATGGCTGCCACGCCCTATGAAATCCTCAAATTCATCGGACGTGGCACCTGCCTGCGCGACTACCAGCGTCTCAAGGCTGCGCTCGACCGTCTTCAGTCGACCACGGTGTGCACTTCGATCCGCCAGCCGAGGGAGGGCAGGCGGCACCGCTTTTCCTGGATCAACGAATGGCAAGAACGCATCGATCAGCGTGAGCGTGCCTTGGGCATCGAACTCATCCTGCCGGATTGGTTCTACCAGGCCGTCCTCGACGATGCCTTCGTGCTCACCATCGACCGCGCTTATTTTGGGCTGACTGGCGGCCTCAAGCGCTGGCTTTATCGCCTGGTGCGCAAGCACGGCGGCCGTCAGGAATATGGCTGGAGCTTCGATTTTTCGCAGCTCCATCGAAAATCCGGCACGCTCTCGCCCCTCAAGCATTTTGCCTATGACCTGCGCGACATCGTCCGCCGGCAGGCGTTGCCTGGCTATGAGCTGACAATCGAGCGGCGTTCCGACGGTCTCGAGATTCTCTCCTTCACTTCCGCCGATCGTCTGTTTTTCACCCGGTCACACCGGTGCCGGTCCCGCCGACTGCATCCTGGGGACAAGCTGTGAATTGTCTCGTGCCATCAGGGACCCTCCCTGGCGTGCTATCGGGGACCCGAACCACGTGCCATCAGGGACCGAAATTGCCATTTCCTGACATGGTCTCAAGAGCTTACGGTGCCCGTAACTTATATAACTTAGATTCCTTCGGAATCTTTCTAACGGACCCGCGCTTTTGCAAGCCTGCGGAAAACCTCTCTGCCTTTCTCAGATTGGAGATCCGCTTTCCACCAGTTGTGCGACTGCACGACGGTAAGCCTTCTCTTCATTCAAAGCTTAGGGCGCCGCAGCAGCCCGTAACGCCGATCTCGCCTGTGTTCGGCCTCGCCTGTGATCCACACGCCGATACGCCGGGTCGTGTCATTGGCGCCGTAATTCGAGCACTGCATCTGGGCAACGCCGCCAACGCACTGTGTGTCGTGCACACGCACGCATTTCCATCCAAGCCAGGAGAACCAACATGACCGGCGCAGCCATTCATGGCCCGCGCGGCGACCGTCGGTCGACCGTGCAGGAAGACGCTCTCACCCATGTCGAAATGACCTGGATCGAAAAGCGCATGGAGAACTGGATCCGTTTCGGCCACGCGGTGCAGGAACAGACAATCGATCGGCAGCGGCGCGTTCTTTCCTTCCGTTCCGGCAGCCTCTTTGCCTTCCTGCGTTGGGCCGCCAACGACTATGGCACTATCCTTTCGCGCATCGATATCGTGCGCGCAATCGAGCCAGGGCAAGCCTACCAGACGCTTCCCTTCGTGCGGCCCGGCGGCGACATTCTCCTCACGATCGAAAGCTGGCCCAAGGTTGAGCGTGTGCTCCAACATATCGATGCGATCGAACAGCTCGGCATCGATCCGAGCGAGGTCGCTCCCGATCATTGGCGGCATGTTCACAACCGCATGAGTGCCGGACTGTTGCCGCGTCCCTACGCGATTGGCCGTCACCAAGCTTGGCTCAAACGGCAGGAGATCGAGCGATGACCCGCCTTGGTTATATCGCCGCGACGACACTCGCAGTGCTCGGGATCGGTATCGCGTCGGCTGTCTCGATGCCGTTGAAGCTGGTCTGGAATGCTTCGGCCAGCGTGCCAATCGGTTTGTATCGTATCGCAGCGCCGGATGCTCTCGTTGGCGATGACCTGGTAGCGGTGCGGCCACCCGAGCCGGTCGCCCGCTTCATGGTCAGGCGCGGCTATGTCGGCGAAGGCGTGCCGCTCCTCAAACATATCGCAGCCCGGCCGGGGCAGGTGGTGTGCCGACGCGGGCGCAGCATCAAGGTCGATGGGGTGCAGATCGGCGAGGCGCTCGATCGCGATCGGCATGACCGCGCCCTGCCGGTCTGGCAGGGCTGCCATCGGCTCTCCGACGACGAGGTGTTCGTCATGAACCGGAACATCCGCGACAGCTTCGACGGGCGCTACTTCGGTTCAGTACCGGCGAGTACCGTCATCGGCCGCGCCATCCCGCTGTTCATCGACGAGCGCGGCGACGGCCACTTCATCTGGCGCCCGACGATGCACTGAGCGCTCGCCGGCGGCCTGCCCGCCGTTACCCGTTTCCGTCCCCAAGCCACCAACATCCAGGAGCCCGACATGACGCAGATCGGCCAATTCACGCGCGAGAAGAAGGGATTTTTCGGACGCATTCACACCCTCTTGGTCGACACCGAGTTGGCCGTCCTTCCCACCGAACCGAGCGATGCTGAAAACGCGCCAGACTACCGGTTGCATGTCGGCGGTGAGGAAGGCCCTGAGGTGGGTGCTGGCTGGAAGCGCTCCAGTGACAAGGCAGGTGCCTACATTGCCGTGTCCATCGACGATCCGGCTTTGCCGCAGCCAATCCGCGCCAACCTGTTCCAGAACGGCAACGACAAAACGTCCTGGTCACTGCACTGGAACCGTCAGCGCGACCGCGTCGAGAGGGACTGATCGATGCCGTCTCGCCGCCTTTCGACGAACCAATTGGCCGCCGCTGGGCTGCGCCACGTTGCGTGGCATCGGGCCCTCCTTCTCCTTACCGGCCTGACTGTCACGACTGCGATATCGCTCACCGCCAATGCGCAACCCGCCGCAGTCGAACGGCCGTCGCCCGGTGATCTCTATGCAAATCACGTCAGCGAGGCGGCGCTGCGTTTTGGCCTGCCAGCGTCTTGGATCCGTGCCGTCATGCGCGCCGAAAGCGACAGAGATAGTGCCGCCGTCTCGCGCAAGGGTGCACGCGGACTGATGCAGATCATGCCCGCCACCTGGGCCGAGTTGCGCCTGCGGCATGGCCTTGGCGGCGATCCCTTCGATCCGCGCGACAACATCCTGGCGGGCGTCGCCTATCTGCGCGAGCTCTACGATCGCTATGGTTCGCCCGGCTTCCTGGCCGCCTACAATGCCGGTCCAGCGCGCTATGAGGCCTATCTCACCGGGCGTTCTTTGCCGGCCGAGACCCGTTCCTATGTCGCAATGCTCGCGCCGATCATCGGCGTCGACAAGCACTTGCGCCCTTTCGCTTTTGCGACGGTCGATCCCAGGGCCTGGAAGCGCGCACCGCTCTTCATCGCCCAGTTGGGCGGCCAATCGGCCACCATGGGTCCGCCAGTCGATCGTCGCTCAAATGACAGTGCCGCTGCACTCGAAGCGCTCAGCATTGCAGCCACCGCAACGCGTTCGGAGAGCCTGTTTGCCGCGCGCGCAGGTGGAAGGAGGGCGCCATGAGCGTGCCGGTGGGGTTTCGCGCTGTCTCGGGCTCTGGCGTGATTTGGAGGGAGCGCAGAGGGAAGCCAGGGGAGGCGACCGGAGGATGGCGAGATAAAAGCGCCTGCCCGGAATGCGCCAAGTCACTGACGTGGCTTGCCTTTTCCGGTGCATGCCGGTCGGTCGCGGGCATGCTGCCCGGTTTTTGTGAGAGTTTTCAATGCTCCCGTATGCACAGCCCGCTGGCAATCCCGCCGGAAGCTTGGCCATGAGCCTGCGGGACAGCGACCTTCGCATCCGGCCGGGCCGCATCCGTTCCACCCGGGCACCCAAGGCCAAGAGCTTCATCAACAAGGTGCTGCGGGCCGCGCAGAGGGCCGGGCACGTCGCCGGCACCGGATCGGCAAGGAAAGTGGGAGGCCGGCCCGGCCATTCCACCTTCGGGCGGGGGCGCACCACCTTCGGCCGCTCACGCCTGTTCACCCCCACGCGCCGCGTCGTGGTCAAGGCTCGTATCGCCCGCCACAAGGGCCGGGCCTTCCGCTCGGCCCCGGTCTCGGCGCACCTGTCCTATCTCAAGCGCGAGGGCGTCAGCCGCGAGGGCGGCAAGGGCGTGATGTTCGACGCCAGCACCGATCGCGCCGATGACTTCGCCTTCGCCGAGCGCTGCCGAGACGATCGCCATCACTTCCGCTTCATCGTCTCGCCCGAGGACGCGGCCGAGATGAGCGACCTCAAGGCCTTCACCCGCGATCTCGCCCGGCAGATGGAGGCCGATCTTGGTACCCACCTGGACTGGGTGGCCGCCGATCATTGGAACACCGATAACCCGCATGTGCATCTCATCGTGCGCGGCGTCGACGACGCCGGCGCGGATCTGGTGATCGCGCGCGACTATGTCAGCCGTGGCCTGCGCTCGCGCGCCGAGGATCTGGTTGCCCTCGAACTCGGTCCCAAGCCTGAGCATGAGATCCGCAATGCGCTCGAGAAGGAGATCACGGCCGAGCGCTGGACACGCCTCGACGTCGAGATCCAGCGCGCTGCAGATGAGGTGGGCTATATAGACCTGCGCCCAGGCAGTACCGGTCTCGCCGATCCTGAGCTGCGGCGCCTGATGATCGGCCGCCTCCAGCATGTCGAGAAGATGGGCCTCGCCGTTCAATCAAGTTCAGGCGAATGGCTGGTTGGGCTCGAGGCCGAGCGCACGCTGCGCGATCTGGGAGCGCGCGGCGCCATCATCAAGACCATGCATCGCGCCTTTGCCGAGCGGGGAGGGGAGCGCGCAGAGCGTAGCGTGACCGACTATGTCATCGATGATGTCGGCAGTGGCTCGCCGATCGTCGGCCGTCTCGTCGACAGAGGCTTGCACGATGAACTGACTGGGCAGGCCTACGCCGTCATCGATGGCACCGATGGCCGGGCGCACCATGTCCGCTTCCATGGCATCGAAGCCTTCGAGCAGGCGCCACCCGATGGCGGTGTCGTCGAGGTGCGCCGTTTCGGCGGCTCCGAGGATCGGCGATCGATGCTGGTCCTCGCCCTGCGCTCCGATCTCGATCTTGCGGCGCAGGTTACGGCACCCGGCGCCACCTGGCTCGATCATCGCCTGGTCGAGCGCGAGGCCATGCCGCTGGCGTCGGCCGGCTTTGGCCAGGAAGTGCGTGAGGCCATGCTGGCGCGCGCCGAACATCTGGCCGACCAAGGGCTGGCGCAACGGGATGGCCAGCGCCTCGTGCTGCAGCGCAACCTGCTCTCGACCCTACGGCGCCGGGAGCTTGACGCTGTCGGCAATCAGCTTTTGGTAGAAACAGGCCTACCGCATGTGAAGGCGGAGGCCGGCACATCCATCGCCGGCACGCTTCGCCAGCGCCTCAGCCTCTCGTCGGGCCGTTTTGCCGTGATCGACGACGGTCTTGGCTTCCAACTTGTGCCTTGGTCGCGCGAGCTCGACCGCAAGCTTGGCCAGCACGTTGCCGGCGTTGCCAAGGAAGGCGGTGGCATCGAATGGAGCCTTGGCCGCAAGCGCGACCTTGGGCTCGGCCTTTGAGCTCCACAAACCCCCAACACCCACAAGCAGAAAGGACCATGCCATGCCCGCGACCCGGATCCTGTGGGGGCAGATCACGGTGGTCTTTCTCATCGTCCTCGCGACGATCTGGGCCGCCACCCAATATGTCGCTTGGCAACTCGGCTTCCAGAGCCAGTTGGGAATGCCCTGGTTCAGCCTGCTGGGCTTGCCGGTCTATCATCCGCCCGCCTTCTTCTGGTGGTGGTATTTCTACGACGCCTATGCGCCGGCGATCTTCAACAAAGGCGCGTTCATCGCAGCCTCAGGCGGCTTCCTGTCGATCACGGTTGCCATCGCCATGTCGGTGTGGCGAGCCCGTGAAGTGAAGAAGGTGGAGACCTATGGCTCGGCGCGCTGGGCCGACAGAAAAGAGATCGCTGCCGCGGGCCTGCTCGGCGCCGATGGCGTCATCCTCGGCCAGCATGAGCGCTCCTATCTGCGCCATGACGGGGCCGAACATGTGCTGTGCTTCGCTCCAACCCGTTCGGGCAAGGGCGTCGGCCTTGTCGTGCCCACGCTGCTGACCTGGCCGGGCTCGGCTATCGTCCACGACATCAAGGGGGAGAACTGGCGGCTTACCGCCGGCTTCCGCGCCCGACATGGCCGCGTCCTGTTGTTCGATCCCACCAATCCGGATTCGGCTGCCTACAATCCCCTGCTCGAGGTACGCCAAGGCGACTGGGAGGTGAGGGACGTCCAGAACGTTGCGGATGTGCTGGTCGATCCGGAAGGCTCGCTCGAGCGGCGCAATCATTGGGAGAAGACCAGTCACGCACTCCTGGTCGGGGCGATCCTCCATGTTCTCTATGCCGAGAAGGCCAAGACGCTGGCCGGTGTCGCCGCCTTCCTCTCCGACCCGCAACGCTCGATCGAGGCAACGTTGCTGGCGATGATGACGACAAAACATTTGGGCGAGACAGGGCCGCATCCCGTCGTCGCCTCGACGGCGCGTGAATTGCTCAACAAGTCGGGCAACGAACGCTCGGGCGTGCTCTCGACCGCCATGTCCTTCCTTGGCCTCTACCGCGATCCTGTCGTTGCGGCGGTGACGAGCCGATGCGACTGGCGTATTGCCGACCTCACGGCCGACCGGCGTCCCGCCACGCTCTATCTGGTCGTGCCGCCCTCCGACATCTCGCGCACCAAGCCGCTGATCCGCCTCGTGCTCAACCAGATCGGCCGGCGCCTGACCGAGGATCTCGACGCCACGGGCAACCGCCACCGCCTGCTGATGATGCTGGACGAGTTCCCGGCGCTCGGCCGCCTCGATTTCTTCGAGTCGGCGCTCGCCTTCATGGCCGGCTATGGCATCAAGAGCTTTCTGATTGCCCAGAGCCTCAACCAGATCGAGAAGGCCTACGGCGCCAACAATTCGATCCTGGACAATTGTCATGTCCGGGTGAGCTTCGCCACCAATGACGAGCGCACGGCCAAGCGTGTCTCGGACGCGCTCGGTACCGCCACCGAGATGAAAGCGATGAAGAACTATGCCGGCCATCGCCTGTCGCCCTGGCTCGGTCATCTCATGGTCTCGCGCTCGGAGACGGCCCGGCCTTTGCTCACGCCCGGCGAGGTGATGCAACTGCCGCCGGACGAGGAGATCGTTATGCTCGCCGGCACACCACCAATCCGGGCGCGGAAAGTGCGATACTATGAGGACGAGCGTTTCCGTGCGCGCCTGTTGGTGGCGCCAGATCCTCGCCGGTTCGAACGAACCAAGGGCGTCGATGCTTGGTCGCAGCGCGAGCCACAGGTGCCCGACCCGACGCTGGAGGCAGCGGCCTTGGCCAATCGCGACGAGGCCAATGCCGGGTTGCGCCGTGAGCCGGAACTGCCGGACCATGTCGCGATTGCCAAGGAAACGCAGGAGGAATAGCCCGCCAAGGAGTTCACCGCCCTGCTCGACGACGAGCCGGAGACCCTTGCTCGCCAGCGTCAGGCATTGCGCCGGAAGACGGCGGGACTGGTGCGGCAGGTCTCGCTCGATCCGAATGACGGCATGGAGCTCTGAGTCATGCGCGACCGTCTCAATCTAAGTCTGCCAGCCGAGCTGATCGGCCGGATCAACGAGCTTGCCGAGCGCAAACGCTTAACGCGTTCCGCCATCGTGGAGGCGGCGGTAGCCTCCTTCCTCTCGCCTGACAATGCCGATCTGCGGGAAGCGGCGTTCACGCGTCGCCTCGACCGGCTCACCCGCCAGGTGCAGCGCATCGAGCGTGACGTCGGCGTCACCGCCGAGACACTGGCTCTGTTCGTTCGCTTCTGGCTGGCGATCACCCCGCCGCTGCCGGCCGAGGCACAGGCTGCCGCCCAGGCCAAGGGGCGGGAGCGCTTTGAGGGTTTTGTCGAGATCCTCGGCAAGCGGTTGCAGAAAGGGCAGAGTTTTCTGCGCGAGATTCCGGAGGACGTCGTCGGTGATAGCGCAATGCCCCAGTGCCGATCGGGGGCACCAGAACGCAAAGAGTGAGCAAAAAAACTCCAATCGAATCCTGCGAGCCCTCCCGGTTGAAAGCCAGCGCCTCTGTGGCATTGGGAAAATCTTTTGCCGAACTACGCCACCTGCTCCAAGGCAGACCTTGGCTTCGTACATCGCCTCGGCGCGGTCGAGGCAATCGACCACCGGAACGAGCGCTTCGAGTCCATCGTCAGCAATATCGATCTGGTCTTTGACCTGGTTGGCGGTGATACGCAGGATCGCTCCTGGAAGGTTCTGAAAAAGGGCGGCATCATGGTGTCGACGCTGCAAGAACCATCAACTGACAAGGCCTCTGAATACGGGGCCCGCGGTGTCCACTACATGGCCAAGCCGAGCGGTACCCAGTTGATGCAAATCGCCCGGTTGATCGATGCCGGCCAGGTGCGTGCGGAGATCGATTCCGTCTTCACGCTCGCCGATGCGGCAAGCGCCGAAGGTCGGCTCGAGAATGGACATGTCAGAGGCAAGGTGGTCTTGGCCGTTGCAGGCTGAGTGCTGCTCATCGGCGCGATAGTGCTTGCAGGGCATGGGGTCACCCACGTTCAAACGTGCCCACGAGCTCGGCAGTGGCGACGACATGGAGGCCAGCGGACTTCCGCAATTCCTTGATCGCCACCGGTCCATCGAGATTCGAGCTCGCCACATCCAGGGCGAAGGGCTCGGAATGATATCTTCACGCCGCTCTTCTTGCTTTCATTTGTTTAGCTATTCAGCCGTTTAGACGACGATTCCGAGGGGAGGGGGCACTGCCATCGCGCACGTGGCCATCGCGCACGTGGCTGAAGGTTCGCCTTCGGAACAACGGAGCCGAAAGTGGGTTCCGAAAGGAGGGCTGCTTTCACCGCCATTGCTGAGTAGATCACGCCGGGTCCGACCGGCTGGCATTCATCGAGACGGTGGGCGACTTCGCCTCCGCAACACTGGATGGAACCATTCGGCCCAACCAGAGTCCTATAGAAGGGCGCCGAAAAATCTGTGCTGTGGGCGTTGCCTGCGGCCCTGAAATGTATGAAATTTGGAGGAGCCTTCCCATGGATATCGCCATCGACAAGGTTCGTGCCCTCATCGTCGAAGCCCGTCAGCTCGACGTCAAAGACGGTGACAATGATCCGCAATCGGGTTCCGACGCACTGGACGACCGCAACGTTGACGCGCTTTCGGACAGCAACCCTGAGGAAGCCAGTGAGCATGAATTTCGAGGCCTGATCGCCGGCCTGAATGTCGATGAACGCGCCGATCTTCTCACGCTTCTTTATATCGGACGCGGCGATTTCAGCGCCAGCGAATGGAATGCTGCGCGCAGCTTGGCGCTCGAGCGGGATGCGGCTTCTCTTCACCTGGGAAATTATCTGGTTGCTACCCCCAATCTGCCGGATTTGCTCGGCGAAGGCTTGGCGGCGATCGGAGTCGGGCTCGATGACGAGAGTCTGGGATCGGCAGAGGCAGCGTCAAAGGACGGCGTCGAGATTCATCGCCTCAAGCGTTCGGATCGCTGAAAGCCGTCGCGCCGGTGGCCTCGTCGCACAGGTTTTTAGCGCGGCTTTCGATACCCGCCTTGTCGTTAGCGAACCTATTCGCCCGTCCATCCTGCCGGATTTCTCCCGGATTCGTTGTAAAGCTGGGATTGCAGTCCTTCAGGCGCCTGGGAGCAACTGGGCAGTTTCGCCCCATAGGCGGCGAACGATATCGTTACCGACTCTTGCACAGGCCTAGATCGCGACAATCTTCGACGAGTCCCGGGGAACGTCATTCTACCAGAGCAGTTTGAACAGATACTCGGGTGGAGAATGCTGATGGGCACCGAAGACCTCGAGGTGGAACTCGTAAAAATCAGCTGGGTATGCTTCGTCTGCAGAAGGTTGGTTTTTGCCACTCCCATTGACGGGACCGATGAACTGGAGATGGCCGTTCCGGGCTCGTGTTGTCACCCTGCCAAATGCTTTGAGGTCGCCGAAGCGATGATATTGGCCCCGGCTGTCGCCTCAGATGAATATCCCCGCCAGTGAGAACGCCAATTTACTTTTATTGCACCGGCATCGAGGAGGTTCACGAGGAAGTTGGCGAGGGGATGGGCGCACCAGAGCGCAACCTCGCTCTTGTTGATCTTTCGATGAGGCGCAGGCACGCAAGTTGCCGGTTTCGAGGCGAGCCTGAAGGATACCCGAACAATCTGGCGCATCGTCTGGCCTCGGGGAACCTGACGATGCCCCGCCGATCGCATGAATTTTTCCGCGTCGATAACCAGATTATGACCGGTTTCAGAGCCTCGTGTTTAGCCATCGCGTTCGGACGGCACACTCGTTGGCAGATCGACAACGAGATAAAGCCTTTGTTTGGTCAAGGCGGTCGCACGATGATTTTCACCGTGCCGGACGTGCTGGGGCATTGTGACGAAAGGGGCTCCAGGCGTACGTCACAACTTCTCTCATTAGTTCCGACCTTTACGTACGACGGTTTTTATCTATGACCGTTATGTGACAATTCTGCAGCCGGATTCGAAGCATGCTCAGTTGGTTCAAGAAGCTCCTGCCGCGCGAGGACAAGTTCTTCCACTTGTTCGAGCGTCATTCGAAGACAGTGGTCGGCGCGGCCGAAGCGATGAAGGCGATGCTGGCGGGCAAGGGCGATATCGAGAAGCACTGCAACCGCATCGTTGAACTCGAAGACGAGGCGGACGAAATCACCCGAGAGGTGCTGCTTGCAACCCGCCGCAGCTTCATAACGCCGTTCGATCGCGGCGACATCAAGGATCTGATCCAGTCCATGGATGATGCGATCGACATGCTCAACAAGACAGTGAAGACCATCCGGCGTTTCGAACAACGCACATTCGAGCCTGGCATGCGGGAAATGGGTGTGCTGATCGCCGAGGCTGCGCATCTGGTCGCCGAGGCGATACCGCTGCTCACGCAGATCGGGCCGAATTCGGCGAGGCTCAGTGCACTCGCCGAAGAGGTTACGCGGGTTGAGGGCAAATCGGACGAGCTCTACGAAGAGGGGCTGAAGAACCTTTTCCGCATCAATGGCACCAACAATGCCATGGCCTATCTCATCGGCAGCGAAATCTATGGCGAACTGGAGAAGGTCGTCGACCGCTTCGAAGACGTTGCCAACGAGATCAGCGGCATCGTCATCGAGAACGTCTGATGGAAACAGCTCTCGCCTTGCCGCTCCTGGTCGGACTCATCGTCGTCGGGCTCATTTTCGATTTTCTCAACGGTCTGCACGATGCGGCCAATTCGATCGCCACCATCGTTTCGACGCGTGTGCTCAGGCCGCATTATGCCGTATTCTGGGCGGCATTCTTCAATTTCATCGCCTTCCTTTTCTTCGGCCTGCACGTGGCCGAGACGCTTGGTACCGGCATCGTCGACCCCGCCATCGTGTCGCCGGCGGTGATTTTTGCGGCCCTGTTGGGCGCGATTGTGTGGAACGTGCTCACTTGGCTGCTTGGCATTCCGTCGAGCTCCTCGCACGCACTCGTGGGCGGCCTGGTGGGCGCAGGTCTGGCCAAGACGGGCGGAAACGCCATCGTATTTTCAGGCCTCGCGAAGACGGTCTCGGCCATTTTCCTCTCGCCGGCGATCGGCTTTTTTCTGGCGTTGCTGCTGATCCTGGTCGTGTCTTGGATCTTCGTTCGCCAAACGCCTTTCGCCGTCGACCGTACCTGCCGCATTCTGCAATTCGTCTCCGCCTCGCTCTATTCGCTGGGGCACGGTGGCAATGATGCGCAGAAGACGATGGGCATCATCGCGGTGCTGCTGTTTTCGCAAGGCTATCTCGGCTCGAGCTTCTACGTGCCGTTCTGGGTCGTATTGTCCTGCCAGGCGGCAATGGCACTCGGTACGTTGGCCGGCGGGTGGCGGATCGTGCATACGATGGGATCGAAGATCACGCGGCTCAATCCAATGCAGGGGTTCTGCGCGGAGACAGGGGGTGCCTTGACCCTTTTCGGTGCGACCTGGCTGGGCATTCCGGTCTCGACCACGCATACGATCACCGGCGCCATCGTTGGTGTTGGCGCCGCTCGGCGGGTTTCGGCCGTCCGCTGGGGGCTGGCGAGCAACATTGTCGTCGCCTGGGTCGTGACGCTCCCGGCCGCGGCTATCGTTTCGGCGTTGGTTTACTTTCTCTCTGCTTGGATTAGCTAGGGCATGTGCCGTCCCGCACAGGTCGGAGCAATGTCAGCGCAGGCCCTGCTTGTCGACGAGAATGCGATGGATCTCGATCCGTTTGGGCAATTCGATGAGAAATTCAGCATTCCGATCGAGATGGTGAACCTTTGTCGGTTCTCCTTTTGTGAAGGCGGTCATCGCGTTCATGCTGGCCCGGTAGGATATGGTGGTGAACCAAGTCTCCCTCTCTCCATCCTCCCGGAATAGCTGCACCTGTAGGTGTCCGGGCCGCCGACCGGTATGACCGCGACGATACGAGCCGGTCGTCTTTGTCGTAGCGCCTCGATTGTTGCGTGGATCATCGATCCTGTGGCAGGAGGCGCCTGGCCCCGTGATAGTGCTGCTCGCGACGCTTGAGTGCTGTTTGCTCCTTGGCCGCGACATTATCGATGACGGATGACGGGACTGCCAGCTTGCTGGCGATTTCGCCACGCGCACATTGGCAGTTGCGATTGCGCCCATCGCGAGTTCGTCGCAGCGGGAACCCGGAGTTTGCGCGCAACGGAAGCGTCAAGCGCACCGCATATCCAATGCTGGTGAGCTTTTGTTCGCTGCCTATCGTCGAGTCCCACTGGCGAGCCTCGAACGTCCTTTCCGGGCGTACGATCTGTGGAGCGGGAGTATCCTTGCTACCCTGTCTGAGTATGGGCGCCACCGGCACGCGAGATGCTGCTTAATGCCTCACCCGCGGCCCCATCGCCGGTCGTTACTGCAACGTCACCCAGTGAAAGGATGCCGACGAGCTGCTTATTGCGATCGACCACGGGTAGGCGTCGCACCTGAATGTCGCCCATATTGCGGGTCACTTCGTCGATCTCCTGATCGGCGAAACAATACTTCACGTCCTTGGTCATCACCTCGCGTACGCTCGTATCAGGCCCCTTCCCATGGGCTACCGCACGCACTGCAATATCTCGATCAGTGATCATCCCGACCAGGCGATTGTTCTCACCGACCGGTAGCGCGCCGGCATCGAGTTTGGCCATCAACTGGGCGGCTTGAGCGATAGTTTCTCCGGCATTGGCCACGCGCACATCGCGCGTCATTGCATGACTCACCTGCATGGCGATCTCCTTTGCTGGAATTTCGAAAACGGCGCAGCGATGGAGCTCGTTCTCTCACCGCCGCCTTTCCGTAGGCCGCTCGTTCCGAACGAGCCAGTGCTGTAATTGTTCCGCGCGGCGGTCCTTCCTGAAACGAGGCATCGCGAGAGCCGGGCCGTCGGCCTATCTCCAGTCGCGAAGCTCCATCGGTGCGCCGGGCCGAGGCGCCAAACGCCGCTCGCGCTCTTTTCGCTCGAACCGATTGCCCGGGAGAAGCCGAATGAGGTGCAGGGTCCAGTTTTGTGAAAGAGCCCTGGTCGGTCAGTTTCGGCGCCCTGCACAGAAATTTCAATGCCACGGAGCAGAAACAAGGAACGAAATGCCTTCGCCGGTGTTCGGACGCCGAGCCATTCCGAACTATCTCGTTCTGGAGGATTTCCGATGTGCGGGTACTGGCTTGGTGGCGCGCCCGTTGATCCTCTCGCCGCTCCTCAGACGGGCGATCGATCAACTCCCAATTGCCCAGGCCGCTCCAGGAATGGCCGGCTCGTTCCGGCCGGTGCAGGCAGGATTCATTCAGTCTCGACGAATGCGGATGCAACGCTTGCCGCCGAGCGATCGGTGTTGGTGCGCGAAGTCGTGGTCTTCGACCTCTACGGGTATTCTTCAGAACGCGCGTGCACCTGGGTGGAAGAAAAACGTGGGCTGGTCGAGCGACATTCCATGCCCAAGCCGTAAGGGCAGGCATGACAGCAGGGTCAAGGAGGGCGAAGGTCTCCAGCGCTTCTCCTTGGCGGTTCCGGTGTGAAGCATCGCTGCTTCCGCTATTACGAAGCCAATGGAGGTTTCCATGCTGCATCAAAGTCTGGACGAACTCCGGCTCAAGGCCGACATCGTCCCGCTTCAATCCGCGCCCCGGGTGCTGACGCGCGCCGAACGCCGGGAACGCTGGGCCCAAATCTTGGACAGGCATGACGTTCCGCTTATACCTTTCCAACGCATCGAAACCTATTCGAAAACGGCCCGCTGCAGCTTGCGGGTGGACCATGGTCCCGTCGCCCTTGCCTATGACGACCCGGTTCTGCGCGCCGATGGCCTGGCTGGCGACAGGTTAGGCGATGCGTGTACCTATTTTGAACTTAGTCCGGGATTGGCCCATCGTCTGCTGTGCGATTGCCATTATCGCGGCACGATGACCGGACCGAAGGTCGCAGCCAAATTGCGTGCTGCGGAGCATGGCGGCATCTTCCGGCACGTACTGAACTGGGTTTTCCACCGGTAACCCGAGATCGGACGACAGCGAGGCCGGCAAATGCGAGGCCTGGAAACAAGGCCGCCTCCGGGGATGTCCAGGGGGCTGCCTTCTGCTGAAATCGATCATAGTCCTGCTCGAGTTTCGAGCTCCATCAGCGTTGAATTTTTGGGCGTGCGACGGCCACGGGCTGCAGCGCCAACATTCGTATGAGTGCCCTCCAGCTCCACAAGCGAGCGCTCAACCGAGGCGCTCTCGTCACCGGCCGGCATATTCGGCCATAACGAAAGCCATGTAAAAGGAAACGGCATGAAGAAAGCGATATGCGCCGCCGTGGCGGTTTCGTTGTTCGCCATGAACAGTTCGCTCGCCATGACGGTGACGGCAAATCAGTCTTCGCCCGAACGGAACGCTGCTCCGCATAGCGAGGCGCTCCCAAATGATGCTGCACCCGATAGCCAGGTGCCCGGCAATGTCCCTGCCCGGATCACCCAGGTGCAGGTCGTCAACATCAACCAATTGCCGCCGCCTATCCGCAAGGGGGTGGATGAGAAGATCGCCTCGACCAGTCCCGACGATATGCGCCAGTTGCGCCAGAGTATCGATCAGACCCCTGAACTATCCCAATCCCTCAAGGAATATGGTGCAACTTCCACCCAGGTCGTGGCCGTCAATCTCGATAGTGATGGAGTGTTGACGTTGATCGTGTCTGCCTGATCATCGTCGTTGCCCATGGGTGAAATCCCGTCAACATACGGAAGATCATGATGGCCGAAGCTGAAATCCGCGACTTCACCCCACCGTCCCTTGCCCATCTGCAAGCGATGGACGAAATCTCGCACGATCATCTGCTGGCCGATATCGCCGCTGTCATTGGTTCGCTCCATATCGTCTTCGGCGAGATTGACCGATAATCCCGAGTCTTTTGAGATTTCTCGAAGGCATTGCTTCTCAAGCAAATGAAGTCCCGGCCGAAGGTCGGGCTTCTTGTCGCAAACGATGCTTTGTTGGCATAGACATGCCCTATGGTGGTTGGGCCATCGTTCTCACGAGCGTCCCTACAATAAGTTCATATCAGGTGCAGTTTTTCTGCTTTGGTCTTGCCGGTCTTACGATCATGCAGGAGTTCATATGTGATCTTTTGACCCTCGAACAAGGTTTGGATCCCAGCATCCTCAAAAGCCCTGACGTGGACGAAGGCATCCCGTGTTCCGTCGTCGGGTGTGATGAAGCCATAGCCCTTCTGGGCATCGAGCCACTTAACCGTTCCGGTGCTCATGCCGAGCTCCTCCCGTGTTCATCGTCAGCACATGATCGTGCATGACAGTCCGTTTGTCGGCTGCAGGCGTCGAAGGCGGTAATCGGCACCATGCCGGCTACGTGTGCCTAAATCAGCCGAATTGGAACACGGGCTTTTTCGGGCGGCGACACGCACAAGGGACAAGGAGCAACGCGAGGAGCGGCTTTTTGTTCCAGGAAAGAATTGCGTGGAACGCAAGAATTGACGAGGGAGTCAACTATGGACCTAAGAAATACTTACTGAAATTTCATGTTGAAATCAATGATAAACAAATAATTATGCTAGGTTTGTTGTTGTATGATATAATAACTGCAGTATCGGCCGATCCCAAACTTGTTGAGGGCAGGAATATTTCTGGAAAAGTCGAGGATCATTCATTCAGCATCTAAGCGTACAAAATTATCAGAGCGCGCCCGGGAAAAATCCTTCAGTTGGGGCCATATAATCTGGTTTGGATTGATTTCATCTGCTCTAGCGCTGCCCTCCAGTAATCCGGCTGCATAGATCGATCAGTTCCCGATCTTTGAGGTTCGCCTCACGGCACATCAGAATGGCCCCCGAGTGATGTGGGATCATTGACGCGATGAACTGACGATCGCTGATGAGCGCCTGGCTGCGGGTTCCTGCAAACGCCGCGGCCAACAAAACGGCCAGACCGACATAAAGGGCCATGTTCAGTCGCATGTTCCTGTACATGCTCGCCATGGTCGCCAGCGAGCCACCATTGTCAGCGCCATGTAGGCGGTGTTGAGGTTGTTACGAAAATCGCTCCAGCCATCGATCATCGAGAACATGGCGAAATACATGACGGCCAGGCTGAGCACAATGTTGACGGCAAACATGAAATAATGATGTGCGTCCGGGTGCGATTTCGAGTGTTGGTCATGCTCCTTCATGGCACACCTTTGTTTTTCGTTGCTCGCTGACAGTTCCGACGTCGAGGAAGTGCGGAATGCAAAGAACAAACTGCGCTGGACTATGGAAAGCCAATCCAAAGGCTGACATGCTCAGGGAGCGCGATCGGTCAATGCTCTTGCGCCTTCTCGCTCGGCGCAGTGCGCGCAGCAGTAGATCATATCGCCCTGCTCGACGCCGTGTCCGATTATGCGGACTTGGCAATGAGGACAGATAGGAGCGAGTTTCTGAATCGCGCATTCGAAGCTATCGAACGTATACGTCCGTTCTCCTAAATATACCTAGAAACACTTGGCGTAGTCGTTGCCGCATTGATCACATTTCGCCATGGATTATCTCCCTTCGATATCAACTACGCATCAGGACTTTTCATAAATTGCGAGTATCACCTGGTCGAGGTCGTGAGGCTCCATTCCAAGATCCGGGAATCCGGGGCACCCGTTATCTGCAACATTGTCGATCTGCATGAGTTCGACTTGGTTTCGTGTGAGCGGTGTCGCAGGGATGAATTCGCATAATGTCGCGATCGCGTACCATGCGAGAAACGGAATAGGGATCAGGCGTATGCGGACTCCAAGCAAACGGGCCACTTCCCGGACCAAATTGCGGTAGGTGTAGACACGTGGCCCTGCGAACTCGAATAATCGTGCGTCGGTCTTGATCTCTGTGATCGCAAGCCGTGCGACAGCTTCTGCAACATCTTCGACGAATGCTGGCTGGAGACAGGTATCGCCGCCTCCGAAGAGCGGAAAAGCGGGAAGTGAGCGCATCATCCTCGTGATCGCCATCAGGAATGCATCATCTTTTCCCACCATCACCGCAGGGCGGACGACGATCGCACCAGGAAATTCGGCGTTGACCGCTTCTTCACCTCGTCCTCGCGCCCCGATATAGGCGGACTTGGAGCACGGGTCTGAGCCGATGCCCGATATTTGGATGTATCGCTCGGCGCCTGCTTCTCTTGCCGCCCTTGCCAATTGGGATGCCGCGACAACATGCACGCGCTCGAATGTTGCATGCCTATGTTCGGAATAAAGACTGACTGCGTTGATGACGGCCCGGGTTCCAGAAACGGCCGTGGCGACCTGCGCCTGGTCACATATGTCCGCTTCGACCTCGGCAAGAGATCCGCCGGCACGGGCTTCTTCCTCGCCCGCGCGCTTGTGGTGGCGGGAGGCCGAGCGAACGGCAATGCCGCAGTTCAAGAGGTGCTTGACGATCCTGCGCCCAAGAAAGCCTGAGCCTCCGAACACGGTGACGCTGCCCGCAGGGATTCGAGTGTCTGATGCTGATCGCGCGGCTACCATCCCCCCAAACATCGCTGCAAGACAAATGTTCGCTCGCAAGTGCGAGCGTTGCCATGCCGCCGCGATCCGCTCTGCCTGATGAGGCCAATAGGATCCATATAGGGCGCTTTCGTTCGGCAGTCCTCACGCGTCAAATGTGTCGGCAAGGTAGGGAACAACCATTGGTCGCCGTGCTTTGGGAGGGTGCGAACCTCAATACCAGAGCAATAGAGGTATCCGATGAGAACCAGATTGTTTGTAACGGTCGCCGCTGCAGCGTTTACCGCTGCACTGGCTACCGGCACTGGCTTCGCGCAGGATGAAATCTTGCCCAAACGCCAACAACCGCAACAGGCCCCGGCGATGCAACAGGAGCCCGCCAACAAAATGGAGGCACCTGGCAAAAAACCGAGGCAGTCCGAGCAGGAACCGACCGCCGAGCAGCCGCGCAAGAAACCCGCCGTCCAAACTGGAGATCCTGCTGCGAATCCCGCCGGCGATGCGGATCAGGCGAAACCCGCAGAGCGCAAACAGACCGATAGGACAAAATGCTCGGCCGAGGACGCCAATTGCACGCCTTCAAAATCTCAAAAGACCGGCGATGAGCAGCCTTCAAAGAAGCTGAAGCCCGAGAAAAACCTCGATCAGGCGCAACCTGAAAAACAGCCTATGCGCCAGAAAAAGCGTCCCGCTGACGAGAGCACTCCACAGCCGGCCGACCAGTCCAAGCCGCAAGGAAAACAGCCACTGCAAGATAATGCGCGACCCGTGACGCCCGAGACGAAACCAAACCAGCAGACGGGAGAGACCCAGCCAGGCAGCACGGATGTCGATGTAACCGGGAACCTCAATGTTCCCAAGGAAAAAGCAGGCCGAGTGCGTGACATGCTGTTCCGCTCGAGCGAACGCAGCAATGCCGACATCGATGTCAATATCGATGTCGGTCGAGCCCTGCCCGCTCGAGTGCGGCCAAGGCCGCTGCCGCCTGATATTGTTGAAATCGTCCCGGAATATCGCAACTATGACTATGTTGTCGTCCGCGATGAGATCGTCATCGTGGAGCCGCGTTCACGCAAGGTGGTCGAAGTCATTCGTAAAGGCGGAGGGGCCACTCACGCCCGCGCCGCCAGCAAGATCAGGCTGACGGCCGAGCAGCGTCGGATCATCCGCGACTATGCCCGGGAACGTCATGCGGCCAAGGTGGAACGCAGTTTCGACGCCCAGTCGGGCGTAAGCGTGCCAGCCGACGTTGAACTGGTGCCAATGCCGGATGCCGTGATTACCGAGGTGCCCGACGTCAGGAGCTATGATTTCTTCGTCGACCAGAATGACGACGTGGTGCTGGTCGATCCCGGCAGCCGCGCCGTGGTCGAGGTGATCCAGTAGGGTCGTGCTTGACTTGGAAAGCAGGAGGGATGTCCCATCCTGTACTCATAACGAGAAGGCGTGCAGCGGGCTCGTCGGATACCGCTGCATGCCGTCATCTCGATCATCCCTGGGCATGGTGCCGTAGACGTCGAGCGTCTCAACGCCGCGGGTGGGGCTTTCTATTCGCTGCCATCGGCTGCCTCACGTTGCACAAGCGGCAAAGGCTTTTCCAAGCGCCACTGTCGCGCAGCCGTCCATGCCAGCGTTTCATGAAACGGACCAAGTACCTCAGCGATGCCGAACAATACCGACAAGAAAAACCCGCGAGGAAATCTGCATCAGGTTGGTGCGCTGCCGGTGCGCGTCAGCAATGGCCGGCTTCAGGTGTGTCTAATTACCACTCGTGAGACAAGACGCTGGGTCATTCCCAAAGGCTGGCCAATGAAGGGGCAAAAGATTTCATAGCTGCAAAGCTTGAAGCTGAAGAAGAGGCAGGCCTCATCGGTAGGATAGAAAGGCTGCCGGTGGGAAGCTTTGTATACTGGAAGCGACAGCTGGAAGGCTTCGATCGGATCACGGTCTTTGTATATCTGCTGCGGGTACACTCCAGGTTGCAGACCTGGAAGGAAATGGGGCAAAGGCAGGTCCGCTGGGTGTTGCTCACTGATGCATGCCTCCTGGTCGAAGAGCCGGGCCTAGCTATGTTGCTGCAGGGCATGGAGCGTCAGCAATCGTCCTTCGGACTGTCACTCGAAGCGGCTTAACAAATAGAAGTTTCCTAGAATCTTGCCCGGGTATGGTCCTCAAACGATCCAGCTTCGTGACCGGGCGCAACAAGGGGCGTGAAGTTTTTGTCGTTCGGGCAAGTCGAAAGGAGACGCCAGATTGGATCGGCCTCGGCTCGGGACGTCTGTGACTGGCATCTGCTCAGGCTGAAAGGTCGATCAGCGCAATACCCAGATCCGCATGTCTGCGACGGCGCAGATTGATTGAAGTCTCGACGAGAGTCACCTCGAGGGTGGGATGTACGATACCGTCCAGAAAATGTCCGCCACGCGTGGTGCCATCCGACAGGCCGAGAACGGCATGGATATGCAAACTCGGCTTGCCGCCTTCCCCTTCGGCAAGATCGCCTAGAAGGCTCAGGACCTCGCACTGCTGGTCAACCGCAATCCTGCGGTAGGTGCGGTCGCCGAAGTCGAACCAGCCGACCGTTGCCCGGCTGAAGGCGCCGATCGCCGTCAGTGATGCACCACTAATATTCTCGCGCCTAGCGAAATCGGTAATCGTCGCAAAAGCCTCTTCACCGTCCTCTAGAACCAGGACGAAAGTCGTTTGCGTGGTGCCACTCGAGAGTTTTTTTGATTTCATCAAGACCTCTCCCGGGCTTTAGCCCGCCCTCGATCGAGCTTCGGCTGTATTGCTGCCACCCATCCTTTCTCCGAAGGGTGAGTGGCAGCACCGGATGCGAGCCCGGCCTCATCGATCATCTGCCGGCCATGTCAGCTCTCGTGGTCGAAACGTGCTTTGCGCGAATGGTGCGCATTACTTCTTCCATCGCCCTTCATATTTGAATGGCGGGGCGGCCTTGAGTTGGTCCTTGGAGGCCTCCATCTTGGCGGACCATTTCTTGTCGCTGTCGGAATAGTTGACCTTCACGCTTGCAGGCGACACGACGACGTAGTGCTCGCCGATACCCAGGAAACCACCGACAGAAACCACATAGCCAGTGAGTTGCCCGTCGGAAATCACCAGATTCTTGATCTCGCCGATTTCTTCGTCCGCCGCATTGTAGATGTTCAGCCCTATCACGTTGCTGCTGAGCACGTCCGTCGGCTTTGCGGTGACGAAAGTCTGCGTCGTCGTCGTTGTCGCTGTTTGCGAAAGCGCCGGCGTTGCCAGCAAAGGGATGATGGTAGCTGCCATCAGCAATCTGCGCATCGGTATCTCCTCGCGATGTGTTTTCAAGGAGCCTTCCGAACCTCGGGGTGCCCGAGAAGTTCCGTTGCGTATGGTGCTGGCGTGGTGGTTTTTTCCTGCCCCCCATTTGCTGCCAACCTCGGAGCTCCGGGAATCGTTCATTCCACATTGCCTGCAATGTCGACAGTCACCAGAATACTTCATAGGCCAACCAGCAAAGCCACTCGGGGTCTCAGACGACAATCCCAAAGCCGAGCGGTAAAACCGTCATCGGATCGAGTAATTGCCACATGCCTATGACGCTCCCTCGTCTCTGGGGTTATTGCGGCGCTGCGCAAGGGTTGATTGAAAGTTGCAGGCCTTGCGGTTGGGAAGCAGGCCTTGCCATCCCGGTACGGCCGGTATCCCGGGGAACCGGAGATGCCGAGCCGAGGCGTTGAGAAGCGTCCTCCGCCCCCATAGAGGGAATGTGATATCTCGGGAACGCTGCGGCCCGGCCGGATTGCCCAGGGGACGGAAGGCATCGGCCGGGTCGCTAGGTCAGCGATTTTCCGCGCCGCTGGCCACGAAGGCGTCGGACCCTTCGTGCCTGCCTAACCGGCGTTGTCCCGTCCAGTTCCACCCTAATCGGCATAATTCTCTGGTTTGATCAGGCAGCCCGAAATTGCTGGCCTGACATGCAAATCGCAGCCTGAGGAACCAATGACATTGAGAGCAGTTTGGGGGCCTCCAACGCCCGCTGAGGCTGACCGATCGACGTGTCCGCTTGATTACTCCGGTGGGATGGAGGGCCTGAACCAGGATGTTTCGTCGCCGCCTTTCTGAAGGCGCACGCAAGGAGGAGTTTTTCATGACTATCGAGAGCAGGGAATATGCCAACCTCATCGGCAGCGACAAGGTTGAAGGCACGGCCGTTTACGGCGCCGACGGAGAAAAAATCGGCTCGATCGAGCGTGTCATGATCGACAAGAAGACAGGGCAAGTCTCCTACGCCGTGTTGGGGTTTGGAGGTTTCCTCGGCATGGGAACCGATCACTATCCGCTCTCTTGGAATACGTTGACCTACAACACCGATCTCGGCGGCTATCAGACGAATTTGTCAGAGGACCAACTCAAAGGCGGTCCGAAATACAGTTCCGACAGTGACTGGGATTGGGACAACCCAGATCGCCCCAGGGCAGTGGATGCGTATTATGGCACCCTCTGGGGCGCCAACCCCCTCGACCCGAGGCTGGACCAGCGCCCATAGCACTCTTGCAGGCCAGGGAAGCCGGAACACCGGTGCCGGCTTCCCCCTGCCCAATGTCGAGGCGGACAGCTTGTTCTCCTGCC
The DNA here is from genome assembly GCF_056754975.1 of Labrys sp. HAY1-8F. Lineage (NCBI taxonomy): Bacteria > Pseudomonadati > Pseudomonadota > Alphaproteobacteria > Hyphomicrobiales > Xanthobacteraceae > Labrys > Labrys sp. HAY1-8F. Next base: position 1,399,641 of record NZ_JBPGWZ010000001.1, on the reverse strand, counting down.
GCCCTTGAGGAAGAGGCAACGAGCCGTCGAGCAGGCTGGCGTGGAAGAAAAAGGCTCGCGGGTAGTTCCGCCAAGCCTTGGTGACGATTGCGGCAGAAATCTCATGGCACGGCAGGCGTCCGTTGACGGACGGCTGGGTGAGAGCGAACTCTCGGAGATACCAGCATGGCTAAGAAGGCCAAAAACGGGACAGCGAAGATCCACGAGCAATTGCTGCAGCGCGGCAACGGTGGCGAGTTGCACCAAATTGCGGAGGGCGGTACGGACCGTCTGACAACGGCCCAGGGAGGTCCGGTCGCGGATGACCAGAACAGCCTCAGGGGCGGCGAGCGCGGTCCGACCCTTCTCGAGGACTTCCATTTCCGGGAGAAGATCTTCCATTTTGATCACGAACGCATTCCGGAGCGTGTCGTCCATGCACGTGGGTATGGGGCGCACGGCTATTTCGAGACCTACAAGTCCCTCTCGAAGTATACGCGTGCCGACCTGTTCCAGCGGGCTGGCGAGAAGACGCCGGCTTTTGTCCGGTTCTCGACGGTCGCCGGCTCGAAGGGCTCGTTCGACTTGGCTCGTGATGTCCGCGGCTTCGCGGTGAAGATTTATACCAAGGAGGGAAACTGGGATCTCGTTGGCAACAACATTCCGGTCTTCTTTATCCAGGACGCTATCAAATTTCCGGATATCATTCACGCGGTGAAGCCGGAGCCAGACCGCGCCTTTCCGCAGGCCCAGTCGGCGCATGACAATTTTTGGGATTTCATCTCGCTGACGCCAGAATCCATGCACATGATCATGTGGGTGATGTCCGATCGGGCGATCCCGCGATCATTCCGCTTCATGGAAGGCTTCGGCGTTCACACCTTCCGCTTTCTCGATGCCGAAGACAAATCCACTTTCGTCAAATTCCTCTGGAAGCCGAAACTCGGCCTGCAATCTGTCGTCTGGAACGAGGCAGTGAAGATCAATGGCGCCGATCCAGACTTTCACCGGCGCGATCTCTGGGACGCGATCTCGTCCGGGAACTACCCCGAATGGGAACTCTGCGTGCAGCTCTTCGATCAGGCATTCGCGGATAGCTTCGACTTCGATGTGCTGGATCCGACCAAGCTCATACCGGAGGAAATCATCAAGCCCATGCCGGTGGGAAGACTGGTACTGGATCGGATGCCGGACAATTTCTTCGCCGAAACCGAGCAGGTCGCGTTCATGACGCAGAATGTGCCGCCGGGGATCGACTTTTCGAACGATCCCTTGCTGCAAGGCCGCAACTTTTCCTATCTCGATACCCAGCTCAAGAGGCTGGGAAGTCCGAATTTTACCCATATCCCGATTAACGCCCCGAAATGTCCGTTCGCACATTTCCAGCAGGACGGGCATATGGCCATGCGCAATCCGGTCGGCCGCGCCAATTATGAGCCGAACTCCTGGGGGCAGGGGCCGCGAGAAGATCCCATCCGTGGCTTCCGTTCCTTCCGCGAGGCCATAGATGCGCCGAAGGTCCGCCTGCGAGCCGAGAGCTTTGCCGATCACTATAGCCAGGCACGGCAATTCTACATCAGTCAAACGGCTCCCGAGCAGAAGCACATCGCAATGGCGCTGACCTTCGAGTTGAGCAAGTGCGAAAATCCGCTCATCCGCGAGCGGGTCATCTCGCATCTGCTGAATATCGACGAAAAGCTCGGCGCGAAGGTCTCGGGCAAGCTTGGAATTACCAAAATGCCCAAGCCGGCCGATGCGGCTGTCGTGCCGCGACGGGATCTCCCGCCGTCGCCGGCGCTCAGCATCGTCCGGAACGGATCCGCAAGCTTTGCCGGCCGCAAGGTTGGCGTTCTCGTGGGCAATGGCTCAGACGCAGCAATGCTCGAGACGTTGCGGGCCGCCCTCGGAAAGGAGGGCGCGGTTCTGGAGGTGGTTGCTCCCAAGGTGGGCGGCGTAAAGGCCAGGGACGGTAGCCTCATTCCGGCAAAACACATGATCGATGGCGGCCCCTCCGTCCTTTTCGATGCCGTGGCTCTGCTGTTGTCGGACGAAGCGGCAGAAGCATTGACAGCCGAGGCGGCCGCTCGAGATTTCGTGGCGGATGCGTTTGCACACTGCAAGTTCATCGGTTTCAGCAATGGCGCCGAGGCCCTGTTGCTCAAATCCGGTGTCGCTCTCGATGCTGACGAAGGCCTCGTTTATCTCACCGATGCGGGCTCGATCGCCCGTTTCGTAAAGGCTTGCCGTCAGCTACGCCTTTGGGCACGCGAAGCAAGCGTCAAGCTCTGAAAGAGTGCGACCGGATGGCTGCGCAGGGTCTCGTTCATGGGCCGCTTGGGCCCAACTGCCTTCACCTTTGCGTCGACATGCAACGTCTGTTCGGACCGGGTTATCCATGGGCAGTGCCCTGGCTCGGGAAGGTGGCGCCGGTGATAGAGATTCTTTGTGCGTACCACGCGGCTCAAACGATCTTCACCAGGTTCATACCGGCTGCCCGGGCCGGAGAGGGGAGGGGAAGTTGGGAGCGCTACTATCGCCGCTGGGCATGTGTCACCCTGGATGAAATCGGCCGCGACGCTGTCCGGCTGGTCGCCCCGCTGGAGCGGTTCGTGCCTCCCGGGCGGGTTTTGGACAAGACGGTCTATTCGCCTTGGACAGAGGGACATCTCGACCGTCTTTTGACGGGCACTGGCACCGAGACCATCGTCATCTCAGGCGGGGAGACGGACGTATGTGTTTTGGCGACGGTCCTCGGGGCGATCGACCGAGACTATCGCGTCGTGCTCGCGATAGATGCTCTCTGCAGCTCCTCGGATGAGACGCATGACGCTCTCATGCGGCTCTATCTCACACGGTTTTCGGAACAGATCGAGGTTTCGAGCAGCGAGGAAATTCTGGAAAAGTGGCGGTGACTAGACCAGAACTGCGCAAACACTGGCGGGGCATCGTCCCGGTTTGAATCGAAAACGATATTCTCCTCAGGGTTGAAATTCATCGGCGGCATGACTATCTTCCGTTCGGAAAGCGGTGTGATCGAGTTAGCGTGATTTGATCCGCATATGACCTTTCGCCCTTTCAAATATCCGCCTTTGGCCTGCAGGGAACTTACCCCAATGGGGCTGCGTTCAACGTCGGACGCTATGCGCTCCCTACCGTTCATTTCAGCGGAACGGGCCGGTAGAGAGCCCTCTGCCAGGGGCGCGTAGATCAGGGCATCGCCTTCACCTTGAAGCAGCCCGACGGGAAATCATGAAGAACATCATCAATCGACATTCAATGGCGGGGGAGCAACCCCGCTGTATCAAGAATACAACTGCTCCGGTTCTCCCAAAAACAAAGAAAGCCCGGCAACCGGAGCCCTGCGGCCTTAGTCGCGAGGAATTGCGCAAAATCGTTGCCGACCAGCTCGGTTGATCAACTCAGGACGGCGTCATCTAGTGACCCAGGACTTCGATGAACACGAACTATAATTTTATAAATGGGATATCCGGAAATCGATCCCAGCGAATGGCGCTCTCCGGCGGCGCAAAGCACAAGACCTCCCGCAATGCGCGCGAGAACTATGAATCTTATCTAATGTGTGGAATGCGCACAGGAATTTCCATCAGCGTGAGCCCCGAGGATCGCCGCCGGCTAGAGGCGATCGTCTCGGACCGCCAGGGCGCAGAAGCATGTCTGGCGGGCGCGGATCGTGCTTCTCACCGCGGACGGCGCCGGCACGAACGCCATCATGCGGGCGGCAGGCGTCTCCAAGACGGCCGTATGGCGCTGGCAGGAGCGCTTCATGGCCGAGGGCGTGGATGGCCTCCTACGTGACAAGACGCGGCCGCCCGGCCGCGCCCCTATTGGGTCTGGTCGGGTCGCCGAAGTGGTGCGCCTGACCCAGAGCAACCCGCCGCACGAGGCGACCCACTGGACGGCACGGGCCATGGCGAAGGCCAGCGGTCTCGCCGTCTCGACGGTGCAGGAGATCTGGAAGGCGCACGGGCTGGTGCCGCATCGCTGGCGCGCCTTCAAGCTCTCGAACGATCCCGCCTTCGTCGCCAAGCTGCATGACGTGGTCGGGCTCTATGTCGATCCCCCCGCCCATGCGGTGGTGCTGTCGGTCGACGAGAAGAGCCAGATCCAGGCGCTCGACCGCACCCAGCCAGGCTTGCCGATGAAGCCGGGACGCGCCGGCACCATGACCCACGACTATGTCCGCCACTGCACGACGACGCTGTTCGCGATGCGCCCCCTCATCGTTGTCTTCGTCCTTGCCGCCCTCTGCATCCTGTCCTTCGCTTGGTGGCGAATGTCCTGAGCGTAAGCCCGGTATCGCCGCCGGCTTGCTCAAGCCGAACGCATCATTCGGTTCCTGCGGAAACAGCGGCAAGCGGGTCCTTTCACCCGGTGCTGGTGCATGCCGGCAAGCAGGCGCTTGATAACAACGGTGGAAACACAATCGCGCCTAGGAGGTTAGGAGAAGCCGAGCCGGTGGGCAGGAACCCGCCGGCTATTGAGGAGGCTGGGGCATGACGACTTGTGTACCGGGCCGATGCCGACGGGTTCTCATCTACGCGCCGGACAAATGCGACTTCACCATGCACCACGAGCGCATGAGCCGGGTGGTGCTGGCTCACCAGCTCGCGCGGCTGGAAGGATTTGAGTTCGGTGGTCACTGGAGCCAGGAACAGGGCCAGCAAAGCTCTTATTTCCTGCCCGCCAAAGCCCTCAGGCCCGGCGAAGCCCCTGCGCCTGGGCCCAATGCTCGATGGCTTTTCCGATCGGGCGGCCTGCTGCCTCCCAAATCTGATAGGCGCGCTTCTGAATGCGTTCGTCGCGTGGTTTCTGCATCGCTTAGCCAACTCCTGATGAAGCCAGTACCTAACACTGGCGTGAGGCCTTGGTTTCGCGGTCAGGCCGGAACGTGCAGCGGAACTTCGCAACCCGTCACGAACGAACTGCTGAGCTCAGATTTGTTCGTCTGCCGACATCAGCGCCAGGACGACCATGATCGGACCAGCGACGATGTCGCCCATCACGGCATTCCAGGAGGGGGCTGAATCGCATTCAAGCCATAAAGTTCAGAGCGGCATCCCAACGGATTTCAGTTCGCCTCCGCCTGTTGAGATGATGCGCTGACCCGCCATACAGTGTTGCCGACATCATCGGCGATCAGAAGAGCGCCGCTTCTATCAATTGCCAATCCCACCGGACGGCCGCGGGCATCCTCGTTCGGACCAAGAAAGCCAGTGACGACGTTCTGCGTCATGCCATCCGGGCGACCATTCTTGAACGGCACGAAGATAACCTTGTAGCCGTTGAGTTTCGGCCGATTCCAGCTTCCATGCTCGCCAATGAATGCTCCACCCCTATATTGGGGCGGGAGATTTGTTCCGGTGTAGAAGGTGAGGCCCAATGGGGCGACATGCGAGCTCAAGGCATAGTCCGGGACAATGGCTTTTTCCACCAGATCCGGCTGTTGCGGTTTGACCCGCGGGTCAATATGCCGGCCGTAATAGCTATAGGGCCAGCCGTAAAAACCACCATCTCTCACGGAGGTTAGGTAGTCTGGAACCAGGTCTGGTCCGAGTTCGTCGCGTTCATTCACGACAGCCCAGAGGGCGTTGGTTTGGGGCTCGAAGGTCAATCCGTTTGGATTGCGCAGGCCGCTGGCAAAGATACGGGAACGCCCGGTTGCCCGGTCGACCTCCCAGATCGCGGCGCGGTTCTTTTCGGCCTCGAGGCCGTTTTCGGTAATGTTGCTGTTGGAGCCGACACCGACATAGAGCAGTGAGCCATCTTTGCTCGCAACTAGGCTCTTCGTCCAATGATGGTCGATGGGGCCGCCGGGCAGCAGCGTCAGCACCTGACCCGGAGCGGTAATCCTGGTATCGCCCTCATGATAGGGATATCGAACGATGGCATCGGTGTTGGCGATATAGAGATCGTGGTCGACAAGCGCCACGCCGAAAGGCGAATGCAGGTTTTCAAGAAATGTCGTGCGAAGATCGGGCATCCCGTCGCCATTCGTGTCACGAAGCAGGGTGATCTTGTTAGAAGGCTTGTCGTTGCCTTCACTTGCAGCCGAGGTGGCTAGCGCTTCCACCCAGGCCATGACGATGTCTTTTGGCCGTTTGGGAGCTGCGGCCGGAGGTGCTTTCGATTGTACGACCAGCACATCGCCGTTGGGCAACACGTAAATTGACCGCGGATGCTCCAAGCCGGTGGCGAAGGCCTGAATTTGCAATCCCTTGGGCACTGAGGGTTTTTCGCCCTGTTTCCAGCCCGACACCGAGGCCAGATGCATCGGCGGGAAGAGATATTCGGATTGCTCCGGTAGCTTGGGATTGGGTCCAATTTGATCGGCTGGGTTTCCGCCGCCGTCGCTACAGCTGGATACCCCAATGACCAAAACGAGAAGAGCAGGCCTTACGCAGATCTGCCGGCACTTAATCATGGCGGGCGCCCCGTGAGAGAAGATCCGTTCCTTTGATGGCGAACAGGAGCAAGACCGTGCCCGCCGACAGGATCAGTCCCGATGGAACGACGGACGTCCAGGCATCCCTGCTGTGAACGAGGGCATTGAAGACGGCCACTACCAGGACGAGCGTGTAACCAGCTGTGCTTAGCCAGAAAGGTCGCTCCATATCCCGCCGCCTATTCAACGCAAGATCGAAAAGCCCCGCGATCACCGCAAGCAGGCACGCGATCACACCGACGGTCACGAGCCAGGATGAAAAATCGGCCCACATCATTTCTGCAGTACGCCAGTAAATGACATCCGTCAGGAGGGTGCCGATGAAACACACGACCGGAATTGGAAGGAGCCATCCTTGTAGGGAACGCCGACCAATCACGACATTTGACTTCAATGTATTTGCGGGCATGCCGGCAATCTCTCGAAAATGAGTGCTGCTGCGCGCTCCGAACGGCGGAGGGACGCATTGGTTCCTCGTGGCGCATCGGGGCTGAGCTCATACCTTCCTGACGTCTCGCGTCTGAGAGCAAGGAACTATCTTAAGGCCGGCCGGTAGCAATTATTTGCGGAGGGCTGCGCCGCTCCGTCATCGAATGCGTCTTACTCCTTCGTATATGGCGCCAATCAAGCCGGCCACCGGGCGTAGTGAACGCGGCACATCAAGTGACCGGTTGGCGACGCCGGGAACGATACACCCTGCAATTACCGTTGCCTTAGATCTCGCGAGAGGACGCTTGTGTAATGACAAGGCCTTGCGCGGAACAACTCGTTTTTTCTTTAGTTTAATTGGCATCGGCGCAACTGAGCACCAACCCAGCTGGAGACAACGCCAGGGGCCGTGGAATTCTTCTTTGGCTTCTCGGGGGGCCCTATCCCGATCATTATCCTGATAGCTCTTCTTTATCATTGGAGGAGATTGGAAATGGCTGAGACCGTCTCAGGCATCGTCGAAAGGATGGAGTCACCCCGATCGGCAGTTTCCTGGGCTGCGATACTTGCGGGAGCTGCCAGTGCCGCGGTGCTGTCGTTGATACTCATCGTCGTTGGGACCGGCATCGGTCTTGCCTTTGTTTCCCCATGGCAGAACGGCGGCGCTTCGGTAAAGACTGTCGGCCTGCTTGCCATCGCCTGGTCGATTGCAGTCCCGCTGTTTTCATATGCGGTCGGGGGCTATCTGGCCGGCCGACTGCGGACCCAATGGGTCGGCGTCCACTCTGACGAAGTCTTCTTTCGTGACACTGCCCATGGCTTGTTGGTGTGGGCGGTCGGAACGTTGTTCTCGGCTTGTCTGTTGGGAACGGTTCTTTCCTGGGCGGCGCAAGGCGCAGCACAGGCCGGAGCAAGTGCTGCGACGACGGCAGCCACCAGCGCTGTAACCTCCTCCGTCGAAAATTCCGAGAATGGTGGATGGAACGCCTATTTCACGGACATGTTGTTCCGCGCACCGCAGCAGCAGAAACAACCCAGTGACACAACAGCCAAGGCGGAGATTGGACGCATTGCAGCTCGTTCACTCGCCGCCGGGCAGTTGAGTGACGACGATAAAGCCTACGCGGCCCAGTTGATCGCTCACCAAACCGGCCTTAGCCCGTCGGATGCTGCAAAGCGAATTGACGAAGTCGTCGCCATGGCCAAACAAGCTGCTGCACAAGCAGCCGAAAAGGCAAAAGCAGCTGCGGAAGTTGCGCGCAAGGCGGGGATCAATGCTGCCCTCTGGGCTTTCGTCGCACTGTTGGTTGGAGGCCTGTCGGCTTCCTATATGGCAACGGTCGGAGGCAGGCTTCGCGATGATCTGCCCGCAGTGTGACCAGATGCAAAACGCTTCGTGACGGGTCCTCGCTTCCAAATTGGATGAGAAACGCTCAGTCACGGGAACAGCGCCGATTCAGTTCGTGAAGCTTACGCCCGATCCGCTCAATTTTGCCCGCCGACGGCTTCCTCGTCGGCGGGTATCTACAATGTACTCGATAGCGATTGGGATTGTACCTTGCTGGGAAGATCCCGCCGATAGGAGATAAATCTGCCGCCTATCGGAATTTCAATCTACGCGGCAGAGCAAAACGATCTACGTCCGTACGCGAAGGCCGCCTTTTCCAACGGGGCAGGATCGCGCGAAATGTAACGCAATCTAAGGGCAGATTCTCGTCCGCCCCGCCTGATGGCGTGATCGGCCGATTTTCGCTCCCAGGAGTTCCGTTGCCGGCATCCCCAGCGCCGAGCGGGCCATAGCTGTGATCCTTTTCGCGCAGGCATGCGGCCATCGCTGTTGTGGCTGCGTGATTGGCCGGAACAAACCGGGGAAAAGCCGGTTTGGAGTGCTCCTTATCCAACCGGACGATGGCAGCAGCGGGAGGAGCAGATGACTCGTACGGTTTCAGCTTTGTACGATCGCTATGACGATGCCGCACGCGCCGTACATGCCCTTGAAGACATCAACGTCCCTGGCGCCGATATCAGCGTGGTTGCCTCCAATGCGGATAATTCTACGACGACACCGTCGCCGATGACGCAGTGGCCGGTGCCGGCATGGGCACGGCCGTGGGTGGGGTCGGCGGTCTGCTGGCGGGCCTGGGCATGCTGACCATTCCCGGTATAGGCCCTGCCGTTGCGGCCGGCTGGCTTACGTCCACGGTGCTTGGCGCGACCGGTGGAGCGGTCGTCGGCGGTGCCACAGGCAGTCTGGTCGGTGCGATGACGGATGCCGGCGTGGCTCCGGCCGACGCCAATATCTATGCCGAGAGGGTACGGCGCGCCCGAACATTGGTGTACGCCACAGTGCCCGATGAAAAAAGTGCTGAGACAGAGGCTGTGCTAGGCAAATGTGGGGCTCTTGACATTGGCCAACTCGCAACATCCTATCGAGCCGAAGGCTGGACCCAGTTCGACATTCACGCTCCGCCACCCACGGCCGACAAACTGCGCAGCTATCGGACCGGAACGATACACTGCTGTGCTGGGTGGATTTTTCCAGCAGCCACAGACCGCTTCAGGATCTTCGCACGAATTTGTTGAAGCGGCTCATTCCGCCGTCATCGGTGCGTTCCTGGTAGAGGAACGCTAGGTCCCGATCCTCAAAAACGCCAAAGAATGCGGGCCAGGGCAGTGGCTCCAAGTCCTCCTCAGGCTCGCCGAAGTCGATCCTGAGGATGCCGCCATCGGTCGTGCTTTTGACTTTCGACGGCACGCCGCGGCGCTCCTCGACCCAACGCCGGATGAGGGCATGATCGGTCGTCATATGGGAAGTCGTCATGGCATCCACTCCGATTTGCAGAACGCCTCGCCCAACACCCGACCAGCAATGTTGTTCCGCCAGGCATGCCGGAACAACGTCAAGCAGGCTCAGTTAGGCGAAGGGTAGGCTGCGTCGCATCGGATACGCCGGCATAGGCCGCCGCCATGGGGGGCCGCTACAATAGTCAACAGGAGCGAGAGCATGACCAGCAATGGGACCATCGAGCGCCAGCGACAGATCCAAAGACAGATCGCCAAGGCCGATCTGCGTCACGATGAGGACGGTGGCGTTTTTGCACCGCAGACGGGCGCCCGTGCCTATCCGGTTCCGCCCTTCGGACAACAGCATCAGGCCAAACCGGGGCAAGAAGCGGACCTCGACCCGGCACCTCTCTTCGACGCACCTTTCTATCGCGGCTCGGGCAAGCTGGAAGGCAGCGTCGCCCTGATTACGGGAGGTGATTCGGGGATTGGCCGATCGGTGGCTGTGCTTTTCGCACGGGAAGGGGCGGATGTCGTCATCGTCCATCTCGGTGAGCCATCGGATGCGAATGTCACGCGCGACGCGGTGCGTCGGGAAGGCCGACAATGCCTGCTGATCGAGGGTGATGTCCGCTCGCGTGCCTTCTGCAAGAGCGCTGTCGCTGCCACCATGAAGCACTATGGCCGGCTCGATGTTCTCGTCAACAATGCCGCCTTTCAGGTCCATGCCAAGAGCATCGAGGATCTGACCGAGGACCACTTCGACCTGACCTTGAAGACCAATCTCTACGGCTACTTCTTCATGGCACAGGCCGCCGTGCCGCATATGAAGGAACGAGGCGCCATCATCAACACCGGCTCGATTACCGGCATGTTCGGCTCCAAGGACCTCCTCGATTACTCGATGACCAAGGGAGGCATCCATGCTTTTACCAGGGCGCTCGCCGCCAATCTGATTTCAAAGGGGATCCGCGTGAATGCGGTGGCGCCCGGGCCGGTGTGGTCGCCTCTAAATCCTTCGGACAAGGCTGCGGAGGACATTGTCAAATTTGGCAAGGACACGCCGATGCGGCGGCCCGCGCAACCGGAGGAAATCGCACCCGCCTATGTATTCCTGGCCTCGCCTCACTGTTCGAGCTTCATCACCGGCGAAATCTTGCCGATCGTCGGCGGCTATGGCGGCGGGTGAGGCCGCGCAAGGAATGGCTGTCTTGTTCTCCTTGCCGTGAGCGGTCTTGAAATCCTGATACGGGATCCAAATCTTTGTCTCGGCTCGAACAGCCCATGCACGTTATTGGTCTATTTGAGGTGTTCAATGTCAGAAATATCGTTCCACCACCCGGTTTCGTTCAGGCTTGGCAGGGGCAAGGTTGTGGTCGTCCGATCGGTCCAGGAGGCCCTGGATTTTCTCGACAATCGCTGGCCCGAAGTCGGTGACGATCTCTACATCGCTGCCCGCTACGCTTGTCTCGAAGCCCTGATGGACGCCAGCAAAGCCAAAGCCGCTCGATATGCGTTCATCGACGCCCTCGGCGAAGCCGGTCTCGAGCCGGCATTCGAGTTCGGTTTCATGGCGGCAATGGTAAACAGGTCGCGACACCGAATGTCTTCGTGAATCCCGACGGCAGTGGCCTTGCTACAGCGATGAGGCGGCTGTTGACCTCTCCCGGGAACATTGAACCGAAAAATCAGTTTGCAGCGCGGGTAGCGACGGATGCGAAGCATCTGTCCTCCCCGTATGCCGGAGCAGAGCTGATGACCGAAGTTCGATATCTTCGTACGGACGAAAACCTGCCGACGCAAAGCGACTGGATCCTGATCGAAGCATCCGGCCCCGTCAGGGTCGTCAATAGCGCCACTTTTTCGGACGACAATGTCCCTTCCGATCCCATTGGCCCTTTCCATACGCGCAATGAGGCACTCGAAGCCGCGGCCGATCTGGCCAGGACACTGGGCATCGAGACGGTCTATGTCCGAAAGGGTGACTGAACCTGAACGCGTTTTGATTCGGGGAAGGGCGCCTCCGTTATGCTCGGGAACCATGAAGCGGTCGCGAGTTTGGGAAGGCAGAAAGGAACCCTGCATGCCTGATCCGAACGAACCCAGCCCCGCCGATTCCGCGCCGAAGGAAGACCCGCCGCTAACTCCCGAGCCAAATCAACCTTCGCCAAACGAAATGCCGATTCCGCCGACACTCCCAGCTCTGCCTGCACCGGTGGAGGTGCCACAGCCACCGCCGGAGCCTTCTCCAACACCTCCGGGAGAGGTGTAGGTCGCGGATGGCTTATACCAGACTGCAATGAAGATTGACGCACCCATTCCGTCATTGCGAGCGCAGCGAAACAATCCAGGGGCTTGAAGGCATGGAGTTTACGGCTCCTGGATTGCTTCGCTGCGCTCGCAATGACGGATCAGCCTTTACGCATCCTGGTATCAGCCAAGATGTTTGAAGCGCAGGCCATCGTTCCCGCCATGGTCTCGGGTTTCCTTTTTTGCCACGAGGCCTGCGTTCGATCAGGAAGCGGAGGTAGGAGATGCACACTCGTATCTGGAACGACCCGGTCAGGCTGAAAGACGAGGCGGGGCAATCTCGCACCATTGCCACCACGGAGGAAGCAGCCAAATCGAGACCGGTGAAAAATTTATCGAAGCGCGGCGCGCCTGTCTCGATGTCGTCAACGGCATTTGTCCTCCCGACGATGCTCGCGAGGCCTTCATCGATGCGTGCGAAAGAAAGGCCAAGGCGGCGCGGGTCTTCGGTGTCTTCCGGTCAAGGCCGATATGACAACGCCAGATCGTGGCGACGTCTAGTTTCCGCCGCGCAAACGCGCCTGCCCCGAGAGGTTGCGGATCGTGGACGACAAGCACGTCTCCGGATGCGACGTGGTGGACGATCGCTTCACCGGTCTCGTGGCTGACGTCGGTCATAGAGCCGGCGCTCCTCGTCCCCGAAATCCGCATCTCCTTCGCCGTGGATCAGATTATGCAGTCGCTTGGTCAGCCGAAAGAAGGCCGGATTTTCCGAATCCATCACGAGCCAATTAGCCTCGACGCCAAGCTCGCGCAGCAGCGCGAGCAATGGGGGCAGCACCTCTGCCACGCCTCCGCCATGGCTGGTGCGGTTCACCATCCACACACGGTGTCCCTTCAGCGCGGGAAGCAGGCCCTCAGCCTCTTGCCGCATCTCGCGTACCGTCGTGCTGAGCGATGCAATGCTTTCGTAATCCTCGAGCGAAACATGGTGCCGAGGTTCGACGAGATGGGCCATGAATGCGCTCCTGCATCGGCAGCGCCGGTTTTGATGTGTGCACCGCGATGACCGATGATCGTGGCCGGGAGAACGGACCGGTCGTTCGGATCTGTCGAGACAACAGCCTTTAGCTGTGGTGGGCTCGTGTTTCGGCGGCTTTCCGGGCGGCTTCCTTTCGCCCATGAGCGCCCTTCTTCCGGGCCGCCTTGCGGGCGGCTGCGGAGCGGTTCGAAGCGCCTTTGGTCTCGGCGGCTTTTTCGGCAGCGTCCGAGCGTTCCTCGGCCGTGCGATGCGATGCCGCTCGCCGGGTCTGCCGGGAAAGCGCCTCATGGGAAGCGGTGTTCGGTTCGTGGTTCAGGACCTCGGAAACGGCTCTGGAGACACGCGGGCGGCGTTTGGGCACGCGCTCGCCTTGACCGACCTCATAGGCATATTCGGCGCTCTTGCGCGTGCTTTCCTTGACCTTGCCCTTTTTGGGAGGAGGCAAATCTACACCAGCGCGCCGAGCCTCGGACCAGCCGATGGCGATGGCCTGTTTGGCCGAACGTGCGCCGTGCTGGCCGCGCCGTACCTTCTCGATCTCTTCATGCACGAATTCGCCGGCCTGGGTGCTCGGCGATTTGCCCTCGCGCTCGTCCTCGCGGGCTTTCTCGATGGTTTTCCTGTTTGGCATTGCGCGTCTCCCGATCTGAGCAGCAACGACCTCCTGCTTTTATTGGCCTGTTGCGCGCTTCCGAATGCCCTAACTTGGCAGCAGGACAAATGATCCGACCGACGTTCCCGCCGTTTCGCCACGCTCGCTGCGATGCAATGACGGCGTGCGGGCCGATTGCCCGGCTGGTGCGCCGGTTACTCCATTCTGCCGATAGGCGAAGGCTGCTCCTGCCCGCGCTGCTTTGCGTGATCGGTACGGCCGACCCACCAGACAGCGCCGCAGAACAGGATGAAGGCTATGATCACATCGCTCCAGATCATCCGTGAGAACATTGCATTGGTCGCTTGAGCTTGGGTTCGTGCGCTTTCGGTAGCCTCGCCTGCGCGCGCATCGTTGGGTCGAGTTGCTGGGCATGGGGCTCGTGCAGAGAGCCGGGCTGCCGCAACGCTGGATGACAAAGCCGTTTTCGGCATCGGTCTCACGCTTTCCGAACATCGACAATAAGGGCTGGTTCCTTTGGAAAGGCGGCGCGGTCGTAGAATTGGGAAGGAACTGGGCCGCACCGCCCGCGCCGGGGAGGACTGAATGGTCGAGCAGCGGCATAGCCTCGCTCCTCTTGAGCGGTTTGCCGGCTTCAAGGTATTCGGTCACCCATTCGGGTTGCCAGGCAAGGCAACGGCTTTGGAGGGAACATCGCTCCCATCGGGGTGTTGAGGCTCTACATGCACCGTGGAGGGCATTGAGATGACCAAAATTATCTCGGCTTTATTCGAAACCTATGCGGATGCTGAGCGATCGGTATCGCAGCTCGAAGCTGCCAACATCCCCAATACGGATATTTCCCTGGTCACCGGTGACGTGGAAGCCTCGAATAGTTTCGAGCGCGACGTGGTTGCCCGTACCGGAGCCGGCGCTGCATTGGGGGGAGTGGGAGGAGTGCTGGCGGGCCTGGCTCTGCTGACAGCGCCCGGTGTCGGGCAGGTTGTTGCTGCCGGCTGGATTGCCGCGGCGCTTGTCGGTGCGACGATGGTCGCCGGCGCCACGACCGGGGCAGTCGTCGGTGCGGGGGCCGGAAGTGCGATAGGCTCCTTGACCGAGGCGGGCTTTCCGAGTTCCGAGTCTCATCTATATGCCGAATCCTTGAGGCGCGGACGCAGTCTGGTGGCTGTCCGGGTGGCAGATGCAAGGGAGGGCGAGGTAAGGGCGATTCTTGCGAAATTCCCGTCGCTCGATCCGAGCACCGTGCGGTCGGCCTATGAAGCGGAGGGGTGGACAGGCCCGGCATGAATCGTTTCTCCGGCGACCAAATCCGCTGCTGGCCGAGAACATGACGATGCCGCTGCTTTCAAGGAGCCGGCGTGCTCTTCACGTGCTCGGCAGGGCAGGCATGACACCTGTCTGGCCGAGGCGGCGCCCTTTCGATGATATGGCTGGAGCATTTTCTGATTTGATGAATTTCACCAAGAATTGCAAAGACGCGGCGGAACGAAAAGTTGGAGCAAAAAAGCGTTCGCTCTTGGGCGCGCTTTGCTCTGGCTCAAAAAAAGACAGACGCGCCCATTCCAACGGCGCATAGCGCCATGACGCCCGTGGAGAGCCAGCCGAGGCTCCGCAGCCAGCCGCCAATCACCTGGCTGCCCATGATTTTCTCGTCCGTCGACATCAGCATCATGACGACCATGATCGGAACAGCGACGACGCCGTTCACCACCGCGCTCCAAAAAAGGGCCTGGATCGGGTTGATCGGGGCGAAATTCAAGACCACGCCAAGCATGGTCGCGATCGCTATCGTGGCATAGAAGGCCTTGGCGTCCTTGGGCTTGCGGGCCAGGCCGGTGGGCCAGCGTAGCGCTTCGCCGAGCCCGTAGGCGGCCGATCCGGCAAGCACCGGCACGGCCAGCAGCCCCGTTCCCACGATGCCGATCACGAACAAGAGTTCCGCAAATTTGCCTGCCACGGGCTCCAGTGCCTCGGCCGCCTGTGCTGAACTTCCAATGTCGGTGACGTGATGCACATTGAGCGTGGCGGCCGCCGTCACCATGATCGACAGCGCGATGACGTTGGAAACGCCCATGCCCACCAGCGTATCCCATTCAATCCGTTCATCGGCGTCCTTGGCTTGTTCCGGATTATCCTTCAAAGGCTCGCGCTTGGGCTTTTCCTTCAGGTCTTCCACTTCCTGCGAGGCCTGCCAGAAGAAGAGATACGGGCTGATGGTGGTGCCGAAGATCGCGACAATCGCCATGAGATAGTCGGAGGAAAACTCGATATGCGGTGTAAAAAACCCCTTGGCCAGAGCCGTCCAGTCGACCTTGACGATGAAAAGTGTGGCGACATAGCTTAGCAGGGCCAGGCTGAGCCATTTGAGAATACGGACATATTTCTTGTATTGCAGGAACACTTGCGCGATTGCGCATGCGGCTCCGAAGAGCACGACATAGATGAGGGCCGAGCCCCCGATGATCAGTTTGACGGCGTCACCCATCGCGCCGATATCGGCCCCGATATTGATGACGTTGGCGATCACCAGCAGGCAAACGCCCATATAGACCAGCCAATTGGGATAATATTTGCGCAGATTACCGGCTATGCCTCGTCCCGTGGTCCTGCCGAGACGGGCGCTGATCATCTGGATGGCACTCATAAGGGGATAGGAAAACAGCAAGGTCCAGCTCACGCCATACGCGAATTGCGCACCCACCTGCGAATAAGTCGCAATTCCACTGGGATCGTCGTCGGACGCACCCGTGATTAGACCCGGGCCGAGAACTTTGAGTATGCGAGGCTTGCTTGGCTCGACAGCCGGGCTGCGTTCAGCTCTTGGATCGAGGTCCCCCTTTGTCCCGCTCATTGTTCCGCCTTGCTGCAGGATGTTCTTGTTGTCGCTCTGTCGCCGGTATGGAAAGCTGCACATCGATCCGTGCACAGGATCGATGCGATGCCCTCCAATCGGCTATGCGAGCTAACGAACTCGCTCGACGGCATTCGGTTCCCGGCAGAAGGCTCGAACTGCCCGCTGGAATGGGGATGGCGTTGGGTTGCGGCATTGTGCCTGGAACGGATCGCGAGCACCGCGGTTCTGGCCGTCCAGCACCGAGTTTCCAGGAGAACGTTGTGATGGAGGCGACTGTAAGGAAGCTATTCGAGCGATACGAGAACTTCTGCAATCAGTCTCTTGGTGGCCATCCGGACATGGAGGAGGCTGCCTTATTATACGCGTCCGAATTCATTGGCGCAGGACCCACCGGCGTCATGACTGGAAAGAATGATGATCAGTTCAAACAAATGATCGTGCAGGGTTATGCACATTATCGGGCAATCGGGACGAAGGAGATGCGCATACGCAATGTCCGCCTTTCCTCCATAGACGAATGTCATTGCCTAGTTCATGTCGCCTGGACCGCCACCTATGCCCGGAAGGATCGCGGGCCCAAAGTGATCGATTTTGATGTCCACTATTTCGTTCAGATACTGGATTCCGAGGCGAAGATATTCGGTTGGGTATCAGGCGACGAGCAAGCGCTTCTAAAAGAGCATGGCATCATCTGACGCCAGCCTTGCCGGCGAAAGCGCGCTTCACCGATCCGCGCCCCCCACTCGATCGCTGAGGTGCTCTTTGCGTTGGGCGCGGTGATGATCCATATGGCGGGGACATCGAGCTCATGTCGCTTCTCGCGTTCGCGAGCGCCCTCTACGCCTTCTCCTCTTGGAAAAGAATAGCCCGCTTGCCTATCAGGCAGCGGGCGAGTTGGCTGTCTAAAGTCGAAGGACTCAACCGATGAGCGGCGGGATAGTTCTTGGCCTCGGTCTCACCAGTTGTCGCCCCGGCTCGGAGATGCCTGCATTGCCGCAGTAAAGCCTGCCATCGCGGGTGGGCTGCAAAGCTCCTATCCATCGAACTCGAACGGCATCAGACTGGCTGCTTCCGCAGCCTCAGAGGTTTCCTCTCGCTTGCATCCTGGATGCGCATGCAGACGCTGAGTGCGTTGCCGCAAACCACGAGGCATTCGCCATCTCCGAAGTGAATGGATGTCGTATGATCCTGGCTCTCCAGATAGCGGATCCGGTTTATGTTTACATCGACGGGATGAAAGTCACGGCCCCGCTCGAAGCGGCAAAAGGTAGGCATCGTGGGCCTCTCTTTTTCGACAGGTGGTGGAGACCAAAAAGCCGAAGCAGACGGGGTCGAACGTTGCTGCGCGATACCTCGCCATCTGGACCTTCATATCAAAACAGTAGCATCTCACACCTTCATGTCTAGGATGACCGAACGGCTCTAGGCTCAGGACCTATTAATTTGCTTTGAGTTGTGATTCACGGTGTCTGGGAGGATGCCGTGATGAATGATTTGTTTTTGCTGAGCGAACGTCAGATGGCGCGGATCGAGGTGTATTTCCCACTCTCGCATGGCGTGCCGCGCGTCGACGACCGGCGCGTGGTGAGCGGGATCGTTTATGTGATCCGCAACGGCCTGCAGTGGAAGGACGCGCCGAAGGGCTATGGCCCTCACAAGACGCTCTACAACCGTTTCATCCGCTGGAGCCGGCTCGGCGTCTTCGACCGGATCTTCGCAGGGCTCGCCGGCGAAGGGCGAAGCCCGAGCGGATCATGATCGACGCGACGCACCTGAAAGCCCATCGCACGGCGGCAAGCCTGCTCAAAAAGGGGCTGTTCCCCGCCGTATCGGGCGCACCAAAGGCGGGTTGAACTCCAAGCTCCACACCGTCTGCGACGGCGAGGGCCGTCCGATCGTCATGCTGCTCTCGGAAGGCCAGATGAGCGATCACAAGGGCGCACGCCTCGTGCTCGGCGCCCTCCCGCCCGCCAAAGACCTCATCGCCGATCGCGGCTACGACAGCGCCGCATTCCGCCAGGCGCTGGTCGCCAAAGGCATCGAACCGTGCATCCCGTCGAGCCGAAGCCGGAAAATCCCTTACCCTCACGACAAGGCGCTCTATCGCCAGCGACACAAGGTCGAGAACCTCTTCGCTAAACTCAAGGACTGGCGGCGCATCGCAACCCGCTACGACCGATGCGCTCACACCTTCTTCTCGGCCATTTGCATCGCCGCCGCCGTCATCTTCTGGCTCTGATCAACGAGATGCCGTAACGGGGCCTGCGTCGCGCACCGCTCGTTGCCGCTTGCAAGATCAGGGCAGGCTGTCGCTGTTCCCGTATCGGATCCAGAAGGAGGACTGCGGGATGAGACTGTTTGTCGGTTTGGATGTGTCGTTGGCGAAGACCGCGATCTGCGTGATCAGCGAACATGGGAAGATCGTGAAGGAGGCACAGGTCGCCAGTGAGCCCGAGGCGCTCGCGAGTTGGATCGCAGAACAGCATGGCAGCATCGCCGCCATCGGCCTCGAGGCCGGCCCCTTGTCGCAATGGTTGCATCGTGGATTGGCCGAGGCGGGCCTGGACGTCGTTTTGATGGAAACTCGGCAGGTCAAGGGCGCCTTGAAGGCCATGCCGATCAAAACTGACCGGCGCGACGCGGAAGGAATTGCCCGCCTGCTGCATCTGGGCTGGTTCCGGCCGGTTCACTGTAAATCCGTTTCGGCGCAGGAGGTCCGTACCGTGCTCGGAGCTCGCAAAGCAGTCCAGCAGGGTATGATCGCACTGGAGATGTCCCTGCGTGGGCTTCTGCGGAACTTCGGGCTGAAGGTAGGTGCCATCTCGCGCGGCCAGTTCGAGCATCGCATCCGCGAACTGACAGTCGGCAATCGAATGCTCGAAGCCGCAACGGAGCCGATGCTGCGAGCGCGGGCCTCTCTGCGGCGCGAACTAGCGGAACTGGAACGATGCGTCCGCCAACTCGCCCAGGATGACTCGGCATGCCATCGGTTAATGTCCATGCCCGGGATCGGCGCAGTCGTGGCTTTGACCTTCCGCTCTGCAATAGATGATCCCGCCCGTTTCACGTCATCGAAAAAGGTTGGCCCTTGGGTCGGCCTGACACCTTCACGCAATCAGTCTGGCGAACGTGATGTATCGGGCGGCATCACAAAGGCCGGAGACGTCAGTCTGCGCCGCGCTCTCTGTCAGGCCGCGACCGTCGTGATGAATCGGGGGTGCTCGACATGGCTCAGAACTTGGGCAGCACAGATAGCGCGCCGTCGCGGTCGGAAGCGCGCCATGGTGGCGCTTGCTCGCCGCATCGGAGTGATCCTTCACCGGATTTGGGTCGACGGTACCACCTTCCAGATAGTGGCACCGGTCATCCCGCAAGAGGTTTAACGAGCTGAACCTCGCACAGTTGCCTGCTTGACCGCAGGCCTTCGAGGTCCCCCAGGGACGCGATTCCGATGATGCCGAGGTCAGGACTGTTGCCGATCTTCGTCGAGCACGCCAACGAGATGGGCACATCGGAAACTGCATCGAACCAGCATCATGTTGGCAGCTCGCGGGCTGACCACGGACCGAAGCATGCACCCGGGTGATCTCACAGGAAGGCCGCGGCTCTAAGCACACACTGCGCCGCTCAGCATCAAGACGTCAACACACCCGCCTACAAGCGGACGATAACGCTCGCCCAAAATCGCTTGACTGGGACGGCCCCGTTACCGAAGTCCTGAGCCTAGTCTTCAGGGATCTTAATCTTATATTTAGGTTCACGATAGCGACAGAAATCCTCATACCACAGGAAGATAGGCTCGAACGATATGTCCCGAAGTAATCGATAGGGTACACCACGTGATATTGTTCGCCTTCGTGCTTGGGGCGTTGGCAAGATGGGCGTGATAATGCTCCGCATGAAGTGTGACAAAGGGTAAATTACCCGCTCCGTCTTCGTCCTCCGGTGAACACCAGCCAAGTATGCCTGAAGCTGAGTCGTCATTAGTCGGTACGACCCCGCCGATAGTTCAGTTCCATCGGCCTCCGGTGTGTCTTGACACCTCGCAGGCTCGGCAGCAATTTGGCACGTCTATCGACGGAATTTCTTGCGTGCTTGAAACGTCCATCGTCCTGTTGCGCTTGCAGGGGTTTCGCTACGGCAAACCTCAGATGTGGTGGCCGCCGCCACGGTGAGGCCGTGCGTGCGCCCCTTACCCACATCACAGGATAACTTCTATGCAGATTGCACAGTTTGGCGATCAAGCCCTTGAATTGCGCCATGATGGTGCTTCGCCCATCGTTCTCCCTTTCCTCTGGCTTCGCGACAATTGCCCTACGGCATTCGACCCGCAGACGAAGGAGAGGAACTTCGATCTCTTGTCGGTTCCTGACGACCTGAAGCCGGCCAGCCTCGAGGTCCAGGACGACAAACTGGTCATCACTTGGCCGGATGGACATGTGAGCCGTTTCGACCAGGGCTGGCTCTCGGAGCACCAGCCGGGCGTTCCTCGTCCCGATGCCGCCGCTCTGCCTCGCAAGATTTGGCGGGCAGCGGACTTGCCAGAATTGCCGCGCTTCGCAGGGGCGGACATCCTCGCGGACGACAAGACCCTCCTCGACTTCCTTCTGACCACCCAAAGCCTCGGCCTCGCCATCGTGGACGGCTTGGCCGCTGGACAAGGGCTCGAAGTCGTGCAGCGCATCGGCTTCCTTCGCGAGACAAACTTCGGGAAGGTTTTCGATGTGGTCTCGAAACCCGACCCCAACAATCTCGCTTTTACCGCCCAGGCGCTTGCCCTGCACACGGACCTAGCAAACCAGGAAATCCCCCCTGGTTTTCAGTTCCTCCATTGCATCGCAAACGAAGCCCAGGGCGGAGGCTCCATCTTTGCGGACAGCTTTGCGATTGCGGAGGATTTGAGAGCGACAGACCTCTACGCATTCCGCGTGCTTTCGACCGTCAACCTGCCCTTCCGTTTCCATGACCGGACCTATGACATTCGCCTTCGCCGCCCGGTCATTACGTTGCATCCGGACGGGAGCCTCGACGAGATCCGTTACAATGCTCATCTGACGGACCTCATCGACCTTCCGGTGGACCAAATAGGGGACTTCTACCGAGCCTACCGGGCGTTCATGAAGCGCACGCGTGACCCGGCCTTCGTCATCACGACGCGGCTTCACGGTGGTGAGATGGTTGTGTTCGACAATCGACGAACGCTTCATGGGCGCGAAGCGTTCAACCCAGCCACCGGCTTCCGCCAGTTGCAGGGCTGCTACGTTGATAGGGGTGAGTTTGAAAGCCGCATCCGCGTGCTCGACAGGAACTCCAGCGCATAGCTGCAGGCTGCTTCGATAGTGCGACGGCCAGTTGCGAACGGGTAGTATAGCTGCGAGAGCCGCCATACGCTCCACCTCGGGCCGGGCACCACGATGGTTTGCTGGCCAAATCGAGCGGCCGGGCTCGAGCTTGCGCCCCTTGTCCTGGGCGCATTCCAGCCTGCTAGGCGGGGAAGGCTCCTTCCCTGGCTGGCGGGTGTGCCGCAGCAGGGCCGCCGCGACACCGATTCAGCAACCTGCCTCTGTCCTGACTGGCGGCCTATTGAACCTCGACATGAAAACCTCATCTATTATGGATCGGAGATATGATTCACGCTGAAATCTGGCCAATGAGGAGTAGACTCATGACTATAACGGCGAAGGACGTTACGGCCGTGCTGGGTCCCACCGACGGGGAGCTGATCTTCGATATTCTTGCCACCGGTGCCAATCTGCAGGAGTTGGAAGAAGCCTGGGCTTGGATCGGTGGCGATGAAGCTCTCGCCAATCAGGGAAGGCCGCCGCCCAGTGGGAGAGTGGCTCTGCTGGTCGATCTCCTGGCGCCGGAGGATGAAGAAGAGGCCTGAGCCGGCCGGACTTCTCGCCAATCAGGGCGCTTAGTATGTCAAACGTTGCGATGCGTTGCACGTCGCGTTGCCAGTGGGTCATTGTCTAATCCAGCCCCGCGCATGGGCAGGCGTGCGACCTGCCCAATTGGCCGCTTCACACGCCAGAATGCGTATGTCGTTACCCGATGGCATCATCGTGGCGGCTGTTGCTTCACACATTGTCCGAGTGGCGGAAGCAAGGCCCACTTGGCGCGCTCCTCGTTGGCAGGGGTATTACGATAGCGTGTTAGCAGCCGATATTCTTACCGGGCAGCCCACCGGTACATTCTCTTAGCTGGGAAGGTTGATCTTTTGCCATTTCCTTGTGGAGATGAACGATGGATACCGAGAATTGGCAAGAGAGTGTCAAGTTCGAGCTCGCCTCCGCTCATTATCACGTCATCCATTCGGCCGAGGAGGCGACACGCTTGCTTCTCTCTTAATAGCCGGGTGATGTCAGATCCAAGTTTCCAGAGGCGAAGCAAGCTTGTATCGACGCGCTTTCAGGTGCCGTTTCAGCCGATGCTGCCAGCAATGCTTCATCGCAGCGTGCGAAGAAGCGGATATGCACGTAATGGCTTGGCCTGCTGTCGGTTTTTCGGACACGAGGTTAAGCTAGCATAGCTTGTTCCTCGAACTCTACGGGGCTCAGATAGCGGAGTGTCGAGTGCCTTCGCCGAGGTTTGTAAAAGCGCTCGATGTAATCGAACACATCCGCCCTGGCGTCGTCTCTCGTTCTATAAACCTTGCGGGCTGTCCGCTCGGTTTTGAGCGACGAGAAGAAGCTTCCATCGCAGCATTGTCCCAGACGTTGCCCGACCGGCTCATCGAACATGTGATGGCGTGGTCGGACATCAGGCGCTGGAACTGCTCACTGGTGTATTGCGATCCCTGATCCGAATGATGCAGCAGGCTGTCGGGCTTGCCTCTCCTCCAGATCGCCATGATCAGGGCGTCGGCGACGAGCTGCGCCGTCATCTGCGCCTTCATCGCCCAGCCGACGACACGCCGGGAGAACAGATCGATGACGGCGGCAACATAGAGCCATCCTTCGGCGGTCCAGATATAGGTGAAGTCGGCGATCCATTTCTGGTTCGGTGCCGATGCCTGGAAGGTGCGATCGAGGAGGTTGTCTGACACTGCGGCTCGCTGACCGGTGTCCTTCGGCAACCCACGTCGCCGAGGCCGGGCCCGCAGCCCGTTCTCCCGCATGAGCCTTTCTATGCGATGCAGGCCGCAGGAGAGGTCCACGCCACGAATGCCGCGCCGACTGCTCATCGCCCCACTTCCCGCAGCGCCGCCCGTCCCGCTTCGGTAATCTCCCATCGATTTGAGCCGGGATAAGGCTTGATTGCCACAAGCCCGCGGATGCGCAAGCGCCATAATGTACGATGCGATTGCACGCACTCCGGCGGGACGCCATTCGGCACGCCGCCTGGAGTCATTGTCATGTCGGCGCCTTTTTCCAATTCGATCAAGGCTTGAATCTGTGCGGGCGAGAGCTTGACCATGGCGGTATGAAGAACCGTGCGGTGTGGATCTTTGGCGCGTATCGGATCGGGGTGGGCATCATAAGGTCGGTTGTGGTTTTCGGTGTCGGTGTTCGGTGTCCCGGATCGGGTCGCCACGCCGAGAGCGCTCTATTGCTTGCGGGCGTAGAACGGAGGCTGACGCCTTCTCCAATGGGGCAAACGTCAGAGCCCAGCCCATGCGGAATCGTCGCTAGCCAATTGGTCGTAGCCGGCATCGGGCGCCGTTGAGAAGCGGAAATCGAAATGAGCGGCATCTGCGGGAAGCACTCGTGGCCCGGAAGGAAATCGGGCAGATCCAAGCGGCCGTGCAGCGTCGTCACACATTTATGGCGCAGATCCGTAAAGAGGGCATGCTGCAGCAGATCGAGATGGAAATGAATGATGTCGAACGAGTGCGCTCGCTCGCGAACTTTGGCGAGCATGGCAAGGTGGCTCGCGGTATGATCGCGAATGCCGGCAAGTCGCAGACCTTGCGGCGCGCAGGCAACGAGCTCGGCCGAAGTTTTTGAATCGCCTGAGGCGAACAATGTGACCTCATGTCCTTGCCGGACGAGTTCCTCGGTGAGCCAAGACGCCACCCGTTCGGTTGCCGCGTACATCCAGGGTGGAACGGACTCGGCGAGCGGTGCAACTTGCGCAATCCGCATGCGGTTTCTCCTGCCGCCTCCATAGCGGCGAGCTAACAACTCCAATCTGGCGAAAAGGTTCGCAATTCTTGACCGGCGCTTGGTTCGCCATGCCTGTGCCTGTCGATATCGATTTGCGCCGGCTCGAGCGTCGCTTGCGAGAGGCCAGCTCGCTCCGCGTCGGGCTCAAGCAACGTTCCATGCCTCGTCACAAGCGGATTTCGCGGCAGGCAAGGCGGGCTGGCGCGCTGTAGCCCGCCTTCGTCGACAAACAGGCCTAGCCACATGGCCGATTGCGACGAGCTCTCTCTCCACCAGCACGCCATGGAACATATCTTGTCGCCCGGCATTCAGCGTTAAAGGGAAGACGTGGTTCTACGCCGAGGATACCATAGCCAACGACAAGCTCTCGACCTACAAGGCGAAGCGCGATTTTAAACGCACGCAGGAGCCGAGCGGCGGGGCGGGGGCGAGACCCTCGAACCGGCGTCGCTTCGTCATTCAGAAGCATGATGCCACGCGGCTGCATTATGATCTGCGGCTGGAGCTCGACGGTGTCTTCAAGTCGTGGGCCGTGACCCGAGGCCCCTCGCTCGACCCGCACGACAAACGCCTGGCCGTCGAAGTGGAGGACCATCCGCTCGACTATGGAGATTTCGAAGGTACGATCCCCAAGGGTCAATATGGCGGCGGCACAGTCATGATGTGGGATCGCGGCTATTGGGAACCGGAAGGCAGGAAGAGCCCTGAACAGGCGCTGGCCAAGGGCGATTTCAAATTCACGCTGGATGGCCAGCGCTTGCATGGAAGTTTCGTGCTGGTTCGGATGGCGAAGGATCGGGAACGCAGCAGACGTACGAACTGGCTGCTCACTAAGCATCGCGATGAATTTGCGGTCGAAGCGAATGGCGGAGCAATCCTCGAGGAGAACGACACCTCCGTTGCGTCCGGCCGAACGATGGACGAGATTGCGGCCGGCAAAGGCCGCAAGCCAAAACCCTTCATGCTGCAGGATGGCAAAGCGACAGCAGACGCGATTTGGGACAGCAGCACCGGCCTCGCCGCTGAAAAGCGAAAGGCAAGCGCTCGCCGCGCGAAAAAGCCAAGCGCGGCGGTTGCCGAGCTTCCCGACTTTATCGCTCCGCAGCTTTGCCAAACCCTGGACCGTCCCCCTCAACGAGCGGATGGGTGCACGAGATCAAATTCGACGGCTATCGCATCCAGATGCGCACGGTCGACGGCGCGGTAACCTTGAAGACCCGCAAGGGCCTCGACTGGACCTCCAACTATGCCGCCATCGAGCGAGCCGCCGGCAAGCTGCCGAATTCAATCATCGATGGCGAGATTTGCGCCCTTGATGAGCACGGCGCACCGGACTTTGCTGCGCTCCAGGCGGCGTTGTCGGAGGGCAAGACCGATGCCCTCGTTTATTTCGCCTTCGACCTTCTGTTCGAGGGCGGCGAGGATTTGCGGGCTCTTCCTTTGACGAAACGCAAGGAGCGGCTCCAGCAACTTTTGTTGGATGCTGGTGCTGACCCTCGCCTGCGCTTTGTCGAGCATTTCGAGACCGGAGGGGAGGCGGTCCTGCGCTCCGCATGCCGGCTCTCGCTCGAGGGTATTGTCTCTAAGCGAGGCGAGGCGCCCTACCTCTCCGGTCGGACGGACACCTGGACAAAGTCGAAGTGCCGCGCGGCTGCGGCGCTCGACTGGATTCGGAGCAAGGTGTATGATAGCTGCCGGTTTGTGCCGATGCAGGATGTTCCGATCGATGAGGTTGTTCCAGCCAGGTGGCGCAGCTCCGTCATTGATGACGATGGGCGTGTAAACCGGATCAGCTACGAGCTCTGTGTCCTTACACAGTTGCGCGACCGCATTCGCTCCAAGGAAATATGGGTTGTCGGCGCGGACCGTTACCGGAATCCGGACGACGATCTTCCCAAGGACTTCGAAATCCGGCGTGACGCCTACTATTCCAGCCTCAACCTGACACCGGATGCGAGGACGTTCACCTCCGTCATCCGTGCAGAGCTTGAGCGGGAACTGTTGCTCCTCAATGCCGATATTCCGGACAATGACAAGGTCCGGCTGCTGTGGCGTGGCGAAAACCGTGTCTCAATCACACCGTTCAAACCCGCGCCAGAGCCGAAGGGCCTCGACGCAATCAAAGGCGAGATCGGCGGGGCGTTGGCCGATGACGGGGCTGCTTGACGTGCTGAAGGAGGCTGCGTTCGATACCGGCCTTCTGGATGCCTTCGAAACGTCGGCTTCGAGGGTTTCCCTGTCAAAGGGACGCTGGATCGACGGCTTCTGTTGTGCCTCTATGCGCTCGGCACGAATGCCGGGATCAAGCGGGTTGCGGGTGCGACACCCGATGTGAGCTACGAGGAATTGTTGCATGTTCATCGTCGCTTTATCCATACACCATCCCTGAGAGAGGCGTGCGCGCGGGTCGCGAACGCGACGCTGGCGATCCGCAACGCCGCCGTTTGGGGTGACGCGGGCACGGCCTGCGCGTCCGATTCAACGAAGTTCGGCGCATGGGACCGCAATCTGAAGACGGAATGGCATGCTCGCTATGGCGGGCGTGGCGTCATGATCTACTGGCACGTCGAAAAACGCGCCACCTGCGTTTATTCCCAGCTCAAGCGATGCTCGTCTTCGGAAGTCGCTTCCATGATCGAAGGCGTTCTTCGCCATTGCACCGACATGGAAATCCAGCGCCAGTACGTCGACAGTCATGGCCAGAGCGCGGTCGGCTTCGCGTTTTGCCGCCTTCTGGGGTTCGAGCTGGCTCCGCGCCTGAAAGCGATTGCACGCCAGAAGCTGGCACTCCCGGAAGCGGCGATGCGTGCGCGGCTGCCAAATCTGCTGCCGATCCTTTCCGGCGCGATCAACTGGGAGGAGATCGAACAGCAGTATGACGAGATGGTCAAATATGCCGCCGCGATGCAGACGAGAACGGCGGACCCGGAGGCGATCCTGCGCCGGTTTGCCCGCGCCGAGGTGATGCACCCGACCTATAAGGCACTGAGCGAACTCGGTCGTGCGGTCAAGACCATATTCTTGTGCCGCTATCTTCGCCAGGAAGGGTTCCGCCGGGAAATCCATGTAGGGCTGAATGTCGTGGAGAACTGGAACAGCGCCAACGGGTTTGTGTTCTTCGGCAAGGGCGGTGAAATCGCTACCAACCGGATTGACGAGCAGGAGGTTTCCGCCCTCTCGCTGCATCTGCTGCAAGCGTCGCTCGTCTATGTGAACACCCGCATGCTTCAGACCGTCTTGATGGAGCCGAAATGGGCGGGCCGCATGACGCCGGAAGATTATCGCGGTCTCACGCCGCTGATCTACAGTCACGTCAATCCTTATGGCCGTTTCGACCTCGACCTGAATAGCCGGATCGATTTCGGCAAAATCGCCGCATGAGCAGTCAGCGAGATTTGTGAGCAAAAACTCTGCCGCAGAAGTCTAATTTTGGGATTTTCGCGATGGCTGGACAGTCAGTTTAATTTATGACAAGCATATATGCATGATTTACAGCTTCACCCACGCTCTGCTTCTAAGCACCGTCGCATAGTCGATGGTGGGTTAGCGCGTGCGCTTTTGAATGATGCAACCCGCCGAAGAGGCGGGTTTTTGTTGCTGTCTCCTCGGCCATATCAACGGATAGAGACAGAAATGGTTTATGACCCGAAGCGCATTGAGCCCAAGTGGCAGCGTTATTGGCACGAAAACGCGACATTTAGGACCAACGAGGATCGCTCCAAGCCAAAATTTTACGTGCTGGACATGTTCCCTTATCCCTCTGGCGAGGGCCTGCATGTCGGCCACCCGGAAGGCTATACCGCGACCGATATAATTGCTCGTTACAAGCGGATGCTAGGCTTCAATGTCCTGCATCCGATGGGATGGGACGCCTATGGACTGCCAGCGGAGCGCTACGCAGTGCGTACCGGCGTCCACCCCTCGATCACAACAAAGAAGAACATCGCCAATTTTAAAAACCAGGTACAGCGCCTCGGCTTCTCCTATGACTGGAGCCGTGAACTCTCCACCACTGACCCAGACTTCGTGCGCTGGACGCAATGGATCTTCCTGAAACTCTATGAGCGTGGTTTGGCCTATCAGGCGGAGGTGCCTGTCAACTGGTGCCCTGCTCAAGGCACGGTTCTGGCCAACGAAGAGGTCAAGGACGGCAAATACGTGGAAACCGGCGAGCCCGTCGAGCGCCGCCTCATGCGCCAATGGATGCTGAGGATCACGGATTATGCCGATCGTCTGGTGGACGATTTAGACGGGCTCGACTGGCCCGAGGGCATCAAGGCCATGCAGCGAAACTGGATCGGCCGATCAGAGGGAGTGGAGATCACTTTCGCCATTGAGGGCACCAAGGAGCTTCTGACCGTCTATACCACACGGCCTGAGACAATCTGGGGCGCTACCTTCATCGTGCTGTCGCCAGAGCATCCGCTGGCATCCGTCATCACAACCGCCAGCCAGCGCGATGCGGTGGATGCCTATCTTGCTCGCACCGCCTCGCTGAGCGAAGTCGAAAAGTCACAGGAGCGAGCAAAGACCGGCGCGTTTACCGGGGTCTATGCAATCAATCCGGCAACCAGTGCGCCAATCCCAGTCTGGATCGCCGATTACGTACTGATGAGCTATGGCAGTGGCGCTATCATGGCCGTGGCTGCACATGACGGTCGTGACCATGCCTTCGCGCGCACTTTCGGCATGCCGATCGTCGGCATCATCGACGGCCCGAAAGGGAACGATGTCCAGAAAGATGCCTGGGAGGGAGACGGCAGGCTCGTCAATTCCGGTGCCTTGACAGGACTAGACGCGCTGGCCGCAAGGAAAGCGGCCATCGCCTGGCTTGAAGATCAGGGCATTGGGCAGCGCCGCACGCAATACCGCCTGCGGGACTGGCTGTTCTCGCGTCAGCGTTATTGGGGTGAGCCCTTTCCAATCCTGCACCGGTCGGACGGTGCCATTGTGCCGCTGCCTGAAGATTCCCTGCCCGTTTTGGCTCCGAAGCTGGATGACTACAAACCGACCGAGGCCGGCGATCCACCTCTGGCGCGAGCAACTGGTTGGGTGCGCACGACCGATCCGGCTTCAGGGTTGGAAGCACTGCGGGAGACCAACTCCATGCCCCAGTGGGCAGGCTCTTGCTGGTATTATCTGCGTTTTGCCGATCCCGGTAATCGCGAGGCGCCGATCGCTCCAGAGAAAGAAAAATACTGGTTGCCCGTGGATCTCTACGTCGGCGGCGCAGAACATGCCGTTCTCCATCTGCTCTATGCGCGATTCTGGCACAAGGTGCTCTACGACATCGGGGTCGTCTCAACGAAGGAGCCGTTCCAGAAGCTGTTCAATCAAGGCATGATACTCGCATTCTCCTATAGCGACGCTTCGGGAAAATATTACCGTCCTGACGAGGTGAGCGAGCGTGATGGTCAGTGGTTTGCCGACGATAAGCCCGTCAACCAGCAGATTGAGAAAATGTCGAAGTCGAAATTCAACGTCGTCAATCCGGACGAGGTGATCGACATTTACGGTGCCGATTCCATGCGTCTCTACGAGATGTTCATGGGGCCACTCGATGTAGCCAAGCCGTGGCAAATGTCCGGCGTGGCTGGCGTGAGCCGTTTCCTTCACCGTGTCTGGCGCATTGTCACGGATGACAAGGACGGCCTGAGCGACCGGATCTGCGAGATCGAGCCACCAGCCAGGATCACGCGCCTCATGCACAAGACCATTCGCTCGGTCGGCGAGGATATTGAAGCGATGCGGTTCAATACGGCGATCTCCAAACTCATGGAGATGTCGAACGCGCTCATCGCGCTGGAGCGAAAATCGCGTTCGGTCATTGAGGCCTTCGTGCTGCTGCTTGCGCCCTTCGCGCCGCACATCTGCGAGGAATTGTGGGCCTTGCTGGGCCACAAAACATCGCTCGCCTACGAGCGCTGGCCATCATTTGATCCTGCATTGGCGGAGGATGAGCTGCGCGAATATGCGGTGCAGATCAACGGCAAACTCCGACACAAGGTTCTTGCCGCTCCAGGTCTGTCGTCCGCAGCGCTCCTCTCTGCTGTGAAGGATGATCCGCGCGTGAGTGCTTCGCTTGAAAGCAAGCAGATCGTCAAAGAGATCGCGGTACCGGACCGCCTCGTGAATTTTGTCGTGAGAGATTGATCTCGCAAAAATCCGCGTGCGGAGGGGGTGCGACGGCGGCGAGTCGGGTGTCACTTTCGGGTGCACCCCAGAGTGACGGAGGAAAGTGACATTCATAGCATGTCACAAAAGGGTGGAATTCCGATCAATGTGACGTTACACGTTGACAACCACCCTAATGTGACGGATTTGCTATGACCCGCGTCGGCTATGCCCGCGTCAGTACCACGGACCAGGATCTCGATATCCAGATTGCCCGACTAAAGGCGGCTGGCTGCGAAATCGTTCGCTCTGAAATGGGCTCCGGCGCATCGCGAACCGGTCGCACCGAGCTTGAAACGATCATGCAGTTCCTGCGCTCCGGCGACGAGCTTGTCGTGCTGCGTCTCGATCGGCTCGGCCGCTCGACACGCGATGTTCTGAACCTTGTGCACGAACTTGAAGAAAAGGGAACCTCGTTGCGCGTGCTTGAGCCGGAGGTCACGACGGCCGGAAGCATGGGGCGGATGGTGATCACCATTCTCGGCATGGTCGCCGACATGGAGCTGAAGTTCATCAAGGATCGTCAGCGCGCCGGGATCGACGCGGCACGGGCGGAAGGCATTTATAAGGGGCGCAAGAAAAATGTCGACGACGACGAAATCCGACGCCGCGTTGCCGCTGGCGCCAGCAAGGCCAGCGTCGCCCGCGAACTGAAGGTCTCAAGAATGACCGTCTATCGGGCGCTCGACGTCATTCCGTCAAAGACCGAGCTGCCGGAAAAGCCGCCTTCTGCCATCATCGCCCTGCATCTGATCATCGAAAACTTCAACAAGCATGGTCGTGGCAGAAAGCCCGCTCGGGAACGGATCGAGGCGATGCTCGAGCGCGACTATCAAATGCAGAAGACCGGCAATTGTGACTATACGCTGACCGTCGCCTATGACATCGATCCCGATGGCGTCAGCCTGGATGATGAAATCGAAAACCTCCAAACGGAGATGTTCAACATCGCGGAGAGCTACAGGTGCTCTATCGAAACGGACATCTACGAGATCGGAGGCGAAGAACGATCCTGGTGAATGCCAACGTTCAACCTTCGTTCTTCAACTTGGCCAAAATCGCAGTTTCGGGCCGACTGGGCCAAACAGTTATTTCTCGAAATAGTTGCTACCGGAAGCTCGAAATAGCTGCGACTGAACGTGAGGAAGCGTCCACAGTCATGGCAGATTGCCAATTCCTCGTTTCCGGTTTGCCTTCTCATGCCTGGCCCACATGCGATCAATGTCCCTCTGACTGGCGATCGCCACCCGCGAGGGCGCCGGCTTGCGTCTCCTCGTGGGCCTGGGCTCTTCGACCGCTACCGCCTTGGCGATCCGCACCAGGTAGGCGCTCTGCTGCAGGGGAGGGACGTCGTGTCCTTCGAAAAAGGCCTGGATCAGCTTCTCGAGGGACTGGAATATGCGGTCCTTGTCGGTGGCGGGCATCATACGGGGCTTTCAGTTGGCACGAATCGGAATCCAGCTAGGGATGTCTCACGATCCTTACGGTACACTGTCAATTAGTACTCTGCCTTTTAGCAGAAAAGCTTGCTTAGATTTGAGACACCGACGGCCACAACGCGAGAGCGCCACCCACGAGAATTATTCCCTGGATAAAGAATACTGCTTTTCACTTAGGCGACGGGTTTTCCATTCTGGCCGGGTCCCAATGACTGGTCCAGTTTGAATGTTAGTGCATGGTCGGGTTTGGCTCAACCTGTGCTATGGCCGGCGGAGTGGCAGGACTGGGGCGCGACGAAGGGATTGCGGACGGTGGAGAAGGCGGTGACGAACCGCTGCAGGCTTCCCGGGGATCGAAAACCCTGCATCGCCCGCTCGCTGCGCCGGGAGGGCAAATGCGAATTTTCGGCCCTTTTGTTGAAAGCCCTTGTGTGAGCGATTCTCGGTCGCCGGCGTAATCGGACGCCGGGCGGCGACATAGGGACTGTCAGGGGTTCCGTGTGCGGACTGGCATAATGGGTAGAAAGGAGACCCAGTATGTCACGACGCAAAGAGCCGGCGCCGTAGGTCTTATAGGAGACGACGACGCCGGGTTCCAGCATCTCCTCCACCAGGCGCAGACTCGCAGGAAAGCGAAAATGCAGCCACACAGCACGGGCGATGATCGCAGGCGGAAACCGATGGCGTTTGTAGCTGACGGGCCGCTGGCTCACGCCAGCCTGATCTACACAGACTGCCGCCACCCCGGAGTTAACATGACAACGCCCTCTCCATCAAGTCTCGCAACCTGACGGAATTACAACCTGCTGAAACCGCTCAACTCTTTTCGGGTTGGGCTCTTAGATGCCCGGTCAACGGAACAAAGTGCTAGGTAAGCGGTTTGGCTAACAACTAGAAGTTGCATTGCAAGAAGTCCTCAGCCGCGGCTTAGATGGGAAATAAGTCCTGTCGCTGCATCGGTTGATGTTGTGCGGCGGGCGGCGAGAACGCCCCCAGGCGATGTCGTCGACTTATATTGACCTGCTGAACCAATAGAGAGCCGATAGACAAAAACAACAGTAGATTGGATTTAATAATAAAGAATAAAAGAGCATTCCGATGAAACAAAATAAAATCTTGCAAAATAGCAAAGGCCCGTCAAATGGCGCGCTTATGGTCACGAGCGATTCATACTATAGAATGCGAGCAGATGTGCAGCGTGAACTTAAAAAACCGTGTCGAAAAGACGAAATCATTACGGAATCTGTGAGCCGATCAAGCAACGATCCTGCTCCCTCGTTATCGTCTTTGCGCGAGACGCTATTTCTTTCGCGAGAAGCACTCGCCGAAAGAGCGGACGTAACTGTCAGCGATATTGCGCGGATCGAAGCGGGGGATAAAAGCGTACCGTTCATAGCTTACCAGAAGTTGGCGAAGTTTTTGGATGTACGGGTGGAAGATCTGTCGTATTCAGTATGATGTATTTCATAAATTAAGGAAATGGAGCGGGGAAAAAAATTTCATTCTAAAATCGGGAGAAACAATGCATTGCTGATGCTGAGAAGAAGAAGCGCTGTGCGTGCTGGTTGGGCGATTGTTGCTGTTGTTTGGTCGTTCGGATTCGCGTGCACTTGCTTAGCAGTCGTGTCCTTAATAACCGCGGGCGCGAGGGAATCTTATTCGACTGTGGCAGCAGTGAACTTTACACAACAGGGCAACCGGCAACCGCGCGAGAAGATGATTGGCAATTGCCTGATTCAGCGCGAAAGTTCTTTACTTTCCGGCGGTCGCTAACGCTTTTCTAGTTCAGCTTCGCGAGGGCCTCTTCAGGCTAATACCATTGGCCCTTTGTGGCTGACCTGTTGGGACCCATTGGCGCGTTCCCATCTAGGCAATGACGGCGGGTCGTGCGATGAGCTTATTCCATGCATCGCAGGCGGCGTCGATAATGTCGGGGTTCGAACACGCGATTTGAGAGACGGCAGCAGGATCAGGGAGATGTTTTTCGGCACCTTGAGCCTCTCGGTTGTATGCCAGTCCACGCGACCGAGGACGAGTGCGGCATGCGACTCGCAGGAAGTGTGCTGGCTGATTTCTTCCAGATGGAGTTGCACGGCAGAGGTGCCGGCCTAGCGTATGGCCAGCGCCGCGCCGACACCACGAGTCGGACAGATGGCCCGACAGATAGGCGCTTTCATAGCGCAGGTCAGCCAGTTGGCGGGCGCGAGTACCGTGCCTGGCCCATTGGCGGACGATGCCGTTCTTATGGCCGATCCGGGTCTTATGTTCGAACCAGACCTCGATCGGCTTGTGCTTGGGCAGACGGGCCAGATGAGCCTTCAGCGTCGCCTGGAAATTTTTTAGATACATCAATGATCTCGGCCTTTCAGCCAGGATGGCGCGGACGGGCGCTGACATGGGAGAGGCCCACAAGCTTGAGGATTTTGCCGACCGAGTGCTCGTGGAAGTCCACGCCGAATTGCTCTTGGATTACCCGCATCAGGTTAATCCGTCGCCAGCGCACGACGCCGTCCTTAGCGGGGTCTGGTCCCTTTCAACGATTTCGGCAAGAATGCCAAGCTGTGCCGGTATCGGGCGGGGCGGCTTGTCTTTCGAGCCGATAACCTTCAGCCCGTCCGGACCAAGCGCGTTGAAACGATGGACCAGTCCCGGAGGGTGTGGCGATCCATCCCGCCAATCCGTGCCGCGTCCGCCCAGCTCATTCCATCCAACGCCGTCGCCAGCGACAAAAGCCGACCGCTCTGCTTGGCCTTCTCCTCGTGGATGCGCTCAACGCGCGTTTTTCATGCTTTTCAGACAGCTTCAAATTTTCTGTTGATTCAGCGTATTTTGATGCTGGGTGGAGAAATTACTTTAGAATCTTAAAACCACATTTCCTGCGCTGAAAGGTAAATTTTTATTTATTATTGGCGAGAAATTGAAAAAATCGTCTATAATTGGTGGATAGTTGCATTTTAGATTCGTCCAGATTGAGGCGTAAAGGCACTATGCTATCATTAAGCGCCAATAAAGTTATGGATATTAGTTATTTATGCTTTTATAAGGTGAAAATCACTATAACTCCGTTTTCTTTCCTAAGTCGATAACTTAAATACCTGCTACCTGTTGCATCAAAGCTACAGACTCGTGTTTCGAAAACTGGCATGGTGACCTTACCTTTAGGAGTAACGCATATGAGAATCTCTGCAGCAGCAATTGCTCTCCTGCTCACGTCGACGGCCGCTATCGCTGCCGATCTTGCGCCTGCACCCGTTGAGCCTGTGGCACCGGTTGTCCTGCCGTTTTCCTGGACGGGCTTTTATGCTGGTGCGAACGTCGGTTATGCCTTTGGCGGCCGCGATACGGTTGGCATTCATAATCCGACTTTCATCGGCGACATCGGCAAGCTGACGGGCAAGGGTTTCCTTGGTGGCTTGCAGGCCGGTTATAACTACCAGTTCGACAACATCGTGGTCGGTATCGAAACCGACTTCCAGGGTGCCCAGATCAAGGACACCGTGCATGGCGTCGTCGCTGGCGCTCCCGGTCGCGCTCGCTCGGACATCAAGTGGTACGGCACGCTGCGTCCGCGCATCGGCTATGCCTATGATCGCTTCCTGATCTACGCAACCGGTGGTCTGGCCTACGGCAACATCGACTACAAGCTGAGCTATAACGGCGCTTCCTTCAGCGACAGCAACACCAAGGTTGGCTGGACAGCAGGCGCCGGTGTCGAATACGCCTTCACCGACAACATCTCGGGCCGTATCGAATATCAGTATGTGAATTTCGGCAGCTACACGGTACGCGGCGGCGGCACCCTCAATTCCAAGGCCTCGCCGGACTTCCACGCCGTGCGCCTCGGTGTGAACTACAAGTTCTGATCTAGCGCTGCTGCATTTGATTCATCGCATAAACGGGGGCATTTTTGCCCCCGTTTTTGTTTGTTGGAATGACGAGAACGACACGGGCGCGTACGAAGTGGACGGGCGTTGCCAGCACCATCAGAGTATGCTCTCATCCATTCTAAGTCGGCTAAATAAAATGCTGCATGGCCTTTGCGGCACCGGGATATGGTCGCATTTGGACGGCCCTGCGTTCCTGCTGGCCATCAGGATGCTTCACCATACTATTCGAGAATGCGAAGTTCCGTAACGCGATTTCAAGCCGATTTCGGCACACGCGCAGGGCTTCTTTTCGGCAGTTCCACCACATTGTCGTCGATGCGACTGATCAGGTTGCTGATAGTGAGATCGAAGTAACGGCTGAGATAATAGGAGCCGTTGATCTGCGTCTCGACCACCAGGTGACTGATGAAGGCGTTTTTCGCCGCTGCGTTGGGCAGGAAGGGAGCGTTCCAGAACTGTTTCAACTTGTCTTCGCCGCCCTGGGCCACGAGGCCATCAATGGCATAATGCGCATTCCCGAGCACGAATACCGGGCAATTGCGCTGCAGAGCCAGTATTCCCGTGGTGCTGTTGACCGTGATCATACCACGAGCGTGCCGGATCAGCAGTCCCGTCGGCCCGTCGTCGATCAGGGAGACCCGATCCGCCACCCCCGCCAATTTGGCAAGCTGCGCCACGAAACGGTGGTAGGGCCGATGTCCGCGGTCGAGCGGATGGGCCTTGAAGGCAAGGCGGGTGCCAGGCGGTGCATGCTTGGCAAAGGAGCGGATCGTGGCTTCGATCATGCGCTCCATGGTCCAGCCCGCCCCATGGACGCGCAATTGCAGATCATCGTGGACCTGAAGGGCCGCAACAAAATATTTGCGGTCGAAATGATCGACGAGGTCGATGATCTTCTTCGCATTGGTCCAGCGATCGGTGTATTTGCGGATGGCATTGCGACTCCAGAGCATCGCCTCTCCGAGCAAGGAACGCTCGCGATGATGCGAGTATTGTCGGAACACCACATTGCCGGCCGACATCGCCACGTAATACTTGAAGGCCCACCAAGCCATGGGCTTGAAGCTCGTCGCCGGGATCGTCACCGGCGCCTCGATGGAGGTCACCTTGGTGCGGTCATAGGCCGACAGGACCCGCGGTAGGGGTGAGGCCGCATTGTTGCCCTCTCGCTCGGCGGTCACATAATCGGGCCGGATATAGCCTTCCTCGAGGCACCAGACATCGACACCAAGCTCCCGGCACAGGGCCACGGCCACCTGGTGATAGGGGCGCTGGTCACCGAACAGGATTACCTTGTCCGGCTTCTGGCCAAGCAGGAACTGTGAGAACCAGCCACGCCAAGCCGACAGGCTGTCGGAAAACATGACGAACGGAATCCGCCTGGAATAGATGCGGTCTCCGAGATTGAAATTGATCTTGAGGACTCTGTCGCCACGCGCCAGGAGCGATTGCGCAAGCTCGGAGAAAAAGGGCCCCACCGGTCCCTGGAGCAGCACAATGAACCTGGGATGCGGCATCGTAATGGCTCACCAATGACCTCTCCTAACTCAACAGCATTTCCGTTTGGGAATCAATCGAAGGACGTATGTTGATAATCAAAAAGACGTAGATTGGTG
Organism: Labrys sp. HAY1-8F; assembly: GCF_056754975.1. Classification (NCBI taxonomy): domain Bacteria; kingdom Pseudomonadati; phylum Pseudomonadota; class Alphaproteobacteria; order Hyphomicrobiales; family Xanthobacteraceae; genus Labrys; species Labrys sp. HAY1-8F. The sequence continues at coordinate 1,362,003 of NZ_JBPGWZ010000001.1, read as the reverse complement.
CCGGAATGCAATTAAATTCCTTGTTGGGCTAGCTGGCAGCCTCATTGCTCCATCGGTAGTCAGTTGGCTACCCGTTGAAGGCACTACCGTGCCGCTTGCGCAGTACAGTCTCGAAACGTCATAGGAAGGCGCTGAACTCGGCTGTGGCAACTGTCTCGAACCCTGCGAAGAGGGCAATCATGACGCCAAGGACCGTTACAGAGAGCCTGTCGTCGTGACGTGACCCCCATTTCTCATCCAGCCATAACGAGAGTCCTGGGTTGATTTGAGGTGCTCCCCGAATTTGGACCGCCCGGCTGGAGGATTTTCCGGGCTGAAAGGCTCATGGCGGATGGGATGCGCCAGAGCCATTTGTGAGCGAAATCGGCACTTTGTTGCCGATGGCGCTATGAGGACGAAACTCATTGTAGTCTCTACGCCATTGCTCCATCTTCTGGCGGGCATCGTCAAGCGTCAGGAACCAATGGGCGTTCAAGCACTCCGCGCGGAACTTGCCATTGAATGACTCGATGAACGAGTTATCGGTCGGTTTGCCCGGCCGCGAGAAGTCAAGCACGACGTCCTTTTGGTAGGCCCAAAGATCGAGATCGCGGGAGATGAACTCGGACCCTTGGTCGACACGGATCGATTGCGGATAGCCATGCTGACGGCACACCCGCTCGAGCGTGGTGACGACGTCCTCGCCGCGATAGCTGAAGCGCGGATCAAGCGCCGGCGAGAACCGTGACCAGGTGTCGACAATAGTGAGAATCCGCAGCTTCTTGCCGGTGGCGAGTTGATCATGCACGAAGTCCATCGCCCAGGTTTGGTTGCATCTCGTCGCCTCCGATCGGTCCTCTCTGAGTTTGGCTTTCACACGCCGTTTCGGGGTCTTGTTACGCAACTTTAGCTCTAACTCGTTGTAAAGTCTACGTGTTCTCTTGATGTTGATTGGCCAGCCGTCTCGAAGGAGGAGGACGTGCAAGCGCCTGTAGCCATAGCGCACCCGCGTCTGGCAGATATCCTTGATCCTTTGCTTCAAGGCGGCCTGGTCGCCGCGCCGGGACTTGTAGGTGTAGAGAGACCGGTCGATCCGCAGGGCTTCGCAGGCCTTGCGAACCGACACCTTCCAAGCCTCCCGCACCTGATCGACAAGCTGGCGCCGACCGGCAGGCCTCAGAGCTTTTTTTGCAGAACGTCCTGCAGCATGGCTTTGTCCAACGAGAGGTCGGCCACGATCCGCTTGAGCTTGGCATTCTCTTCTTCGAGCTGGCGCAGCCGCTTCATCTCGGATGGCATCAAGCCGCCATAGCGCTTGCGCCAATTGTAGAACGTCGCCTCCGATATACCTGCCTTCCGGCAGACCTCAGCGATCGCCGTTCCCTCCTCAGCCTGCCGAAGAACGAAAGCGATTTGCGCCTCTGAGAACTTCGATGCCTTCATGGAACTCTCCTTCTCCCATCCAGGGATCATAGTTGGAAAATTCCAGCTCAAAACGGTCCGATTCAACGGGGGCACGTCAGGCACGTCAGATTTGAGCCTTGGTGTTGGTGGGTGGCAAGAGGCCGGCGCGCGGAGCTATCAGCCTGCGCAGCGTGCCGGCCGGCCTCTCATTTCTCGAATGAATGCGACTCACTCGAATTAATTGCGACTCGCTGACCGAAATAGCTGCGCGACCAAGGGCGGGTTGCGAAAAATTTCGAGGCGAAGTGCCACCACGCCAGTGAGCCGATTAATTGCAGCCTGGGCGTTTCATCTCTTGAACATATGCCGGGCTGGCGCGACAATGCCAGCTTCTGAAGCCTTGCATGAGGGCGGCCATGGTAAGGGTGTTCAGCTATGAAACCTTCGATCCGGACACTGGTGGCCTGTCGGTTTCACGCTATAAGCGCACCCGGGATGCGATCAGTCGCATCGGCGGCCGTGTCATCGAGGAAACGGTAGAGATTGTTCCAGATGAGCGGGTTGGTGATCTAGGCGACCTCCAGCCACTCAACCGTGCTGGTGCCAAAAGAGGCAAGATGGTTCGGGGGCCGAACCTTGCAAACCGACGCTATCGCACTGGAAAGGCTTCCTGATGAGCACGGGTGTCGTCAAGTGGTTCAACCCAGACAAGGGATACGGCTTCATCGTCCCCGATGACGGCAGCCCCGACGTGTTTGTCCATATTCGAGAGGTGGAAAGATCCGGCCTCGCCACCCTGCGTGAAGGCCAGAAAGTGAGCTACGAGCTTCTAGCTGACCGCCGTACTGGCAAATCGAATGCAGGCCACCTCCGGCCGATCTAGAGCATCGGACATTTAATCGTACGCATATCCAGCGGCGTTAAGATAGTTCCAGCATTCTTTTGGGGTGAAGAGATCGCAGATATCGCCGATTGCGTTCCAGAGTTGTTCGAAAGTTCGAGCGGCAGCCGCCCTCAGATGGGCTTTGAGTTTGGCAAAGGCCATCTCGATGGGATTGAGGTCGGGGGAGTAGGGCGGCAGGAAGAGGAACCAGGCGCCGGCCTGCTTCAGGCATTGTGCGGCATTGGTGCTTTTGTGGACGGCGAGATTGTCGAGAATGACGACATCGCCCCTGGAGAGTGTGGGCGCCAGTTGGGTTTCAATCCAGACGTCGAAGGCTTGCCGGTCCATCGCCTTGTCGACCACCCAGGGTGCGGTCAGCCCATGACAGCGCAAGCCCGCGATGAAGGTCTGGGTTTGCCAATGGCCGAACGGTGCTTGGGCATGGAGCCGTTCGCCGCGCGGGCAGCGGCCGCGTAACCGCACCATTTTGGTGTTCACGCTCGTCTCGTCCACGAACACCAGCCGATGCGGTTCCAGCCGCATGCGCGGCTGGCGATAGTCAATCCACAGATGACGTTCGGCCTGGATGTGTGCGCGTGCGCGTTCCGACGCCATCAGCGCTTTTTTTATATGTGAAGCCGTTTCGGCACAAAAAGCGCGACAGCACAGCAGGAGCAGCCCGCAAATTGTGGACTTCTCCGAGCCGTGCGGCCAGTTCCGGCATGGTGATGTCGGGTCTTGCTTCCACAACACCGATCAGGAAACCGGCAACTCCAGCCAGTTTACCTCCACCAGGAGGACGCCCCTGACGCGCGGGTGCCCCGTGCTCTATGAATATGGTCACGTCGTCCCTCTGGGCATTGAGTGCCGTGATCTTCTGGTCCAGATCGCCGAGAAGACGGTGAGGATCGAGGACAAAACGAAGAAGATCGCGGATCTCGCCAGGCAAGACGATCGTGCGCGGCGTCTTCAAACCATGCCGGGCGTGGGGCCGATGATCGCGATGGCCATTGATTATCGGCGCGATGGCCCGAGTGAATTGGGCGAGTCGCAAGCCTCCGGCGCGGGGATCTTGGCTGGAGCGGATGCTGACGAGGAAACCCCGCATGCTGGTAGCGATCGCGCTGGCGAACAAGATGGCCCGCAGGATCTGGGCCATGCTGACGAAACAGGAAGATTATCGAGATCCGGCGTTGGCCGCCGTGGCTTGACCCGTTGGGCAGCATGGATGGTTAACTCGGTATGGGGCGTGAGAAGGCGATGACCTGAATGGGCGTATGATCGAACCGATCCGGATAGGGGAAACCAGTCTGCTCCTGTGACCTTTAGAGCTCGGATTTGAGATTTGGACCCGATCCGCAGATCACCATACCGGCCAGCGGCTTCAACAAGTGCCGTACTCAAAGGCCTGACAGAAGACCGCACTCGATCGCACGTTCAGAAGGTCAAAAACTCCTTGCACGACGGACGGCAACCACACAAGGATCAGGCTGAAGTTGTAGCCGGCGACGGCGAGGACCGCGTTGGCGGCATCGCCCGAGGCGTGGGCGAGGAAGTTGCGACCCCTACGGTGGTCGCTCTTGCAGTGGCCGATAACAGGTTCGATGGCGGCACGGCGCCGGAAGGCGCGTTTGATGGCATCGGTCAGGCCTCGCCTCATGCCGGCCCTTGTCCTTGGGCGCGTTGTGGCCGCGATAGCCGGCGTCGGCGACGATTTTCTTGATCTCGACGCCGATGCTATTCTCGATCTGTGGGATGACGGTTGCCAAGGTATGCCCGTCATAGGGATTGCCTGGCAGTGCCTTGGCATGGACGGCGAATTGGCTGCCCTTCGAGCGGTTGAGGGTGGCGAGGCTCACCTTCACGCCAAACTCATAGGGTTTGTGCGCCTTGCCCTTGCCGATGCATTCAACCTCCGGCGCATGCAAGGAATAGACCTTCTTGCCTCGTTCGCGCTGGCGCTGGTCCTTGACGCGTCGGGCGAGCGAGAGCGGTAGGGCGAAGACCTGCGCCAGTTCGGGACGATCGGCGACCTTGCGGGTGAGATCACGGGTCACCGCGCCCAGCATGGTGCGCAGGCGCTTGAACGCCCTGTTGGCCCGCTTGAACTGTTTGGCATGCGCATAGCGCTGGTGCTTGATCAGGGTGAACTTGCCGACCCGGGCATAGGATTGGCGCAGCTTCACGCCATGCTTGCGCGCCAGCTTCACCAGGCGTTCGCGGGCCCGATGCATCAATTTGGCATCGGTCGGGAAGGCGACCGCTTTTTCCTGCACGGTGGTGTCGACAATCACCGCGGTGAAGTCCGCCGGCTTGGCCGCTTCGAGCCGAACCGCCGTCGCCATGCGCTCCTGCACCAGGGCTGTGAGCTTGTCCTCACCCATACGCTGGCGCCACCGTGTCAACGAGGAGCGGTCGAAGGGCGGGCGATGCTGGAAGAACTCCTCGCCGCAGAAGAATTGGTAATAGGGGTTCTCGATCCAGCGCTCGCACAGCACTTCATCGGACAGGTTGTGGGTCGCCTTGAGGATGGCCAACCCCGCCATCAGCCGCGTCGATAAGGGCGGCCGGCCCGGATCATCCTCATAAACCGCGCCGAACCGCTGCTCCAGGAAGCTCCAGTCGATCGAGCGCGCCAGTTGCACCAGCGCGTGATCCAGGTTCAGGATCTGGTCAAGCCGCGAGCGGAACAAGTCGTTCTGTCCACTCTCTCGTCGCTCTTTCGGCCGCATCATCGACCCCCGCCATCGCCTCGACAAGCTGATGGAATCACGCCTTGGACAACAATGCAAATTGCCGGAAATCGCCGTCCACACCGACGAAATCCGGCAAACGCGAATACTTGCCAAGCTAAAAATTTCTCGCTGAATCAGCGGCTTGCCAATTCTTCACGAACGACCAGTTCACCGCCGCTTGCCGATTCACACCGGTTCTCCAACTGAAGGTCATCTCTTCGTAATGTCGCGCCTTGGCGGCAGCTATCGCGATCGAGGAGTCGCAATCAACTCGAGCGCATTATCGAGAGACGAGATTATTGGCCTTTTCATTCACCAGGATTTTCGTGAGTAAAGTTGCTCTTTGGGCCCGTGAGTTCCAATTTCAATCCTTCGGGTAGCCATTGCCGCCGAATCTCGACGCCTAGGCTCCTGCTGATGAGCGTCTCCAGGCGCGAACCAAACCCGTACGCAGCCGGCTCTCGGTCAATTGCGGGGCCCCCCGACTCCGCCCAGATGATTTTTACCTCCTCGTCTGAGGTGCTGAGTTCGATCATGATGCGTCCGGTGCAGGATGACAGCGCGCCATATTTCACCGAGTTTGACGTGAACTCATGCAAGAGCAATGCGATGCTGACGAGGGTTGAGGGCAAGATCGGAAGATCCGGGCCGACGATATCGACACGCTTATTTTTTTCGTTCTGATAGGGTGCCACGATAGCACGAATCAGCGCAGAAAGCGTCGTGGCGCTTGCAACGGAGGTGGGGGGCGTCTCACTGTTCAAGAGCGTAAGTTGATGTGCAGCAGCGAGGGTGGCGAGTCGTTGCTGGACAGCCGTGGAAAGCTCTTGCGGCGTTGTTGCCTGGCGCGAACACAGGGCCACGATTGTGCCGGCCAGGGTGAAGAGGTTTTTGACCCTGTGATTCATTTCATGCAGGAGCAGGACCTGCTTTTCCTGGAGCTGCTTTGTATCGGTGATGTCTCGCGCGAGCTTCGATGCCCCTATCACCATTCCGTTGCGGTCACGAATAGGCGAAATGGACAGGGACACATCGATCAATGTTCCGTCCTTGCGTCTACGAACGGTTTCGAAGGGAGGCACGCGCCGGCCGGCTCGAATTTGGCGCAGAATCTCATCCTCTTCGTCGCGCCGGTCTTCGGGAATGAGAAGATGGATACTCTGTCCAATCGCCTCGTCAGCGCTATATCCGAACAGCCTGTGTGCACCGGCGTTCCAGGTCATGATGACCCCGCCGACGTCCTTGCTTATGATGGCATCCTCAGCGTCTTCGATAATGGCGGCGAGCCACGCTTCCGCATCCCAGCGCCTCAAATTCACTGTCACTCCTCCACAGCCCGCTGCGTCCTTTCGTGCACCTGCGTGCGAACGCAGTTGGCCCATTATGTAGATATTGCGAGTCAGTCTGTGCAAGGTTCAGTCGGTTTGCGCAAGCAAATGAATGCGATCTGCTAGCTGAGCCTGGTCATAAGGTTTGGGTACGAAGTGGCTACCGGTCGGAAGCTTATCTTTTTGAGGCGCTCCGGTCGTGATGAGAACCTGAATGCGAGGCCAGCGCTTGAGTACGATACGAGCAAGCGCGATCCCATTCAACTGGCCTGGCATGTTTATGTCCGTGAAAACCACCTTCACATCTTGTCTCTGCTCCAGAACCTGGAGAGCTCTGTCGGCATTCTCAGCTTCAAGGACCTCGAGATGCCGGTCCGACAAGAATTCGGCGATCGCGAGACGCACGAGCGCTTCGTCTTCGACCACAAGCACGGGAAGGCGGGGCTGATTTGGCGACATAGAAGGCTGGGAATCTGTTTCGGTACCACCAAACGGACGAAGGAGACGGGCGTTCCCGCCTTGTATAGGTCATTAGCCAAAATATCGCGATTAGGCCCCGGCTCTGCCGGATGCCAGGCTAAAGCCGGCCAGGACGGGTCAGCGCTCCGCTGTCATTCAGAACCAATTAGCTCCACTGACGAGCCGCAATTAACCCGACCGAGTCGCAGCTAGAGCCGTGCCCTTGCGGGTTGAATCGCTTGGGGTAGGCGATCTGGCTGGCGTGTGATTCACTGGATGGGCTTGTGATGGGGATTGCCATGCCTTCAACCTGTCGGTCGATCTGAGCGAGCGTGTGGTCGCCGCGATTGAAGCGGGTGCTTCGCGGCGTCAGGCGGCCAAACGCTTCGGTGTCGGGGTGGCCAGCGCGGTCCGTTGGCATGAGCGCTTCCGACAGGACGGGCAGATCGCGCCCAGCCCATGGGCGGCGACCGCAACTCGCAGCGTCTGGAAGCGCAGGCCGCCCTGATCCTTCGGCTCAACGAAGAGCACCCGCTCCTCTTCCTGCGGGAACTGCGCGACAGGCTCTCGGAACGCGGCATCCAAGCCAGCACGAGCAGCCTGTCACGCTTCTTCGCCCGGCATGGGATCACCCGCAAAAAGGGGGCTGTCCATGCGGACGAGCAGGAGCGGTCGGATGTGAGGGCCGCGCGCGAGGACTGGTTCGATCGCCAACCCGACCTTGATCCGGAGCGCTTGGTTTTTCTCGACGAGACGGCCGCCACGACGAAGATGGTCCGCCGCTATGGTCGTGCTCCGTGCGGTCAGCGCTGCCGGATCGCCGTGCCCCACGGACACTACAAGACCACCACCATCACCGCCGCCCTGCGCACCACAGGACTGATCGCCAGGAGCGTCTTCGATGGAGCCACGAATGGTATGCGCTTCCGCGCCTACGTCACCGACACCCTGGCTCCGGTGCTGAGGTCCGGTGACACCGTCATCCTCGACAATCCGACCGCCCACAAGGTCGCCGGGGTGCGCGAGGCCATCGAGGCGGTCGGCGCACGGGTTCTCTACCACCCGCCCTACAGTCCCGACTTCAATCTGATCGAGCAGGTCTTTGCCAAGGTCAAAGCCCTCCTCCGAACGGCGGCAGCGCGGACCGCCGCCGACCTAACCATCGCTATCGAGGACGCGTTCGCCGCTATCCGACCAGATGAGTGCCGAAACTACCTCACCGCTGCTGGATACGATGCCTATGACCCAACCTGAGAGGGCACGGCTCTAGTTCCGCCACGCCCGCGGCAGGGCCGCGAGTATAGCTGCCAATTCCGCGGTCGCCAAGATTGCCGACGTCACGAGCTTTTGCCGAGGACCAGGGCGACGAACGCCCGCAGCTCGCTCAGCATCAGGTCCGGCTCCTCCCAAGCGGCGAAGTGGCCGCCCGACGGCATGTCGCTCCAGTGCACGATGTCGTAGGTCTTCTGTGCGAAGGAGCGCGGCGGCGGGATGAATACGGGGTCGGGGAAGGCGGCGACGCCGGTCGGCACCTCGATGCGCGTTCCAGCGGGAAACTTGTTCGACTTTTCAAAGCGCCTGCCCTGATAGATCCAGGTCGCGGTGACGACCGAGGACGGCGCGACGTAGAGCATGATGTTGGTGAGCAGCTCTTCTTCGCAGAACTTGCTCCAGATGTCCGGGCTGCCATCGGGCGCCACCGGGAGATCGGCCCATTTTCCGATCTTCTCGAGCATCCAGCCGGCCGCGCCGACGGGGCTGTCGGCCATCGCCGCGCCGAGCGTTTGCGGGCGCGTTCCCTGCTGGTGACTGTAGCCGCTCTCCAGCTCCAAGAGTTCGTCCCGTTTGGCGACGAATGCCTTTTCCGCGTCGCTCGTCGGTGCGGCATCCTCCGCGTGTAGGTTGACCATGTTGAGGTGGATGCCGAGCAGCGCGTCGGGCCGGTCGTGCGCCATCCACGCGGCGATGGCGTTACCCCAATCCCCGCCCTGGACGATGAAGCGCTCGGCACCGTAAAGCTCGCCCATCAGCCCGTTCATCAGCGCCGCGGCCCGCCGCGGCCCGACGAGGCCGGTGATCGGCTTCGAGAAAGCGAAGCCCGGCAGCGACGGGACGACGACGTCGTGACCGTCCGCCACCAGCGGCTCCAGCAGCGGCTCGAACTCGAGATACGAGCCTGGCCAGCCGTGCAGGAGTAGAAGCGGCGGCTTCGAGCCGTCGCCCTTCAAATGCACGAAATGCAGGTGCTCGCCGTCGATATCCGTCATGAAATTCGGAAGCCGATTGAGGCGCCGCTCGACGGCACGCCAGTCGTAGACATCCCGCCAATAGGTGACGAGCCGCTGGAGGTCGGCGACCCCGACGCCCGATCGCCAACCTCCCGCGTCGGGGAGCTCGCTCCAGTCGTAGGCGGCGACCTTGCGCGCGATGGTCGCGAGCCGGTCGTCGGAAATCTCGATCTTGTAGGGCGTCGCCATCGCCGTCTCCTCGCTCCGCTGCAGCTCGCCGCTTGACGCCCGTTGGCCGCTCGAAAGGCCACCGCCGCGGCATCCGAATGCCTGCGGCTGCATCGTCTCGCGTGACACTAAGTTAACTCGTCATATTGTAACGAAAAGGCGGCTGTTGAAATCGCTGCTTCGGACCGCAGGAGCCCGCACCGACCCAGATCTGCGCGCCGCGATCCGGCAAGCCTTTACCCGCTTCACCTCTGACGAGTGCCGCAACTATCTCGCCGCCGCCGGCTACGACGCCTATGACCCAACTTGATCGGAAGCAGCTCTAGCTAATTCGTGAAATAACGAGAAGCACAAAAAGGCCTGGCATTGCCGGACGCCAGGCCAAGCCGGTTGATGTGCCACGTCAGCGTGCCACACGTAAAAATTGTATCACGTTTGTATGCGGGCTCGGCGGGCTTCTCTGTACCGCTTTTGGATTAGTACGATTTCGCATGCCGACGGGTCCTTGGCCTACGGTCCGATCGCCGTGGTCGAAATGCAGGCTTACGTCTACGCCGCCAAACAGGCCGGCGCGGTCATGGCAGCCGCTTTGGGCCTCGACGCCCGCGCCCAGGCATGGCGGCAGGAAGCATCTGAGTTACGGGATCGTTTCGACTAAGCCTTCTGGTGCGAAGAGATCGACTGTTACGCGCTTGCGCTCGATGGGAACAAAATGCCTGCAGGGTGCGCTCATCCACGCAGGATATACCCTTTTGCTGGTATTGCGCGCCCCGAGCGAGCCATTCCGCTGGCCGAAACCCTGATGGGTGAAGGCGGCTTCAGCGGCTGGGGCATCCGGACGTTGAATGTCGGCGAGACCCGCTACAATCCGATGTCCTATTACAACGGTTCCGTGTGGCCGCATGACAATGCGCTGATCGCGCTCGGTCTGGGGAATTACGGCCTGAAACACTATGCGGAGCGGGTGTTCGAGGCGATCTTCGACACAGCGACCTACCAAAGTCAGCAGGTTTGCCAGCGCTCTTCTGCGGCTTCTTGCGGAAGCGCCGCCGCGGGCCCATCGCCTCCCCCGTAGCCTATTCGCCGCAAGCCTGGGCTGCCGCAGCTCCGTTTGCGCTTCTCGCTGCGTGTCTGGGGCTCCATTTGTCCGCGGAGACAGATGAAATCAAGCTGACTGACCCTGTCCTTCCGCCCTTTCTCGATGACGTGACTATTCGAACCTCAAACTGGGTGCGCCTCAGTTCGATTTGCGCGTCTATCGCCATAAAAGCGATGTGACGCTTAACATATTGAAACGGCGGGACGAAAACAGCGCGCGCGTTATTATGATAAAAGCCAGGTAAGTATACTCCCCCAACTATCGGGCCTGTTTCCGGCGATCTATACCTGCCGATCGGGCGATTACGAACCTTTGTTTTGATTATAGCAACAGCTTCCGGATAGAGGCACTCACGCCCCGAGTGGATAGACGTATAACGCATGCACGGCTGTACTCTCATGTGCCGTGAGACCATTTGCCCGATCTGCACTTGCGCCAAGGCCAGGAGCAGGAGTACGGACGCGATCCGCCCGAAGACCGGACGCCGCCGCCCGAACGGTCCGTTTTTCGCCCCGGTGTCGCCCAAGCGCCGCCAAATCGGGATCAGGTGCACAGGTTCGACGATGGGACATGCCTCGGAACGAACACCGTTGTGGATTGTTTGATGATGCTCCAATGACGCCCGCCCGCCGCAACTGTTTGACCCCTGTGGTGCGGCGAGCTGTTGGAGCTGAAACTGGGAACCGGTTGCGAGCGTTCTTTCAGGCGCGCAAAAAAGGAGTCTTCCATGATGATCGACAGCACGGAATACACCAATCTGATCGGTAGCGACAAAGTCGAAGGCACGGCTGTCTATGGGGCGGACGGAGAAAAGATCGGCTCGATCGAGCGCGTCATGATCGAGAAGAAATCCGGCCAAGTATCGTATGCGGTTCTTGGGTTTGGTGGCTTCCTTGGCATGGGTACTGACCACTACCCGCTGTCTTGGAACTCACTCGTCTACAACACCGATCTGGGTGGATACCAGACCAACTTGACGGAAAGTCAATTGCAAGGGGGTCCAAAGTATTCGTCGGGAGACGAATGGGACTGGAATGATCCGGCGCGGTCTCGCGCCATCGATGCGTATTACGGCGGTCTTTAAAGCGCATTTTTGATAAACGGTAAGACCGCATCGTTCAGTGAATACAGCACTTTGCACCTATTACAGACAGCTATGCCAACGCTGTTCTTTCGGCGGCCTTCCGGCTCGGGCCGCTCCCCCAAAGAGGAGTTTCAAGATAAGAATAGGCTGATCATGCCCGCAAGATTAATCATTCTCGCCACAGCACTGGCATTTGTCATTGTGGCACCGATAGACGCTCTTGCGTAGGATGTCTTTGCCCACTGCAAAAGAAGGCGCTCAACAGCGCTACATGCTGCGGGTTCCGCCGGAGGGTTCGAAGCCGAACGCCTTTCGCATCACGTCACGCTGCTTGCCGGCTTCTGTCCTCGGCACGCGGCCCATCCCCTTCTTCTCATACGTCAGAGTTAGAAAAGAACACCGCACAGGAGAGCAGAGATGTTCGACGGTCACTGCCTCTGTGGCGCGATCGGGTGGGCCGCAATGGCTTCTCCCCGGTCCGTTCATCACTGTCACTGCAGTATGTGCCGACGATGGACAGGAGGCGGCTTTGCAACTCTTGCTTGGTTCTCAGCTGGTTCCCTTCAGTGGAGCGGAGGGACACCGGTGAGGTACCGGTCCTCGCCGATCGCGACGAGAGCACACTGCGGAATCTGCGGAACACCTCTATTTATTGCTTATGATAACCACGAGGAGGTGGGTTTGTCCGTCGGGAGCATGAACACTCCTGACGCGGTGTTTCCGGATCACCACTACGGCGTCGAAGAGCGTTTGTTTTGGGCGGATATCGGAGCCTCGCTTCCAGGCAGCCGCTCAAAAGAAACATGGTAAATGCTCGCAGAGAGACAACACTCCATGCGTATCGCCACTTTCAATATCAATGGTGTCAATGGCCGCTTGCCGGTATTGTTGCGATGGCTTGCACGCACACAACCCGATATTGCGTGCCTGCAGGAATTGAAAGCACCGAACGCCAAATTCCCGAAACGCGCACTCGAAGAAGCGGGCTACGGGGCAATCTGGCACGGTCAGAAAAGCTGGAACGGCGTTGCAATCCTTGCCCGCAACGGGACTCCGATCGAAACCAGACGCGGGCTACCCGGTGCCCCTGACGATAACCAGAGCCGTTATATCGAGGCTGCCGTCAATGGCGTTTTAATTGGCTGCCTCTATTTGCCCAAGGGCAACCCAGCGCCAGGACCTCGGTTCGATTATAAGCTCCGATGGTTCCAGCATCTTATTGAGCATGCTTTGGAGTTGCTGGTCACGAAAGCTCCTATCGTCCTCGCCGGCGATTACAACGTGATGCCGGCCGAAGTCGACGTCTATAAACCGGAGAGATGGGTTGATGATGCGCTGTTCAGGCCGGAAGTCCGCGATGCATTCCACCATCTAGTTAGGCAGGGCTGGGCTGACGCACTACGCGAACTCCATCCAGGTGAGCATATTTACACGTTCTGGGATTACTATAGACGGGCGTGGGAACGGAATGCTGGTCTGCGCATCGACCATTTGCTTCTGAGTCCAGCCGCGAACAATCGGCTAGAAGCCGCTGGCGTTGATCGCGAGATACGTGGTTGGCCAAAGGCAAGCGACCATGCACCGGCGTGGATTGAAATCTCCGATCCGTCGGCTGATGTGGCTCACGTTTCCTGCCGGTGAATTAGTCATCATGTTCGATGGGTTCGCTCTGGAAATGATCGAATTGCCCGAGGCCAGGTTGCGGGTGCGCCATGGGGGTTCCGGGCCACCACTGTTGTTGCTCCACGGACATCCTCGCACACATACGGGCTCTGTCGCAAAGTTGGATTGTAGACGGGCATGGGCGGACCTAATCCGGTTCAGAGGGAGAGGATTTCGAACTGCTCGGCAAGGGACGGTGCTGGATTGAAGAATACCTCGCTTGTCGTTTGCGCATCATATGAACCATCTCGATGCCAGACGTGATCGTCACTGCACAGACCATTGATTTGAAGCCAAGCATCGACCGGGTCCGTCGCTTGATGCGACGGCGATCTTGCTCGATGCGGTTGTTGAGATATTGGCTGGCGCGAATGCCGATAGCCTTCAGCTCCAACCGTCCCTCGCTTCGCAGTCGGCTTTCACTATCACAGGCGATAATGGCCTGCCGGTTGGTCTGGCTTCCATCGATGACGATGCACTCGGGTCTGCCGCGACGCTTCAATGCCGTGCGGATGAAGCGCTTGGTGGCCATCAAATCGCGGTGCTCGCTGAAGTGGAATTCGACAGTGTCGCCGACGCTGTCGATCGCGCGATACAGATACATCCAACGGCCGCGAACCTTGATGTACGTCTCCTCAACATGCCACTTCCCGGTGACTGTGCGCTTTCGCAGGTTGAACCGCTCCAGCAACAGCGGTGAAAAGCGAACGACCCAGCGGTGGATCGTGGAATGGTCGACCCGGATGCCGCGCTCGACCATCATTTCTTCCAGATCGCGCAGGCTTAAATTATAGGCCAGATACCAACGCACGCACAGCAGGATCACCGAGCGGTGGAAATGGCGGCCTGAAAACATGAAGTCATCCTCTGAATGAGGCGGACACTCATGCCGTCACAAGGTTGACGCCCAGTTTGCGACAGAACCCTCCAGCGCCTTAGTCGCAGGCTATCGCTCCGCCCGCCCCCTTACTGACGCGCATTGGGCGCAATTGCCGCTCTTTCTCCTGCTTCGCAGCATCACCTATCTCAGCTGGGTACACACGCGTAGGGAAACCCAAACCGCTCAGGAACTGACGCCGATGTTCGTTGAGCGGACAGTGGATCTCGCCCGCCGCTATTTGATGTGACGTGCGGCTGGGCTTTCATGGGTGGTTCCGCTCTGATGGGCTCAGGACTGATGCCGCGAGCCGAGCACGGTAGACGGCGGGGCCTTGGCGGCGGTGACAAGAAGGCCGGCTGTGGTTGGCGTCGACCTTCGGCTGCCGGAATGCCCATCATTCGTGATGCTTGGTTGATGGAGACAAACCTGGGTCAAGACACGCTTGACCCGCAAAGAGATGTCTTTCAACGGGCCTTGTCATGTTAATTGGGAGATTGCGAGGGTCCGTGAAGATGGAGTGGCATGAGCCTGCCCGTCAGTTACAAGCGCCGCTGATTCGTGACCATTTGCTGGACCGCCGGAGGGTAGAGTTTCCGGCTTCCAATCACGGCGGTGAGCTGAGTATTCCGCCGGGATTTTGCAGGAGGATCGGCGGCTTGTTGCCAATGGCACCGTGTGGCCGATCCTCGTTGCTGCAACTGCTGCCGAAGCGCGCAAGCTATCGATTGACGTGAGCGAGGTGCAGAACGCTTTGCGGCATCTGGCCCGTTCCGGCGGAGGTTGGAGGATGTTGCCCAAGAACTCCCCACCCTGGCAGACAGTCTATTGGTGGGTTCGCCGCTTGGTGCGCCGCCTGCTGTTCCGCACGATCCACGACGTGGCATTGATACTCGGCCGCGAGCGGGAGGCGCGCGAGAAGAGCCCCTCGGCGGCAGTGGTCGACAGCTAGTCAGTCAAGGCGCCTTCGGCGCCGTCCGATGGCGGCCGCCATACCGGCCGGTTTCGGACAGCTCAATAAGTGAAGCATATTTCCGTCGAAAGGGGGACGTAGTGCGCAGGCAAATCCGGTGTTGATAGGGGTAGTCCATAGCTGTGAACAAGATCGTTAGACCGCCCTGCGTAGGTCATTGCTCGCCGCCGCACGATGACCCCAAGTTTGTGCTTCAACCTGGTCTGCGATGGCCTGACAACAGGTGAGTGTACAGGCGAAGCGACCGACGGGGGAGGTGTGCCGCCACATTCGATATTCGAATACGAAGATGCTAGGCTACAGTACGAAATAATCCTCTAGGATCATTGGAAAGCAGGATTTCTAGTACGCCACAGTGCGCCTGCAATGATCGCGAGTAATGATTAAATCCTGCCCCCGCAACCAATTCTGTCATAAATCGCTCGCCATCTGGGTCTAACCACCCCGATGGCGTTTTGCGTTGGAAGGCCCTGAACTCAAATGGAGGCTGCAGCCTATGCAGGGCCAGCAAAGAACCTCATTGCGATAGGTTTTCTGGAGATCAAGCCGCTGCTTCCACCTCTACGGGCAGTGTGAACATAAAGGTCGCCCCGCCTGAGTGGGTATTTTTCGCCCATAGCCGGCCGCCATGCCGCTCAATGATCGAGCGGCAGATCGCGAGCCCCATGCCCATTCCATTCTCTTTGGTTGTGAAAAATGGCTCGAATATTCTTTCCGGAAACTCAACGCCCACGCCATGGTCGGCGATTTCGATTTGGACGACATTTTCGACCCGACAAGCTCTCACGGCGATATTTCTATCACCTGTGATGGCTTCCATCGCGTCCATACCGTTACGGATAAGGTTGACCAAAACCTGCTGGATGTGCACGCGGTCCAGAGCCACGCGTGGGAGATCCCGTTCGACATCGAACTCGATGCGGACGCGCCGCCGCAGGGCTTCCTCGGCGATGAGACTGTGCGCTTCAGCGATCACGCTCGAAAGCGTCGTATTGCTCGTGGGCTCGACCGACTGTTTGAACAGAGCACGGATTCGACTGACCACATCGGCCGCCGAATTGGCATCGCGGATGATGCGTTCGGCCGTGATCTTGGCGCGCTCAACATTGGGGGGATCGGCGGAGAGCCAGCGATTGCAAGCACTGGAATTCGCCACGATCGCGGCTAATGGCTGGTTGACCTCATGGGCGATGGAAGCGGACAGTTCCGACAGACTGGCTGCTTGGCTAGCGCGCGCCAGACTCGCCTGCGCCCGCCGCAGCTCTTCCTGCGTGCGGACCTCGCTGTCGATGTCCAGGCAGATGACGTTCCATTGCACGATGGCGCCCTCTGAATCGCGCATCGCCGCGGCCCGCGTCTCGACCCAGCGATATTCGCCATCGAATCGCCGCAGGCGATGCTTGCGCACATAAGGCTCGCCGGTTGCCAATGAAAGGGCGTATCGCTCCTTGAAGCTTGCCAGGTCGTCGGGATGGATGCCGGCATCGAGTGTGCCGTCCAGCCGGGGCTTGCCGGTCCCCTCCAATTCCTCGATATTGTAGCCGAGGAATTCGCGCAATTGCTGGCTACGATAGACTGGCTCTCCATTCGGTGTGGCGCAGTCGATCATGGCGGGAAGTGTTTCGACCAACCGCCAAAGAAAACGCTCCCGCTCGCGCAAAGCCTCCTGTGCGAGCATCTCGTCTTCAATGTCGATTGAAATAATATACCACTGCACGATCGCGCCATCAGCATTGCTCAACGGGCGGGCGCGCGCCTCTATCCAGCGGTAAATGCCCTGCTTGTCGCGACGGCGAAACCGGTTCACGAAAGGCTGGCCCGTGGCAAAACCATGCTTTGCCCTGGCAAACATCACCGGAAAATCGTCAGGATGAGCTAGGTCCTCGGCCAGCGCATTAAAGTCCTGAACATGCGCCATCGGCGCGCCGACCGTGTCCAGATAACGCCTGCTGCCATAGGTGATCTTGCCTGCAGCATCAAAGCTCAGAATATTGATCGGCAGGGCGTCGATCATTTGCTCCAGTTGCTGCTTGCTGGTCCGTAACTCTTCTTCGGCACGGGCCTGATCGTCGATGTCGTGGGAGAGGCCGTACCATTGCACAACGGCTCCTTCCTCATTGCACATCGGCTCGGCGCGGCCTGACATCCAGCGATAGACACCATCGGCACGGCGCAGACGATAATTCAGCGAGAAGCTCTCACCGGTAACGAGAGAATGATTGAGCACCGCCTCGAACTTGGTCGCGTCGTCGGGATGGACGATAGCCGCGATGGTGCCCCCCAGGCCCTCCGCTTTCAGGTGCTTGAATGCCTCGACGTCAAAGCCGAGAAACTCGACCATGCGTTTGCTGAAGAAAACCGGTTCGCCCGTCTCTGACAGCCGCCAGAGCAGGCTCGGTACCATATCCACGAGTTGTGAAAGCTCCCGCTCCCGCACGCGCAGGGCTTCCTGCGCTCGCATCTCATCATCGATGTCGATCGAAATCGCATACCATTGCGTGATTGCACCGTATTGGTCGCGTAGCGGTTCTCCACGGCCGTCAACCCAGCGATAGGTGCCGTCCGCGCGGCGCAGGCGGTACTTCATCGCATAGGGCTCGCCGGTGGTCACGGAATGGCGCACCGCCTCTTGCAGGCGATAGGTGTCGTCGGGATGGACGAGGTTGCGCATCGCCGCCGTCTGCCGGCTTGTGCCGAACGCGTCCAATTCAGCCAGCCCGCTCAAACCATAGAAGTCGAGCAGGCGCTTGTTGAAGAACGTCGGTTCGCCCGCTGGCGACAGGCGCCTGATCTGGACCGGAACCATATCGACGAGGTGTGAGAGTTCACGCTCCCGACCACGCATGGCGGCCACGGTCTTCTTATAGACGTCGATGTCGAGCGCGATGCCGTACCATCCCGTGATGCGACCCTGGCCGTCGCGCGTCGGCCGGGCTGCAGTGCGAGCCCAGACATAGGTTCCATTCACCCGCCGAAAGCGAAACTCGACATTGAAGTGATCGCCGGTCTCCAGGCAGTGACGCCAGGTGGCGGCGATCTGCTCATAGTCGTCTGGATGCAGCAGCCTTTTCCAGCCGGTATGACCCTCCTTCAACGAGGCATTGAGATCATCCACCGTCACCCCGAGAGAGCTCTGGGCAAAGGGATGCAGATAAATCCACCTTCCAGCTGCATCGAAGGCCCAGCCATTGCCGAATATACTTTCGACGATCCTGGCCGACCGCACTGGTTCGGCTTCGTTTTCGAGCGATGCTTCTGCCTCCTTCGCCGCCAGCGGCTCCCTATCGGTAACGAGGTCATCGATATCAACACTTACGCTGTATCGCGGCTCCGAGCGGGTCTCAGTCCAGCGATAGCTGCCGTCGGCTTGGCGCAGGCGATCCCGCGTGACCTGCGGAACGCCCGTCCAGAAAGCGCGCGCTGCGGCGTGAGCGGCCACGATCCGGTCGTTGGGATGGATCCGGCTCAGAGAGAGCGGCCGATCAAAGGCGGCTTTGTCCTTGAGCGTGGCGCTGGCGTCATCGGCAAAGCGCTCCCGGGCAATGGACGGGACATCGGCATCGATAACCGCGCCATACCAGGCAATGATGCGGCCTTGGTCGTCACGCAACGGCTGTCCCGAACCCCGACTCCAGCCATAGGCGCCGCTTCGGCGCAGCATGCGGTGCTCGACATGGAAGGGCTCGCCCGTTTGCAAGCACCGGCGCCAGATCGCGAAGGCATCGTCATAATCGTCGGGATGGATGACGCGCTTCCAGCCGGAGACCCCTTCGCCGGACGATGCATTGAACTCTGCCAGCGTCATGTCGAGCAGCGACAGCAGGGCTGGGGTCATATAGATGAATCTGCCGGCGTCGTCAGCTGCCCAGGCGTTGCCGACCACGTTCTCGATGATCCGCGCCGCCTGCAAGGCTTCGCGATTGCTTTCACCAAGCGTATCGAACGTTGCCGTCATGGCCTTCTCCTACCTGGCACGAAACGCCGAGGGCTGTCGGCGCGTTGTGACGCACATTTCCCTTGGCATCCGGCGAGGTAGTTTTCTACCCTAGATCGTCCTTTCTTCCATCTCACCCTATAGAAATCCATGAGATATTGTGGCTGCTGCTGGAACCTTATTTGGGCCCAGTCGTGCAGGAGGAGCCAACGCCGCGTTAACGCGGATGGACTGAATGTAAGCTTGCCGCAGATGCAGCCTTGTCCTGTCCTCGACGCCACACATCGATGGCGCTTTGCGGCGGCGGGGCCAAATGGAGATCCTTTTCCTGGCAATGACGGTATATCAACGCGATCACTTCGTTCTTGGCGGAAGATCGTCTTGATGGGCTGGCCACTCGAAAAGACAACTCGACTTCGATCGCCATGGCGTCGATGGATTGAAGCGCAACGCCCGACGGGACGCCCTTCGCGATCTGCTCGCTGGCCCGCAACGCGCTTTCCATGACGCTCACGACAAATTCAGGCTTCTCGGTCGTTGCTATGCGGACCCTAAGTGCGATCTGATGGGTCTCGTCAGGGCGGCTGAAATTGGTCAATCCTGACTTGGCCAATACGCTGTTGGGCAGGACCACGACATTATGCGCGGAGGTCAGCAGGTTCGTCGAACGCCAGTTCGTTTCGACCACCCGGCCTTCAGTTCCATCGCTCAGTGCGATCCAGTCACCGACAATGTAGGGACGGCCCAACGTCAATGCGATGCCGGAAAAAACGTCGCCAAGCGTGTTTTGCAACGCCAGACCGAGAATAACCGCCACAACCCCGGAGGTCGCAACCAGCGCGCCGACCGGAGCGCCGAAGACGAAGCCCACGATCGAGAGGACGACGCCGAGATATGCCAGGGCGACGATCAGATCGTGGATGAGGCGCGCTTCTCGGGGTCTGCGATTGACCGCAAGATAGATGTTCATGAAGCCGATGATTGCCCACGCCAGGTGGGTCCACCACAAGACCCTCGCCGTCTTGGAAATGATCGCTCTCGCCCCTTGGCCGTCCGTCTCCGCCACTGAGTGCGGCCAGATGCCGTTAAGCGCCAGCAGTACCGTCATGCCGGTGAAGAATATGATCTGCGTAATCAGGCGAGCAGTCGGCCGATAGCGCCCCTGAATATGCCAGACGACGATACCGGTAAGCCCCAGCACATCAATCAGCGCCAGTGACACGAAACGAGAGTCATCAATCATCGCCGGCGCTTACCCTCTTGAGACTTTTCACGGTCTCCTCGTCAAGCCGGCCGCTGCAATTACCTGTATGAGGCCGCCATGACCAACTGCCTTCATTTCAATTAGACGCTATATTTCTGGTTATTAAAGATCGACAGCACCAAGGGTGGGGAAGACCTATACTATGGCATAGGTCGGTCTGGCGCTTCAAAAGGCAGGCCGCCACGAGTCCCTTTTTCTGATGAAGTAATTTTCTTCCTCGGGCTCCGCTTCAGCGCCCTGCTTCCATTTCTGTATCATTGGCGCCTGCCGCCCCTATCCGGTGATGCGCCCGATTGCCCCTTTCCGCTTGTCGAGATCGGCACACGCAAACCTTAGGCGGGGTGATTCTGGACTTTAGCATCACTCAAGGAAGACTTCCGGCGCGTAGTTTTGATTGGCGCTTCTGCGCATTGTTCAGACCATCGGCCATCGGCCAAATCGGGAAAGACGATGCGAAATCTCTTAAGAATATTAACTCTTAGCACATTGCTCGTACCGGCGAGCAATGCCTCAGCCGAGGTCATCGCGAACAGGCCGACGATTATACTTGTCCACGGCGCATTTGCGGAGTCGTCGAGCTGGAACGGTGTCATCACCGATCTAGCCAAACAGGGTTACCGCACCATCGCGGCAGCTAATCCCCTTCGTAGCGTGGCCGGCGATGCGGCTGGCGTTTCAGCCCTCGTCCAATCGATCCAGGGACCGGTCGTCCTGGTTGGACATTCCTATGGCGGCACCGTGATTACGGAGGCAGCCGACGGCCAGAAGAATGTCAAGGCGCTGGTTTATGTGGCAGCGTTCGCGCCGGACGTCGGCGAATCCAGCCTCACGCTGTCAGGGCGGTTCGAAGGCAGCACGTTGGGCGGCGCGCTCCTGCCGATATCCGTACCGGGCGGAAAGCAGGAGCTCTATATCCAGCCTGGAAAATTCCACGCGCAGTTCGCGGCGGACGTACCGGCGGATCTAGCCAGCCTTATGGCCGCGACCCAGCGCCCGATCACGCCGGAGGCACTCGCCGAACCCGCGCACGCCGCATCGTGGAAGACTATTCGCTCATATGCCGTTTATGGCTCGGCCGACCGCAACATCCCAGAGGCCGCCATGAAGTTCATGGCGGAACGCGCACATGCTGTGAGGACCGTAGTCGTTAAAGGCGCATCGCATGCCGTGATGGTTTCGCATCCTGGCACCGTGGCGGCGCTCATCGAAGAAGCCGCGGCCTCGCAGTGAGATCGCTAGCCATTCGGTCGTCCTGAACTCCCCATCCAATTCTTTTGAAACAGGAGACAGACATGAACCTGCACAACACCTCACACTCTGTTGCAGCCAAACCCGACGACCTCGTGCCGTCGCGCTATGCGGTGCAGATCGGCGAGATCGACGTGCTGATCGTCAGCGACGGCGTGCTGCCGCTGCCGACCCAGATGCTGGGCCACAATGCCGACCCGGCCCAGCGCGCGGCCTGGCTCGACGACATGTTCCTGCCGCAGGACGCCTTCGACTGGGCGCTGAACGTGGTGGTGGTGCGCAGCGGCGCGCAGACCATCCTCATCGACGCCGGGCTGGGGCTCGACCCCGACCTCAACCTGCCGCGGGCCGGCCAGCTGATCAAGCGGCTGGAGGCCGCCGGCATCGACCTCGGCGCCGTGACCGACGTGGTGCTCACCCATATGCATATGGACCATGTCGGCGGCCTGCTGGTCGATGGCGTGAAGGAGCGGCTGCGGCCGGACCTCAAGATCCATGTGGCAGCGGCCGAGGCCAAGTTCTGGGAAGCACCTGATTTCTCCCATGTCGCCATGCCGGAGGGCTTCCCGGACGCGCTGCGGGCGACCGCCACGCGCTTCGCCAAGGAATATGCCAGCCAGTTGCGGCTGTTCGAGGAGGAGCATGAGGTGGCGCCCGGCGTGGTCGTCTCCCGCACCGGCGGCCATACGCCGGGGCACAGCGTGGTTCGCCTCGCCTCCGGCGGCGACAAGCTGATGTTCGCCGGCGACGCCATGTTCGCGGTCGGCTTCGAGCATCCCGACTGGTTCAACGGCTTCGAGCACGACCCCGAGGAAGCGGCCCGCGTGCGCGTCCGGCTGCTGCGGGAGCTGGCGGGGAGCAACGAACTCCTGGTCGCCACCCACTTGCCCTTCCCCTCGGTCGGCCGCGTGGCCGTCGACGGCGACGCCTTCCGCTGGGTGCCGGTGTTCTGGGACTACTGACCGCAGGTCAAGGCCGTCGCTGCCGGGCCGACGGAATCGGGAGCCCTGATTGGCGTGATGGGCCTTTCTTCCAAGCATGTCACCGTCAGCGAAGAAGGCGAGCGCGAGCAGATACCGCTCAAGCCGCGAGGCAATCCCGAGGCGTCACGCTGAACAAGCCTCATCCGCCATCGCAGGTCGGGTCGTACCCTGCCCGCGATGGCTTTGCCATGCCCACGGTCTTCGGATAGCCGCTAGCGGCTCAGTCGGGCCGATGCCCGATCGGGGGATGCCGAAATTTTCGGCATCTGCGACTGCCTAATTCCCGCGGGCAATGCTTCCCATGCTCGAATGAGTTCACCGATGGAGGTGGCCTCCATCTTGCGCATGACATTGCCGCGATGCAGCTTCACCGTGACTTCACTGATGCGAAGGTCGAAGGCGATCTGCTTGTTGAGCCGGCCTCGCGCCACTTCATGCAGGACTTCGCGCTCGCGCGGCGTCAAGGTTTCGAGGCGTTCAAGTGTGTGTTTGACCACCGCCGCGTGCTCTCGGCGCGCGGCATCCACCGCGATCGCGGCAATGACGGCGTCGAGCAAGGTCTGATCCCGCACCGGCTTGGTCAGGAAATCCACGGCACCGGCCTTCATGGCTTGAACGGACATGGGAATGTCGCCATGCCCGGTCAGGAAAACGATCGGTTTGGGATTGCCATTCCGGGCCAGATAGTGCTGCAGATCGAGGCCGCTCGTTCCCGGCATGCGCACATCCAGGATCATGCAACCGGGGCTATACAGTTCATCAGCATTGAGTAATTCAACCGTCGATGCAAAGGAGATCGGCTTGAACCCGGCCGACGCAATCAGTTCGGACAAGGCCTGCCTCACGGAGACATCGTCATCGACGATAATGACAACGGGCTGTTCCGTCTCGTTATTACAGTGCAGCGGCAATGGCGGCGTGCCCAGCAGATAGGGCTGTTCAACTCTCATGCTCCCCCTCCATCTTTCGATCGCATAGCGCGGCATAAACGGCTGTAAGCAAAGCCTGGCCATCAAAAGGCTTGCGGAAAAATCCGCTGATGCCCCGGGCTCGAACCTGATCTGCTATTTCGTGGCGGCCCGTGATCAGGAAAACCGGCAGCCCCGGGCGTGCCTCCCTCACCAGGTCGCGCAGTTCAAAACCATCCATGCCGGGCATGCCGATATCGGTAATCAGCACGTCGATCTGCATCAGTTCGCTCGCGAGCAATGACCGGGCTGAGTGGAACGTACAGGCGGCGTAGCCTGCGGATTCCAGAAGATTTTCCAGCGACTCAAGCAGTCTTGGGTCGTCATCGACAATCGCCACGACCGGTTTTCTCCTGCTCACACCCCATTGCCTCCTGTTCGGCGTGAACGCGTGATCGGTATTTCCAATCTCTCCGCGATGCGCACGAGATCTGCGAGTGAGGCGGCCGCCATTTTCTGCATGACGTTGCGCCTGTGGATCTGGAGGGTAACTTCGCTGATCCTGAGTTCGGCAGCTGCCTGCTTGTTGAGCAGGCCACTCACCACCAGCGGGAATACCTCGCGTTCGCGCGGCGTCAGCCCGAGATAGCGTTGCCTCAATCCACCAAGTTCCGCGCGCGTCGACCGGTTTTCCCGGTCCTGGGCGATCGCCGCATGGATGGCCGCCATCAGATCTGCATCGCTGAATGGCTTGGTGAGAAAGTCCACAGCCCCGTGCTTGATCGCCCGCACGGAGGAGGGAATATCGCCATGCCCAGTGATGAACACGATTGGCGGATGATCGCCCTCGGCAATCTGCCTCTGCAGATCGAGGCCATTGATATCCGGCAATTTGATATCGAGCAGAAGGCACGCCGGGATATCGGGCTTATCGGCGCAGACAAAATCATGGGCCGATTTGAAAGCAATGGTCCGCATGCCGTGCGAAGCCAGCAACTCGCCAAGCGCTTCCTGTAGGCGTATGTCGTCATCAACGATGAAGACGATAGGATCATCGCTAGTCATGGCGTTGCCTTCACTCCAACATGCAGCATGAAGTTCAGCTTTCCACCACGAAGGTCGTTCCTGCCTGTCCGTAAAAGAGAGAAGTGATCGGCATTGGTTACTCCAGCGACGCAGCGATAGGCTTTGGCCTGTCGATGCCCCGTTTAACACCTGTTCGTCGTCTTGGCCTGTCCGAGCGGTCGAATTGACGAGCCCATTCTATCCTTTGCCGCGGCTGCCGCATCTCATGGAAATCCATGAAATGGCTCGGTGTCGAATTGCTCGACGAGCGCGCGCAGCCGTGTCAGCTCAGTCCGGGCTCCTGTCATGGGCGCCTCACCGGCCCCGAAGGCTAGATTGGGAGCGTGTTAAAGTGCAGGTGGCTTTGAAACAGGCCGGGCCGGCTCACCGATTGGCCGCGCGTGGAATTTTCGCCAGGGAACTAGGCCAGCCCCAAACCGCCATCGATGGCGATAACCTGGCCCGTTAGCCATTGTGAGGCGGGGCCCGCAAGCTGGACGATCCAATCCACGATATCATCGGGAAGGCCGCGCCGACCGAGAGGAATGCGTGCGCGCTCGGCGTCCTTGACGGCTTCTGCCTGTTCCGGAGAAAGTCCCATCATTCCGGTCAGGGCGCCGGATTCGGTGGGGCCGGCCGCGACTGCATTCACCCTTATCCCCAGCGGCGCGAGCTCAAGCGCCCAGCAGCGGGTGAGATGTTCCAGTGCCGCCTTGCTGGCAGCGTAGTGGGATAATCCCGCCGCCGGCCGGTGACCAAAGGTCGAGGAGATATTTATGATGGTGCCCTGCGTCGCCTTCAGGTGAGGGAGGGCGGCCTGGGCCAGCAGGCTTGGACCCACTACATTGACGGCAAAGATGTCTGTGATCCGATCGGCTGTTGCATCCGATAAGGAAAGGATGGCGCCTGCGCCGGCGTTGTTGACGAGCGCATCCACTCGGCCCCAGTTGTCGACTGCCGTGGCGATGGTTCGTCTGGCATCGTCAGCAGAGGCGGTATTCGCAACGATGCCCGCGATGTTCCTATGCGCGGCCATCGTTTCCTCGATGGGGCCGGCGCGGCGGCCAGTGATGAGCACCTTGTCGCCCTGGCTGGCGAAACGGAGAGCGGCTGCTCGGCCGATGCCGGAGCTGCCGCCTGTTATGATGATGACTTTCTCGTTCTTCATGTTCGTTCGACCTATCTCGCGGTAAAATTGGAAATTGGTCAAAGCGGGCGGAGACGACCGCTTCGATTTTCACGGTACAGTGGTTGCGAACTCTTGAACCAAGGCGAACTCCTGCGCGCCCTAGTTCAGCCTTGACCTGCGGTCAGTAGTCCCAGAACACCGGCACCCAGCGGAAGGCGTCGCCGTCGACGGCCACGCGGCCGACCGAGGGGAAGGGCAAGTGGGTGGCGACCAGCAGTTCGTTGCTCCCCGCCAGCTCCCGCAGCAGCCGGACGCGCACGCGGGCCGCTTCCTCGGGGTCGTGCTCGAAGCCGTTGAACCAGTCGGGATGCTCGAAACCGACCGCGAACATGGCGTCGCCGGCGAACATCAGCTTGTCGCCGCCGGAGGCGAGGCGAACCACGCTGTGCCCCGGCGTGTGGCCGCCGGTGCGGGAGACGACCACGCCGGGCGCCACCTCGTGCTCCTCCTCGAACAGCCGCAGCTGGCTGGCATATTCCTTGGCGAAGCGCGTGGCGGTCGCCCGCAGTGCGTCCGGGAAGCCCTCCGGCATGGCGACATGGGAGAAATCAGGTGCTTCCCAGAACTTGGCCTCGGCCGCCGCCACATGGATCTTGAGGTCCGGCCGCAGCCGCTCCTTCACGCCATCGACCAGCAGGCCGCCGACATGGTCCATATGCATATGGGTGAGCACCACGTCGGTCACGGCGCCGAGATCGATGCCGGCGGCCTCCAGCCGCTTGATCAACTGGCCGGCCCGCGGCAGGTTGAGGTCGGGGTCGAGCCCCAGCCCGGCGTCGATGAGGATGGTCTGCGCGCCGCTGCGCACCACCACCACGTTCAGCGCCCAGTCGAAGGCGTCCTGCGGCAGGAACATGTCGTCGAGCCAGGCCGCGCGCTGGGCCGGGTCGGCATTGTGGCCCAGCATCTGGGTCGGCAGCGGCAGCACGCCGTCGCTGACGATCAGCACGTCGATCTCGCCGATCTGCACGGCATAGCGCGACGGCACGAGGTCGTCGGGTTTGGCTGCAACAGAGTGTGAGGTGTTGTGCAGGTTCATGTCTGTCTCCTGTTTCATGGCAAAGCGTTTGGTGGTTTTGGTTCTGGGCGATCTTGATTGAGCAGGCCGCGCGGCCAGGGGTGCGGCCGCCATCGCCTAGGCGTCTAGAGGTCGGTCACGCGCTCCGGATCGGCCGATGCGAGCGCTGCGGCGCGCTCGGCGCGGGGGGGATAGATCCAGACAGTGTTGATCTCCTGCTTGGTCTTCTTCGCAGCATCGCCGACCATCTCTACCTTGCGCTCCCAGCCGCGCGTGAACAGCGCGCCGGCTTCGCCGAGATCGAGGCAGGTAACGTAGGCCCTCTGGTGATACGGCTTGGTCGAGACGCCCAGGAGTTCGGCAGCGGCATTGTTGCCCGCAAAGGCGCCCATCCGCGTGGCGTGCTGACACGACATCAGCGCATAGTTGCCCTCGTCGTCGCATGCGGCCCGTGCAGCATCGCCGGTGGCGAAGACGCCGGCGATGCCCGGCACGCGCAAATTCCGGTCTACCAGCAGCCGACCGAAATTGTCGCGCTCGGTCGGAATCTGCGCCGTCAACGGTGCGGCGCGCATGCCGGCTGCCCAAATCACGGTCTCGGTTTCGATGTGTTCGCCGGTCGACAGGGTGACGCCGGATCTGTCGAGCGAGGCGACGCCGGCCCCGAGGCGGGTCTCCACGCCAAGCCTGTGCAACGCCTCCTCGATTATGGGGCGCGGGCCTTCGCCCATGTCAGGGGCGATCGCAACGTTGCGATCGATGATGATCACGCGCGTCTTGGCCTCCTTGCCATGGATATTTCGCAAGCGCGCGGGCAGCTCGGTTGCGACCTCGATACCGGTGAAGCCGCCGCCGGCGACGACGACCGTGTCGCGTCCGTTGCTGGCCGGTCGGTCGGCTAGGCTGTGCAGATGCTTGTCGAGCGCGACTGCGTCATCGAGCGAGTCGACACTAAAGGCGTGTTCAGCAAGGCCGGGAATGTTGGGGCGGAAGAGGCGGCTGCCGGTGGCCACCACGAGGCGGTCGTAGGACAGGGTCTTTCGCGCGCCCTTTGGAGTCATGATCTGCACCGTTCTAGCATCGGTGTCGATCGTCTCGGCGCTGCCCTGGATGTAGTCAACGTCGACCGATTTGAGGACGTCAAGCAGCGGCGCGGTCAGGGTTTTCGGCTCCGGCTCATAGAGCCGCGGGCGGACCACCAGCGTCGGCTCCGGCGCGATCAGCGCGATTTGGAGATCGTCAGGCGAAACACCTCGAATGTCGCGCAGGCGAGCAGAGGAAAGGGCGGCGTACATGCCGGCGAAGCCGGCGCCGATAATGGCCAGTCGCATGGATTTGCTCCTTGATTGCAGATGTCGAAAGTCTGTGCGCGTCCGCCGCTGCTCCGGTGAGAGCAGCGTTCGCCAGCGCCATGAGAGGTGATGAGAATGCTGGTCTTAAAGCGCGATGCAGTGTGGCAGCGAGCTCAACAGCCAGAGAGAGAGGTCACTACAGGAGACATTTGCCTTCTGCTGTTCCTGATCGGCGCCGACTAGCCCGAGATGAATGAGAAAATGTCGGGATTGATAATGTCGGCGTGTGTCGTGCAGAGGCCGTGCGGCAGAAGATCGTAAATCTTTAATGTGCCATGCTTCAGCAGCTTGGCCGACAGAGGAGCGGAGTCGTCGACCGGAACGATCTGATCATCGCCGCCATGCAGGACGAGAGTGGGCTTGGTGATGCTTTTCAGGTCTTCGCTGAAATCCGTTTCGGAGAAGGCCTTGATGCCATCATAGTGGGCCTTGGCGCCGCCCATCATGCCTTGACGCCACCAATTCAAGATAACGGCCTGCGATGCTTCCGTGCCCGCGCGATTATAGCCGTAGAATGGACCACTTGCGAAGTCCTTGTAGAACTGTGCCCTGTTAGCGAAGAGCTGCTGGCGCAGGCCATCGAATACCTCGATGGGCAAGCCGTTCGGATTGGCCTGTGTCTTCAACATCAGTGGCGGCACCGCACCGATCAGGACCAGCTTCGCGACCCGATCTTCACCATGGCGTGCAACGTAGCGCACGGCTTCGCCGCCGCCGGTAGAATGACCAATGTGGACGGCATTCCGAAGATCAAGATGCCTTGCAACGGCCGCGACGTCGGCTGCGTAGTGGTCCATATCGTGGCCGTCACCGACCTGCGTCGAACGGCCATGACCCCGACGATCGTGGGCGATGACACGGTAACCTTTGCTGATGAAGAACAGCATCTGGTTATCCCAGTCATCGGCAGTCAGTGGCCAGCCATGGTGGAAAACGATCGGCTGGGCGGACTTTGGTCCCCAGTCCTTATAGAAGATCTGGACGCCATCGTTGGTGGTAACGGAGGTCATAGGATTGGTTCCCTGAGTTCGTGTGCCGCCCCTTAGCGTGGGCACAACGATGTCTACCGGGCCTGGTGGGCTGCTGCGCCAGAGCGATTGCCCTCGTTATAGAGCGATTGCTGCTAAGGCCTGTGGCTGCGCCACTTGCGCTGGATTTGGCGGGCTCTCCGGACAGCTCGGCGAATTATTTTTCTCCAGCTATACCGCAGGGATAGATCGCACTAACCCTCGGGATAGTTTCCGCGAGAAGTTTGCCGAGATAGGCTCCATCCGGGTCAACGAGCGCCTCACCTACTCGTTCGCGCCGGCGCGGCGTGGGCTCCCTCACCATCATAACTTTGGTATAGGATCATGAATCAGCCGATCCTGCGCGATCCGCTGCACGAGCGCTCGCCCGTCACATCCGAGGTCCCGCAGAACGGCGTGTCCGCTGCCGAAGGGCGTCCCGATGTGGAGATGGCACGCGTGCTCGGGACCACACCATTTCACATGACTTTGGATTCCTCCGGCGGAGGGATCGCCCACTGGAAACATGAGCCATTGCACGATGCGGTCGCGCCAATGGCCCATCATGTTATCATGGCTTACAACGGCACGGTGCAGCGCATCGAGCGGCGCTCGGGAAAATCGGTAGCGATCGGAACGTTTCGTCCGGGGGTTGTGATCATCATTCCGGAAGGATCGAGCTCCCGATGGGATATCCCGAAACCTGTCGATGTCGTTCAGCTCTATCTTCCACACACGACGCTTGAGCGCGTTGCTCTCGAAGCCGACATGGCCATGCCTGTTAATTTGCTGGAGCGAACGGCACATCCTGATCCCATTACATCCCGATTGCTCTTGAGCGCGGCCGATGTCCTGGACGGAAATGGACCCTTGGATATGCTCTTCAGGCAGCAGATAACGGACCTCCTGGCCACGCGCCTCCTCGCCGCGCACACTGGCTTGCCAACGCCGCCCCAGCCGACCATGGGTGGGTTGTCGCCTAAGGTCCTGCTGCGCGCCATTGATCGCCTACATTCGAGCAGCGAAACGGACGTCTCGCTCACGGCTCTCGCATCGGAGGCCGGCCTGTCGCGCTTTCACTTCTGTCGTGCCTTCAAGGAGAGTACGGGGCTTTCGCCGCATGCCTGGCTACGCCAGCACCGCCTGGAGCAGGCTATGAATATGCTGCGCGACACCGACGAGTCAGTCGTCTCGGTCGCTGCGGCGCTTGGCTATGCCTCGCAGACGGCCTTCGCCGCAGCGTTCAGGAAGCTGACCGGCGAAACACCAAGCGATTGGCGACGGCGCATGCGTTAACAGCCATGCTTGGTGCTCGACGTCATGCTGAACCGACTTGTGACATCCAGGCGGCAGGCGAAGTTGGATTTGATGTGGGCCGCATGGCCAATCGCCTCGATCGTGGTCACTCGAGGGAAATCGTGGTTTTGGCCACTGTGCCGTGCTGCGGAGTAGAACTTGGTTGCGGTCCCCCGCAACCAATTCTGTCATAAGTCACTAACCGTCCCGGTCTGATCGACCCGGGCGGTTCTTGCGTTGCAGTGGTAGCTGGCACAGCAGTGGGTGAGGGGTGGACGTATGACTGCTTGGTGCCCCGTTCCGATTGTTCGAACTTTGTTTGTGCGCGCTTGAAGGTGGGCGGACCACTTAGTCGGCTGTGGCGCCAACTACGGCGTGGAAGCGAGTCGTGTCGTTGTGAGATTCGCATCTTTTCCACGTCCGACATTTAGCATTTCTAATAGCAGCCGCTCCTGGTACAGCTTTAACGGCCTCGAAAATTTTGCCCTTGCTGGACAAACTCCGTCCATTTCCCGCCACTGGCACGATCTTGCGGAGGCGTTTCCCATTGAGCAACAGCTTTACTGCAGGCGATCCGTGGTTCCCAGATCGCAGGAGCTGCCAAGGGGCCCCTAATTCTGGTCTGCTCGAGCCTTTCGATAGCTGCTCAATGGTCGGCGACGATTATCGGGCCAGTGCAAGTCTGGTCGCACAAACCAGCTTGCATCATGATAGCTGAAGAACTGCGGACTTATTGGCCTCAGGCGCAAGAGCTTTCCCAGTTCGGCAGGCGTGATAATAATTGTCTTAAGCGCGTTGAACGGTGGCTTTTTGACCAATGAATCTGTCAACCGCTTGAGCCGGTAGTCCATCGTCAGGAAATAGTCTGCACTATGCCGCTCCGCCGTCGCAATGTGCCAGGCGTCGAGGTTGTTTCTCTGACCAAGACGCTCCACCAGTGCGGCATAAAGCGGGTCTTCAGATCGGGCTAGTCTCTCTTGCTGTTGCTCTTTTGCACTCGGTAGTCCCATCCATGAAGGGCCCATGGTCGGTATCTTGTAACCATCGAGGCTTTTCAGCTGAATATTCCGGAACAGCGAATAATCGAAACTACCGTAGCCATGAAAACGCCCACTGGGGTGACGAAACTGTTCGTACTGAAGTTCGGCTGAGGTGCAAAGCTCCAACAATCCCTTCCGCGCCAAATACAGTATGCCGGGAAGGAAGAGCACGTTTTGGTGATCGACAGAGTCACTGTCGGGACCGTACACACAAATCCGCGCCGCGTAGCCCGTTTCAGCATCCAGGTCACCCCACTTCTTGGGGCCGGTCGAAACCCACCCGGTCTCATGTGTAACAGCTTTGCCGATCGTGTTGTTGTCGACCAAAACTCGAAGGCGCTTCTGGCGAAGAGTTTTTTGCGCCTGCAAAGTCGTTGCAGCGACAAGCATGTCGACTATGCTAGGCAGATAGCGAAATCGCCAACGCTCTAGTGATCTGATCCAGTGCTGTTGCCAGCTCATCCATCTGCCCCCGATGCAAGCCCATTCTATGCCAAGGCAAGGAAAAATGATAAAGGCCCTGCCTTTTCGATCCGATAGAATCCGCGGTTAGCGGGGCTCAGGGAAGGGGACAGCGCACCAATAGTCGCGCTGCCGTTCTGACCTTTAAAAATCAGCGAGCTTCGACCTGCCTATAAACAACACTGACATGTCGATGCGACGGAGTTGTTGGCGAAGCGGCTCGCAGTCGGAATAAGCTGCTCGCAACTTCTGTTTCAGGTCACCGAGCATTGTGATCATGCCACCGTGCGACTTCGCAGCCTCGCGATAAATGCTATCCCCCTCGACTGCGTGATAGTAAACGTCGAAGAACTCTGGCCCTTGAAGTTGATCGGGGCCGATTTCGAGATTCATCCAATCCTCCAACGTAGAACGCAACGAATTAATACGCCAAGATACGCTGTCAGACAGCTTTTTCGACAAGAGTACGGCCTTAATAATCCGCCCGGCCTCAATGTGTCCGGCGATTCCCAATTCCCCTATTGGGCGACGGCGGCGCGAACCGAGACTGTAGCTGTAGGGAATGGTTTTCGCGCTCGCCTCTGGATAGATTGTGTCTCGGCAGCGGGCGCGGCGTGTATCCTGTGGCGTCTTGGCCATGGGGCTGACGAATGTATTCCATGACGGTGACGACTCGCCGAGCCAATTTTCTTCGACTAGCGGTGTGGGCATAGCATCTATCTTTGCCGCGAGGGCGCTGAGGTCATAGCCAGAGCTGCCATCGGTTGCGACATAGAGGTCGCAAGAATAGGGGCTATACATACCTGGCCAGGAGGTCTTGACGATCTGCCAACCGGTCCGGGTGGCCCAATCGGACCGTTCCATCTCAGGTACGCCGCTATAGGGTTCGTCGACAAGAATGAATTGCCCGCTCACCGGATCGACCCAATTAGTCGCATGGTCGTTACCCGGCAACTTGTCGTCGATCGAACCATTGGGATAGGCTTTTCGATAGTCGCGAGAGGGGCGCAGACCCGAGTGTTCCATAAAGCGAAGCGAGCGCTCGGCGGTGCAAAGATACTGGCGCGCGTAGCTCTGCGTATTAGCCAATGTGTCACAGACAAAATGGTCGTCCGCGACCATACGAAGATTGACAAAGCCCCTAACATATTTGAGCAAGGCTTTACTACAGATATCAAGGATAGGCTTCGAGAGCTCGATCTTGAGCGTCTCGCGCCCGACTTGGTGCCGTTGCCTCCTGTCGTACCAATAAATAGTCAACAGCACATACGGGTGTAGAGACACCATTCCCCGCCTGGGGAGCATGCGTTGTGCATTTCGGAAATTCGTGCAGTTGGCGGCTTTCGCGGCCAAATCAAGTGCAATGGAGTATTTGATGCCTTGCTCCTTGCGGAGCTGCATAGCGAGACTCTTGACGCCATCGAGCGTCGTAGGACGCACGTCACCAATCAACATAGCCATTCTCCTGGCTTGAATGCGTAAGCGTCACTCGCCAACCGCCTTTCAAGCCGAATGCTTGTTGAAAGGGTTTGCAGAAAATTTCACGGCAATGCTGCCAGCAGCTTCGGAACGGCGAGTGCCATGCTCATGCCAAGAGCTCCACATACTTAGGCGAAATGGCGAGCCCGTTCAATCACGATGCGAAACAAACTTATCGCTGTTCAGATTTTTCCGCACCGCTCCTACGCCTGAGATCTCGTAGGAAACGTCCGGTGTATGGACGATCCCTGCTGGTCGGAGCGAAGCTCATAGTCATTGGTGGGCGACGGGTCTTCGTACTCGCCCAAGATGTCTTCTGATCGTGCAAGCTCGAAGCCAGCCGGGTCGAGCCAGCGCACGACCGCGCCGTCAGCAATAGGAATGACGTTGTATCGCCGTCGACGGCCATCGGTACCGGTTAGAGCGGCCGGTTGAGGTTGTGCGACGGCGGCTTCGCGCGCTCGGCGCGGCAGCGTTCCTTGCCACTGCAGAAAGAGCTGAGGGTCGATGAGGTCCTCAGATTCGATATTCTCAAACCTATCATTCAGCCAGACCTCGAACTCTTCACGTCGCGCGGCGGCCGCTTCGCGCGTTGGCGCGAGATTCTGCGATAGAGCGAAGGCGACGAATGGCTCATGCGTGCCCCATTTCAGAAGCTCACGCGCCCAAAATCCGAACCAAGGCAATCCCGTGGTTGCTTTCCAATCAGCCAGCGATGGTACGGCGAGCGCGTCAGCCGCACCGGCAGACCAGGCCTGCGCAACGACTGCACCAACTGCCACACCAAGCCGAAATTCTAGATTGTCAGCGACGAAGCGCTGCCAGGCGCGAAGATTATCAGCTTCCGGCGTTGCCGCGCCCGGTTCATGCAGCCACCATCCCAATACGTCGGCCCAGCGGCGTAGGAGCGACTGATCCGTATTGGTCTGGCGCACACGAAAGCCGAAGCCGCGATCGGCGGCTAGCAGGTCACCAACTGCTTCGAAGACATCAATGCGTGCGGTGGCGTCACTTTCGCCGTATGTGGTTGCCGCCGCAATAAGCTCGCGAAGGCGAGGAGCGATCGCTTCAAAGCGGCGGCCGACGACCGGTGAGAAACCATACTGGTATAGGCGTCGGCGTTCTTCCGCGTCCGGGTAGACGGTCTCGACGATTGCGCGGCCTCGCTGCACGAACGCTCGCTCAAGCCAGAGTTCCTGAGCTGCTGCGGCGGAGGTGAACGTCGTTCCCCACAAGTCCACGAGGTGAGCCTCGGCCCTAGCGCCCGTCATATCGTCAGCCTCGGCGCGCGAGACTTCTTCGATAGCGGTCAAGAGGACGCCGTCAAGTTCGTCAAGCGTATCGGCCAAACGGGCACGCGGGTCGGACGCGCCTTCGCCGGCCTGGCCGCTGATATTTGCGGGCAGTATTGCTTCCAGCCACTCGAGGAAGTCATTCGGATCGATCCCGAGTAGGCGCTCTGCTCGATCGCGGATGGCTTTCAGGAGCAGCGCCAAGGGGCTTTCGACTTCATCCGCATCCATTTCTTCGATCAGCAGCGAAGCTCGCAAGCGATCATAATCTGTCTGCAACTCCCGAAGTTGCCCTCGTTGAACAGGGATCGTTGCCGTCGCGGTGGACGAGACTTGTGTTGGCAGCGCGATGAGGGTCATGCCTTCGATCCCTTTCGCTGCGCCGGGCCTTCCGGCTCGCCCGGCCAGATTGCGAAATTCGGCGGTCGACAGCGGGGCAATGACCTGTGCTTGGTTCGCCTGATCCCACGAGCGTCGTTTGAGCGACGTCAGGAAAATGAGATCGAAGGGAAGATTTACGCCTTCGGTGAGCGTCGCGGTAGCGACAGTAATCGGGCAAATTCTACTTTCGATCATCTCTATCATCAGCCGCCTCAAGCGCTGCGGCATCTGTCCGTGGCTAGTAGCGATCCCTCGATCGAGGAGGAAGAGTTCGAAAGAGCCTTCGCCGCAGTAGTCGATGCAAGCCGCTCGCGCTTCGTCGAATCGCTCCCGCCCGATGCCACCGGGTGCTATGAATGGAGGGACGGCGGCCCAGGTTGCAAGTTCGAGGGCCTCCTTGAACCAGCGCATCGTTTGTTCAGGCTCTTGAGCGACAGAGATTAGAATTCGCTGATCTTCTTCGACAAGATGCAGCGCAGTCCAAAGTACACTAAGGCAGTTGAAGCGATTAAGGCTGTTGCGCATGGTGGCCGGGAGCAGGGGCATCGGCTGCATGCGTAGCGGAAGATAGACGGGTTGCTCTTGACCACGCACGTAGAGCGTCCGCCCATTCATTATATCGAGGAGGATCTGGCCTGTGGCATTGGGGGCAGTCTCCAGAATGCCAATGACTTGCCGTGTGCTGCGATAGCGGACACCCACTGCATCTGCATCGGTGCGGCCCTCGATCCATCGAGCGACGGGGAGAGCAGCACCTCCTGCGACCGCTGTGAGCGCGATGCGCACAACATTGGGTCGCTGGGCAACCACCCGAGAGACAAAGTTCTCCAGCCTGATCGAGCGGTTGCTATGGTCGGAGAAACTGACGCGCGTATTATCGTCGGCTTCGGGCACGACTTGATGGGCTTCGTCGAGAATCAAGAGCCGCAGCCGCTCCATGATTGTTGTGCCGAGATATCGCATCAATGCGTCAGCCTTCTCGACGGTTGCGATGAGGACCGTGGGCTCCTCACCGGTGAGCCAGTAGTCAGTGATGCCCCAATCGGCGCCGCCGTAAAGCGCGGTGATGGTCATCTCGCTTCCGAGTTCGGCGCGGAGCTTGACTTCTACTTCGCCTGCGAGCGCCCGTGAAGGGACCAGGTAGATTGCAAGGGGAGCGAGGCCATTGTGCTCCCGGAGTAGAAGCTCTTTCAGGAGGGCCATGTTCGCCACCAATGTCTTCCCCGATCCCGTTGGCGTGCAAAGCGCAAACGACGAGTCTTGCAATAGACGCTCAAGACCCTGTAGTTGCGATGTCCATAGGATTCCGCGGCCGCGGCCGAACTGATCGCGGGCATATGCCACCAGTTTTCCGGTCTGGGCGGGATTCAGCCCAGCAAGGGCACGTAGCGGCCGATAAATGCTCGATGTCTTAAAGCTGTCTGCGACCTGCCGCATGAGCGTAACGACCAGCGAGGCATCGTCGCTGAATGTCCTCGCTGCCATTTCGTCGAGTGCGTAAAGCTTCGACATTGCGATCTCTAGCCTTGCGTCATCGCCGCGGCGGAGGCTGTCAGAGATCAATCCGAGGCTACGAACAAGTTCGACGGTGAAGAACCACGTAACCCGGTTGTCATCTTCGTCCCACTCGAATTCCTCGACGCCAGCCGAGGCGAGCCGGTGCGAAGCATCCCGTTCCGTCAAGTCGGGATTAGCGATCCAGAAGGCGGATGATTGACGAATGACGCCATTGAAATCCGCTCTCAGAAAGGCTGAATAAAGCGCGATTCCCTCGTGATCGGTTGGGATTTGCCTGAGGAGCCCTGACGCCATTGCCGGCAGGCCTCCGAGTTGATACGCCGCGGCCGCCAGCAACTCGATAGGGACGACAGAGCGAAGACTGTCATTGGCGCGCGATAACCACTCCAAGATTTCACCGGTTCTGCGATAGCAGTCGATTGCCCTGGGCGAAGATCGTCCCTCGATCTCCCGGAAGATGTGCGCTGCGTGAAGGAGGCGGCGGGCATCCCCTAACTGCCGAGTTGACTCGCGTTCACTCCATTGGATCGCGGGGACCTGCCAGGTGGTCTGAAGGCACCGTACATACGCGCGCGCCTGGGGGCGCGAGAGTTCATTCTCGATGGCCAGCGCGCGTCGGAGGGCATCGGCAACATCGAGACGGTCAGCGTCGAACTCGGGCACTAGTCCCCCTCCTGCCACAGGCTTGAATAGAGACCGTCGATCAACTGCTCGCCAT
Organism: Labrys sp. HAY1-8F; assembly: GCF_056754975.1. Taxonomy (NCBI): domain Bacteria; kingdom Pseudomonadati; phylum Pseudomonadota; class Alphaproteobacteria; order Hyphomicrobiales; family Xanthobacteraceae; genus Labrys; species Labrys sp. HAY1-8F. The sequence continues at coordinate 1,324,910 of NZ_JBPGWZ010000001.1, read as the reverse complement.
CGGTCAGGATGAGTTCCACGACCTGGAGGTCATGCGGGGCGGTGTACTCCTCCGGCATCTTTTCCCAACCGATAACCACCTCTAGTGCTTTTCGATCGCGAGCCCCATTGCCGGCGATCAGGATCAGATTGGTTCGGGGAAGCGGTGGAGCATCTTCCAAAAGGACAGCTCGATCGATCGAGAGAATCGCCGCTTGATGGCCGTCGGAGTCGCGTAATTCAAGGAGGCGCTGGAGCTGCCGCAGGCCGTGAGGAAGCGGGGTGTCCCTGTTGACCTCAAACCAAACCCCTCGGCCAGATCGAGTGCGCTCGCCAGTTTCCTCATCCTCTTCCCATGGGCCGAACATGAGTGAATCGGCCGCGGACTTGGTTAGCCGCTGGCGCCACTTAGCCTCTCCGGCAATGAACCTGACGACTTCTCCGGCTTCGTTGAGGGACAAACCTAAAAAGTCAGAGCCAAAGCGGCCAAAGACCTGCCGAACGCGGTCAGGGTTGCGTGCTAGGTCCCAAAGATAGGCTTCGACGTCGGCGTGTTGTCGAAAAAGGAAAATCGGTATGCACCACTGATGACCCCCAACGAATTTGGCTTGGAACGCTTCCGTCATCATACCCGCCATCACTTCCCCGAAGAGCCCGCGTCGCGCAGTGGACGGTAGGCAACTGGGGTAACACGCGTGTGCTCCCGGAGCGTCGGCGTCGGGATGTAGGTCGATGCCGATTTGGCGGTGAAAGTACTCGCGCGCATCGAGATGAGCGGACTCGAAGTAGGGACGCATAGCGTCGATCAGGTTACCGTCAGCCGCCACCTTCTGTTCAAGCAGCAGATGGCCGTAGGCTCCCCTAATCGTCGCGTTGGATGATAACCACTCGTCAATTGCTTCGGCTGGCGGTTCACAGGTATGCATCGATGTTGCCTATAATCGAACGCCGAATTGAGCCGCCTGCGTCGCGGAGGGTAGAACTTTGCTAGACAATATGTATCTCTCCAACCCCCGCTACAGTATGCTCCCCACATTTTATTAAAGAGAATTAAAATCAGAAATTTTAGTAAAGTACAAATGAATTGATGATGCCGGGGTAATGAAACGTCGAAGCGTGCTTGATTCCATCAATCGTCCCGCAATCTGTTCTCAAAGAGAGTATATCAGCTTTATAAACTTGGTCCCCGGAGGCGGTTATTTGGTTTGCGGTTCGCAAATTCGACCGTGGCCTACGCGCCCCAATGTCGGCCGTCGAGGTAAATTTTGCCCTTCCCCTGAAGCGTTCACCGTGGTGACACCGTTGGAAGTCGTCTTCGCGGCGATTACCGCCGAGCGACCCTACCCGGGTAGTCGAGGCGTATGCGTCAGTTGGTCGCCAAAGAAGGTGACGTATGCGCTCCAGCAGCCTAGAAATATTGCACTCGCAGTCAGGAACATTTTGCCAATGCCCTTTTCACCTTCAGAACTGAACATGTGGTCCGATGATCCCGGCGAAAGGGCTGAGCGCCCAGATGATCGCGCAATAAATGAACGGTACGTCCGCGGCGAGGGGCGCATTGTCATCGAGTCTAATCGCGAGAAATTGCCAGGCTTCATCAACCAGCTCAAGGATCCAAACTACATGGATCTTCGCCCCTTCTATCAGCGGCGACCGCGCTGGGACGCCAGGACGCAGAGCCTGCTGATTGAGTCGTTCATCATGAATATTCCTGTTCCGCCTGTATTTTTGTACGAGCGAGACTACAATTCTTACGAGGTCATGGACGGGCAGCAACGGATTACCGCAATCCGTGACTTCTATGCAAACTCTATTAAGCTGCGTGGCTTGGAGACTTGGCCAGAACTAAACGGTCGTACTTATGCGACGTTGCCAGAGAAGATTCGCGCCGGGATCGACCGTCGATCAATCACCTCCATTGTACTGCTCAAGGAATCGACGGAGAGCGAAGAGGAGGCTTCGCTTCTCCGTGAGACAGTTTTCGATCGGCTTAACACCGGCGGGGTCAAGCTAGAGCGACAGGAGATAAGGAATGCCCTTTACCGGGGCTCGTTTAACGACATGATCCATGAGATCACCCGGTCGGATGACTTCAGAGAGGTCTGGGGCCTGCCCCGCTGGGTCGAGGGTGAGATAGAGACCAACCAATCGCTTGTCGCCGATCCCTTCTTTGCAAAGATGGCTGATGCTGAGGTCGTGCTGCGATTCTTCGCACTGAGGCATGTGGATCACTACCGGGGGGGAATGCAAGGCTTCCTCGACCTTTACATGAGACGTGCTGCAAAGTTCTCCTCTCAGGATGTTGCTCAGCTTAAAAATCTTTATCAACGTACACTGCACCTTGCTCGCGAGATCTATTCTGACTGGGTTTTTCGACCCTATTTGGCTGAACGGGAGACGTGGGACTCGAAACCGCACCGAGCGTTCCAAGATGCGGTCATGATTGGGTTGTCCGAATGTCTTTCGGACGATCTGATACTGAAGCAGCGTTCCATTGATGTGATCGAGGCGACTAAGCAGCTATTCGCAGCGCATCCAGACGGCACATTTACTGGTCGGGGAAATACAAAGCAGGACATCAAGGACAGGATCGCCCTCTATCGAGGCATGCTTTCAGAAATCCTGGGTTGACTATGTACAATGCCTTCCTCCAGCGAACGAAGCAGACGATCATCGCGCTTGGGAAGCACATTCAAACTTCGGATCGGTTCCGGGCAGTGGTGTTCGACGATACACTAAAATGTGTTTCAGGAACGCCCTGCTTTGATCCTACGTTTGGCTCTACTGAGACAGCGCCGGACAGACTTGAGTGGCGCATCATTGATCATTGTGCGGCGGTCACTCGAATCTACGCCATATATGAGCAGTTTGCTCACGAGATGATCCGGGAGCATCTCAGCCTTCTGCAGAGCAGACTTTCGTTCTCCGATCTCCCGGAGTCAATCCGATCTTCTTACAGACTGGGGATCGCGAAGATTCTGGACAAGAAGGAGGGTCCCCGGTTCGCCGATTTGGATTTGATACAGCTAATAGCTGGATATGAGCGCGCTCTCACCGGGAAGGAATATGCGCTTGAGCCGCGTGCCATGCTCATGCAGGAGCAAAATCTTCGGCTTCCCGAACTTCAACGCTTCATGGGCGCCTGCGGCATCGATGGGGTGACAGCATGGGTCGAGCAACACCGTTCGGTCAAGGGCTTCTTTGCATCCGGTGACCGTCTAACGGCGTCGGCCGCGAGCCAAATGGCGGAACTCATTAAGTATCGAAACGATGCAGCTCACGGCAGTATCGATATCGGCGACATTTTGCATGTCAATGTGTTGATCGAATTCTGTGATTTCATTTCAGCTGTGTGCGAAGCTCTGGCGGAGAGAGTGCAACTCGCTGGATTGTATTCGCTGAAGCCGTGCAGCCATGTGAAGGAGCGAGGCAAAGTAACGGAGTCGCTAAAAGGCGACATGGTCGGAATTGGGGCCATGACAGGTGCTTTCAAGGTGGGCTGCACGGTCTATTTGTGTGGCGAAACTTACTGCCTCGAACGCAGCGTTACCGAAATTCAGTTGGAAGGTTCGTCACATAGCGAGGTCAATTTAATGGCAGCCACGGAACTCGGCATGAAGTTCGACGCACCAGGCAAAAAGAACGCGGTCATTATGATGATTGAACCGTTGCAGATTCATGCAAAGGCCGACGCCGATCCGAACAATACCGCTCCAGTGGAACAGGTTTAGGGATAAAATGTCGGCGATCCACAGCCGGCACGCAGTTCTGCCGTTCGCAATGTTCGAATGACCAATCCACTGTCATTTTTTCAAGCGCTTTTGCGCTTGGCGGATGCGGTCAACGAGTCACGAACCAAGATCGAGGCTTCCCTAGTTTCGGTTCGTCTATGCACCCGACGTACAGGGCGCTTTGCCACGTTTGAGGCCGGAGAACGGACCTTCCGTCGTCGGCGCCAGAGCTGTCCTTGAGTATTCCGACCCGCGGATGGGCCAAAGGCAAATCCTGAACGGTTTAAATCGACGGCAACGGCCTGGCGTGACATTCCAGATTTTCCAGAGTTTGGGCAAAAACCCTTAACACTATACAATTGTAGGGTAGTTTACCGAGACCCAATCGGATCCATCCGCGGTAGCCAAATAGCCGTCTCCCTCAGGCCAGGTCGGCGTTTGATCGAAGCGGAAGAAATTCGAAAGCTCCCAGTTAAAAGCTGCTGCCATACCGAATTGCGCTACAAGCATAATCGCATTCGCAACAAGCGCCTGTACTGCAGCGACAAGTGTCGCGCGCTCGAATTCGTTTTCCCGGTCGTGCTTCACAGCGTGGTAAGCCTCGTACCACGGCAATTCTTTCGTCGGTGCTCCAGCCACACCCCAGCGCTCAAAAGGCTTGAATGGCTGGAGGCTAGAGAAGTCGCGGATGCTGACAACATACTCTCTGAGACGCATGACTTCCGCGAGCTGGACATAGTCTTTTGTCGACATGCGGTCGCGAAATATTCCGTTCTTATTCAGAACGCCCCGCCAATGCATTTCTGTTTCGGTAGCAGCAATAATTAGAAGATTGCGAATGTTATGACCGTAGACGCCGAGCGTCTTCGCGGAAGGCTCGACCGTCCGACAGATGTCTTGCAACAACCGGACTAACGCAACCAGCTGCGAGCGACAGCACCCGATATGCGCAGACTCAAATATGCCACTCGCGGACCAGAGCGTTAGATCTTCCGCAAGCAAGAGGGGCCGGGCGATACGCGGGTGATATGTTCCAGGGTCTCGCTCAAGAGGCACAAATGAGTCTTTGGGCCAGGGAGTACAGCGTGCGATCGCATCCCAGGCAGTTTCGCCTTGGTGTGCTTCGTAGCGAAAGAGGCTAGGTCCCGACTCTATACCGGCCTTTTCCGCAGTCCGTCCGTCAATGCGCCAGAGTTCGGTCGAATGACCAAGCCCTGGACGCCGAAGATAGTGAACCGCTGAACCGCTCATCATTTAGCTTTCTGACTGTAACCGGTCAGGTACGGGCGCTGATGGTATCATTCGCAACGCCGGTGCTTCTTGCATCCACGGCGGTCTGCTCTCTAGCCGCTTGATCGCAGCAATGGCAGATCGACCCAGCTTTGGATGCAGGGACCATGGCCGGATCAGATCAATGTCGTCTACCGTGCCCCAGCGGCCCAGCCCCGAGAGGCAGCCTCCTATCAGGTGCTCTAGATTGAAGAAGTCGAAATAGCCGCACTGCCTATCAGGAGCTTTCAGCGCAGCACGCAGAATGTCCGCGGTCACCTCCGGGAAGGCTGCGGTTATCGATGCGTTTGCTGTTTCTGCGTCCGGAAGTTGTTTCAGGTTTTCCGAAAACATCCAGTCGGAATGACCGAATTCACTGAGCACGGCTGCCGCGACCCCGGCCGAATGATCGGACAGCACGCTTAGCGGTACAGTACAATTCTCGCGCCGCTGCGCCATCGTCAGATCGCGCCGATTGAGCCAATAGAGAATGTCACCGCAGGCCATGAGAGCTGTCGCAGCCGCAGAGAGTCGTTCGGAGGGCCGATCGGGCTGCGCGCAACCGAGATAGCCTAGCACGATATGCGCCATGGTAAAATTCTGGATGGCATCTTGCGGCATGAAGGCGTCGGTTGCAGGGAGAGCGGCAAATGGTTCGATCAGTGCCCCGGCAGTAGGATCGCCTTGGGATCCGATGCCGACCATGAGAGGGACGAAAAACAGCCCTATAGAGATGTCGTCTACCCCTCGTGCCGCCATCCGGAGCAACCTCTTTCGGTCGCCGTCGGAGAGTTCTCGCCAAGCCTCGCAATAGGCTCCGTCGAAGGGATGGTCGAACTGGCCGGTCCAAATTCCCCAGGCTAGCGCGCACCGGTCCGGATCGAGTTCATCTTCTAGCGCTTCGGCGATATTGGCGCGCACCGTCACAAGATGGCCAGATTCCTCGTCGCCTAGTGCGCCAAGGAACTTCAGCGCATCAATGATGGCGGTCGAAACGAGAGTATTTTCGACGGGCGGCAATGCTTGCACCGCATTGATGAGCGCCAGCCTATCTTCATCCGTGGCGGTCCAACCCGCGAAACCGCAGCACTCCATGAGATCCAGCCGCAGGTGATAAGGCGCAAAAGGCCAGTGCCGCTCCAGTACGCCAGGCAAAATATCCGCGACCGGAGGACCGTCATGACGGGCATACCGATGGAGTTGCAACAGCAGATAGAGCTGACCATGACTGAGGTTCTCGGAGGAGAGGCGCTGCTTCAGATTGAGCTCCAGCGCGTCATCCGCTCCGGCGAACAGCGAGCCGCTATGTATCGGAGCGAATATTTGAGCCAACCCCATCGGCTTCCAGGCTTTGCCGACATAGCAGCAGGCGAATAGCCCGCTGCGAAGCGCCACCTTCTCGTCTTTCAGCTTCGACAGAAGCCGCCGATGTTCACTGAGAAGCCGCCCATCCATAGCACCGACTAGCTCAAGTACGTCATCCAAGCGCCGCCCGGCAGCCAGCTCTTGAGGGAAGGTAAGCAGCACCGCGCGATCTTCCTCGCGCCATTCTCGCAGTGCGGCCGGATTCACGCTCACGCCCATGAAGCCTTTCGGGTCGACCTCGAAAGACAGCGCCTTAATCTCTTCGGCAACGCCGGCCAGGACGGAGTCGCATCGCCTATTGGCCCAGCGCTGCGCCGCCCTTCCGCATTGGCCCCGTAGGCAGGCCTCGATAACCTCGGGATCGGTCGATCCATCGAGGACACGCAACTGCAAGGCATCATCGTCGATCGCCGCGACGATCAGGGCTTTGGTTTCCGCGTGCCGCGGCGAAGCGATCCTCTGCAGGATTGCGTCTGTGCTGCCGTCGGCTTGGCGAACCACTGCCTCGGCCGCGAATACGTTCAGAAACATCTCGTGACTGAACGTGAAGCGGTCGCCGCGGCGCTCAAGAAGACCGTGACTCTGTAACGTCTGAACAAGGCTTGCACTGAGGTTTTCCTTATCGAGCAGCCGGTCGAGCTCACGCAATGACAGGCTGAAACTCAGCCGGTCGAACATCACCCCGGCGAAGCGCGAAAGCGCCTTGATGCCGCTAGAGGCGTCGGGGCCGAGGCGCGCGCGGACGTAGAGATCAAAGAGGCCGTAGCGGCTTGTCCCGGCAGGCAGCTGCCGGGCAAGTTGGCCGACGATCCTCGCCTCAAGGCCACTTGCAACCGCATCAAGCAGCGGCCGTAAAACGTGATCTTCTGCCCGGTCCGCAAACAGACGCGCAATGGCGAGTTTGGTTTCCCGTTCTGGCCTCAGCACGGCGTATTCGTGCAAATCCAAGAGATCGGCTCGTTCGATCGGGCTTTGGCCGGAAAGAATGATGCGTGCCTCGTAGCGCCGCGCGATGGCGGCCACGCTGCGTGTCAGCCGCTGGCGCTCGGCTGGCGAGCATTCATTGTAGCCATCGATCACAAAGAGGAGCGGTCGGCCGCTCCGGCGCGCAGCATTGATGAGCAACTGTGCCGAAGGTGCACCGAGCAACGTCACTTCTCGGTTGGCAACATCACTCAAGCTTCCATCAAAATCCTTTGCCGCCAGAATGAGAGGCACGCCGCCGTGCGCCATGGCGGCGAGCGCGAGGCTGTAGGAGAGAAGACTTTTGCCGCAACCGGAAGGCCCCATCAGCGCTATGCTCAGCTCATTCACCGCACGCAATGTGAGTTCATCGAACGATAGCGCCTCATTGCCGAGGCGGCAGGTTCCCGACACCAGTTTTGTCGCGAGCGGCTGGTAGGTGCGCGAAAATGCTCCTGCATAACGGGACAACATTTCCTCTGCTTCCAGGAGGCGTGGATCGAGTGCAGCTTCGAGCGAGGACACTCGGGCTAGATGTTGGGCCTGTGCAAAGGCCCGCCAGCGCGCGAGGGGCCATCCTCCTTGCGTAGCCACGGGAAACGCTGAGGCGAGGGATTCTTCGTCCGCAAGTGTGACCTTAAAATTTTCGGCGTTGATCGAAGATCCCGCCGGCAGCCGGGGCAGGAACACCAGAGCTCCTTTTGGATAGGCCGCTTCCTCCCCGGTAAATCGGCGCATGGCGTCACGCACCGCATGCCGCGCGTCGATAGTCTGGGTATGGAGATTACGGCTGCTCTGCCATTCCCCCGAGGCAAGCCGCACCTGCCATGCACCATTTTCGCCGCCCCGGACAGGCGCGTTGAAGCACTTGGCTTCGAGGACCGCTGCACCGTGCTCAACCGCAACGATGAGATCAATCTGGCGCCCGCTGAGGTGCGTGTTGGCGATCAGGATCGCCGGCGTCCCAAGCGCTTCGAGCAGATCTGCCGCACGGGCAAGGATCCGACGATCGGAGCCATGCTCAAGGGGAGCTCCGATATAGATTTCTACCGACGCCAAGTCCGGCCTCATGAAAAGGATCTTCCCAATCAAGCCTTGAAGCGTTGTCTTTATTATTCCGGCGCCCATCAGCGAACGCATAATAGGATGGCTACCACCCTATCACTATTCTATTCCGGTGCGCCTTCCGGGCCAAGCTCAAGTGGCGCGACCGGCTTAGTTGTCCTGATTCTCGTAAACCAAGCCACGATGTATGATGGCCTTAGGCTTTGATCCTTGCATATTTTCCGGCATGTAGCTGATCGGAGATGTATGTCCCGCGCCGCCGGGCCAGACTTTAAACATCGGCGTTCGGAGCCATTTCGCAAGCTAATACCGAACGGCTTATTGCAAAGCGACCTGCGCTTGCCGCCATTCGCAGAAGGACGGATGCACTACGCTTAGATGATGCTTGGTCGGACTTACGCGTGCGAATAGAAGCGGTGTTATCTCATCAAAGTGATTGTGTAGAGAGCGTTCAATCCTCCTGGAACGCCTGCTTTCCCTTAACGACCCACAGCGCTCGTGTCTGCCCACCTTGTTCGCTCTTGAGCTTGTCCGCCATCCAGAGCAATGCGCCGTAGATCATGGCGCGATCTTCGCTGGTTAGGTCCACGATGCCCGCTTTAACGACGAGCCCGCCGAGCTCGATGAGATGCCGCGTGCGCTTGCGACGCTCGACCTGCCAGGTTCGCATGTCATGTCGAGCCCGAGCCGCTTGATGGCGGTTGCGGGCTGCCTGATTGCGTTTGAGCGCTGCGCGTGTCGCGCTCAATTGACGGTGCAGTTCGCCGTGCTCGCCCCTGGAAAAACGTGGCCCCGCGCCTGGCCCATGCCTCCCTCCTGCCGGCATCCTTCGTCTCGGTCAGTAGGCTCAATGCACCCGCTAATTCCTCGACGCTGAAAGCGTCCGCCCCGGTGGCAATAACCAGTTCGCCAAGCTGCTGCACCTTGCGCGTTTTGAGTTCCTTTGCCTTGTCTTCCAAGGCTTTCAGCTCGGCATCGAAGTTGCGTGGTTTGCGCATCATGTGCTCCAAAGTGTTGATGCGGCGATGATAGTGGAGCCTTTGCCGAAAGGCTGTAGGGCTGCCGAGACTGGCTGGGACCGGATAGTCGTTCCCGAGATTTTTTCGAGGGAGGGCGCGCTTATACGTCGTTCCGACGTCAGCTCGACCGTGCCATATCCTGGTCGGTGGCGATCTATCATCTTCACGTCAAGGTCATCGGCCGCAAGGCCGGCTCCAGCGCGGTGGCTTCCGCCGCCTACCGCTCTGGTTCGCGCTTACGGGACGAGCGCTTCGACCGCAGCCACGACTTCTCCGCCAAGCGCGGCGTCGTGCATTCCGAGGTCATGCTGCCGGACAATGCCCCCGAAGCGTGGAGCGACCGCGAGCGACTGTGGAACGATGTCGAAGCCTTCGAGATCCGCAAGGATGCCCAGCTTGCCCGCGAGGTGGAATTCGCTTTGCCGCGTGAACTGAGCCAGGCCCAGGGCATCGAGCTTGCCCGAGACTTTGCGCAGGCCGAGTTCGTGGACCGCGGCATGATCGCCGATCTCAATGTGCATTGGGATGTGGGCGAGGATGGCATGCTCAAGCCCCATGCCCATGTCATGCTGACCTTACGCTCGGTGGACGAGAACGGCTTCGGTCAGAAGGTGCGCGACTGGAACCGCACCGAAATGGTCGAGCACTGGCGCGAGCGCTGGGCCGAGTTTGCCAATGAGCGCCTGGCCGAACTCGACATCGATGCCCGGATCGACCATCGCAGCCTGGAAGCCCAGGGCATCGCGCTGGAACCGCAAAGCCAGGTCGGCGCGCCGGCGCAGCGCATCGAGCGCGAGGGGATAGAGGGGCCGGGCGTCGAGGATCCGGGAGCCGCTGCCGATCGTGCGGAACTGCATCGCGAGATTGCGCGAGGCAATGGCGAACGCATCGTCGCCGATCCGTCTCTGGCCCTGGATGCCATCACCCATCAGCAATCGACTTTGACTGAGCGCGACATGGCGATGTTCGCCCATCGTCACAGCGATGGTCTCGATCAGTTCAACCAGGTGATAGGCGCGATGCGGAGCGCCCCTGATCTGATCGAACTCGGCCAGGACGGACGCGGCGAGGATCGCTTCACCACCCGATCGATGATCGAAGCCGAACAGCGCCTGCACCATGCTGCCGAATTGATGGTGGAACGCGGACGCCATGTAGTGGAGTACGCGGATCGCGAAGCAGCGGTGATGCATGCGGCAGAACGCGGCCTGGTCCTGTCGGGCGAGCAGGCCAATGCGCTGGCGCATATCACCGATGGACGCGATCTTGGCATCGTGGTCGGCTATGCCGGCACCGGCAAGAGCGCCATGCTGGGCGTGGCGCGCCAGGCTTGGGCAGCGGCTGGTTATGAGGTCCGCGGCGTTGCCTTGTCCGGCATCGCAGCGGAAAACCTCGAAAGCGGATCGGGCATTGCCTCCCGCACCATCGCCAGCATGGAACATGGCTGGGTCCAGGGCAAAGACAAGCTCACCTCCCGCGATGTCCTGGTGATCGACGAGGCCGGCATGGTGGGGACGCGGCAACTGGAACGCGTGCTTTCCCATGCGGCCGAGGCTGGCGCCAAGGTCGTGCTGGTCGGTGATCCCCAGCAACTGCAGGCGATCGAAGCGGGCGCAGTCTTTCGCTCGATCCATGATCGTCATGGCGGTGCCGAGATCGGCGAGGTGCGGCGTCAACGGGAAGCCTGGCAGCGGGACGCCACCCGCGATCTGGCGAATGGCTGGATCGGCGGAGCCATCCACGCCTATAGCGCCCATGATAGGGTGCATGCCGCTCAGACTCGCGAACAGGCCCGCGAGGATCTGATTGAGCGCTGGGATCGTGATCGGCTGGTCTCACCCGACGCCAGCCGCATCATTCTCACCCACACCAATGTCGAGATACGGTCGCTCAATGAGGCAGCGCGGGAGCGGCTTCGAGTCGCCGGCGATCTCGACGACGACGTGCGCCTGACGGTCGAGCGCGGCGAGCGCAGCTTTGCCAGAGGCGACCGCATCATGTTCCTGCGCAATGAGCGCAGCCTTGGGGTGAAGAACGGCACGCTCGGTACCGTCGTCGAGATGAGCCAGCAATCTATGTCGGTACGCACCGACGACGGTCGATCCATCGGCTTCGATCTCAAGGACTATGACCGCATCGACCATGGCTATGCCGCCACCATCCACAAGGCCCAGGGCATGACGGTGGACCACACCCATGTGCTGGCAACACCAGGCTTGGATGCCCATGGCAGCTATGTCGCCCTGTCGCGCCACCGTGATGGTATGGAGTTGCATTATGGCCGTGACGACTTCGCCGATCGAGATCGGCTTGTCCGTACCCTGTCGCGTGACCGATCCAAGGACATGGCATCGGATTACGAGCAACGAGATCCAGTTCAGAGCTATGCTGAGCGGCGCGGCATCAGCTTCCGCGAGCGTGTTGTCGAAATCGTGCGCAAGGTCGTGCCCGAAAAACTGCGCGATCGGATCGATGGTCTTATCGACGGATTACGCTCGCCCGTAGAGGACGCGCGCGATGGGAAGGCCGTGCAACTGCCGGAACGGGAACGGAAGCCGAGCGAGGCGCAGACCATTCGACGCGAGACCGATGCGCCGGAGCGCAAGGCGGCGGAAGACCCGGAAGCGGCGTTGCGTCGGGCGAGATCGCGGGCACTGGTACGCCATGCCCGTGCCTTCGAAGCGATGTTCAATACGGGCGACGCGGATGGCAAGATACACCCCACTCCGGAATTCAGGCGAGACCTCAGCGATGCGCGCAAGGCCTTTGAGGAAATCCGCCCCCATGGCTGGCGCGATGCCGAAGCCGTCTATGTCAAGGATCCGTCGCTGATCAGCGAGGCGGCGGACGGCAGAAGGCTCAACCGAATGATCCGTGCCATCACGCTCGAAACCGAACTGCGCCTGGAGCGGGATAACCTCTCCCAGCGCGCCGACCGCTTCGTGGAGGACTGGCGCAAACTCGACCGGGCCAGCGAACGCCGGTATGCGGCGGGCGATTATTTAGGCTACCAGGCCGCGCGGAAGGAAATGGGCGATATGGCGATGAGCCTGGAACGTGATGCGCAGATGGAATCTCTGCTCCGGGGCCGCAAGCGGGAGCTCGGCATCAGTATGGACTTCGAGAGAGGGATGAGCATCAGCGAGCAACTCACCCTCAGCCATGGTCTCGGCAGGGGCCGTGGCATCGGATTGTAACCCGCCCTATTTGCCGTCGATTCTACGCCAGGTCGCTACGCCGGCTAAATGTCTCTTGCATAACGATAAAGTCCTTGTTTCGTCTGGTCCCGGCAGAGACCAGGGATAGCCAGCAGGAGGCAGGTCAGCTATGCGTGAACCGGAGCGTATCATCCGCCTCAGAACCGTCCTTGCCCGAACCGGGCTCTCCCGGTCCACGATCTACCGCAAGATCGCTGAAGGCACGTTCCCGGCCCAGATCAAGATCAGCATCAACGGGGCAGGGTGGCATGAATCCGAGATCAGTCGCTGGACAGCCAATCCTGTCGGATGGCGACCGGAAGGCGAGTTCGATGAGCTCTGACTGAAGAACAGGCCGCTACCGGGTCTGCCTTCAATAACCAAGCATGGCGTAGCAGCACAGGGCGAAGCCGCCAGTGGCACCGACCAGGCCGGTGTAGCCGATGATTTTGTCCCGAGGCTTGAGCTGTAGTTTGTTCAAGTGCTCGGCACCGCCTTCTGCCCCTGAAACATCATAGCCGAACAGGCTCGCAGTCTTCCGAGTGGCTGGGTGGTCCGTTCCCGTCTTGCGCAGAAACCAGCCGAACAGGGCACTGGTGAGCAACTTTTGCAGAGTGCGGGTGATGGTGCCGATCACGCTGAGCTTGAGGATGATGCCGCTGACAAACATGAGGCAGAAGCCCGCAGCGAAAAGCCAGATGTTCATAAGGGTCTCGACAGATCGAAAGCGCTTTTTCGACAATCTGGATGAGCCGCCGACGAGACTCAAGTCGCGATTTGGTTGTCGCAGCGTGGCATTCCCCGATTGCCGAAACGCAGGGCTGACCTCTGTGCTCCGCGAGAACTTCCGGCTTGTCTCGGCTCACACATCCACCGGATGATTTTCGAAAGCACCCCCAGGTCCAGATGAGCATCGGGAGCGGGCCGGCATGGATCCGAGATCGGCGGTTGGATCACGGATCCAGTATCGTGGCCGTCCAAGGGCGAGGGCAGCGAGTTCTGGTGAAGGCAAAGGCACCCCGAGAGGCTATGCTTCAGAACCAGCACGGCGAGCGCGAGAAGCCTCCCGGTCGCTGCCGGCATGATGATATTCGGCTCCATAGCCCGAGCGATGCGTATCAGATCACGGAGCGCCGAGCGGATCTGCGGCTGGGGAAATTCGGTGTCGTCCTCCCAGATCGTGCCCTCATGAAAGATCATATCGAGCTTGCCCGCAATGCCGGCAAGCGAGGTGGCTGGTGCGAGGGTCAAGGAATCGACCAGCTCTTGTTCGCGCTCACCCGATTCCACCTCCGCCTGCTTGGTGGCCGAATAGCCGATGCGCTCATCGACCGCATCCCAGCGTGCTTGATGCGCGGCCAACTCAGCCTTGGCCTTCGTACGCAGGTCAGCTATCTCAGGGGCTGAGCCACAAATCGCCTCGATGTCTTCCGGCGAGAAGAATTCCAGCGCCTCGCTGCTCCCCCGGCAGGCGAAGTGTGGTCCGGGGGAAGCCGATTTCCCTAACGAGCTTCGTCTCAAGACGCTGCTGCTTGTGGCAGAGCGCTTCGGTCCTGAGCGCTACGGTTTTCCACGCCTGCCACGCCAGCAGTGCTGGGTCAGGGCTGTCGTGACCAGTCCGCAGTTCGGCTGCCTGCGCCTTGGCCTGAAATGGCCAAGCCAGCGTGGTCAAGGTCGTGCCAATCAGCAGGCGTCGCCGGGTGACGAAAGACAAAGTCGTGCTATGGTCGGAATCAGCCATGATCCGAGCTCCTTGCAGCTTGGTTGTGGTCAGGCCGTATCAAGTGTTCGCCCACTTGATGCGGCCGCTTTCTAAAAACGAAAGGATTGTCTGTTTTTAGAAAGCCATTGTCAACGTTTTCCGAAATAGCTTGCGATTTTCGCAAGCTAACATCAATTTGTGGTATGGATTCTGGTCAATGTCGCGCTGCACGGGCGCTATTGAAATGGACGCAAGAGGAACTCTCCGTTCGCTCTGGCGTGAGTGCTGTTACCATTCGTAATTTCGAGAATGATCGGTCTGTTCCTCAAACCGGAACACGATACCTCCTTCAAAAAACGCTTGAAAATGCCGGTATCGAACTCATTCCCGAAAATGGTGGTGGTATTGGCGTACGTTTAAAAAAGCTTTAGTTCGCTAGAGCATTACTTTTGGTCGCCTGCTTGACGTGGTCTGGCCGTAGCGGGCCAGAGGTCCTTTAGTTTTGAATGACAACGCATTTACGATAGAATTAAGCCGATATTCGGATTTATCAGAAACGTTGGCGCCTTATGGAAGGAATATATAAGATATTTGCGGCTGCAGTATACGTATCAGTCCCTTTCGTTTAATAATATTATTTATAATAATGCGAAAATTATTAATCTATACTATTGTTTCTATAATTTGAATCGTCGTTTTTAGGGATAAATGAGAATTTATCTGTAGATATACCATCTTTATTTAAGCGCTGATGGGCAAGTGCGAGAGAGGACGGAGTTTCGGTTTTTCATTCTCTCAATATTTATCGCAAAGCTGGACAAAGTATCTTGTTACCTGTCGGCAGACTCTGGATTCGCGCTCGACAATTTTCGACTTGCGTTCTCGCGCAAAATGAACACATTACCGAATTGTAATGACCGCCGTTTCATATACAAAATGACGCGATGGGGTTCATGTTGATGTGGGTATAGGAATACATTCTATTTACATATAATACATTCCTTAAAAATATGGAGCGATTGTGGAATCAGAAGAGAATGCCAAAAAGAGAATAGATGAAAGCTGGTCATGGGCAAGGTCGGTTGTAGAAGAGGCCGTACTTTATCTAGAAGCTAATGTTCCCTCTTTGTGGAATCAATATCTTAGGGAAGAGCGAGCAGATGAGGTGATTTCCGACGAGGTTCATCGGGGGTTTGTGGTGGAGCTGTCTACAGTTTTTCCCAACCGCTCGCAATTCGATTTAGGTTCTCTCTTTGGTGAGATACGAAGATATGTCCAAATTAATAAGATGAATAAATAAAAATATAAATTTCTCATATCGAGTTATTTATTGATAATTGAATGTGGCGAGTGTAGCAAAATGGCTGGAATACTGTTAGTTGACAATAACTCTTTGCTTTTTGCGTACCAAAACGGAGGGAGGCCTCTTCTCGATGCGTTGGCATCATACGCTGCAAAGCGCGGCTTAGCCCTTGCAGTGACGGATGTCGTCCGTGATGAGATGCTGAAAGGCCCTCTTGGCAAGGTCGATGCTACAGGAAATATCATTCAAAGTTCGTGGGAAAGTAATTACACGGTTCGTACTATAAACACTAATACATATATAGAGCTACAGACATATATATTAAATAATCCCGGATCTAAAATAAAGGATTCCGGTGATATTTCGATGGCTGAGGCGGTAAACACGCTATGGTCGAGGGGAATTGAGTCTTATATATTCAGTGATGACAAATTTTTCTCTCTCGATACCCACTATGGATATTTTCAAAAAAATAGTGTTGGGCAATTATTGAAGGGATCTCCTCTGGAGGTTCCGATTCTTGAGTCTAACGTTCTTTCTAGTGCAGATATACTTCGTGAGGTAGGCTATCTTGGAGAGTATGGCGTAGATGCTAATACTTTTCAGAGTATTTTGGACAACTATCGGGGGACCTCTCAGTTTAAGGGGGTGGAGGTCAGCCAAAAGCTTGCAAATATAGATTTCCAACTACAGAGATATAACAGTTCTAGTATCTGGAATCTGTATTCGGAGGGAGTGTCCGATAGCGACGTAATCGGCGCAATGTCTAGAGATGTAACTTCACTCCGAAATTGGGCGGGATATACACTCACAGCAGAAAATGTAATTGGCGCGACGGGGGAGGTTCTGTCTGGGCTCCTTCGGGGAGTGGGCGCCGTCGGAACTACGTACTATGTCGGAGAAACACTGTACTCGGCTGGTAATCTTACCTATAATGGTAAGTATCTCGACGCGGCCGGTGTCGTTGGTGAAGGAGCTAGTCGACTTGGTGGCGCTTACATTGGCGCTCAACTGGGAGCAGCTGGTGGTTTCGCTTTTGGGCCGTTTGAACCTATTGCTACACCGTTGCTAGGGGCGGCGGGAGGCGCACTGGGCTTTCTGGCTCCATCTCTTGTTACGGGGGGCGACGATCCCATTCACACTGTTCCAAGTCAGGTTTGGGACCATTGGGATGAAATACTGGCAGCAAACCATGGTGATGAAGCCTTAGCTAGAGCCCAGGCGATCGCACTAGGCCAAGCGTGGTGGACAGTTGCGACCGCTCGAGAAACTCCCGATGGTAAAATTCACCTAAGTCAGAATCCATCATTTTCAGAAGCGAACCAAAATACGACTTTTCAGCAAGCGGTCGAATATTTAGCCTTCCAAAGAATTTTTCAGAACGCTCAAGATAAGAATTATCTGGGCTCACCCGCAGCTCAGTCGATCGCTGCGCCCTCGGCATCACGTTTTGGCGTGCTGCCCGAAAGCTATTCCGGATTCATGCGGGCAAGCCAGTCTCCGGTCATTCATTTTGCCTTCGACCCTACTAAGCCGTTGGGCTGGGCTGCGGATAATGGTGACTTCTCGGCCATTGCCCGGCTGACCGAGCCCGACTTCCCGTGGCCTGCCGCTTATACGGGTGAACCGAACACGATCGATCCCTATTCCGAATTCCTGGGCCAGTCGCCGGTACAAATGTGGGAAAGCGCGATTGCGTTAGGTAAATTGACTGATGCAGGTGCCGCTTCGGCCTGGAGTAAGATCGATGCTGCCTCGCAGACGAGCGCATTCCTCGCAGGCAATAGCCTGCCCGGTCTCAATCAGAGTGCTCTGGCAGCGATGGGCGGCAGCCTGCTCCACGATCTCCAGAGCTTCTGGCAGTCTTCCAGCGACTCCTATGCTCAACAGGTCGCGAACTTCCACCAAGCCGCGTCTGCCCCCTATCAACTGGCCGCCAATTTCTCTACGGGTTCAGGGTGGCAGTTCATTGGCAATAACGGCTATGGCGGGATCAGTAATGGCGGAGGCGTAACTATTGGATATAATCCAGGTTTTGCCGGCGGGAATTTCAATGGCCCGAGCATATCAATCTCTTTCGGCTTTCCCGTTATTCTGGATTTGAATGGCGACGGCCTGCGCATCGACGCTTTGTCGTCATCCAGCCAGTTCATCGACCAGGATGGGGATGGCTATCAGAGCCGTACGGCCTGGGCAGGGGCAGGCGATGGCGTGCTCGTTTTCGATGCCGACGGCAACGGCAAGATCAGCAATTCCCAGGAATATGCTTTCACCGAATGGGATTCGACCGCCGATAGCGACCTTGAGGCGTTGAAGAACATCTTCGATACCAATCACAACGGCAAGCTCGACGCCGGTGACGCCAAGTGGGCCAGTTTCAAGGTGATGGTCGACGGCCAGATGGTGAGCCTTGCCTCCCTTGGCATCCAATCGATCGATCTCACTCCGACTGGGAGTGGGCAGACCTTCAACGATGGTTCCGCCATCACCGGTACGACGACTTTCACGCGCACCGACGGTTCGACTGGCGCGGTCGGAGATGCCATTCTGGCGACGGAATCCGGCAGCTATATCGTCAATCAAACGAAGACCACGAGCGCTGACGGGTCCGTCACCACAGATATTCTCGGATACAATAAGGATGGCTCGAAGGCCTTCGAGAATGTTGTCACGGCAAACGCGGCCGGCACGAGCAAGACCATCAAATATGATGACAACGGTGACGGTGTCTTTGACCACTCGCAAACCGTCAATACAACTAATAACACCGATGGCTCATCCACCCAGACCATCCGCAACTTCAATGTTGATGGCTCGCTAAAGGACCGCACTTCGACAACCACAAGTTCCGATACCAAAATTGTAACGACGCAGGTCGACGAGAACGGTGACGGCATCTGGGATCAGTCACAGGTCTTCGTCACCAATCTGGACCATTCGACCTCGACGACCACCAAGAACCTCGCCGTCAACGGCGCAACAATCAGCCAAGTGCAGGTGATAGCCAGCGCAGATGGCCTGTCCAAGACGACGAAGACAGACCATGCAGGCTCCGGTACTTTTGATCAGATCACGACCGATGTGACCGTGGTGAATGCCGATGGCAGCCGGACACAGACCGTTACCAATACTGGCAGCAACGGGACTATTCCTAGCAAGACGGTCACGACCATCAGCGCGGATCGTGCTACCTCAACCATCCAGATCGACCACATGGGGTATGGTGATTTCGACACGGTGGAGAAGACCACGAGAAGTGTGACCGCGGACGGGACCATTTCAACCTGGATCGTCGACTCGAACGCGGACGGCTCGGAACGAACCATTCATGTCGTCAATCTGAGCGCGGACGGTTTGTCGAAGACGGAATACTTCGACTGGAATAGCGATGGGCCGGCCGACGAGATCCGTTTCGACGGCACGGTGATCGCCAGCGATGGCGCGAGAACGCAAACTGTCTGGGACAAAAGTGGCAACGGCACGCTTATCAGCCAAACCGTAACGACGACGAGCGCCGACAAGAAGTCGATCTCCGTAACCACCGACGCCAACGGCGACAGTGTAGCGGATCAGACCACGTCGATCGTAACTGCCGCCGATGGCACGACTACTCAAACCACGTCGAATTTTGCTCCAGGCGGCACGCTGGTCGACCGTACGCAGATTGCGACCTCGGCCAATGGCTCATCGAAAACGACCAAGTCCGATGTCAATGGCGATGGAACCTATGATGCAGTTAAGTCTGATGTCATCGTCAAGAACGGGGATGGCTCCATTACCGAGACGGTGACGGACACCAGCGCCAACGGCACGCTGGTCGACAGATCGATCACGACGATCTCGGCCAATGGGCTGACTCAGACGAAGCAGCAGGATCTCGATGGAAATGGTACCGTCGACCGGACAGCGACGGATGCCATCATACTCAACGCCGACGGTAGCCGCACCGAGACCCTATCGGTAATAAGCAGTGCAGGTACGCTGCTCTCCAAGACTGTAACGACAACCAGCGCCAACCGCCTGACTTCGACGGTGAATCTAGACCAGAATGGCGATGGTCATGTCGATCAGACCCAGGTCAACACCACCAATGCTGATGGTTCGACGACAAAGACAATCTCAGACTTTGCGGCCAATGGTAGCTTGATCGATAAGTTAGCGACGACGATCAGTGCTAATGGGCTGAGCACGACGGTTCAAAGTGATCTTAATGGCGACGGTATCTATGACGGTTCGACCAGCGATCTAGTCACGCTGTATGCTAGTGGGTCGAAGACCGAAACAAAGGCGAACTACAGTGGCAATGGAGCCTTAATCAATCAGACCATTGTTACAACGAGTGG
The DNA here is from genome assembly GCF_056754975.1 of Labrys sp. HAY1-8F. Taxonomy (NCBI): domain Bacteria; kingdom Pseudomonadati; phylum Pseudomonadota; class Alphaproteobacteria; order Hyphomicrobiales; family Xanthobacteraceae; genus Labrys; species Labrys sp. HAY1-8F. The sequence continues at coordinate 1,304,975 of NZ_JBPGWZ010000001.1, read as the reverse complement.
CAATGGTCTTTTCATCACAACCCAAAATGATGAAGACGGGGATGGCCTAACGGATAGCCAATCCATCGATCAGACACAAATCAACGTCAAAGGCGTCAAAACAGAGACGATAATCAATTACAATCGTAACCTGGGTATTATCAATAAGACTGTAGTCGCGACCTCCGGTAACGGCCTGTCAAAGACCACCACCCGGGACATCAACGGTGACGGCACGGTGGATGTGACCATCAGCGATGTCACCACCTTGAATGCAGATGGCTCGACCCAACAAACGGTCAACACGATGAGTGCCAATGGCACTATGATAAGCCAGACCGTCACCAATACCAATGCGGCTGGGGATCACGTCGAAAAGTGGACCATCCCCTATGATGCCAACGCCGTCCGAAGCCACGAGAATACCTATGTGCGCACTGACGGCAGTATCCAGCACGATGTCTGGACCTATACGGCCGATGGATCGAAGGTATTGTCTGATATCACGACGATTACCTCTGCCGATGGTTTGTCCAAGACGGTGATCGCTAATGTCTCGGGTAACAACGCAGCAGATAGTAGGGAAATAGCCTCTACGACGATAAACGCCGATGGATCCCGGACACAAACCGTTGCCGACTTCAATGGCGACGGTACGGTCCAGATCGGTAAGAAGGTGACGACGACGAGTGCCAACGGCCTGTCTATGACGGTTCAGGCCTATCTGGGCAACCAGGCATCACCCTATTCGACCACGACGGATGTAAAAGTCCTAAACGCTGATGGTTCGACCACCGAGACGGTCACCGTGCTGGGCGGCACTAGTTTGGTGCAAACGAGCAAGACGGTGACAATGACCAGCGCCGATGGCCTGAGTCAGTCGATTACGTCCTATGTCGATGCCAATTCGCAGCCGGCGAAGGTCTCCAGTTCGGTGGTGAATGCTGATGGCTCGAAGACGACGACCATTTCTATCTATGGTCCGAATGGCGCGAACCTGGTGAACCGGACCGTTACGTCCCAGAGCGCCAATGGCTTGACCACGACAACGCAGACCGACGCCAATGGTGACGGGACAATCGACACCACCAAAGTGGTCGCGCTTGTTCTCAATGCCGACGGTTCGAAGACGCAGACAACAACGACCTATGGCGGGGCAGCCACCGATGCTGCCCACGAAACCAGCCAGGTCATCGCGGTCACCAGCGCGAACGGTCAGTCGGTGACAACAAAGATTGATGCGAATGGTGATGGGACCTTCGACAATCAAAGCAGCGATGTCACGACGTTGAATGCGGACGGGTCGAAGACGGAGACGTTGTCGACATATAACGGTTCTGGAACGACACTGATCGATCGGGTGGTAACCAAGGTCAGTGCTGACGGTTTGACCAAGACAACACAAAGCTATTGGCAAGCGGATGGCAGTTTTGCCATTACGACAACAGACGGCACTGCACTGAATGCGGATGGCTCTAAAACGCAGACCATTACCCGCAGGGGCAAAGATGGTACTCTCATTGATCAGGTTGTAACCACAACCAGCGCCAACGGCTCCGTCATCCATAAGTGGACCACCGAAGGTGGCAGCAATCTAAGCAAGACCTCGGAAGACATCTCGGTTGGCGCGGACGGTAGTATCAGCGATGTCGTCTCGACCTACAATTCAGCAGGTACCCAGACCCTGTCGACTGTGACGACGATCACCAGTGCGAACGGCTTGACTAAAACTGTCTACAAGGACGTCGATGGCTCAGGCACCTTTGACAGCAAGGAAGTCGCGACGACCGTGCTCAATGCCGACGGTTCGAAAACCCAGACCGTGGCGGACTATAATGGCGGCGGAACCATATTGGTGGGTAAGTCCGTTACGACCATAAGTGCTGACGGCCTGTCCGGAACGGTGCAGTCCTACCTGGATAATCAGGCGTCACCCTATCTGACCACGACTGACGTCAAGGCTGCGAACGCGGACGGCTCGACAACCGACACAAGGACGACGCTGAGTGGCGCCAATCAGGTCCAGACCGCCAAGACCGTAACCACAGTCAGCGCCGACGGATTGAGCACGACGACCAAGACCTATGTCGACACCAATAGCGCGGCCCAGACGGTTTCGAGTTCGGTGACGAACCCGGATGGCTCGAAGACCACGACGCAGTCGACCTATAACCCCGCCGGTACCGCGCTCGTTAGCAAGACCACCACTGTCGTAAGCGCAAATGGCCTGACGACGACAACGTCGCAGGATGCGAATGGGGATGGTGTGACTGATGCAACCAGCGTTGTGACAGGCGTTCTCAATGCGGACGGTTCGACGACGCGGACATCGACCAACTTTCATGGTTCGGGCACGGCCGCTGCCAATGAAGCGAACCAGACTGTAGTGACCACCAGCGCCGATGGGCTGAGGGGGACCAGCAAGGTCGATGCCAATGTAGACGGTGTGTTTGATCAGGTTGTTACTGACACGACCGTGCTGAATGCCGATGGGTCTAAGACCGAAACACTCTCGACATTCAATGGCGCGGGAACAAGCCTGATCACTCAAAAGGTAACGACTACCTCAGCAAACCAGTTGTCGATCACCAGCCAGATCGATGAAAATGGCGACGGAACTTTCGATCGAACTGTTACCGATATTATTGTGTTGAATGCCGATGGCTCTAAGACCGAAACCGTGAGCAATCGCAATGCTGGCGGGGCCTTGAGCGAGCAGACGCAGACCACCATCAGCGCCAATGGCTTGAGTAAGACGATCAAGACAGATGAGAATGGCGATGGTGGCTATGACATCGTGGAGATGATCGGCAAGGCGGCCGACGGAAGTACTGTCGACACGGTGTCGAATTACTCTCCTGACGGAACGGTACTGCTGTCGCGAACGGTGACGACGACGTCCGGAAATGGTCAGGCCGTAATCGTGCAGGCGGATGCCAATGGCGATGGTGTCTTCGATGCAAAACAGCAAACCTCCAATGCCATCAATGCTGACGGCTCGACCACACAAACGGTTGCCCGATATAGCGGAGACGGCTCGGTTCAGATCGGCAAGACCGTAACCACGACCAGCGCAAACGGTCTCTCGAAAACGGTGACGATCTATCTCGGCAATGCAACTGCGCCCCAGCAGACGACGACCGATGTCATTGTGCTCAACGCCGACGGCTCCAAGACGGAAACGGTGATCAAGAGCGCCGGCTCCAACAACGCCGAGGCCGAAAAGGTTGTGACAGTGACATCGGCGGATGGCCTGACCTCAACCGCCACCGACTACGCCAGTGGTTCTACAATCCCGAACAAGACGACGAAAACCGTGACGAACGCCGACGGCTCGACCACCGAGACCGTCACGGCAGGATCGGTCACCAGTGCAGGTACGATGACAACCTCAACCGTCATGACGACAACCAGTGCAAACGGTCTGTCGATGACGAAGTGGATCAATCCTGTCGTCAATGCGAGCGGTGTCGTGACGAGCTTTACGGAGAAGGAAACGGAGGTCACCGTTCTCAAGGCTGACGGCAGCAAGACTGAGACCAAGACGGATTATGCAAGCAATGGAGGCGTGCTGACGCAAGCCGCGATTACGACCTCGGCCAACGGCCTTAGTGTGAATACGATTTGGACGGGAGGCGACCCCAAGGCGACGACCGACGTCACGGTTTTCAATGCAGATGGTTCCAAGACCCAGACGATCACGGATGGCGCCAACATCGTTGGTGGCAAGATCAGCTCGGTGACGGATGTCCTGACGAAAGTCACCAGCGCAAACGGGTTGCAAGAAGTCGATACGCTTACGATTGGCGGCGTGGTGGAGCGTCGTGAAACGATAATAAAAAATATAGACGGGAGTTCTGTCGATACGACCTCTTATTATACGACGACCGGTCTGTTACGGGAAACGTATGTTGTTCAACTGAGCGCCGACGGCATGACGAAGACGTTGCAACATGATTTGAATGGCGATGGTCATTTCGATCAGATCGAAGTCGATGCAACGGATGCCACGGGGATCAAGACGGTTTCCCTTTCGGACTATGCCGCCAATGGCAATTTGCTAGCAAGAACAGTGAGATCGACAAGTGCCGATGGCCTATCGGTCGCGATGTCGGTCGATGTGAATGGCGATGGCATCGTCGACAACCTTAAGACTGATATTACGACCCCGCGCGCCGACGGGGGTAAGGTCGAAACGATCACGAGCTTCCTCGATAACGGCGTGTCCGTGCGCGACCGAACCATTATTACGACCAGCGCGGACGGCCTTGCCAAGACCATCCAGATGGATCTGAATGGCGACGGAGTTATCGACGAAACGGAAAGCATTTTGACCGTCGTCAACAACGACGGCTCCACGACGGTGAGCGATAGTCTTTCGTACGCCAACGGCACGCTGAAAAGCAGCGCCACGACGACAACGAGTGCCGATGGAAGCATCACGACCCGACAGCTGGACATGGATGGTGATGGCAAGACCGATGAGACCGATACAGTCACAACTGCCAAAGACGGTTCAAAGTTAGAGCAGAAAAGCTATACTGACGGTATTGCTTGGTACACGGGTCAACAAGCGCCTGCGCAAGGCAATTGGACAAGTGCAGACGGTCGCACGCAGATTCCGCTTGGTGAAATGGGTGCTGGAGACGGAGTTAGCGTTTATATACCTGCGGGCACCAAGATTTCTCTTTATCAAGATGATATTGATATCGTACAGGGTAGTTATTCGGCTTGGAGTAATTCATGTTGGTCTGGCGCGAAGCATAAGATAAATAGCAACGGGGTAGATACATATTCATATCTCGACAGCGAAGCAAATCACTACCGCTCTTCGGGAATTCCTTGGTTTTATCTGACTCAGACGATGGATTCAAAAATACTTTCGATATATTATGATTTTCAGAGTCGGATTGATGATGTAATTTTGGATGAAGACGCCGAAGATATTCAGAAAAATACTATTGCAGAGTTCGTAAGTGGAAATAAGTTTGATGCCGTCGGATATGTTAATTATGTAATGACGGGCAAGAACGAAATAGTCACTACGATGACTTACAACACGCTCTTGAGAAAGTACGGTTCGCTGACCAATGGCGAATTCGTTCAGCAAATGTATCGTAACGCCTTCGGTCGTAGCGCTTCTCTTACCGAATTGACCAATTGGTTGTCACAGCTGACATCCGGCGCGACCACGCGGGCTGGGATGATCGTCACCTTGGCCAACAGCGCCGAGCATATCGCGACAGGCAATCAACATGAGGACAGTGTCGCGGTAACGGGAGGCTATGTGCACACGACCGACAAGGTGATCGCGGGGCAATTTGTAAATCGCTTGTTCGATGTCGCCTTTGATCGTGAACCGACGACGGCGGAGTTGTCTACATATGTCACGCAGATCGTCACCGGCGCCGGCACGGAGCCGCAGGTTGCCGCGGAGCTGCTCGCTCTTCCTGAATTTGCGTCGCGTTACGGGACGCTGTCGAATGGTGATTTTCTTACTCAACTCTTCGTTAACGCACTGGGACGGCTGCCGACATCCAGTGAAGCGAGTTTCTGGCTTGGGCAGCTCAACGCCAATACAGTAACCCGAGCGGACATGGTCATGCTTCTGGCCAGTAGCGCCGAGCATCTTCAAATCGGCAACGTTCATGGCACTGCAGCGTTGGACATTAGCGGCCCGAACAACACGGTGAAGATCGGCAATGCGACCATCACGGTGGCTGCTGGTGCCTCGGGGACGCTCACCGGGTCCGGTGACAATATCACGATGAATTCTGTGAGTACGCTGTCCGTTGTCGGCAACACCAATGTGGTCACAGTCGGCTCTGGTTCGACGTTGACAATAACGGGAACGTCTGAGGCGGTTAATGCCACGAATGCAAACATTGCCTTCGGAAATTCGAGCTCGGGTACGATTTCTGGCAGTGGCAATGCGATTGTCCTAGGGGCCTCGGACAATGTCTCAATCGTCGGTGCGAGCAACGTGCTGACCGTCAAGGGCTCCAGCGATACGATCTCCGTCTCGAATTCAACTGTGAACGTTCAAAACGGTATTTCTGTTTCTGTTACGGGCAACGGTGACACGATTAATCTGGGAACGTCCGATACCTTAACGGCGTCAGGACCTGACTTGATTGTCGACGTTACTGGTACGGCCAATCAAGTGAATGTATCGAATGCCAGCATTATCATCGAGAATGGTGCTACTGCTACCGTTACCGGCACCAATGACACGGTGAAGATCAAAGGGACAGGCCAGGTAACGGTATCGAGCGCGACTGACATTGTCGATATGACAGGAGCTGGTGAGAAGGTCACGATCACCGGAGGCGGCGGCCACATTACCGTAGAGGATGGAGCTGGAGGCACGATCGCTGGTAACAACAATTCCATAACGCTGAATGGAAATTCAGCGCCAATAACCGCCACTGGTACCGGCACTATCATAAATGGCAATGGATACGCATCGTCCTTAACGGTGAGTTCTTCTACTGTTAACGTTGCTGCGGGCGCCTATATCAACGTCATCGGCAACAACGATGCTCTCAATGTCGCCAGCGGCAGCACCGGCGTGGTATTGGGCACCGGTAATACGCTCACGGCAACAGGAGCGGGCGCTGTCGTTTCTAACGCGTCCGGAACGGGCAATACGGCGAACATCTCCAACGGCACCGTCTGGATGGGATCCGGCGGTTCGATGACGGTGAACGGCAACAACAACGTCCTGAACCTGGGGCAGACCAACGGCACCTATACCGTCAATGGCACCGGCAACACGCTCAACGCCTCCCAGACCGGCGAGAAAGCGACGATGTCCAATGGCACGGTCAATCTGGGTGCGAACGCCTCACTTACCCTGACCGGCTCCAACGACGTCATCAATGCTGGGGCGAACTCTACGATCAGTGTGACCGGCACGTCGGAGACCTTCGTGTTCTCGCCCAACTTCGGCAAGGATACGATCATCGGATATCAGGCCTCGGGTACCGGTGCGGACCAGATCAACATCGATCACACGGTCTTTGCCGATTGGGCGACGTTGCTCTCGCACACCACGCAGTCGGGTGCGGATACCATCATCACGGCGGACGCCAACGACGTGATCTCGCTGAAGAACACCACGGTGTCGAGCCTGCAGCAGGGCAACTTCCACTTCACCTGAGGGGTGCTCCCGGTCGGGCTTGCCGCGGCAGCCCGACCGACAATGCCGCCGAGGCGGGAGGGGTGGTCTCCTTCCCGCTCTTCTTCCTCCCAGTTCAGATCATTTCTCATGTCTCGCGATTTCAGTCTGCGCCCTTGGTCCGCTCCTCGTGAAACGGCCTCTCAAGTCGGCCAACCCTCTCCCAACGAAGAACGCTCCTCCGTTTGGCATGTTGCCGCCTATGGCCGCAGTGCGGGCGTCGGCGACCAGGGCGCGCATTTCGTCTACGAGCCCGCACGCGGCGGCTCTGGCGTCTCGTCTTGGTTTGGCGATGTGCGCGGCCAGCCGGTCTCGACACCGGCATCCGAAGCCCTGGACAGCCTCTTCGATGGCTGGATCAACACATTGGCCTCCTGGACCCAGTCGGGCTCGGCCACCATCGGCCAGCATCACGATCCCTTCCAAGTTGGGTTTCTGGCTTCCGGCAGTGGCAGCGAGCCCACCCATGGTGGCTGGGGCTCGTCTTCCCGATAGGCACGCCGGCCCGCGGCGCTTTCCGTTGTTTCCCTCCGAGTCTTCATGGACCAAGCTTCCGCCCCTGTTTCTCCGACCGAGCCGCTCGATTCCGGCCTGAGGGCCCTGTGCGGCATCGCCGCCTTCTTCCGCATCGCCGCCGATCCCAAGCATCTGGCTGGGGAACTCGCTTTGACCGGGCGCCTCGCTGGCGAGCGCGACCTGGTGCGCGCCGCAGCGATGATCGGCCTCAAAGCCCGTATCGTGGGTCGGCTCACGCCAAAACGCTTGGAGACCATCCCCGTGCCGGCAATCGTGCGGGTGGCCGATGGCTCCTTCCAGGTCTTCGGTGGCAAGAACCCCAGCGGCAAGTTCCGCCTGGTCGATCCGATCACCCGCATCGATCGCGAACTCCCCCTCGAGGTAGTGCTCGCCGAGATCGGCGGCCAGGTCCTGTTGGTCGGCCGGCGTCTGCGCGGAGCGGGCTCGGATCCACGCTCCTTCGGCCTTGGCTGGTTCCTGCCCTCGCTGTGGCGCTACAGGAAGCCGCTCGCCCATGTGCTGCTGGCCTCGCTCTTCGTGCAGATCTTCGCTTTGGTGACACCTTTGTTCTTCCAGGTCGTGGTCGACAAAGTCCTCACCCACAAGGGCTATTCAACCCTGTTCGTGCTGGTCGCCGGCATCGCCATCATCGGCCTGTTCGACGTGGTGCTGCAGTACTTACGCAGCTACGCCCTCTCCCACACCACCAACCGCATCGATGTCGAGCTCGGCCAAAAGCTGTTCGGCCATCTCCTGCGCCTGCCGCTCGGCTACTTCGAGACCCGCTCGGCCGGCCAGACGGTGGCCCGGGTGCGCGAGCTTGAGACCATCCGCAACTTCCTGACAGGACAGGGGCTGTTCTCGGCCATCGACCTCGTCTTCACTATCGTCTTCATCGCGGTGCTCTGGGCCTATTCGTGGAAGCTCACCCTCATTGTCATCGGCTCCATCCCGCTCTACATCCTGATCGCCGTGGCGGTGCGCCCCTCCTTGCGCAAGATGATCGAGGAGAAGTTCAATCGCGGCGCCATCTCCCAGCAATTCCTGGTCGAGGCGGTGGTCGGCATTCAGACGGTGAAGGCCGGGGCGGTCGAGCCGGTGATGCACGCCCAATGGTCCGAGCGCCTGGCCGCCTATGTCAGGACCTCCTTCGACGCCACCATGCTGGCGGCCGGCGGCCAGAACGCCATTCAATATGTCTCCAAGCTCTCCACCGCCCTGTTGCTGTTGTTCGGGGCCAAGGCGGTGATCGATGGCGAACTCTCGGTCGGGGCTCTCGTCGCCTTCAACATGATCGCCGGGCAGGTGACCCAGCCGGTGCTGCGCCTGTCCCAGATCTGGCAGGACTTCCAGCAGGTCAAGATCTCCATGGACCGGCTCGGCGACATCCTCAACACCCCGACGGAGCGCTCGCCCCAGACCAGCCTGGTGCTGCCGCCGCCACGGGGCCTAATCGAACTGAGGAATGTCACCTTCCGCTACCGGCCCGGCTCACCCGAAGTGCTCAAATCGGTCTCGCTCTCCGTGCAGCCCGGCGAGGTGATCGGCATCGTCGGCGCCTCCGGCTCGGGCAAGTCGACCCTGACCAAGCTGATCCAGCGCCTCTATACGCCGGAGGAAGGCCAGGTCCTGCTCGACGGCGCCGATCTCTCCCAGGTGGATCCGGCCTGGTTACGCAGCCAGATCGGCGTGGTGCTGCAGGAGAACCTGCTGTTCAACCGCTCCATCCACGACAACATCGCCTTCGCCAATCCAGCCTTGCCGCGGGCCAATGTCATCGCCATCGCTCGGCTTGCCGGCGCCGACGAGTTCATCGCCAAGCTGCCGGCAGGCTATGACACCATCATCGAGGAGCGCGGCGCCAATCTCTCCGGCGGCCAGCGCCAGCGCATCGCCATTGCCAGAGCCCTCGCCACCAATCCGCCGATCCTGATCTTCGACGAGGCGACCTCGGCGCTCGATTATGAGAGCGAGCGGGTGATCCAGACCAATATGCGCCAGATCGTCCAGGGCCGCACGGTGATCATCATCGCCCATCGCCTGGCTGCTGTGCGGCCCTGCAACCGCATCGTCGGCATGTCAGATGGCCGCATCGTCGAGATCGGTAGCCATGCCGAGCTGCTGGCCAGGCCCGACGGCGTCTATGCCCGACTTTGGGCCCTGCAGAACGACAGGATGGAGGCAGCGGAATAATGAACGCGCAGTCTCCGCCGCCCAATGCAGGCCAGCCCATCCCCAGGCCGCCCAAACGCCTCAAGCCACGCCGTTCGGACCAGGAGTTCCTGGCGCCGGCCCTGGAGATCCTGGAGACGCCGCCATCGCCGGTGCGCATGGCCCTGATCGTAATCATCTGCGCCTTCGTGGTGGTCTCGCTGGTATGGTCCTACTTCGGCCGCATCGACATCATCGCCGCGGCGCAGGGCAAGTTCGAACCGACCGGCAAGGTCAAGATCATCCAGCCACTGGAGGCGGGCAAGGTGAAGGCCCTGCCACCCATAGACGGCAGCCATGTCAAACAGGGTGAAGTTGTCCTCCAACTCGACGCCACCGAGGAACAGGCGGAAGAGGCGGGCCTTACCCGCAACCTCGCCTCCTTCAACGCCGAGGCGGCACGACGGCGCGCGGCCATCGAGGCCGCGCATCAGCGCAAGCTCACACCGCCTCCCTCCATTACCTGGAGCGACGATATTCCCGAGCTTCTCCGCAACCGGGAGCAGCACATTCTAACCTCCGATCTGAGCCAGCTTGGCTCGAGCCTCGCCTCGCTGCAGGCGCAGCGCCAGGCCAAGCTGATCGCGCGGGATCGCAGCGAGCAGACCGTCGAGACCCAGAAGTCCCTGATTGCGACGCTGCAGGAGCGTGTCACCATGCGCTCGACAGCCGAAGCCAAGCAGGCGGTGACCAAGGCCAGTGTCATCGATGCCACCGAGACCTTGAAGTATCAGATCACCCAGCTTGCCATCCATCAGGGCGAACTGGCGGAGGCTGAATCCGGCGCCGAGGTGCTGGCGCGAGAGATCGACAAGACGGTGGAGACTTTCGTCTCCGACAACGCCGTCAAGCTTGGCGAGGCCGAGCGCCAGATCGACGATCTCACCCAGAAGCTCGCCAAGGCCACGGCGCAGCGTGAGAGAAAAACCATTCTCGCCCCGATCTCCGGCACGGTGCAGGCTTCCGTCATCGGTACCGTCGGCCAGGTCGTCGTGCCCGGACAGGAGGTCATGCGCATCGTGCCGGATGACTCCAAGCTGCAATTGCAGGTCTATGTGCTCAACACCGATATCGGCTTCGTTAGGCCGGGGCAGGAAGCGGTGGTGAAGATCCAGTCCTTCCCCTTCACGCGCTATGGCACCATCAATGCCACGGTCGCCACGGTGGCGACCGATGCTATCCCTGAGCCCGATGCTGCCCAACTCGAGGGCAATCCGGCTGCGCAGATCGCCAAGTCGACATTTGCCGGTGCCGAGCGCACCCAGAACCTAGTGTTCCCGGTTACGCTCGCCCCCGACCGCGAGGTGATGGATGCCGATGGCCATCGCGTCGCGCTCACCCCAGGCATGGCCGCCACCGTCGAGATCAAGACCGACAGCCGCAGGATCCTTGAATATGTGTTCTCGCCCCTCGTCGAGGTTGCGAGCGAGGCACTGAAGGAGAGGTAGGCGATATCCGCTGATGTAGCCTACTCTTGCCAGCACCAATGAAAATAAGGAAATTCTGGAGTGACTGAATGAAAACGGTTCTGGTTATAGCCGTGGCCATAGGCTCGCTGCTCGCAAACCCTGCATTGGCGGGAAACAAGAAGCTCAACCACAAAAAGTCGTACAATGCTGGACTTCCGGCCAGGACGGCCGATCCCGCATTGCCGTCGCCAGCGTCAAAATGGAGCGTTGATGATGAAAGCGGTCCACCAAAGAGCTTCAATTCTGGGACAGGGAACCAAGGGATTCGTATAGGAAACGATCCGAATTTTGGCCGTACCAGGCAATATGATTACAGGCTGAATCGCAATTAGTGGCGGTATCTGAAGGTTAGGCGCAAGGGACGAGGCCATCCTGCGACCTGTCCCTTTCTGCCCATTCCTGGATCCCGTTTAGAAAGCTCTAGACGTGCTGTATGTCCTCAAGAGAGTTGCTGTTCTTATCGTCTCGATCGCGCTCGTGCCGGCCTTGTCCTGGCTCATCGTTCACGCCCAGAAATCGAGGCCGTCCGATTTCGCTTTCTTCGATAGCACTATCTATTTGACCCTTCTTCTGGGGGCCATGGCGATTGTACTTTCACTGGTCGTGCCGTTCGCCGTGGGCCGAAACAGGAATGCGCTTGCTCGACTGTTCGGGCCAACCGTGCGCATCGTAACCTTGGCTGTCGGCTTTGCCGTCATCTTGCAGGGTATCTTGGTGGCAGCGACGATTATTCGGGCGGAAACTCAAACACTCGGCAGTGTTCACTTCAACCTGGTTCTGATCCTTGGCGGAGGAGGGATACTGGTCGGCATCGCCGTACTGATGGCTTCGATGGCTTTCCTCAAGCGCACACCGATGCCAGTGCTGGGCCACACTTTGGTTCGCGAGGAGGAACCATCTTTCTTCACTTTCCTGGATGGATTTGCACAGAGGTTGAGTGCTTCTCCGCCGGACCATGTCGTAGTCGGGTTGGAGCCGACATTTTATGTCACCTCGGAACCGATAAGTCTGGTTGGTGGTGACGAAATCCTCCAGGGCGAAACGCTCTATATTTCCCTTCCTCTTTGCCGCGTGTTGAAGAAAGAGGAACTTGCGGCTGTCATCGGTCATGAGCTTGGGCATTTTATCGGCAGGGATACCGCCTATTCCCGTAAATTCGCGCCGGCCTTTGTTCGACTTGGCCGCACATTGACAGCTTCGCAGGCCGCCACAGGGTGGAGCGCTCTCTATTCCATCCCTGTCCAGGCGATACTCGGCCTTTGCCTATATGAGTTCTCGAAAGCGGCGAGCCAGATTAGTCGCGAACGCGAGTTTGAGGCCGACGTTATTGGGGCTCGCGCCGCCAGTCCGATGGATCTGGGCACATCCTTGTTGAAAGTTGGCCTCTATTCCCGATTGTGGGGCGAGGTTTTGGGCAACACCGTTTCTATCCTGAATAAGGGGCGTGCCTATACGAACCTCTCCGATTTCTTTCTGCATTGCTGCGCCAATGCCTTTTCGGGGTCAAAGGAGCAACTGCTTGCAGCCGCATTCGATGAAGGGGTGGTCGGCCATCCGATCGACACCCATCCACCGACGTCAGTCCGGCTCGATCGTATGGGGATAAGGCAGGACATGATTTCCACCGAGATCCTGGTTCCTGACGGGGACGATCGCTCCATCACGTTGTTTCAAAGGGCAAGTGCCTACGAGGAAGGGTTGTCTACGTTGCAACAGCAATGGCTTGTTGCTGCAGGGCATGCACGACCGCCGGAGGAGAGCGCTCCTCGATCTCGTTGAAAATGGCAACAACAATGGAATGTTGCTTCGAGGCTGAGCGGCGTGCGTCGCCAATTCCTGATCTGCGATTTTGTGAAATCCTGACCGGCCGTTTTGAGGCCACTTTCCTTATCGCTGCGAACCGAACGCATGCCGGCGCGCCCTTCGGGCCAGGCTCTACGCCGCCGTTCTACCGAACCCAGGTCCGTGTTTCTGCGCCCGCGGCGTGACGATCGTTCGTCCAGTCGGCCTTCGGCCAAGCCATGATGTATTCGCGCGACATTGCGGCTTCTTGAGGGGACCGAGGGCTTCGCCCTTCTCTTCCCCAAACAGGCTTCCGCCCACCTTCCTCCACGCCCGCCCATGCGGGCGTTCCGTGCAGGCGGTTCCCCGCGAAGCCTGTTTTCCCCTTCCAGCCCACCGCTCACGCGGCCCCGGGAAGCAGGCGGGCACCTGCTTCGCCGATCCGAGGGAAGGGCAGCAAAATGGGCAAGTTGAGCAAGGTGGAGATGAAGGCGCACGCGGAGGCGGAAGCTGTGTTGAGAAAGGATGTGCTGAGCGAGGACGAGAAGGATTTCGTTCTTGAGAACTGGCACCCGGGCGCGGAGAACAATGTCGCGGCGGCAGGCGTGTTCTTCACGCCGATGGATCTGGCGGCCGATTTCGCCCTTGAGCCAGGGTGTGGCCGGGTGATCGATTTGTGCGCCGGCATCGGCGGTCTCGCCTATTGGACTCAGCAGCGCTCCAAATGGCGGGGCGGCGTGGAATTGACCTGCGTCGAGATCAATCCGAGTTTCGTCGAGATCGGTCGCAAGCTGTTGCCGGAAGCGCGCTGGATCTGCGCCGATGCGCTTGATTGGCGAGCTTGGTGGAAGGACGAGCTTGAGGGATGCGTTTTCGATTGGGCGATCGCCAATCCACCCTTTGGCAAGATGATGACCTCGGGCGATCGTCGTGGCTTCAAATCTTTCGAATTCGCCGTGATCGATATTGCCTCCCAGATCGCGGACAATGGCGCATTCATTCTGCCGCAAGGTTCGACGTCGTTTCGCTATTCCGGCCGCCCCTGCTTCGAGCGTCTGACCTCAGGCCCGGGTGTCGACTTCGAGCAGCGAACAGGCCTGTTCATGGAATGCGGCATCGGCATCGATACCAGCTTCTACCGCGATCAATGGCGCAGCGTCGCACCTGTGTGCGAGATCGTCACGATGGAATTCGCCGAATGGCGGGAACGTCGTCGGGCGCAGGCCTTGGCGAACGGATGCGGGCAGCTCGTCTTGCTTTAAGGAGACTGCTCAATGATCGGGGAATAGCCGAATGTAAATTGAATGTTCTCTGATCATCGACCTTTGTCCCACTTCACACACAGAGAGCCAGCGATTGAAGCAAAATCTGAACAAGCTCGAAATAGTTTCGCCGGAAACTGAGATCGTTTTTGAAGAAGAACTTTACAGTTACCTGAAATTGCCTGAGAATCGGAGCCACCGCAGCGATCGGGTCCACAATGCTGCGTTCATAAAGAAAAAACGTCACTCACTTCGACAGCAACACAAAAAGAAAGTGAATGAACATGCTCGAAGAAGACACAAGTCTGGTCGACCTGACCGCCGATATCGTCTCAGCCTATGTCGCCAACAATCAGGTCGCCACCGCTTCCCTCGCGGATCTCATCCGCACGGTGCATGGAAGCTTGACCGGTCTGAATAATCCCAAACCGGTTGAGGCGGATGCGCCACTGAAGCCCGCCGTTCCGATCAAGAAATCCATTACTGCGGATTATCTGGTCTGTCTGGAAGACGGCCGCAAATTCAAATCGCTGACGCGACATCTGCGAACCGCCTATGGCCTGACGCCGGCGCAGTATCGGGAAAAATGGAGCCTGCCCAGCGATTACCCCATGGTCGCGCCGAACTATTCGGCCCAGCGCTCCCGTCTGGCGAAGGAGCTTGGCCTCGGCCAGATCCGCCAGAAGGCCAAGGCCGCGCCTCCGCCTCCTGCTGCTCCAAGCAAGAGCCGGAAGAAAAAGGCGTCATAGCGATCTGAGCGAAGGCGGGATCGGCCGATCTGTGGATGCCGGCATGGATCGAGATCGAGAGTCTGCAGCCTGTTGTCCGGTAGGCATGAGGTGCGAAGCAAAACCGCAATTCGCAAGTCATTGTACGCCATGGCCCTACGCCATGAACTTCGTGCTTTCCTTTGCTCTTCGGAAGCATCTGATGACAGGTCGATCCATTCTTGGGAGCGACCTGATGGCAAAAGAGACCGAGACGGAGCCGACACCTTCGGCCCCGTCCAACGACAATTCCGATCTCGCCGGTTCGAGCCGCACCGGCGAGGATAGGGATCCCGCAAAGCTGGATCGCATCGTGCTTGATATCGCGCGCTCGATCGGCCGGCAGCTGGCGCGGGAAGCGTTCGAGAAGCACCAGGCGGCCAATGACAATCGGCCGGGCCGCCGAAAGGAAGAGGGCAGGGGGAAGAAAGACGAACCCCCGCTGTGAAAGAGAAAGGTTGATCCGTCATGACACGTGTCGCGCTCTATGCCCGCTATTCCTCCGATAGTCAACGGGACGCCTCGATCGAGGATCAGCTTCGGCTCTGTCGTGAGCAGGCCACGCGCGAGGGCTGGAACGTGACCGGAACCTATCAGGATGCGGCCATCTCTGGCGCCAGCACCATCTTACGACATGGCATTCAGCAATTGGTCCGCGATGCCCAGCGCGGCCAGTTCGAGATCGTGCTGGCCGAGGCTCTCGACCGTATCAGCCGCGATCAGGCCGATGTCGCCACGCTGTTCAAACACCTCAAATTCGCCGGTGTCACCATCGTCACCCTGGCGGAGGGCGAGATCAGCGAGCTTCATGTCGGCCTCAAGGGCACCATGAATGCCCTGTTCCTCAAAGACCTCGCCCTCAAAACCCATCGAGGCCTACGGGGCAGGGTGGAGAAGGGCAAGACCGGAGGGGGGCTGTGTTATGGCTATCGAGTGGTGAAGAAGCTCGATGCCCAGGGCGAGCCCATCCGCGGTGACCGCGAGATCGTGCCGGAGGAAGCCAAGATCATCCGCCGCATCTTCCAAGAGTTCGCGACGGGCAAGAGCCCGAAGGCCATTGCCGTCGATCTCAACAAGGAAGGCATTCCCGGCCCCCTCGGCCGGCACTGGGGTGACACCAGCGTAAGAGGGCATGTGATCCGGGGTACCGGTATCATCAACAATGAGCTCTATAGCGGCGTGCTGGTGTGGAACCGCCTGCGCTTCATCAAGGATCCGACAAGCGGCAAGCGCGTGTCGCGGATCAATCCGCCAGCCAAGTGGATCCGCACCGAGGTGCCACATCTGAGAATTGTCGACGACAAGCTCTGGCAGGTCGTGAAGGACAGACAGAAGGTCATCGCCAGCAAGTTCGAAGCCGTGACCATCGGCGTCCGAAGCGCCAGGGCCAAGAGGCTGCACACCATGAAGCGGCCGGTTTCTCTCCTTTCCGGCCTGCTCACTTGCGGCTGCTGTGGTGGACGCTATGGCCTGTTCACGAAAGAGCGCTATGCCTGCCTCAACCACCAGCGCCGGGGTACCTGCGACAATGGCAGGACCATCATGCAGGAGAAAATCGAGCAGCGCGTTCTCTCAGGCTTGAAGGAGAGGCTGGTCTCAGCCGATGCCGTAGCCGAGGCGGTCAAGGCCTATGCCCAGGAGACCAACCGTCTCAACCAGGAGCGTCGCGCCCACAGCGAACAGGACCGCAAGGCACTCGACAAGATCGAACGCGCCATCGCCGGCATCATGGCGGCGATCGAAGACGGCTTGTATCAACCGACCATGAAGGCGCGCATGGAGGATCTGGAGCGCCAGAAGGTGGAGATCACTCAGCGCCTGGCTCAGGCTCCCAGCGACATGCCCGACCTGCATCCCAACATCGCCAATCTCTATCGCAAGCGGGTGGAGCACTTCACACAGGCGCTCGCCGATGATGAGGGCGGACGCCAGGCAGCCGAGGCTCTGCGCTCATTGATCGGGCAGATCGTGATCACACCCGGCGAGAAGCGCGGCGAGATCCATGCCGAGCTACGCGGTGAGTTGTTTGGCATTCTCGAATTCGTCAATCCTGAACGAAATCAAAGGGTTGGCGATGTTATGATGAAAGCCGTTGCGGGCCCCCGCAACCATCTTAACTTGCGATTTGCCCGCCTCTCCGGCGGGCTTTTTGCGTTCTAGGGATACGGCAAGGATACCAGCCAGATCGCCACGAACGTCGATCTGCAGCGAGCCGCCTTCCGGGGTGAGTACGATCTCCCGGATCAGGGAGCGAAGGACATCCGCGGCGGTCATGCGCTTGGCCTCCGACTCTTCCTGAAGCGCCGCATGCAAATCCTCGACCTGGGCGCGATAGTGCTGCGCCATATTGGGGTGAAGCAGGGGAGGCGGCTCTTCCACGTTTGCAAGCTGATGTTCGAGTTCGGCTTTGCGCGCCTCTAGGTCCTTCATCTGCTTCATCATCCGGGTTGGCGCGGCGTCGTCGTCTGATGCGAGGATGAGCTTCATCAGCTTGTCCAGCTTACGGTCGATCTTCCGAATCTGGGCTTCAGTCGCATCGATCGAGGCTCGACCTTCCATCCGAAGCCGGTTCAGTTCGCGCGTGAACTCCTCGCAGAACGTCTGGAATAGAGCCGGCTCCATCAGATGATGATGCAGGGCATTGAGGACACGCGCCTCCAATTGGTCACGCCGGATGTTGACCCGATTGTCGCAGGTCCCCTTGTTGCGCGCCGTTGAGCAGCCGATCAGGGTTGCTGAGATGGCCGAATAGCCGCCACCGCAGCAGGCGCACTTGGTCAATCCGGAAAACAGATATTTGGGCCGCCGGCGATAGTTGATGGCGCCGAGGTCGGCGGCGCCCCTATCGTTGCGCTCGATCGCGTTCCTGGCTTGGCGCGCCTTCACAGCCTGCCAGAGGCCGTCGTCGAGGATGCGCAGCTCAGGGGCCTCCTGAATGATCCACTCTGATGCGGGATTGGGCCGCGCCTGACGTTTGCCGGTGTCGGGATGCTTGACGAAGCGTTGGCGGTTCCAGACCAGCCTGCCGATATAGAGTTCGTTGTTGAGGATGCCGTTGCCCCGCTTGGGGTTGCCATTGATGGTGCTGACGCCCCAGTCGCCACCGCCCGGCGCCGAAATGCCGTCCCGGTTCAACTCGACCGCGATCCTCTTGGCTGACTTGCCGCTGGCATAGTCGCGAAAGATGCGGCGCACGACCTCGGCCTGGGCCTCGTTGATGCTGCGATCGCCGCAGAGTGGCTCGCCGCCTGCCCCGAACTTCTTGACGACATCGTAGCCATAGGCGTTGCCGCCACCGGATTTGCCGGCCTCCACCCGCCCGCGCAGCCCGCGCCGGGTCTTGTCGGCCAGATCCTTGAGGAACAGGGCGTTTATCGTGCCTTTGAGACCGACATGCAGATGGGAGACCTCGCCCTCCGACAAGGTGATGATCTTCACGTCGGCATGGCTCATGCGCTTGTAGAGGCCGGCGATGTCCTCCTGGTCCCGGGAGAGGCGATCCATGGCTTCGGCCAGGATCAGTTGGAATGGCTCTGTCGCAAAGTTGGATTGTAGACGGGCATGGGCGGACCTGATCCGGTTCAGAGGGAGAGGATTTCGAACTGCTCGGCAAGGGACGGTGCTGGATTGAAGAATACCTCGCTTGTCGTTTGCGCATCATATGAACCATCTCGATGCCAGACGTGATCGTCACCGCACAGGCCATTGATTTGAAGCCAAGCATCGACCGGATCCGTCGCTTGATGCGACGGTGATCTTGCTCGATGCGGTTGTTGAGATATTGGCTGGCGCGAATGCCGATAGCCTTCAGCTCCAACCGTCCCTCGCTTCGCAGTCGGCTTTCACTATCACAGGCGATAATGGCCTGCCGGTTGGTCTGGCTTCCATCGATGACGATGCACTCGGGTCTGCCGTGACGCTTCAATGCCGTGCGGATGAAGCGCTTGGCGGCCATCAAATCGCGGTGCTCGCTGAAGTGGAATTCGACAGTGTCGCCGACGCTGTCGATCGTGCGATACAGATACATCCAACGGCCGCGAACCTTGATGTATGTCTCCTCAACATGCCACTTCCCGGTGACTGTGCGCTTTCGCAGGTTGAACCGCTCCAGCAACAGCGGTGAAAAGCGAACGACCCAGCGGTGGATCGTGGAATGGTCGACCCGGATGCCGCGCTCGACCATCATTTCTTCCAGATCGCGCAGGCTTAAATTATAGGCCAGATACCAACGCACGCACAGCAGGATCACCGAGCGGTCGAAATGGCGGCCTGAAAACATGAAGTCATCCTCTGAATGAGGCGAACACTCATGCCGTCACAAGGTTGACGCCCAGTTTGCGACAGAACCAGCCGACGCCTCGCGCAAGGGAGTTGGCAACCGTCATCTCGCGCGCATTGGCTGATATCCGGTCGGTGGTCGATAGGCACCTCAACTTTGAACCAGCGGAGACGTGCAGAAACTTCCGCGTCGGAGTTTCCGACTCCACGGCGATCACCTTCCTGCCTGGATTATTCCAAGCCTTCTCAATTCAAGCACCTAATGCGACTTTAAACGTTCTGCACGCTCGGATAGTCGACGTAGCCGTCAGGGCCCTCACCGTAAAACGTGTCTTTGTTTGGCGTATTCAGTGGTAATCCCTGTATAAGTCGCTCGGCTAGGTCCGGGTTGGCGATATAGTCGCGACCGAATGCCAGGGCGTCGGCATGCCCAGCCTCGATAAAGCGCTCCCCGTCTTCTTTGGACATCAGCTCATTGGCGATGACCGCGCTACCGAACCGGCGCTTGATCTCACCGAGCAGGCTATCTTTGGCTTCAATCTCGCGGACGAAAATGAACGCAATCTTCCGCTTTGCTAGCTCGTCGGCGACATAGCCGAAAATCGCCTTGGGATTGCTGTCACCCATATCGTGCTCCTCGCCCCGGGGCCGGAGATGCACCCCGACCCGATCGCTCCCCCACACCTCGATCACCGCGTCCACGATCTCAAGGAGGAACCTGGCGCGGTTCTCGACCGAGCCACCATAGCGATCATTCCGCTTGTTGGTCTTGTCCTGCAGGAACTGGTCGATGAGATAGCCATTGGCGGCGTGCAACTCGACGCCGTCAAAGCCGGCAGCCTTCGCCCGCTCCGCGCCCCTTCGAAAGTCGTCGACGATGACAGGGATTTCCTCGGTTTCCAGTGCCCGTGGAACGGGATGCGGCCGTTTTGGTCGCAAACCCGAGACATGACCAGCTGCGGCGATTGCGCTCGGCGCTACGGGCAACTGGCCATCGAGGAGGTCGGGGTCGGAGATGCGGCCAACGTGCCAGAGCTGCAGGAACATGCGACCACGGGCTGCGTGGACCTCCCGCGTGACGTGTTGCCAGCCTTCAACCTGGGCATCGTTCCAAATGCCGGGCGTTCCCCAGTAGCCGACGCCTTGTGGGGACACGGAGGTCGCTTCGCTCAGGATCAATCCTGCACCGGCCCGTTGCCGATAGTACTCGGCCATCATGGCATTGGGCACGCGCTCAACGCCGGCGCGCTTGCGCGTGAGCGGGGCCATAATGATGCGGTTCGGCAGCTTGAGAGCACCAATCTGCAACGGATCGAACAAACGAGACATCTGCATCTCCTGGGACACCACAGACATAGCTCCGCACCGCCCTGTGGACAATTGCCCAACAGGTTGCAAGATCGTACACCTCAGGTTGTCAATAGGGGCGCGTGTTCTATGGCTTTCACCAACGCCTTCGCCGGCGTGGACATCTTCATCACAGTGGTGAAAACCGGATCATTCACTGCGGCAGCGGCTAGGTTCGGCATCACCAAGTCAGCAGTCGCAAAGTCTGTGGCTCAACTGGAGGGTCGGCTTGGCGTCAAGCTGTTGCATCGGACAACACGTCGGCTGTCGTTGACTCCTGAAGGCGTGGCCTACCTCGAGCAAGCCGAAGCCGCCCTTGATCAGCTCCGGTCAGCGGAAGATGCTGCCCGGGCAAAGGCCAGTACAGTCCGAGGAGTGCTGCGTGTGGATATGCCGGCGGCATTCGGACGGCGTATCGCCATGCCGATCCTCTTGGACATCCTTAGAGCGCACCCTGACCTCCGCCTGGCCGCCAGCTTCTCGGATCGGATCATCGATCCACTTGAGGAAGGAGTAGACCTCTGTCTCCGGTTTGGCGAGCTAAGCGATCGAACTGATATCGCTGCCCGACCTCTCGGATCACAACGCCTCGTTCTCTGTGCGGCGCCACGCTATCTGGAAGCAGCAGGGGAACCAACAAACCTAGACGATCTGCAAAATCATGCCTGCATCCTGGGGAGTAGACCGGGCAGACCCGCATCCTGGCGCTTCCTAGATGAGGAAGGGCGTGTGAAGTCCGTCGATCCACCAGCAACGCACCTGGTAAGCGACGGGGAGGTAGTCATCGACATGGCGGTTTCCGGTTTCGGCTTTTGCCAAATGCCACAGTCTCTTCTGCAGCCTCACCTCGATCGAAACGAACTTGTGATAGTACTGCCTGATCGGTGCCAAGTGCAATCGTTGTTCAACGCGGTTTGGCCGGCGACCCGTGCGATGCTCCCACGGGTTCGCATTGTGGTGGACGAATTCGTTCGGCGGGCCGACGCTGGGGCGCTTTAGGAGGTAGCCAACAGCTAGCTTGCGCCTGCTTCCAGGTTAGCACGCAAGAAGACTGGAGGACCGAAAAGGGGGGCGGTTTCTGAATGGCAGCTTACCGCGAAGGCGCGCTGAAAACCGCCATGCTGCAATCGGCCCCGAAGCGGACGGCTGCAACTGTTCTCAGTCAGATGCCGGATTTCTGATTGGCGGGCGTTCCCCACGTCTCGGCAGGGTCAATACTGACTTATCATTCCGTAATTGGCTTCGAAAGAAATCGACACACCGTGTGCGCGTGAGCGGGCAGCCAGATCCTCGATCATCGCGGTTGCCAGAGCTGCGGGTGCCGGAACAGGCGCGATGCGCTCATGATAATTCTGGGCCTCCAGCCTCTCGCCGCCGATCACGATGGGATAGAGATCGATCGACTGGAGCTGAGCGTCGGCGTCGAAGCGGCACGTCGCAACGACGCTCTTCCAGACTTCCTGCGCACTCCACACTACTTCGCCCTCATTGAGATGGAACAGAAAATTGCCGAGCCCGAAGAAAATCGGCGCGCCGCGATAGATTTCTACGGGCTGCAGGACGGGAGCGCCATGACTGACGAACACGCCCGCGCCTGCATCAACGCAGGCACGTGCAAATGTCTGGACCCATATGGGGACCTCGCGCCAGCTCGGCTCCCAGTGATGATGATGGAGGTAGGCTATCACGAAGGCACCCTCTGCGGTCGCCTTGCGGATTGCCGACAGGTGAATCGCCAGGCTGGCCTCGTCCACCAGGATCCTGCGCTTGTTCTCGTTCGCTCTGCGAAAGATCGTGCCATAGAAATCGATGTCGTCAGCGGATTGCAAGTCGGGCGGATCGTGGGGTTGGGCATAGTTGCCCCGCTCCATGGCACTGCTCTGGAACGTCTCTTGAATGCTGCTCAGCGTTTCAAAGCGCAATGCGTCGACCTCAAATATTCTTGAAACCTCAAGTCCGTTGACACCTGGTCGTGCTGGTCGTTGGTCCGTTGCGTCGGCGGCATACATCGTCGCCGGCCCCGGGCCGGCATCCATTGCCACGAGCGCCACCGACCTCTTGCCGAAGGTCTTGATACCAGGCTGCCGCGCTTGCGATAAATCGGCGCCGATACCGGCATGAAGGAAGTCCCTGGCCGCAACCTCTTCGAGGGTGGACAGGATACCGGGTGGGCCGAGGTCGAAGGCATGATTGTTGGAGAGCGCCAGGGCGTTGAAGCCGACGTCCTTCAACGCATCCAGGACCACCGGCGCCGAACATCCGAAATAACTTCCCTTCATCGGCCATCCGCCGTGCTGACCGAATATAGTGGTCTCGAAGTTGGTGAAGGCGATATCGGCCTGCCGGATCAACGACTTTATCGCGGCAAATCCCTCGTCGGAAACCTGTCGAACATCATGATGAATCAGGGATTGCCCGGTCAGGACGAGCGTGAACGGCGAAGGCATAACGGCTTACCTTGTAAATGAATTCAGAAAGACGCGACCCTCCGGCCGCGGAAGGAGGCAGGGAGCGGTCACTTTCCGGTTTGTGGAGAAATATCGATGCCGAACCATTTGAGGCTCATCCGGCCGAGCGACCCGTCCTCGGCGCTTGCCTCAATGGCCTTGTTGAAGGCATCGGCGAGATCGGTGTCTTCCTTGCGAAGTCCGATCCCGACACCGGGTCCCCAGCTGCCCCCGGAGAGTTGGGGACCAAAGAAGTCGACAACCTTTCCTTCCGGCGTTTCGAGGAACTGCTTCCAGACGAGATAGTCTCCCAATCCGCCGTCGATGCGTTCAGATGTAAGGTCGAGCTTCAGGTTTTCCTGGCTGTCATAGCTGCGCACCTGCGCGATATCGCCGAACAGTTCTTGGACGACGGCCTCCGAATTCGAGGATCGGAGGACGCCGAGCGTCTTGCCGTTCAGGCTTTCCCTCAGCTTGCCGATGAGCGCCTTCTTCTCCGCATTGATGTCCGTCAGATTCAGCTTGGCCTTGGTATCGCCGGGCGGCAAGCCGAGGTTGCGGCGCATGACGATCTGGTTTGGCCCCACAGCATAGGGAACGGAGAAGGCAATCGACTTCTTGCGCTTTTCCGTGATCGACATGCCGGCGATGATCGCATCGTACTTCTTGACCAGAAGGCCGGGGATGATCCCGTCCCAGTCTTGGGCGACGAACGTGCATTGCAGCTTCATCCGGGCGCAGAGTTCGTTGCCCACGTCGATGTCGAACCCGACGAGTGCTCCATTCGCGTCGATATAGTCCCAGGGCGGTGAAGCTCCTTCCGAGGCGATGGTAATCATCTTCCGCTCCTCGGCGCAGGCAAGCCCGCCGGCCAGCAGGGTTGCTAGAAGAGCCAAAGCCAGATGTCGTTTCATATCGTTCCCCTTCTTCTTGGTTCGGTTTTTATTTTTCGGCGATATATATCCGCCGCAGGCTCTCCCGGAGGCCGCAGGCGGCCCCTGTTTCGTCAGTGCCCCATGCATCTGCGAGGTCCTGCAACGTGATGCGCTCAGTGCCCACGGCGCCGAGCAGGGTCGCTTCATCTCCGAGCTCTGCGCTGGGGATATCGGTGACGTCGATGCGAAGGTGCTCGAGATGGACAGGCGGCACGATCAGAGCGCGCTGCCCTCGGAGCAGTACTGTGGCCTTGAGACCCAGACGTCGTGGTACCCCATGCCCCCAGCCGATGCCCAGAACCGCCAGGCGCATGGCCCCATGGTATCCTGGAAGGTCCGGCGGCGTGCCCATGCTGTCGTCGCTCGATTTAAGCGCGACGATGCGTGCCTTAATCGCTGACAGGGCAGGGCGGATAAGCAGCCCTCGGCGACCTGCATGGGCACCGGTTAGTCCGAAAAGGAGCGCACCCGGATCGACCGCATCCATGTCGAACTCCGGATGGCGAAGCAGGCTTTCGCTGCTCGACACCATGACCGCCGCGGGACGGTGGCCTGTCGCCTCGAGTCCCTTGAGAAGAGGTGTGAGGCGCGCAACCTGCTCTTGCGCCGAGGCTCCAGCCTGGCCGAATTCGCTGAGATGGGCATAAAGACCCTCGACCACGATATTGGCCTGCGACGTGCACAGATCGATCAGGGACCGAAGGCCCGAGGGCGCCACGCCCGCGCGCCAGAAACCTAGATCCACCTTCACGAAGATCTTGAGGGGCACGCCGGTCGATAGCCAGCCACGCAGATCCTCCTCACCGGAAATCGAAATCGTCAGATCAAGATCCCGGACAAGATCGACGGCGTTCGGGCCGATGCCCGGATACATCAGGATAGGTTTTCCCGGCGCCGCCTTGCGTACCGCCAGAGCGTCGGCAATCGACACGACGCCAAAGGCATCGGCGCCTGCTGCGGACAAGACGGAAGCGACTCTCTCCGCTCCGCATCCATAGGCATCCTGCTTGAGGCAGGCGATGATTTTCGTGTTCGGGCCGATCGCTGTTCGAATGGCGCGGTAGTTGGAGGCGATCGCCGACAGATCGATCTCGCGCCAGGCGGTTTCATGGAGCGGATTTTGGTGGTGACTATTGTTCATGGGCCACCTGCGCGAGGGCGACCCGGCCTGGTCGGGATTTGGCCCGCGGCGCGCCATTCAAGTGCGTCTCCAGCATGTGAAATGCGGCGGTCAGCAGGAATGTCAGGCCGAGATAGAGCAAGCCTGCGGCAATGAAGATCTCGTAGGGTGCGAACGTTTCTGAAACCAGTTTTCGCGATAGCCCAGTGATCTCGAGTAGGGTCACGGTGCTGGCCAGCGACGTTGCCTTCACCAGGCTGATGACTTCATTGGCATAGGAGGGAAGCACGCTTCGGAAGGCGATCGGGAAGATAATCCGGCGCTTGATCTGCAAGGGCGACATGCCGATCGCCTGTGCCGCCTCGACCAAGCCAGGGGCGACGGCCTGGATCCCGCCGCGAAAGATCTCCGTCGTGTAGGCGGCGCCGTTCAGCGAAAAGGCGAGCAGACAGCACCAGAAAGGGTCGCGCAGCAGAACCCACAGGCTGCTCGAGCGGATGAGGCCAATCTGGCCGAGGCCATAATAAACGATAAAGAGCTGAACGAGCAGCGGCGTGCCACGCAAAACATAGGTGTAGGCGAGGACAGGCAAGGACAACCAGCGCCGGGACGATGCACGCATGAAGGCTAGCGGCACCGAGAGGACGAAGCCTGCCAGGAGCGACGCGAAGGTCAGGAGAAGTGTCAGCGGAATGCCGCCGGCAAGCGTGACAGTGCTGGTGAGGAGGAGGGTGATATCCATCGTTGAACGCCTCACCGACCGGGAACGGCAAAACGCCGTTCGAGCAGATTGAAGATCACCAGCGCCAGGCTGGTTAGCGTGAGGTAGAGGGCGGAAGCGGCCAGATAGAAGCTCAGCGGCGCCCGCAGCGAGCCCGCGCCGATGGCGGCGACCCGCATGATATCGGTCAGTCCGACGATTGAGATCAGCGAGGTCTCCTTCACGAGGGAGATCCACTGGTTCGCAAGCGCCGGCAGCGCGATGCGCAGCATTTGCGGAAAAGTGACGAGCAGCCAGGTCTGCCAGGGATGCAGCCCGAGCGAGCGGGCCGCCTCGATCTGTCCCGCCGGTATACTGAGCACCGCGCCTCGGAAGATTTCCGCGGTGTAGGCGCCGAAGACCACGGTGAGGGAAACCACGCCCGCCAAGAACGCATTGACCTCGACATAGCGGCCGAAGAAGGCGCTGATGGCGACCGTGCCTCCGAAATAGATCAACAGGATGATGATGAGTTCGGGCACGCCGCGAATGATCGTGGTGTAGAAGCCGACGGTGAGGCTGATGGCTTTCCACCGCGATAGCCGCCCGGCGGCAGCGAGCAGACCGAGCGCCATGCCGAGCATGCCGCTGACAAGCGCCAGCAGTACCGTCGTCTTCAGCCCGTTGACGAATTGCACGGCAAAGCCGTCCATGCGGGAAACCCCTTTATCGATGGGAGGCAAGAAAGCTGCGAAGCCGGCTGGAAGCAGGCGTGGAGAAGAACTCCGATGGGGGACCTTCTTCCTCGATCAAGCCTTGGTGCATGAAGGCTGCCCGTGTCGAAACCTGCCTCGCAAAGGCGAGTTCGTGGGTGACGATCACCATCATGCGTCCTTCCTTCGCCAACGCCGTCATGACGCGAAGGACCTCGCCGACCAGCTCCGGGTCGAGCGCCGAGGTCGGCTCATCGAAGAGCAATATGCTCGGCTCCATGGCGAGCGCGCGAGCGATCGCGACGCGCTGCTGCTGGCCGCCGGAAAGATGGCGGGGATAGGCGTCCGCCTTGTCGGAAAGCCCGACTTTGGCGAGGTAATGACGCCCGAGATCGGCGGCCGCATTACGCCGGATCCCTTTGACGAGGACGGGACCTTCGGTGACGTTCTCAAGTGCGCTCTTGTGGGGCCAGAGATTGAAGTTCTGGAACACCATACCCATCGAGGCCCGAATGTGCCGGACCTGCCGATGGTCGGTGATGCTGGGTTGGCCGCCCCGCCGCGATGCAACTCGGATCGCCAGCTTCTCGCCGTCGACCCAGATATCGCCCCGGTCGGGCACCGTCAGGAGGTTGAGGCAGCGCAGAAGCGTGCTCTTGCCCGAGCCGCTGCTGCCAAGGATCGAGAGAATTTCGCCAGGCCTTACGTCGAGATCGACGCCGCGCAGGACCTCGTTGTCGCCGAGCCGTTTTTCGATCCGCTGGGCTCGGATACCGCGCGTCACGGCCCGGGGGAACGTCGCTTCACTTTGCATCAGGCACCCCGCGCTGGAGGCTGGGTGCCGCCGGTACGGGGGAATGCTGGACATGGCAAAGCGCTTGCTGCACGCATGGAGCGGCACCACTCTTTTTTGAGTTCTGTTGTCGATGTGTGGGACACCCCTCTGCTCCAGAGGCGGCGAGCGCTTTTGGAACTGCGTCTTGACCCAGAATTGCCCGCGCGCTTCCCGAGATCAATTTATAAGCGAAATTATTTTTCGATAAGTTCAGCTAATAGGGTCTAACGTCGCCCCAACGCGAATAACCATCTATTGCCCCGTGGCAGACAATCGGAGTGGCACGATCGGCAGGACTGTATAAGTTGATCTTTGTATCGAAAGGCGACAACGGCAGCTGCGCGAAAGCCATATTATGGTGGAAATCTCAAAGACGGGCGTCACGCTTCGCCAGCTTCAGATCCTGCGCGAGGTCGTCAGATCGGGCTCGGAGCGCAGTGCTGCCAAAGCACTTGAAATCACCCAGCCTGCCGTCAGCCAGCAAATTCGGATATTAGAAGGCTTGCTCGGCGTGCAATTATTCGTGCGCGACAAGGGGCGGCTTGTTCCGACGGCCCACACGATGACCCTTTTTCGCGATACCGACGCCACCTTCGTCCAGATCGAAAGGGTCGCCAAAACGGTTGCGTCCTTGAAGGGGGTCGATAGCGACACGATCAGTATCGCCGCGCCGCACATCTTCTCGCTCCGACTTTTGCCCGAGGCTTTCCGTAAGCTGCGTTCACACCAACCGATCGCAGGGATCGTGCTCAAATCGGGCACCTACCCGGAGGTGGCCGAGCATGTCCTGGAGGGACGGGCCGACCTTGGAATTGCTCGGCTGCCCTTGGACGGCAATGTCTTCGACTGGTGTCCGGCAACAACCGCGACCAATGTCTACATTTGCCCTCGCGGTCACCGGTTCACCCACAAAGATATCATCAGGCCTGAAGATCTCGTGGGGGAGCCGCTCGCGGATGTCGAACCAGGGATGCAGTCCCATCTCATGAATGAGAACGCTATGAGATATATGGGTGCGGAACCGCATCTGGCCATCCAGGTCGACGTCATCGGCCAGGAGGTGAGTTTCGTTGCTGCGGGTCTCGGCATATCGAGTAGCAACACCTTTGCCGCCAGCCAGTTTACGTCTTTCCCGGTCGAAGTTCGCCCCTTCGAGCCGAGCGCCCTCTATCACTATGTCGTATTCTGGCAGAAGGGGCGCAGGCTCGGAACGCTGCTCCAAGAAACGATCAAAGTGCTGGTGGAATGCGCGCAGGTCGATGCGGAAGATCGTGAAGACGCCGGCACGTACCCATAAGGCACACGAGGATCGCCCAGACTCTTGATTGGCAATGTTTACATGCGCCGCGCGTCAATAAGCATTCCATGAACTCTTGAGATCGTGGCCCGTTGACCAGGCGGCAGAGGTATCGCCACTGCACGGCGCCTCGTAGCGATCACTAATCATCGCGTGACAGTATCGCGGATCATTTTCAGCGTGGCGGCGGCCACATACAGTTGCCGATAGAGCATGCCTCACTCGATATGTTGCTGCACATCGATCACTCCATCGCAGGGCGATGACCAGCATGTACCGAGGAACCGGACCGCCTGGCATTCCGCCTGGATTTCAACGTCACATAATCCGTTGAACAGCCAACCCCAAATCTCGGAACCACAGAGCGAATGGTGTTCATGCAGCCGGGATGCCTCAATGCCAAAGCCGGCGGCCAAGACTGCTCCTGCGTCAATGACCTCTCACAGAGTGTCATGAATGAAAGCCGAATGTATCTTCTTCTTGTGTTGAGAGAAAAATCGGAAGAGGCATTTAATTATTATTTCAAATTTTATCTAATGTCTAAGAGCGCTGACATCATCCATCGGGCTCTCGGTCGATACGCCATTGAAAAACTAACCTTGGACTCGACTACAACAAGCGTCATGTGTCACTTCAAGCCGCTTATTTTTGCATATTTGGCTGGCAAGCGCAGCCATTCATCCGTGAGCTATGAAGCTTCGACCTCGCCGGCCGTGCTTGCATGATCAAGAGTTTCGAGAGTGAACCTTCATGTCCAAGCTTAAACAGTTGGCCTTTTACGCTTTGGTGCTCGTGTCGAGCTGCTTGGTCTCTCGCGCTGTCTTCGCCTGGCATCATCTTGTATCGAACGTGATCGATACGCTGCATGGATCTCTGATTGTTGGATTGGCCGGCAGCATTCCGCTTACGATTCTGACCAACCTAGCCAATCGTAGGCGGGGCAAGAATTAGCGCTATATCAAGCAGGATTAGACCACTCGCTACCCATCCCGGCTCGCCTGCGCCTTCGGTGGTTTGGCGCCGAGGGGGCGAGGTCGCCCCCTTGCTCCCACATCCCGGCGCGGACATACGGGCCAAAGCCTCGTCCGTCTGCCTGCTTGAAAGAAAAACCCGCCACCGTCTCCCAGGCGGGCTCGAAACATCGTGCTGTCACCCAGAAACCGGGCCATCGAAATTATTCAGGTTGCGTTCAGTGCGGGCTTACTAGGATTGCGCGAATATCAGTGGGAGAACAACGATGTCTCGCTCGATGATTTTCGGCCTAGCTTTGGGAGCGGCAACAGCTCTGGCTTCGGCAGCAAGTGCAGCTCCTGTAGTCCAGTTCGCGCCCAATGGCGCCTCTCCCGTTGCAACGCAGATCCAATATTACGGCTACGGATGCCCCCGGGGTACAAGATCACGAGCTATGGCGGCTGCAAGCTAAGGCTTTATCTTCGCCGCTATCCTGATCAGATGCTTGGATATTACGGCTGCCGACGCCAGTATGACAGCTACTATTACGACGACCAGCCTCGCTACTATCGATGCTATTATCGACCGTATCAACGCGATGATGAGTATTACGGTGACGATTGATCAAGCGGTGCACCCGTAAGCCCTAGTCTTATACCATAAACGGAGTTCCCCGAGCGGGCGCGTTCTAATTCATTGATCTCGACCTTGGAGGTTGAGATCGCGCGCTTTGACTTGACGGATTTCGAGTGGTCGGTGATCGAGCCGCTTCTGCCGACGAAGGTGCGCGGGGGTGGGTTCGAATAAAGCCCACTGATTGGCACTGGACCATCGCCATCTCAGTTCGCCGCGCTAGCGGACTTGGCGCTAGCGGGGATGATCTCGACGGTCGCGGTACGGCCGGAGATCAGCCTGATGCCGGCGGGAACGGGGGTGATGCGGATGCGGACCGGGATGCGCTGCGCGAGCCTGACCCACGAGAAGGTAGGCACGACCTTCGGCAAAAGATTACCCGTGTCGCCCCGCTGGTCGTCGGCGATAGCGGCGGCGATGCTCTCCACGCGGCCGGTGATCTCGGCATCATCTCCCATCAGCCGGACTCTGGCTTGGTCGCCGATCGCGACCTGCCGCAGCTTCGTCTCCTCGAAGTATCCCTCGATGCGCAGCGAGGCGGTGTCGACAAGGGCCACCGCTTGCACCCCGGCCGCCAGAAAGTCTCCTGGATGGATGCCCAGATTGGTGACGATGCCGTCAACCGGAGCCTTGACCGAAGATCGTGCTAGATCGAGCGCGGCGAGGTCACGGTCGAGTTGCGCCTGCCGATAGCTTGCCCCAGCCTGCCGGGCGTTGGTCTCCACCTGTTCCAACTTTTGCCGGGTGGCGCTCGCGTCCCCGAGCTGGCGATAACGCACGAGATCGCGATTGGCCATGTCGAGCGCGGCCTTGCTGCTGTCCGCTTTGGCTTCCGCCGTTTTCAGGGCAAGCGCATAGCGCGCCTGATCAATGCGGAAGATCACGTCGCCCGCATGAACCTGTTCATTGTCATGCACCAGCACCTCGCTGACGAGGCCGGACACGTCGGGCGCGAGACGCACCACATCAGCGCGCACGCGCCCGTCCCGTGTCCATGGCGTCTGCTCGTAGCGCCCCCACACCGGCAGCGCGATTAGAGCGGCGGTCGCGACGAGGCAAAGGGTCAAGGCGTAACGGCCGAACAGGGATAGAAAAGGCTTCATTGAAGTAACCCGATAGATGGCAGGTGCTGCACGAGCAGACCGTACATGATGGCGAAGATGGCGAGCTCGGCGAGCTGCCGGTATGCGAACGCGCGATAGATGCCCGCGACGGAGAGGATGCGGATCACCGCAATGGTGCCGACAAGCGCTGCGAACGCGAGCACCAGGAGGCCGGGGATGAGGACGCCGCCAACATTGAGATCAACGATCATGAGCTGCGTCGCCCATCTGGCGTGCCACTGGAACCGAGCGCGAACCGAAGGTCGATCAGCAGGTCAAGCATCCGCAAGCGGTTCTTGATCGAGCTGCCCGCGATCATCGTCGTCAACGTCTGGATGCGATGATCAAGGTCGATGTGATCGACCGGTCCCATCAGGCCTGCAGCGCTGAAGCGTATGGCGATCGCGGAAAGAAGATCGCTCACCTTGTCGCCAACTTCGCCCTTGGTTCGCGGGATCGTCTTGCGAAGCTGACTAACGGCGTAACCGATGCGAAGATGGTGCAACATATCGTCGAGAACGTCCGAATAGTCTTTCTCAGACACGCGCAACCTAGGAAGCAGCAGCGCTGTCCGATCGATCATGAGACTCATCCAGTGTGCTTCGTCGGACGCGCCACCAAGGGCTCGTCGTCTGACGTCTCTCCGACTTAAGCGAAGCAGCCGGTTGATCGCCGCATCGACTGGTACGGTCTGGAACAGGGACAGGCTCACCGCCCCGAAACCGACTGCCGCAAAGAGCGCGATGACGGTGTTGAGAGACGCGGCGAAGTCGCCGGTGTAGTTGGCGTTCAGACCCGAGAGGATCGGGATGGTGAGGGTGATTCCAAGCGCCATGAACGTCGTCGGGGGACGTGCTTGCAGGGAACCAGCGAACAGGAACGCCGGCGCGAGCACCGCGATAAGGACGGCGAAGTCCGTGACTTGGGGAAGGATGACGAAGCTGTAGGCGAGACTGATCGCCACCCCATAGATCGAGCCGACCATATACTTGACGACGTTAGGCG
This sequence comes from Labrys sp. HAY1-8F, assembly GCF_056754975.1. Taxonomy (NCBI): domain Bacteria; kingdom Pseudomonadati; phylum Pseudomonadota; class Alphaproteobacteria; order Hyphomicrobiales; family Xanthobacteraceae; genus Labrys; species Labrys sp. HAY1-8F. Next base: position 1,272,445 of record NZ_JBPGWZ010000001.1, on the reverse strand, counting down.
CCGGCGCGTCGACATTCCCGAACAGGGTGCAGCATACCCCGAAAATGGAGACGGCCGTTCCGCCTTCCGGCCAGGCCGACCAGATCCAGAAGGCGCAGCCGATGAGGATGCCGAGAATCGCGCCCAGCGCGGCGCGGCCCGCCATCTCCGGATCCCGGTGATAGACGTATCCCTTCGCATGCACTGGCCCATGGAGCGGTGCCGCTTCGTGCGAGCGGTCGGCAGTCGCGATATTCCGCCCAAGCCTGTCGCAGTCCTGAAGCAGGCCGATCATCTCGGCCAGATGGCCGGCGAGATTGGCGGCGAGCCTGGCGTCAGGTGTCGCGTCCTCCGCGCTGAAACACTTCTGGATCGATCGCGCGCGCGCGATCAGATGGATTGCGGCGCTCTCCCGCGCGGCCGCCTCGACGATTGTGATCCAGATCCCGACCTCACCGAGGAAGGCGATGAGTTCATCGGGCGGGTTGTCGCCCTCGGCGCCAAAAGAATGGATCCGGTCCTCGATCTCGGTTGCGAGCGGAAGCAGTCGGGCGAGCCGGTCATGGACCAGTTGGAGCTTTTTGGCATCCGGCGTTACGGGCGTTGCGTCATACGGCAGGTGCGTTGCAAGCCCCTGCAGGGCGAGGAGGTCCGCTGCGAGCTGGTAACGTTCGCTGCGATTCTCTCCGGGCGTTCCAGTCAGCGCGTCGCCTGCCAGCCGACGGACATCCCGCAGCGTTGCCGACAGTTTGCCGGTGAACTGGCCGGTCATGCGCTTCGGCAGGACGTAACGATGCATCAGCACGGCGCAAACAATCCCGATCGAAATTTCCTGGACCCGCACCGAGGCCGTATCGAAGACCACGCCCGGATCGAGCACGCTGGGGAAACCGATCAGGCTCGCTGTATAACCGGCAAGAACGAAGGCGTAGGCTCTTGGCGTGCGATCAAGCAGCGAGAAAAAGAGGCAAAGGCCGATCCAGCAGGCAAGAATCGCGCTGCATACGATCGGATCGTTCACGAAATTCGGGACGATCGCTACCGTCGCCACGGCGCCAATAAGCGTCCCTGCGAACCGATAAACGCCGCGGCTGAGCGATGCGCCGGCGGAGGTCTGAGAGACGATATAGACGGTGACGATGGCCCAGAAAGGTTTGGGCAGCCCGATACGCAGCGCAATGTAGTAAGCCAGCATCGCCGCGGCGAAGCTCTTCGCAGAGAACAGAACCGCATCCGCATCCGACTTCGTGGTGTGGGCTCGCCAGAAATGCGAAACCGAACCCGCTATCGCAGTGGCGGCCTTCTCTATCGATCTGTTCGCTGCAAGTAAGATGCTCATGCGAGCCATTATCGCTGCGTTGCAAACGCGAATAAATTCGGTATTCTGTCAAAAAATATTCAAAAACTGCCAATCGATGCTCCTTTCGCGATCAGCCGTCTCCGTCTTCAACCCAGACCTTACGGATCAGCCGGCCGTCGCGCGGCAACTCGACTTCGCGGATTACGAGGCGGAGGTGCCGATGCATCAGCATCGCAAGGGCCAGGTGATCCTCGCGCTGCATGGGGCAGTCGCCTGTACCGCGGACAACGAGATCTGGATCGTGCCGCCCAACTGCGGAGTCTGGATCCCGGGCGGAGTGCCGCATAGCGCCCGGGCGACAGTGAATGCCCGACTCAACTACCTCTTCGTGGAGCCAGGAGCGGCGAAGCTACCCGAGGATTGCTGTACTCTGTCGATCTCCCCGATGATCCGGGAAATGGTCAAGCGGCTGGCTCACGAGCCTGCCGACTATCCTCCGGATAGCCATGCGGCCCGGCTTGCGAGGGTGGCCCTCGACGAACTGGCCGAAATGCCGCATGAACGCTTCAACTTGCCCATCTCCAGCAATCCGAAGATCCTTACGATAGCGGATGCCCTGACGATTAAACCTTCCGACCGCAGTACGTTGGCCGAATGGGCGAAGCGCGTGGCGATGAGTGAGAGGTCGCTCACCCGTTTGATGATCGCGGAGACAGGCCTGACGTTCGGACGCTGGCGGCAGCAACTGCACCTTGTCGTCGCACTTCGAGAACTGGCCAGCGGTGCGACGGTGCAGACCGTAGCGGCCGAGCTTGGCTACGACTCGGTCAACGCCTTCATCACGATGTTCAAGAAGGCTCTAGGAAGCACACCCGCGCAGTATTTTGCGCAACGCAGGGCGACGCTGCTTACAGCCCCTAACCCGTGCGAATGATATTCGGATTCTCGGCAATGCTCCCGGTCTGCGAATTGTACTTCGTCGCGCCATAATGCCTTCCATCACAGCAGTCGTACTAAACGGCACTGAGAACCGCCGATTATGTGCGAACCTGATTTATCCTGAAGATCGGCCGTGGCGGCTAGTAACCCAATCCTGGACGTTCGTATCGACGGCCGTCACTCCTGAAACCGGACCCTTTATGGAGGCCATTGTCATCAATGGCTTTTTTGCAGAAGCCAGGTGCAGAACCGTCGCTTTAGCCGGGATTTTCGCAGCTGCCCATGGGTACGTAGGATACGTTAGGTTGGGGATCCATTGTGTATATTACTGGAGATGAAATATGTTCACGCACGTCATGATCGGCAGCAACGACCTGGAGCGGGCAAGAGGCTTCTACGACGCCACGTTCGCTGCGCTGGGAGGCAGGCCCGGCGAGATGGATGCGAGAGGCAGGCTGATCTATACCCACGAAGGCAGTCGACTGATGATCACGAAACCGATCGACGGCAAGCCGGCCACCGTGGCTAACGGTGGGACGATCGGTATCGCCGCCCCGAGCCCCGACCATGTTCTGGCATGGCACGAAGCCGGGACCAAGCATGGTGGTACAGCGATCGAGAGCCCGCCTGCGGAGCGCCCGAACGGCTCATTCGTCGCCTACCTTCGCGATCCGGACGGAAACAAACTCACCGCACGGTCTCATCCAACGAAGTGAGATCGGCGCCAGCCGCGCCCGCGATCATCCGCCCGCTCTGATGGATCAATCAGCCGGGACTGCGCTTGAACAAATACGTAGAATTGTCAGCAGACGAAAGGCGTCACCCTGGCGGCTATCGGCGGTGATCTTGGTATCTGCGTGGCGGAAAGGGGAGAGTTGGCGCGCCGGACGAGATTCGAACTCAGACGTCGAAGTCGTGGTGCGGCGCGCGGGCGATGTCCGCTTGGGGCGCTAAGCGGTCACTTGCAGCCGCTTACTTGGGGGTCCTTATGGGCCACTATAGCGATATTCACATTAGGGCTGCACCTCAGATTGAGGTGTGGCGCCGTTTGTTAGTCTGCTTGTCGAGCGTCTCACTCTGATCTCGATCCTGCGCCGTTCCTTCACGTCTCCCTTGCTGGTGCCATCCGTGACCTTGTCACCGGGCAGTATCATCTGCCCTCCCGACAGCGGCAGGATAGTAACGCCCTTTAGCCGAGGGTCGCCCTCCAAAACCCTGGCGACAGAAACTGCGCGGGCCATGCCAAGTCCTGTATTATCCGCTGGGGTCAACCCATCGATTTGAACCTTGCCGGCGAGGGCTGGGACGAGTTTGCCATCCAGGTTGGAAACGCGATTGTTGACGGCCTGTTCGTCGGTGTGGCCAATCACCTCGACGACATCGACGTTATACTCGGCGACAATCCTGGCCACCTGATCAACGACGCTTGTCTTCAGCTTCTTGTCGAAATCCGCCGACAGATCCGCACGTCCGATCGCAAAATTATAGCCGCTGGCCTCGCTCAGATTGATGATGGGTGGCCAATCATGCTCGCCGCGGCCTTGCCGCATCGCCTGGCGTGTCTTTGCCCCTTGGACGAGCACATCGCTCAAGTCGGAAACAGCAAGCTCGCCCAGACCCACCGTCGCCATTCGGTTCTTGGCCTCGACGATCTGCCGCCAAGCCGCCGCAAGATCGGTTCCCGAGACATCGGTGGTGAGTGTGGGCAGGAGGTCCTTGAGTTTCGAAGCCTGCTGGGTCAATTGCTCCGGATCGACGCCGCTTTTTTGCAGCTTGTCGACGATATCGCGGGCTTCGACCAGTTTGCGCCAGCTATCGTCCACTTGCTGAGGAATAGCCCCTGCGCGCTTGAACTCATCGAGGAGAGCGGCCAGATCCTTCGACGTTTGCTGTTCCTTGGCGAGCGCAACTTCGGCCTGCTTCAGGCGAGCGGCCAGATCCCTGCCGCGCTGTTGTTCTCGACTGAACATTGCGGTCAAGGCGATCAACAGGCAGAAGACTAGCAAGAGCATGATCTCGGCCATCGTCAGCCCAAGCACGATGCCGCGCCGATAGGCTGCCCCATCGGATGCGATTGGGGTCGCCTTAGGCATCGACCGCTTCCGATTTGCGAAAAAGGCGCTTGATATATCGCAAGGGTCGGCTCTGCTTGTCGGCCGCTGCCGCTTCCATCTGTTTGGTCAGCCTGCCGATCGCGTCAGCCAGGCTATCGATGCGCTCGTTGCGCCTGGCTTCGGCGTCGAGAACCTGCGTGGGCGTCATGGGCGAGTTGTGCTCGATGAATGTGGCCAGGCTTCGGCTGAGCTGCGCAACAGCCTGCGTCAGTTCGCCGACCGAGGGCTGGAGCTTTTCCTCGATGACGTTTGCGGGGACCTGCAGGCTTTTCAGATGATCCGATACAGATTCCAAGGTCGTTGCGAGTCTGTCCGTTCCCTCCGATAATTTGGCTGTTTCCGCAGCGAACTTCGTGTTGGCAGCCTCGACACTCTCAAAGGCTGATTTTGCGAATGCCTTCAGGATCGTGGTGCTGGCATCGGCGCTCGCTTCGATCGGTCCGGCCGCCTTTTTCGTCAAATCCTGGAAATCACCCAGTGCTCTGCTCGCTGCATCCCGAACGCCCTCGCGCGCATCGGCGAAGCCTTCGATGACCATTTGCTGGGAAGACCGGCGAAAATTGGCGATTTCGACGACGATGGTGTCCAGTTCCCGGCGCACCCGCCGCGTGGCCTCCGACAGCTCCAGACGCGAGGCTTGCTCCACCTCATAGGGGTCTTGGCGCATCTGTCCAAACAGCACACGGAGAGCGACGCCGGCGATGGTTGAGGCGATCGCCACACCGAAGTTGCGGACGATTTCCTCGACCGCGCCTTCCGCCTGGAACTGATAGAGCGATACGCCAAGGCTCGTCAGCGTAAACAAAAAGCCCATGTAGTAGATGTTGTCGCCCGCCTGGTCCAAGCGCAGGCGAAAGCGCCTCAGCACAACGATCGCCAAGGCGTAGATCACCATCACGACAACGGGCACCGACGTCACCAGAAAGGACGGGTAATGCAGGAGCTTGGCTGCGATGATATAGGCGCTGCCGGCCAGCACGAACACGCTGAAGAGGCTGGCGCTGATGGCGCTGTCGGTCGTCGACCAGCTCTTGTCCTTGGCCATCCTCAGTTCACTCCCTGCAGCCGGTCGGCGCTGTCGAACTTGCCGTTGTTGTCGGCGATCCACTCCTGCCAGAAACGGATATGGGCAACGCTATCGATCGGCGGCTTTTGGCGCTGCACATATTTGATTTTCACCTCGGCGCCGTCGAGATCGGTCCGGTATTGCCGGTAGGCGAGGGATTTCTTGAAACGCGCGAACGAAAGATCGCCGCGATACTGGTTGTAATCGCGTTCGTTCTCGATCATGTCGGAGACGACGACCAGCTTTTTGGCAACGTCGTCCGCCTTGGCGCCTGTAAACCGTTCGACCGCAATCGCCTGGATCGTGGCCATGATCGGCGAGTTGTCGGACGGCACACCGCCCAGATCGGCGGCAAGCGCTTGTTCAAGAGGCAGCTTGAAGCCTTGCGTCCACTTCTTCCTGGCAAGTTCCTTGTTGCCGGTCAAAGCGTCCACGCCCGATCCGTCTCCGGGATTGCACGCATGAAATTTCACGGCACCGCCCGAGGCATTCGGCTCCAGGACACGCAGTTCGAACAGGCCATAGTCGGGTGTGGACTCAGCCAGATCGATGAGCTCCGTCATCAATTGCTGGCGGCCGATCGGCGGCAGCGCGTCTGACGCGTCGAGCAGCACGATTGTCATGGAGGTCGGTCCATCGAGCGGGCAAAGCGTCGTTTTATCCAGTTTTGGCGGAACCTTTGCCGTCAGCTTGAGATAGGCAAACCCACCGGCGACGGCGGCGGCGATGAGCAAAAGAACAGCGCCAATTAGGTAGCTCGACATGCCACCCCGGCTGCGCGAGCGCCTACGCCTGTTTCGAGCCATCACCCACTCCCGGCTCGGGAACGACGTCGTCGAGCTGCTGATATTCGTCCATCGTGGTTTGATAGGCGGTGTGAATCTCCTTCACTTCGGTCGTCAGCATGTCCTGGATCTGCTCGATGCGTGATCTGAGGTCGCGCAGGCTCCATTCGCCGTCGGTGTTGGCCTCCACGCTTACCTTGGTGAGCGAGAAAGCCGCGGCGAACCGTGTCGGCGGCGGCGTCTTGCGGGCCTTGATATTGGCCTCGCGATAGAGGCTGATCAGCGCGTTGGCGGCCCGCTCCAGATGCTCCTGATGCTGGGCAAAGAGCTTCAGCATGCGCGAACGATTGGCGACAATCGCCTCATACTCACCCCGGCGCACCGACAGGTCCCGGCTGATGTCCTCCATTTTCTCCTGATATTCGTCCCGGACGTCCTTCAGGTTCTCATCGAGCTCAGCCCGGCGGTTGCGATAGGCATCCCTGCCATCTTCGAGCCGCTGCTGGACATCGGCATAGCCCGGATAGGCATCGGAGAAGGTCAAACTGTCGATGAGAGCGACCACCGAAAACAGAAGGCCAAGTCCGAAGAAGAGCCAGGAATTGATATCGCGCAACTGGAACGGCGTCGCAGCCATGGCTTGCATGACACGATCGCCGCCACCGTCCAGCAACTGGGCTGATACATCGCGGTAGTGGGCCAAGGCGAGGTTGAGGCCGAGGGCAAAGGCCAGATAGAAGCAAAAGGCGAGCACACCAAGGCATTTGCGGACCACGCTGTTGTGCGCGATCTGCTTGACGCCGAAATGGCCGATGACGAAGGTGCCGAAAATGTTGAGGGCGGCAAAGGAGATGGCCTCGGTGACGCCGCCGAGCAAGCCCTGCTCATTGCCTTTGGCCAGGAAGTTGCCGTTCGCAAAGGCCTCGATCACGAACATCACGATGAGAAGGGCGACTTTGAGGAAGGTCGCCCCTCCGCCATGGACACGTGCGGTGCGGTCGATCTTGTGCTTGCGGCGGAACGATTGCTGTTCGGCATCGAGGTCGCGCAGGTTTCGCCGCAAGGCATAAAGGTCGTCTCTGCCTGCGCGAGCCTCCAGCTTGAAATCACCCACGGCCGCAGGTGCTGTGTGCTGGATCTGCGTGAACCTATCCTCGAAATCGAGCGCCGCCAGACGCTCGGCATAGGTGCGCAGCTCATCCTCGATCGTGGCGTGGGCGGCTTTCTTGGCCGCTTCGATCCGCTCGATGATCTGAGCCTCGACAGGATCGGCCGTTACCGACGCGGTGGGAGGCTCATCCTTCGATCCGCGTTCTGCCCCTCGATTGGCGAGATCGAGCTCGACAGCGAGCCGGTCCGTGTCGATATCCGCAAAGGTCTCGATCGATGGACGCTGGTCGTGAGAAGGCTTCGTGATCCCCTGCAACAGGCGGGCGAGGGCAGTGCTCTTCAAGATGAATTATCCGGAAACTCAAACGTGACAAAGGGTCGAGATTATTCGCGACGTCATCGTTATACAGGCAGTGCCAAGCGTATCATAGCGGCGGTTCTGCGGCGGGAAGTGCCTTGCCGTTACCCCTTGAGCCAACTTCGTACACCGCCATGACGCGAGCATGTGCCTCGAGGGTGATAGGAGTGGCTTGTCGAGCCGTCCCTGCAGACGGCGATCTGGTGTTTGCGGTCGCGATGATTGGATACCGGCATGAAGGAAGTCCCTGGCCGCAACCTCTTCGAGAGCGGACAGGAAGCCGGGCGGGCCCAGATCGAAGGCATGGTTATTGGAGAGCGCCAGGGCATTGAAGCAAATGTCCTTCAACACATTCAGAACTATAGGCTTCGAGCAACCGAAATAGTTGCCCTTCATCGGCCATCCGCCGTGACGACCGAACACCGCGATATCGCCGTTCAGCAGCGAACAGCGGTCTTCCGCCCGCGCTCGTGAGCGGGCCTGGGTCATTCTCCAGCGATGTTGCTCAACGGAGATGCATTGTCATCGGAAAACCCTCGATAGCGCAAATGACTTCTATTCAAATGAGCCCGCATCGCTTCGCGCGCTAGTTCTGGATTTCCGACGCCGATCGCCTCGCATATGGCACGGTGCTCGACAACGGTATTTTGGATATAGCCCGGTGTGATGAGCGCCGGGTTGAGTTCTCGGGAGAAGGCCGGTTGGGGCAAGATCTTCAAGCTCATCAGATTGAAGAACTCGATGAACGCACCGTTGTTCGTTGCCTCGGCAATGGAGCGATGAAAGACGAAGTCGAGATCGTCGAGCGAGTCTTCGTCGTCCAACGACGCTTCGAATTGGCGGGCGGCATTCCAGATGTTTGATTCCTGAGCCCAGGAGCGGCGCGAAGCGGCCAGCCCGGCGGCGTGCACTTCGAAGGCCATTCTCAGCTCCAGAAGATCCATGAAAGACGTCTTCAGCCGTGCGAGCGGGGCCAGTGCCGCTTCGGCCTCAAGTTCGGCATGCGTCTCAGAGGCGGGCGTGGGAGGAGTCACGACAAACACGCCCACTCCATGACGAGCCTCGACGATACCATCCGAGCGCAGTGCGGATACGGCTTCGCGTATGACCGTCCGGCTTACGCCAAACGTCTGCGACAATTCGTTGAGTGATCCGAGCTTGTGTCCTCTGGCAAGCTGTCCCTCTGCGATATGCGTTTTCAGCGCCTTGATTGTCCGGCCTGTCAAAGTATCCAAATGCCACCCGTCCAGTTCGTTCCACCACATCCAGCCTGCCGCCTTTGTGGATAGGGATTTCACGATCCAGCACAAGGTAGCACAACGTCGATTAGTGGTACTACCTCAATACGAGTCTACGGCTCCTGGACAGGTGCTCACTGATAGTATCACCCGTGTGATTGGCGCTCACTCGGGCCTGTCCAGCGTCGAAAAACAAAAATTTTTTCGACATTGAGCTGGTTCCGGATTTGGGATCGCGATCTGCAATTTTCATATCTTATTGAAAATATAAATGTTTTTCTAATATAGCTTATAAAATCGCAAAGAGATAATATCTCTTCTGCTAAGGTTGACATGAGATACTATTTCTATAATCTCCACCTTCAGAAAAAGGTGCGCCAACCGCAATTTTCGGGATCCTTCCGGACGTAGCGAGCGGCCCGGGAGCGAAAATGGGCGCATTCGTGCCTTCAAAAACAGGTGCAAAACGACGATGGGTGATGTTTCTGCACGCCTTACCAAGTTGGGGATCGTATTACCTGCGATAGCCTCGCCTGCGGGGAATTATCTCCCCTGCCGCTTGGCTGGAAATCTTCTCTATGTCTCCGGTCAGGTTCCGAAGATCGACGGCGTGGACCATTTTCCTGGCGTCGTGGGCGAAGACGTAACACCGCAGGAGGGCTATCAGGCGGCCCGCCTTTGTGCGCTCAACCTCCTGGCACGCGTCCACGCCGCGCTTGATGGTGATCTCGACCGCATGGTCGCCTGTCTCCAGCTTCGTGGTTTCGTCAATGCCCGGCGCGACTTCAAAGACCATCCTGCCGTCATCGATGGCGCCTCCGATCTGCTCGTTGAGGTCTTCGGCGACAAAGGGCGCCATGTCCGCACCGCGCTTGGTGCCGGATCGCTGCCGCGTGGCTCCTCGGTAGAAGTCGACGCCATATTCGAAGTCACACCGAAATCCTGACGGCAAAAATCCTGACAACAACAGGAAGGGGAACTGGTCATGGGCCAGAGCGGTATATTGGAAAAAGCCATCGAGATGGTCGATGTCAACAAGTGGTACGGCTCTCTACAGGTACTGAAGGGCATCAACCTGAACGTCGCTCGTGGCGAACATATCGTTTTGTGCGGCCCGTCCGGGTCAGGCAAGTCGACGCTGATCCGCTGCATCAATCACCTGGAGGAAATCCAGGAAGGCGCGATTACCGTCAACGGCACGCAGCTCAGCCAGAGGGGCTCGAACGCCGATCATATCCGCCGCGATGTCGGCATGGTGTTTCAACAGTTCAATCTCTTCCCCCATCTGAGCGTGCTTGAAAACTGCATGCTGGCGCAGCGCCGGGTGCGCAAGGCTTCCATGGCTGAGGCCAAGGTGAAGGCCATGCGCTATCTCGAACGTGTGCACATTGCCGAGCAAGCGCTGAAATATCCCGCGCAGCTGTCGGGGGGGCAGCAGCAGCGCGTCGCAATCGCCAGGGCTCTGTGCATGGACCCCAAGATCATGCTGTTCGATGAGCCGACCTCCGCTCTTGACCCCGAGATGGTCAAGGAAGTCCTCGACACCATGATCTCGCTTGCCGACGACGGCATCACGATGATCTGCGTGACCCACGAAATGGGCTTTGCCCGTGCAGTGGCCCATCGCGTTATCTTCATGGACCGCGGTGAAATCATCGAAAGCGCCAAGCCGGAGGACTTCTTCGGCAATCCGCGTCACCAGCGCACCAAAGCCTTTCTCAGCCAAATTCTCAATCATTGAGCGGGGAAGGGGATGCACTATACCTTCGATTTCGCTCCGGTTTTTGCCGCCTGGCCCTTGTTTGTGGAGGGCGCCATCCAGACATTGCGGATGTCGGCGATCTCCATGGTCGCGGGCCTGGCGCTTGGCATCATCTTCATGCTGATGCGCATGAGCAGGCTCATCCCACTCCGGCTGCTGGCAATCTGCTACATCGAACTGATCCGCAACACGCCCTTTCTCGTCCAGGTGTTCTTCATCTATTTCGGCATGCCGTCTCTCGGCGTGCGTTTGGGCGGCGAGGAGGCTGCGGTCCTGGCCATGACGCTCAATTGTGCGGCCTATGCGGCCGAGATCGTCCGGGGCGGCGTGCAGGCGATCCGACCAGGCCAAATCGAGGCGGGCAGAGCATTGGGCCTTCATACCCTCGATATCTATCGCTTCATCGTGTTTCGTCCTGCAATCCGTGCGGTCTATCCGGCCCTGTGCAGCCAGTTCATCCTGATGATGCTGAACTCGAGCCTGGTCGCTTCGGTGTCGGCCGAAGAACTGACCTATGTTGCTCAGACGCTTGATGCGCAGACCTTTCGTAGTTTTGAGATCTATTTTGTGCTCGGGGCGATCTATCTCTTGCTGTCGCAGTTCTTCGCCGTCGCCCTCCGGCTCGTCGGCAAAACCTACTTCTCCTATCCGGCAAAGTGAGGTGTGGCGATGATCCGCGAATTTGGTTTCGGCGAGTTTGCGTTCCTGCTTGAAGGGGCTCGCTGGACGATCATCCTATCATTGCTCGCCTTTGTCTGCGGAGGCGCCCTTGGCCTTGCGGTTGCTTTGTGCCGCACCGCAAAATGGACGATGCTGCGCGGGCTGACGGCCGCCTATATCCAGATCTTCCAGGGCACGCCGCTGCTGGTTCAGCTCTTCTTCGTCTATTTTGGTCTGCCGCTCCTTGGCATGAAAGTCGACATCTGGATCGCGTTGACGATCGGCCTGTCGCTGCATGCCAGCGCGTTCCTGGGCGAAATCTGGCGCGGCAGTATCCAAGCCGTTCCCTCGGGCCAGAGTGAGGCTGCTCGCGCTCTTGGCATCGGCTATTTCCACCGGATGGTCGACGTAGTCTTGCCGCAGGCGTTTCGCATCGGCCTTCCCGCAACCATTGGTTTTCTCGTCAACCTGATCAAGGGCACCGCCCTGGCGGCGCTGCTGGGTCTGACAGAGCTTACTCGTTCGGGCCAGTTGATGGCGAACATCACCTTTCAGCCCCTGCAAGTCTATGGAGCAGTCGGGCTGGTATACTTCTTCATCTGCCTGCCCCTGACCTATTTCGGCGCAAGTGTCGAACGGCGCCTCAATGCTGCTCGATAACAAAGAACGCATGATAATCAACCAGAGGTAACCACATGTTCAATTCGGCATTGTTGACTTTGCGCACCAAGATCGTGTCGGGGTTCACGGCAATTTTGCTGGCGACCACTTTGACGACCCCTGCACAGGCGATCAGCCCGGAGGAGATCAGGGCCAAGGGCACGGCAACCATCGGGGTTCAGATGGACCAGTTTCCCTGGGGCTTCATCGACCAGAATGGCCAAAGCAACGGCTTTGATATCGAAGTCGCCAAGCTCATCGCCCAGGAACTGGGCGTGGAGGTCAGGTTCGAGCGCATCACCGGCCAGAACCGTATTCCTCTCCTGGCCAACGGCAATGTCGATTTCCTCGTGCCCTCGATGACGATCACGAAAGAGCGTGCCAAGGTGATCCAGTATGTCATTCCCTATTCTTCAAATGACATTACAGTCTGGGCAAAGAAAGATGCCAAAATCAAAGATAACGAGGATCTAGGAAACTATGTCATCGGCGTAAATCGCGGCAGCGTATTTGAGCCGATCTTGGCCAAAGCTGCGCCGCCCAATACCGAAATCAAGCGTTTCGATGATGATGCGACGACCGTCCAAGCATTGCTCTCAGGCCAGGTCGACGCGATCTTGGGCAGTGTAACCTATGGTCTGGTGATCACCAAGACGGGCCATGGCGCCGATTATGAGCGCAAGTACAAGGTTGCGGATAACTTCCAGGGCATGGCTGTGCGCAAGGGTGACCAGGAAATGCTCGCCTTCCTGACGGATTTCGTGACCCGCCACAGCGCCGACGGCACCCTGGATGCACTCTACAAGAAATGGATCGGTGTAGACCGCGCCAAACTCCCCACCGCGTTGCCGGACATCGACTTTACCGGCAAGCAATAACGCTCGAGCCCTGCGCGAGCGTTCCAGCCGCCGCATAGGGCCACCAAAACACCAACGACCAAAAGACCTTTGGCTCCCGCTTGATCAAACAGGCGGGGGACGGGCACCGCATGTCCAAAATACGCCCGCACGCGGCGCAACAACAGCTTGATTACGGAGCATCGTAAGTAAATGGCGAAAGATGGCGAACAAATCAGGGTCGGCGTCGATATCGGCGGTACCTTCACCGACGTCGCGATGGAGGTCGGCGGCACCCTCCATTCGGTCAAAGTGCTGACCGACTATTCTTTTCCTGAAAATGCGATCGTCAAAGCGATCCGTGAGGTTGCCGACGTCGCGGGGGTGAACCTTGCCGCCATCGATACGATTATCCACGGCACGACGCTCGCCACCAACGCCCTGATTGAGCGTCGCGGCGCGAAAACGGCCTTCATCACCACCAAGGGCTTTCGTGACGTCATCGAAATGCGCACCGAAAGCCGTTTCGAACAATATGATCTCGACATCGTGCTGCCGGCACCCTTGGTCGCCCGTAATGAGCGCTTTGTCTTGGACGAGCGTGTTGGTGCGGACGGATCCGTGCTCAGGGCCCTCGATATCGCTGAAGCCGATGCCTTGTGTGACAGCATCATTGCCGATGGTTATGAGAGCGTCGCGATCGGTTTCATCCATTCGTATCTGAACGGCAATCACGAGAAGATCGTGCGCGAGCGCCTGCTGGCCAGGAAGCCCGACATCTCGGTGTCGATCTCGTCCGAAGTCTCGCCCCAGATGCGCGAATTTCAGCGCTTCAACACGGTTTGCGCCAATGCCTTCGTCAAGCCGCTGATGGCGTCCTACCTGAACCGCCTGGTTGGACGATTGAGGCAGGAGGGCACCCGTTGCCCGGTTTTCATGATCCATTCTGGCGGCGGGATCATCAGTATCGAAAGCGCGATCGAATTTCCGGTTCGCCTGTTGGAGTCCGGTCCAGCCGGCGGCGCGATCTTCGCCGCGCATATCGCCAGCCGTTATGGTCTGGACAAGGTGCTGTCCTATGACATGGGGGGCACGACGGCCAAGATCTGCCTGATCGAAAACAAGACGCCGAGGACATCCAAGACCTTCGAAGTCGCCCGCACCTATCGTTTCAAGAAGGGGAGCGGCATGCCGATCTCCATTCCAGTCATCGAAATGGTCGAGATCGGTGCCGGCGGGGGGTCGATTGCAACCGTCGACAGCATGCGCCAGATCCGTGTCGGGCCCCATAGTGCAGGGTCGGAGCCAGGTCCGGCCTGCTATGGCCGCGGCGGGGCAAGCCCAACCGTCACCGATGCTGACCTCGTTCTGGGGCGTCTTGATGCCGGTGAGTTCGCCGGCGGCACCATGAGGCTCGATCGCTCAGCCTCCGATCGGGCCCTGCACAACGATGTTGCTGATAGGCTGGGCACAGATGTTGCCGCCGCCGCCTATGGTTTGAGCGAAGTCGTCGACGAGAACATGAGCAATGCCGCCCGCATGCATGCGGTGGAGAACGGCAAGGAGCTCTCCGAGTTCACCATGATCGCCTTCGGCGGCGCGGCGCCGATCCATGCTGCCCGGCTTTGCGAGAAACTCGGCATTTCGCAGCTGTTGATCCCGCCGGGCGCGGGCGTCGGCTCGGCCATCGGCTTCTTGCGGGCACCATTCGGCTTTGAGTCCGTTCGCAGCGCCTATAGCAGGCTGAGCCGCTTTGAGGCTGAAGCCATCAACGCCACGATCACGGATCTGATTGCGGAAGCAACATCCTTCGTGCGCGCCGGTGTGCCGGATGCCGATCCCGATCTCGAATGCACAGCCTATATGCGCTATGTCGGGCAGGGCTGGGAAGTGCCGGTCGCCATCTCAGTTCGCGACTACGCCGACGCCGATGGCGTCCTGTTCCGAAAACTATTTGACGAACGATATGAGAGCTTCTTCGGCCGCCTCATCGATGGCCTCGATGTTGAGATCGTCGGCTGGTCGTTGCGAGCAACTTCCAGGACGGTCCCACCGCAGAAGATCGGCAGGACGGAAAAGGCCGCTGACGCAACGGTGCGTGGCACTCGCGCTATCTTCGACGTGCAGCAAGGCAGCTTTCAAACGGCTGCGATCATTTCGCGCCATGACATGAAGCCGGGAGATTGGGCCGCAGGCCCCGCCGTGATCACCGAACGCGAGACGTCCACCATCATCGCGGCAAGCCGCGAAGTCATCATGCAGGCCGATGGCTGCCTGCTCGTGCGTCTCAAGCAAGACGCTTGAACGGAGGAATATCCATGAAGGCCAATGCACTTTCCGACGTCCGCATGCAGATCATGTGGAACCGGCTGATTTCCGTGGTCGAAGAACAGGCTGTTACACTCATCCGCACAGCCTTCAGCACCAGCGTGCGTGAATCGGGCGACCTTTCTGCTGGCGTGTTCAACCGCAGTGGCAAGATGATTGCCCAGGCCGTGACCGGCACGCCCGGCCATGTCAACGCCATGGCCGAAGCCGTGGGCCACTTCATCCGTGACATCGGTTCGGAGAGTATTTTCGAAGGCGACGTCTACATCACCAACGATCCTTGGAAGGGCACCGGCCACTTGCACGACTTCACCGTCGTATCGCCGAGCTTTCGTGAAGGTGCCCTTGTCGGATATTTCGCCTGCACGGCGCATGTGGTGGATGTCGGCGGCCGCGGCTTCGGCCCCGATGCCAATGAGGTCTACGAAGAAGGCATCTTCGTTCCGATCATGAAGTTTGCCGAGCGAGGCGTGGTCAACAAGGATCTCGTGAACATCCTGCGCAACAATGTGCGCGAGAGCCACCAGGTGGTTGGCGACGTCTATTCGCTGGCGGCCTGCAACGAGATTGGCCATCGCCGACTGATGGACATGATGGATGAGTTCGAGCTCGCCGATCTGGAGACGCTTGCCGAATTCATCTTCAAGCGCAGTTATGATGCCACGCTGGAACGACTGGCGGCTCTGCCCAAGGGTTCCTATTCCAATGTGATGCGCGTCGATGGCTATGGCTCACCGATCGATATCGCCGTTCGTCTCGACGTCGCCGAAGACCATATACTCGCCGACTTTCAGGGCACCTCGCCGCCAAGTCCAAAAGGCATCAACTGCCCGCTGATCTATTCGGCCGCCTATGCGTGCTATGGCCTGAAATGCTCGATTGCTCCGGAAATCCCCAATAACCATGCATCGCTGTTGCCATTCCGTGTCACGGCACCCGAAGATTGCATCCTGAACGCACAGCATCCGGCCCCCGTCTCGGTTCGACATGTGTTGGGCCACCTCGTTCCGGATGCGGTGCTGGGCGCCGTCCACAAGATGCTACCCGGCAGAGTACCGGCGGAGGGAGCGGGTGCGCTGTGGAACCTCCATGTCAGTGTAAGGCCGCTAACGGGCGAGGAAGCGCCCGCAGATGGCGGACAGCGCGCCGAGGTCCTGCTCTTCAATAGTGGCGGTGCAGGGGCTCGGTCTCGTCTCGATGGCTTGAATGCGACCGCTTTTCCCAGCGGTGTTCATTCAATGTCGATTGAAGCCACGGAGCATGTCGGGCCGGTGATCTTCTGGCGCAAGGAATTGCGAGACGGCTCCGGTGGCGCGGGACAGTTTCGTGGCGGGCTCGGTCAAATCGTGGAGATCTCGCCGACCGAAGGTCACGAAATGCACTTCAACGCAATGTTCGACCGCATCGAGCATCCCGCTCGTGGCCGCGATGGCGGCGAAAGCGGCGCGCCCGGTGCGGTATTGCTCGATGACGGCACCCGCCTCGCCTCCAAGGGACGGCAGCATGTACCGGCAGGCCGCCGGCTCATCCTGCAGCTTCCAGGGGGCGGTGGATATGGTCCCGCGGACAGGCGTGACCCTTCTGCTTCGCAGCGCGATCGAGATTTTGACTACGTCTCAGTGAAGTGACCCTCCATGACGCCGGGCACGGTGAAAGCCTTTTCGGCGTTACTGATCAAACAGTCCAAGGAGATTGAGATGGCGTTCGAGAACAAGCGCGCCGCAGGCATCAAATCCTCGCCCAGCATGGCGATTGCGATGGCCGCCAGGAAACTTGCGGCGCACGGCCGCGACATCATCGACCTCTCACTGGGTGAACCGGATTTCGAGCCACCGCCTCATGTTGCCGAAGCGGCATGTGCGGTCATCCGAAAAGGCCGCGTGCGCTATGGCGCGGCCGCCGGCACGGAGGAGCTTCGCCAGGCGGTCGTCGATAAGTTCAGGAGAGAGAACAAGCTGGACTACGGCCTCGAAGAGGTGATGGTTGCGAACGGAGCAAAGCAGATCCTCTTCGATGTCTTTCTGGCGACGCTCGAGCCGGGTGACGAGGTCATTATTCCAACCCCTTGCTGGGTATCTTATGGCGACATCGTTGCCTTGCATGGTGGCACGCCCGTCTATGTGACGTGTGGGCGGGAAACCGGCTTCAAGATAACGCCGGAGAAGCTGGAAGCAGCGATCACGCCGAAAACGCGCTGGCTGATGCTCAATTCGCCATCCAATCCAACAGGCGCGATCTATTCGCAGGAAGAATATCGAGCGCTTGGGCAGGTCCTCGCCCGCCATTGTCAGGTTCTGGTGATCTCCGACGAGATCTACGAGCACATTTTGTTGACGGATGTTGCCTTCATTTCTTTCGCCAAGGCCTGCGCTGGGTTGCGCCATCGAACCTTGATCGTCAACGGGGTTTCCAAGGCCTATGCCATGACCGGCTGGCGGGTGGGTTATGCGGCAGGGCCAAAAGCCCTGATCGCGGCCCTCAACAAGATGCAGTCGCAAAGCGTCACCTCCGTTTCGGTGGTGGCGCAGGCGGCCGCCCTCGCCGCGCTGACAGGCGATCAGAGCTTTGTTGGCAATGCCGCAGCGATATTCACCGCACGCTCAAAGATCATGGCCGATAACCTGGCTGGTATCGATGGGATCGATTTCACGCCGCCTGAAGGGGCCTTCTATGCCTTCGTCGGCATCGAGAGGCTGCTTGGCCGGAAGACCGCGGCAGGCGAAGTGATCACGGACGACACGGTGTTTGCTTCTCACCTGCTGAATGAATTCGGTCTGTCTGGCGTTCCCGGCGTGGCGTTCGGTGCGCCTGGATTCATCCGACTGTCGATCGCGGCGTCGGATCGCGAACTTGAAGGTGCCTGTGAGCGCCTCGCTGCCATGGTGTACTCGCTCGGGCTCTAACGATATGCACCCATTCAAAGATCAACGAGAGAGCGGTGCTCTTTCGGTGCTGTCTCCAAACAAGGACTATACTTATGAAGACTGAAGAATTGAAGCATGTGTTGGGAGCGGGCCTGCTTTCCTTTCCTGTGACGCATTTTCATGCCGATGGCAATTTCAACGCCAAGAGTTACGCGGAGCATGTTGCCTGGCTTTCGGGTTTCGAAGCAGCAACGCTGTTTGCCGCCGGCGGCACTGGCGAATTCTTCTCGCTGACCCCGCAAGAGATTCCCGAGATCGTTCGCGTAGCCAAGGATGCCGCCGGAAATACACCGATCGTTTCGGGATGCGGCTATGGGACCGAAATCGCCGTATCGATCGTCAGGTCGGTGGAAAAGGTCGGAGCGGATGGCATTTTGCTTTTGCCGCACTACCTCATCGACGCGCCGCAAGAAGGTCTGTACCGACATATCAAAGCCGTGTGTCAGTCGACCGGTTTGGGGGTGATGGTCTACAATCGCGACAATTCGGTCCTCCAGGCCGATACATTGGCTCGGCTTTGCGACGAGTGTCCCAATCTCGTCGGCTTCAAGGACGGCACGGGGGACATCGGCCTCGTGCGTCAAATCACGGCCAAGATAGGCGAGCGGCTGACTTATCTAGGCGGAATGCCGACCGCAGAACTGTTTGCGGAAGCCTATCTGGGCGCGGGCTTCACGACCTATTCTTCCGCCGTTTTCAATTTCGTTCCCGGCCTTGCGATCGAATTCTACAAGTCTTTGCGTGCTGGTGAGCGGGCCAAGTGCGAAGCGTTCCTGAATGACTTTTTCTACCCCTTCATGGCTATTCGTAATCGCTCCAAAGGCTACGCCGTTGCTGCGATTAAAGCCGGCGTGCGTCTGCAGGGCTTTGATGCGGGCTCCGTTCGCCCCCCTCTAACGGATCTCACCGTAGAGGAAACGGGCATGATGGAGGCTCTTATCGGGCCGCATAGACGATAGAGACGAGGAAAAGGGACTACCTCCAGCCTGCTGGTGGTGGTCCCTCACTGTTCGCTCCCACTCGCCGAACGAGCAATTCGAGTATCTGTAATGACCCTCCATCAGAATATGATAGCCGGCGAATGGGTCGGCAGCGCCGCGGTCAAGAACATCAACCCTTCGGATATCGATTTCCTCCTTGATCGGGACGAGAAGCTGCTTGCCGGTGTCGGTGAGGAACTGGCGGGGCAAGCGGCGCCCATCGCCTACCGGGCCGTCGACATCACCGACGAGCAAGGCATTGCACCGGCCGTTTCACAGGCGGCGTCGGCGATCGGCGAGATCAACGCACTCGTCAACAATGCCGGCATCAACGTTTTCGCCGAGCCATTGCAGACCACGAACGAAGAGTGGCAGCGATGCTTCGACGTCAATCTCAAGGGAGCCTGGAATTGCTGCGAGGCGGTCCTGCCGGGAATGATCGCGGCGGCGGTGGCGTCATTCTCAACATTGCCTCGACACCCGCCCTCACCATCATTCCCCATACCTTCCCCTATCCCCTGGCAAAGCACGCCTTGCTCGGCATGACCAAGTCGCTGGCACTGGAATATGCCGGCCGCAATGTGCGGGTGAACGCGCGCGCGCCCGGTTATGTCTCGACCCAGAAGGTGATCGACTACTGGAACAGCTTCCCCGATCCCGAGGCCGCCAAGGCGGAGACGCTGAAGCTGCACCCGGGCGGGCGCATCGCCACGCCTGAGGAAATCGCGCTTGCCGCGCTCTTCATGATTTCCGACGAATGTCCTTTCATGAACGCGGTCTGCCTGACCGTCGACGGCGGCCTCTGCGTCCAGCAACACCCCTGAGCATCCGGCGCACGCCGATGCGGGCTTCCTGGCGGTTGCTCTATGATCAAGAGTCTCGGCGATCTTTGCGCCGATGCAACCACTCCTGCCACGTCCGAAATATGCCCATCGATGACAACGAAAATCTTTCGGCTTTGCCGGAGGCCATGCACTCGGCTGTCCACGGGCGCTTGCCCCCGAAATAACGAAATTCCTCCTAAAATATTGATAATGCAGCAGAAAACACACTTTATTGCGACGCCTCTGCATACAAGGAAGCCGCCGCCATGTCGGCAGCGCCGGGGCGAGGTCCATGGATCTCGGCCAAAAAGGAAATTTTGATATCGTATCATGCTACAAGTGATGATTGACTCATCATACCAGTAGATCTATAAGTCACCCGAACTCGGGAGGAAATCTGCATGACGACGATCGCGCTCTTTGGCGCCGGCGGAAAAATGGGCTACCGGCTGGCCAGCAACCTCAAAGCGTCGAGCTTCGAGGTCCGGCATGTCGAAGTGAGCGCAGCAGGCCAGGAGCGCCTCAAGACCGGTCTCGGCCTTGACAGCGTAGCGCCGGATGCGGCTCTGGAAGGCACCGATGTCGTCATCCTCGCCGTGCCTGATACGCTGATCGGCAAGGTGGCCGGCGGCATCGTCGACAAGCTCGAGCCCGGTACCATGGTGGTGGTGCTCGACGCTGCCGCACCTTTTGCCGGACATCTGCCCGATCGCCCGGACCTGACCTATTTCGTCACCCACCCCTGTCATCCTCCGATCTTCAACGACGAGACGGAGATGGCCGCCAAGAAGGACCATTTCGGCGGAATCGCTGCCAAGCAGCATATCGTCAGCGCCCTGATGCAGGGCCCGGAGAGCGCCTATGCGATCGGCGAGGAGGTCGCCAAGGTGATCTGGGCGCCGGTCATGCGTTCCCATCGTGTCACCGTCGAGCAGATGGCGTTGCTGGAGCCGGGCCTGTCGGAGACCGTTTGCGCAACCCTTCTGGTGGTGATGCGGGAGGCCATGGACGAAGTCGTGGCTCGGGGTGTACCGCGCGAGGCAGCTCGCGACTTCCTGCTCGGCCACATGAACGTGCTCGGCGCCGTGATCTTCGACGAGGTCAAGGGCGTGTTCTCCGATGCCTGCAACAAGGCCATCGCCTTCGGCAAGCCGGCTCTGATGCGGGACGACTGGAAGCGCGTCTTCGAGCCGAACGAGATCGCCGACAGCATTCGCCGCATCACCTGAACAAGACCCTGCAGCAGCCGTCACCTTT
Source organism: Labrys sp. HAY1-8F (assembly GCF_056754975.1). NCBI lineage: Bacteria > Pseudomonadati > Pseudomonadota > Alphaproteobacteria > Hyphomicrobiales > Xanthobacteraceae > Labrys > Labrys sp. HAY1-8F. Next base: position 1,251,325 of record NZ_JBPGWZ010000001.1, on the reverse strand, counting down.
GGTGGCGGCTGCTGCATTCGACCGGGCTTTTCGGCGAGCAGTCGAGCAGCCAAACGTCGGCGTCCTCCACAAAAGAACAAACAGGAGGGGACGCCTGGCCTCATGGGGAGGAAAAATGAGTCCGAATACCCTCGCGATCAGCTCAATCGAAACATCGGCCATCCGTAAGGCCACCTGGCGCCTGGCGCCGTTCCTCGGGCTGATGTTCTTCATCAATTTCCTCGATCGGACCGCGATTTCCTTTGCCGGTCCGCACGGCCTGACGACGGATCTGGGGCTAACAGCCACTCAATTCGGGTTCGCCGCCGGCATCTTCTTCATCGGCTATATCCTGCTCGAAATTCCCAGCAACCTGGCCCTGCACAAATTCGGCGGCCGCCGCTGGCTTGCCCGCATCATGGTGACCTGGGGCATCGTTTCACTGCTGTTCACCTGGGTCAGCGGGGTCACCGAGCTCTATGTCCTGCGCTTCCTGCTGGGCATTGCCGAAGCTGGCTTCTTCCCGGGCGCGATCCTCTATCTCAGCACCTGGGTGCCGGCCCGCCACCGGGCCAACATCCTCGCCCTTTTCTACATCGCGCAGCCGATGACGACCGTGATCGGCGCGCCGCTGGCTTCCTCCCTGATCCAGGCCCATGGCTTTTTCGGCCTCGAGGGCTGGCGCATCATGTTCTTCGGCGTCTCGATCCCGGCCGTCCTGGTCGGCATCGTCACCTGGTTCTATCTGCCGGATTCACCCAGGGACGCGAAGTGGCTCAGCCCGGAGGAGAAGGCCTGGCTCACCGGCGAACTCGCCCGTGAAGACAGCACCAAGCGCGAGCCGCACAATGGCTCGATCGCAGCGGCCCTGTCGAGCGGCCGGGTCTGGATGCTGGCGTTCATCTATTTCGGCATGATCTATGGCCTCTACGCGCTGGCCTTCTTCCTGCCCACCATCGTTTCCGGCTTCGAGGCGAAGTTTGCCACCAAATTCACGGTCTTTCAGGCCGGGTTGGTCATTGCCGTTCCCTACCTTCCCGCGGCCATCGCGCTCTATCTGTGGAGCCGGGATGCAACCAGGCGCGGGGTTCGGGCCTGGCATATCGGTATTCCGGCCCTGATCGGCGCGATCAGCATTCCGTTGGCCCTCTACATGCCATCGCCTGAGACCACGGTTGCCTGCATCACCGTAACGGCCTGCGCCATCTTCTCGGCCCTGCCGAATTTCTGGTCCCTTCCAGGGCGTTTCCTGTCGGGCGCGGCGGCGGCCGCCGGCATCGCCCTCATCAATACCATCGGCAATGTGGCCGGCTTTGCCGCACCCTATGTCACCGGCGCGGTCAAGGACTACACCGGCCTCTACCAGGCCCCGATGATCATCGTGGGAGCCTTCATGCTGGTCTCGGCCATCCTCGCCTTCCTCGTCGGACAGGAGATCAGGAAGGGCGGAGAGGTCTCGCAGGCCTACGCACCCCTCAAGCCATGAGGGCGCATTCGCACCGATAGCCAAGAAAGACCCGCCGGATACAACCGGCGGCCATCCGGACTGAACCGTCGACAGACAAATGGGAGGACGACATGAGCTTGAAACGACTTTTACTGGGCGCTGCGCTTGCCGGCGTGATGGCATCGGCGGCGATGGGCACGGCCCTGGCCGCCGACCTCATCGCCATCATCACGCCCTCGCACGACAACCCTTTCTTCAAGGCGGAAGCGCAGGGCGCCGAGGTCAAGGCGAAGGCGCTCGGCTACGACACGCTGGTGCTGGTGCATGACGACGACGCCAACAAGCAGTCGCAATTGATCGACACCGCCATCGCTCGCGGCGCCAAGGCCATCATCCTCGACAATGCCGGTGCCGCCGCCACAGTGGCCGCCGTGCAGAAGGCCAAGGATGCCGGCGTGCCCTCCTTCCTGATCGACCGCGAGATCAATGTGGCCGGCATCGCCGTTGCCCAGATCGTCTCGAACAACTATCAGGGCGCCCAGGTCGGCGCGCAGGAGTTTGTCAAGCTGATGGGCGAGAAGGGCAATTATGTCGAACTGGTCGGCAGGGAGGCCGACACTAATGCCGGCATCCGCTCCAAGGGCTATCACGACGTCATCGACGACTATCCTGACCTCAAGATGGTTGCGCGCCAGTCCGCCAATTGGAGCCAGACCGAGGCCTACAGCAAGATGGAGACCATTCTGCAGGCCAATCCCGACATCAAGGGCGTGATCTCCGGCAACGACACCATGGCGATGGGGGCGATCGCCGCGCTGCAGGCCGCTGGCCGCAAGGATGTGATCGTGGTCGGCTTCGATGGGTCCAACGATGTGCGCGACTCCATCAAGCAGGGCGGCATCAAGGCTACGGTCCTGCAGCCTGCCTATCTCCAGGCCCAGACCGCCGTCGAGCAGGCCGACACTTTCATCAAGACCAAGAAGGGCCCCGCGCAGGAAAAGCAGCTGATGGATTGCGTGCTGATCACGCCCGACAATGCCGGCAAGCTCGAAACCTTCGCGCTGGCGAATTGACGCTGCGATGAAAGATGCCCGGGGCTGCCTCGCTGGGGGCGTCCCGGGCCTGTTCCTGATCCCGACAATCGAGGCCGGAGCCAAAATCCATGCCCAGGCTTGCCAACAGGCTGATGATCGCCGCAATGGCGCTCGCCCTTGCAGCTTGCAAGATCGTGCCGACCGTCGAGGTTGAGGCCGCCCGACAGACCGGCGCTTCGGGCGCAGGACCCGTCTTCGACCCGGACAAGGCTGTCGATGCGATCTGGGCAGCCAAGGTGCTGCCCTATCTCAGGGCGAAGGCGGGCGACTTTGCCGTCGTTCGCGACCTGGCCGCGAGGAACGCGGACGAGGCCGGGCAGAAATACGGCTATCGTGCCAAGGAAGGCACCGTGCCCTGGGCCTATGTGGTCAAGGCCGAAGGCCGCATCGTCGCGGCGAACGCCGGTTCGCGCGCCGCCACCATCGACGTCGATGTCGACAGGGACGGCAAGGCCGACATGGTGGTGCAGATCGGTCCGGCCCTGCGCGGCACGGCGCTACGCGACAGCCTGGATTTCGTGTCCTTCAACGCCTTCACCAACCAGATCGACTACGCCCAGTTCGGCAAGGCCTTCAACGCCAGGGTCAACGCGGACGTGCTGCAGGCCCTGCCGCGCGAGCACCTGGTCGGCCGCTCCGTGACGGTGCTCGGCGCCTATGTGTTCGAGCCGGGCGGCAAGCCACCGCTGGTAACGCCTGCCGAACTGAACCTCGGGGCAGCGTCATGACGGGGGAGGGCCACCCTGCGACGCCCGATGACGACGTGGTGCTGCGCCTTGAGGGCGTGTCGAAGGTCTATTCCGGGACGGTTGCCGTCAGGCATGCCGATTTCGATGTGCGGCGCGGCGCCGTGAACGTGCTCGTCGGCGAGAATGGCGCCGGCAAGTCCACGCTGATGAAGATCATAGCGGGGGTCGTGCAACCTACCGACGGGCGCATCCTGCTCGATGGCAAGCCTGTCACCTTCCGGGATGCCGGCGAGGCAGTGGCCCATGGCATCGGCATGGTGTTCCAGGAGCTCAACCTGTTCGGCAATCTCTCGGTCGCCGAGAACATCTTCGCCGCCCGCGAAATCGTACGGCTGCCCTTTGGCATCGACCATCGCGCTCAGGAACGCCGCGCCGCCGAATTCCTGGAGCGGCTCGAGGCAGGCATCGATGCCCGCACGCCGGTGGAGGATTTGCGCATCGGCCAGCAGCAACTGGTCGAGATCGCCAAGGCGGTGGCGCAAGATGCCCGCATCCTGATCATGGACGAGCCGACCTCCGCCCTCAGCTCCGCCGAGGTCGAGATCCTGTTCCGTGTGATTGCCGACCTCAAGGCGCGGGGCGTCGCCATCGTCTACATTTCCCACCGGCTGGAAGAGCTCATCCGCATCGGGGACTACATCACTGTGCTGCGCGATGGCCGCGTCACCGGACAGGAGCGCATCGCCAATGTCGATGTGCCCTGGATCGTGCACCAGATGATCGGCTCCGATGCCAAGGACTTCGCCAAGACCGAGGATCACCCGCTCGGTCCGGAAGTCTTTCGCGCGGAGGATATCTGCCTGCCGCGCGTGAGCGGCGGATTCGCCGTCGACCATGTCTCCCTGTCGGTCAGGCAAGGCGAGATCGTGGGTATCTACGGATTGATGGGAGCCGGGCGCAGCGAATTCTTCGAATGCGTGATGGGACGCCACCGCCACGCCACCGGCCGCCTCTTCGTCGACGGCAAACCGGTGGCGGAAAAGGACGTGACGGGGGGCATCCGTCGGGGCCTTGCCCTGATCCCGGAAGACCGCCAGCGCGAAGGGCTGGTCAGCATCCTGTCGATCGCCGCCAACCTGTCGATGGCGGCCCTCGGTCGCTTCCTCGCCGGCTTCCATATCCGGCGAGCCCGCGAGCAGGGCGCCATTCGCGCTGCCGTCAGGGACCTGTCGATCAAGGTAGCCGATCCCGAACTGGAGGTGAGCTCCCTGTCAGGCGGCAATCAGCAGAAGGTGGTGATCGGCAAGGCGCTGATGACCGGCCCGAAAGTGTTGCTGATGGACGAGCCTAGCCGCGGCATCGATGTCGGCGCCAAGGCCGATGTCTTCCGCACCATGCGGCGGCTCGCCGCTGACGGCCTCGGCATCCTGTTCGTGACTTCCGACCTCGACGAGGTGATGGCGCTGTCCGATCGCATCGCCGTGATGAGCAACGGCAAGCTCACCGCCCTTTTCGAGCGGGCCGAGGCCACGGCCGCCAAGGTGGTGGCCGCCTCCGCGCTCGGCCATGGCCCTGTTCCTTCCCCCTCTTCTACAAATCACGGAGCGCTGGCATGACAGTCGCGCAGGACACCTTGAACCATCCGTCCGCCGGAAGCGGCTCGCTTGCCCTGAACCTGATGAAGCTGCGCACCTTCATCGCCCTTTTCGCGGTGCTGATCTTCTTTTCGCTGGCGGCGCCGAATTTCCTCAGCACCGCCAATCTCATCTTGATGTCGAAGCATGTGGCGCTGAACGCGTTCCTGGCGATGGGCATGACCTTCGTCATCGTCACCGGCGGCATCGACCTGTCGGTCGGATCGATCGTGGGCCTGTGCGGCATGGTCGCCGGCGGGCTGATCCTCAATGGCCTGGACCTGCGCATCGGCTACACCATCTTCTTCAACATCTATGAGGTGATGGCGATCACACTGCTGGTGGGTATCCTGATCGGCGCCGTCAATGGGCTGCTGATCACCAGGCTCAACGTCGCGCCCTTCATTGCGACGCTCGGAACGCTCTACATCGCCCGCGGCCTGGCGCTTCTTTCATCAGATGGCGCAACCTTCCCCAATCTGGTCGGGCGCCCCGATTTCGGCACGCAGGGCTATGCCATCCTGGGGGCTGGGCGTCTCCTCGGCTTGCCGGCCTCGGTCTGGATCCTCGCCGTGTTGGCGCTGGCTGCCGCCTATATGGCGCGCTGCACGCCGCTCGGCCGCCACATCTTCGCGGTTGGCGGCAATGAGCGAGCCGCGGGTCTGTCGGGCATCCGGGTCAACCGGGTGAAGCTCTTCGTCTATATGTTCTCGGGCTTTTGTGCCGCCGTCGTCGGCCTGGTCGTTTCCTCTGAATTGATGGCTTCGCACCCCGCCACGGGTGAAAGCTTCGAACTCAATGCCATTGCCGCAGCGGTACTCGGGGGCACCTCGATGTCCGGTGGCCGCGGCACCATCGGCGGCACCATCATCGGTGCCTTCGTCATCGGCATTCTTTCGGACGGGCTGGTGATGATGGGCGTCAGCGAATTCTGGCAGATGGTGATCAAGGGCCTGGTGATCGTCATCGCCGTAGTGGTGGACCAGGCCCAGCGCCGGCTGCAGCAGCGCGTTGCCTTGCGCCAGATGGCGAGGCTGGCCTGATGGCGTCCTATCGCGGTGCCCTGGTCGGTTGCGGCTTCTTCGCCATCAACCAGCTTCATGCCTGGCGCGACGCCGAAGGAGCCGACATCGTCGCACTCTGCGATCGCGATCCGGTGCGCCTTGCCCAGGCCGGTGAGCTTTTCGGCATCGACAGGCGCTACGGCGATGCCGAGCAGATGCTTCGGGCTGAGAAGCCGGACTTCGTCGATATCGCCACCACCGTGGCGAGCCATCGCCCGCTCGTCGAGCTCGCGGCGAAGATGGGAATTCCCGTCATCTGCCAGAAGCCCTTCGCGCTTTCGATCACGGATGCGCGTGCCATGGTCGAGGCTTGCCGCCTCGCCGGCGTGCCGCTGATGGTGCATGAGAATTTCCGCTGGCAAAGTGCCATCCAGGCCGTCAAGGCTCGCCTCGACGCCAATGTCATTGGCCAGCCCTTCTGGGCGCGCGTCTCCTTCCGCTCCGGCTTCGATGTTTTCAGCGGCCAGCCTTATCTTGCCGAAGGCAAGCGTTTCATCATCGAGGACCTCGGCATCCACATCCTCGACATCGCCCGCTTCCTGTTTGGCGAGGTGACGCGGCTGAGTGCACGCACCCGGCGCGTCAATCCCGACATCAGGGGCGAGGATGTCGCGACGATGCTGCTCGACCATGAGGGCGGTCTCTCCTCGGTGGTCGATTGCAGTTATGCCACCAGGCTGCCGGTCGATCCTTTTCCCGAAACCCTCGTCGAAATCGATGGCTCGGCGGGCACGCTGCGGCTCGGCGCAGGCTATCGGCTCGTCGTGAACGGGCCTGGCGGGCAGGAGAAGGTCGATCTGTCGCCGCCTCTGCTGCCCTGGGCCTCGCGTCCCTGGCACAATATTCAGGAGAGCGTGCTCGCCATCCAGCGCCACTGGCTGCATTGCCTGCGCAACGGCAAGGAGCCTTCCACCTGCGGGCGGGACAATATCGCAACGATGGCCCTGGTCGAGGCGGCCTATGCCAGCGCGTCCACTGGCCAGACGATCGAGATGGCCTCGATATGACGCCGCGCAACCATTGATGCGCGACCTGTCCGTGCTGCCTACGCCCCGCAGCGTCGTTCAGGCCGACGCCGTGGTCTGGTGAACGTAGAGCGAGGCGGAACGATCGAGGTGCCTGACCATCGCCTGCTCCGCCCCGTCCGGATCATGGGCGATGATGCGGTTGAGGATGTCCTCGTGCTCGGACAAGGTGTAGTTCTCCTTGCCGGTCCAGATCAGCAAATCGGTGTGGTACTGCTTCAGCCAGCCGAGCATGGCCTCGCTCATCGCCTCGAACAGCGGGTTGCCGGAGATGGCGGCGATACGCGTGTGGAACAGCATGTCCGCATTGATGAAGGCATCCGCGTCGCCAAGGCTCGCGCGCTGGCGGGCCAGGGCTTCCTGCAGGCCGGCAACCGCCTGCGCATCGGCCTTCTGCGCTGCCTGGCGCACCATGCCCAGTTCGAAGAAGCGGCGTGCCTCCTTCAGATGCTCCAGCGAGGCCGGGGAGCTCGACAGGAGCACGCTGGCAGCATCGTCGACCTGCTGGAAGATCGACCTGGCGGTGGGCTGGCGAACGCGCGCCCGCTCGCCGTGGGAGATGGTGAGCAGGCCGAAGATGCTGAGCTGTTGCATGGCTTCGCGGATGGCGGGACGGCCGACACCGAGGCGGTCCATCAATTCGCGCTCGGAGGGAAAGGGGTCCCCCGGCTGCAACTCTCCGCTGGTGATCAGCGCCTTGAGGCGGTCGAAAACCTCATCGGAGAGCTTGCGACGGACAATGCGTTGATCGGGGAGGGGCATGAGGCATTCCGATTGAGGCAGTAGGTTCGGCGGTCTTTGCCGTCTGTTCTTCCGTGAGGCAAGGCCGCTGCTGCAACAGTGCCACCGCTGTCCAGAAACAGACAAGGCGAATTTCCATTGCTTCGACTTAAGTCATGATATACTCATCATACCTGTTAAGCAATTCCAGGCCGGGCGCTGCGAGCGCCCCAGACTGAATGGGTGCCATGTCCGTCATCCGCATGACCTATCGCATCGAGACGGCTGGCGACATCGAGGAGCTCGCCGCCAAGATTGCCAGCGATCAGTCGACCGGCACCTTCGTCAGCCTGCCGGGCGAGACGCCGGAGCTCAAGGCGCGTGTCGCCGCGCGCGTCGTGGCGATCCGGCCGCTGGAGGCCCTTGAGGTGCCGTCGATCCCCGAACCCTCCGCGCAGGCCGGCGCCGTGTACAAGCGTGCCGATGTCGACATCGATTTTCCGATCGAGGCGATCGGCACCGATCTGGCGGCGTTGATGACGATTGCCATCGGCGGCGTCTATTCGATCAAGGGATTCAGCGGCATCCGTGTCACAGGCATGCAATTGCCCACGGCCTTCGCGGCTGCCTATCCCGGCCCGCAATTCGGTACGGCCGGCACGCGACGGCTGACCGGTATCGTCGACCGGCCGGTGATCGGTTCCATCGTCAAGCCAGCGCTGGGGCTGCGCCCGCCTGAATCGGCCGGCCAGGTGCGCGAACTCGTCGAAGCCGAGGTAGACTTCATCAAGGATGACGAGAAGCTGGCGAGCCCGGCCTATTCCAGCCTCGAGGATCGCGTGAAGGCGATCATGCCAGTCATCCTCGATCATGAGCAGAAGACCGGCAAGAAGGTGATGTATGCCTTCGGCATCTCGCACACAGATCCCGACGAGATGATGCGCAACCACGATATCGTCGTTCGGGCCGGTGGCAATGCCGCTGTGATCAACATCAACTCGGTGGGCCTCGGCGGCCTCTCTTTCCTGCGCAAACGCTCGCATCTTGCCTTGCATGCCCATCGCAACGGCTGGGATATCCTCACGCGGCACCCCGGCCTCGGCATGGATTTCGAGGTCTACCAGCAATTCTGGCGACTGCTCGGCATCGACCAGTTCCAGATCAACGGCATCCGGGCCAAATATTGGGAATCGGACGAATCCTTCGTGCGCTCTTTCAAGTCGGTGACGACGCCCTTGTTCGAGGGCGACGTCTGCCCCATGCCCGTCGTGTGTTCGGGCCAATGGGGCGGTCAGGCCCCGGATACCTATGCCCGCACCGGCCGGACGCTCGATCTGCTCTATCTGTGCGGTGGTGGGGTCGTCAGCCATCCCGGCGGCCCGGCAGCGGGTGTGCGCGCCGTTCGCCAGGCCTGGCAGGCGACCGTGGAGGGCGTGCCGCTCGAAACCTATGCACGCGAGCATCGCGAACTCGCGCAGTCCCTGCAGAAATTCGGCGCCGACACCGCTGCGTCCTGAAGCTTCCGAGGAAAGAACGATGCCGGGCTTGCTGCTCTCCTATTATGGCGATGATTTCACTGGGTCCACCGATGTGATGGAAGCGCTGGCCTCGCATGGCGTGCGTACCGCCCTGTTCCTGCAGCCGCCTTCTCCGGCGCAGCGCGAGCGCTTCGGCGAATGCGATGCCATCGGCCTCGCCGGGACCAGCCGCAGTCAGAGCCCGGCCTGGATGGATGCCGAGCTCACGCCGGCTTTCGAATGGCTGAGGCAGCTCGGCGCCGCTACCTGCCACTACAAGGTCTGCTCCACCTTCGATTCGAGCCCGGCTGTCGGCAATATCGGCCGCGCCATCGAGATCGGCAGCAAAGTCTTCGGGCAGCGGCAAGTCCCGCTGGTGATCGGTGCACCCCAGCTCAGGCGCTACACCAGCTTCGGTACCCTGTTCGCCGCCTATCAGGGCCAGGTCTACCGCATCGATCGCCACCCGGTGATGAGCCGCCATCCGGTGACGCCAATGGATGAGGCGGACCTGCGCCTGCACCTTGCCCGGCAGACGCAAAGCGGTATCGGCCTCGTCGACATTGCGGCGCTGGCGGCAGCCGATGTCGACGATACCGTCGATGCCGTCCTGGCGAAGGGCGAGGACATCGTGCTTCTCGATGTCCATGACGATGCCACCCAATTGCAGGCGGGGCGCCAGCTCCTGCGCCTGCAGTCGCGGCTCGGGCCCTTCGTGGCCGGTTCCTCGGGAGTGGAATATGCGTTGCTGCAGGCCTGGCAGGAAGCCGGCCGGATCGGGGGAGAGCCTCCTTTTCCGCGCCGGGCGTGGCAGATCGTATCGCCGTTGTGTCGGGGAGTTGCTCGCTCACCACGGAACGGCAGATCCGCCACGCCGTCGCCCACGGCTTCGACGGTATTGCCCTTGATCCGCGCGCGCTCATCCATCATGGCGAGGCTGCAATTGCAGAGGCCGTTGCCGCCGGCCTCGAAGGATTGGCCCAGGGGCATAGCGTGATCCTCTATACCGCCCTGGGGCCGAGTACCGATGTCGGCGACGAGCTCGAGACCGAGGGAGACCGCAACCGCATCGGTCTCGCTTTGGGCCGGATTCAAAAAGCTCTGGTCGAGCGCGCCGGCCTACGCCGTGCCGTCATCGCGGGTGGCGACACCTCGAGCCATGCTTTGCGCGAACTGGGCGCCTTTGCCTTGACGACGAGGCTGCCCTTGCTCTCCTGTCCTGGGTCTCCGCTCTGCACCGTTCATGCGGATGCCGCCGCCTTCGACGGGCTTGAGATTGCCCTCAAGGGTGGCCAGGTGGGTGGCGACGACTATTTCTCGATGATCCGCGAAGGTCGCGCGTCGGTTTCATCCCGCTGCACGACAGTAGGGTCATCCCCCATCTGCTAAGCAGCGCTGCGTGCCGCCTCGCGTCCCCGCTCACTCCTACGAATGCAGGAGTGAGCTGAGGGCGACCGCGTATACTTTTGTGCCGAGGGTTGTGTCGCAGACTTTTCGGCAAGGCTGCACTGGCATGAGATCGCTCCTCCGCAATTTGGGGACCCCCTCATGTTCAAAGGTCGCCATTTTGACCGATCTCTGACGTGCTATGCCTGCGCTATGGCTATAGGCGCGTGCACGTCCTTCCCGTGCGCGACGGCTGGGCGATCAACATTAAGCGAACACGCACAACGAGTTGGACCTGCAGTTGCGCAACAAGACCCCGAAGAGGCGTGTGAAGGCCAAGCTCAGAGAGGACCGATCGGAGGCAACGCGTTGCGACCAGACCTGCGATGGATTTCGTCCATGATCAATTAGCGACCGGCAAGAAGCTACGCATTCTCACCATTGTCGACATCTGGTCACGGTTCTCGCCGGCCGTCGATCCCCGCTTCAGCTATCGGGGAGAAGATGTCGTCCTGACGACGTTCGATCTCTTAGTGCGCAATAGCCGCCGAAACGACGCCCCGTGCAATGAGCGGGAGAAAGTCTGGGGGAGAAAAGCGTGGAAACGGCGGCGTTTGGCGGCAAAAAGTTCGAACAGCGCCCGATTTTAGATTATCGGCGTATTTCAAAGTGACGCGCTACGAGTCTCCCTCTGGAAGCAGGGCACGCTCAGATGGTCGACCGGCCTATATGTTCCCCATGTTTCGGCTCATACGAACAGAGCGCTGACTTTTTCTCCGTTCGACGAACATCGCCTCCCCAGGCGATACTCATCAGGGGAGCGGTACAGAAGGCCCGGGCGACCCCGCTGCGCGCGAGGCGTATCCACGATCTGCGGCACGATCTTTTCCATGCCGAACGGTGCATCTGGGCGGCCAAGGCCTCTTCACGTTCCGACACGAGGAGATGACAAGTACAGTTCAAGCGTCATTTCGATCGATGAGGCCATCGTCCATCACCTCCGAATCATGGAAGCCCATCGATTCAGAAGCCATCTAAAATCACCAGTTTAATGCCAAGATTACAGTTTTTCAGCAAAGGCTTCCTGCATTGCCCGCAGAATGATGAGGGCAGAAGCTGCGCCGGGATCCATATGGCCCAGGGAACGTTCCCCAAGCCGCGCGGCGCGGCCGCGGGTTGCGACCATGGACCTTGTTGATTGCGCGCCTTCTGTGCCGGCCTCCACAATATGGCGCCACATCTGCCCAGTGGTCAGGCCATTTGCATTGGCATGAACGGCGATTTCCATGGCCGGAATCCACGTGTCGAGCATCGTCTTGTCCCCGCGCTGCCCTTTGCCACGTAATTGGATACCTTTGGTAATGGCTTCGACGATAGCGACCTGTTCCGGCAGGTCGAGGGACAGTTGGTTTTTCAAGGCCTTGGATGCGTTTTGAAAAGCCGCGGCATAAAGGGGGCCGGTGGATGCGCCGACGGCATCGAGAAAGGCGGAGGCCGCTGCCGCAAAGACATCGGAGGGTGATGCCTGATCGAGATCGAGTTTTGCAAGGGCGCCGTTGACGGCCGAAAAGCCCAGAGCCATGCTGATCCCGTGATCGGCGTCGCCGATGGCGCCGTCGAGATCGGACAGATATTCCTTCTCCGCCTTTATCGACAGGGCAATTAGCTGGAACATCCAGCCGAGGCGGCGCGCTGCGGTTTCCGACATTGTATTGATCTCCCGAACAGCGTGGAATTCTCATTGGGCCGCAGGTAGCGGCCCTTTTTCGGTGATCCGAAGAAAGGCCGTATCGCAAGGATGCGACAGGAGATCGGATAGTTCCTGATCCAGATGCAGGATGGATATGGACGCACCGTTCATGTCGAGCGATGTGCAATAATGGCCGACCCAGTTCGCCACGATGCTGATCCGCTTGGCGCTGAGGCGCTCTTCCACGCGCTTGAACAGGATGTAGAGCTCCATCAGGGGGGTCGAGCCGAACGAATTGACGAGAACCGCCACCCGGTCACCCGGGCCGGCGGTCATCTCGGAAAAGACCTTGTCCATGATGCGGTCGACGATTTCGTCGGCTTGCATCATTTTCTCGCGGATAACGCCCCGCTCGCCATGAATGCCCATGCCGATTTCCATCTCGTCAGGGCCGATCTCGAAGTTGTGCCGGCGAGTTTGCGGCAAGGAACACGGTTCCAGCGCGACCCCCATCGTATAGGTGCGCCTGTTGGCTCTGCGCGCAATGGCCTCGCATTCCTCGAGCGACAGCCCGCGATCGCAGGCGGCGCCGGCAATCTTGAAGACAAAGAAATTGCCCGCCACGCCGCGCCGTCCGTCGCGATCCTCTACCGGTGAGGAGGAGATATCGTCGGTCGTCAGCACCGTCCGTGTGGGGATGTTCGCCTCCTGTGCCAGCTCGGCCGCCATCTCGAAGTTCATCACGTCGCCGACATAGTTGCCGTAGACGAAAAGGACGCCGGCTCCGCCTGAGGCAGCCTTTGCGCATTCGAGGATTGGAACAGGGGGAGGCGAGGAGAAGACGTTGCCGACCGCGACTGCGTCGGCCAGCCCCTTGCCGACATAACCGAGAAAGCAGGGTTCGTGGCCGGAGCCACCGCCGATGACCAGACCGACCTTGCCCGCACGTGGACCATTGCGCGCAACCAGGGCACGCTTCGAGCCGTTGATCGGCACGATATGAGCGGCATGGGCCTTGACCACCCCGTCGAGCATTTCATCGACGACATCGTCCGGGTTGTTGAGAAATTTCTTGATGTGGGTGCGATTGTGGCTGGGCGGGGCAGCCTCGGATTCCTGGCGCAAGCGTTGGGCGGGCCTGTTGTGGATCTGCGCAACGCCATCGGCGTTGAGGATGCCACGCCCGGTCGCCGCATCGGTGATCAGCACGCTGACATAGCCGCCTCTCAGCGCCGCCAGAATTGCCGGCACCTTGTCGAAACCGCCGGCAACCGCAATGCGCATGTCGCTATCTCGCAGCCGATCGAGCGAAATGCCGATAGTTCTGTCGTCTAGAGGTCCCGAAACGGGCTGGCCATGGGAGTCGATGAAACGGCCTGCAATCACGCCGACGGCATTTCTGGCCAGATAGTCCTGGATCGACACGTCCTCAAAGAATCCGCTGGTATGGATCGTCGAATTCGGCCGAAGGGACGAAATGCCGAAAAGTGCCTTGTTGGCTCGGGTCAGTGCTTGAAATTGCTCGGCAATGACCGGTTCGTCCAAAAAAGCCGATTTGACCTGCGCATTCGACACGATAGCCGGCGCGGTGATGTTGATGAGATGAGCATTCGTGGCTGTGGCGACCGCCGCCGCGCACAGCTCCGGCGTGTAGGCGAAACCGGCTCGCGTGCCGCCGGTTGCCTGGACGACCGTCACATCCTGCAGATTGGAGATATGCAGGTTTTGGGCAATGGATAGGATTGTGCGCCCCCATGCGACGGCGACCGTATCGCCGGATTTCAGCAGCTTCGCAACCGCTTGCGCGCCGGCGGCTCCCAGGCGGTCGATCAAGGTTCGCGATCCGTCGTCATTGGGCACGACGAGGCAGTCGGTCAATCCGAAATGCTGTTTCAGCTCCTGCGCGATTACCAGCGAGCTCAGCCGCGAAGGCTCGATGGAAATGCTGACGATTCCACGGCTGCGCGCTTCGGCAAGGTAGCTGTTGACCGTTGCGCGTGAGATTCCCATTATCTCGGCGATATCGCCCTGTGTGCGCCCGTCCTCGTAATAAAGCCAGCATGCCCACACATAGGGATCGTCGCCATATCGCAGCGGTATGACATCGGCCAATTCCGCCTGACCAGGCTTGGCCATCGCGGTTTTATTACTCGGCGCCATCTTGTTTGCCATCGCTCCTGCGTCGGTCGGGAAGGCTTGCAGGACAATGCCTTTGTCTCGTTTTGAGAAAATTCGAAACAAAGGGCGGCCCAACTTTCCAAGCATAAAGTGGGGCCGCCATGTTGCGCAAATCGGCTGTCCCTTATTGCAGTTGCTCGCGGGCGCGAAGTGACAATTCCTTCAGAATGATGGCACAGGAGGTTGCCCCAGCGTCCAAGACGCCGCGGGAACGTTCGCCCAGACGGCTGGCGCGTCCGATCCTGGCCACCAAATCTATTGTGGAATCTCGCCCCTTTTCCGCGGCTTCGACGAGCTCATCCAGCGCTTCGGCAAAGGATCTGCCGGCCATGTTCGCGTCATCGAACGCGGCAAGGGCAGGAACGAATGTGTCGAGAAGCGTCTTATCGCCGACCTTGGCTGCGCCGATGGATTGAATACCTTCTAGGCCTGCATGCAGCATACGGCTGAAGGCGGTGGCATCAATGGCGTCGACACCGTCGATCTTTTCGGCGAATTCCGTAAACATGACGCCATAGAGCGGTCCCATCGAGCCACCGATTTCGGTCATCAGGACGGTGCCAAGCGTGTCGAGCGAGCCTGAAAGGGATGCGTTCTTGCCCTTGAGCCGCTCGGCAGCCAGGTTGAAGCCTTTCGCCATGTTGACGCCGTGATCGCCGTCGCCGATCTTGCCGTCGATTTCGCTGAGAAAGGCCCGATTTTCGATAATGCGTTCTGCCATGGCCAAAACGATGTGGCCGGCTTCTGCATTGTTGAGGGTTTGCATGAGGCGTTCTCTTTACAAGATTGCAGTGCAGCGCACGTCCGTATCGAGCAGTTCCTTCAGTTCGTCGTCAAGAGCCATAACCGTCAAGGTTGCGCCGATCATTTCCAGAGAGGTGAAGTAATTGCCGATATAGGTACGATGGATTTTCAGGCCGCGTTTGACGATCTCGGATTCGATCGTATCGTTCAGGATATAGAGTTCGTTGAGCGGTGTCGCGCCGAGGCCGGAAACCAGTACGGCGACTTCGGTGCCTTCGGGAAGATCGTGGTCGTCGAGAACGATTTCGCACATGTCGCGGGCGATCTCGGCCGCGGATTTCAGCGGCTCCACGCGGACGCCCGGCTCGCCGTGATGGCCAATGCCCACCTCCATTGTGCCCGGGGCGATCTCGAAATTCGGATGGCCGACGGCAGGCAAGGTACATGGACCAAGCCCCACGCCGATCGAGCGGCAATTGTCGATCGCCCTTTGCGCGGTGGCACGGACTGCTTCGAGCGAGGCCCCCTTTGCCGCCTTGGCGCCGCCAACCTTCCACATGAAGATTTCGCCAGCAACGCCCCGGCGTTTTTCGCGCTCTTCGCGGGACGCCGAGCAGACATCGTCGTTGGCGACGACGGTCGCCACTTCGATGCCATCCTTGGCTGCGAGCCGGATCGCCATCTTCACGTTCATGTTGTCGCCGGCATAATTGCCGTAGAGCACGACGACCCCTTTGCCACCATCGGCTTCGCGGATGGCGTCATGGAAGCTTTTGGCCGTGGGCGAGGAGAACAGCTCGCCAACGGCGACGGCATCGAGCATGTTCTTGCCGGTATAGCCGATGAAGGCCGGCTCGTGGCCGGAGCCGCCGCCCGTGATGACACCCACCTTGCCGGCATGGGGGGCATTCCTGGCGGCGATGACACGGGGATTGTCGGCGAGGCGAACAATATCGGAATGGGCCTTGACGAAACCCTTCACCGTGTCTTCGACGACTTCGTCGGGATTGTTGACGAAACGCTGCATGATTTCTCCTATGGGTTCCTGGAGCGCTTCGGCTCAAAGGATCGTGTAGCCGCCATCGATTAGTAGATCGGCGCCGTTGATCATATCCGCACCGGCGGAAGCGAGGAAAACGGCCGCAGCCGCGATTTCCTCGGGAAAGGCGAATCGACCGGTGGGAATGCGTTTTCGGGCGGCCTCGCCCTTCTCTCCCGCCCAGGCCTTTTTGCCCAGTTCGGTGAGCACGATGGTGGGGGAAAGCGTGTTGACGGTGATGCCGTATTTGCCCCACTCGGCCGCAAAGGTCTTGGACATGCCGATGACGCCGAATTTCGAGGCGCAATAGGCCACATGCTCCTCGATGGCGACAGTGCCCGCCTGCGAGGCGAGATTAACGATCCTGCCGCCCTTGCCGGCGCTGATCATTTCCCGGCCGACAGCCTGCGTGACCAGGAAGCTGCCTTTGAGATTGATGTCGATCGTCCTGGTCCAGTGGTCCAGGGACAGATCCTCGGCCGGAGCCAGGAACACGACACCGGCGCTGTTGACCGCGATGTCGATGCCGCCAAAAGCCGCCTTCGTACCCGCGATCGCGGCGTTGACGGACGCAGGATCGGTGACATCGCATACGAATGCTTGCGCGCCATTCCCAAGCTCCGCCGCCTTCGCGGCGGCAAGTTCGGCGTTGATGTCGAGAACGGCGACCCGGACCCCCTTGGTGGCGAAAGCCCCTGCAATGGCCGCACCGATGCCGGAGGCGGCTCCGGTGATGAGGGCGATCTTGCCGGAGAGCGGGAAGGTCAGGTCGATTTGAGGCGCGATATCGGTCATGTCGATGGGTCCTGGCGGCGGAAGGCGCGGGGCAAGGCGATGCCCCACGCGTAAAAATCACTTGCTGCGGGCAGCGAGCAGCTTGTCGACATTGTCGGCGGTGACGGGCGTCCACGGCACGTTGTATTCCTTGGCGCTGCCATCCTTGAACGGCATGCTGGGATACTGGGCCCAGATATCGGATTGCGGCTTGTAATTGCCTTTCCTGGCCTGGAAGATGGCCAGGTCCAGGGCTCCCTGCGCCTGGGCGCGGGCATCCTGCAGGATCGAGGTCATCGTGCCCTGCTTGACAGCATTGAGCGCATCGGTGACGCCGTCGATGCCGGCAATCGCAAAGTCCTTAACATTGAGCTTGGCTGCCTTGATGGCTTCGATCGCGCCGAGCGCCATCTCGTCATTCTGGCCGATGACGCCATTGATCTGGCCGGGATGCGCCGTCAGCCAATTCTCCATCAGGGTCTGCGCCTCGGCGCGCGACCAGTTGGCGGTTTGGTCCTCGAGGATCTTCACATTGGGGCACTCGGCCAGCGCCTTCTTGTTGCCTTCGAGACGGGAGATCTGCGCCGACTGGCCGATCGGGCCTTCGATGATGACGACATTGCCCTTGCAGCCGATCTTGTCGAGCACGCTCTTGGCTTCCAGATAGCCCGAGACCGTGTCGTCGGAGCCGACATAGGACGACAACAGGTCGGAATGGACGCGTGTGTTCGAGCCGACGACGGGAATGCCGGCATCATGCGCGGCCTGGACGGCGGTGGCACCGGCCTCGATGTCGATGGGCACGAAGATGATCGCGTCGAATTTCTGCGTGATCATCGTGTTGAACTGTTCCTGCTGCACGAGCGCATCATAGCGCCCATCGAATACGGTCAGTTCCACCTCCCCATTCTTGACGGCAGGGTGCTCCTTCAGCGCTGCCGTCCAGATCTGCATGAACTCGGCGTTGAGGCCGTAGGGGGCCGCACCGATCTTGATTTTCTTGTCCTGCGCCAGAGCAGGCGTCACCAGCAACGCCGTGGCCGCGGCCAGGACGACAAGCAGTTTCCTCATGGTCGTTCTCCTCCGAAAATTGCCGCAGCCATGATGGCACGCGGTTCTGGATCGCGGTCGCGAGCGTCCGGATGGCACGGGCTTACTCGCCCTGGTTTCTCTTCTGATCCAGCATCACGGCACCGACGATCAGGGCGCCCTTGAGAACCTGCTGGTAGTAGGATTGGATGCCCATCAGATCGAGGCCGTTGTTCATCACGCCGATGATCAGGGCGCCGATCAGTGTGCCGGTGATACGACCGACACCACCCGACAGGCTGGTCCCGCCGATCACCACGGCCGCGATGGCATCGAGTTCGTAGGCGATGCCGGCCTGGGGCAAGGCGGAACCGGTGCGGGCCGCCAGCATCATCCCCGCCAGGCCCGAAAGTCCGCCGGAGATGACGTAGACGCTGAAACGGATGCGGGCAACGCTGATGCCCGACGTCTTGGCGGCATGCGGGTTGCCGCCCACCGCATAGATGTAGCGGCCGAAGCGCGTACGGTTCAGTACCCACCAGGAGAGGGCGAACACCAGAGCGAGCAGGACGACCGGCGCAGGAATGCCGAACAGGTTGCCGGTGCCGATCCAGCGGAATTCGGGCGTGAGGGCAGGCACGGGCCGGCCCCCGCCATAGATGAGCGTCAGGCCCCGCGCTGCCGAAAGCATGCCGAGGGTGGCCACGAAGGCGGGGACGGCAAAGCGCGAGACGATGATACCGGCCACGGCGCCGCAGGCGACACCGACGAGCAGGCCCGCAGCCAATGCGAGGTAGAACGGATAAGGCGCGCCCGGCAGGCCCGCCGTTGCCGAGGTGGTGGCGAAGCTGGCGGCAATGATGCCAGTGAGCGCCGCGACCGAGCCGACCGACAGATCGATACCTCGGGTGAGGATGACAAAAGTCATGCCGACCGCCAGCACACCGTTGATGGCGGTCTGCAACAACACGTTGGAGATGTTGCCGGCGGTGAGGAAGTACTGGTTGGAGACCGATAGGATCAGGGCAAGCAACAGGAAGGCGATGAAGATGCCGTATTCCTGGACGATCAGCCGGCGATGCTCCCTGCCGGGCCAGATGCTGGTCGAAGGATTCTCGTTAGCGGACACGTGGATTTCCTTTTTGTGCCAGGCGATACGCCGGGGCGCCGATCTCAGGTGGACAAATGCACGAGCGACTGCGCGTCCGTTTCTTCACGCCGGTGGATCCCGGCGGACCGTCCCTGCCGCATCACCAGGATGCGGTCGGACATGCCGAGCACTTCGTCTATTTCGGATGAGACCATCACGACCATGCCGCCTGCCGCCGCGAAATCGCAGATGATGCGGTAGATCTCGCGCTTGGCGCCGACATCGACGCCGCGCGTGGGCTCGTCCAGCAGGAGAAGCTTGGGCTGGCGCAAGAACCACTTGCCGAGCACGACTTTTTGCTGGTTGCCACCCGATAGGCCGGAAACCGGCATGGTATCGCGCGCGGCTTTGATGCCGAAACGCGCGATCATGTCTGCCGAGGCGGCCCGTTCCTGCCGGCGCTGCATGATGAAACCCGGGCTCAACTCCGGCAAGCTCGCCAGACAGATGTTGTTGCGCACGCTGTCGGAGAGATTGAGGCCGGTGAGCTTGCGATCCTCGGTGACGAGCGCGATGCCTGCGCGCATGGCATCGGCGGGACGGGAAATGGTGAGCGGCTGACCGTCCAGGACGATGCTGCCGGCTGTCGGCTTGTTCAGGCCAAACAGGCAGTCGAAGATCTCCGTACGCCCTGATCCCATGAGACCGTAGATTCCGAAGATCTCGCCCCGTCGCACGGAAAATGAAATGTCGTCGATCTTACCGGGAGCCGTGAGGCCGCGAACCTGGAAACTGATGTGGTCGTCGGGAACGTTGGTCTTGACGTATTCTTCCCCGAGCTCCCGGCCGACGATCATGCGGATCAGCTCGGGACGGGTGATATCGGCCAAGGCACCGCTGCCGACATAACTGCCGTCCCGGAAGACGGTGTAGGAGTCGGCGATCTGGAAGATTTCCGACAGCCGGTGGGAGACATAGACGACACCCTTGCCGGCGGCCTTGAGCTGCTCGATGGCCGAGAACAGATGCTGAGCTTCCTTCTCGCCGATGGCGGAGGTCGGCTCGTCCATGAAGATGACCTCGGCATCGTGACTGAGCGCCTTGGCGATCTCCACGAGTTGCATCTGCGCCACCGAGAGATTCATCATGTATTGGCCGGCACGGATATTGAAGCCGAGCTGATCGAACAGCGCCTGCGCCGCCCGGTTCATCTTGCGGAAATCGATGCCGCCGAAGCGCGCCGACGGTTCGCGCCCGAGGAAGATGTTCTCGGCCGCTGTCATGTGGGGAACCGGGCTGAGTTCCTGTTCGATGATGGCAATGCCGGAGGCAAGCGCCTCGGCCGGACCGGAGAACTCCACGGCCTTGCCGCGGCGGCGGATCGCGCCGGCGTCTCTCCGATGCAGCCCCATCAGGATCTTCAGGAAGGTGGACTTGCCCGCGCCGTTGCCGCCGCACAGGGCATGGACGGAACCCGCATGGAGCTTGAAGGCGCCATTTCGCAAAGCAGCAACGCCGCCGAAGGACTTTTTGAGCCCCTCTACCTCAAGCAAGAGATCCACGCTTCCTCTCCTCATATGCGCACGCCGCCTGGCCGGCGGGGCACATCAACGTCACGAGGTCCAAGCTCGAGCGTCGATATTGACAATTGTCAAATAAGGATCGACAAATGTCAATAACTGCAAAAACGAACAAGAGCCGTGGCCGTCGGGCACCGGCATGTCTCGGGAGGGAACCATCGATGAAGATTGCTCTCGGCGCGGATGGCGCGGGAAAGCCCCTGCTTGATGTCATCGCGCATCATCTGGCCGGAAGGGGCGACATTACGGTTACGGATCTGAGCCGGCCGGGCTACTACGCCGACATCTCAAAGGTCCTCGCCGAAAGCGTGGTCAACGGCGAATACGATCGGGGACTGTTGTTCTGCGGCACCGGAATCGGCGTGTCGATTTCGGCGAACAAAGTGCCAGGTATCCGCGCCGCCCTGACCCATGACACCTATTCAGCGGAACGAGCCGCAAGATCTAACAATGCTCAGATTATTGCCATGGGCGCCCGTGTGATTGGCCCGGAACTGGCTAAAGCCATCGTCGACGTTTTCCTCGCATCCAGCTTCGATCCAAACGGCCCATCGGCGGACAACGTCAAGGCGATCGATCGTTTGGACGCGAGGAGGGGAAATGCATCCAATACATGAGGTTGCTGCACCTCAGCGGGTGAGTTGACCTATCCGCATTTGTCATAGCGAACGATGGAGTGCGGCAATGGACTATTGCGCAATCGACAAAGAAGCTGCTCCGCCGGCGGACTTGGCCGGCCTCGCCGGTAAAACACGCTCTTCGGAGACGGGAGGAAAAAGTGTCGTCATATAGCCTGAACCGGCAGGCGCCCTTTCTGCTGTTGATCAATTGCGCGGTGCTCGCTGCCGGGGCTCTATTGGCGGGCTCCAGTTTCATCGACAGCTACAATCTGCAATCCATGGCGTCGCAGGTTCCCGAACTCGGCCTTCTGGCGCTGGGCGTCATGCTGGCCATGATCTCGGGCAATGGCGGCATCGATCTGTCGGGCATCGCCCTGGCGAACCTTGCCGGCATCGCAGCCTTTCAGGTGACAACCCATTTCATCGTGGCCGATGACGCACCGCTGCTGTTTTTCTGGGGCTTCATCGGTCTGGCGCTTCTCGTGGGCCTGGTCGGCGGCTTCGTCAATGGAAGCGTGATCGCCTATGCGCGGCTCACACCCCTGATCGCCACACTGGGGACGCAACTGCTGTTCACCGGCATTGCGGTGTTCCTGACCAACGGCTCCGCGATCACCATGGGCTTTATCGAGCCGCTGGATGATTTCGGCAACATGCCGGTACTCGGCATTCCCCTGTGTTTTGCGTTGTTTCTGGCAATTGCAGCCGGCCTGGCGTTTCTCTTGAAGTATACGCCGTTCGGCATGAAACTCATGTTGCTTGGAAGTAATTCCAAGGCAGCACGGTATGGCGGCATCAACGAAAAGCGCATGCTGCTTGTTACCTATACCCTCTGCGGCGTGCTGTCTTCCGTTGCCGGCGTCATTATCGCGGCCCGCAATTCCTCGGTGAAATGGGATTACGGCGGTTCTTATGTGTTGATCGCCATTCTGATTGCCGTTCTGGCCGGCGTTAAGCCCGAAGGTGGATACGGCAAGGTGAGCTGCGTGCTGCTGGCTGCGACGGCGCTGCAGATTCTCTCAAGCCTGTTCAACTTCATGAACATTTCCAATTTCTTCCGCGACCTTGCCTGGGGCGTCTTGCTGTTGGCCCTCCTGGCCTTCTCACGGGTGCATCTGGGCGTCTGGGTCAAGCCGAAGCGACGATAGCTCGGTTCGCGATCGGCTCGGCACCGTGAAGATCCCATAGAACCGGCAATGCCGATCTTTGAAGACGATTTTGCTTAAAATGGAGGAAACTATGAGCAAAATTACCAAACTGGCAGCTTGTACGATGCTGGCAGGCGTGTTGATGGCCGGGGCTTCGTTCGCTCAGGACAAGCCATCCATCGTGACGGTGGTCAAGGTCACCGGCGAAAACTGGTTCATCCGCATGAATGAAGGCGTGGATGCGTTTGGGAAGGACAATCCCGGCTTAAGCGCCAACCAGATCGGCCCCGCCAAGGCGGATGCGGCTCAGCAGGCCCGCATCATCGAAGATCTCGTCGCGAAGAAAGTATCGGCGATCGCAGTTGTTCCGATGGACCCGTCCGCACTCGAAGGCGTGCTTCGCCGGGCCTCTCAGCGCGGGATCAAGGTCATCACCCATGAGGGGGATAGCCTCAAGAATACCGATGTCGACATCGAAGCCTTCGACAACAAGGCCTTTGGTGCGCGTATCAACGAAAAGCTCTCCGCCTGCATGGGCAAGTCAGGCAAATGGACGTCGTTCGTCGGCTCGTTGGGCAGCTTGACGCATAATCAGTGGGTCGATGCCGGCGCGGAAAACGCTAAGAAATATCCGGGTATGGAACTGGTTGCCGCCAAGAACGAATCCTTCAACGATGCCAATCGCGCCTATGAAAAGGCCAAGGAGATCTTGCGCAAATATCCGGACATCAAGGGTTTCCAGGGCTCCTCTGCCATTGACGTGATTGGTATCGGCCGGGCTGTGGAAGAAGCCGGCCTTCAGGGCAAGGTCTGCGTCTATGGCCTTGGCCTTCCCAAGGATACCGGACCTTATCTGGAAAGCGGCGCCGTCAATCAGATCTTCTTCTGGGATCCCAAGGACGCCGGTTACGTCATGAACAAGGTCTCCGAGATGGTCCTGAAGGGCGAAGAGATCAAGGACGGGGTCAATCTCGGCGTGCCGGGCTATGAAAAGATGACCGTCATAAAGGGACCGGGCAAGGGCATCATCATGCAGGGCCAGGCCTGGGTGGATGTCGACAAGTCCAACTACAAGCAGTTCCCGTTCTGACAACGAGCATCGCTCACCGATGCGTCTTCCGATGGGCGTCGATCCCGTCATGGAAGGCGCATCGGGGAGTTTTAGGAATTTGCCATGCACGCGACCGATCCTACGCCGCGCCTTTTGCCGCCGTTTCTCGAGGTTAGAAACGTCAGGAAGTCCTTTGGCGGCGTTATGGCGCTGAAGGATGTCAGCCTGACGATCGAGGGGGGGCAGATCTATCACCTGATGGGGGAGAATGGCTGCGGCAAGAGTACGCTGATCAAGATCCTTTCCGGCGCCCAGCTTGCCGACGAGGGGCAAATTCTGATCGATGGCCAGTCGACCGGAAGTAAAGCCGGAGATCTGGGCGCGATCGGGGCGCTACGGGCCGGCATCGAGACGGTCTATCAGGACCTGTCGCTCCTGCCCAACCTCTCGGTTGCCGAAAACGTCGCGTTTACCGAGCAACTCGTCGAGGCGTCGGGACGTCTGGTTCGCAGACTGAATGTCACGGCGCTTCATGAAACGGCGCGCCGGGCCTTGGCGGAAGTGCATCTTCCGACCGGTAGTGATTTTCTCACGCGTCGCACGGACACGCTGCCGCTTGCAACGCGCCAACTGATTGCCATCGCCCGCGCTATCGCGTCCGAAGCGCGCCTGGTCATCATGGACGAGCCAACGACGTCGCTTACGCGGCAGGAAGTCGAGAATTTGCTGGGCGTTGTCGAGCGGCTACTCGCCAAAGGTGTCGCGGTTTTGTTCGTCACGCATAAGCTCGACGAGTGCAAACTACTCGGGGGCCGCGCAATCATCATGCGCGACGGGCTGAAGGTCGCCGAACTCGATGTCGCCGATCACAGCAAGGCTGAATTCAGTCAGCGGATGACGGGCCGCAAGATCGGCGAGACGCGCTATCGCACCGATCCAAACCTTGGCGACGTTCTGCTCCAAGTCGAGAAGCTCGAGGATGGCCGCGCTTTTCGAAATATCTCGCTGAGCGTGAGAAAGGGCGAGATACTGGGCGTCACGGGGCTGTTGGATTCCGGCCGCAACGAGCTCGCTCTCGCGCTGGCCGGCGTGAAGCCGGCGGTTGGCGGCAAGATACGCCTGGCCGGCAGGACGATTGCGCCCCAATCGACGCTGCAAGCCATACAAAATGGTATTGGCTATGTGCCCGAGGATCGCCTTACCGAGGGCCTGTTTCTTGAAAAGTCGATACAGGACAACATAACGCTGCCGATCCTGGATCGCCTGCGCAATGCGCTCGGCATCATCAGTTCCCGCAGCGCCCGTCGCACTGCGGAAGCCAGTGTTACCGACCTGCAGATCGTCGCGCCGGATGTAACGGTTCCGGTGCAGTCCCTTTCCGGCGGCAACCAGCAAAGAGTGCTCATCGGGCGGTGGCTTACCATCAACCCGAAACTGCTCATCCTGCACGGGCCGACCGTTGGCGTGGATGTGGGATCGAAAGACACGATCTTCCGGATCATCCAGCGCCTGGCCGATGAGGGCATGGGCGTCATCATCATCAGCGATGACCTGCCGGAGCTTTTGCAGAATTGCGATCGCATTCTCGTCATGCGCCACGGCTGCATCGTGGCCGCGCACGAGGCCGAAGGGCTGACCGAAGACGCGATCTATCAGTCCATGGCCGGCACGTCGAAGGAGATCGCGCAATGACCGAGATTGTATCCGCGACCGCTGCCGCCCCCCAGCGCCGCGGCGTCGCACGCCGCTGGTGGGATTTGATGGGGCGCCGGCCCGAACTCTTCACATTGGTGCTGACGATTGCGACCTGCCTGGTCGTGATCGCCGCCAATCCCGACTTCCTCCAGATGAGCAATATCGTCGACATACTGCGCGCGTCGGTGGTGCGCGGGCTGTTCGCGATGGGGGTGCTGGTCGTGCTGGCTTCCGGGGGCATCGACGTATCGTTCACGGCGATTGCCGCTTTCGTGATGTATGTCCTGACCATGGTCGTGACGAACTGGTTCCCGGGCATGCCGATGACGGTCATCTTGATCCTTGCGGCTCTCGGCGGTGCGGCCTTTGGAATCGTAAACGGGCTGCTCGTACAAAAACTCCAGGCACCTTCGCTGATCGTCACGATCGGCACCCAATATGTCATCCGCAGTTTCTTGCTGACATTCATCGGGACCGCTCTGTTCATGAACATCCCGTCCGCGATGGACGCTTTCGGCAAGGCCTCGCTGTTCACCCATCGCGCCTCGAATGGCGTTGTGTCCGTGTTGCCGGCGACGGTTCTGGTTCTGGTCGTTGCCGCTTTCATCACTTGGTACATCCTGGAACGCACGCTGATGGGCCGCGCCATCTTCGCCATCGGTGGTAATTCCGCGATTGCCGAACGTCTGGGTATCAATCTGTTTCGCGTGCGGGTGTTCGTGTTTGCCTATGCCGGGCTGCTCGCCGGCATTGCGGGTGTAATCCACGTTTCGAGCAATCGCCTCGCCAATCCGTTCGATCTTGCCGGCATGGAGCTTGAAATCATCGCGGCCGTCGTTCTGGGCGGCGCACGCATCACGGGCGGCTCCGGATCGGTGGTCGGGACCCTGCTCGGCGTGCTGTTGATAACGCTGGTCAGCAACGTACTGATCTTCGTGGGTATTCCCAGCACGTTGCAACTGGCCATCGTCGGCATTTTCATCCTGATTGCAGGCACCATTTTCGCCTTGCGTAATCGCAGCTAGCAAGCGCCTGCCCACCATGTATCTTATTTCAAGAGGTTTCCATGTCTCATGATGTGTCAGTCATTGGGCTTTACATTCTCGACGTGCTCGGGCGGCCGGTTGATGCCATTCCACCTGGCGGCAATGTGGAGTTCATTGACGAAATCAGGCTGACGGTTGCGGGTACCGCCGGTGGGACGGTGGTGGATCTTGCAAAGCTTGGGCTGAATTGCCTCGCAGTCGGTGCCGTGGGCGACGACGAGAAAGCCGATTTCGTTCTTGCAACACTTCAGCGCTTCGGCGTCGATACGGCTCAGATGCAGCGCCTGACAGGTGTGCAGACATCGTCGACCATCTTGAATATTCGGCGCAATGGCGACCGGCCGGCGCTCCATGCGCGAGGCGCCTCCGATCATTTCGAGATTGCCGAGAGCGATCTTGATGCGGTGCTGGCTCCGGCGATCATTCACCTTGGCGGTACCGGATTATTGGCCAAGCTCGACGGCGAGCCGAGCCGCAAATTGCTGGCCGAGGCAAAAGCGCGTGGGCGGACGACAACGTTCGACCTGCTCGGTGCCAATGACGGCACGCTCGATCTTATCGCACCCCTGTTTCCCTATATCGACTATTTCATGCCCTCCATCGAGGAAGCGCGGCAGATTTCCGGCGCGTCCGGCATTGAGAGTGCGGGCCGGTTCTTCCTCGATCGCGGCGTGAAACATTGCGTGTTCACGCTTGGCGGTGATGGCGTGTGCTTCATGGACGCTCACGGCGAGATCGTTCGCCAGCCGGCCTTCCAAATCGAGGTCGTGGACACGACCGGGTGCGGCGATGCGTTCGATGCTGGTTTCATCACGGCCCTGCATCGCAGGATGGACCTGAAGACCGCTTTGAACTTTGCCCAGGCATCGGCGGCACTGGTGGCGACGGGTCTCGGCTCCGATGCAGGCATTCGGTCGTTCGAGGACACATTGGCCTTCATGAACACCATGCCGATCAAACATTGAAAACTGAAAAGGAAACATGCCGGAAATCCGGCCCTTCATGATCCCGGATGCCGGCGGCAGGCTCAGTCAAGGATGCGCTTCGTTCGGGCGAGCAGGGGGGCTTTTGCCGAAAGCCCAGCCGCGAGGCTTGGATCCCCGCCAGCGAAGATCTGCAGAACGACGACCCCGCGCCTACCGCGCAGGCGCGGCGATATAATTCCGCGCCGCTCTGGCCAGCGGTCTGCATGATCGAAACGGCCTCGACCCATCCTGCGTTCGACCTGATCAAGGGCTGTCGCCCGGTGCTTCGTGCATGCCAGCGCGTTTAGGGTAACGTCAAACGCCGCCGCTAGGCCGCTGATAGAGCCGGGCGATCCTTCTCCAAATCCTGCAACGCAAAGACCGTCAACACGGACACCCTGCCGTGAGGCGCCCGATGCCGATGATGTGTTCGTCCGAAAACCTCGATCGTTTCATGGCCCGTCTCCTCTGTCAGAGAGCAGGCTAACCTCAAGGCGAGGACTTTCCAGGGGAGCAGGTCACCGTGAGCCTGTCTGATCCCTTCTGTTTTTGCGGACTTTCACCGAAGCAACGTCCATTTCGGATGTATTCTTCGCCAATCACGAGGCAGGCGATCGCTTGAATCTGAGGATCAGGCTTGCCGGAGGCGACGCTTTCTCGCCGCGTCGCTCGGCACGGCTGTCACCGGCCCGCGGCCGGTCCTTCTAATTCTCAGCTAAGGCAACCCCTTCTACCATGGCTCGCGGCGAGGCGGTGTCTACGGCAGGTCGAGAAAGTTCCTTTTCAGCGATGGCAATATTGGAATTGGTTTCCCTAGGTGTCGCGGCACCCGCGCTAGGTGCCGCGTTCCTCGCCTCCGTCGTCGAGGTGGTCGAAGCGTTCACCATCGTCTTGGCGGTAGGCACCTTGCGGGGGTGGCGTCCGGCTTTAATCGGTACAATGGCCGCCCTTGTCGTCCTTGGCCTGCTGATCGCTGTCTTCGGCCCTTTGCTAGGTCTTATCCCGCTTAAGGTGCTGCAGCTTGTCATCGGTATTCTCCTCTTGCTGTTCGGCATGGGGTGGCTGCGAAAGGCACTCCTGCGGAGTGCCGACATCATCCCGTTGCATGATGAGGACGCCATTTTTGGATCGGAATCCGCTCGGCTGGCGGCCGCTTCCGGGCATGAAGCCCTCTCGTGGATCGCAGGGTTGACGGCCTTCAAGGCTGTTCTTCTCGAAGGCCTTGAGGTGGTTTTTATCGTCATAGCCGTTGGTGCTGGGCGTGGCCTGCTGCTTCCCGCTGCCTTGGGAGCGCTCGCTGCGTGTTTGGTGGTACTCGCAATCGGGTTGCTGCTGCGAAAGCCTCTCGCCCAGGTTCCGGAGAATACCCTGAAGTTTGGTGTCGGCGTGATGCTTTAAGCATTCGGTGTCTTCTGGACGAGTGAGGGCATGGGGGTACCGTGGCTGGGCTCGGTCCTGCGATTGCTTGGCCTGTTGCAGGCGCCTTGTTCGCATATCGGCCTTATGGAACGACCGATCGCTTCCCTTGCGCTCACCAATCTCCTGCCGATCAAATTCCCCCGGTCTTTTCCGAACCAGCCAGATGGGAGCCTCGACACGTTCGTCGCGCGGGCGCTTTTTTATAGTTCCGATCGTATGTCCGCTTCGTGGCGAAACATCTGCTGAACATCGTGAGTGCGGCAGGCAACTCGAGCCACATCACCACGCCGATCCAGATCCCGCGCGCCATTTGGAGGGTTCATTCAGGCTTGAATCCGACCACCATCGAATCCGGTCCCAGCAATGGCTCGACGCGTGTGGACACGAAGCCTGCTTCTCGCATCCAAGTCTGGCAGTCCGCACCAGTATAGTCGAAGCCTCCACGAGTTTCGATCAGCATGTTCAAACTCATCAGAAGGCCGAAGGCATTCTTGCGGCGTTCGTCATCGATGACGGCGTCGTAGACGATCAGGGCGCCACCTGTCGGCAAGGCGGCGAAGGCTTTTTGTATTAGCAGCTTCTTCTGGGCGAGGTCCCAGTCGTGCAGGATATGTCCCATCACGATCACATCCGCGTTCGGCATGGGTCCATCGAAAAAACTGCCGGCCTGAAAGCGTATGCGCTCGGTGAGTCCTTGTTGCGCGACGAATTCGTCGAATATCGGCTGTACGGCGGGCAGATCGAAGCCGATCGCGCGCAGATGCGGATGGCTCTGCGCGACCACCACGGGCACCATGCCCTGCGCCGCACCCACGTCGACAAAAGTCGCATATTTCGACCAATCGAACTTGGCTGCAATCGCATGTGCCGCGCCGGCGCTGATACCGCTCATGGCCTTGAGGAAGCCACTCAGGCGCTCGGGTTCCGCGTAGAGGGCCGCAAAGAAGTCTTCGCTGTGTTTGCCTTCGTTTTGGGCTTCGCCTGTGTGCAGGGCCTCGGTAAGCGAGCCCCAGAAACCATAGAGCCGGGCATTGGCCATTTCGAGGATACCGCCGATATAGGACGGCTTCGCCTTGTCGAGGAAGAGATCCGTATCGGGGGAATTGCGATAGATGCCATCGTCGCGCTCAAGCATCCCAAGAGCCACCAGGGCATCGAGGAAATCGCGAACCGCACGGGGATGCAATTCCAACTTGGTCTGCAGCGTCGGCAGATCGGCCGGTCCCGTAGCGAGTTCGGTGAAGACACCGAGTTCGACCGCACTGAGCAATGTCTTGGAGGCCCAGAAGCCCATGCCGAGCTGCATGATATTGTCTGGTGTCGTCGCGCCCATCGTTTGTCCCCCCATGGTTTGTGTCGTTGGACTGCTGTCGAACGGTAGAGACGGAAAGAATAGGAACGAGCATCCTTGGATGCGGATCGTGATCAGGTGCCGGCGGTTGCCGACGACATCCTAGCGCCGTGCAAAGATGATAAGGTATTTTGTAGTTTTGTGAAATAATTAAAAGCCGTATGCGCGTGGCATAAAAATAAATTAGAAAAATAGAGACGTGTTGGCGTGGACTAAAATTATCCTTGAGGGCATATTGTATGCGATGTCTTGAGTTTTTATTTGAATAAATGAAGATATTTTTTGTTTTTACAGAAAGTAAATTTATGGTGTGTGAATAACGTATGACCTAGAAGTAAGGGTTGGATATAAAACTCTCATCTTTTTGTTTTCTGGCAGCAACAATTGAAGGCGGTCGGCAATCCAAACGTAACTACGGACTCGAAAGGCAATCCCATCACGTTGCATGGCGTCCAGCGCTGGAGGAAGTTCGTCTCTAAAGCGATTGCTCCTGGGGCGCGTGGCTTCGCGATGTCGAAGCAGTTCGCTTCGCCAATGGCCACGCCCGAATGAGATCTATAAGGGCTCGGAGCCTTGCCGGAATATGTCGGCGTCCGGCGAAGTAAAGGCAAGGCCCCGGATAGGGCGGTGTCCAGTCTTCCAGAACCACCATCAGTCGGTGGGCGGCAATATATTCTGCGACCACCGGCTCGGCGAGATAAGTCAGGCCAACACCCGCTAATGCCGCTTCCAGCATCAGGCTGCTTTCATCGAGTGTCAGCGTACCCGGCACATCGATCAGCATGGTTTCACCCCGACGCTCGAACTCCCAGCGGTACAGCTTTCCGCTCGCCATACGAGCACGGATGCAGCGGTGACGGCTGAGGTCGGTCGGCACCTTGGGCACACCCCGCCTCTTGAAATAATCGGGGGTGCCGACGACCAGCGAGCGGATCTCCGGGAGTATGGGGACAGCAATCATGTCGGGAGGTACTGCCTCGGCGAGGCGAATGCCGGCATCGAAGCCTTGCCCGGTGACGTCGACCAGTGCGCCCTCTGTGACAATCTCCACCTCCACGCGGCGATAGAGGCTGGCATATTCGAGGAACAATGGCGTCAGGAACATTCTTGCCGCACCGAGTGAGGTGTTGATGCGCAACGTGCCGGTGGGCTCGGCACTGTGTTCGCCGGCGTGATCGATCGCGTCTTCGATGGCCGTCAGAGCCGGCGTGATCTCCCCAACGAACTGTTCCCCCGCCGGTGACAATGCGACGCTACGGGTCGTCCGGTTGAATAGCCTTACGCCCAGTCTTTCTTCCAGTGTCGCGATGGCGTGGCTAAGCGCGGAAGAGGATATACCGAGTTCTCGCGCCGCAGCGCGGAAACCGCCCGAGCGGGCGACCGCAGCGACCGCTTCCAGTTCGACCAGGCTGGCCTTTGCCATTGCGCGATATCCTTCATCAGACTGTCCCGCTTTGGCCTTCTTATCAGATCAGTGGTCGTGGGACATATAGGCCTTCACCAGCCTTCAATGTGGAGCCCTTTCCAATGCGCAATATCGACACGATCTATATCGACGGCGCCTTTATCAGGCCGCAGGGCGAGGAGCGCTCGTCCTTGTTCAATCCGGCCACCGAGGAGCAGATCGGTACCGTCCGCCTCGCGGATGCGCGTGACGTTGATACGGCCGTCGCTGCCGCCAAGCGTGCCTTTTCCGACATGGCGCGTACGTCGAAGGCCGAGCGCATCGCCATGCTCAAGCGGCTTTCCGCCGTCGTGGCCGCTCGCAGCGATGATCTCGTTGCGACGATGACCGAGGAATATGGCGCACCTGCCATTTTCACAAGCTTTGCCGTGCCGCATGCAGCGTCCGTTTTCCTCGACATGGCGGAGACACTGGAGGGATATCAGTTCCGCCGCACTATCGGTCGCGCGGAAGTAGAGATGCGCGCATCCGGCATCGCCGCGGCGATCACGCCCTGGAACAGCAATTACGGCTTCATCTGCTCCAAGCTCGCAACCGCAATCGCGGCCGGCACCACGATCGTCATCAAGCCTTCTGAGATGAGCGCGCTCCAGACGCAACTCCTCCTGCAATGCCTGCATGAGGCCGGGCTGCCGCGCGGTGTGTTCAACATTGTCAATGGCATTGGTTCAGTGGCAGGCGCCGCCCTCAGCGCGCATCCGGACATCGCAAAGATCAGCTTCACCGGCTCCACCGCCAGCGGCCGGGCGATCCTCGCTGCGGCGGCCCAGACGATCAAGCGGGTAACACTCGAACTAGGCGGCAAAAGCCCGACCATCATTCTCGACGATGCCGATCTGGATCGCACGATCCCGCAGGTACTGATGACAGGTTTCGGCAACAG
Organism: Labrys sp. HAY1-8F; assembly: GCF_056754975.1. Taxonomy (NCBI): domain Bacteria; kingdom Pseudomonadati; phylum Pseudomonadota; class Alphaproteobacteria; order Hyphomicrobiales; family Xanthobacteraceae; genus Labrys; species Labrys sp. HAY1-8F. The sequence goes on along the minus strand of NZ_JBPGWZ010000001.1, from coordinate 1,219,003 downwards.
CGGGCAGGCCTGCATCGACGGCACGCGCATCCTCGTGCCCGAACGCCGTCTCGACGAGATTTTGGAGCGACTGAAGGCGGCAGGCGCCGCGATGAAGGTCGGTCCCGCCAATGATCCCGCCGTCCAGATTGGCCCGATGGTCAGCCTGAAACAGTGGGAACGCGTCCAGTCTTACATTCGGCTCGGGCAGGAAGAAGGAGCCACATTGCTCATCGGCGGTGAGGGGCGCCCCGATCATCTTGATCGGGGCTGGTTCGTCCGCCCGACTATCTTCACAGGCGTCACCAACCAGATGCGGATCGCGCGCGAGGAGATATTTGGACCGGTGCTTTGCGTGATCTCCTATCGGGACGAGGCAGAGGCCATCGCGATCGCCAACGACACCGATTACGGGTTGGCGGCCTATGTCCAGTCTTCCGATCCGGAACGGGCACGCCGGGTCGCGGGACAACTGGAGGCCGGACGTGTCGCGATCAATGGCGCCCCGCACGAGCCGCTTGCGCCTTTCGGTGGGTTCAAGCAGTCGGGCATTGGCCGCGAATTCGGGCCATTCGGATTGGAAGCCTTCCTCGAACCCCGCGCGATCATCACCTGAAGCCTACCGACTTTCGAGGGAAGGTGCGGTCCTCCTTCCGTCACTGATGCAAAGCGATGGCTTGGTCGAGTCGGCCGGCGGCTCAGACGCTGTCTTGTGGGGGCTTCTGCCTTTCTGCCCCCACAACGGCATGAGGCTCAGGCGGGCCTCAGCCAAAGGTAAACGCAAAGGCCTGGGCGCCCGGATCGAGAAACTCGATCTGGAACGTTTGATCGCCAATCGGCTCATCTTGTCGAACCAGTTGGTAGAGGCGCTGGCCAACGATTGTGCCGTTACCCTCGGCATCGATATCTACTCCGTGAGCCGCACCCGGTGCCTTGCCGTCGATCAGCACCCGAAAACGTACAAGCTTGCTGTCGGCGCCAGGACCGAGGACCAGATGCAGGTCACGAGCATGGAAGCGAAAGGTGATGCCACCGTTGGCGGCATTGAGAGAGGCGCTCTCTTTCTCGACCGTCCAATTTCCGCTGAGCGTCCACTGATTGATGTCGAGACTACCGGCTTTGGCATAGACCTGCGGTTTGTTGACGATCATCCTTGACGGCGACACGAAATTGTCCGCACGCTCATAGCCGATATAGGTCTCGGGAGAGACGACGTTGACGGTATCGGCTGCTGCCTCTACCCCTTGGACCGACAGCCTACTACCGAAACGTCTGCAACAGAACCAAAGCGCCTTCCGACGCTAAGCGCCGCGATCGAACCCGTCATCGGCCACTGCAAGAGTGACCACCGCATGGGTCGCAACTTCCTCGCCCATTCCTCAGGCGATGCCCCCAACGCCGTTCTCGCCGCCGCACGCTACAACTTCAGCCTGCTCCTTAAATGGCTCTGCCTGCTTTGCGCCCTCTTCCTGGCCGCGCTCGGCGGCTCACGAGCACGCGCAGTCAACTGCACCCGCCTGAACGCGACTACTTCACGGGCGACTTTCTTGAAGATCTAGCGAACGCCCCGATTGCCCTTGGCGTAGGTGAGAACTTCTTAGCCGTCCGCCTCTTAGCCCTTTCTCCTCAGCGCCAATTGCTTTCCCGCTCCGAGCTCGGTGCGAATTCCGGTGGCACCACCACCATCGGATTCTCGCCCGGAACATAATTGTCCACCAGCGCGTAGCCCTCGGCGATGATGGTCTCGACGTTCTGACGTGTCATAATCACGTCGAAGGGCAGGTGGGCTGCGAACGGATCCCAGTCGGAACACACCGTGCTGACCTCGCGCATGGCTTGGCGCGGTACCTGCAGGGAGAATTGCACGAGCCCTTCGAAAGAGGTGATGGAGTTGATGAAGAGGCCGTCCGGCATGCGGCCGAGCGCTTCGAAGTGAGCAGTGAGGGCTTCCCGAGCCGATGAAGGACGATAGCCGCAGCAGGCGACTTCAAGCACTATTTCCTGCCCATTGGCTGCCACGGCGTCGCGAAAGCCGTCGATACGGCGGTCAGTGGCATGCTCTCCGGCGACGCCGCCGAGAAAGAGCAGGTCACGCGGTGCTTTCCGACGCTTTCGTAGTTTGGCGATCAGTTTTTCGGTGAGGGCACGCGCACCCCCGTAATTGTCGGTGACCACCGAGGGCGCATCGCTGCCGGGTAAGTCGAGATTGACGCAAGGAATGCCCGCAGCCCGGCACAGGGCATTGAGCGGCTTCGTGTTGCGCACGCCAGCGATGAACAGGAACTCGACCTGTTGGGACAGCAAGGTACTGGTGACGCTGGCCTCGATTTCCTCGTCGCGCCGCGTGCTCACCACAATGGGGCACAGGCCGCGCTGGCGCGTGTCCGCCTCGAAAGCCTCGGCAAGGCCGGCGAAGAAGCGGTTGCGGTAATGGGGGATGATCATGCCGGCAAGGCCGGAGCGCGACAGGCGCAAGCCCCTGGCCTTCATGTTGACGGCGTAGCCGAGTTCCTGGGCTGCCTTCAGCACGCGCTTGGCGGTTTCTTCCTTGATGCGATAGCGCTTCCAACTGTCGTTGAGCACGAGGCTCACCGTGGACGGGGAGGCCTGGGTCGCCTTGGCGATGTCATAGATGGTGGATCTACGTGTGCTTGGCGAGCGCGCCATCGTCCCCTCGCTGGCTATACGGATCGAGTTCGGTACTTTCTGAAAATGCATGCTAAATCCTTTCAGCTATCTTGACAATCTGTGCTGAATGGATTTAGCTAAGAAAGGCTTCGGGAGCAGCTAACGCCGTCGCCGGCAAAACAAACTGGGAGGACTCTCGTGACTTCGCATTCTGACTCCATCCGTGCGTCGAAGATCGGCCGCCGCACCTTTCTCTCTGGCTCGGCCCTCGGGGTTGGCGGCTTGCTGATACCGGGCGTGCTCGGTGGCGCCCGCGCATCGGCGGACAAGCCGGTCATCGGCGTAGTGGTGAAGATCGGTGGTATTCCGTGGTTCAATGCCATGGAGGCCGGTATCAAAAAGAAAGCGGCCGAGCTCGGCGTCGACGCTTTCATGGTCGGCCCTACCAGCGCCGACCCGGCCCTGCAGGTTCGTGCGATCGAGGATCTAATTGCCAAGAAAGTCGATGTTATCGGTGTCGTTCCTAACGATGCCGAGGTGCTCGAGCCCGTGCTCGACCGCGCCCGCAAGGCGGGCATCAAGGTGATCACCCACGAGTCACCGAAGCAAAAGAACGCCGACTACGACTTCGAGCTGGCGTCCGCGAAAGGCTTCGGCGAGGCCTACGGCAAGCGTCTCGTGGACGCGCTGGGCGGCAAGGGCGAATATGCGGTGTTCGTCGGATCGCTCACAGTGCCGCTGCACAACGCCTGGGCCGATGCGGCGATTGCTTATATCAAGGCGAACGCACCCGACATGAAGGTGGTCGGCGACCGGTACGGTGTGGCGGAGAACGTCGATCAATCGCGGAGCACGGCTCTCGACTTGATTCGTGCCAATCCGAACCTCAAGGCTTTCCTCGCCTTTGGCAGCCAGGGCCCGATCGGGGCGGCGCGCGCGGTGAAGGAGAAGCATCTCGACGGCAAGGTGCTGGTGCTCGGCCCGTTCTCGCCTGGCCAGGGCCGGAAGCTCGTGCATGATGGTGTTTTGACCGGTGGTTTCATGTGGAATCCGGCGCTGGCGGGAGAGATTTTTGTCACCCTCGGCCAGATGGTTGCCAAGGGCGAGCCGATCAAGGACGGGACCAATATTCCCGGTCTCGGTGTCGTGCATCCGGATGGCCACAATCTTATCGTGAACGAACTGGTAGAGCTCAACAAGGACACGATCGACGATCTGGCGAAGATGGGCCTCTGACCCCTCGACGTATTTGCCTGGAAACACACCCGGTGTCGCCGCCGGGTGTGCTCCCGATGAAGCCCTCATTCCGTGAGCTTTCAGACAATGGCCAATGTCCATGCAACTGCGGCAGGAGAGGCCGCGGCGGCGCCCGCTGTTCCCTTGCTGAAAATCGAGCATGTCTCCAAACAGTTTGGTGGTATCAAAGCGCTCGATGACGTCCGCTTCGACATCATGCCGGGAGAGGTTCTGTGCCTCGCAGGCGAGAATGGCTGCGGAAAGAGTACACTGATCAAGATCATTACCGGCGTGTATCAGCCCGAGCCCGGGGCGGTGATGAGCTTCATGGGGCGCCCGATTGCCGACCTGAGCCCGGCGGGTGCGCGCGGCCTCGGGATTCAAGTCATCTGGCAGGATCTCGCGCTGTTCGCCGAAATGTCGGTGGCGGAGAACATCGGCTTCGAGCGCAATCTCGGCGGCCGTCCACGCCTCGTGAATTACGGTGCGATGCGCGCCGACGCGGAGAGAATCCTCAAGCGCCTCGGCGTCACGCTCGATCTCGACGCGCCGCTACGCACACTGCCGATCGCCCAGCGCCAGATCGTGGCCGTTGCCCGTGCGCTGGTGACCGAGGCCACGCTCGTCTTCATGGACGAGCCGACCGCATCGCTGAGCCACGCCGAGACCGAAGCGCTGCTCGACATCATCCGGCGCCTTTCCGCCGAAGGCATATCGGTCGTGCTCGTGAGCCATCGGCTCGCTGAGGTGCTCGATGTCTGCAGCCGCGTCACGGTGATCAAGGACGGCAAGCTCGTCGGAACATTTCCGACCGCCGGCATGACCCAGACCCGGCTCACCGAACTCATGACCGGCAAGACCTTCGACTATGCCGTCAGCCGCCGCGATCTCTCGGCCAAGAGGCCGGTGCTCGAAGTCAAGGGCCTGTCACAGGGCCGCGAATACAAGGACGTGTGCCTGACGGTCCGCGAAGGTGAGATCGTCGGGCTGACCGGGCGGCTCGGGTCGGGCCGCACGGAATTCGCGCTGAGCCTGTTCGGCATGACACAGCCGGACCAAGGCGACATACGTCTCGACGGCAAGCCCATCCGCTTCGCCAGCAATCGAGACGCTATCGATGCCGGCGTCGCCTATGTCTCGGAAGATCGGCTGACGCTGGGACTGATCCAGCCGCAATCGATCGAGGATAACGCCGTCATCTCGGTCCTCGATACCCTGCTCGATCCGAAGCCGCTTCTGTCTTTCAGGAAACGGGATACGCTGGTCAGCAAATGGATCAGGGATCTCGGCGTCAAGATCGGCAAGCCGGGCAATGCCATTTCGACCCTCTCCGGCGGCAACCAGCAGAAGGTTGTCCTCGCCAAGTGGCTATCGACCAAGCCCCGCCTGCTAATCCTCGACTCGCCGACGGTTGGCGTCGATGTCGGTGCTCGCGCTGGCATCTTCAACATCGTGCGCCAGCTTGCCGACGAGGGGATGGCGATCCTGCTCATCTCCGATGAAATTCCGGAAGTCTATTTCAACTCGGACGTGGTGCTGCACATGCGTGACGGCCAGATCGTCGGCCAATATCGGCCGCAGGACGTTGAAATCGACGCAATTGAGGAGGCCGTTCATGCGTAGCCTCGGCATCGGCTCTACCGAGCGCTGGCTCATCCTCGTGATTCTCGTCATGGGCGCATTTCTCAGTGTCTCGACCTCGACTTTCCTGACACTGTCCAATCTGTTCGATCTCCTAAACGCGAGTTCGGTCAACATCATCTTCGGCGTCGGCCTGCTGGTGGTGCTGATTGCAGGCGGCATCGATATCTCGTTCGCCGTCGCCGCATCGATCGTCCAATATCTCACGGTGCTCGCCCTAGGGGCCGTTGGCGGCGGAAACTGGGTGCTCGGCTTCATTCTGGCGGGCGCCATCGGCTCGGCGCTCGGTTGCTTCAATGCTTTCTGGATCTATCGGTTCCGCATCGTTTCGATCGTCGTGACGATTGCGACCTATAATCTCTTCTTCGGCCTGCTGATGTTCTTCACCGGCGGTTCGTCGCTCTACGACCTTCCGGACTGGCTGACCGATCGGATCACGATCATCAGCTTGGATACCGCCGACGGCCGCGCGGAAATCACGATCCTGGTGGCGGTGATGGCCGCGTGTGTCGTTGCCACCTGGTTGCTTCTCAGGCGGACCAGCACCGGGCGACAGCTCTACGCGATGGGCGATAATACCGAGGGTGCGCGGCGCATCGGCGTCAGCCTCGGCGCCATGCACTATCTCGCCTTCGGCTGGCTCGGCCTCATGGCGGGCATCGGGGGGCTCATGCAAGCGCACTACGCGCAGGAGGTCGTCCCCACCGCGCTCTACGGTCGCGAACTCGATGTGCTCGCCGCGGTCGTTCTCGGCGGCGCGCGACTCGGTGGCGGGCGCGGCTCGATCCTCGGCGTCATCCTCGGCATCATCCTTGTGGCGATGACACAGAACGGCCTGAACCTGCTCGGCATCTCGCCTTATGCCTTCAAGATGATCATCGGCGTGATCATCCTCGTCGCCATCACGCTTTCGAGCGAGGGTGTCAGCAAACTCATCGGAAACTGGCGCGCTGCGCCCACGCGGAGGACGGCCCAGTGACCACTCAAAACAAGACGAGCGGCACGAACCGGCTCTTCGATCCCGAAATCGGGGCGCTTCTTGCCCTGCTGGTCTTCGTCTGTCTCGTCTTCGGCGTGTCGTCGCCGAGCTTCCTGAGCGGCACGACCTTCACCTCGATCGCCTTCCAGCTACCCGAACTCGGGCTCCTGACGCTGGCGATGCTGATGCCGATCATCTCCAACGGCTTCAACCTCTCCGTCACCTTCACCGCCAACCTGTCGGGACTCGCAATGGCGGCGGTTCTGCACGCCTTCGGCGGCGTCGATGCCGGGCCGTTTGCCATCGCGCTCGGCATCCTGGCGGCGCTGGCGACGGGAGCGGCGATCGGCTGGCTTATGGGCCTGATCATCGCCACCACCGGGGCGCATCCGATCCTGGTGTCGCTCTCGATGATGATCTTCGTGCGGGGCCTCGGTGAATTTCTGACTCGCGGCGGTGACATCTCGGGCATGCCCGATGCCGTCCAGGCGATAGGGCAGGGAACCCTGCTCGGCATACCGGCACCGGTGTTCGTCTTCGTCGCAGCTGTACTGATCTGGTATGTCGTGATGTCGCGGACCCGCCTCGGCTTCGCGACCAGGATGATCGGCTCGAATCTCGAGGCGACGCGCTATTCGGGCATCTCGACGCACCGCTCGCTCACGCTGATCTATACGTTGTCCGGCCTCATGTGCGGTCTTGCCGGTATCGTCATGCTGTCTCGCTTCAACTCGGTGCGCGTTGGGCACGGCGAGGCCTACCTGCTCATCACCGTGCTCGGATGCTTCCTCGGCGGCGTTTCTCCGAACGGCGGTTTCGGTCGTGTACTGCCGGTCGCGATCTCGCTCGTCATCCTGCAGGTGATCGCCTCGGGCCTGAACTCGCTGGGTGCCAACCAGCACTTGGCGACCGCGCTGTGGGGCGGCTTCCTGCTACTGGTCATGGTCGTGCGCTCGATCTGGGCGAACGGCTTCCCGCCATTCATGTTCATGAGACGATGAACTCGTCCGACCATGCTCACTCGTCACGCCCGGCTGTCGAGGGGGCCGTTCGCCGGAGAACTGCCCCAGTCGTCGCCGTGCCAACAGCGCTTCCCATCATATTGGAGATACAAATGAAGTTCGGCATTTACTACTCGTACTGGGAACAGGAGTGGAGCGCGGACTGCCTGAAATATGTCGAGAAGGTTGCCAGGCTCGGCTTCGATGTGATCGAGATCGCAGCGCATCATCTGAACAGCTATAGCCCGGCTCACATTGCGGAAGTTGCCCGCGCTGCTCGAGAGAACGGGATCACGCTTACCGCGGGAATAGGTCCGTCCCGCGAGAGGAACCTGTCCTCCCCCGATCCGGCGGTCAGGAAGGCAGGCCGGGCCTTTTTCGAGGAGACGCTGACGAACCTCGCCAAGCTCGACATCCACGTCATCGGTGGCGCTCTCCATTCCTACTGGCCGATCGACTATTCCAAGCCCGTTGACAAGGCAGGGGATTGGGCGAGAGGCGTTGAGGGTATTGCGGGTCTGGCCGATTTCGCCGGCAATCTCGGCATCAATCTGTGCCTCGAAGTGCTCAATCGGTTCGAGAACCACGTTCTCAACACCGCCGAAGAAGGGGTGGCTTTCGTTCGCGAAGTTGGCAAGCCCAACGTCAAGGTGATGCTCGACACGTTCCATATGAACATCGAGGAGGACAGTTTCGCACAGGCCATCCGAACTGCGGGGCCGTTGCTCGGTCATTTCCATACCGGCGAAAATAATCGCCGCGTTCCCGGCACGGGCCGTCTGCCTTGGCACGAGATCGGGACGGCACTGCGCGAGATCGGTTACAGCGGTGCGGTCGTGATGGAGCCCTTCGTCAAGATGGGCGGCCAGGTCGGCAACGACATCAAGGTCTGGCGCGATCTGAGCAATAATGCGGATGAAGCCAGGCTGGACGAGGATGCGCGCCGGTCGCTGGAATTCTCGCGGTTCGTGCTCGGCTGACTGGCAATGTCGCGGGCTTTCGTTCGGGACGGTGCCTGACCTTGTGGGGCCAGCATTCGGCAGGATGCGATTCACATTCATCCGTTGGAAGCAACGGACGATGAGAAGGACATGCCGATGACTTTGCATCAACAGGCGATCGCCGAAGTGGCAGGGCCGCTCAACAAGCTCGACGAGGCTGCCGTCGACAGTGCCGTCCGGACATAGCATCCGCCAGGCATGTGAGCGTCTATGCGGGAGGCTGCGAGGGCCTTCAGGTCCGCGGCTTTGCTATGGGCCTGTTCCATCTCGGCCTCTCGGTGTCCGCCGATCATGACTTCCAAGAAACCATGATCTTCCCACCGTTGGATTGCGGCCGCCAGGAAGGCGGCCGCATATGCTGCCGAGCTTCAGAACAATGCAACGACGCTTTTGAGCGTGATCCACAGACCCCAGAAAAGCAGGATGGCGACGGCGGCTCAGGCAAGCAGGGCCTTGAAGCAGGGCCTTGAAGCCGGGCCTGGCGACGATCCTTTGCCGATCGAGAAATCCGGCCCTTCTTGGTGCAGACAATATATCCTCACGTGTGCCCGCATCGGTTGTCATGACACCCCCCGTCTTCGCAGCACCTTGTCGGCTGCGTTTGCCGATTTGATCCGGCCCATCGTTTGGTGGGGCCGATGCTTGGCTCAAGGCCATCGACAAGACGCCAGCAAGACGCACGCCATTCAATATAGTGAGCAGTATCAAATAGTTACAGGAATGTCGGATGGTGGCTACTGCCAATCTGTCCGAGGCGACGAACAAAATGTCATGCCAAACCGGGGTGTGCAGGACCGCAAGCCACGATGATCCGAACGCAAATCCAGGCGTCACCGAGCGATATGAGAACCCAAGCTATGGGCCGATGCGGAAACCCCTCGAGCCCCCACAGGGTCGGGACCGCTTCCGGAACCCGCCGCCCTGCGTGCCAATCGTGCCGGGCGCGCGAATGCCGTCGCCTTGATATGTTCGGACGTTTTGTCCGAGCTGGAGACGACAACCTGTCCGATATTGGTCGGTACGGCACGGCAACAAAGCGAATTGCCGACCGTTTTCGCTTTGGCACGCGTGTTGCTTTGCAACTGGCAGTGCAACAACGCCTGTCTTTCGGCGGGCAGGGATATCGCTGTGTCCTTGAAGGAGGAAACCTCGGACGGATGGTTGATCTCGGTTGACCGCTCCGGCCTGCTCGGGCGCGAAACAGGCCACCAACGTCCTGCCGCCCCGTGGAGCGCAGGGTCCATAGCACACAACGACAAATCCGCCAGCAAACGCACCATGCGTTCTGTTGAACAGGGAGAAGACGATGAATTTGCAGCGGCTACAAAGCAAAGCAAACCACGACAATTTCATAATTCAGGATGCGGATATCGATCGCTTATATGACCCGCCGAAGCCCGTGCCCGCAGACTCGGCCTGGATTCTGTGCGTCATCAATATCACCGACGTCGAATATGAGTATGCAGCGATCGCGGCGCATGGCGGCTCCTATGGCAAGTGGTTCAGGATCCCGGCCACCGGAAAGACCTGCCAGACAGACTATGACGAGTGTATGCGAACGGGAGGACGGAAGGTCATTTTAAACCTGCCGAAGGCGCCGCCGCCTTTCAGCCTTCGACTGGCAACGGGCCGTGACGAAATCGGCAATGCGACGGGAATGGAATTTCTTGGGATCGAGCCAGATGATACGTGCGATGGGGGCGTGGTCGGAATTGACCGCCTATTCTGACGCTGGATCGATACGATACTGGATTGGCTGGCGTGTTGGTGCTGCTAACAAAAGCTCGCTTGCAGACCGGAAGCGGAGGCACAGTATTTCGATCTGCCCGTTCCTTCTCATGCGGTGGGGATCTCGAATGGCAGTTTTGCGCATTGCGCGACTTATTTTGCGCTGTAGCGTGACGGGCCCCATCCGAAGAATTCGTTGGGGAGGGGCCACCGCGAAGCTCCAGAACGGACAATGAACTATGCCGTCGAACAAAACAGTCTGTCGTCGCGCTTGATCGTAAGTGCGTATGGAATGTCTATGCAGGTGCGACGGCAACAGAGGCGCGCTCAACGATCTCCGTCGGCAGGATGATGCGTCTCGCCTCAACGTTGCTTCCGTTCAACCGCTCGACCAGCAACCTGGCCGCCGCCTCGCCGAGGCGGTAGACCGGTTGGCGGACGACAGTGATGGGGGGCGTGGTGACGGACGTCCAGTCAGCATCGTGGAACGACACCAGCGACAAATCATCGGGAATGCTAAGATCCAGTTCGCGGCGGGCCTTGAACACCTCGAGGCCGATCACGCTGTCTGAGGCGATGATCGCCGTCGGGCGCTGCGAAGATTTGAGCATCGCGGTCGCGATGCGGTGCGTTTGTTCCGGCGTGATTGCCCCTACATGCACCCAGCGTTCCATGCCTTCCAGGCCTGCTTCGCGACAGATGCCGAGAAAGCCCTCGATGCGTTGGCGTACGGAACCGGTACTGATGTCGAACGGGTTGCTGAAACGATGGTTCGGCGTGTCGGAGGCTGTAAGATAGGCGATGCGGCGATGGCCGAGCGCGATAAGCCGGCGCGTGATGTTCTCGGCGGCGTGCCGATCGTCGGTGGTCACCGTGTCGATGGATAGGCCTTCAACGGCGCGATCGAGCAGGACGAGCGGACGACCTGAGCGCTCGATATCGCGCAGGTGCTCGATATCGTTGTCGCGCGCGGGCGAAACGATCAGCCCGTCTACCCGCTTGGCGACCAGTGTCTTCACCGCCGCCTTTTCCGCCGCGATCTCCTCGCCGGAATTGGTGAGAATGACATCGAAGCCGGCAAGGCGTGCGACATCGGTGATGCCGCGCACCGCCGAGCTGAAGAACGGGTTTTCGATGTCGCCGACCACGACGCCGATCGTGCCGGAGCGACCCGTGGTCATGCTGCGTGCCAGCTCATTCGGCCGGTAGTCGAGCATCTTGGCGGCAGCAAGGACCTTGATCCTTACCTTGTCGCTCACCGTGCCATATCCGCCCAGAACACGCGCCGCAGTTGCTTTCGAAACGCTGGCGACGCGCGCCACGTCGGCGACGGTCACGGAGGGCACCTTGCCATGATCCTGATCCATGGCCTCAGCTTTACAAGACATATTGACGACCGGTCAATGCAGATATAACAATCTAAAAATCAAAAGAGACCGGTCTCAATTAAAAAGAGACCGGTCTCATATAAAAAATATATCTCATCCGCGCGGTAAGCGATGGAGGGCCGGACGCACGGCCGAGCACCATAGTCCGGTGCACGATTATGCGTCTGTCCGTCCGGCAAATGACCATCAGAGCAGGAGAACAAGACCGATGACCCATGCAACTACAACCCCCGGGATTCTGGGCCGGATACGGACCGCAGTCCTGGTCCTGGCGCTTGCCATCACCGGTGGCATGGCCTCAGCCGCGCTGGCCGACGACAACCCGCTCGGTCTCATCGATGCCAAGACGATCAGCGTCGGCACCATGGGTGACGCTAAACCTTACGCCTTCACCACCGCCGACGGCGGCTTTACAGGCTTCGACATCGAACTCTTTCTCAATGTCGCCGAGCGCATGGGCTACAAGAAAGATCAGGTCGTCTTCACCGGCCAGGAATTCTCCGCGCTCATGCCTTCGGTCGCCAATGGCCGCTTCGACATTGCTGCCGCAGCGATCGGCACGACCGACAAGCGCAAGCAAACCGTCGACTTTTCCGATGGCTATCTTGCAGGTTTCCTCAGTGTGTTGGCGTCAGATGCCGGCATCACCGATGCGAGCGGTCTCAAAGGCAAGCGTCTCGGCGTGGTGCAGGGCACGCTGCAGGAAATTTATGCCGAAAAGAATTTCGCCGGGACCGACTTGGTGAAGTTCCCCGACAACAATTCGGCTGTAGCAGCGCTCAACAATGGCACCATCGACGCCCATTTCCTCGACTATGAGGCGGCCAAGGACTATTCGGCCCGTTATCCGGCCTTGAAGGTTGCGGTCAACATCCCGAGTTTTGACGCCCCGGCCGGCTTTGTCATCCGGAAGGGCAATGATGCGCTGCGCACTGCGCTGAACAAAGCACTGCATGAGGCCATGCAGGATGGCACCTGGAAGAAACTGCACGAAAAGTGGTTCCCCGACACGCCAATGCCGGCCGACTATCTGCCCAAGCCATGATGCCACTTTGCCGGTCCGAACCCGCCGGCCGGACCGGTCTTTCATTCAAGGGACTTCCCTATGAACTGGCTTGAAAACCTTCGTCGCAGCTTCCTTGACTGGAATGCGATGGCCGAGGTGCTGCCGACCATGATCACGGTCGGCCTGAAGAACACGCTGATCCTGGCCGCAGCCTCCACCGTACTGGGCGTGGCGATCGGCATGGTATTGGCGATCATGGGCATTTCGCGCTCACCCTGGCTGCGCATTCCCGCCCGCGTCTACACCGATGTCTTTCGTGGTCTGCCGGCTATCGTCACCATCTTGCTGATTGGGCAGGGTTTCGCCCGCCTCGGACGCGATCTGTTCGGCCCATCGCCTTATCCGCTCGGTATTCTGGCGCTCAGCCTGATTGCTGGAGCCTATATCGGAGAGATTTTTCGCGCAGGGATCCAGAGTGTCGATCGCGGCCAGATGGAAGCCTGCCGGGCCTTGTCGATGAGCTACGGCGAAGGCATGCGGCTCATTGTCGTGCCGCAGGGCGTGCGCCGCGTTTTGCCGGCACTGGTCAACCAGTTCATAGGTAATGTGAAGGACTCAAGCCTGGTTTATTTTCTCGGCCTGCTTGCGTCCGAACGCGAGATTTTTCGTGTCGGCCAGGACCAGGCGGTGGTTACGGGTAATCTCTCGCCCCTATTGCTTGCAGGAGTTTTCTATCTCGTCGTAACAGTGCCGCTCACCCACCTGGTCAACCATATCGACAACCGCTTGCGCGTTGGCAAACAGCGGCCCACGGCCGTCTCCAGTGGACTGGAGGAAGTCAGCGAGTTGGAAGGTGTCAAGCGCGGCGAGATCAGCACAGTCTTCAAGGGAGGCAGCCTGGACGTGAGCGGCCTCGGTATGGCTTATGGCGAACTGGAGGTGCTAAAGGGCGTCGATCTTGCGGTCAAGCCCGGCAGTGTCACTTGCATCATTGGCCCCTCGGGGTCGGGCAAGTCGACCCTGCTGCGCTGTCTCAACCGTCTGGTCGAGCCGAAGAGCGGCGACATCCTGCTCGATGGCAGCAGCATCCTTGCCATGAAGCCGGAAAAACTACGCCGCCGCGTCGGCATGGTGTTTCAGCATTTCAACCTGTTTCCGGATCACACGGCGCTGGAAAACGTCATGTTGTCGCCAAACCGGATAAAGGGCCTTTCGGCGCAAGAAGCCGAACGCATTGCCAAGGCGCGGTTGGCGGATGTCGGCCTTGCGAGCCGCCAACACCATCGGCCCGGTGGTCTTTCCGGAGGCCAGCAGCAGCGCGTCGCCATTGCCCGTGCACTTGCCATGGAACCAGAAGTCATCCTCTTCGATGAAGTGACCAGCGCCCTCGATCCCGAACTCGTGAAGGGCGTGCTCAACCTGATGGCCGATCTCGGCAAGCGTGGCATGACCATGGTGGTCGTCACGCATGAAATGGGCTTTGCTCGGCGTGTTGCCGATCAGGTCGTCTTCATGGACGAAGGCTGCATCGTCGAGGCAGGTCCTCCGGATAGCATTTTCGATACCCCGCAAAGCCCGCGCCTCAAGCGCTTCCTTGCCGAAGTGCTGTGAATGCTCGACCAAAGTCCCACGATGACATCGCCATATGACCCGGGCCGTTTGAAAAGTCCGATGTTCTTCAATGCCCCCCAGACGACGCGGGGCTCTTGCGGACGCCGGAAGGTGCCCCAGTCATTTTCATCGCATGATTAGCTGATCGAAAGACCCGACTATGACCGATACCACCATCACCTCGGCCGTCATCATTGGCGCCGGCATTCTTGGCGTTTCCACGGGTGTGCAACTCGCCCGGCGTGGCATTCGCGTCACCATCCTCAATGATGGTCCGCCGGCCAACGGCGCCTCCGGCCGCTCGCTCTCCTGGCTGAATTCCGCCCGCATGCGCTCTGAACCCTATCACCTTCTGCGCATGGCCGGGATCGACCGCTACCGTACGCTTTCGGTCAGGTTTCCAAATGCGGACTGGCTCCGCTTCGAAGGGGGCCTGACCTGGGATGCCAACGATGCGAGCAACGAAATCGAGGCGGCATATTGCCATGAAGTTTCCATCGGCTATGACGCCCTGCGGCTTTCGGCTGGCGAGGTCGCCCATGTTGCGCCAGGCGTCGATGCGAGCGCGATCACGCCACAAGGCGCGATCTTCAATCCGGGGGAAGGCTGGGTCGATCTGCCAACCTTGATCGGCGTGCTCCTCGAGGAATTCGCTGCGCGAGGCGGTGCGCTGGTGACGGAGGAGGGCGCGGCACGCGTCCTGGTCGAGAACGGCCGGGCGGTCGGTGCGCAAACTGCCGCAGGCAACCGCTTTCCGGCAGACGCCGTCGTGCTCGCAACCGGACCTGCAGTGCCAAGGATGGCTGAGGAAAGCGGCCAGACGATCGGTGACGGAACCCCGGTCGCATTACTGGTCCAGACCAAGCCGTTCGTCCATCCGCTGCGCGCTGTTCTCAACACGCCGCGCGTCGCCGTCAGACCGGCGCCTGGCGGCACCTTTTCGCTGGACGCCGACTGGGCGGCGGACCAGGGGGTGAAACTCCGTCCAGATGGCGGATACGACGTCGACGGGTCGGTGGTCGATGCTCTGCTGGCCGAGGCAGCCAAGGTGATGGAGGGCAATCCGAAGCTTGAAGCCGCCTCCATTGACGTGGGCGGCAAGCCGATCCCGGGCGATGGCGAGCCGGTGGTGGGCGCCCTCAAGGCCATCCCCGGCTATTATGTTGTCTTCAGCCACAGCGGAGCAACCTTGGGCCTCATCGTCGGTGAACTGCTTGCTTACGAGGTGGCAACAGGCGCCGAGCATCCCATGCTCGCCACTTTTCGCCCTGAACGCTTCGCGGCGCGGTAGGTAGAAGAGGAAGCATCCGAACTCGTCGAGTTCGACGAGTTCGGATGCTCGCCGCCGCGCTGCAATATTCGCTGCGATGAATGAGGCTTCGATATGGCACGACCGATGCCGCGTCCAGCGCGGGTGACGAGCGCCACCTTGCCGTTGAGACGACCCATTTTCATCTCGATTTGACAGTGTTGGTGAGCTCTCCACGTGAGGCCGGCGCATAGGCCGACGATCCTGCGTAGCGAAGGAAGTGACCAGCAGCACAAGCCCCACCATGGCGGGCACTGCACCCTTGCGTTTGCCGACACCGACATATGCCAGGCCGGATAGGAGCAGGTGATAGAAGATCCCAGCATAGGCGAGGTCGCTCAACCCCACGCTGATGCGCGACAAGATCGCGATAGGCCCCATGACTTTGACGGCGATCATGAACGGCACGAGGTAGGCTGGATAGCCAAGGCCAGCCAGCGCCTGCCGAACCCAATTCTCCCTGGTAGCGTACATATATGCGGAGGTCAGGTGGAGCAGTGCCAGAAGAACGGGAGGCCATGGTGGCGGCGGAACTGGAAACGAAAATTACAGAACTTGCAGGAGGCGCATGATGGCCGGCCTGGAAGACATCTCGGGCATCCAACTCAAGATCGGCGGCGAGGTCGTCAATCAGCGCAAGCCCAAGCTCGAAACGTTGTGATGGTGTTTCAGAACGATGCCATCTGTCCGCGCATGACGGCGCATCAGAATATCGGATTTGTAAATCGGCATCCAAAGATTGATCCTGGGTAGTTCGCCCGCAACCAGCTGAAAGGACAGCGAAATTCGACTTTATTGGGGGTTGCTGTCGGCGCCGATGGTGTCCCCACGGTATCGCAGATTTTGCCTGAAAGATCATCAGGTTAAGTTAGAGAACCCCGGGGGTGAGGTTCGGTGCCACCTCACAGTTATTCCCGCCGTCAGGACTGTTCGACACACGGAACTTGCCCGGCTCCCAAGGGCAAGATCGCTAAACCGCACTGCATAGGTCATCGCTCTCTGCGGTACGACGACCTAAAGTTTATGCTTCAATTGGATGGTCGGAAGGTCCTGTTAGTTGATAGATGTACAATTGAAGCAACCGGTGGGGAGGTGGCATCGGCACATTCAGTGACAGCATATGAAGAAGCTAGGACGCAGTACGAAATAATCCGCTAGGAGTATTGGAATGTAGATTTTCTAGTACGCTGCGGCGTTCCTGCAATGACCGCAAGTAATGATTAAATAATTCTTCCGCAAATATCTCAAATATCAAAAACCCTGATCGATGTAATTACTCGATATGGGTTTTATTTTTGGTCGTTAATGCCACGGCATTGAGCCTGACGCTGAGGTTCCCGATGCCTTTATACGATATCAGTGTATCGCATCTATACCGGTTCAATTCGAATGCGGCGCTGCTCCCCGTTTCTCTGGAAAGCCATGATGTCGCGTTTGATTTGCTCTGTTGGGAAAAATGGAGCTCCGCACAACTCAGCTTTGTGACCGGGACGTCTGCCAAGCAATCTCGATCAACCCGGAATGAACATCGCAATGGCTGCCATGCCCATAATGGCTGTCGCCACCCACCCAAGGATGACGATGGATCTGGGTGCGGTGAATGCTCCCATCGTCGATTTTCTCGATGCCAGCAAGAGGACCACGACCATCAGGGGCACGGCCACGATGCCGTTGATGACGGCACTCCAGAAAAGGGCCTTCATAGGACTGATCGGCGAGTATTGGATGATCATTCCGGCGAGAACGCTGACGGCGATCACACTATAAAAGCCGCGGGCGTTCGTCACCTTGAGTTCGAGCCCTTCCTTCCAACCCATGGCCTCGGCGAGTGCATAGGCGCCGGAGCCCGCCAGGACGGGGACACCAATCAGCCCCACTCCCAGGATACCAAGTGCAAATAAGAGGAAGGCGAAATCGCCGGCGAGTGGCCTCAGGGCGCCCGCCGCTTGTGCAGCGGTGCTGATGTCGGTAACGCCGGCTGCATTGAGCGTCACAGCCGTCGCCAGGATAATGAAATAGGCGGTGATATTGGAATAGAACATGCCACTCCAGGTGTCCCAGCGAATTCGGCGCAGTTCCCTTGCTGCCTCGGGCTCGTCGTTGAGGAGAGGGGCGGCTCCGCGCCCCCGCTGCATGTCCTCGACCTCTTCGGAGGCCTGCCAGAAGAAAAGGTACGGGCTGATCGTGGTGCCGAACACCCCGGTCACGACTGCGGCCGCATCGGCGTTGAGCGTGAATTTTGGCCAGATTGTTCGCAATCCAACCTCTCGCCAGGGAACATGCACCGTGAACAGAACGGCGGCATAGGCGAGAAGAGACAGGGTCAACCATTTGAGAAAGACGACATAGCGATGATATGGAATGAAAACCTGCAGAATCAGGGTTCCGAGTACGAAAGTCACCGTCATCAGATGGCGATTGAAGCCGATGACGAGCTCGGCAACTTCACCCATGGCCGCGACGTCGGCTGCAATATTCAGAATGTTGGCGAGCAGAAGGAGCAGCACCACGCCCTGGAGCACAAAGGGCGGGAAAGCCAGCTTGATGTTAGCGGCTAGCCCCTTTCCGGTTACGCGGCCGATTCGGGCGCATATGGACTGGATCGCAGCCATCAACGGGAAAGTGAGAGGCATCGTCCACAGCATGTTCAAGCCGAACTGGGCGCCAGCCTGGGAATAGGTCGCGATTCCGCTGGGATCGTCGTCGGCGACACCGGTGATAAGGCCAGGCCCCACCCGAGCAAGCGGATGTTCCTTCAGCCGCGCCCACAGGGTGCGAAGAGCTTTCGCATGGGGTGTCCCACCGACATCTTCGGACGGTGACATGGCTGCTTCCTCTCCAGATAGCGCGAAGTCGGAACCGAACGTCCGGATAAGAACGAATTGGAGCCGCTGGGTGACTTCAGATGGCCCCGACACCGGCAGGCAGATGAAAAGGTCCCAGTTTTCGCAATCGTGCGAAGGGTGTTGTCAGACCTGCTCGCCAGAAGGATGAGCATTCTTCTTGTGCTTGGATCCGGCGTGCCTGGGTTCTATCCCCAAATCGATCAGTCGCCGCTCCACCGCCAAGGAACAGATTGCCCTAAGGCTAGCCGGATCGGTCAGTTCAGGATCGCGTAAGGATTGGAGTGCTGCGCGAATGACACGTTTGTTGTCCGATCTTGGGACTTTGTTGGCGACATAGGCGTAGAGTGGCGCGCTATGCAAGCCCTTTGCGGCTCCCGAGATCAAGGCTTCGTAGATTCTCTTCTTCGTTTCGCCCATGAGTTTACCCTCCGCAGTTGGTAGCCACGCCGGTCGAGCAATGTCGATCGTCCAGTGGAAAAATGAGGAGGATCAAATATCGGCGCCCGGAACATGTATCGCATTGATCCGCATCAACATCAGATGATGGCAGGTCAGGCTGTGCCGGATACTCGTTGGGAGCCTGTCCTCATTGTCTCACTCTCTTATGCCGCCTGGCGCTTTATCTTTGATCATCGTCAAAGCCGGGAGCCGCGCATGGACTACTTTGAGCGCATGCTGATTGGGGGAGCAACGCTCGTGTGATATCGCGGAACTCTTCAACGCTCGATTGATCGGGGCGTCGGTGAGTGCTCCGCAAGTGCAAGTGACGCTTCCAACGAAAGAGTCGGTTTGCCTGGATCCCATCAATATCCATTTGGGGCGAGCCGAGGCCGACCTACGCTGTGCCAAGCAGTTGTTTTATCGTGGTTCGCAAACTCGCGAATGCCATCTCGAGTGGCGCGGCTCAATCGACAACCCGAACGATTTCGTGGCCAGCGAAGCGAGGGCTGCCGATATCATTCTCGTCGGTCGGATGGGGAACGACGTTTCTTCCTATCACGCTATCGATCCTGCCAACCTGGTCTTTCGCGCAGGTCGTCCGGTGTTGGTGGTACCGACATCGGTCAAAATCAGTCCTCTGGGCTCGCGTGCCGTGATTGCCTGGAAGGATTGTCGTGAGGCTCGGCGCGCTGTACTCGACGCACTGCCCTTGCTGCGCAAAGCGAGCAAGGTCAGCGTCATCGACATTGCCGGGGACGAACAACAGCAGACCGCCCGACAACAAATAAACGACGTGGTGAGTTTTTTGGCCCATCACGGCGTCAAATCAGAATCTGTCCTCTTGGGGGATGACGGGCGCTCGATGGCACGGCAAATCAACGATTTTGCCAAGGCGAACCGGGCCGGCCTCATCGTCATGGGAGCTCGGGTCCACGCCCGCCTGCACGATTGGACAATTGGCGGGGAGACACATGACATGCTTAAGAAGTGCTCCACCTGCCTGTTGGTGAGCAACTGAGGTTTTCTTCCGGAAAACTTAGCGGACAGCGATCGAGCGAGTCTCGATCGCTGTTTTCCGCCAGTTGATGTGACGGCTCCTTGCTGAGCGTAAATGGGATCAGGTCGGCTTGGTCCCGTCCGAAGTTTCGGATGAAGTCAGTACAATTCCGGTCATTGGTTCGATCCAGAGGAGATTGTCGCGCACCGATTGCACGCCGGGCGTATTTTCGGCGATGATCCGAACGGCATTGCGCTGGTTTTCATCCGTGATCGCACCGCTCAGCTCCACGACCCCGTTATGGACCTCCATCCTGATGGAACCAGCCGGTGCCCATGGCTGCGCCTCCAGTTCAGCCTGAATAGCCGCAAGGATGGCGTTGTCGCCGACCGGTTGTTCTTCATAGGGCTGGCGCAGGAACTCGGCCAATACGCGCACAAGATCGGCGCGGGACAACAAGCCGATGACCCGGCCATCCTCGACGACCGGCAGGCGCTTGATGCCGTGCTGCTCCATGAGGAGCACAGCTTCCTCGATGCGTTCATTCTGATCGACGACAACGACGTCGCGAGTCATGATGTCATCGACCCGGCGCCCATGGGTCTGTGCGTAAGCCTGTGCCAGATGCCCGGCCTTGAACAAGGCGCTGAACCAGCTCGCCCGAGGCTTTTCGGTGCCCAGTTCGGGCCGGCGGAGCAGATCCCCTTCGCTAAGAATGCCGGCTAGCCGGCCGTCGTCGGCGATGACAGGCAGGCCGCTTATATGTGCCCGGACCATGGCGTCGATCGCCTGCGACAGGGTGGCTTGGGGCGTCACGCTGACAACGTTTCGTGTCATTACATCCGCGACCCGCATGATGGCCTCCTTCTTGATCGGCGGCCAGCCGGGACACCGGGTGTGACCGCATGGTGACTAATATTATCGGTGAAAGACACAGCCGCATTGATCTCACGCAAGCACTGGCCACCGGGATGGATCAGGCAAATGTCAATTTGTGCCATGCGGCCAGACCCAGTTCTTGATCTCGGGCATGTCGTCGCCATGGCGGCGTACATAGTCCTCGTGCTCGATCAGCTTGTTGCGCAGGGCCTGCTTTATGTGAGCGGCGCCCGGTAGAAGGCCTGGAATACGATCGATCGCCGCGATGGCGAGATGGAAGCGGTCCAGCCTGTTCAATACCGTCATGTCGAAGGGCGTGGTGGTCGTCCCCTCTTCCTGAAAGCCATGAACATGGAAGTTGTGGTGATTGGTTCGCCGATAGGTCAGGCGGTGGATGAGATAGGGATAGCCGTGATAGGCGAAGATCACCGGTTTGTCGGTGGTGAAAAGGCCGTCGAAATCGCGAGCGTCGAGCCCGTGCGGATGCTGGCCGGGATCCTGCAAGGCCATGAGATCGACGACATTGACGACACGGATCTTCAGCGAAGGGCAATGCTGACGCAGGAGATCGACTGCGGCGAGTGTTTCCAGCGTCGGCACATCGCCGGCGCAGGCCATCACGACGTCAGGTTCGTCATCCTGATCATTGCAGGCGAAATCCCACATGCCGATGCCGGCGCGGCAATGGCGAATGGCCGTTTCCATGTCGAGCCATTGAGGACCTGGCTGTTTGCCCGCGACGATGACGTTGATGCGGTCATAGGTGCGCAAGCAATGGTCCGCGACATAGAGGAGCGTGTTGGCATCGGGTGGCAAATAGACCCTGACGATGTCGGCCTTCTTGTTGGCGACCAAGTCGATGAAGCCAGGATCCTGATGGCTGAAGCCATTGTGGTCCTGCCGCCAGACATGGGAGCTGAGCAGATAATTGAACGAGGCGATCGGTTGGCGCCAGGCGAGCTCGCGCGACACCTTCAACCATTTGGCATGCTGGTTGAACATGGAATCGACGATGTGGATGAAGGCCTCGTAGCAATTGAACAGCCCGTGGCGGCCTGTCAGCAGATAGCCTTCCAGCCATCCCTGGCACAGATGCTCGCTGAGCACCTCCATCACCCGCCCATCGGGGGAAAGATGGACGTCTTCGGGAATGCGGGCTTCCATCCAGGTGCGGTCGGTCACGTCGAAGACGGCATCCAGCCGGTTGGAGGCAGTCTCGTCAGGCCCCATGATGCGAAAGTTACGCGCCGCTGCGTTCAGCCGCATGATCTCGCGCAGATAATGCCCGAGAACGCGTGTTGCTTCGGCATTCACCTTGCCGGGTGCCTTCACCTCCACGGCGAAGTCGCGTGCATCGGCGCATTGGAGGTGGCTTCTAGCGCTGCCATTGGTATGGGGGCTGGCCCCCATGCGCCGTGACCCTGCAGGAGCAAGGGCACGCAGCTCCGGCATGAGGCGGCCCTGTGCATCGAAGAGCTGGTCGGGGTGGTAGCTCTTCATCCAGGACTCGAGCAGAGCGAGATGACCGGGCTTTTCTGCAAGAGAGCTGAGCGGCACCTGGTGCGAGCGCCAGAAGCCTTCGGTCTTCAGGCCATCGACTTCCTTGGGGCCGGTCCAGCCCTTGGGACTGCGCAGCACGATCATTGGCCAGCGCGGGAGCCCGCCGCTGCCATTGGTCCGCGCCGCTTCCTGGATCGTGCGAATGCGGACGAGGGCCTGATCGAGGGTGTTGGCCATCGCCTGGTGCATCAAGGCGGGCTCGGAGCCTTCGACGAAGAAAACCTCATGGCCGAGGCCCTCGAAAAGCTTGCGGATTTCATCATCGCCGAGACGCCCTAGAATGGTAGGGCCGGCGATCTTGTAGCCATTGAGATGGAGGATCGGCAGTACCGCACCGTCATGAGCGGGATTGATGAATTTGTTGGAGTGCCAGGAGGCAGCGAGGGGGCCGGTTTCGGCTTCACCATCCCCCACCACGCAGGCGACGATCAGATCGGGATTGTCGAACGCCGCGCCATAGGCGTGGACGAGCGCATAACCCAATTCCCCGCCTTCGTGGATCGAGCCGGGGGTATCAGGCGATGCGTGACTGGGGATGCCGCCTGGAAAGGAGAATTGGCGGAACAGACGCCGCAGCCCGTTCTCGTCCTCGGTGATCTCCGGATAGATTTCGCTGTAGGTGCCTTCAAGATAGGTGTTGGCCACCATGGCAGGCCCACCATGGCCCGGGCCGCATATGAAGATGACATCGAGATCGTCGCGTTTGATGACGCGATTGAGATGCGCATAGAGGAAGTTCAGCCCCGGCGTGGTACCCCAATGGCCGAGCAGACGTGGCTTGACATGATCGAGCGTAAGGGCGTCGCGCAGGAGCGGATTGTCCAACAAATAGATCTGTCCGACCGAGAGGTAGTTGGCGGCACGCCAATAGCGGTCGATGAGTGCAAGTTCCTCCCGCGTGAGGGCTGTGGCTGTGGTCATGACAAGGCCTTTGGGTTCCGGAAAAGCAAAACGGGAGCGTCGTCGGGCAGGCTTCCAATTAAACGGACATGCCGCTGAGAAGTTGCCGATTGCGCAAAACGATCTGGCGAGCGCTCGACAGACCAAGCACTCCCTTGGCGTGGAGCAAGGAGATCACGCGTGAAACGGTTTCGAGCGTCAGACCGAGATAGTCGCCGATGTCGCGCCGGCACATCGGCAGCTCGAGCATGCCGGCCACCGCAAGTCGGCGATCCATTTCGAGCAGAAAGGTGACGACGCGCTCGAGTGCTGTCTTGCGTCCCAGCAGGATCATGTGGTCTTCGGCATGCCTGAGATCGCGCGAGGTCAAAGTGCGCAAAGCGTTGGCGACACCGATATCGCTGAGCGCAGCCGCTTCCAAGCTTCTGCGGCGGACAAGACGCACCGTGGTGTCGACGACGGCGTCGGCGGTCATGCGATGGGTCGAGTCCAATTCCAAACCGAAAATATCGCCGGGCAAATGGAAGGCGCCTATCTGTCTGCGGCCATCGTCCAGGAGTTTGCAGGTGCGAACGGCGCCACTGACGACTTCGTAGACATAGTTCGCTGGTTCATCGTCACCATAGATCTCCTCTCCCTTGTCATAGGTGTGAATGGTTCCAAGTAATGCCGGATGGAGATTGAAAAGGGAGGAGCCGAAATGAGCGCTACCAACCGTTCGCGATGAAGACAGAGACGGTAGATCGGCATTCGAAGGGGCGAGCAATTCGTTGCGCGAGAACATCGTGGCCATCTCCTGGATGCGGTGGATGACCAAGTCGTAGGCTTGAATGAAGCGTTCGAAAATTTCGGTCGAATCCCTAGGGAGAACCCCCTAAGGACTTTTGCGGATATCGCTGCGGAAGCTTGTGTCGGCAATGGCGGCTCGGACATTCACGACCAGGCTTTCCGCAATATGCGGCTTGATGACGACACGCTGG
The DNA here is from genome assembly GCF_056754975.1 of Labrys sp. HAY1-8F. Taxonomy (NCBI): domain Bacteria; kingdom Pseudomonadati; phylum Pseudomonadota; class Alphaproteobacteria; order Hyphomicrobiales; family Xanthobacteraceae; genus Labrys; species Labrys sp. HAY1-8F. The sequence goes on along the minus strand of NZ_JBPGWZ010000001.1, from coordinate 1,194,893 downwards.
ATGCCGATACGGCGGGCCTTGTGCTCGATCGTCTCGTCGGGATAGCCGGTGATCAGGATGACGGGGCCGCGCTGTCCGCGTTCGCGTAGATGGAGTGCGAGCTGGAGGCCGTCCATCTCGGCCATCTTGTAATCGATGACGAAGCAATCGGGTGAACATGAGGTCAATTGCGAAAGGCAATCGGCGCCACTCATATATGTCCTCACCTTGAAACCCTCCGCTTCCAGCAGAAAGCGGAGCGACCCAAGGACATCGCGATCATCGTCGATAACAGCAATGACGGAGAGGGGGGGCGAAGTTGACATCGTTGTTTCCGGCACCGGATTGACTGAAGCGGGGCGGCGCAATCAGTGAGCATATCCCGTGTTCCCCGGCGCGAATTGATACAGCTCAAGGTGCCGGGCCCGGCACGGCTTGATCGGTGTCAAGGCATGCCGCACCCTTCAATGGGAGTTTCGTCCTGTCTCTGGGGTGGTGGTCGCCCGAGATGACGATGAAAGACGGAGAGAGCAATGTCGAACGATAGCAAGCTGCAGCAAGCCGTTCTCGACGAACTGGCCTAGGAGCCGAGCGTGGCGGCCGGTCATGTTGGCGCGACGGCCGAGGATGGTGTCGTGACGCTTACGGGCCATGTCGCGAGTTTTGCCGAGAAAGGCAGCGCGGAAATGGCGGCTCGTCGGGGCAAAGGGGTCAAGGCCGTGATCGAGCACATCGAGATCAAGCTTCCGGGCGATGTTCGCATCGGTGACGATAAGATCGCAGCCTCGGCGGCCCTTCGCCTGAATGAAGACATCTATGTTCCTTCCGACAGCGTTCAGGCCGTGGTCGAGGATGGTGGATTACTCTCAACGGTGAAGTGAAATGGAACTGCCAGAAAGAAGCGGCGGAACAATGCGTTTGGCGACTGCCTGGCGTGCTGGGCGTTACCAATTTTATTACCATCAAGCCGCAGGTAAACGTGTCCAATATCAGTGACGACATTACTCATGCCTTGGACAGGTCATGGTTCTTCGATCCTCAAACCATCCAGGTGAGCGCCGAAGGTGGGCAGGTCAAATTGACGAGCACGGTCAAGTCGCAGCATGAGCGGCAGATCGCGGCGGCAACCGCCTGGCCGGCGCCTGGCGTGACAGACGTCTCTAACGATCTGGTCGTGGCGTGACCGATCGCAAGACGCGATCGTGCGGTGCCGGCAACGCCGCCAAAAGGCGTCAATCGTTCAGGGCACCGCTTCGGATCGCCAGCTTGACCAGCTCGGAGATGCTGCCGGCCTGCATCTTCGTCATGACATTGGCACGATAGACTTCGACGGTGCGCGGGCTTATGTCGTAGTCCTTGGCGATCATCTTGTTCGACAGGCCGGCAACCAAGCCGTTCATGACCTGGCGTTCGCGCGGGCTGAGGGAGGCGAGACGAGCGGCCAGTTCGCGCGTGTCGGTGGCGACTTTCGTCGCCCTGGTGCTTTGTTCGAATGCTGTATGCAGGACATTGACAAGGCGTTCGTCCTCGAACGGCTTTTCCAGGAAGTCCATTGCGCCCAGCTTCATGGCTTCCACGGCAAGGGGCACATCGCCATGGCCGGTCATGACGACGACCGGCAAATGAACGGCCGCGGTGTTCAAACGCCTGAGCAATTCGATGCCATCGATCTCGGGCATGCGAATGTCCGTGATCACGCAGCCGAAACCGAGCTGGGGCAAGGCGCCGAGAAAACGCCCGGCGGTTTCAAAAACGGTAACGGAAAAGCCGGAGGCCGACAGGAGGAAGGCGAGCGAGTCCCGCACGGCCGCGTCGTCGTCGATGATAAAGACCCTGGCATTATTCGGCATCAGAAGAAGTCTCGGGCAAATTCTTGAAGTCGGCGGAGATACCGGATGGCAACGAAAAATGGAATGTGGCGCCGCCCGCTTCGTTCGTCTCGGCCCAAAGCTGTCCGCCATGGGCTTCGATGATCGTGCGACTGATGGAAAGGCCGACGCCCATGCCAGTCTGCTTGGTGGTGAAGAAGGGCTGAAACAGGCTTGATCTGATGTCGCCGGCGATACCGTGGCCGGTGTCCTCGACGCGGATAAGTACCATGTCGTCGCTGAGCGGGGTATTGGAAACCGTCAGCTCTTGCCGCACGGATCCTTGCATTGCCTCAAGCGCATTGCGGAAAAGGTTGACCAGAACCTGTTGGATTTGAACGCGGTCGGCCAGAACGAGGTCGCAGGAGGGATCGAGATCGAAACGCAGAAAGACCCCTTGTTCGCGAGCGCCGACGAGGCCGAGCGCGCCCGCCTCCTCGACGAGCTTGGCGACGCTTTCGATCCTCTTTTCAGTTTCGCTTCGGGTGACGAAACTGCGCAAACGCCGAATGATCTGTCCCGCGCGCAGGGCTTGCTCGGCCGCCTGATCAAGGGCGATTTCGACCTTGTCGAGCTCAGTGAGGCCTGAGGCGCTCAACAAGCGTCGCGAACCCTTCAGATAATTGCTGATTGCGGTCAAGGGCTGATTGAGTTCGTGGGCAAGGGCGGATGCCATTTCGCCCATGGCGCTTAGCCGGGACATATGGACAAGTTCTGACTGTAATTCGGAAAGACGGGCTTGCGTCTGTTGATGTTCTGTCAGGTCCCGCACGAAGCCGGTGAAGTAGCGACGCCCCCCCGATTGCATCTCGCCCACCGACAGATGCATCGGAAAGGTCGTGCCGTCCTCGCGCTTGCCGGTGACGATGCGTCCGATGCCGATGATGTGGCGATACCCTGTGGTTTGATAGCGATGAAGGTAGCCATCATGGCGCGTACGGTCCGGTTCCGGCATCAAGCTATTGACGTTCCGACCGATGGCAATGGATCTGGAATAGCCAAAAAGCCTTTCGGCTGCCCGGCTGAAATACTGCATGGTCCCGGCCTCGTCGATGACGATCATGGCGTCAGGAACGGTTTCCAGGATGGAGCGAAGGTGCTCTTCGCGCGTGCGCAGGGCTTCCTCGAGGCGCTTTTCCTCGTCGATATCGATCACGATGCCGCCCAGATGCAGGGGCCTGCCGTCGTCATCCTTCAGGACGCCTCCCCGCAGACGCAGCCAATGACTTGTTTTGCCAGGCGCCGTTATGCGGCAGGCGATGTCAAAGGCGGCACCCGACCCGATCGAGGCATCCAAGGCCGTTGTCGTCGCTTCGCGGTCCGTGGGGTCCAGCAGTGAGAGGAACGTGTGAAAATCAAAGGGCTGATCGATGCCATGGCCGAAGAGGACACGCGTCGTGGCCGACACGGTCAATGTCTGAGAGGCGATATCAAAGGTCCAGGTGCCGATACCCGTGCATTCGAGGCCGGTTCGGAGCACCCGATCCTGAATAGACGTATGCTGTTGTGGCAAGACCACGCCCGGCCTCCTCAAAAGGACATTCCCTATAGAGGAAGGAGGACGTGATCTATCAAGAAGAATTGTTCAAAACAGGGCGGTACGCTTCCCTGTTTCAGGCGACGTGCAGATTGTCTTCGACACTGCATACACCGGCGGCGGACCAGGCAGCTCGCTCGGCCACCTGCCGCTCGTGCCAGGCCTTGATCTTGCCGTCGAGTATGACCTTGTCGCCGACCACATTCACCTTGATCCCGTCGGCCTCGAACTCGGCATCCCGTTTCAGTGCGGCCAGGATCTTGGCCTTGACGCCCTGGACCTGCACGCGGGCCTTGACCTCAATGCCGTTGGTGACGCCGATGACACCGGTGAGTTTGCGAACGGCCCGGTAGGCGGCCCCGCGCTGAAACTGCCAGTCGACGGCATCTGCGAGGGTGACCCAGCCTTTTTCGACCTTCACCTTGACAACGCCTTCGGGGACCATGGCGTCCCACGAGATGACCGAAATGGCTCGCGACGCGATCTGGTTGTCGGCCGTCTTCTTGTTGTCGGGGTAGCGAACCTCGATTTCCTCGGCAATCGCACGAACGCCTTTGATGCGACGCACCAGCATTTCGGCAGCGATCTTTTCGGCGTAACTGCCGACATGACCACTCAGCGTGACGACGCCGTTTTCGACTGCGACACCGATACGAGCGGCTCAATGCTTGGATCGAAGTCGAGGGCGTCGATGATCGATTGACGCATGGCCTTGTCATTCATATTCGGCCTCCATTGATCCTGGCCACATTGCCAGCCACCTCAGTCCATCACACTCCAGGAATGGAGAAGTTGATTTCGATCAAGATGACTGATCTGAGGCGCAAATTCTTAAGTGGTTGTACGTTGTATTTATATTTTAAAACTATATTCTGAATTTAATTTCGTATTTATTCTTTATATAGCAATGAAAATAAATAATAATTCGGATTTATTGAATATGGATCGGTTATTCAGGTTGGGCGTGGCGTTGTCTCGTGTCTCTTCCGCATAGGCACTTGGCCCTCACTCTTGCTGCCAGAAAGCCTGGGCATCGTCAGGATGGTAGAACGGCCATTCGTGCCTTTGTGCTGCGTGTTCACGCGCCAAATTCAACAATGTTGCGTTGGATCAATACCTGCGCGGCCCAATCCCCTCCAATGGTGCCAGGTGCCTGCCCGACAAAGCCGATGAGGATGAACCATGGTTGCTTCCACAACGTTGAAAATGCCTCTTCCTGGCCCCTCCCATGTCGTTGCCAGCCAGGAGGATGTGATCGAGTTTCTGCTTTCGCCGGCCAGCCATGGCAGGATCGAACGCGTGCAGCGCATAGATACCCATGGTGCGGTCGTCTTCCTGGCTGGAGATCGCGTCTACAAGCTTAAGCGGGCCGTGCGCTTTCCGTTCATGGACTTGTCGACGGTGGAGTATCGGAAGCGCGCATGTGAGCAGGAAGTCGAGATCAATCGCGCCTATGCGCCGCAAATCTACCTCGACGCCATACCTGTCACGCGGTCCCATGACGGTCTGCAATTGAGGGGGGAAGGGGAGGTCGTCGACTGGGTCGTGGAGATGAAGCGTTTCGACGAGACGAAGACGCTCGATCGGCTCGCCGATCGCAACGCCATCGGCGAGAGCCTTCTGGTCGATATCGTTGCGGCAATCCTGGTATCGCATGAGAAAGCACCGATCCGGGATGGGCTGCAGGCTACTTTGAGCCTGGAGCGATATATCGGGCAAAACGAGGAGGCGTTTGGCGAAAACCCAGCCTTGTTTCCGGTCCAGGAGGTCGAAGCCTTATCCGAGGCGGCCCGCCGTGCGTATCGCGATTGTTTCGATCTGTTGATCGAGCGTGGCGAGGCTGGTTTCGTCCGGCGCTGTCACGGGGATCTGCATTTGCGCAACATTGCCGTGATCGACGAGCAGCCCACCTTGTTCGATGCCATCGAATTCGACGAGGCGATCGCAACCTGCGACGTATTGTACGATCTGGCTTTTCTGTTGATGGACCTTTGGGACCGTGGCCTGTGCCATCATGCCAATGTGGTGCTCAATCGATACTTGTGGGGTGCAGCCGAGGGCCATCTGGTCGGCCTCGCCGCATTACCCCTTTTCCTTTCCATCAGGGCGGCCTTGCGAGCCAAGATCGCGGCGGCGACTGCCCTGGTCCAGGCGCCCGAGGAGGCTGAATCCAGTCGGGCGGAGGCTCGGCGGTATTTCGAACTTGCTCATCGTTTCCTGGTGAAGCTGCCGGCGCGACTGGCGGCCGTCGGGGGGCTTTCCGGGACGGGCAAGACCACCTTGGCCATGGCGCTGGCACCAGCCCTGGGTAGAGTACCCGGTGCCATCGTCCTGCGCAGCGACATCGAGCGCAAGCGCATCGCCGGCATCGCCGAAACGCAATCGCTGCCGACCTCCGCTTATGGGCCGTCTGCGGCTGGCGCAGTTTATGACTCGCTCAGCCGCAAGGCCGATCTTGTCTTGGCCGCGGGGTACAGCGTCATTTTGGACGCCGTCTATGCCCGTGCGCCGCAGCGGCATGTCGCGGAGGGAATTGCACTGCGTGCCGGCGTCAGCTTCACCGGTTTCTGGCTCGAGGCTCCGCTGCCAGTCATGGAGCATCGCGTGTCTGCCCGCAGGAACGATGCCTCCGATGCCGACGTCCAGGTCGTACGAAAGCAGGCCGGCTATGATCTCGGGCGCGTTTCATGGCATCGTCTCAACGCAGCTTTATCGCCCAAGGACATCGAAGATGAAGCCCTTTCATGTCTGGCGCTCAGATGCGTGGACGGTAAGCCGTCTTACCACGATCGATGAGCGTGGCGCCTCGCATGGCGTGGCGGAATTGGCATGAACCAGACCGAGATCCTTGCCCGCCTTGCGGTCGCGCTTGGCATCGGCCTGCTCGTCGGCCTGGAAAGGGGCTGGCGAACACGCGAGGAGGAAGACCACCAGAGAGCCGCCGGGCTTCGCACATTTGCGCTTACCGGGCTCACCGGGGGTGTCGCCGGCGCCCTGTCTCTTCCCGCCGGGCCGCTGATTCTCGGCTTTGTATTCTTAGGATTTGCCGGGGCACTCACGACATTCCATTGGCTTGAGGCAAAGGCAGAAGGCAATTTCTCGGCCACCTCACTGGTGGCGGGCCTGCTCACCTTCATCCTCGGTACCTATGCGGTCGTGGGTGAGGTGCAGATCGCTGCCGCCGCCGGCGTGGCGACGACCATTCTGCTGGCCTTGCGGGAGCAACTGCACGGGTGGGTGCGGGGGCTGTCCTGGCCGGAGATCCAGGCTGTACTCGTGCTTCTTGCCATGTCCTTCGTGCTGCTCCCCATCCTTCCCGATCGCCCTGTGGACCCATGGCAGGCACTCAATCCATGGCAGCTTTGGCTATTTGTGATCCTCATCGCGGGGATTTCTTTCGGCGGATATGTCGCTATCCGCCTGTTTGGCGACAGGCTCGGAGTCATATTGGCATCCCTTGCAGGGGGCCTGTCATCCTCCACGGCGACCACGGTTGCGCTCGCCCGCATGGCCGGAACCCACCCGCAATCCTCGCCGATTCTGGTTGCGGGTATGCTGTCGGCCGGCGCCATCATGGCGTTTCGTGTCGGTTTTGTCGCTTCCCTGCTCAATCCCTCCCTGCTGACGAGCCTTGCCCCTCCCGTTCTGGCTGCCGCGGCGGTCCAGGCGATCGGTGCCTGTGCCTTGGCGATCAGGAGGGTTGACCATGAGGCGCCGAAACTCGAGCTTTCCAATCCGCTCGAGATTGGCTCGGCGCTCAAGCTGGCAGCCTTTATGGCTGTCGTCCTGGTGGCCGGTAAGCTGTTGAAGCAGGCCTATGGCGGGGCGGGGGTGATGGTGCTCGCCGCTATATCTGGGATAGTGGATGTCGATGCGATCACTATTTCGATTGCTCGGATGAGCCCTGCGGATATGGCGCCCAACTCTGCGGCCCTGACCATCGGCCTGGCTGTTGGCGTGAATGGGGTGGCGAAGGTGGCCATGGCTGCCTATGCCGGTGGGTGGCGCTGCGCTCTACCTTTTGGATTGATCAGTCTTCTTGCTATGGCAGCGGGCGGAGCCGCAATTTACCTGATGGGCATGCGATAGTGCTGCGTCCCTCCGGCCTGCTTTCCCGAAAGTGGTGCAAGCCGGATCCGCCCGCTAATGGCTCAGCAGGCAGCATTTGGATGAATAATGCAGGAGATCGCGGGTGACGCCACCAAACATCCATTCCCTGGCCCGTGCGTGGCCGTAGCCTCCGGAAACGATCAAGTCGGCATGCTGCTGCTCGGCATGGACCAGAAGGGTCTCGCAAACCGTGCCGTCGATCGTTTCAAGGACCTCGGCATGGGTTTCGACGTCGTGCAGCCGGAGAAACTCCGCAACGGCATCGACACGCCTCGCGGCGTTGTCCCTGCCGCCTTCTTCGACGATCTCGACGATGCTGACGCGCGACGCTTCCTTCAGAAACGGAAGTGCGTCAATCACGGCCCTGCGGGCTTCGCGGGTGTTACTCCAGGCCACGAGGACATGGTCCGCTGTCAGTTGTGACAGGCTGGGTGGCACGATCAGAACCGGCCTGCCGCAACGCAGCACAACTTCTGCCGGGTCCAGCGCCAAGTGCGGCTGGTTGACGGGGCTGCGGCCGCGCTGTCCAACGATGAGGAGATCGGCCCTGGCGCTTTCATGGTACAGCGCATCGGCCGGAAACTGCATGCTGGTTTTCCATTCCAGGTCACCACGATTGGAGACCGCCGCACTGCGGAACCGAGGCTCCAGGTCCTCGTCGCCATACCAGGGCAGGACCGGGCGGCTATGGGCTGCATCGTGGCCGAGAAAAACCGGCTTCACACGCTCTCTTGCCGCGGTATCGATCGCGGGCACACAGTCGATACCGATGAGCTTGGCGTTGAAGCGTGAGGCCACCAATCCCGCGAGCTTGATCCTTTCGTCGCTTTCCTTGTTGTCCTGCACATGGACCAGCATGCTGGTATACGTCATGTTTTCGCTCCGCCTGCGGGATGAAAAAATCATCGTCTCTGAAGGAGTAGCGGATCCCGGGAAGACGTCCTTGATCTTGCGCAAAGGAATTGTGACCGATGGCGAAGATGAGTGCAGGGATCTTGCTTTATCGGCTGAAGAACCTCGACGTCGAGGTTCTCCTCGTTCACCCCGGAGGGCCATTCTGGGCGAAACGAGACGAGCAGGCCTGGTCGATCCCAAAGGGAGAGTATGGTGCTGACGAGGATGCTCATGGCGCCGCCTTGCGCGAGTTTGAGGAAGAACTCGGGACGCCGTGTCCCGATATCGGGACGATTGATCTGGGCGAAATCCTTCAACCTGGCGGCAAACAGGTATCTGCCTGGGCGGTGGCAGGCGATTTTGACCCCGGCCAACTGCGCAGCAATATGTTCGAGATGGAGTGGCCGCCTCGTAGCCGGCGCATCGTGCAGTTTCCCGAGGTGGATAAGGCACAATGGTTCGTGATGGCGCAAGCCCATCGCAAGATACTGCCTGCTCAGCGCTCCTTCCTCGAGCGACTGGCTGAGCATCTTGAGCCTGACCTCCGTTTTACGCCGGCGTGATCTTGCCTTCAGGTCGATATCCCGGACGAAGGATCGTCGGCTCGCCTCATGCCGCAGACAAGTCGGCCACGGGCGCGCTAGCGGATCGCAATGCCGGTCCCAAAGCCCGCAAGGCGTTGAGCACGACGGCAAGGTCGATCGCCTCCTGGAGCAATGCTCCAGCCACAGGGTCCAGATAACCCAAGGCGGCGCTCAGCATGCCGACCAGCGAGAGGCCCATGCCGATGAGTACGCTCTGCAGGGCAATCCGACGGGTTCGGCGGGCGATGGCAACAGCTTCTGCGACACGTTCGAGCTTATCGACCAGCACCACGACGTCGGCCGCTTGGGAAGCGGCCACTGCACCTCGTGCCCCGAGCGCGGCGCCAACGTCAGCGAATGCGAGGGCGGGTGCGTCATTGATGCCATCTCCGATCATCATGGTGGGCGCAAGGCACTTTTCCGCTTTCACGGCGGCCACCTTGTCTTCGGGCGTTGCATCCGCAATGACATGGTCCAGGCCAAGCGATCGCGCTATGGGCCGAGCAATGTCGATGCGGTCACCGGTCAGCAGGACGATGCGCTCGATCCCATTGGTACGGAATGCACCGAGGGTTGAATGCGCATCCGGGCGTAGCTCGTCTTTGAACAGAACACGGCCGACATAACGTCCATCTGAGGAGATGTAGAGGGCAGCGTGGCCTAGTGGTATCGAGGAGGCCTTTTCCGCGCCAGCGCCAGGCAAGACGAAGTCCTGACGCCCGATCCTGATGCGCGCCCCCTCGACAAGTCCTTCCACGCCGTCTCCCGCGCTTTCATGGGCCTCACCCGGCGGAATGAGGTTGATATTGCGCCGGCGCGCTTCCTCGACCAGGGCCTGCGACATGACGTGATGGGACGCCTGACCGACCGAACCGGCAACGCGCAGGAGTTGCTCGGCGCTCACAGATGGCTCGGGCTCGAGCACGGCGATCGACGGATAGCCGCGAGTCAACGTCCCCGTCTTGTCGAGCAACACCGTGCGGATCCTGGCCAACGCCTCGAGCGTGCCGGCAGTCTTGACCATCACACCGCGCCCGGCGCAGCGCGACATGCCAGCGACGAGGGCGACAGGTACGGCGAGGATGAGGGGACAGGGGGTGGCAACCACAAGGACCGCGAGCGCGCGATGCGGGGAGGCCCAGATCCACCAGGCCATCCCGGCCATCCCCAGGGTCAGCATCAGGAAGCCGATGGCGTAGCGATCGGCCATGCGCGCCATTGGGGCCTTGGATTGACGAGCGCCTTCCACCAGGCGAAGGATCGCGGCGTATGTGCTTTCTCGTGCCGGCCTGGAAACCCGCATATCGAAGGCGGACCCTGCGTTTACAACGCCGCTCGCAAGTGCATCGCCTGCAGGTCTTCGGACAGGCATGGGTTCCCCGGTCAGGGCCGATTCGTCCAAGGTTGCATCTGGCCCGATCAGTAAGCCATCGGCGGGCAGGACATCGCCGGGGCGCACCAAGATGCGATCACCAGGCGATAATGACTCGATCGGCACCGTCAGGAGCTTGCCACTTTGATAGCGTTGAGCGCTACGAGCGACGCGACTGAGCAGGGCCGTCATCGCGGAACTGGCTCGGCCCTGCGCGAATTGCTCCAAGGCCTGGCCTCCGGCAAACATCAGAGCGATGACGACGCCGGCGAGGGCTTCATCGCCCGCGATGGCTCCCGCCATTGCCAAAGCCGCAATGATGTCCAGGCCGATCTTGCCCTGCGCCAGTCCACGCAAGATCGTGACTATGAGGACGACGAGGACCGGCGCCGTACCCCCAAGCCATAGAAGCCGAGCGATCTGCGATTGCCCCAGTGCGATAGCGAGCAATCCTGCCAGCAGCGCAATAGCGGGAATCGTGGCGAGCGCTGCCGAAGCCATCCGAGACGGACCGGGCGATGTTGGTTGGTTAGACACATTCTTCGCAATCGCTTCGTGTCGTTCTTTTACGGAGAGTTCGCGAGCCATGAGATCGCCTTCAGATAAACAAGGATCGAGGTTCGGTACGGCACCATCAATTTGGCCCAAGGCAGACGCTCATATGTTCCCGACCGCGCCGTGGTGCGCGGAGGTTTCGGTTTTCGACAGCCTCGATCAATGGGCCATCAGGAGCGGAACATCGGTCTTCTCGATGAGCTCAACCGTCGTACCGCCCATGATCCATTCCCTCACGCGCGAATGCCCGTAGGCGCCTGCAACGATCAGATCTGCGGAGATGCGATGCGCCTCCTGCAGGAGCGTGGTCGTTACGTCCTGGGTGAGAGGAAGGGCTTCAACGACCGTTTCCACGCCGTGCCGAGCCAGATAGGTCGCAATATCCGCCAGATCCACGTCTTCGTTGAGGTTCTCTGCTTGCTCGTCCTCCTTGACCGTCACAACCTTGGCAAGGGTCGCAAGCTTGAGGAGCGGCAGCGCCTCCGCCACGGCTCTCCCGGCCTCCTTGGTGTCGGTCCAGCCAATGAGCACGGTCTGGATCGGCTGCCTGGGCTGTTGTTCAGGAGGCACCAGATAGACGCTCCGGCCGCTTTCGAACAGCGTGGCCTCGATCATCCGTCTCCAATCGGTTCCCGCTTCATCTTTGCGAGGGCAACTGCCGATGAACAGATCGGAGGTTCTGACCTGTGTTGCCACAAGGGAGGATAACCACCCTGCGGCATCCTCGATGCGTCGAATTTCGTTGGTGATGGACAGGCGCTGGAAACGCAGTTGCAATTGTTCGATCGCAGCAGTGGCACGTTGCTGGATTTGATCCACCATATCCATGCTGGCCGCGGTGCCCATGTCACCGGTGTAAATCGAAATATCGGGGAGGAGGCAGGTAAAAAGGCCGGTGAGATGGCTTCCAAAACTGGCCGCCAGCATCTCGCCGTGGGAAATCCGAGCCTCGTCTTGGGGACTGCCATCGAGATGAACGGTGATGTTCTTGTAACTGTCCGGGTGAACCGAAGCCGTAACATCCAGTGGCTGGGTCGAGGAAATGTCGGCTTTCATGGAGTCCTCCTGATTGCGGGAGACCGCGCCCTCGGCGTGTCTTGATCGGAATGGTGGCAGACTTGCTTTTTCGAGCTTCCATGGCGTTGATCTGGCTCAAGGGAAGCATGCGGCGGGCGAGTATCGCGCTCTCGGCATCGGCCTATCGGCAGCCGTCACCTGGGAACTTGCCAGGCTTGCGCTGGATCAAAGCCGAGTTCGTGTTCCAGGCCTAGAAAGGCAAGGGCATCACTGTCGAGGCATCTTGTCGACGTCGTGGGGAGACCATGTGTGATATTGTCAGATTCTCAGGCGATCGGCCCCCGAGGTATCGCCATAGCGGCTCGGCGGCCGGCGCCGATGGGAAAATCCTGCTCTTCACCGGCGTCCATCATAGCTCTGACCATGAGGAATTGTGGCCTGGCCTAGGAGCTGGACTGACGAAGGATGCGTCCGGCCAAGCCACACGTTCGAGCCGAATGCAATTTAACACTGCACCGGATCAGTCCTGCAGCATCTTCCCGCTTGGATACTAAATAGTGGTTGGCCCAATCGCCAGGAATACGGATGCCAGCGCGGGTTTTCATTTTTGACGAAGATCGATACCGATCGACAGACAAAATCCTAACCTGCACGCGCTCCGAAATGGTGCGTCAGGCGGACGTCTTTCACGGGGCACCGTCGAGGTTAGGGCCGTCATGGCGTGGGCGTCGGAAGAAAGACCATGATCCAGTCCCTGCCGCATACCAAGATTGCCATCAAGATACGCGACCTCGTCGTTGGTTTTGGGGATAGGGTCGTTCTCGATCACCTCGACCTCGATATTCGCGAAGGTGAGATCATTGGTCTGATTGGAGCATCGGGCTCGGGTAAATCCGTCCTGCTGCGGAGTATCCTGGGGCTTGTGCCCAAGCGCGCCGGCAGCGTTGAGATATTGGGACAGAATCTCGACGCGCTGGGTGCTGGTGGGTAACGGGATCTGGGCCTTCGATGCAGCATCCTGTCTCAGCAGGGTGCCCTGTTTTCTTCGCTGACGGTGAGGGAGAACATCCAATTGCCGATGCGCGAGTTTCTCGATCTTTCCGATCATCTGATGGATGAACTCGCCATGTACAAGTTGAAGACGGTGGGATTGCCAGCGGATGCGGCCGATAAATATCCCGCTCAGCTTTCCGGCGGTATGGCTAAGCGCGTCGCGCTGGCTCGCGCGTTGGCTCTCGACCCGGAGATTGTCTTTTTGGATGAGCCCACTTCGGGTCTCGACCCGATCGGAGCTGGTGATTTCGACACGCTGATTTCTGTTCTTCACCACACCATGAAGCTGACGATCTTCATGGTGACCCATGACCTCGATAGCCTGCGCAATGTCTGCAGCCGGATCGTCGCGGTGGCGAAGGGAAGGATCGTCGCCAGCGACGGATCGTCAACGATGCATTGCGCGGCGAGGTCTACCGCCCCATCCTCCTGCTTGCGGGCCTCTATTTGGGCATCAGCGTGGCAGAGGGCTTGGTGAAACTCTGCCTCAACATCTACAGGAACTGGGTTGGCGAAAAAGCTGTCCGGGCATTACGCCGGTCCGTATTCACGATCGGGCAGGCGGCCACAATTGAGCCGATGCCGGATCGGACAGAGGGTATTCAACTTTCGATCGTTCTGGATGAGGCGGACCCGATTGGCGAAGCCTTTTCCGAACCGGTCTTGCAAGCCTGGGTCCTGATTTCCGTCGTCGGATATCTGCTCTATCTGCAGCCCTTGATGGCGCTCGTCGTCGTGTTCGTATTCTTTCCGCAGATCGGCTTCGTGCCGCTCATGCAGAACGCTATCAATCGGCGGGTGCAGATGAGGGTTGGCCTGCTGCGTGAAATGAGCGGTGCAATTGTCGGTGCTGGAGGCGCGATCGATGGCGATGGTCGCCAATATAGGCGTATCCACACGATTCCTGGAGAATATGGCAATCTACAAGCTCAAATTCTCCATGAATTTCCTGATGAACCTGATGACTCAGCCGGGCGTGACTACGATCCTGGCGCTTGGCGGCTATTTCGTCGTCATAGGGAAAATCGAAATAGGCACGGTGGTGGCCTTCCTTTCGGGGCTGAGCAGGATCAATGATCCGTGGGGCGATCTGGTTACCTGGTATCGGGACCTGCAGGCGACGAGGGTCAAATACAGCCTCTTATGCGAGGCCCAGAAGCTGGGGGCGATCGTCGTGAACCGATAGGGAATAAAGGCCGCGCCGAGGCTTGTTGAGCGCGGGCGTGGACACGAGCCCCGCATGCCGAGAAAAGCGCCTTCTCCTTTTGCGGTCCCCTATCTGCGAAGCAGGATGAGATGTTGCGTGGCGTCCAGAATGACTGGACCTTATGCATTCAATTGCCCTGGTAGGCCGGCGCCTCGCAAGCCTCCGGTGCGGCTGCAGCCTCGGTTCGAAGCCCGATCGTCCGGTTGCAGTCTTTCACTGCGCTGCCAGGAGTGCTTTGCGAAAGCGTATGCTGGCGACCAGGAAGAAGACGCCACCGATTGCCGCCAATGCCATGAGTTGCGGCCAGATGATCGAAAGGTCGGCGCCGCGATAAAGGATGGCCTGGGACAGGCTGACGAAATGAGGCGAGGGGGTGAACTGCATGGCCGTCTGAAGCCATTCGGGCATGCTTTCCATCGGCGTGGTGCTTCCCGAAAGAAGGTTCATGACAATGAGGATCGGCATCACGAGCAACCCGAATTGCGCCATCGAGGTGGAGACTGTGGAGATCAGGATGCCCAGCGCGGTGACTGAGAACAGATAGACGATGCTCGACCCGACGAACAGGACGAGCGAACCTGCAACGGGAACGCCCAGAAGGCGCTCGACGACGATCAGCAGCGAGAGGCTGGCCGCAACGACGATGACCAGGCCGTTGGCCCAGATCTTGGCGAGCATGATTTCGAAAGGAGTGACCGGCATGACGAGCAGATGTTCGATCGTGCCATGCTCTCTTTCGCGGATCAGCGCGGCGCCTGTGAGGATGACCGCCAGCATCGTGACGTTGTTGATCACCTGCATCACGGCCGTGAACCAGGCCGATTGCAGATTGGGATTGAACTTGGCTCGGATCACCAAGTCGATCGGCGCCGGGCTGTCGGCGCCGGGGAGGGCCTTGCGTGCCTCCTCATTGATGATGCTCTGGATGTAGGAGGCGCCGTTTCCTGCTTGGGACATGGCCGTCGCGTCGATGTTGAGCTGAACCGAGGAATGACGTCCTGCGAGAGCGTCCTGCTCGAAGTTCGGGGGTATTTCGACGACGAACACGAAGCGTCCGGCATTCATCGTACGATCGATGTCATCGGCGCCGATGAGAACCGGCTCTTCGAAAAAGGGTTTGAGCAGAGCGTCGCGCAGACGAAGGGACAAAATGGAGCGATCTTCATCGACCACGGCAACGGAGGCATTCTTGACCTCGAATGTCGCGCTGGTGGCAACCGTATAGACGGCAAAGGTAAAGGTATAGAGGATCAAGGCAACCAGGACTGGATCAGCCTTCAGACTGAAGAGTTCCTTGACGCCGAGCCGCCATATCGTAGTGAGACGGCGCATGTCATGTTCCCCTTTTGCGTAGCGTGAGCACTGATGCTGCGATGAAGACCAGCCCGAACAGCAAGAGGACGACGAGATTGGGCCAAAGGTCCCAAAACCCCAGCCCCTTGGCGAATACGCCGACGCTGACGGGCTGATACCATGCTGCCGGGAAGGCAAGACCCATCAGGCGGCCCGCGCCGGAGAGGGAGGAGACAGGCACAAGCAGCCCGGAGAAGTTGACGGCGGGAATGATCGCGATGATCGCGGTGGCGAAGATGGCTGCAACCTGGCTGCGCACGAAACTGGACACGAACAAGCCGAAACCGGTGGTGGCCAATACATAGGCGAAAGACGCCGCCAGCAGGGTGGAGAGCGATCCGCGCAGGGGGACCTGGAAAAGATAGACAGCCTGAATAATCAGGGTCAGGCAACTGATGAAGGCGATCGCGACATAGGGCAATTGCTTACCCAGAAGGAATTCGATCTTGGTCACCGGGGTCGATTGGAAATTGGCGATCGACCCGGTCTCTTTCTCCTTGACGATGCCCAGGGCCGTCATCACCGCGGGAATGAGCACCAGGATCAAGACGATCACGCTCGGAACGATGGCATTGGCGCTCAGAAAGGCCTGATTGTATCGAAAACGCGGCTCGATCCCGATCGGATAGGCAGGCGCGGCCCGTCCGTTACGCCTTGTATCCGCATCGGTGAGGTAGCTCATTGCCAGGCCGGTGACATAGCCGCGGGTGGTTTCTGCACGAAAGGGCATGGCGCCATCCAGCCAGACGCCGACTTGTGGGGGAATCCGGCGCACCAGGTCCTTGCCGAAACCGGAGGGAACCTCGATGGCCAGCTTCAGCTCTCCGCTCTGCAGCCTGGTCTCGAGCTCCTCGGCTGACCGGATGGCAGGCTGCTGGGCGAAATAACGCGATCCTTCGAAGCTCTCGAGCAATTGCCGGCTCTGCGCGGACTGATCCTGATCGAAAGCCGCATAGGGAATTTTCTCAACGTCGAAGGAGATGCCATATCCGAAGGTGAGCAGAAGCAGGACCGGCCCCACCAGGGCAAAGGCGAGACGCAGTGGATCACGCAAGATTTCCAGTGTTTCACGACGAGCGTAGGCCCATAGCCTGCGCCCATCCAGACGCCTTGCCCTGGCGGATGGCGCCTTCGCTGGAGCCATGGCCTGGCTCTTGCCGATCGAGCTTGCCATGCCGGCTTGCTCGAGTACTTCGACGAAGGCGTCCTCCAGGTTCGACTTGCCTCTCTGTGCCTTCAATTCCGACGGTGTTCCGATTGCAAGCACTTTACCTTGATGCATGAAGGAGATGCGGTCGCAGCGCTCGGCCTCGTTCATGAAATGCGTGGAAAGGAAGATGGTGACGCCTTCTTCACGCGAGAGCGAGAGCAAGAAGCGCCAGAATCCGTCACGTGCCATTGGATCCACGCCCGAGGTGGGTTCGTCCAGGATCAGGATTTCGGGACGATGGATCACCGCCACAGCGAGCTGCAAACGTTGGCGGACTCCGAGAGGCAGGCTTTCCGGGCCGGTGTCGGCGACCGATTGGAGATCGAAACGAGCGAGCATTTCAGCCACGCGCGGTTCGATTTCAGCCCGCGCCAAGCCGAAGAGCTGGGCGTGCAAGACAAGGTTTTGGCGAACCGTCAGTTCTCCATAGAGCGAGAAGGCCTGTGACATGTAGCCGACGCGGCGCCTTGTCTGCATGTCGCCTGCATTCAATGGATGGCCGAATAGTCGTGCGTCGCCCTCGCTCGCTGGCAGAAGCCCGGTGAGCATCTTCATCGTGGTGCTCTTGCCGCAGCCATTGGAGCCGAGGAATCCGAAGATCTCGCCCTTTTCAATGCGGAAGCTGACATGGTCGACGGCCGTGAAATCACCGAAACGGCGGGTAAGGCCCGAAGCCTCGATTGCCGCCGGACTGCCTTCCGGGACCGCGGGGCGCGGGGGAATCGTCAGCTCGACCCTGCCGCCGGCGCCGGGCAACAAGGCAACGAAAGCGGCCTCCAGGCTGGATGCATTGGCCTGCCGCTTGATGTCGTTTGGCGAGCCTTGCGCGATGACGCGTCCTGCATCGAGGGCAGCCAGCCAGTCGAAATGCTCGGCCTCCTCCATATAGGCGGTTGCAACCAGGATGCTCAGTCGGGGGGTGTCCTCCCGAAGGTGCCCGATCAGGCTCCAGAACTGGCGCCGCGACAATGGATCGATCCCGGTCGTCGGCTCGTCCAGAATGATCAACTCGGGATCGTGGATCAGGGCCGAGCAAATGCCAAGTTTCTGCTTCATGCCACCGGACAATTTGGCTGCCGGTCGATCGCGAAATGCCGACAGGCCCGTCACTTCCAGCAAGCGAGCGATACGCGCGCCACGTTCGTCTGCGTCCTGACCGAACAGTCGGCCGAAGAAATCGAGGTTCTCGGCCACGCTCAAGGTGGGGTAGAGATTGCGGCCCAGCCCTTGCGGCATATAGGCAATGCGCGAGCGGTTGAGGCGCAATTGCTCGGTGGAACGGACGTCGCCGCCCAGAACCTGGATCTCGCCTTGCTGGATCCGTGTGACCCCTGCAACAAGGCCGAGCAGGGTCGATTTGCCGACACCGTCCGGGCCGATCAGGCCGGCCATGCAGCCAGCCGGTATGGCCAGAGAAACATTGTTCAGAGCCTCATGGCGCCCATAGCGATGGACGACATCCCGCAACTCGATGACAGGTTCGGTCATTGCGGCAGCTTCGCCACGAGCCAATCGGGCCAGGCCGCCGTCTGCCTGGTCCGCACATAGGCGACGCCACGCACACCAGTCTTAACCTGGGCCTCGTACTGCTTCAAAAGTGCCGGTGCGATCTTCAGCTTGACGCGGAACATCAGTTTTTCTCGCTCGTCCGCCGTCTCCACCGCCTTGGGGGTGAATTGAGCATCGGTGGCAACGAAACTGACGGTGGCCGGGACCACGTAATCGGGTGCAGCGTCGAGGATGATGCGGGCCTCGTCGCCCAGGGCGAGGCGTCCCGCAGCCCGCGACGGCAGGAAGATGGTCATATAGACATCGGACAAATCGAGGAGCGTAACGATCGGAGCGCCTGCTGCGACGACCTCGCCCGACTGGACCAACTTGTATTCGACCCGGCCACGTCGCGGCGCTGTCAGAACGGCGTCGTCGACGAGTGAGCTGACGCGGGCGACCTCGGCCCGAGCGGCGTCGGCCGCCGCATTGGCCTCGTCGAGATTGGCGATGGCGGCTTTCTTTGCCGCCTCCGCAACATTGAGCTGGCTGCGCCTCAGGTCCAATTGCTGCGTGGTGCCGTAGCCGCGCGTGGCAAGGGTGGAGGCGCGGTCGAGTTCCTGATGAGCGAGAACGAGTTCGCTTTCGCGCTGTGCCAATGCCGCCTCGGCTTCCGCAATGGTTTTTTCGGCGCGCCGGACCTGTGCCTGCGTGCCGGCGAACTGAGCCTGCAGGTCGGAGACATCCATGCGGGCGACGACGGAACCTGCCTCGACGGTTCGTCCTTCCTCGGCGAGGACCTGTGCTACGCGTCCCGCGAGTTTCGCCGCGATCAACACATGTTCGGCCTCGATGCGTCCGTTCGAGGAGGCAATATCGGCAGGTAAGGCAGCCTTGCCATTCCTGTTCCATATGCTGCGCAGACGCTCACCGAAGCCGATGTTCTGGTCCGCGGCCAAAGATATGCCGCTTGTCGCACATCCGGCGGCCACAATAGCCGCGAGAACACAAAGGCGAAGGGGCTGGCGCAAGGAAGGTGCTCCTGAATGAATTGTGCGCCGGAGGGCGCCTATACATTCTCGTTACCTTCACTTGGGCGAGGTGCGGTTGATGCAGATCAAATGCTTGCCATATGCTCGCAAACTCGCTCCGGGCGACCTATGCTTAGCAAGGGTCACGCCGTGAGATACCTCATCATCGGCTGCCCCCGCTGCGTGTCCTTCCTGGAAAGTATCCAAACCGATGGAGATCACCAGGATTGTGACGATAATTGCCCCGCCAACAGCGTCACCAGTCGCGATGGAGACAAGCCCGGCACCAAAAAGGATAAGCGAAAGAGGCTCCAGTAGCCGGCGCAGGATTGCGTGCAGCGCCGTTTCCCGCTTGCCCTTCTTGTCGGAGTTGGGCCCGAACCTCGCTAGCCTTGCTTCTGCCTCCTGCGAAGTCAGACCATTCCTGCCGCAGTCCAACGTCCTGATGCAGTCTTCCAGCGAGCGCGTCCAGAACGCGGCATCGTCTGTGGCGTCAACGCGCGTCGGCTCGGGTGATGCCGTCGATGCCATGGTGCCGCTCCATCAGGGATAGGTGCGCCCATCGGCGAGTGCGGTTGCGGTTTCCCCCGTCGCAAGATCGGGAGCGTCTGCCCGCTCTGCTTGGACAAGAAGGCTCAGCACCTCGTCGGCGATGACCTGTTCCTCACTGGTCGCGACGACCAGGGCGCATATTTCGCTGGTGTCGGCGCTGATCCGCCTTGCGTTCCGGTCGTTGGCCTGTCGGTCGAGATCGAGGCCGAGCCAGGCCAGGTGGGCACACACCTTCTCGCGGATCAGAGGCTGGTTCTCGCCGATACCGGCCGTAAAGACCAGGGCGTCCAGCCCGCTGACAGTGGTCGCCAGCGCACAGATCTCCCGGGCGATGCGTAAGCAGAAATGATCGATGGCCTCGGCTGCCTCGACCGCGTCGCTGGCGAGGAGGTCACGCGTGTCAGCGCTCAAGCCCGAAAGCCCAAGCAGGCCGGAACGGTGGTAGAGCAAGTCCTCCAGGGCCTCCAGCGAGTAACCACCTTGCTTCAGCAGGTGCAGGGGAACGCCAGCATCCAGGGCTCCGCATCGGGTGGCCATGGGAATGCCATCCAAGGTAGAGAAACCCATCGAAGTGTCGCGGCTGATGCCATTGGCGAGCGCACACAGGCTTGCACCACTTCCCAGATGAGCGACCACCACGCGGCCCGCGGCCAGGCGCGGAGCAATCTCTTTCAATTTGCCGGCTATAAACTTGTAAGACAGCCCGTGGAAACCATAGCGCTTGATCCCCTGGTCGAAGAGACCACGCGGCAACGCGAAACGTCGAACGATGTCGGCCTGCGTGTGATGGAAAGCCGTGTCGAAGGAAGCCATCTGCGGCAGATTGGGGCGCAGATGCCGGATGGCCCGGATCAGCCGTACACTTTGGGGCTGATGTAGAGGCGCCAGGGGTACCAATCCCTCGACGGCGTTCAACGTGACATCGTCGACAAATGTCGGCCCTGCGAAGGTATCGCCGCCATGGACGACCCGATGACCGACGGCTGTCAGACCCGAAAGGGAAAAATGCTTGGCCAACGCATCGAATGCCTCATCGATGACGTCGTGAAAATCATCGCTGTCCCTAGCTTTCAGGGGGATGTCCACGGCCTGGGGGCCTTCGACGATATGGAGACCGAGAGGCTTGCGTCGAAGATCGATGACGCCCATGCCGAGCCGTTCGGCAGCGTTGCCCTTGCGCATGAACAGGCCGAGCTTGATCGTGGACGAACCGGGATTGCAAGTGAGGATAATGCCGGTCATCGAGAAGACCTTCCTTTGGCCACAAGCTTGGCGAATGCGATCGAAGCAAGGCGGACCCCTAGCGAGTCCGATCTGCTGGTGAGGATGATGGGAACCCGTGCACCGAGAACGAGGCCCGCTGCGTCCGCTCCTCCCAGGTAAATGAGTTGCTTGGCCAGCATGTTCCCGGCCTCGAGATCCGGAGCAACCAAAATATCCGCCTGGCCGGCGACCGGCGAGACGATGCCCTTCATGTGGGCAGCAACCAGATCGACGGCATTGTCAAAGGCAAGCGGGCCATCGAGTTTGGCCCCCGTGATCTGGCCTCGTATGGCCATGACACTCAGTGCTGCCGCATCCAGCGTCGCGGGCATGGCGGAATTCACCGTCTCGACGGCGGCGAGAATCGCGACCTTGGGTTCGGCAATGCCGAGCGTGTGCAGCAGGTCGATGGCATTCTGGCAGATGTCACGCTTGTGCTCGAGGCTAGGAGCGATGTTGATCGCCGCGTCGGTGACGACGATTGGCTTCGGATAGGCTGGCACGTCCAGGACATAGGCATGGCTGATCCGCCTTTGTGTGCGCAGGCCGGAGTGTTGGGAAACCACTGCGCCGAGGAGCTCGTCGGTATGGAGGCTGCCCTTCATCAGGGCGGCCGCCTCGCCGCTGGCCGCCAGAGCGACGGCCCGTTCGGCGGCAGCATGGCTGTGTTCGGTCGCCTCGATCCGCACACCGTCCACACTCAAACCAGCCAGGTCGGCAAGAGCCCTGATCTTGGATTCGGGTCCAACCAGGATGGGATCGATCAATCCTTCATTGCGCGCCTCGAGCGCGGCCTGGATGGCTTCTGGTTGGCACGGATGGACCACGGCCGTTACGAGAGGTGGCAAGGCGCGCGCTTTACGCAGAAAGGGGTCAAAGCGATGCTGACGCTGGATCGGTATGGATGGCAGCACCGTCGGGGCAAGCGTGAGCTTTTCCCTCGGCGCGATGACGGTTGCCACGCCGGTGAGCACCTCTCGCCCGACTTGATCGACGCAGCGTGTCGCCAGCCTGACGGCGCAGTTTTCGGGGTTCTTGTCACGCACCGTCACGGTCGCCGTTACCGTGTCACCAACCGAGACGGGGTGACGGAACTCGGTTTGCTGGCTGAGATAGATCGTTCCCGGGCCTGGCAATTGCGTGCCCAGGAGCGTGGAGATCAATCCCGTCGTCCACATGCCATGCGTGCCGACATGGCCGAAGACGCAGCGGGCCGCATATGTAGGCTCGGGATGCATTGGGTCGAGGTCGCCAGATGCCGCGGCGAAGAGCATGATGTCGTCATCGCGGAGTGTCCATTTCAGGCTTGCGGCATCTCCGATCGCCAACTCGTCGAAGGGGCGATTGACAAGCGTGTGGGGGAAAGTCAGTTCGTTCATGGCTGCTGCGCATAGGTTCCGGTGCATCGGCGAGTAGAGGCCCGAACCTTATGCCAACGAGGTGATGGTCGACCTTGATGCGGATCAAGGGTGAGCATTCGCACCGCAACGCGCACTGTTTTAGCCGCGGGCGTGGCGGAATTTGATTCAGCTCAATGCTGCATCCCATCCGGATCTTAGAAGAAGATGATCACCCAAGGAGATTTGCCGTGCCTCTTCGCTGCATTTTGGTTCCAACCGGCCCAGGCGTGAGGCCCGAGCGCCGCCTCGAGGCTGCATTGGGGCTGGCCAAGCGCACCCATGCCCATATCAATGCACTCTATGTCAGGCCCGACCTGCAGATCGCGGTGCCCTCGATCCTTCCGGTCGGTGCGGCCGGCATCCTGCCGCAATGCAACGACTCCTGTGAAGCCAAGGCCCTCGCTACAACGGGACAACAGGCTTTCGAGCGCTGGTGCGCCGGTGCTCGGGTTGCGATGCAGCCCAATCAAAGGCTGGATGCCACCTTCGCCTCCTGGAATGAGAAAGGGGGCGATGTTGAAACGCTGGTGGCGCTAAACGGCCGAGTCAGTGATCTCATCATCGTCGACAATCCCGCCAAGGCAGGTCCCTTCGAAGCCGCGGCTTTTGATGCGGCGGTGTTCTCATCGGGGCGGCCGGCGTTGATGCTGGGGGAACGATTGCCGGACAACCTTCTCCGGCATGTCGTCATCGCCTGGAATGGCAGTCTGGAAGGCGCTCGTGTTGTCGGCCAGTCCATTTCGTTGCTGCATGAGGCGGAGCAAATCTCGATCATTACCATCCCCTCCGAACAGGATCGGCAGGCCGGGATCGCGGATCTCGGGGATTATTTGCACTGGCATGGCGTGGTCGTGGAGAATGCGGCGCTGGTGCCTGATTTTACCGGAAGCGATGGCGAGAGGATCCTGGCAGCCTGCCATCACGCCGCGGCGACGCTTCTGGTGATGGGAGCCTATACTCACAGCCGCTTGCGGCAGGCTTTCCTCGGCGGGTTGACCCAGCATGTTCTCGACAAGGCAGACTTGCCCGTCCTCATGGCTCATTGACCAAGTCTCCCCGCCTCGCCTTGCATTTGCGCCAGCCACATTGCACATCTGCGCGAGCTCGCTCCATACCGGCATGGAAGCTTTGAAAGAGAATGGAATGAACCTGCATTCGCGGGGCGCTTTACGGCCGGACCAACCGGGAAGGACGTCATGACTGCCTATTGGAACGCGTTGTTTGGTGGGCTGTTGATCGGTGTTTCAGCCGTGCTCCTGCTCATTGCCAATGGGAGGGTCGCCGGCATCAGTGGGATTGTTGGCCGCCTTCTGGCTGGACAGCGGGTTCTTGACAACGGCGCCTTTGTCCTGGGGCTGGTTCTCGGCCCGCTCGTCTTCGCAGGCTTGAACGGTTCCCTTCCGGCCATGACGATTTCTGCATCATGGCCATGGGTCATGCTTGCAGGCCTTCTGGTCGGTTTTGGTACGCGCATGGGATCGGGGTGTACTTCCGGTCATGGCATTATCGGCCTTGCTCGCTTTTCACGCCGATCGCTTGCCGCGACGGTCATACTCCTGACGGCCGGTATATTGACCGCGTCCCTGACGGAGCTGGTGCGATGAAGGCGCAGGCTATTCCTAGACTGGCGATCTCGCTTCTGGCCGGCACCCTTTTTGGTTTGGGCCTTTCGATATCGGGAATGATCGATGCTGCCCGCGTGCTTGGGTTTTTGAATATTGCCAGCGGTCATTGGGATCCGAGCCTGGTTTTCGTCCTCGCCGGTGCGGCGATGGTTGCGATTCCTGGTGTCTTCCTTCAACGCCATTTATCCCGCCCATGTCTGGATGATCGCTTCCACCTTCCTACAAATACGAAGATCGATAGGCCGCTGCTTCTCGGGGCGGCGATCTTCGGCGTGGGATGGGGCGTTGCTGGATTTTGTCCTGGACCTGCGGTAGCCGCACTGTCGACGGGGCGGGCGCCAGTCTTCCCATTTGTGGCAGCAATGACGTTGGGGATGCTGCTGCATGATCGTTTCGGTACCAGAACTGGCAATTGATTTGGAAGGCAATCGGAGGGAGATTTTCAGGTCTCGATTTCCATGATGCTGTCCTGTGCCTTGGTACGAGCAATCATGAAATAGGCGCTCGAAAGAAGAGGACGGTCATGCGTGCTCGATCCAGTAATCGCCATCCTTGTAATATCTGGTTTTGACGGTGGCCCAGGCGACCCGGCGGGCCATCCCTTCGCGCCGGTCTCGCGTGCACCGGCTATAGCTTTCCCATGCGTGATTGAACGCTGCCCGGTAGATTTCCTGCGTATGATAGGGCAACCTCGCACGCAACAGGGGCGGTAGATCTTCAGTCGTGGGATATGGCATGACTGGTTACCGTCCAGGGAGAAAAGGGCTCAGCGCCGGCGCAGGATCCTGTAGACGACAAGGGTAGTCAGACTGCCTGCGACGAGAAGCGTTATCAACCAGGCCAACGTCCTCAGGTCGGCCGTAAATTGGTCCACGATGGCTTCGATCATAATGGCCTCTCCTTTGCTGGGGTTCTGCCTGTCTTGAGGATGGCAACGTCATGGACGACAGCCTTGAGTGACTATGGACATCCTGTTCAGCCGACTAAAATACTCTTGATGCCCGCTATAGCGGCCCGGCCCGGACACGATGGTCTTCTTATTTTGATTGGAGCAGGGATGATGACGTTGATCTATCGCAAAGGAACGGGGTTCAAGTGCGGTACTGCAGATGTTTGAAGGTTCATGGGAGAAAAATAGGGGGCCTGCTCGCGGGAGCTATACGTGTTCGTGCTCGGCCAATCATGCAGGTGCGGTGTGCACCTTCTCCGTCGGTTCGACGGGTGTCCTTGCAAGAATGAGGTGGAGGATCTTCCCGAAGACATGATCGTGCCCTTCACTGCGGCCGATGTGGAGGACGCCGCTATGTCTTAGATCCTCATTGAGGATCTGGAGGAAGCGTCGATGTGCCTCTCCCGTTACCGAATCCAGCACTTCGTCCATGATGATCCAGGCTGGCCTGTGCAGCACAAGGCGGGCGAACGCGACCGCTTGCTGCTCGTCTTCATTCAGATCGCGATCCCAACGTTTTGATGTATCGAGGGCGGGGAAGAGAGATGCCAAGCCAACTTCCTTGAGAGCTGTCTCGTAAGCGCTGGTCTCAAAGAGGTGTATGGGGTCGGGGTAGGCGAGAACCTCTCGTAAACTGCCCGGCGGCAGATAAGGGGTGCGTGGCATATACATGATCGCCTCTCCACGCGGGCGGGTTACCGTACCCGATCCCCACCGCCAAAGCCCGGCCAAGGCCCGAAAAAGCGATGTCTTGCCACTGCGTCGCTCTCCGAGAATTGCCACCCTCTCGCAGGCCTCGAGGTTGGCGCTTTCCTCCCGCAGTCGCGTGCTTCCACCTGGAAAGAACACGGCGAGACGATCCAGGCGGTAGTGTCCGGAATCTCCTTCCGCCAAGACGATTCGATCGCTCTCCTCGCCTGCCTCGTCATCTTCTGCCGCTGCCCGTCGAAAACTCGAAACCCGTAGCAACGTGGCTCGCCAATCTGCGATCACACTGAAATTATCAATAAACCAGCGTAGCGAGGATTGGACCTGATTGAATGCACCGACTGTAACCATCAGGCCGCCGAACGAGAGAGTTCCGGAAAAATAGGCCGGTGCCGCCACGCCGATCGGTACGACCAAGGCAATCCAGCCATAGCCCGCCGTAATCCATGTGAGCCTCGTCTGCCCCCAAGCCAACCTGCGCTATCAAACGCCATGTACATTCCATGCTTGACTTCAAATCAACGACTTACGCCTCGGACATCCTGGATGGATTGAGATGATCCACATGATGCGAAAACGACAGGCAAGATACGCCTATAATCCAGCTCCATCGCTCGCCGAACAATTCGAGATCCTCGCTGCGTGATACGGGGTTAACGAACTGGAATCCCACGTCTCTGCTTCCAGTTTGCAACAGAGCCATTTCCTCTTACGCGGCTTTGTCGAACCGGCCCAGCCGGATCATCTCGATCGCAAGGCTGCGCTGGCGGCTCAGGATATCCGCAACCTGGTTGAGCGGCCCGATCATTGGCTCAAGACCCTTCCGGGTGAGACCCTTTGCTCCATGTTGAAGCGGATTGCCTCCATCGCATCCGGCGGGTCTATCGGATGATACTTGGCCTCATGGACATCGATCAAAGTCGCGAGGACATCGAGGCGACCACCCTCGGGCGTGCCGGTTTCGGCTCCCCTAAGCCGTTCGACTTCGGCGAGCGCATCTTCGTAATCCGCTTCAGAGCACTAGGCTTTCGGCCGCATATCTCCCAAAACCACCTCGGCAATCGTCGCAGCGGCCGAAATGTGCCGTCGACAGGCCGCGGCTCCGGCGTCCGGATCGTTCTTCTCGATGGCGTCGAAGATCTCGCGTATCTGCGCCGGGCCGGTGACCATGCGATTGGCGGTCGAAAGCGTCATCACGCGCAACCTCGAGATGCGGCTGTTCAGACGGCTGACGATATCCCAGGCGATCTTGTGGCCACCGGCTTCGAAGATGATCTTGTAGAACTCGGTCGTCGCGTCGATGATGGCGGCCGGGGAACGCTGCCGCGACGTGCGATCGAGATTGTCCAGTGCCTTCCTTAGCCGCCTCTTCACGTTCGCATCGGCGAGGCGGGCGCAGTCGGCAACGGCCGTCGATTCAACTGCAGCGCGAATGGCATAAATCTGGCGAGCATCGTCCCAATCGAGCCGTGCCACGATCGGCCCCTTGTTGAGGAGCATCGTCACCAGCCCCTCTGCTTCCAGATGGCGAATGACCTCGCGAATGACGGATCGGGAAACGCCGAGCTGGTCGCACAGCGTGCGTTCGACGAGCCGCTCCTCAGGCTCGAAGAGGCCATTGATGATCGCCCGCCGCATCCTGTCGAGGGCGATCTCTCGCAATGTCGCAGGCGGATTCTCGATTCTGAGGGCGGCGAGATTGTCAGCGTTCTTGCTCATGTCTTGGTGTAGCCGCAAAAAATCATCCCGGCAAGGCATTGACACGTGATAATATGGTATACCATAAGATAGCATGATTATGTGAGGACATGCCATGACTGCTCAGGTCCGCAAGACATTGCTCCATGTCGAAACAACGCTGATCGAGGGGGGCAGGGCTGCCTCCACGCCCTTGAAGCTTTTCGCGGCCATGGCCGTGGTGAAGAACCCCTGGGCGGGCAGAGGCTTCGTCGATGATTTGAAGCCCGAGATCCATGCCGCCGCACCCGTCCTGGGTGAATTGCTGACCAAGATGATCCTTGACGCGGTCGGCTCTGGCGAGGCGGTGGAAGGCTACGGCAAGTCCGCCGTGGTCGGACTGGACGGCGAGATTGAGCATGCCTCCGCCCTGATCCATACGCTGCGCTTCGGCAATCATTATCGTCAGGCAGTTGGTGCCAAATCCTATCTCGCCTTCTGCAACACACGCGGCCCGGCCAATGCTCCCATCATGATCCCGCTGATGGACAAGAATGATGAGGGGCGACGTTCCCACTACCTGACCATTCAAACCGCTATCGCGGATGCTCCTGCCGCTGACGAGATCGTCGTGGCATTGGGCGCCTCCGTTGGCGGGCGCCCCCATCACCGTATCGGTGATCGCTACCAGGATCTGAAGGATCTTGGACAGGATATCGCCAATCCGGCCGGCGTCTGAACGAGCGGGGGCCGTCATGCAGACTGAGTCCGCGACGACATCCGCCGATATCGGTCGGGCGCAGGGCGAGACACTCCCGCGCAAGAAGAGTTCGAGGGGCGCCGCCTATTTCGAAGCGGGCAAGGGCGACGTGCTGGTCCTCATCCATGGCGTCGGCATGCGTCTTGAAGCCTGGGCCCCCCAGATCGAGCAATTCTCGAAAACGCACCGTGTCATCGCCGTGGACATGCCCGGGCATGGCGAGAGCGAAAGGCTGCCAGCGGGGAGCGCCATCCCGGATTTTGTCGCCTGGCTTGGCCGATTTCTCGACGATCTGAACCTCAATCGCGCCAGCCTCGCCGGCCATTCCATGGGTGCGATGATTTCGGGGGGCGCCGTTGCCAACTTTCCCAGGCTTATCGCCCGTGTCGCTTGCCTGAACGGTGTCTATCGGCGTGATCCTCAGGCGAAGGCGGCCGTGCTGGCCCGGGCCGAGGCCATCCGTGCGGCAGGCATCGACAAGGAAGGCCCGCTGGCGCGATGGTTCGATGACGAACCTAACAATCGCCAAGCACGCGACCTGACCCGAACCTGGCTCGAACAGGTCGATCCGGAAGGATATGCGGCCGCCTACACCGCCTTTGCCGGCGGAGATGAAGCATATGCCGATTGCTGGCCCTCGGTGGCCTGCCCCGCGCTTTTCCTCACCGCCTCGGGCGATCCCAATTCCACGCCGGAGATGGCAAGGGCGATGGCTGCCGCCGCCCCGAAGGGATGGGCCCGTATCATCGAGGGGCATCGCCACATGGTTAATCTGACGGCGCCCGATGCGGTCAATGCCTTCCTGGCGGAATGGCTGGTGGCAGAGGAGAGGCCGGCATGAACGCGCAAAACTTCGATCCCAAGGCACTGCGGGATGCCTTCGGCGCTTTCGCCACCGGCGTGACCGTGGTGACGACGCACGACGCTGGCGCAAAACCCATTGGCTTCACGGCCAATTCCTTCACGTCCGTTTCGCTCGACCCGCCCCTTTTGCTCGTCTGCCTCGCGAGGAGTTCGCGCAATTACGAGGCGATGACGCGGGCGGCCTCCTTTGCCATCAATATTCTGTCCGAGGTGCAAAAGGATGTGTCCAACACCTTCGCACGACCGGTCGATGATCGCTTTGCGACAGTGGACTGGCGGGTTGGCGAAAATGGTTGTCCTATCCTGTCCGGGGTATCGGCCTGGTTCGAGTGCGCGATGCACGAGGTGGTCGGGGCCGGAGACCATGTCATCCTCGTCGGGCGAATCCTTGCTTTCGATAATTCCGGCCTGAACGGCCTGGGCTATGCGCGCGGCGGCTACTTCACGCCCAACCTGTCCGCCAGGGCGGTATCGGCTGCGGCCGAGGGCAAGATCGAATTCGCCGCCGTTCTCGAGCGCGAGGGTGAGGTGCTGCTGCTCGGCGACCGGCCGATGATCTTGCCGGCCTGCCTGGGCGGCGATGGCAATCCCACCGAGGTCTTGGCGAACCATCTCGGGAACCTGACGGGGCTGCCCGTTACGATCGGCTTCCTCTATTCGGTCTATGAGGACAAGACGTCGGGCTGCCAGCACATCGTCTACCGTGCCTTTGCTGGCGAGGGCGAGCCACGGACAGGACGGTTCGTCCGCCCGGACGCGATCGGGGCAGGCGAGGTCAAGGACCAGGCCACTTTTGACATCCTCTCGCGCTTTGCCCTGGAAAGCTCCATCGGCAATTTCGGCGTTTATTTCGGGAACGAGACGGCCGGCAAGGTGCATTCCATTCCCATGAAGGGGGCCCGCCCATGAAGTTCTCGCTGTTCGTCCATATGGAGCGTCTGGATGCCGGCCAGACCCACAAGCAGCTCTATGACGAGTTCGTGGCATTGTGCGAAATCGCCGACAAGGGAGGCATGCACGCCATCTGGACCGGCGAGCATCACGGCATGGATTTCACCATTGCGCCCAACCCCTTCGTCACCATTGCCGATCTGGCACGGCGCACCAGCCATGTCCGCCTCGGCACCGGCACGGTGATCGCGCCGTTCTGGCATCCGATCAAGCTGGCCGGCGAGGCCGCGATGGCGGACCTGATCAGCGATGGGCGTCTGGACCTCGGCATCGCACGCGGCGCCTACTCCTTTGAATATGAACGCCTGCTGCCCGGTCTCGATGCCTGGCAGGCCGGCCAGCGCATGCGCGAACTCATTCCCGCCGTCAGAGGTATCTGGGCTGGGGATTATGCCCATGAGGGCGAGTTCTGGAAATTCCCGGCCACCACCTCCGCGCCCAAACCATTGCAGGATCCGGTACCGGTCTGGGTCGCCGCCCGTGACCCCAACAGCCATGAGTTTGCAGTCGTCAATGGTTGCAATGTGCAGGTCACCCCGCTCTGGAACGGCGATCGGGAGATCGAAAGCCTGATGGAACGCTTCGAGGCGGCCCGTGCCAAGGCGCCCGAGGTCCCCAGGCCGAAGATCATGCTCCTACTGCACACCTATGTCGGCGCGGACGCGGCCGATGTGGTGCAGGCGACCCGGGAACTGAGCGTCTACTACAACTACTTCTTCGCCTGGTTCAAGAATGAGCGGCCGATCCATCAGGGGCTGATCCAGCGGCTGAGCGAGGAGGAGATCGCGGCGAACGCCACGCTCTCGCCCGAAGTCATGCGCGCCAATCTGGCGCTCGGCACGGTCGACGAAATCATCGCCCGCCTCAAGCACTACGAGGCGCTGGGCTATGACGAATATTCGTTCTGGATCGATACCGGCGTGAGTTTCGAGCGCAAGAAGGCTTCGCTCGAACGTTTCATCGCCGACGTCATGCCTGCCTTCAAGGATTGAGGCGATGCAGCGTTTCCAGCTCTACATCGACGGGGCCTTTTGCGATGGCGAGGCTTCCTTCGAAAGTATCGACCCGGCAACTGGCACCGCGTGGGCGTATATGCCCGAAGCGCGCGAGGCCGACGTCGACCGGGCGGTCGAGAGCGCGCACAGGGCGCTTTACGAAGGCCCCTGGCCAGGGATGACGGCTACCCAGCGTGGAAAGCTGCTTTACAAGCTGGCCGATCTCGTCGCCGCCAACGCGCCCAGGCTGGCCGAACTCGAGACCCGCGACACCGGCAAGATCATCCGCGAGACCTCCGCCCAGATCGCCTATGTCGCGGAGTATTACCGCTATTATGCCGGCATCGCCGACAAGATAGAGGGTGCCTATCTGCCGATCGACAAGCCGGACATGGAGGTCTGGCTGCGTCGTGAACCGATCGGCGTGGTCGCCATGGTCGTGCCCTGGAACAGCCAGCTCTTCCTGTCTGCCGTCAAGGTCGGCCCGGCGCTCGCCGCCGGCTGCACCCTGGTGCTGAAGGCCTCCGAGGACGGGCCGGCGCCGCTTCTGGAATTCGCCCGGCTGGTGCATGACGCCGGCTTCCCACCGGGGGTCGTCAACATCATCACCGGTTTTGGCCCTTCCTGCGGCGCGACGCTCGGGCGGCACCCCAAGATCGCCCATGTGGCCTTTACCGGAGGGCCGGAAACCGCGCGCCATGTCGTGCGCAACTCCGCCGAGAACCTGGCCTCCACCTCGCTGGAACTGGGAGGGAAATCTCCTTTCATCGTGTTCGCCGATGCCGATCTCGAAAGCGCGGCCAATGCCCAGGTCTCGGGGATCTTTGCCGCAACCGGCCAGTCCTGCGTCGCCGGCTCGCGCCTGATCGTGGAACGAAGCATCAAGGACCGGTTCATCGCCATCCTCAAGCGCAAGGCGGAAGCCGTGCGCATCGGCAGCCCGCTCGACATGGCAACCGAGGTCGGGCCCCTCGCCACGGCGCGCCAGCGCCAGCATATCGACGCGCTGGTCGAGCGCTCGTCCGCGATGGGTGCCAGGATCGTTACCGGCGGCCGGGTGCCCGAAGGGGAGGGCTTCTATTATCCTCCCACCATTCTTGATTGTGACGGCGTGGATTCGCCGTCGCTGGCGGAAGAATTCTTCGGGCCGGTTCTTTCCATCGTCTCCTTCGAGACCGAAGCGGAAGCCCTGCGTCTCGCCAATGACACCGCCTATGGGCTCGCGTCCGGCGTGTTCACCCAGAACCTCACCCGGGCCCATCGGCTGATGAAGGGTATTCGGGCCGGCGTCGTCTGGGTCAACACCTACCGCGCCGTCTCGCCGATCGCGCCTTTCGGTGGCTTCGGGCTTTCCGGGCATGGCCGCGAAGGCGGCCTGGCCGCGGCGCTGGACTATACCCGGACAAAGACGGTCTGGCTCCGAACCTCCGACGATCCCATCCCCGATCCCTTCGTGATGCGGTGACACCATGTACTACGAGGTGCGCACATACAGGCTCAGGAACGGTGCCGTGCCCGTTTACCTCAAGGTCGTCGAGGAGGAAGGCATCGCGATCCAGAAGGAGCATCTGGGGCATCTGGTCGGCTATTTCTTCTCCGAGATCGGGCCGATCAACGAAATCATGCATATCTGGGCCTATACGAGCCTCGATGACCGGGAACGGCGCCGGGCCTCGCTCGCCGCCGATCCGCGCTGGCAGGCCTTCCTGCCAAAAATCCGCGACCTCATTGAAATCGCCGAAAACAAGATCATGAAACCGGCTGCCTTCTCCCCTTCGAAGGTGGCCGGTCACCATGGCGCATCCAGACAAGAGCCCTGACAACCGGAGCGTGGGAACATGAAATCGACGTCGATAGTCGCCGCCTGTGCGGTATTGCTGATCATGGCTTCGCCTGCAGCCGCAGCGGACCTGGTCTTCTCGAGCTGGGGTGGAACCACCCAGGATGCCCAGAAGGCGGCATGGGCGGACAAGTTCACGGCCAAGGCCGGGGTCAATGTCGTGCAGGACGGCCCGACCGACTACGGCAAGATCAAGGCCATGGTCGAGGCCAACAGCGTCACCTGGGACGTGGTCGACGTCGAAGGTGACTACGCTGCGCAGGCCGGTCCGAAAGGCTTGCTCGAAAAGCTCGACTTCGGCGTCATCGACAAGTCCAAGCTCGACCCGCGCTTTGTGACCGACTATTCGGTCGGCAGCTTCTATTATTCCTTCGTGATCGGCTGCAATGCCGATGCGGTTGCGACCTGCCCGAAGACCTGGGCGGATCTGTTCGATACGACGAAGTTTCCCGGCAAGCGTACCTTCTACAAATGGTCGGCGCCGGGCGTCATCGAAGCCGCCCTGCTGGCTGACGGCGTGCCCGCGGACAAGCTCTACCCGCTGGACCTCGATCGCGCGTTCAAGAAGCTCGATACCATCAAGGCTGACATCATCTGGTGGTCGGGCGGTGCGCAATCGCAGCAGCTCATCGCATCCGCGGAAGCGCCGTTCGGCAGCGTCTGGAACGGGCGCATGACGGCTCTGGCGAAGACCGGCGTCAAGGTCGAGACTTCCTGGGAGCAGAACATCACGGCAGCGGATTCGCTCGTCGTGCCCAAGGGCACGAAGAACAAGGATGCTGCCATGCAGTTCATCGCCTTCGCTACCTCGGCCCAGGCCCAGGCGGATATGGCTGCTGCGACGGGGTATGCCCCGATCAATCTCGATTCCGCCAAGATCATGGATGCGGAGACGGTCAAGACACTTCCGGATCAGCAGAAGGCGAGCCAGATCAACGCCGACATGGCCTATTGGGCTACCAACCGCGATGCGATCGGCGAGCGCTGGTACGCCTGGCAGGCAAAGTAGATCGCATCGGCCCCGGAGGGGAGGGGCGATCCCTCCCACCTGTCTCCTGTCCAGGGCGTTCGAGGTTCGGTGGAAACCTCGAACATTGACAGGACGGGCTTTGCTCCACGGCACCCATATTCCGACGTAGCTCCATGCGGAAAGGACGGCCATGTCCCAGCAGATACAAGCCAGCGCCGCGGCGCTGGCCGTTTCGCTTCCGGCGCGGCCGCGAGGCTTGGCCTGGATCATGCCGGCCCTTGTCTTCGTCGCCCTTTTCTTCGTCGTGCCCGTAGCCCTATTGCTGCTGCGCAGTGTCCTCGAGCCCGTAGCCGGTTTCGGCAACTACGCCGAACTGCTGGGTTCCTCCACCTATCTGCGGATTTTCCTCAACACGTTCCTGGTGTCGGCGGTGGTGACGATCGTGTCGCTCACCATCGGCTTTCCCGTGGCGTGGGCCTTGGCAATCATGCCCAAGAAGCTCGCCGCCCTCGTCTTTGCGATCCTGCTGCTGTCGATGTGGACGAACCTGCTCGCCCGCACCTATGCCTGGATGGTGCTGTTGCAGCGCACCGGCGTGATCAACAAGCTGCTGATGAGCCTTGGCCTTATCGACAAGCCGCTCGCCCTGGTCAACAATCTCGTCGGCGTGACGATCGGCATGGTCTACATCATGCTGCCTTTCATCGTGCTGCCGCTCTACGGCGTGATCCGGAAGATCGATCCGGCCATCCTGCAGGCTGCGGCCCTGTGCGGCGCCACGCGCTGGCAATCGCTGACGCGCATTCTCCTGCCGCTGGCGATACCGGGCATGGTTGCGGGCGCGCTCATGGTCTTCGTGATGTCGCTCGGCTATTTCGTCACCCCCGCGCTGCTTGGCGGTACGGCCAACATGATGCTGGCGGAACTCATCGCCCAGTTCGTGCAATCGCTGGTCAATTGGGGCATGGGCGGGGCAGCGGCGCTGGTACTCCTCGTCGTGACGCTAGCGCTATATGCCGTGCAACTGCGGTTCTTCGGCGGCCAGAATCCGGGAGGGCGCTAGCATGCTGTTGAATTTCGAACGCCTGGGCTGGTGGAAATTTGTCCTGCTCGCCATCACCGCCCTGACGGCTGCTTTCCTGCTCCTGCCGATCCTGTTCATCGCGGCCCTGTCGTTCGGCTCGTCGCAATGGCTGATCTTTCCGCCGCCGGGCTGGACGCTGAAATGGTATTCGGATCTGTTCGCCGATCCCCGCTGGCTGCAGTCGGCCTGGACCAGTTTCAAGATCGCGGCCATCGTGACGGTGCTTTCTGTTCTGCTGGGACTCGTCACCTCCTTCGGCCTGGTGCGCGGCCGCTTCTGGTTCCGCGAAGGGCTGAAGGCCCTGTTCCTGACGCCGATGATCCTGCCGGTGGTGGTGCTGGCCGTCGGCCTCTATGCCTTTTTCCTGAAGATCGGGCTGAACGGCACCATGACGGGTTTCGTGATTTCCCATCTGGTGCTCGCGCTGCCCTTCTCCATCCTCTCGATCAGCAGTGCGCTCGAGGGTTTCGACAAGTCGATTGAGGACGCGGCCATCCTGTGCGGAGCGTCGCCGCTCGAGGCGAAGATCAGGATCACATTGCCTTCGATCAGCCACGGCCTGTTTTCGGCCGCCATCTTCTCCTTCCTGACCTCGTGGGACGAGGTGGTGGTGGCGATCTTCATGGCGAGCCCCACTCTGCAGACCTTGCCGGTCAAGGTCTGGGCGACCTTGCGCCAGGATCTGACACCGGTCGTCGCGGCGGCTTCGACACTGCTGATCCTGTTGACCCTGGTCCTCATGGCGCTTGTCGC
Organism: Labrys sp. HAY1-8F; assembly: GCF_056754975.1. Lineage (NCBI taxonomy): Bacteria > Pseudomonadati > Pseudomonadota > Alphaproteobacteria > Hyphomicrobiales > Xanthobacteraceae > Labrys > Labrys sp. HAY1-8F. The sequence continues at coordinate 1,159,244 of NZ_JBPGWZ010000001.1, read as the reverse complement.
ACTTGTGCGCAAAGGATTGAAATCATGACGCAGCCCTTCCTGCAAATCCGAGGCATCCGCAAGGAATACGGAGCGGTCGTCGCGGTTCAGAACGTCAATCTCGAGGTCGAGAAGGGCGAATTCCTCACCTTTCTCGGTCCCTCCGGCTCGGGCAAGAGCACGACGCTCTACATTCTTGCCGGCTTCGACAACCCGACGGCTGGCGATATCAGGCTGAACGGGACGACCCTGCTGTCCACCCCTTCTCATCAGCGCAATATCGGCATGGTGTTTCAGCGCTATACCCTGTTTCCGCATCTGTCCGTCGGCGAAAACATCGCCTTTCCCCTCAAGGTCCGGCGCAAGTCCAAGGCCGAGGTCGATGCCAAGGTCAAGGAGATGCTGCGGCTGGTCCGGCTGGAGGGCTACGAGGATCGCAAGCCGGCGAACATGTCGGGCGGCCAGCAGCAGCGCGTGGCGCTCGCCAGGGCATTGGCCTACGATCCGCCGGTCCTTCTGATGGACGAACCCCTGTCTGCGCTCGACAAGAAGCTTCGCGAGGAAATCCAGTACGAGATCCGGCGCATCCATCAGCAGACCGGCGTAACGATCCTCTATGTGACGCACGATCAGGAGGAGGCACTGCGCCTGTCCGATCGCATTGCCGTCTTTTCCAAGGGCGTGATCGACCAGATCGGAACCGGGCCGGAACTTTACGCCAATCCGGCGACGCGCTTCGTGGCCGAATTCATAGGCGACAGTAATTTCCTGCCCTGCGACGTGCTTTCGACCACCACAGGCCGCGCCGATATTTCGATCTGCGATTCGATGACGGTGTCCGATGTGCCCGTACACGGTTTGGCCTCCACGGGCAGCAAAGCCTCCGTCATGTTGCGTCCGGAGCGCTTGTTCCTGTCGAAGACCCAGCAGGAACGGGGACTGCCCGTCACGGTCAGCGACATCACCTTCCTGGGCAACAACATTCACGTCGTGACCAGGACGGGCAGGGGTGACGAATTGTCCGTGCGGTTGCCGTTCGGCCACGAGGCCATTGCCAGCCTGGGGCGTGGAGACGCCGCGTGGCTGCGGTTCGATGCAGGATCGGCCCACGTCTTCGGTTGACCAATGCTATAGGGTCTAGGTCTTGGCCTTGCGCAACGCTTCGGTGATCTCATCGCGGGCTACATCATCGCCTGCCGGGCAGCCTCGGGCTCGCGCAATCGGATGGCATTGAAGACGGCCCGGTGCTTCATGATGGCATTCCCATGTGACTCGCTTGCCCGGTTCGTGAGGCGGAAGTTCGCCAGCAGAGCGGCGTGGGATCGGCCGAACAACTTAAGGAGTTCGGGCTTGCTCCCATTCTCGACGCGCCGGGGGTGGGAAAGAACCTGCTCGAACACTCCTCATCAGGCCTGATCTGTCACCTGCCGGCGCGCTCGCGCCTGCCTCGTGCCGGTTGCTGTTCTTCTGGGTCAACAAATTCTATTCGAGCGGTACGGTCGGTCTCGTGAGACAGGCCGAGGGCACGCCCGGCATGCATGTCGACTTTCGAATGATGAGCGATGAGCGTGACCGGGTGCGACTTTCCGATGCCTTTCGCCTGGGCGCGGGCGTCCTGCGCGCGCTGGAGAAGCAAGGGGCGCGCACAAGGGTCCTGGCGGCGCGCCTTTCCGATCGCGCGCGGCGCTTCGGCTTTCCGAGCCTGCGCAACACGGCTCTCACCGGCCTGGCCGGCATGCTGCTCGATCTGGGCGGTCCGCTCACGGACACCCTGCTCGAGCGCATGATCGGCGATGAAGTCGCCCTGAATGGTTTCCTCGACGAGGCTGTCACTGGCGTGTAGCATGCTTCGGAACTTGCCGGATGGGCGCGAACGGGTCCCCCTGGCCATTACTGACGCCCAGGGCCGAGTGAAGGGGCTCGACGGACTGCGTGTTTGGGATGCCTCCCTGTTTCCAACCATTCCCGCTGCCAATATCAATGTCCCCGCCATCAATATGCCTTACGAAGAGCTGGAAGAGCGTTTGTTTTGAGTTGTTGCGCGACAACGAGGTTATTGCCCATTGCCGCGGCCCACGATGCATATCGGCACCGGATGCGGTTACCGTTCCGCAGGCAAAGGGTACCCAACCATGCTATTTCCCGGATGGGTTCGCGTACTGGAAAGCTGCAAGGCTTGGCCGTCGAAACTGGTCACTGAACTCGCGCAGCGCTGATGGGGGGCGTCGCCTTAACCGGCGCGAGCCGTCGGTCATGTCTCTCAAATATCGTTCCACTCTGCCCGCTCTAACCGGTTAAGGCGCCGCCACCGGCAAAGCCTCTTCCTCCAGCTCAACCAGCCTGGATATCAATCGGTGGGCAACGCAGGCGATACACGCCATACCGTGTTTCCGACATCATCCGCCACCAGCAGAGCGCCTTTGCCATCGATCGCCACGCCCACAGGTCTTCCATAGGCGTTCCCGTGTTCATCCCGAAATCCCGTCAGTACGTCTCTGGACCGACCGGAGGGCCTGCCTTTGTGGAAGGGAACGAAGATCACCTTGTAGCCGCTGGGCGGATTGCGGTTCCAGGAACCGTGCTGGCCAATGAAGGCGCCATGCTCGCCAAATGCTAGGCCGAGTGACGCTGTATGCGGTCCCAGCGCGTAATCCGGAGGGATGGCCTTGGCAACCAGGTCTGGCCGCGGCGGCTGCGGCCTCGGGTCGACATGCTGCCCATAGTAGGAATACGGCCAGCCATAGAAGGCGCCTCGGCGCACCCGGGTCATATAGTCGGGCACCAGGTCGCTGCCGAGTTCATCGCGCTCGTTAACGGCAGCCCATAGGGCTCCTGTCCTGGGTTCGATGCCCATCCCGACCGGATTACGCAGGCCTGAGGCAAAAATCGTATGGCTCCCGTTCCTCGGATCGACGGCCCAGATCGCCGCGCGGCCGCTTTCTGCAGCCATGCCATTCTCGCCGGCATTGCTGTTGGAGCCGACGGCCACAAAGAGTGTCCTACCGTCCGCGCTGGAAACGACGTTCTTGGTCCAATGGTGGTTGATGGGCCCGGCCGGCAAACCCGTGACCTTCACTCCGGCGTCATTGACGCGTGTCTGTCCGAGCCGAAACGGAAACCGCAACAGCGCATCGCTATCCGCGACATAGAGTCCATCGCCGAGCAGCGCCATGCCAAAGGGCGAGTTGAGGCCGTCCATGAGAATGAAGCGGTCATAGGTCTCGCGTCCGGGATGCCGGCGCAGCAACGAGATACGGTTGGCGCTCGGCGTGACGGCACCGGCCCTTTTCATCACCAGCTTTGTGATCCATCCCTTCAATCCTTTGGAATCCTCCGGTTTTGGTGGCGCATTGGTCTCGGCGACGAGGATGTCGTCATTCGGCAGGACGTAGAGCCAGCGAGGATGCTCCAGCCCCTGGGCAATCGCGGTTATGCTCACTCCCTTGCCAGCGATTGGAGCCGCGCCGGAAGCCCAACCTCTGGCAGGGGCAATCTTGAGTGTCGGCAGGAGTGTGGTTTTCTGCGGCGGCAGTTGTGGGGAGGGGCCTGAGCCGGCGGCCACCGACAGGTTTGCGTGATCGGCGCAAGCCGAGAGTGGCAGTGCAACCACGACTGCCCAGACGGCAGGCCGCTTCAGGACCGTACTGCGATAGCCTGCGTTCAACGGGACGTATCCCTTCAAGTTGGCGAATTACCAAGAACACGGTAGGCAAGCAGAAAATTAGAGAGCCACCTCTGTAGGTTCGCTTATTCCCACAATCGCACTCAGTCCTGCACCATGATCTTTAGCAAGAGGCCTATTACGATCAGCGTCTTCATTTAAGATAACTCTTTCCTGGCACCCCTTCCCTGTCGATGCGGCTTTTAACGTGGAAGAGCAGCGCCTTGCCATGCCGAAGTGACGGATCATGGTCTGGCTGAAGGAGTGCTGCGGGTCAGGGGGGTCCCCGAATCTTAGAACCTGCTGATCTGGCTGGAAATTCCGATCGGGATGTCAACATGACTGCGCCGGACACTTGCTAAGGGCCAGGAAAAGCTCAAAAAGCAAGAAGATCGGCGTGCGTCAGGAATTTGAATTCCTGTCCAAGTCAAGAAGTTTAGCCACGTTGATCCTGAGAGCCTTGGCGATCTTGATGTAGGTGGTGAGTGGGGCGTCGGTACTTCCACCCTCGATGCTCGCGACCTCTTCAATTGAGATATCCGCGTTGCGAGCAAGATCCTCGACAGTCAGGTTATTCATCTCACGCCAGACCAGAGCAGTACTGATACGGCTCGTGTTTTTATTTACGGAAATAACGGGAGGTAGATTCTTCATAGATCTCTGTACATCAGCTCTCATCCTATAGTAGGGGCTGCATGTGACTGTCATATCTCTACCGTTGGGAATATCGGAACGGCTTGATCCAAGGGTTGTCCTGGCCATGTGAAACTCCGCTCGCTCCCCTGATGGTCTCTGTGCATTCTTTTCTTGAGCAGGCCGTGTGTCGCATTATCGAATTGGAAAATGCCGCGCTTCTGAAGGTCACGCATGACGCTGGCCTTGTCGCAATCATCAAGACTTTGGCAGCGACCTCACGCGACTGTGCGGTCTTTTCTACGACGACACTATGCGTTCTCTCGGCCTTGAGATTGACTCGGTCTGTGGCCGATACTCGAAGTATATGAGCCGTATATCCGAACGTCGAAACTGTGGCGATGACGGCCGCAACCGGCAAGCAAAGGCGGAGATCCATTTCACTCCTCCTCCAAACCGTTGCGGATTTCGGACGCCGCGCCGATGCTCCGTGACGTGGCAGCGGGAAGGCGAGCACCGCTGGGTGGCTGGAAAAAGGCGATAGGGCACCAAATATCCGAGGCAGAGAGCATCTACCTATGCTTTCGTCGAGGTTACGAACCGGATCGAGGCCAGCCCTGATAGATTAAGCCTAGCGACGATGGGGAGAGGGCTTGCGTCCCCGCCGGGTCCTGGAACCGGGACTATCGGCTGAAGCTATCCCGTACAGTGACGGCGAGAAAATATTCGTGAAGAATGTATACAGATGCATTTCAAGCAAGAGAGGAATTAGCAAGTATTTGTATTTTGATCGGCGATGGAGCAGTGACCTCCAAAAAAATAAGTATACTCGTAAACTCTCGAATATCACAGAATCGGAATCTACCTAAAGCGCGCGAGGGCTCGCAGGTTCCGCGATGAGGAGTCGGTCCTCCTCCGAGCACCAAGAGCCAACGGGTAGAATCGCAAATTGTTCATTCCGGCACGCTCTCGAAGATCTCATGAAAATGCCGGCTCCTCGTCAATCTCTCGCTTCGATCGAAGGCCTGCCGCATCAATGCAGAGGTAACTGCGATCAAGCGCGCTGGCAGGCGTATCTGGGTAATTTCCGATCCTGCAATCGTTTTTGCCAACGACATACACTCGACAGTCGCGGTCTCGAAGCGTCGAGGGACAAGCCGGGATCTGCATGCCTCCACGCCGCGGGCATTGCGGTACATGCCCCATCAAGGACACCGCCGAAGCTGTGGCGGGTGAGTGGATCAGATAGGCGAGGCGATGACCGTCTGGGTAGTATTCCCGATGTCATTTCTCGATATAGGTGCGGCTAGCCAACGCGTTCCCAAATAGGCTCGCCAGGCTCCCATTACTGCTCAAGCGCCTGGGTCCTCGCGGCGTGTCGACCAACTGCTTATCCGAGAGGGGGGCCGTCAGGACGATATCCAAGTAAACATAACTTAATATTCGCAGAAATTTAGGCGAAAAATATACAGAAAGTAACGTATTATTGATCTCAATTTTTAGTACTTTTGTGATATTATTTTAAATTGATACGGATTATATATTTAATATTGATAATAATATTTGGAAATAAAGGGTGATGTCAAGTATATCTTAGAAAAGAATCCCTGTATCAATAAGTAATAATATGGCTTTATAATTATTTTGTATGAAAGGATCTGAGTGATGCGTAAAATACTCACGAGCGTTTTCGCCGCGACCATCGGTATCGCCGGTTTGATGAGCCCGGCTCCGGCAGAGGCTCGCAATCCCGGCATATTGAGGCATGCGCCCGGTGGTCATGGGTTCCACGGTGGAGGTCATGGATTTCACAGCGGAGGTCAGAGGTTCCTTCAGGGCGGGCATCATTATCGAGGCGGACGAGGCTATTATGGCAGGAGAGGAGGGGGCTACTATGGCGGGGGGTATTACGACGGCGAAGATGATAATACCGGCGCCATCGTTGGGGCTGGCATTCTGGGGTTGGCTGCAGGTGCCCTGATGGGTAGAGCGATGGACCACCATGGAGCGCCCGGAAATTCCTGTGCTGCCCGCTTCAGATCGTATAACAGGGCTACTGGCACCTATTTGGGATATGATGGGGCCCGCCACAGTTGCCCTTGATGCCTGCGTATTTCGCTGGAGGAGTCCGAACATCTTCTGAAAGAATGTGACAGGCGATCCGTATGAGTAGGTGAGGTGCTCCCAGAATTTGAAGCGCCCAGCTGGAATATTTTCCGGGCTGAGGCTCATGGCGGATGGGATGCTCCAGAGCCATTTGTCAGCGCCATCGGCACCCTGGTGCCGATGGCGCTATGAGGACGAACTTCGCTGTAGTTCCTACGCCATTGCTTCATCTTCTGGCGAGCGTCGTCAAGCGTCCGAAACCAATGGGCGTTCAGGTACTCTGCACGAAACTTGCCATTGAATGACTCGATAAGCGAGTTTTTGGTCGGTTTGCCCGGCCGCGAGAAGTCGAGCACGATGTCCTTCTGGTCGGCCCAGAGATCGAGGTGGCGGGAGATGAACTCGGATCCTTGGTCGACGCGGATCGGGGTTGCTCTGAGTAGTTTCCGATCCTCTTCCCGGGCATCGGTTCGGGGATAAAGTCGTCTCAGAGCGGATCGGATTGATGATCCGCGCATGTGCATTTCGATGCCTTGACCGGAAGACCGACATGAAAAATATCATCATACTGTGCGTTGTAGCGCTGTCTGTCGCTGCGTGTGCCAATGCCAGAGATACGCGTATGTCCAAGGGCGCGCTTCTCGGCGGCGCGGGTGGCGCGCTCATCGGTGGTGTCGCTACTCGTTCTGCCGGCGGTGCGATTGTTGGCGGAGCTATCGGCGCTGCAGCTGGCGCTGTCGTCGCGGACGTAACCAGGCCACGACATCGCGGCAGCAGGTGCCATTATAGCAGCTTGCTTGGGAAACGCGTCTGCCAGTATCGGTAAGCCAACGCCGGGTGGATATCGAAGCCTCAGCGACATCTAGGTAAATGCCGAGGCTATAAGGCGAGCAAGGTCCTTATTAGGGTATGGCCGGCTGGGATTGCAATCTTGTAGCCCGTCACTAGCGAGGCCTTATGCCTGTTGATTTGCCGCCCGCGCGAAAGCTAGCGAAGACCGTGTCATTCATAAGTGTTTCGAGAAAGGAAGCGGCTCGTCAGGTGTCTTTTGCTTTGATGCTTCTCGCCCTATGCATTGCTGCAGCAATTATTGCGGCAGCCATGCACCTTCTGCCTTAGGTTTCAAGCGGGTCACAAAAGAAATACGATTTAGGGCACTAGGCTCAGGACTTCGGTAACGGGGCCGTCCCAGTCAAGCGATTTTGGGCGAGCGTGATCGTCCGCTTGTAGGCGGGTGTGTTGACGTCTTGATGCTGAGCGGCGCAGTGTGTGCTTAGAGCCGCGGCCTTCCTGTGAGATCACCCGGGTGCATGCTTCGGTCCGTGGTCAGCCCGCGAGCTGCCAACATGATGCTGGTTCGATGCAGTTTCCGATGTGCCCATCTCGTTGGCGTGCTCGACGAAGATCGGCAACAGTCCTGACCTCGGCATCATCGGAATCGCGTCCCTGGGGGACCTCGAAGGCCTGCGGTCAAGCAGGCAACTGTGCGAGGTTCAGCTCGTTAAACCTCTTGCGGGATGACCGGTGCCACTATCTGGAAGGTGGTACCGTCGACCCAAATCCGGTGAAGGATCACTCCGATGCGGCGAGCAAGCGCCACCATGGCGCGCTTCCGACCGCGACGGCGCGCTATCTGTGCTGCCCAAGTTCTGAGCCATGTCGAGCACCCCCGATTCATCATGACGGTCGCGGCCTGACAGAGAGCGCGGCGCAGACTGACGTCTCCGGCCTTTGTGATGCCGCCCGATACATCACGTTCGCCAGACTGATTGCGTGAAGGTGTCAGGCCGACCCAAGGGCCAACCTTTTTCGATGACGTGAAACGGGCGGGATCATCTATTGCAGAGCGGAAGGTCAAAGCCACGACTGCGCCGATCCCGGGCATGGACATTAACCGATGGCATGCCGAGTCATCCTGGGCGAGTTGGCGGACGCATCGTTCCAGTTCCGCTAGTTCGCGCCGCAGAGAGGCCCGCGCTCGCAGCATCGGCTCCGTTGCGGCTTCGAGCATTCGATTGCCGACTGTCAGTTCGCGGATGCGATGCTCGAACTGGCCGCGCGAGATGGCACCTACCTTCAGCCCGAAGTTCCGCAGAAGCCCACGCAGGGACATCTCCAGTGCGATCATACCCTGCTGGACTGCTTTGCGAGCTCCGAGCACGGTACGGACCTCCTGCGCCGAAACGGATTTACAGTGAACCGGCCGGAACCAGCCCAGATGCAGCAGGCGGGCAATTCCTTCCGCGTCGCGCCGGTCAGTTTTGATCGGCATGGCCTTCAAGGCGCCCTTGACCTGCCGAGTTTCCATCAAAACGACGTCCAGGCCCGCCTCGGCCAATCCACGATGCAACCATTGCGACAAGGGGCCGGCCTCGAGGCCGATGGCGGCGATGCTGCCATGCTGTTCTGCGATCCAACTCGCGAGCGCCTCGGGCTCACTGGCGACCTGTGCCTCCTTCACGATCTTCCCATGTTCGCTGATCACGCAGATCGCGGTCTTCGCCAACGACACATCCAAACCGACAAACAGTCTCATCCCGCAGTCCTCCTTCTGGATCCGATACGGGAACAGCGACAGCCTGCCCTGATCTTGCAAGCGGCAACGAGCGGTGCGCGACGCAGACCCCGTTACGGCATCTCGTTGATCAGAGCCAGAAGATGACGGCGGCGGCGATGCAAATGGCCGAGAAGAAGGTGTGAGCGCATCGGTCGTAGCGGGTTGCGATGCGCCGCCAGTCCTTGAGTTTAGCGAAGAGGTTCTCGACCTTGTGTCGCTGGCGATAGAGCGCCTTGTCGTAAGGGTAAGGGATTTTCCGGCTTCGGCTCGATGGGATACACGGTTCGATGCCTTTGGCGACCAGCGCCTGGCGGAATGCGGCGCTGTCGTAGCCGCGATCGGCGATGAGGTCTTTGGCGGACGGGAGGGCGCCGAGCACGAGGCGTGCGCCCTTGTGATCGCTCATCTTCGGTAACGGGGCCGTCCCAGTCAAGCGATTTTGGGCGAGCGTGATCGTCCGCTTGTAGGCGGGTGTGTTGACGTCTTGATGCTGAGCGGCGCAGTGTGTGCTTAGAGCCGCGGCCTTCCTGTGAGATCACCCGGGTGCATGCTTCGGTCCGTGGTCAGCCCGCGAGCTGCCAACATGATGCTGGTTCGATGCAGTTTCCGATGTGCCCATCTCGTTGGCGTGCTCGACGAAGATCGGCAACAGTCCTGACCTCGGCATCATCGGAATCGCGTCCCTGGGGGACCTCGAAGGCCTGCGGTCAAGCAGGCAACTGTGCGAGGTTCAGCTCGTTAAACCTCTTGCGGGATGACCGGTGCCACTATCTGGAAGGTGGTACCGTCGACCCAAATCCGGTGAAGGATCACTCCGATGCGGCGAGCAAGCGCCACCATGGCGCGCTTCCGACCGCGACGGCGCGCTATCTGTGCTGCCCAAGTTCTGAGCCATGTCGAGCACCCCCGATTCATCATGACGGTCGCGGCCTGACAGAGAGCGCGGCGCAGACTGACGTCTCCGGCCTTTGTGATGCCGCCCGATACATCACGTTCGCCAGACTGATTGCGTGAAGGTGTCAGGCCGACCCAAGGGCCAACCTTTTTCGATGACGTGAAACGGGCGGGATCATCTATTGCAGAGCGGAAGGTCAAAGCCACGACTGCGCCGATCCCGGGCATGGACATTAACCGATGGCATGCCGAGTCATCCTGGGCGAGTTGGCGGACGCATCGTTCCAGTTCCGCTAGTTCGCGCCGCAGAGAGGCCCGCGCTCGCAGCATCGGCTCCGTTGCGGCTTCGAGCATTCGATTGCCGACTGTCAGTTCGCGGATGCGATGCTCGAACTGGCCGCGCGAGATGGCACCTACCTTCAGCCCGAAGTTCCGCAGAAGCCCACGCAGGGACATCTCCAGTGCGATCATACCCTGCTGGACTGCTTTGCGAGCTCCGAGCACGGTACGGACCTCCTGCGCCGAAACGGATTTACAGTGAACCGGCCGGAACCAGCCCAGATGCAGCAGGCGGGCAATTCCTTCCGCGTCGCGCCGGTCAGTTTTGATCGGCATGGCCTTCAAGGCGCCCTTGACCTGCCGAGTTTCCATCAAAACGACGTCCAGGCCCGCCTCGGCCAATCCACGATGCAACCATTGCGACAAGGGGCCGGCCTCGAGGCCGATGGCGGCGATGCTGCCATGCTGTTCTGCGATCCAACTCGCGAGCGCCTCGGGCTCACTGGCGACCTGTGCCTCCTTCACGATCTTCCCATGTTCGCTGATCACGCAGATCGCGGTCTTCGCCAACGACACATCCAAACCGACAAACAGTCTCATCCCGCAGTCCTCCTTCTGGATCCGATACGGGAACAGCGACAGCCTGCCCTGATCTTGCAAGCGGCAACGAGCGGTGCGCGACGCAGACCCCGTTACGGCATCTCGTTGATCAGAGCCAGAAGATGACGGCGGCGGCGATGCAAATGGCCGAGAAGAAGGTGTGAGCGCATCGGTCGTAGCGGGTTGCGATGCGCCGCCAGTCCTTGAGTTTAGCGAAGAGGTTCTCGACCTTGTGTCGCTGGCGATAGAGCGCCTTGTCGTAAGGGTAAGGGATTTTCCGGCTTCGGCTCGATGGGATACACGGTTCGATGCCTTTGGCGACCAGCGCCTGGCGGAATGCGGCGCTGTCGTAGCCGCGATCGGCGATGAGGTCTTTGGCGGACGGGAGGGCGCCGAGCACGAGGCGTGCGCCCTTGTGATCGCTCATCTTCGGTAACGGGGCCGTCCCAGTCAAGCGATTTTGGGCGAGCGTGATCGTCCGCTTGTAGGCGGGTGTGTTGACGTCTTGATGCTGAGCGGCGCAGTGTGTGCTTAGAGCCGCGGCCTTCCTGTGAGATCACCCGGGTGCATGCTTCGGTCCGTGGTCAGCCCGCGAGCTGCCAACATGATGCTGGTTCGATGCAGTTTCCGATGTGCCCATCTCGTTGGCGTGCTCGACGAAGATCGGCAACAGTCCTGACCTCGGCATCATCGGAATCGCGTCCCTGGGGGACCTCGAAGGCCTGCGGTCAAGCAGGCAACTGTGCGAGGTTCAGCTCGTTAAACCTCTTGCGGGATGACCGGTGCCACTATCTGGAAGGTGGTACCGTCGACCCAAATCCGGTGAAGGATCACTCCGATGCGGCGAGCAAGCGCCACCATGGCGCGCTTCCGACCGCGACGGCGCGCTATCTGTGCTGCCCAAGTTCTGAGCCATGTCGAGCACCCCCGATTCATCATGACGGTCGCGGCCTGACAGAGAGCGCGGCGCAGACTGACGTCTCCGGCCTTTGTGATGCCGCCCGATACATCACGTTCGCCAGACTGATTGCGTGAAGGTGTCAGGCCGACCCAAGGGCCAACCTTTTTCGATGACGTGAAACGGGCGGGATCATCTATTGCAGAGCGGAAGGTCAAAGCCACGACTGCGCCGATCCCGGGCATGGACATTAACCGATGGCATGCCGAGTCATCCTGGGCGAGTTGGCGGACGCATCGTTCCAGTTCCGCTAGTTCGCGCCGCAGAGAGGCCCGCGCTCGCAGCATCGGCTCCGTTGCGGCTTCGAGCATTCGATTGCCGACTGTCAGTTCGCGGATGCGATGCTCGAACTGGCCGCGCGAGATGGCACCTACCTTCAGCCCGAAGTTCCGCAGAAGCCCACGCAGGGACATCTCCAGTGCGATCATACCCTGCTGGACTGCTTTGCGAGCTCCGAGCACGGTACGGACCTCCTGCGCCGAAACGGATTTACAGTGAACCGGCCGGAACCAGCCCAGATGCAGCAGGCGGGCAATTCCTTCCGCGTCGCGCCGGTCAGTTTTGATCGGCATGGCCTTCAAGGCGCCCTTGACCTGCCGAGTTTCCATCAAAACGACGTCCAGGCCCGCCTCGGCCAATCCACGATGCAACCATTGCGACAAGGGGCCGGCCTCGAGGCCGATGGCGGCGATGCTGCCATGCTGTTCTGCGATCCAACTCGCGAGCGCCTCGGGCTCACTGGCGACCTGTGCCTCCTTCACGATCTTCCCATGTTCGCTGATCACGCAGATCGCGGTCTTCGCCAACGACACATCCAAACCGACAAACAGTCTCATCCCGCAGTCCTCCTTCTGGATCCGATACGGGAACAGCGACAGCCTGCCCTGATCTTGCAAGCGGCAACGAGCGGTGCGCGACGCAGACCCCGTTACGGCATCTCGTTGATCAGAGCCAGAAGATGACGGCGGCGGCGATGCAAATGGCCGAGAAGAAGGTGTGAGCGCATCGGTCGTAGCGGGTTGCGATGCGCCGCCAGTCCTTGAGTTTAGCGAAGAGGTTCTCGACCTTGTGTCGCTGGCGATAGAGCGCCTTGTCGTAAGGGTAAGGGATTTTCCGGCTTCGGCTCGATGGGATACACGGTTCGATGCCTTTGGCGACCAGCGCCTGGCGGAATGCGGCGCTGTCGTAGCCGCGATCGGCGATGAGGTCTTTGGCGGACGGGAGGGCGCCGAGCACGAGGCGTGCGCCCTTGTGATCGCTCATCTTCGGTAACGGGGCCGTCCCAGTCAAGCGATTTTGGGCGAGCGTGATCGTCCGCTTGTAGGCGGGTGTGTTGACGTCTTGATGCTGAGCGGCGCAGTGTGTGCTTAGAGCCGCGGCCTTCCTGTGAGATCACCCGGGTGCATGCTTCGGTCCGTGGTCAGCCCGCGAGCTGCCAACATGATGCTGGTTCGATGCAGTTTCCGATGTGCCCATCTCGTTGGCGTGCTCGACGAAGATCGGCAACAGTCCTGACCTCGGCATCATCGGAATCGCGTCCCTGGGGGACCTCGAAGGCCTGCGGTCAAGCAGGCAACTGTGCGAGGTTCAGCTCGTTAAACCTCTTGCGGGATGACCGGTGCCACTATCTGGAAGGTGGTACCGTCGACCCAAATCCGGTGAAGGATCACTCCGATGCGGCGAGCAAGCGCCACCATGGCGCGCTTCCGACCGCGACGGCGCGCTATCTGTGCTGCCCAAGTTCTGAGCCATGTCGAGCACCCCCAATTCATCATGACGGTCGCGGCCTGACAGAGAGCGCGGCGCAGACTGACGTCTCCGGCCTTTGTGATGCCGCCCGATACATCACGTTCGCCAGACTGATTGCGTGAAGGTGTCAGGCCGACCCAAGGGCCAACCTTTTTCGATGACGTGAAACGGGCGGGATCATCTATTGCAGAGCGGAAGGTCAAAGCCACGACTGCGCCGATCCCGGGCATGGACATTAACCGATGGCATGCCGAGTCATCCTGGGCGAGTTGGCGGACGCATCGTTCCAGTTCCGCTAGTTCGCGCCGCAGAGAGGCCCGCGCTCGCAGCATCGGCTCCGTTGCGGCTTCGAGCATTCGATTGCCGACTGTCAGTTCGCGGATGCGATGCTCGAACTGGCCGCGCGAGATGGCACCTACCTTCAGCCCGAAGTTCCGCAGAAGCCCACGCAGGGACATCTCCAGTGCGATCATACCCTGCTGGACTGCTTTGCGAGCTCCGAGCACGGTACGGACCTCCTGCGCCGAAACGGATTTACAGTGAACCGGCCGGAACCAGCCCAGATGCAGCAGGCGGGCAATTCCTTCCGCGTCGCGCCGGTCAGTTTTGATCGGCATGGCCTTCAAGGCGCCCTTGACCTGCCGAGTTTCCATCAAAACGACGTCCAGGCCCGCCTCGGCCAATCCACGATGCAACCATTGCGACAAGGGGCCGGCCTCGAGGCCGATGGCGGCGATGCTGCCATGCTGTTCTGCGATCCAACTCGCGAGCGCCTCGGGCTCACTGGCGACCTGTGCCTCCTTCACGATCTTCCCATGTTCGCTGATCACGCAGATCGCGGTCTTCGCCAACGACACATCCAAACCGACAAACAGTCTCATCCCGCAGTCCTCCTTCTGGATCCGATACGGGAACAGCGACAGCCTGCCCTGATCTTGCAAGCGGCAACGAGCGGTGCGCGACGCAGACCCCGTTACGGCATCTCGTTGATCAGAGCCAGAAGATGACGGCGGCGGCGATGCAAATGGCCGAGAAGAAGGTGTGAGCGCATCGGTCGTAGCGGGTTGCGATGCGCCGCCAGTCCTTGAGTTTAGCGAAGAGGTTCTCGACCTTGTGTCGCTGGCGATAGAGCGCCTTGTCGTAAGGGTAAGGGATTTTCCGGCTTCGGCTCGATGGGATACACGGTTCGATGCCTTTGGCGACCAGCGCCTGGCGGAATGCGGCGCTGTCGTAGCCGCGATCGGCGATGAGGTCTTTGGCGGACGGGAGGGCGCCGAGCACGAGGCGTGCGCCCTTGTGATCGCTCATCTGGCCTTCCGAGAGCAGCATGACGATCGGACGGCCCTCGCCGTCGCAGACGGTGTGGAGCTTGGAGTTCAACCCGCCTTTGGTGCGCCCGATACGGCGGGGAACAGCCCCTTTTTGAGCAGGCTCGCCGCCGTGCGATGGGCTTTCAGGTGCGTCGCGTCGATCATGATCCGCTCGGCTTCGGCCCTTCGCCGGCGAGCCCTGCGAAGATCCGGTCGAAGACGCCGAGCCGGCTCCAGCGGATGAAACGGTTGTAGAGCGTCTTGTGAGGGCCATAGCCCTTCGGCGCGTCCTTCCACTGCAGGCCGTTGCGGATTACATAAACGATCCCGCTCACCACGCGCCGGTCGTCGACGCGCGGCACGCCATGCGAGAGTGGGAAATACACCTCGATCCGCGCCATCTGACGTTCGCTCAGCAAAAACAAATCATTCATCACGGCATCCTCCCAGACACCGTGAATCACAACTCAAAGCAAATTAATAGGTCCTGAGCCTAGATCTCCCCGCCATTCGTGCCACGTTGCCGATTATGGAACGACGCTACGATCTTCGGGCCGAAGAAGACGACACGTGGACTGTTTTCGACGTGTTTACAGGCTTGCCAGCGATGGTCGACGGCTTCGAAGCCACAGGTTTCGAGGTGGAGGAAGCCGGTGATCTTCTCGCCATGCTCAATGCAGCGGATTTTGAACGCAGGCGCGAAGCTGGCATGCTCTAGCCCCAGCCGCTCCCAGGAACGATCGCCTCTCCCCGGTGTTGGCTACCAGGAGGTGCGATATGGAACATGCCAGCTTCTCTCAACCTGTCGAGGTGAAAGCTCTTGCGATCGCAGGCGCTGATCAGGCCGCGACCTATCTTTTCGAGTATTGGCCCGTTGCCGAAGGTAAGTGTTACGAACTGGCCAAGCTCGCTTGCATCGACGCTCAGCGAGCGTGCCTCGATGTCATGGCAGGCGCTGCCCAGCCAGACCAAGCTCGCGAGGCTTTCGTCGAGGCGTGCAAAGAAGCGGATATACGTGTAATGCCGTGAGAGCATCCGAATGCGAGGAGGTCAAACCGTGCCTCCCCGCTTCTTGCTTTTTAGGTAGATATTCCCTGGCGCGAGTTGCCGGTCATCGCCGACATGAACCCGCATTCGAACGCCGGCTCCAGCCCTGCCTCACCCAGCGCATCGATGATCGATGAATGCATAGCGAGCTTCCTTGGTTTTTCGCCCGTCGTTCAAGTCCTCGAGGCAGGCTGAGCGCGCCACTGCGTAGAGATCTTCACCCCCTTCGGGCCAGCGATTGTCAAGGAAATCCAAAGCCTGTTGGACCGACCGGATGACGACAACCCAACGGTGTCCAAGCTTGAACGAAATCGGGTGATGGAAGGCCACTTCTGACATCCAAACCGCAAATAGACCAAGAATGGACATGTGCGCTTCGAAGCCGAGACAGGATCTGCAGCTGGCGTGACATTTTCAGATTAGGGCGGGTTGCTGCTCGAGAAGGGTCTCGCCCTCTCCAAACGATGAGTGTTCTCCTATCTCAGGCCCACGCTTTTGACGTGAGTAACAACGGGGATTCTCGTTGGGGCGGTTGCATTGAAATTCAAACATGAGCCTGGATGGCCGAATTCATGATGGAGCAGAGGGGCAAGCGTTCGAAACGCGCCTAACGATCCCTGGCTGACGCCGAGCCGAAAGCACGCGATGCGGCGCCAACTGGCTTCCGGCCGATTTGAGTCCTCTCCAAATAAAATTGAAAATAATTTGGAACTTTCTACCTTATGCAATGGTTTATGTATTCTCATTAGATGCATAAAATTAGGAGTTATATATGCGTAAGATGTTTATTGCCGCCGCCATGCTTCCATTGTTTGCAATTCCTGCGCTTGCCCAGACCGCCACCGCTACGACAACAGAGACATTTGTTCTGGCAAAGCCGACCGATGTCCTGAGCAGCAACCTCATCGGCTTAAACATTTCCAATAGTGCCAAGGACAATATCGGCGAGATCAAGGATCTTGTGATTTCCGAGGGAGCACTATCGGGATATGTCGTTTCTGTCGGGGGCTTCCTCGGCATCGGCACACACTACGTCGTCGTCTCTCCGAAAAGCGTATCGGTGAACTATTCCGAGGCCGACAAGAAGTGGTCGGCAACCATGGACGCGACCAAGGACCAACTCAAGGCCGCCCCGGAGTTCAAATATGAGGGCCGTTGGGCGAAATAACAGCCAGGACGGCACCGACCTCGCCCTTTCGGAGGGCGAGGTTTTCCTTGAAAGACATGGGATGTTCGGTTCGCCAGCATTGGGGGCCGGGGCCGGGGCCGGGGCCGGGGCCGGGGTCGGGGCCGGGCACGGGTTATGCAGGCGGAAGAAATCATTTGACAGTCGGAAAGGACCGGCAGGGAATGAAATGCACGGTGAGCGATTGGGCAGCGGCGACCAGCCCACCGCGACGCAGCGACAGCCCAGGTTCGCGACAGCAGCCGATCTCAGGCACCGCCCGTTGTGCGGACATTGCTGCGTGTTCTCTCAAGTCATTCCGCCCAGGACCTCGCGACAAGAATTCTGACGGAGGGGCCACTCCCTCTGGGCGCCATCTCTTGCATGGTATTTAATCGCTACATCGCTATTTAATTGTGATATGGTCTGTCAATAATAATAAACAAAAGGTAGATAATATGAAAATTAAAGAGGCCTTTTCTGAAAAGAGAATTGCATATTTATTAGGAAGGAAAATTTTTTCAACTGGAAATGAAGCGCCACGCAGACCTTTAAATTCAAATGAGGAGCCGTTTCTATATTGGACGTGGTATGGCTTTCAGATGAGTCAATTGCTAAAGAGCTTTGAAATGACGCGTGGTCTGAAAGACGGTCGTCGCGCTTGAGCCGGCTGCACGGCTGCCCCTCATCAGGCAGCTCGTTCCATCCAGGCGGCACTTCTGAAGTCCGCCATGCCCGGCGACCAACTGCATGAACACCGGGGACTTGTACAATCCCGTTTATTATCTGCAGATTGGCAATAGGTGTTTGCTAAGCCGAAAATATTGGAACGTCGTGTCGTAGTGTGAGAAGCGCCCTCCGACAGCCGCTCAATGATGGGAACAACATGCTTTCTCTTCAGTTTGACAGTCGCAGGTGCAGCTTTGTGCCAAACCGCACGAGGCCACCGAACCCCTTCACGACGTCCTCGACGAGTTTTCGGCAGAAGTCTTGGTCCATGAGATCGCCGGGCGGAGCGAGCCCTTTGCGGCCTACGGCCTCGATCAGCTTGATAACCTCTTTGGCATCTTCTTCTTCTTTGGGATGGTAGTTGATGGCGACGTCGCCTCCCTCCATGGCATAGGCGATGGCTGTGGCACGGCCCATTCCGGAGTCGCCGCCGGTAATAAGGGCTTATTTGCCAGCCAACCGTCCGGAACCGCGATAAGATTGCTCGCAGTGATCCGGTCTTGGGTTCATTTTCGAAGCCAACCCGGCCAGGGTTGAACCTGGCGCTTGAAGGGCGGTTTTGGATACTTCTCGACAGGGTTTGTTGTCGGTGACTTGGGGGGCTGACTCCTGGACATACGGATCTCCAGCGCAAATGGGAAGGGTGCTTTCGAACCTCGCCCAGGGGCTCGGGTTCCATTGGCGGGGAGTTTCGAGAAGGCACTGTGCCCACGGAAGAGTGGTGGCGGGAACGAATAATATCGCCAATCGTTCGGTGGGTCTCCAAGAGCAGTCCGATCAGATCGGCCCCGTTGCTTGCTCGCTTGCAACAACGAGGTGGAGAAGGTGGACCCCCGCAACTTCGTTGCGACCTTTCGTCAAAGGCGCACACAAGGAGGATTTCTACATGGCTATCGAGAGCACCGAATATGGCAATCTAATTGGCAGCGACAAGGTTGAGGGCACGGCGGTTTATGGTGCGGACGGGGAGAAAATCGGCTCGATCGAGCGCGTCATGATCGACAAGAAATCTGGTCAGGTATCTTACGCGGTGCTGGGCTTCGGTGGCTTTCTCGGCATTGGTACCGAGCATTATCCGCTGTCTTGGAACTCACTGACCTACAACACCGAGCTCGGCGGCTATCAGACCGCTTTGACGGACAGCCAATTGCAAGGTGGTCCGAAATATTCATCCGACGATGAGTGGGACTGGGACAACCCCGATCGCTCCCGTGCCGTTGATGCATATTACGGCGCGCTGTGGAGCGGTAACCCTCTCGATCCGAGGTTGGATCAGCGTCCATAGTTTCGTTGATCGAGAGGGGCCGGAATCCAGGTTCCGGCTTCTCCGTTCAATCGTGACGAGGCTGGGCTTGCCGGGCGGCGATCGCGGGGGAAAAGTCCCATGAGGCGGTTGATCGATCGGAAACTATCACGGGCATGACCGTCGAACGCTGCGGGAATAGCGCCCAGGCTTTCCTACCGATGCCTGCGGCGATGATGGCGCTTGAACACATCGATGGCTCGATCGCCACGTTGGCGCGCAGGCGCGACCAGCAGGCCTTGCAGCGTAAACAGCGTGAATGGTCGGGGCGAACCCTGGGAGGAGATATCCCGATGGCAAAGAAAACCCGAGAAAAGACCGCGAGAATCCACGAGCAAACCCTGATGCGTGGCAATGGCGGCGAACTGCATCAGATCGCCGAGGGCGATACGCCCGTGCTTACGACGGCGCAGGGCAATCCGGTTGCCGATGACCAGAACAGCCTCAGAGCCGGACCGCGTGGTCCAACCCTCCTCGAGGACTTCCATTTCCGGGAGAAGATCTTCCATTTCGATCATGAGCGCATTCCCGAGCGTGTCGTTCATGCTCGAGGTTATGGAGCGCATGGCTATTTCGAGACTTACAAGTCCCTGGCGGAATATACGCGTGCCGATTTGTTTCAGCGTGCTGGCGAGAAGACGCCGGCCTTTGTGCGCTTCTCGACGGTCGCCGGCTCCAAGGGTTCGTCCGATCTGGCGCGTGACGTGCGCGGTTTCGCGGTCAAGATCTATACAAAAGAGGGCAACTGGGATCTGGTTGGCAACAACATCCCGGTTTTCTTCATCCAGGACGCCATCAAGTTCCCCGATATCATTCATTCGGTGAAGCCAGAGCCCGACCGTGCTTTTCCCCAGGCCCAGTCGGCGCATGATAATTTCTGGGATTTCATTTCGCTGACGCCGGAATCCATGCACATGATCATGTGGGTCATGTCGGATCGGGCGATCCCGCGTTCTTTCCGCTTCATGGAAGGGTTCGGCGTCCACACGTTCCGCTTCCTCAATGTCCAGGACAGTTCCACTTTCGTCAAATTCATCTGGAAGCCAAAACTCGGCCTGCAGTCCGTCGTCTGGAATGAGGCGGTCAAGATCAATGGCGCCGATCCCGACTTTCATCGTCGCGATTTGTGGGATGCAATTCAGTCCGGCAATTTCCCTGAATGGGAACTGTGCGTGCAGCTTTTCGATCAAGCGTTCGCCGACAGTTTCGACTTCGATGTGCTCGATCCGACCAAGCTCATACCGGAGGAAGTCATCAAACCCGTTCCGGTGGGACGTCTGGTATTGGATCGGATGCCGGATAACTTCTTCGCCGAGACCGAGCAGGTTGCATTCATGACGCAGAACGTGCCGCCTGGGATCGATTTTTCCAATGATCCCCTGCTGCAGGGCCGCAACTTTTCCTATCTCGATACGCAGCTGAAGAGGC
The DNA here is from genome assembly GCF_056754975.1 of Labrys sp. HAY1-8F. Lineage (NCBI taxonomy): Bacteria > Pseudomonadati > Pseudomonadota > Alphaproteobacteria > Hyphomicrobiales > Xanthobacteraceae > Labrys > Labrys sp. HAY1-8F. The sequence goes on along the minus strand of NZ_JBPGWZ010000001.1, from coordinate 1,138,846 downwards.
TTGGAAGCCCGAACTTTACCCACATCCCCATCAACGCACCGAAATGTCCTTTTGCGCATTTCCAGCAGGATGGGCATATGGCAATGCGCAATCCCGTCGGCCGCGCCAACTATCAGCCGAATTCATGGGGGCAAGGGCCGAGAGAAGATCCCGTTCGCGGCTTTCGCTCCTTCCGGGAGGACATCGATGCGCCGAAGGTCCGCCTGCGTGCTGAGAGCTTTTCCGACCATTACAGTCAGGCGCGGCAGTTCTACATCAGTCAAACCGCTCCCGAGCAAAAGCACATCGGGATGGCGCTGACCTTCGAACTGAGCAAGTGTCAAAATCCCCTCATCCGCGAGCGTATGGTCTCACATCTATTGAACATCGATGAAGAGCTTGGTGCAGCGGTCTGTGACAAGCTTGGGATCGGCAAATTACCCGCACCTGCGAATGCCGCCGTCGCGCCTCGAAGGGATCTTCCATCATCGCCCGCTCTCAGCATCATCCAGAATGGCCCCGCAAGCTTTGCTGGCCGCAAGGTTGGCGTCCTGGTCGGCGATGGCTCGGACGCTTCGATGCTCAAGACGCTGCAGGCCGCCCTTGAAAAGGAAGGTGCAATTCTGGAGGTGATCGCGCCGAAGGTGGGTGGGGTGAAGGCAAAAGACGGGGCGCTCATTCCGGCACATCATATGATCGACGGCGGCCCTTCAGTCCTTTTCGACGCTGTGGTGCTGTTGCTGTCGGAGGAGGGGGCAGAAGCGTTGACGGGCGAGGCGGCGGCGCGAGATTTTGTGGCGGATGCGTTTACGCATTGCAAGTTCATCGGCTTCAGCCATGGGGCCGAGACCCTCTTGTTGAGATCGGGCGTCGCCGCCGATGCTGACGAAGGGCTCATATATCTCGGCGATGAGGGGGCAATCGCTGGTTTCGTGAAGGCCTGCCGTAAATTGCGCCTGTGGTCACGCGAAGCAAGCGTCAAACTTTGAAGAGCACCTCGAGATGGCTGTCCGCGCGACGGCCGGTTGCCATCTCGCCTGCTCGGCTTTGTTTGTAGAGATATTGTTCGCGGCTGTATGCTGAAAGGGGGATGCGCACCGTTGCCCCTGAAACTCTCTCCCCGACCTGCAGGCGAAGCCCCATATCTAAGGACACATGGGGACGAACGGGGAACCCGGCAGCGCTCAAATTGCGCTGTTGCGGTGCTCGGGCTCGCAAACTCAGGTTGCGATGATGATGCCGGCCTCCCCGGCCGCGAGTACGAAAGTTTGCCTCGCATCCTCCGGGTCACGCTTGCCTTCGATCACTTCGAGGCAGAACCGTCTGGCTAACTCGTAGTGATCGCCGTGCTCGATCGGCCAGTCTTCCACCAGATATTCCGCAGCCTGGTTGACGTCAGCGATAACGATCTCCTCGATCACGAGCGGGCGGGAAAATGCAGTGTGGGCCATGGTTTACCTCCTAGGAACCCAACCCGGCGCAGACGCGATGGTTCCCGATCTTGGGCGGCTTCCCAGCCACCGCCAGGGAAGAAGCTCAACGAGATGATGCATTTGCATCAGCAAATCTGATCCGTGGAAATCTGGTTCGCACGCACTGTCCGACCTAAGCTCTTATGCCGGGGAAGGCCGCTGAGCCTCCCCTCCATAACGATAAGCGGGAGTGCCAAATGAATGCGAATGTCAGAACGCTGCGTGCGGAGCATCATCTCATTTCCGCTTCCGGCGACCTCCTCGCGATGTCGTTGAAACCAGCACCGATCGCGCTTGGCGGGACATGCCCGGCCGTGCGTAGTGAGGCCGACTATCGCCAGCTCGAGCACAAACTGGCGCAAGCCTTGCAGCGCCTCGAGCAGTGTGAAGCCCAGCTCGGAGAGGCCGATCACCGCATCCGTAACTCCCTGCAATTGGTGGCGAGCATGCTCTCGCTCCAGGCTCGCAATACCATCGATGAGAAGGCCGCCGACGCGCTCCACACCGCCAAGGACCGGATCTACACCATTGCCATGGTGCACGAGCAGCTCCATGGCTGCGCCACCGAAGATTGTGTCGACCTTGGTGAGCTTTTGACCCGGCTCGGCGAATTGCTGGCGGGCAACAGGCCGGACAATGTCAGGCAGGTCATCGTCACTGCCGCCCATGTTTCCGTGCCAACCCAGTTGGCCAAGCATCTGGGCTTACTGGTCTGCGAACTCGTTACCAACGCTTTCAAATACGCCTATCCGGGTGAACGGGTGGGCGACGTACGCGTGTGGCTGACCTTATCGGCTGATCAATGCCGGCTCATGGTTGAAGACGACGGCGTTGGTATGCCGCACGGGCTCGATGGCATGCCCGCCCGGGGATTTGGTGCGTTCATGCTCAAATCCATCGTTGGAGTGACCGGCGGCAAGATGCGGATCGGCAAGGGCGCTGGCGCATCGGTCGTCATCGAGATACCGAGCAAGAGCCTGTCGATCGGGTGAGACCGACCCGTCCAGCGGAAGGACGAGAGCCGGCACCAGTGCCCCTCGATGGAAGGAAGCCGCCTGCACATCGAAGGTGCAATCATCATGCCCACACAAAAGCCGTGACACGCTCACAATCCAGCGCCGGGCAGCGATCTGGTCCAGATGTTCCAAAGCGATCCATCGAGGAACAAAATTCCCAGACTTGAGTTTGGCAGTGGGATTCGCAGATAGGATGAGCAAAATGGCAGGTTCTACGAAGGAAGACAGCGGGCAAGTGATTTCTCGCGATCGTCTTGCCGAATTGCTGAACGAGGACCTTTCCCGTGAATATCAGGCGATCATTGCCTATGTTGTGTACTCGCAAGTAATCAAGGGTCCCGAGTATATGAGTATCGCGGAACAGTTGGAGACTCATGCGCATGATGAGCTAAAGCATGCCCTCATCTTGTCCCGACAAATCGATTATCTCGGCAAGATGCCGACCGTCGTGCCGAAGCCGGTTCAGACATCGAAGGTCGCCCGTGAGTTGTTGCGATTTGATCTGAACAACGAGAATGAGACAGTTCGCAATTACAGGGAGCGGGTTCGCCAGTGCGAAGCCTTGGGTGAGTTTGCCCTTGCCGAACAGATTCGTCAGATCCTCGTAGACGAACAAGACCATCAGATTGATCTTGCCACCGCGTTGGGAGAGGACGTTCCGGATATGAGCAAACCTCTAAAGAAATAACCTCCCGATCGTTCATACGATTGATCCCAGTGAAGCGGGCGACGGTGCTGGGAATTTCGGAACGGTCGCGAGCGACGTTGCCGGAGATGTTACTTCCAGGCCGGGAAAATAATTAGGGAACAGCCGACGAAGGCGGCGGTTATATGCGGTTGAAACTTACAGGAGGCCGAGTATGGACCACAGCACACACACCAGGCTTGCCGACAGCGAACTCACACCGGAATATTTGGAAGGCGCGACGATTTACGGCCCGGAGGACGAGAATATCGGCAGTGTCTCCCATGTCCACGGCATAGGCACGGACACCATTGTCGTGATCGATGTCGGCGGTTTCCTGGGAATAGGTGCCAAGCCCGTGGCCGTGAGGGTCGCTGACCTCGATTTCATGCGGGACGAGAATGGCGAGGTGCACGCGGTGACCTCGTGGACGAAAGACCAGCTCAAGGCAATGCCCGAACACCAGGACTGAAGTCTGGTCCCGGGAAAAAAACGGCGTGGCGGATAGGTCGCCTAAAGCGTTCCGTTTCTTGCAATGAGCACAGTTAACGTGGAAGAGCGGGTGGATCTAACATCTGCTCTTCATATTTCCGGGCATATATTTAATATCGAATATCAAATATACATTGATAATATGCTGGAACATTTGCAGTTTTTAAAGGTTTATATGAAGAAATAGCAGATAATTTCTATCTGTTTAATCCTTGGGTTTCAATGGATAGCGCGCTCGTTTCCCTTCTTTCTTCTTTGCCCGGCCATCCGCAGCAGCACGAAGAAATGCGTCCTGCGGTCATTGCCATCCCCGCTTGCAACGAGGAGGAACGGATCTCGCGCTGTCTCGCGGCTCTCGCAGTCCAAAGAGACAAGAGGGGCCAGCGCATTCCCTTCGAAGCCTATCAGGTGCTTGTCTATGCCAATAATTGCACCGACGCGACCGCGGCAAGGGCGGCCGACATACGCAATGGCACGGGGGTGCGGATCGATGTTGTCAGTGTTACCTGTTCCGAGGAACTGTCCTCGGCTGGTCTTGCGCGCAAAGCTGCCATGGACATTGCGGCTGAGCAACTCGAAACGGCGGATTTGCATAACGGCGTCATCTTGACGACGGATGCAGACAGCATCGTTTCGCCGTCGTGGCTTGCGAGCAGCTGGCAGGAGTTTTCGCAAGGCGCCGATTGCATTGCCGGCTATATCGACGCGGATCCGCACGAGTTCATAGAGCTCGGTCGCAGTTTCCAGTATCGCGGTTTCTTCGAGGAGCACTATCACGCGCTCGTTGCCGAGATTTTCGCGTTGTTGGATCCACGGCCTCATGATCCATGGCCCAATCACCAGGTCAGCTCAGGTGCCAGTCTGGCCGTTACGTTGAAGATGTACCGCGCAATCGGCGGTTTGCCAGCTAAGGCGACCGGCGAAGATGCCGCGCTCGCGCTGGCCGTAGAGTGCCTGGGTGGAAAAGTCCGTCATTCCATGGATGTTTGCGTGACGACATCCTGCCGGCTAGACGGTCGGGCTGTGGGTGGGGCGGCTGACGCCATGAAGCAACGCCATGCAGAGCCCGACGCACCTTGTGATCAGGAGCTGGAATCCGTTTTCGCGGTGACCAAGAAGGCGTGGCTGAAGGGGCATTTGCGCCGGTCAAGCAACATCGGCTTCATGGAAGAGTCTGCAATCCTCGCAGCATTGGGACTGGGGTCGGAAGAGATTGGGAGGCTTCTCACAACCCTTCGTCGATCGTGCTTTGAAGTCTTCTGGCAGGAGTTAAGCGCTGCCAGCACCTTTCTGCGCTATGGCGAACCCTTGAGACCTTCCATGCTGGCAGCGGAGATCAGGCGCGCCGAAATCCTACTGACTTTCCTTCGGTCCCAGCCTAATCCACTCGAGGCGATAGATCTCCTGATGGAGGACCGTGTGGCATTCGAGGCGAGGTTGCAGCGCGTCCAGGAATAACGCGGCCGCTTCCGTACCGCCCAGGGGATAGTTCGTCGGACCAAGCCAGTGACAGAGAACGATCTCGGCTGCGGAGCTTGCGTTGGCCCGGCACCAGGCGGCGAGTGACAACAGATCCGTGACGTCCAGATAATACAGGACCTCGGACAGCACGATGAGATCGAAGGGACCTGCAGGCAGCCCGTCCGGCGCCGCGGCGATATGAAAGTTCACATTGTCCAAGGTAGCGCAGGCGATCCTGGCCTTTGCGATGGCAGTGGGCGAGATGTCGACAGCATCGAGCGTATCACAGTGAGCAGCCAGACGTGCGGTCAACACGCCGATTGAACAGCCGATCTCCAATGCTTTTGCGTAGGAGGCTCGGGCGAGCGCCCGCAAGGTTGCCTGATATTTCCGATCCTCGTACTCGCTCGTCGCAAAGTTCCACGGGTCGGAATCCGATCTATAGAGCGCCTCGAAATACTCGCGGCCGATTGTGTGCTGATGTCTCATGTTTGGCTCCGGATAAAATATTCCGTCGGTTCGAGAAAACGGCGGAGCTTTTCTGCGCTGAACGTAAAGCCCTCCGGATCATCATCGATCAGCTTCGTCATCTGTGACGCGTGCGCAGCAATAGCTCGGTGCTTTTGGCCGATCCAGGGTGAGATATCGAGACGGAAACCTTCCGGAGGAGGTCGTTCGATGGACATCGAGCTGGGAAGATACCAGCCCCATATCGGGTAATGCCACAAGAGGAGATGAGGGAGCTCCTGCCCGACGGCCTCCGCGATCCTTGCTGCTGCCAAATGGTCGCAGTGGGGGTCCTTGTCCCAGCTGACGAAGAGACTGGTCGAAGCACTCCTGACGACCAGTTGGGATAGACGCTGCACGGCTTGATCGAACAATGCCCCGGACGTCGGGGCGGACGTGTCCGGCACGTCGAAATGAGTTATGTTTGCCGGCAAAAGACCTAAGGCTTCCAAACCCGTGCGACATTCCTGGCGTCGTAGCTCGATCAAGCGCGCCTTTGGAAAGCGCTGCGAATTTGGATGAGAACCAGCACCGTCCGTCAAGACGGCAACATTCACATCGATGCCCGCTTGAAGGCATGCAGCGATCAGGCCACCGGTGCCCAAAGCCTCGTCGTCCGGGTGAGGGGCCAGAATGGTTACGGCACCGCCACCAAGCTTGTCGAGGCCAGCATAGGGCAGGTTGGCGACCTTTGCGAGATAGGCGCTAATTCTCATCGGCGTTCCACAGTTCATGAACCGGGACGGAAGCGGTCAACGCGAACCGTGCCGCATCGGCCATTGCAAGATCGGGAACCGGTTGCCTCAAATAGGTTCTAAGATCGCGTGATATACGCTCGATGGGGTCAGGGCGCATGAAGGAGGCCAGGCCAATACCTCGCTGTATGGTATCCATGACGTCGAGCGCGGCTCGCTCCGTCACGCCTCTCGTCAGATTTGAAAGGGCCACGCAACCTTGAGCGTCGTCTGCTTTTAGCGCCAGATGCCGAGCCGCTGCTCTCGTCCACGAGGCCGCGGTTCGAGCCGCGGCGAGGCATATGGCAACGCGCTGAAGCTGATAGGGATCCTCACCGCGCTGGCGTGCCCGTAATTGCGAAAGATAGAGATCGACAAGCCGTTCGATGGCGCCGAGATGGACGGCGCAAAAGCGCCAGGAGCCCCCTGAAAAATACGGTTGGCGCATGAAATCGCCTCGCTCGCCGATCAGATTTTCGTCGGGGATGGTAATCCCAGACAGGTCGATGGATCCGGTCGCGCTGGAGCGCATCCCTTGCGGGGTCCATCTTGACAGATCCACGCGAGCCTCTTCGCCCTGGAGTTCCAGAAGAACGATGCGTTGACCCGCTTCGCTGTTCGCCGTGACCAAAGGCCTCGAAAGAAAATCGGCCCCGGAAGCGAGGATCTTTCCACCCCGCAATATCCAGCCCCCCTTGCTGCGCTCGATGCAGAGGGGATCTTTTCCATCTGCGCCCCACACGCCGGTCATGGCACCGCGCCTTACCGATGAAGCCAGACTATCCAGTTGCGCGGAGGTGCCGTAACGCTGAAGGAGATCGATCGCGTTGCAATGGCCTTCAAACAGCCGCCCAATTGAAAGATCGGCCGCTCCCAGCGAGCGAAGGGCCTCATGCAGCCGGGGCCAGTGTGGCGCCCCGAGAAGCCCGCCTCCGTCCCGGTTTTCTGGAAGCGGCTCCGCCAAGATGCCCATTTCATGCAAGGCTCTCGTTACTGCCGGATCGAGATGGCAGGTTTCATCCGCTTCCGCGGCTCGTTCTTCACAAAGCCTGGTGAAGCCGGCAAGACGATCAGCCCATGAACCATGCCCCTCGCTGCGACCAGTTTCACTAGGCAGTTTCGTGGCCGCACTCGCCCGCATTTTTATTGTTCCTCGCCGCTGTTCTCGGAGTCCAACACGTGGCGGCACGAAATCGTTCCAGCCGAAAGCCGGGCGTGGCTGAAGCATCACCCTTCAAACTCGCCTTCTACCGGGCGGGTACCGGAACAAAGACTACCGGCTATGGTTTGAGCCGTCATGGGCTCGGGAATTGCGATGGAATAACAACGGACGAAGCACATGCCGCACAACCGGGCGTTGGTTGATCTGTCAAACGGATTGCCTTTGTCGTCTCTCGAAGAAGGGCAACCCTTCTTCGGTCGGGTCGGCGATGCTCCTGTCTATGTGCTCAAGCGGAAATCCTCTGTCGACGCCTTCAGCTCCCTGTGCAGCCACCTCGGTGGTCCCTTGCAGGACGGTTTGGTTGACGGGCCCCATGTGCGCTGTCCCTGGCATCACGCGTGTTTCGAACTCAAGAGCGGAAGAGCCCATGCGGCACCTGCCTTCAATCCCCTGGAGCGCTATGACGTGGACGTGCGAGACGGCACGGTGAGGGTCACCAAGCAAATGCCGGCAGCCGAACCTCGGGGTGTCGCATCGCAGTCTCGGAATCCCGATCAGGGCGCTTTTGCTATCATTGGCGGCGGGGCCGCGGGTTTTGCCGCGGCGCATGCATTGCGTGCAGACGGCTGGCCTGGCCGGATCCTCATGTACTCGGCCGATAGCCGAGCACCTTATGACCGCACGCTGCTGACCAAGGATTATCTCGACGGGCATTTCGGCGATGATCGTCTCGAGATCGCCAAGAACGCATTTGAGAACCTCGGTGTCGATCTTGAACTCGACGTCGAAGTCGAGGCGATTGAGCCTGCCGATAATTTGCTTCGCTTCAGCCAGGGACGAACACAGATCTATGACAAGCTGCTATTGGCGACCGGCTCTCGACCCAAGCGCCTCGACATACCGGGTGGAGCCGGCTCAAACGTCTTTACGCTTCGAACTCTCGCCGATTGTCGCCGCATTCTCGCTGCCGTGTCTCATACCCGACGCGCGGTCATCATCGGTGGCAGCTTCATTGGGCTTGAAGCGGCCGCTTCCCTGACGAGCCGAGGAATTTCCGTGGCGGTCGTGGTGCCTCAATTCCATCCAATGGAAAAGCTGCTGGGCCGTGCGTTGTCGGATCTTATAATCCAAACACTCTCGGCGAAGGGCGTCGAGTTCCATTTCGGATGCAAGCCAGCCAGGATCGAGGGGAATTGGGTAACGCTCGACAAGGGGGATAGCCTGGAAGCCGACTTCATGCTCGTGGGTATCGGTGTCACTCCGAGAATCGGGCTCGCGCGCTCCGCTGGCATAACGATCGACCAAGGTGTGGTAGTCGACGAGTATTTGCGCACGTCCGCTCAGAATATCTATGCTGCTGGCGATATCGTCAGTTGGCCATACCGGATCAAGGGAGAGAGGATCCGAACGGAACATTGGGTCGTCGCCCAAAGACAGGGACAGACGGCTGCGGTCAATATGTTGGGGAGCCAGCAGCCATTGATATTGGTGCCTTTCTTCTGGAGCAAATTTTTCGATCTCTCGTTCCGTTATATCGGCCACGCCAGGGAATGGGACGCGGTAACGATCGAGGGAGATCTCCAAAAACGCAATGCTCTATTGCGGTACTGGAAGGATGGGATTGATGTCGCAGTAGCAAGTGTCGGCCGTGACCGGGATTGCTTGCTTGCTGAAAGGGACTTTTATGTCCGACTTCGAAATGGGAAAGATGGCAACCCGGCTTAATCACTAGAGCGGACGCGGCGTCGCATCCCTAGTAGCTAGACAGAATGCGAGAGTACCTTGCGTTGATCTAAACATGATTATTGGCGGGATTACCGGCTCGGCTTACCATCGCACCTGCCAACATCAATTTTGTAGTTTCTCGATCTCCTGTATCGCGGCTTCGCCGGCTTCCGTGATCTCCCAATAATTGGCCGCCGGGCGGGGCTTGATAGCTACGAATCCCAGAATGCGCAGGCGCCAAAAGGTTCGTTGCGATCGAACTCCTTCGGGCATGGGACCAATCGGCACGCCTCCTGGAGTCATCTTGACTTCTATGCCCGCCTTCAGGGCAGCCAGCGCACGGATCTGGGCGGTGGATAGCTTCGCCATGCAAGCAACGCCGTCCTAGCATATCAGCGCAAGTTCGAGCACTCGGTTACGGCCTCGATACGCCTGAAGCGTTTATTCTACATGAGATCAAGCAAGTCAGGGGCGAATTGCGCCGTGGCTGCGAAAATGAGTTGCCGGCGTCCTACTCCGGCGGGCTGTCTTGGAGGTGCATGCTGTTCTGTAACGCAATCATGCTTGAGCGGGTCCATTCGGTGTTTCCGCGGTCCGAATAGCGATCCAGACGCCGAGAGCCAGACGCTTCTGTTGACTCCTCTGTCCAGATTAGCTTCTCCCTGATGGCCGCTTGCGTCAGTGTCGGCGTGTCGCTGAGATCAGGAACGATATGAGGCCGTGCTATGGCATGCACCCTCACCGAGCCCTGAACGGAACAACCAGCTTTTTCTTCAGTTTGATAATCGCAGGTGCAGCTTTGCGCCAAACATACGGGAGCAAAAGTCATGGGCCGTGGGATTTTACTTTGGCTTCTCGGGGTGCCGATCCCGATCATTATCTTGATCGCGCTGCTTTATCATTAGGGAGATTGGTGATGGCTCAAACCGGCGTACTCGTCGAAGATGGGGTCGAGGCGTCCGCATCGGCGGTTTCCTGGGCTGCGATTTTCGCTGGGGCGGCAAGTGCCGCTGTGTTTTCGTTGATACTCATCCTCATCGGAACGGGCATAGGCCTTGCCTCTATCTCGCCATGGCAGAACAGCAGTGCTTCAGCAACGACTGTAGGCATGCTCGCCATCGCCTGGTCGGTAGCAGTTCCTTTGTTTTCGTATGCGGTGGGCGGCTATCTGGCGGGCCGGCTGCGGACTCAATGGGTCGGCCTCCATTCCGACGAGGTCTTTTTTCGTGACACCGCCCACGGCATGCTCGTGTGGGCTATCGGGACGTTGTTTTCCGCATTGTTGTTAGGGACGGTTCTTTCCTGGGCAGGGCAGGGTGTCGTGCAAGTGGGAGCGAGTGCTGTAACGGCGGCCACCCGCGCCGTGACTTCCTCGGCTGACGAAGCGCCGAGCAATGGATGGAACGCATACTTCACGGACGTGTTGTTCCGATCGCCGCAGCAACAAGCACAGAGCAACGATTCGGGGGCGAAGGCAGAGATCGGTCGGATTGTAGCTCGCTCGCTGGCAGCCGGGCAGTTGAGCAATGACGACAAAGACTACGCGGCCCAGTTGATCGCGCGCCAGACCGGCATCAGCCAATCCGATGCCACAAAGAGGATTGATGGTGTTATGGCTGCGGCAAAGCAGGCTGCAACACAAACAGCCGAGAAGGCAAAAGCTGCGGCGGAAGTCGCGCGCAAGACCGGTGTTTATAGCGCGCTTTGGGCTTTTGTTGCGCTTCTGGTAGGTGGTCTGTCGGCGTCCTATATGGCAACCGTCGGCGGCCGAATTCGCGACAATTTACCTGCCATTTGACGCTTCCCCAGTCCCCACCTAGGCGAATGAATGAGAGCTGGTCCAGCTTCTTTTTCCAGCTCTAAGCACCATTTAGCCAGACAAGTTGGCAACCGAGCCTCAGGTCGTTGTCCGACAGGTTCCAAACGTTCCTACCTGCCCGATGTCAAAATTGGCGTCGGGCACTTTTGTGAAAATCCCACCACGATGTTCCGATAGATGCTGCCACCTTCCGCCGTTGATGGCGTCTTTACGGCAGGCTTTCAATTTTTCTCAATGCCATCGCCTTGAACAGCGGTAACACGAAAAATGTGCCCGTTGCCCGCCGCCGTTCCAGGCGATGATCAGGTTTCTCGTATCGACCATGGTTCCAGATGATTATCCTAGGAAAACCGATACGCCCATTCCGATCGCGCAAAGAGCCATAACTGCCGTCGAGAGCCAACCCAGGCCGATCAACCAGCCGCCAATGGTCTCATCGCCCATGATCTTCTTGTTCGTCGACATCAGCATCATGATGACCATAATGGGGACCGCTACGACTCCATTCACGACAGCACTCCAGAACAGCGCTTGGATCGGATTAATCGGCGTGAAGTTCAAGGCTACGCCAAGCATGGTTGCGATAGCTATTGTTCCATAGAACGCTTTCGCGTCCTTGGGCTTGCGAGCCAGTCCGGTGGGCCAACGCAGGGCTTCGCCGAGGCCATAAGCGGCCGATCCGGCAAGCACTGGAACAGCCAATAGGCCCGTTCCGACAATGCCGACAACGAATAACAGTTCGGCAAACTTCCCTGCTACAGGCTCCAAAGCTTCAGCTGCCTGGGCCGAGCTTTCGATGTTGGTGACATGGTGAGTGTTCAGCGTTGCTGCCGCCGTGACCATGATGGACAGTGCGATGAAATTTGAGACGCCCATGCCAACCAGGGTGTCCAGTTCAATCCGCTGCTCGGCGTCTTCTGCTTGTTCCGGGCAGTCCTTCAGTGGCTCGCGCCCGGGCTTTTCCTTCAAATCCTCAACCTCCTGTGAGGCTTGCCAGAAGAAAAGGTATGGACTGATGGTTGTCCCGAAAATCGCCACGACCGCGGTGAGATAGTCAGCGGTAAATTCGATATGTGGAATGAAAAGACCGGACGCTAACGTGGCCCAATCGATCTTCACGATGAGAAGCGTGGCGACATACGCCAACAGTGCCAAACTGAGCCACTTAAGGAGACGAACATACTGCTTATATTGAAGAAATACTTGGGCGACGGCGCATCCGGTGCCGAGGATGATGATATAGATCAGGGTGGGGCCGCCTACGATGAGTTTAATGGCGTCTCCCATTGCGCCAATATCAGCCCCGATATTGATGACATTCGCGACAATCAGTAGGAGGACAGCTGAATAGACCAGCCAGTCAGGATAATACTTACGCAAGTTACCAGCTATTCCTCGCCCTGTGGTTCTCCCGAGGCGGGCACTGATCATTTGGATCGCGCTCATGAGCGGATAAGAAAATATCAGTGTCCAGCTCGCGCTATAGGCAAATTGCGCGCCTACCTGCGAATAAGTCGCAATACCGCTTGGGTCGTCATCGGAGGCACCTGTGATCAAGCCTGGTCCTAGTACGCTCAATATTCGAGGCTTGCTGGATTCTCCGGCCGGGCTGCGTTCCGCCCTCGTCTTGTGGTCATCGTCTCGTTCGGTCATTTCCCCACCTCGCTGGAAAGGTGTTTTTGTTTGCCCACTCTTGAGGCTGCACAGGAACAGTTTCTGCGTAAATCGGTTCCCGGAGGATGCCGGACCGCGAGATCTGCCCGCGGCCATAATTTAGGAACAACTCCACTCGCGTGATGTTTGAGGCGCGCGAGGCGATGCGTGCTGGCATCGTCTTGTGGTCGATGGTGTAACGGCCCGCGCTGGCCTTCGGCTCGTCCATGTGCCACTTGCCGGTCACGGCTCGTTTGCGCCGGTTGAAGCGTTTCGGAAGCAACGGCGAGAGGTGAAGGACCCAGCGATGGATCGTCGAGTGATCGACAGTGATGCCGCGTTCCGCCACCATCTCTTTCAAGTCGCGCAGGCTCAGGCCGTAAGCCAGGTAACAGCACTCGCAAAGCAGGATTACCGAGCGGTCGAAATGGCGCCCTCTGAACATCGCAAGCTCCTCGAAAATCGGAGGGCTTCATTGCCGGACATAGATTGCCATTCGGCTGGCGACAAGCCGCCTGAACCGCGCCTGCCGCCCGATTGACCGCCTCTTAGAAGCAATTCCCTATCGTGGCCAAAAGCATATCCGCGTTGGGAAGTCCTCACGCGCTGGCCAATTGCCTATGAAAAAAATGTTTGGCGAATTGAGTATTTTATGCGTATGCTACCAGTTACGTTCAACAGAGAACGCGGTCACGGCACATTGCGCGCTGCGCAACATGTACTGTGCGTGACCATCCCCCCAAACATAACAGACAATCGTACTGCACGACGCGAGTTGTGCTGTCCGCCTCACACTGTCCAACATAAATCGGGAGGAATCCGCCTATGAATATAGACGGAAGACTGAGCGGCTATGCCTCTAAGGGATCGCGTGTTCGAGTTGCCATAGACGTCGGAGGAACATTCACCGACGTTTTCATTCTTGACTCCAACGGCAATCAGACCGTTGCAAAGGTGCCGAGCACGGCCAATCCAATTGATGCTGTCATGAACGGTGCAGCGGCGGCTCGGATTGATTGGCATGACGTGGAACTGTTTACCCACGGGACGACGATCGCGACAAACGCGCTGATAACACGCAATTTCAAGCCCGCAGCCATGGTGACGACCAAGGGCTTTCGAGACGTTCTCGAAATCGGGCGCGGTACCAGAGAAGACCCCTGGGATGCATATAAGGAAGGCACCCCACCCTATGTTCGGCGGCGCGACCGTTTCGCCGTTACCGAGCGCATCAACTATCGCGGCGAGGTCATTGAGCCATTCAACGAGGCCGAGGCTCGCGAAGTAGCGCGCATCCTGCGCAAGCGGGAAGTGACCGCGGTCGCGATATGTTTCATCAACGCCTATGTCAACGGTGCTCACGAACTGCGAATGGCCGAAATACTTGCTGAGGAGCTTGGGCCGGACGTCGCAATCACGACTTCGCACGAAACTCACCCAGAGATCTTTGAGGACGACCGGTTTTCGACGACAGTCGCCAATACAATATTGGCGCCGATCATCCGACCCTATGCGCGTGACATAGATCGCAGAACGACCGAAGCCGGTTACGAAGCCGACGTGCTGCTCCTGCATTCGGGTGGTGGGGTGATTACGCCGGCGACGGCGGAGAAATACGCCGCCCGCCTTGCGGCTTCAGGCATCGCGGCGGGTGCGATTGCAAGCAGGCATTTCGCCGGCCTGTGCGGTTACAAGAATGCAATCGGCCTGGATATGGGTGGAACATCGGCCGATATTTCGCTCGCGGCAGACGGACATTTGCGAATGACCGACAAATGGGAGGTCGATTGGGGCCACCCGATCTGTTTCCCCTCGGTCGAGGTTCTCACCATTGGCGCGGGCGGCGGCTCGCTCTCCTGGCTTGACAAGGCGGGGTCGCTGCGCAACGGCCCACAATCGGCCGGCTCCGTGCCTGGTCCCGCCTGCTATAAGGCCGGGGGGACCGAACCGACCAACACCGATGCGAATATCATTCTGGGGCGCGTCGGCACCGAGTTGGCCGGCGGCAGCATGAAGCTCGATCGCGATGCCGCACTCGAGGTGATGAAAAAGATCGCCGAGCCGCTCGAGCTCAATGTGATAGAGGCCTCGCTCGCGACGCTCCGGGTCGCGAATGCCAATATGGCAGATGCAGTTCGCCTGATCTCCATTGCCCGGGGCCACGATCCTCGTGATTTCGCACTGGTGGCTTTTGGAGGCGCCGGCCCCTTGCACGGCGTGGATATTGCTCGCGAGCTCAACATTCCAGTGGTGGTGGTTCCGCCAAACCCTGGCGTGACCTCCGCGGTCGGGTGCATGCTTGTCGATGTCCAGCACGACGTCACCCGCATGTTCTTCAAGGATGCCGTCGAGGCCGATCCGGCCGACATCGAGGCGGCGTTCAAGGAGATCGAAGCCGAAGGGCGCGCGCGGCTGGAAACCGATGGTGTCGACGAAAAGGACATGACGTTCCAGCGTCTGGTCGACATGCGCTATCGTGGGCAGTGGCGTTCGCTGGCGGTGCCGGTTCCCGGCCAGATCAAATCGATGAAAGAAGCGATCGCGATCTTCCACAGTGAATATGAGAAAGCCCACAACTTCCGCCGTGAGGATTTTCCGGTCGAGATCTATCGTTTGACCGTTCGCGCGATCGGCGTCACGCCCAAACCGTCCTTCCCGAAAGTCAAGATCGACAAGGGCGCAAAGGCGACACCCAAGGGAACGCGCGAGGTCTGGTTCCACGGCCAGCCCCAGGCAATGACCACGAACCTGTATGATCGCGATCATTTGGCGGCAGGTGTCACCATCAAGGGACCCGCCATCATCGATCAGCTCGAACTCGACCACCGTCATCCCCCCCGACTGCGTCGCCCATATCGACGAGTGGCTCAATATCCAGATCAAGCTCGACGCCGCCTAAGCGACGCCTGGCATAGGAACATGGAGAGGAAGAACAGCATGAGCAACTTGAGCAAATATGCGGGGCTGTCCGACAAAGGCATTCAGCATCCGCCACTTCCCGCGGACCGAAAGACGGTATTCAAGACCACACTCGACCCGATCACGTTCGAAGTTCTACGCAACGCCTTCGTCAACATCGTCGATCAGATGGCCGAGCAGTTGCTGAGAACCTGCTATTCATTCGTGATTTACTGCCGCGATTTCTCGTCGGGGTTGAGCGATCCCCAGGGTAACCTGGTGATGCAGGGAACGGGCGACATCGCCGCGCATGTGGGAACACTCCACTATACGTGCAAGGCGGTGATCGAGGCGTTCGGCGACGATATCCACCCGGGCGACGTCTTCATCATCAACGACCCCTTCCGGGGCGGCAGTCACTTCAACGACACGCGGATCCTGCGCCCGATGTTCTACAAGGGCGAGTTGATCGGATACTCGCAGGCGAACGGGCACTGGGCTGATATGGGGGGAGCGGCACCCGGGTCCTTCAACATCAATGCGCTCGACCACATGGGCGAAGGGCTACGCATCACGCCGGTGCGGGTCTGGAGCAAGGGGGTCTGGCTCGAAGACGTGGCCCGCATGATCGCTGCCAATACGCGCAATCCCGGCGATGTCATCGGTGACATGCAGGCGCAGGCCGAGGCGACCGCCGTAGCCGAGCGTGAGATCGTCCGGCTTTGCGACAAATACGGCGCCGAGACCATCAAGACCGCGTTTCAGGAAGTGCAAGACTATGTTGAAGTACTCATGCGCGCGCGTCTTGCCGAATTGCCGGACGGCACTTGGTACGCTGAAGACTATATTGACCAAGATCCCAAGCTTGAGGAGGGCCTGATCCCGATCAAGATCAAGTTCACGATCGATGGCAATCACGCCCATTACGATCTGTCGGGATCGCATCCGCAGATTTCCACATTCCTGAATGCGGCCTATGGAGGCTCGTTCGCAGGCATCGTAGCGGGAACTAAGTATCAGTTCCCGGATCTACCACTGAACTCCGGCCTCTACCGGGCGGTAACCGTAAATGTGGGAGAGCCGGGAACCGTTGTGAACGCCGATTGGCCGAGCCCTTGCGCCGGCTTCTGTTCGGGTCCGTTCGAAAAGCTCATGAATTCGGTGTTCGGCCTTTGGGCCGAAATCCTGCCCGAACGGACCATGGGTTGCGCCTTCAATCTCGAATATCTGCTGGTCGGAGGGCGTGACACCAGGATCAAGGGGCGTCCTTATTTCATGTGGTATGATTGGATGGCAGGCGGTTGGGGCGGCCGCAACGGTCGTGATGGCTTCAATGCCACTGCACCGGTGTTTGGCGCGCAATATGGCATTCAGCCACTCGAAGGCCAGGAGCGCCTCGCCCCCGTGCTGACGAAATGCCACGATTTCGTTCAGGACTCGGCCGGACCTGGGGAGTCCCGAGGGGAACTCGGTGCCGAGAAGGGCGGCTCCGTCTTTGAAGGTGAGCGCATCGTGGTGTCCTATTGCTGCGATCGCGAGCGCTCTGTCACATGGGGTATGTGGGGCGGTCTGCCCTCGATCCCACACGGTGTGTGGCTTAACAAGGGGACGGAGAAGGAGCGCTATCTCGGCTCCATCTTCTCGAATCTGCCGATTGAGCTGGATGACGTGTTCACGCGTCCATCCGCCGGCGGCGGAGGCGTCGGCGATCCCCTGCTACGCGACCCGCGGCTTGTCCGCGAGGACGTGGCTGACGAATATGTCAGTATTGAGCGGGCAAGAATTGACTACGGCGTTGTCATCAGGGTGATCGACCGCGATCTGGCTCAGTACGAGGTCGACGTCGAGGCAACAGAGAGGGAGCGCCAGCACATCGCTGCGGCTCGCCTGGGCTGGCTCGATGAAGATGCAGAGAGGGTCGCCGCAGATTATCGCGCCGGAAAGCTCAACGAGATGGATTGTATCCGGCAATACGGCGTTATCCTCGATTGGGGGGATGGCACGCTCCTGCCCAATACGACCAATCAATTTCGTCAGATGCTCAAGCGCAGGGCCGTGCCCTACTGGGGCAAGACGCTGGCAGTCCTAGGTAAGGAAGCAACCCAAAGATCTCGGGCCGCCTAAGGTGGCTGGGCACGGGAGGCGGAGCGCACGAACGCACCGCCTCCCCACGAGTGCCGCTAGGCGAGGCGGCTGGAAACGGTGATGGATTGGCCAGGAACGCCAATGCCATCACGTTCAGGACAATGCGCATATTCTCGATAATGCTGGCTCTCCTCCGTTCGCCTCCCGGGCGAGAGCACAGTCGCGCATGAACCTGTTCAAGGCGGTTCTCACGTGTAGGCAAATAGCCATCTGCGACAAAAGACGGTTGGCATTTCACATCCTGCGGACGGGCCACTGAAACCTGGCTGCCCAGCTGACATTGGTACGACCGCGACCACAGGAGGGGACACCATGGATACAGCCAGTAGCATTCCAAAACCGGATATCATCTATCAGGACGAACCTGGAGTCTTGCGCCAGGCAGCTGCCGAAGACTTCTCTTTGCATATCGTACCGCCGACCTGGCGAAGCTCGCGTTTTTCACTCGCGATGGCTTGGTTCGGCCTGATGAGCGCCATGTTCTGGGTCGTCGTCGGGAGTACCGTTGCCCTGTCCGTCGGCACGGTCGATACGCTGATCGGTATCGCGTTATCGACTGTGGTTTATGGGGTCCTGTGCAACGTCGCCGCTCGCTTTGCGGCACGAAGCGGAACGAATGTGGCGCTGTTTTCCCGAGCGGTTTTCGGACAGGTAGGCGCGACTTTCGCTGCACTGCTGTTTGGCGTGACGATTACCTACTACGCTATTGCCGAGGGCACGATCGTCGCGATCGCTCTCCAGGACTATTTCGGCGGACCGATGAGCCTGTGGTATTTCATCGTCTGCTGTTATAGCGCCCCCTTGGTTATGCGTGGCATACGCACCTGGCTCGATCGGATCAACGGGGTTCTACTTCCTTTATATGTCGTTGGGCTTATCGCCTGTGTGATTTGGGCAATTGTTACGCACGGTTATTCAAATAACTGGCTAACCCATCTTCCGGTAAGAAGCGCTGACATGGGTGTCCCCGGCTGGTGGTTCGCCTTCACGGTCTATATGGGTGTGTGGGTCGTCGTGATGATGACATGGGATGTGGCCCGCTTCGGCCGCAAGGAGGATGCCGCCGCCAACGGTAGCACGAGCTTTGGCATTCCCTTCTATGTCGTCACATTGCTGATCAACGGCGCGGTCGGGATCTTCATCGCTCAAACCATTCCGATCGTGGGGCCGTTGTCGGAGACTTCAGCGATCATCGGCATCGTGGCACTGATGGGGCCATTCGGAGTGCTTCTGGTCTGGGTCAGCCAGACAAGGATCAACACGATCAACTTCTATCTTTCGTCCACGAATATGCAGAACTTCTTTGCGCGGGCGTTCAAGATTTCATTGCCCCGTACCATGTGGGTGGCGATCATGTCGGTCGTGATCTTCCTTGTGATGCTCACGAATGTCTTCGGCTACCTTCTGCAGACGCTCCAGTTCCAGGGCGTGATCATCGTCGCCTGGGTCGGTGTCGCCATTACCCATATCGGCTGGTGCTATCGACGCGGGATCAGGGCTGACATGCTTGAGTTTCGTCCCGGTCGAGTTCCGCTGGTTAATCCGGGCGGACTTGGAGCCTGGGTCGTCGCATCGGCCGTCGGCTGTCTTCTGCTGGTGTTTGGCGGCAGCTTTGGTGGCATCTGGGCACCGCCGATCACCCTGGCTATAGCCGTCGTCATCTATGCGGCGTCACTGGGGATAGCGCGCGCGAACTGGTATATCGTGAGCCGGCCTCACGACCCGCGGAGCGAAGTCGACGATCCATGGACCGCGAGGATCCGCTGTAGTCATTGTGCGCAAGCCTATATCGCCCACGAAATGGATCGCGACCCCTCATTCCGTCATGAGCCGATTTGCCTTGCATGTGCATCTGACCGCCGCGAATTCCTGCTGGCGGCTCGGGCAGAGGCAAGAACATATGCCGGACGCTGCGAGCCTGTCATGCTCGACCCTCAACGCAGCTCGGTGACGTAAGTTACGATTGCGGGCTGCGCCTTCGGCGCAGCTCGCCTTGCATGACCACCTATCCCTTACGGAAATTCACGATCGCACCATTCTTTGAGGCTCGCCTGTTCGTCCTCGTCGCACCAGTCGAGTGCGTTCAAAATCTCGCCGGAAACGGCCTCCACCGTGGTTCGCCGCCTCATCGCCAGGTTCCGCAGCCTGCCATAGGCTTCATGTTCCGAGCGGCTGTTTGTAAGCATCATCGCAAGCTTGGCACGCTCAATGGTACGGCAGGTTTCGAGCTTGGCCTGCATGCGTTGCAGGTTTGCGCAAAGCCGCTTTTCGCGCCGGAAGTTATTGACCGTCACCAGGAGATTGGTGAGAATTCCGAAGGGTCGGATCGGCAATCCGATGACAGCATTCGCTTGCATTCGCAGCAATCTGTCGATCGCAAGCGGGTTTTCATAATCGATAACCCCGATCAAGACTGCGGGAGGGTCGTCAGCCTGCCATTCAAACGTCAGTTTATGTTCTATGATCTGATCGAACATCGCGAAAACGATATCGATGTTCTTGAAGGCACCCGGCGGGGGCCAGATTTCTTCGACGTGACAGCCGATCCGCATCAGGTGGGACCGGAGAGCCGCGCCCTCGGTATTCTTGGGCTGGACGAGCAGGACACGCAAAGATCGCAAGTCCTTGACCAGAAGCATCTGATCCCTCTCTTTGCCACTGGAAGAATTGGAACCCCGCATGATCAGACTCTCCCATCGGCACCTGTTTGTCGAGAGCGGCCTGCCTGTCCAAGCGCTTGAGGCCCCCCAGACATCACTGGATCACTCCTGAGTGCCGAAAGAGTCAGCTCGAAGCGTTTTCGGTAGGTCGGTGGTCTGCACTGGTCCGTCTTCGTCATCCAGGAAATAAGCGGTCCGATAGGGGTCCGGGGAGACGGCGTGGCTGGTTTCGGCAACGATCTCGAACTGCCCATCGTTTCGCACGACTCCGATCTTTGGCCAGACATGTGCGTGAGAATTCAGCGGGTCGATCGTGATTACGCCCTGCGGCGCATCGAAGGTCGTACCAAGAATTTGCGCACGCACGAGATTGACGTTGTCTGAATCGCATCGCCGCATTGCCTGCGCGACCACATGCGCTTGAGTGTATGCGGCCTCCCAGCCCATATTCGCATTTGGCGGTTCGCCGTGCGCGGCCTGATATCGCTCGAGACACGATCGATTTGCCAGATTGGTTTGTGACTGGAAATATGTGGCAGCCGTAATATGGCCAGATGCCGCGCCTACCCCGATCTCCCGGATGTCGGTTTCACTGGTCGTCAAGCTCGCCACGGGCATCTGATACGCGTCGAGGCCATTGTCGGCATAGGCCTTGTAGAATTTCACGTTCGAGTGGCCGACGAAATTGTTGAATACGATATCCGGTTTGCGGTTTTTCATATCCTTGATTAGGGCGTCGAATTCTTCAAATGGCGCTTCTTCTCGAAGGTAGCGTTGGCCAACGATCTCGCCGTCACACGAACTGATAAGATCGGCCATTATCCGCCCGGACTCACGAGGCCACACATAATCCGATCCGACGATGTATAGTCTCGGCGTGAAGTTTTCTAAAAGATATGATCCCAGGAAAAAGCTATTTTGATTAGGGACGGCGCCAAAATATACGATATTTCTTGAATATTCAAAGCCTTCATATTGTGCTGGATAGCACAACAATCCATGTTCTTTGTCTAAAACACTTAAGACCGCCTTACGCTGGCTGGAAGTGTAGCATCCGAGGATAATGCTTGTCTTCCTTTCCGACAGAAGTTCGCGCGCCATATCCTGATATGCTGATGGCTTTCCCTCCGGGTCGCCATAGATAGGAACGAGCGGGCGCCCGTTTATTCCCCCGGCTTCATTGATTTCATCAATGGCGAATTTGGTGGCGGACAGCATGCTGCGCTCAGTTGCCGCGGTCCAACCCGTTTTCGAGAATAATACCCCAATATGAACTGGTCGATCCCTTGTCATTATTGTGTAAGACTCCATCGCACGAAAATGGGGCAACCTGCCTTTCAAGCAGCACTATCGTCGTAGGCGATCTCAAACGCTAGATGAGCTAATCTAGTCGGTCAATGGCTTGTTCAGGATTGGCTTATTAAAGCTGAGTGCGGACGCTCATGAAACCATCGCTCGTGCAAAAGGGTTCTGTCGCAAACTCAAAGTATTGACGTAAAAGTCGATTGCCCTGTCGATGCGGCGGCGAGGATTTCGAACTGCTCGCAAAGCGCGGGTGTTGGATTATAGGCATATCTGGCCTGTCGTTGGCGCTTCATGTGAATCATCTCGATACAGGGCACGATTGTCGCTGCGCAGATGGTTGACTTGAACCCGAGCATGGCCGCGCTTGACGCGCCGATGATCCTGCTGGATGGGGTTGCTCGGATATTGGCTCTGGCGGATGCGGATTGGTTTCAACCGGCGGTGGGAACGATCCAGCAGACGGCTTCGCTGTCAGAGGTCGTAATGGCTTCCCGTTTTGTCTGGCTGCCCTCAAATTTAGGCAACGTACCAGTGCCGGTGCTGAGCCTCAGCGTTCAGCCAATCGTCCGCTCCAATATGCCAACCCAGTTCTTCCAAGCGATCTTCGCGATCAGCTCCTCTCCATAGCCGTGCTGGCGGAAGGCTTCGATCAGCCGTGGAAGCCCCGCTGCGTCGCCGATCTCGGGTGGAATGGGCGCTCCGTCGAAATCCGAGCCCAGGCCGACGCCGTCCTCGCCCACCTTGTCGAGCAAAGTGTCGATATGGCGCAGCATCATCTCGAGATCAGCACCTTCGGCGGTCGGTCCCCCGGGATTGAGGAAGCTCGTGGCGTAGTTCAGGCCCACCATGCCATGCGTCTCGCGGATGGCGCCGAGTTGCCAGTCGGTGAGGTTGCGCGCATGCGGGCAGATGGAATGCGCATTGGAGTGGGTTGCCACCAGCGGGGCACCGCTAAGGGCGGCAACATCGCGGAAGCCCTTTTCGTTGAGATGCGACAAGTCGATCATAATCCTCAGCTGATTGCAGGCCTTGACCAGGGCTTTGCCGGCGTCGGTAAGGCCCGGGCCGGTATCTGGCGAGGATGGATATCGGAATGGCACGCCATGGCCGAAGATGTTCGGCCGGCTCCAGACCAGGCCAAGCGAGCGCAGGCCGGTGGCGTGCAACACGTCCAGCATGGCAAAATCGGGATCGATCGCTTCAGCACCCTCGATGTGGAAGATGGCGGCGAGGGTGTCTTGCGACATGGCGTTGCGGATGTCCGCTGCGTTGCGACACACGCTCAGGAGCCCGACACGCTCCAACCTGAACAGGATCGAGGCCATGCCGAGGGTAGCGATGCGCGCCTCCTCCATCGGCAGGGGTGGTGGTAGGGGCTCGTCATTGCTGGGGATCGGGATGGCCGCTCCGGCCTTGGCCGCGCCTTCCTCCTGCGGCGGGGCGAAGATCGCGAACATGCCACCGGCAAGGCCGCCTTTGCGGGCGCGTGGCAGGTCGATATGCCAATCTGCCGGTGCGCCTTGTGAAAAGATCCGCATCCTATCGGGCTCCGGCGCGTGATAGAGATTAAGCAGCGCGTCGTTATGACCGTCGAAGACGGTGACGAGATTGTTTTGGGTCATGATCGATCCGTGTGATGCATTTCTTCGAAAATTGATGCGTCTTCGACGGAGAAAAGGCGTTTCGATGAATCGCAGTTCTTTCGAAGGCGAAGCTGTCCCGGCAACTGGCCTCCGATCCATTCCTGTCCTGAATCCCGCGAAAAGCTCATCCCGAAAGCTTCGCGCCAGCGAGGAGATCTTCGGTCACGGAACTCCTGAATTTGTCGTTCGCGTCTGCCTTGTCGATGTTCATCAGCACCGCGACGGCATGGCTGCGATCCTTGCTCAGCGCCACCATGTTCGTCGCGCCGGTATCGCGGCCGGAATGGCCGACGAAGGAGCGCCCGTCGATCTCCTCCGAGACCCAGCCCAGTCCCTGATAGGGTGTGATCTTCGGATCGACCTGGCGGCGCAACATGGCTGAGACGGCACGCGGGGATAAGATCAGGTGCCCATCGGTTTTTCCACCGAGCATGGCATGCAGGATGGTGGCAAGATCAGCCACCGAACAGCGCAGCATGCCGGCGGGGACGTCTGGATAGCCTTCCTGCGGCAGTTCGACGAAGGCATTGTTCTCGAACTTGTAAGGCTTGGCCAGCACGTCCGGCTTGAATTCCTTCAGATACCAATGAGCGTTGCGAATGCCGAGTGGTTCGAAGATGTTGGCCTCGGTATAAGAAGAAAAGCTCCGCTTGCTGACATGCTCGACGACATAGCCGGCCAAGGCGATGGCGATGTTGGAATAGTCCCATTTCCTGCCAGGCTTGGCTTTGAGGAACGACTTGTCCGGCGAATAAGCCCGCCCCCCCTCCACAAGATAATCCTTCAGGAAGCTCGACAGGCTTTGCGTCGGATCTCCCTCGCTGGAGAAATCCTCATAGCCCTCATCCGAGATGCTGGATGTGTGGGTGAGGAGCTGGCGCGGTGTGATCGGCAAATTGGAATGATGAGGGTTCCTCACCGGGAAATCGATGAATTTGTTGACATCATGGTCCAGATTGTAGCCGCGGCGCTCGAACAGCTGGACCAGGGCCGAGGCGGTGACCAGTTTGCTGACCGAGGCGAGATGGAGGGGCGTGTCGACGGTAAGCTTGCGGTCCTGCTTCAGATCAGCAAAGCCGAAGGCTGCCTTATAGCGTGTCGAATGACCCCTGCCGGTTATCGCCACGGCCACTCCCGAAACATTGGCGGCCTTCATGCGTGCGGGAATGCTTGCTTCGAAATCGAGGCGCCAGGCATCGAATGACTTGTTCGGCTTGTCATCGGCCAGGGCAAGATATCCCTGGGGGATGAGAAGCCCGGCCAAGCCCATCTTGAGCAATGAACGTCGCGTCGAGATCATGGTCGATACTCCTGTCTGGCGGCTTTGCCGCTGATTAGGTCTGGGTGCTGGAACTTGAGGAAGTGATTCAGGCTTCAAGGCGTTGCGGGATGACGGCTGCGTCGGCGGCGCCGTAGCCGCGGGCCATGGCTGTTTCCGGTTAGAAGATGCGGGAGATGCGCATGCCGGCAAGCCAGCTGTCGAGGCTGCGGCCGGCCCGGTTATCCGCGAGGGAGGCCGGAATTGTCTCCCGGCTCCAGGCAAATTCGCCGCTGAACCGCACATCTTTGGACAGCGAATATTTGAGATTGGTGCCGAGCCAGCCGGCCCGGTATTCGCCAAAGCCGGTGGTGTCGATAGCGGTCCGGCCGACATTGAGATAGCTGCCGAACACGGCGCCTGTCAGCTTGGGCGTCAGATTCATGCCGATCTCGCCGCTGACCGCCCAGGATGCCACATTCGTCAGGCGCCCGTCATCATCGACATAGGCGTCGGGCGCGGCGCCGATGGAGTCGCGCAGCATGCCGATGCCGCCCGTGGTGTAGCGCGAGGCGCCCTTGGCATAGGTCACCTCCGTGACGACATAACCGCCGGCAGTGGCCGGAACGTTGAGGCTGAGCGAAGCACCGAGGGCATAGCCCAGGGTCGATTTCGTGCTCTGGCGGCTGGCATGGTTTTCATGCAGGGCGGCCGAGAGCATGGCTGCTCCCCAATCCTTGTCGAGGCGCAGATTGGCGACGAGATCGGGCAGGCGTTGATGCCCGATGCCTTCGGCCTTATCGGTCTCCTCGAAGCGCAGAATGGCTTCCTGCCGGTTCTCGCCGTGTTCGACCGCGATCGTGCCCGTCACCCCGTCACCGAATGTCGCCTTGTAGGCCAGGAGATTGACGACGTCCTGTTCGCCGAAATAGTCGGCGAACATCGTGCTCGAATAGAAGTCATCATACATGCCGAACACCGAGTGGGCGTAGCCCGCGGTCAGGCCGGCGAATTGAATGAATGCGGTGTCGAGAACGGTGCTGCTGCCGTCCTTGGCATGTTGGGCGCCGCCATAGCCGTAGATGGTGATGAAGGAGCGCAGCGTGCCCCATTCGGTCTTCGTCCTGGCGTCGAAATCGAGGGCCGCCCGGCTCCTGAACTCGGTTATGTCGGCGTCCCTGGCAAAGGCGGTGCCACCACGCAAGAGATAGTCGGCTCGCACCTCGCCTGCGATCTGCAGACAGGTATCGGTGCCGGGAAGCAGGAAGAAGCCCTCGCCATAGTCGCGGCATGCCGAGAGGCTTTCGGCATACGCATCTGATCCCTGCAAAAAGACAGCACTCAACGTCCCCAGAACCAAGCCTGGTCTAAGCATGTTCCCACCCATGTCTTTATTGGCGTTGTTTTAGCCTGCGAAAGTCTTGTTCAGTCGGAATCGGATTGTCGGCGCACGAAGCCCTCGCTGGCGCGTAGAAGGTTGGCGGTGTATTGCTGGCTGACGTGGCCGGCGACGAGATCCTCGGCGGCGAGTTCTTCCACGCTCTCGCCGTTTTGCATCACCATCAGACGCTCGCACATGTGGTGGATCACGCCGAGATCGTGACTCACCATCAGGAAGGTGAGCTTGCGCCAGCGCCGCACATTCTCCAGGAGGTTCAGCACCTCCGCCTGGACCGAGGCATCGAGCGCGGAAGTGGGCTCGTCGAGCAGCAGAATCGACGGTTCGAGGATGAGGGCGCGTGCGATCGCCACGCGCTGGCGTTGGCCGCCGGAGAGCTGGTGCGGATAGCGGAAGCGAAAGCCGTTGCCGAGCCCGACCTCGTCCAGCGCACGCTGGATGCGCCTTTCGCCGTCGCCGATGCCGTGGATGGCGAGCGGCTCCTGCAGCAGGCGGTCGACGGTCTGGCGCGGGTTGAGCGAGCCATAGGGGTCCTGGAACACCATCTGCACCTGGCGGTAGAACGCCTTGTTGCGGCGATGGTCGAGCAGGCTGCCGCCGACCGTTATGGTACCGGCGGCGACGGGCGCGAGCCCGGCAATGGCGCGCAGCAGGGTCGATTTGCCCGAGCCGGATTCGCCGACCAGGCCGAAGGATTGACCGGGCTGTACGTCCACACTCACGCCCTTGAGGGCGCGGAAACGGTCGAAGACGACTTCCAATCCCGCGACGGAAAGCGCTGTCGTCATAGGGCCCACTCCGGCATGCGATCCAATACAGGCAGGGGGTGGCGGTCGGCGCCGATCCTGGGCATGCAGTCGATGAGGCCGCGGGTATAGGGATGCTGGGCGCGGATGAGGTCGGAGGTCGCCAGTTGTTCCACGACCTTGCCGGCATACATGACAACGACACGGTCGCAGAAGGACGAGACCAGACGCAGATCGTGCGAGATGAAGATCAGGCCCATGCCGCGCTCGGCGACCAGGCGGTCGAGGATGGCGAGCACGTCGAGCTGCACGGTGACGTCGAGCGCCGAGGTCGGCTCATCGGCGATCATCAGTTCGGGGCTGGCGATCAGCATCATGGCGATCATGGCGCGCTGGCCCATACCGCCCGACACTTCATGCGGATACAGGTCGAAGACACGTCCAGGGTCGCGAATCTGCACGGCGGCCAGCATGTCGAGCGCCCGCTCGCGGGCCTCGGCCCTGGAGACCGCCTCATGCGTCCGCAGTGTCTCGACGATCTGCCGGCCGATGCTCATGACGGGATCGAGCGAGTATTTGGGATCCTGCAGGATCATGGCGATGCGCTTGCCGCGCAGGGCCCGTCGCTCGGCCGGCGATGCGGCGAGAAGGTCGATGCCGTCGAAGGTCAGCTTTGCCGCACGGATGCAGGCCTGCGGCGTCAGCCCCATGATGGCTCGGCCGGTCTGCGACTTGCCGGAGCCGGACTCGCCGACAATGCCAAGCCGCTCACGTCCGAGTGAGAAGGAAGCACCGCGCACCACCTCGGCCGTGCCCGAGCGGGTGGGGTAGGTGATGCGTAGATCCTCAACCTCGAGCAGAGGGCGGCCCGCCGCGGCCATTGCGGTCATCGTCGTATTCGGCATGTTGTTGGCATCCGTGTTCATTGGTCGGCGCTGCGCGGATCGAGCGCATCGCGCAATCCGTCTCCGAGCAGGTTGAAGCCGAGGCTGACGGCGAGGATGGCAAGGCCCGGTGCCGCGGCCACCCACCACTGGTCCAGGATGAAGCGACGGCCGGAGGCGATCATCGCGCCCCATTCCGGCAGGGGCGGCTGCGCACCCAACCCGACGAAACCGAGGCCGGCGGCGACGAGGATGATGCCGGCCATATCCAGCGTCACGCGGATGATGAGCGAGGACGTGCACAGCGGCATGATATGACGCAGTACGATGCGAAGGGGAGAGGCACCCATCAACTGCACCGCCTTGATGTAGTCGGAATTGCGCACCGTCAGCGTCTCGGCCCTGGCGATGCGGGCATAGGGGGGCCAGGAGGTGATGGCGATGGCCAGCACCGCATTTTCGATGCCGGGGCCGAGGGCGGCGACGAAAGCCAGCGCCAGGATGAGGTGGGGGAAGGCGAGGAAGATGTCGGTGATGCGCATCAGCACCGCATCGGTCCAGCCGCCGGCATAGCCGGCCACCGTACCGACCAGGAGCCCGATCGGTGCCGCGATGATGGCCACCAGCACCACCACGAACAGCGTCAGGTGCGAGCCGCAGACGAGGCGCGAATAGATGTCGCGGCCAAGATCGTCGGTGCCGAACCAATGCTGGAGGGAGGGGGGCTGGAGGCGCGCATGCTTCAAGTCGCCGATCACCGGCGAATAGGGCGCGAGTTGGTCGGCGAAGATGGCCACAAACAGCAGGGCCAGGATGATGACAAGCCCGGCCACCGCCAGCCGGTTGGCGCGGAAGCGCTGCCACGTCACATAGGCACGGCCAAGCCTGGCTTGCCAGCGTGAACTCGGCCGCTCCGTAAGCAGCCATTCGCGACGGGATATCGTCAATCGTTCTGCCGCGCTCATGGCGTCTTCGTCCTCGGATCGAGCAGTCGGTAGAGCAGGTCCGCGAACAGGTTGATGGCGATGAACACCGAGCCGATCACCACGGTACCGCCCAGCACCGCATTCATGTCCACGTTCTGCAGCGAGTTGGTGATGTAGAAGCCGATACCCGGCCAGGAGAACACGGTCTCCGTCAGCACCGAGCCTTCAAGTAACCCGGCATAGGAGAGCGCGATCACCGTCACCAGCGGCACCGCCGCATTGCGTAGCGCATGCCCCCAGATGATGCGTGGTTCCGAAAGGCCTTTGGCGCGCGCGGCCACGACATATTCCTGGGAAAGCTCATTTAGCATGAAGGAGCGCGTCATGCGGCTGATATAGGCGAGCGACAAATAGCCCAGCAGCGAAGCCGGCAGCACGATGTGCCGCAGGACATCATGGACGACGTCCCATTGACCCTGCATGAGCGCATCCAGCAGGAAGAAGCCGGTGACGGGCGTGAACGAATATTCAAAGGTGATGTCAATGCGGCCGGGAAAGGCGACCCAATGCAGCTTGGCGTAGAACAGCACCAGCGCCAGCAGGCCCAGCCAGAAGATCGGCACCGAATAGCCGACCAGGCCGACGACGCGCACGATCTGGTCGGTCAGGCTGCCTCGCCTGACCGCCGCCAGCACGCCGAGTGGAATGCCGACGACCGAGCCGATCAGCGTGCCGAGGGTCGCGAGCTCGATGGTCGCTGGGAAGACGCGGCGGATATCGGCCATGACAGGATTGGAGGTCAGCACCGAGCGGCCGAAATCGCCGGAAAGCACGCCCTTGAGATAAATGTAGAACTGCTCGATCAGCGGCAGGTCCAGGCCCATTTCGCGCCGCGTGCGCTCTATTACGCTGGCCGGCGCGCGGTCGCCTAGCACTGCCAGCACGGGGTCGACGGGGACTACCCGGCCGATGAAGAAGGTCACCGCCAGCAGGCCGAGATAGGTGGTAAGGGCGATGACGAGGAAGCGTGCGACGGATTTGGCGAGCGCGAGAGCGCGGCCACCCCCGCTGGCCGGCAGCGCCTGTGTTTGCGTGATACCCAGAAGAGGCGATGCCACCTTCTATTCCTTTGTGATGTCGGCGACGAAATTGGTGTCGAAGCTCGGCCCGAGCTTGAGGCCCCTGACGTTGGTGCGCACGCCGGCAACCTCGGTCTGCTGGAAGATGAGGGCGAAGGGACCGGTTTCGAGCACCTGCTTTTGAAGGCGCTGGTATATTTCGACCCGTTTGGCGGTGTCTTTCTCCAGGAGAGCGGCCTTAGCTTCCTTGGCTAGTTCCGGCACGGCCCAGCCATTGCGCCAGGCCAGGGTCTGGTCCTTGCTGTCGTCCGAATTGTCGATGTTGGTGGCGAAATTCTGGGCGTTGGAATTCGGGTCGAAATAATCCTGGCCCCATTGGCCGATATAGATGTCGTGGTTGCGGGCACGGTATTTTGTGAGCGTCTGCTTGTCGTCGCCGGGGATGATCTCGATCTTGATGCCCGCTTCGCCGGCCGTCTGCTGGATGGATTCGGCGATCCCCGTCACCGGCTGGATACTGGTTACGTCCATGGTCACCGAGAAGCCGTCCTTCAGGCCGGCCTTCTCCAAGAGCGCCTTTGCCTTGGCAACGTCGAGCCTGAAGGGGTTGTCGTCGAGCTCGCCCAGCACACCCTTTGGCAGGAAGGTCTGGTGGGTTCCGCCGATACCCTTGATCAGGGTCGAGCCGATCGCGTCGTAGTCGATCAGATATTTGAAGGCCTGGCGTATTTCCGGCTTGGCCAGCTTCTCGTTTTTCTGGTTGAGGCCGATGTAATAGAGCGTCGCCTTCGGTGCGCTGGTGAGAGCAATCTTGTCGTTCCTGGCCACGGCATCGAGATCATTGGGCGCAAGATTGCGGGCGACGTCGATATCGCCGGCCTCCAGCGCCAGCCGTTGGGCTGAGCTCTCCTTCATATGGCGATAGATGACGCGGGCGAGCTTGGCCTTGTCGCCCCAATACTTGTCGTTGCGATCCATGACGACGGCTTCGTTGGCGCGCCATTCACGCAACGTGAACGGTCCTGAGCCGGCCGTATGCGCCTTCAGCCAGCCATTGCCGAAGTCATTGTCATATTTGTAGTCGGCGCTGGGCGTTACCGGGACGACATGCTCAAGCACCAGTTTCTTGTCCACGACGGCCGCCACGGTTGAGGCCAGGCAGTTCAGCACGAAGCTCGGCGCATAGGGCTTGTCGATCGTCAGTACGAAGATGTCGGGCGCC
This sequence comes from Labrys sp. HAY1-8F, assembly GCF_056754975.1. Lineage (NCBI taxonomy): Bacteria > Pseudomonadati > Pseudomonadota > Alphaproteobacteria > Hyphomicrobiales > Xanthobacteraceae > Labrys > Labrys sp. HAY1-8F. The sequence continues at coordinate 1,107,976 of NZ_JBPGWZ010000001.1, read as the reverse complement.
GCGGCCTTCGCCTTCTCGACAACATTCTGGCTGGAGAGGCCGAGCTGGCCGAGAATGAAGCCCGGGCTCTTGTCCAGCTTGATGATGCGCTCGAACGACCAGGCCACGTCCTCGGCTGTCAGCGGATTGCCGGAGGCGAAATTCAAATTGGGTTTGAGCTTGAACGTATAGGTCAATCCGTCGTCGGAGACGGTCCAGTTCTGCGCAAGGTCGCCCTTGACCTTGGACGGATCAGCCACGTCGAAACGCACCAGGAGATCGTAGATATTGGCGCCGATCTCGGCGGTGGAGAGCTCATAGGCCTCGCCGGGATCCATGGTGATCATCTCGTCAATGGCGAAACCCTCGACCAGCGTGTTGGCAGGCGTCGCCGCCAGGGCGGGCGCCATGGTCATGAGCAGCGCTGAAACGGCCGCATTCACGAGCCAGCGGCGCGGGCGAAAGACGGTCTTTTCCACAAACATGTGAACTCCTCCCCTGGTTGCCGGAGTCCCGCATGCCGGCCCGGTTTGGCCGTTCATCCGCGCTGAGGCTCTGGCACTTGCGTGCGCCGTTGCAGACGCAGCAACGGCGATCCATCTGTTCCGGGCTCGAAGCCGTTTTTGTTCAGTGGACAATAAAATATATGTATAGACTTTTTGCGATGTCAATGATGTTTTTTGTGCGCTGATCAAAAGCCGGCCGGGGCAGGGGGCGGAGCCCGCGGATCCACCAGCTGCGTCCGGCGGGTGCACAAGGCATCGCAAAAGCGCCATCAAAAGGCGCCTCACCAGGAGGTTGGAACATGCACTCGGTTCAGAAGAAGGCACTCAGGCCGCGCCAGGAGGTCGCAACGCTTCCCCTCTATAATGCGGGCATCTCGATCGCGGCTGCGCGACTGGCCAGCGGGCGGCAGGACATTGCGGCCTTGGCGAGCAACGAAAATCCCCATGGCACTTCGCCGGCGGTGCCGACGGCACTGGGCTCCCTGGTGCCGTCGCGCTACAGCGATTCGGCATGCACCGCCCTGCGGCGGGCGCTTTCGGCGAAACTCGGCGCTGACTCCGATCGGATCGTCTGCGGAAACGGGTCGGAAGAGTTGATCGCTGCCCTCTGCCGCGCTTATCTCGGCAAGGGCGATGCAGTGCTCACTATCGCCCCCTGTTTCGGTCTGCACGAAATCGAGGCGATGGCAGTGGGAGCGCAGGTGACCAAGGTGCCGATGACGGCAGCCTTCGACTATGACGTCGATGCGCTCGTGCGCGAACTGGCGCGCGGGCCAAAGATCGTCTTCATCTCCTCACCTTCCAATCCGGTCGGCAAGGCCCTGTCGCGGCCCCAACTCGACCGCCTGCTGGACGCGGTGCAGCCTGAAACCCTGTTCGTGCTGGATGAGGCCTATTTCGAGCTGATCGACCCCGATTATCCCGATGGGCTCGGCGTGCTGGCCGATCGGGCAGGCCTGTCCTGGGTCGTATTGCGTACCTTTTCCAAGGCTTATGGCCTGGCCGGCCTGCGCGTCGGTTACGGTATCACCTCGGATGACGGCATCGCCCGCAGCATGCGCACAACCCTGACACCCTTCAACGTCAACGCGGCCGCCCAAGTGGCTGCCATCGCCGCCCTCGGTGATGAGGGTTGGATGCGTGGGGCCGTCGCGCAGATCCGCCGTGATCGCACCCTCCTGGCCGATCGCCTGCGCGTCATGGGTGTGGGCGTCATCCCGTCGCAGACGAACTTCCTGTTCCTTGATCTCGCAACGGAGGCCGCATCTGTGGCTGACGCCTTGCTTCGGAAGGGCATAATCGTCAAACCATGGCGGGAGGCCGGCTATACCAACTTCCTCAGAGTGAGTATCGGAACGGCAGGGGACAATGAACGATTTGCACGCGAACTTGGGCACGCCCTCGGCCTTGCCTGACAGCAAGAGGCGGTGGCGGTGAGCGAACATCCTCCGGCAAAGAAACGGCATGTGGGCCGGGCTGCCGCCATCGGCCTGACCCGGGAGCGCATTGTCGAGGCCGCCATCGCGTTGATCGACGAGGACGGGCTGGGGGGATTTTCCGTCCGCGCCCTCGCCCGCCGCCTCAATGTCTATCCAGCCGCGCTCTATTGGCATGTCGGCGGCGACAAGACCGACCTGCTCGCCGAAATCTCCGGCTCGCTGATCGCCAGCCTGATGTCGCCGGCAGATCTTCCCGACGACTGGCGCGAGACGATCCGGCTGCTATTCCGGCGTTTTCGCGCGCGCGTCCACCAGCATCCGCATGCCGCGCCTCTGCTCGGCCCGCATATCCGCTCGAACGGTGCCCCGAACGCGCCCTGGGTCGAGATCATCCTGAAAGCCCTGACCCAGGCCGGATTTGAAGGCCAGCGCCTCATCGACGCCTTCAACGCCGTTGTGGGGGCATTGGAAGGCTATATCACCATGGAACTCGCTGCCGATGGCGCGAGCGAGGGCTCGCAATGGGTCCAGGCCTTCGATGCGGGCCTGGGTGAGCTCGACGCGACGCGCTTTCCGCTGATCACACGGCATTTGCCGCAAATGTACAATCGAGCTTTCGTGATGCGCTGGAAGAGCGGCGATGCCGCTCCGCTCCAAGAGGGCTACGACTTCCTGATCGAAACCCTTATTCTCGGTCTGGAGGCACAGGCGAGGCTTGGACGGGATCTTTGAGAGCAGCCTATTCGACGATTGTGATCTTCGAGCCATGAGGGACTGCAAGAAGCACGGATCGCCGCCGAGGTTCTGGATCGTTCGTTAGAACGATCGGAGAACGGCCGGCTCGCGCAGGGAGGGGCAATGATGACGCGTTACTGCATTCAACTGTTATGCAAAACGTGAGCTATAGGGACGGAAGGACCCGCCGGATGTGATCAGCAAAAGCCTCGATCGCGGGCGACCGTTCTTCTTCGGCAAACGCAATCAAGATGCCTAGCTGGGGCAGGGACGGAAGAGGTGCCTTGAGAATGAACAGGTCTGCAGGCACGGCTTCTTGAGTCATGACACTTATTGCGAGCCCCGATCGTGCAACGCCTATCAGGCCTGCAATACTGTTGCTCGCGTATGATATTTTAAAGCGTAGTCCGGTGCGGGCCATGGCATCGCATGCGGCCCTATGATCCATGGCGTTCGAAGCCGGTAAGGCCATCGGCACCGTATCGCCAAAATCATGCAGCTCCAGCGTCGGCTTGCTGCCCACCCACACAAGCGGTTCCGCACGCACCACGTCCTTCGACGCCTTCGCATCCGGAATCGACACAAGCGCGAGGTCGATCTGGCGCGCGCGTAAAAGCGGATGCAGCTCGACCGTCGGCGCTGAAACGACCTTGATCTCCACGTCGGGATAAATCGCTCCGAAACTTTTCAGCAGCGTCGGAAAGAAGGCGATCAGATAATCTTCCGGGCTGCCGAAGATGATCGAGCCATGCAGGCCCTTACCCGAGAACACCGAGACGGCTTCATCATGAAGTTTGAGAATGCGCTCGGCATAGCCCAGGAAGCGCTCTCCGCTTCCCGTGAGACGAACGCCGCTGCCACTGCGGTGAAACAGGCTTTGGCCGCCCAAGGCTTCCTCAAGCCGTTGAATCTGCATCGTAACAGCCGATTGGGTGCGACCCACCTGGATGGCCGTCGCGCTGAGCGTTCCCGAATGAGCTGCGCGAATGAAGGTCGCCAGCAACCTAAGGTCAAGAGAGGGTTGCATATCAATTCCATTGATATCTGAATCCAAAAACTATCAAATTTACTGCAATCCCGCCAGCCGGTAATCATGGCTCCAGCGCTTTGATGAGGCTGCAAGATGTCAAAAAACTTGGATAAGACGTTCTGGGCGTCGGCAGGAAAGCACCTGATCCGATATGGCGGCACATTCGAGCCCGCGATCATCGAGCGTGCCGAAGGTTCCTTTGTCTACGATGCCGATGCCAGGCCGATCCTTGATTTCACGTCCGGGCAGATGAGCGCGTTGCTCGGCCACGCGCATCCCCGGATCGTCCAGACGGTTAGCCGACAGGTTGAGACGGTCGCGCACCTCTTCAGCGGCATGCTGTCTCGTCCAGTGGTCGAATTGGCCGAACGCCTCGCCGTCCTGGCGCCCGGCCTTGACAGGGTGTTGTTGCTGTCGACCGGGGCAGAGTCGAACGAAGCCGCCATCCGCATGGCCAAGCTGGTGACGGGCAGGCACGAAATCGTCGCCTTCTCGAAGAGCTGGCATGGCATGACCGGCGTCGCCGCCTCGGCGACCTACAGTGCCGGGCGTAGGGGCTATGGACCTGCGGCGGTTGGATCCCTCGCAATACCCGCGCCCAACAGCTTCCGCCCACGCTTCAAGCACGCCGATGGCTCACTGGACTGGCACACCGAGCTCGACGATGCCTTCAATCTGGTGGACAGCCAGTCGACCGGCAGCCTGGCGGCCTTTATCGCCGAACCGATCCTGTCCAGCGGCGGCATGCTGGAGCTGCCGCAGGGCTATCTCAGCGCCCTGAAGCAGAAATGCCGCGAACGCGGAATGTTGCTCATCCTTGACGAGGCACAGACCGGTATCGGTCGCACCGGCGACATGTTCGCCTTCCAAAGGGACGGCGTTACGCCTGACATCCTCACCCTATCGAAGACCATCGGAGCAGGCCTTCCTCTGTCGGCCGTCATGACGACGACGGAGATCGAAGAGGCAGCACATGAAAGGGGCTTCCTTTTCTACACCACCCATGTGTCCGATCCGCTGCCGGCAGCTATCGGTCTCGCGGTGCTCGACGTGGTTGAAGAGGAGAACCTTGTCGAACGGGCCCGATATCTGGGTGCGAGGCTGTTCGACGGCCTGACGATACTCAAGCTGCGCTATGACTGTATCGGAGACGTGCGCGGCCGTGGCCTCATGCTGGGGGTCGAGATCGTGAAGCCCGGTCAGAACAAGGATCCCGACCATGAGCTTGGCGCGCGGATCGCCGCCGAAGCATTCCGGCGCGGCCTCAGCATGAACATCGTCAAGCTTCCGGGCATGGGCGGCGTGTTCCGCATCGCGCCACCTCTGACGATTTCGGAAGAAGAACTCGACCTTGGACTGGGCATCATTGCAGACGCCATCGAAGCCGTGTTCGCCACGACCTCGGATCGCCCCGGCATTGCTGCAGAGTAAAGGAAACGCAGCCATGACCGAGGCAATCCCAACGGACCAGGGTCCGAACACCGATAGCGGTAGCGTGGCGCGCGCTTCGGACACTATCCGGGTGCTTGTCGCCAAAATCGGGCTGGACGGGCATGACCGGGGCGCCAAGATCGTCGCCCGCATCCTGCGGGATGCCGGCATGGAGGTCGTCTATACCGGCCTCTACAAATCGCCGGGCGAAGTGGTCGGCGCCGCGATACAGGAAGACGTCGATGTCATCGGTGTCAGCCTCCTGTCGGGTTCCCATGTTCCGTTGTTCCGGGAACTGGGTCGCTGCCTTCGCGAGCAGAAGGCCGAGCACATCATGGTCGTCGCCGGCGGGGTGATCCCCGAGCAGGACTATGCCAGCCTATGGGACAGCGGTGTCGACGCGATCGTGCCACAGGAGGCGCGGGCCGATCTGATCGTGACGACGATCCGCAACCTAGTTGCCGCTCGTGGCCGCCTATGACCATTTCAACCCCTCCGAGACCAGCAAAGCGTGCGGCCTATACCGCCTCGAGCGAACTCGTGCCCTGCGTCCTCGCCGGCGACGTTCCCGCCATAGCGCGCATGATCTCGCGGGCGGAGGGCGGCTATCCGGAGGCATCGAACGCCCTGGCCGAAATATACAGGCACACGGGCAGGGCGCATATCGTCGGCATTACCGGCGTGCCGGGCGCCGGCAAATCCACCCTGGTCTCTTCCCTTATCCGGGCCTTCGCTTTGGCCGGACACAAGGTCGGGGTGATTGCGGTCGATCCGAGCAGCCCCTTTTCGGGCGGCGCCATTCTCGGCGATCGCGTGCGGATGAGCGATGCGGCCTGCGCCTTCCAATGTTTCGTGCGCAGCATGGCAACACGCGGCCATCTGGGCGGCTTGGCGCGTTCGACCCTGCAGGCCGTCGATATTCTCGATGCCGCCGGCTATTCGCCCATCATCGTGGAGACCGTGGGCGTGGGGCAGGACGAGGTAGAGGTGGTGACGGCCGCCCATACCATCGTGGTGCTGTCGGCGCCCGGGCTCGGAGACGACATTCAGGCGATCAAGGCCGGCATCCTGGAGATCGCCGATATCCATGCGGTGAGCAAGTCCGACAAGCCTGAAGCGGCAGCTATGGTGTCGGCGCTCAAGGGCATGATGGCCTTGGGGTCGACGGGAACGAGCGCGCACTGGCCTCCTCCGGTGCTCGCGGTCTCCTCGCTTTCGGGTGAGCGCGTCCAGGATCTGAAGGACGCGATCGACCGGCATTGGCGGCATCTCAAGGACAGCGGCGAGTTGGCCGGGCGTCAGCGCGTCATGTCGAGAGCGCGGATACTGGCCACCGCCAGGCACCTTTTCCAAAGCAAATTCAACCAGGGAGCCGACGAGCTCGAAAAGCATGTGCGGGCCGTGGTGGACAGGGACACCGACCCCTCAGTGGCCGCCTATCGGCTCCTGGGCTGGGACAACGAGGTAGAGGCGATATGAAACTATTCTCGGAACAGGCGATCGGTGCCATTCGGGAAAAGCAAGCCGAATGGGAGGAAAACCAGCTCGCGGCAGCCTTGACGATGAGGCCCGAGGAAAAACCGGCCTATGAAACCGAATGCGGTATTGCGCTGAAGCGTGTCTATACCGCCGCCGACGTCGCGGACATTCCCGCGAGCGAGCTGGGGTTCCCGGGAGCCTATCCGTTCACGCGGGGCGTCTATCCCACCATGTATCGCGGGCGGCCATGGACTATCCGGCAGGTCGCGGGCTTCGGCAACCCGGAGGCCACCAACCAGCGCTACAAATACATGATTCAAACAGGCCAGACAGGCCTGTCGACCGATTTCGACCTGCCGACCCTGCTTGGCATGGATTCCGACGATCCGATGGCGTTCGGCGAAGTCGGGCGGGTAGGCGTCGCCATCGATACGCTCGATGATGTCGATCGCCTCTTCGACGGGATCGACCTCGAAAAGATCTCGGTTTCACTGACCATCAACCCGTCGGCCTGGGTGATCTATGCGATGTTCGTTGCCGTTGCCGAACAGCGCGGCTGCGATCTCGGCAAACTGACAGGCACGCTGCAGGCCGATCCCTTGAAGGAATATGTCGCCCAGAAGGAATGGATCTATCCGGTGCGCCCCGCCGTTCGCCTGTTGCGTGATCTGATCATGCATAGCGCCAGGACGACGCCCAAACTCAACCCGATCAGCCTCAGCGGTTACCATCTGTCCGATGTCGGCGGAAATGCGATCCAGGAGATCGCGTTCATCATGGCCTTTACCATCGCCTATTGCGAGGAGGTTACCGGCGCAGGCATGGATATCGACGATTTCGCGCCCAGGCTGTCCTTCTTCTTCATCAGCCACCAGGACTTCTTCGAGCAGATCTGCAAGTTCCGGGCGGCGCGGCGGGTTTACGCAAAGATCATGTCGGAGCGATTCAAGGCCAGGAAGCCCGAATCCATGCGGCTTCGCGTGCATGTCCAGACCGCGGCGATGAGCCTTACCAAGGTCGAGCATCACAATAATCTGATGCGGACGGCCATCCAGGCACTCGGCGCCGTGCTGGGCGGTTGCCAGAGCATGCATACCAACGGCCTCGACGAGGCCTTTGCCATCCCGACCGAAGAGGCGATGAAGCTCGCCATCCGCACCCAGCAGATCATCCGCGACGAGATCAACGTAACATCGGTGATCGACCCTCTCGGGGGCTCCTACTTCGTCGAGCGTCTGACGCGGGACATGGAAAACGAGATCTGGAAGATGCTGGGCGAAGTGGACGAGCGCGGCGGCGCCATCAAGCTGGTCGAAGAGGGGTGGTTCCAGCAAAAGCTGGCCGACTCGGCCTATGCCACCTTCAAGAAGATCGACAGAGGCGAGAAGATTTCGGTCGGCGTCAACCGCCATGTCGACGAGGCAAGCCGCTCGGCCGAGGTCGATATCCACCCCTATGACGAGCGCTGCACCCAGCTCCAGATCGACCGCCTGAACGCCGTGCGGAAAAACCGTGACAACAGCCGCGTCCAGCATCTGCTGCGGGAACTCGCCGAGCAGGCAATGTCCGACGACATCAATCTTCTGCCCAAGACCATCGAGTTGGTGAAGGCGAGAGCGACGCTCGGCGAGATCTGCGGCGCCCTGCGGGGCGTCTGGGGCTCCTACGCCGAACCGATGATCGTATGAGGAGCACGTCATGACAACCGCAGTCATTTCCAGTGACGACGGGGCTTTGACCTGGATCAGGCTGAACCGGCCGGAACGGCTCAACGCTATGAATCGGCAACTGGTGGACGAGCTTGCCGAGGCTCTCGCGCGAGCCGAGGCCAATGAAGCCACCCGCGTCATCATTCTGCACGGCGAAGGGCGAGCTTTCTGCTCAGGCGACGATCTCAAGGATCTCGATGCGCAAACCGCCTCCGACGGGGCCACGCAGGCCTGGGTGGATGCCATCCAGGACATCACCCTGCGCATCATGCAATCGAGCAAGATCGTCATCGCCGCGGTGCATGGCTGGTGCGTGGGCGGAGCTCTCGAATGGGCGGTCAACTGCGATTTCAGGCTGTTTGCCGAGAATGCGCGTTGGTTTTTTCCTGAGGTCAGCTACGGGCTGTTCGTCACCGGTGGCGTGACGGCGCTCCTGACAAAGCAGGTCGGGCCGCAGATTGCCAAGGAACTGATGATCCTGGGTGAACGCCATGACGCCGCGAAGGCTGTCGAGGTCGGCATCGCCTGGAAGCTTTTTCCGGAGGCCGCCTTGCTCGACGAAGCAAGGAAACTGGCCTTGGTCATCGCAGAGCGCCCCGCCAGCGCCGTGTCCGACATCAAGCACGCCATCAATGAAGGCTTTCACTCCTCTCTCGCGGACGCCATGGCGCTCGAGACTAGGGCCACGGTGCGCGGCTTCCTCTCGGCAGAAGCGCAGGCACGCGCAAAACAGTTCTGACGGTATTGATGACAATGCTTGAGGTCTCATCCCCCTTCACCATTCCAGGCCGGCATGAGGACGATGTCGACAATCGGGTGCTGCCAAGAATCCTGTTGAAGCAAGCCGAACGCCTGGGCAGCCGGCAATTCATCGAGATATGCGGGCGGTCCGCCAGCTTCGAGGACATACTGCAGATTTCCAGCCGGCTGGCCCGGGGCCTGCGCGGCTTGGGCGTCGGCAAATCCGATCGCGTGGCGATGCTGCTGCCCAATTGCTTCGAACTCGTCGCGATCTGGTTCGCGACTTCGATCCTCGGCGCTATCGAGGTGCCGAATAATCCGGGCCTGAAAGGAGATCTGCTCCGCCATAATCTCAATAATTGCGGAGCGGAGGTTCTGGTTGCGGACGCCAATGCCCTGGCCGAACTCGCCAGGATCCAGTACAGCCTTCCTGATCTTCGCACGCTGATACTCGTCGGGGCCGAGGCGAGCGAGGCACGGGCCGCCGGTATCCGGATCGACCGCATCGTCGGCTATGAGGAATGCCTCGCGCCTTTGCCGGATTTCAACGTGGCCGACATCCACTATTCCGACCCGATGGCCATCCTCTACACATCCGGCACCACTGGTCCGGCCAAGGGGGCCTTGATGTCGCATCATCATTGTTATTCCTGGGCCACCGCCATGGCGCACAATCTCGGCTATACGGGCCGCGACAGTTATTTCTCGGCCCTGCCGCTGTTTCACACCGATGCGCAGATGTTCGGCGTTTACCTGCCGCTGATCTACGGCACGCGCGCGACCCTGGTCGAAGCCTTCAGCGCCTCACGATTTTGGGACCAACTGCGCAAGAGCGGCGCCACGGCGACAAATCTGCTGGGCGCCATGGCTGTCATACTCCAGCGTGCCCCACCGTCCGAGCAGGACGCCAGCAATCCTGTGAGAATATGCCAGTGCATTCCCATGGTCCCGGACAAGCAAGCATTCGAAGCTCGCTTCGATGTGCACCTCGTCACGGGTTACGGCCAGACCGAAACCAGTTTCGTGACCCTGGACACGGCGGGCGAAACGAGGGCGGGTTCCTGCGGACGTCCCCATCCCGATTGGGACGTGGCAATCGTCGACGAGAAGGACCAGCCTCTCCCGGCCGGTTCGATCGGTGAGATCGTATCGCGCCCGAACAAGAGCTGGAGCATGTTTTCCGGCTATTACCGGGCGGATGCCAAGACGGTGCAGACGCTTCGCAACCTCTGGTACCATTCCGGCGATGCCGGCTTCATGGACGAGGATGGCTGGCTCTATTTCAAGCACCGCCTCAACGAGGCGGTCCGACGCCGGGGTGAGAACATCTCGGTCTATGAAGTCGAGACCATTGCCGACAAACATCCCGACATCGTCGAGAGCGCTGCGTTCGGCATTCCGTCAGCGCTCACCGAGGAAGACATCATGATCGTGGCCCTGCGTAGGCCCGGATCCATGGTGCAGCCGCCCGATCTGCTCGACCATTTCAGGGCGCTGGCGCCTCGCCATATGGTCCCACGCTATATCGAGATCGCCGATACACCGCTTCCACGAACGCCGACGGAAAAAATAGCCAGAAACGTCCTAAGGCAACGTGGCATCGGCGACGCTACGTTTGATCGAGGGGAGCGTTAGCAGTTCGAAGATTGCGCTGGAGCGGCCTCATGATTTCTGGCGCCCGTGTCTGTCTCGGTAAAGCACGGTTCAATTACTGATCTAACAGTCAATAATTTTCGAAAGTCAAAAGACAGGCCGATGCGTCTTCGGACGGTGGAGCGCCTTGATGCTTGGGAAATCCACGATGAGCCGGGGAGGCGCGCATGAAGACTTGAGAATATTCTCGGCGATCTTCCAAGGAAGGTCGTTCTTATAGGTCGTTGAAACTTGAAAACAAAGAGAACAACCGCCGCAGGGGAGGAATATATATGAAGCTGAAATGGTTCGTGGGTGTAATGTTGTCGGCCTCTTTCGTTCTGGGAGGATCGGCGCAGGCTCAAATCAAGATCGGAGTGGCCGGCCCGATGACGGGACCGCAGGCCGCGTTCGGCGCCCAATTGAAGAACGGCGTCAAGCTCGCCGTCCAGAACATCAATGCAAAAGGTGGAGTTCTTGGCCAGAAAATTGAGGTGGAGGTCGGGGACGATCAGGCAGATCCCAAGCAAGGCGTCTCCGTCGCCAATAAATTCGTAGGCGACGGCGTCACTTGGATCGTCGGCCATTTCAACACCGGGGTTACCATCCCGGCCTCGGAAGTATATGCGGACAATGGGGTGATTTTGATCACGCCCTCAGCGACCAATGAGAAGGTCACCGACCGCAAGCTTTGGAACGTCTTTCGAACCTGCGGCCGAGATGACCAACAAGCACAAGTCTGGGCAGATTTTGCCGCCAGTCATTTCAAGGGCAAGAAAATAGCTGTCGTCGACGACAAGACCACCTATGGCCAGGATATTGCCAAGAATACCGTCGCACAGTTGGCCAAGCGCGGCATTACGCCCGACTTGATGGAAGGTGTGAATGCCGGAGAGAAGGATTATTCGTCGATCGTCACCAAAATGAAGAATAAATCGATCGATTTGTTGATTTGGGGCGGATTGTACACCGAGGCAGCGCTTATCCTCAGGCAACTTCGCGACCAGGGCATGAAAACGATCATGTTGTCAGGCGATGGTATCACATCTTCCGATTTTGCCACGGTTGGTGGTGATGCGGTCATCGGAACCCAGATGACCTTCCCGCCAAAATTCGAAAACGAACCGCAGAACGCCGACCTTGTCGGTCAATTCAAAGCAATGGGGTTCACGCCTGAAGGTTATACTCTTTTCTCATATGCCGCGGTGCAGATCTTCGCGCAGGCAGCCGAAGCGGCTAAATCCACGGATCCTCAGAAGATGGCGGAAGTCATGCATTCGGGCATGACTTTTCACACGGTTCGTGGAGATCTAGCCTACGACAAGAAGGGTGATCTTACCACGATTGGATACGCAATTTATACCTGGAGGAAGGGCCCCGACGGTAAAATCGATTACTATCAGAATTCAAGATAGAGTATTTAAAGGTCCGATGGCTTGTCTCGCTTTTGCGGGACAGGCTACCTGAGGAATTAAAATTTTTTATAATATAACTGCCATTATTGTTAGTATTTACATAAGTCCGAGCCTATTGCACCGACATCATGGGGACCGCGGTGACCGGAGCTCAAAAAATTGCCCTAGTTCGAAGCGTTCAGATCACAGTCTTGGCGACTTCAAGGTGTTGTTCCGAATGAACAGGCTCGATGCGTAAGTTCTCGTAGCAAGTCGGCAAGACCTGGTTCGGTGACGAGGAGCGCGGCTTCTTCCAACGACATCCATTGCACCTCGCGCTGGCCCTGCTCCTTCCATTTCTTCAAGGTCGCCTTGACCTCGAGGCGGTAGACGGTAGTTTCGACCAGAGCGAAATGCGTATCGAGGCGTTTCCAGTAGGGATAGATGCCGATCGGTTTCTTGTCGGCCTTGCCGAGCAGGCCGGCTTCCTGCTTTGCTTCGATCCTTGCTGCATGGGCATCCTTGCGTCCCTTCATCGGCCAGCCCTTCGGCAGGGTCCAACGTTTTGTGCTGCGGGTCGTCACAAGGCAGGTTTCGATGCGCCCGTCCTTCATGCGGAGGGGCAACGCCGCAATCTGGCGCAGTGATGGGGATGGCTTGGCAAGGTCCGGCGTCATCTTGACAGCACCTTGCTCGAGATGCGCGTCAGGGTGATCAGCACGATCAGGGTCGCGGCACCCAATATCGTCGTCAGCGTGGCGGCATCAAAGATCGCACCGCGGTCCGACAGCGAGAAGATGCGGACGGGCAGGGTGACCCAGCCCGGCGGATAGATCATGACGGTCGCCCCGAGTTCCCCCATCGACAAGGCGAAGGAGAGGCTGAAGGCGGCGATCAGATAGGGGGTGAGCAATGGCAGTGTCACGCGTCGCAGCCGGTAGAAGGGGCGGGCGCCCAGGCTCTCGGCAACTTGCTCGCAGTCGATCGGAAGACGGGCGAGCCCAGCGGTGACGGTGCCGTAGGTGAAGGCCGAAATCAGCATGAAATGCGCGATGAGCACGATGAGCCTCGTGCCGTTGAGCGGGAAGGGCGGCTGGCTGAAGGCAACCAGCAGTCCAAGGCCGATGGAGACGGAGGGAACCGCGCTCGGCACGAAGAAAAAAAGGTCGAGCACGCGCTTGGGCAAGGGTTTGAAACGGCGCAGGACCAGAGCTGCCCAGGTGCCGCAGGCGAGAGCCGCCAGGCTGGCGATGATGCCTGTGAGGATACTGGCCTTGAGCGATGCGAAGGAAGCCGTGCGAAAGGCATCGGCATAATGTTGGGTAGTCAGGTGCGAGGGCAGGATGTCGTTCCACTGCCCGCTGAAACTGGCGAGGACGATGACCCCGATCGGCAGGCCGTAGACGAGAAGGAAGAGCGGCACGACGGCCGCCCATAGGACGCCGCGCTCGGCTTTAGACCACACCAGCATTGCTGCCTCCGAAATGAGCGACGATGATGCGATAGAGCGTGTAGAGGCCGAGCGAGAGCGCGATGTTCACGACCGCGATGACGCAAGCGGTCGCATAATCGAACTCCTGGATCGCCTTGCTGTAGATCAGCAGCGGCAGGGTGATGACGTCCTTGGCGCCGATGAACAGCACGATGCCGAATTCATTGACGTTGAGCAGCAGGCACAGACTCCCCCCGGCGACCAGGGCCGGCAGAGCGGCCGGGAAGATGACCTTTCGTACGATGCGCAGGGGGCGGGCGCCAAGGCTGCTTGCCACCTCGATCTGGGCATGGTCGATCTGGGAGAAGGTGGCGAGAAGCGGGCGCATGACGAAGGGGGTGTAAACAGTCACCTCCGCCAGCACGACGCCCCATTGCGAATAGAGAAAGTCGATGGGCGGCAGCTGCAAGGCGAAGGCATGCATCAGCGTTTCGTTGAGAATGCCGGCCGAGCCATAGATGAAGGTGAAAGCAAGGGTGACGAGGAAGGTCGGCAGTGCGATCACCGTATCGATCAGCCGGCCCGCAAGTCTGGCGCCGGGAAAGGGCACGAAGGCAAACACCACCGACAGGACAAATCCAAGCAGCAGGCAGCCTATGGTGGAGCAGATGGCGATGACGATGGTGTGGTAGAGCCCGTCGACGAACTGGCGGGAGCCGAGGACCTGCTCGAACGTCGCGAGCGAGGGTGGACCATCCCCGAGCGAGGCGCGAATGATGAGGGCGAGGGGATAGAAGAAGAGCAGGGCCAATACGATAAGTGGCGGCAGGATCCAGAGCCCGTCGAAATTGCGCCGCGCTGGGGCCGCGCCGAGCGCAATGTCAGCCATGGGCGGGGTCCTCCGGAACCAAAGTGACATCACCCGGCTCGAAATGGATGCGCACGCTTTCGCCGGCCTGCGGTGGATCGGCCATGGGCGTCGTCGTCATGCGGACGGTATGTCCGCCCGTTTCGAAGGTGATGTTCTGGACATCGCCTTGCCATTGCACGCTGAGTACGATGGCCTCGAGGGCATTGGGCTCGGAGGTCGTGTGGGTGAAGCGGAAATCATGCGGCCGGACGCACAGGAGGCAATCATTGCCGCTGGCAAGACGGTGATGGTTGCGGGCGAAAAGAAAGGTATTGCCGAAGCGGACCCGGGCATGCCCGTTCTCGGTCGGCTGCAGATCCTTGACCGAAAGCAGGTTCGCACGGCCCAGAAACTCTGCCGCAAAGCGGTTCGGGGGATTGCGGAACAAGGATTGGGACGTGCCGAAGGCACGCAACTTGCCATCCCGCATGATGCCGATGTGGTTGGCCAGCGTGAGGGCTTCGGATTGATCATGCGTGACGTAGAGCACCGTCAGGTTCGGTAGGCTGGTATGGAGCTTGGCGAGTTCGTCGATCATGGCCCGCCGGATCTGGGCGTCGAGGGCCGAAAGTGGCTCGTCGAGCAACAGGACCTGCGGTCGGGGAGCCAGGGCGCGGGCAATGGCGACGCGTTGCTGCTGCCCGCCCGAAAGCTCGCGCGGGTAGCGCCGCGAATAAGCCGACATGCCCACCATCGCCAGGCATTCGGGCACGCACTGGCGGATGGTGTCTTCGCGGGCGCCATGGGCGCGCAGGCCAAAGGCGACGTTCTCGTCGACGCGCATGTGCGGGAACAAGGCGTAATTCTGCACCACCATGCCGATCTTGCGGTCATAGGGGGCGAGATGCGTGACATCGCGCTCGCCGATCATGATCCGGCCCGAAGAGGGCCGGACGAATCCGGCAACACTGCGCAACGCCGTCGTCTTGCCCGAGCCCGAGGGGCCGATCAGGGCGACGATCTCTCCCGGGTTCACCGTCAGTGTGAAGGAATGTAGAACAGTCAGATTACCGTAGGTAACCGAGACGTTCTCGAAGCCGATGCGGCTGCCGCCAGGAGCGGCAGCCTTGGCTTCGGTGCCTGGACCGTTTTTCAGCTGCGCTCTTTCCATGGTTCTGTAGGCCCTCAATTGCTTGAAATGGCCGAATTGTAGGCTGCAACGTTGTCCTTCAACCCGGAAAGCACGCTCGCCCAATCCGGGCTCCAGATCTCGACGCCCTGCAGCATGGCGTGGAGCTTCTTGTAGTTCTCGTCATCCGGTTTGACGTCGTTGCGCACCGGCAGACCCCTGGCGACGACGCTGACCTGCTTCTGAGCATCGGCGGAAAGCAGGAAGTCGATGAGCTTCTTGCCATTTTCGGAGTTGGGGGCGCCCTTGACCAGGGCAATGTAGTAGGGCAGGGCGAATAGCGTCTTCTTGCCGTCTGGCCCTGCCGGCACGAAGATCTGGATGTTGGGGTTGTCGGCCTGCTGGGACAGGTTCATCTGCATGTCGCCATTGGCGACATAGAGCTCGCCCTTGTTGACCAGCGCGGTCAACTTGCCGGTCGAGGCGGAAGGCCCGAGATTGTTGGCCTGGAGCTTTTTGAGAAAGTCGAGCCCCTTCTCCTTGCTGCCAAAGGCGTGGAAAGTCTGCAGCATGAAAGCCGTGCCGTCACCGGCCTGTCCAGGCGTCGAATATTGCAGCTTCTGCTTGAATTTGGGATCGAGGAGATCCTCGTATTTCGCCGGGGGCCGCTTGAGGACCTCGGCGTTGTAGATGAAGTTGGGGTAGTTGTTCACCAGGGCATAGAAACGTCCCTCGGCATCCTTGTCGCGGGCCTCGATCTTGTCGGCTCCGGCCGGGTTGTAGGCTTCGACGAGACTGTCGGCCGAAGCTTTCTGCATGAAGGGAGGCAGTGTCACCAGGACATCGGCCTGGGTGTTGGACTTTTCCTTGGCCAGGCGATCGACCACGCCGCTCGAACCGGCTTCGACATACTGGACCTCGATGCCGGTCGCCTTGGTAAAGGCCTCGAACTGATCGCCGAACCAACTCGGCGTGCCGTCGTGCAACCCATCGGCGCTATAGATGGTGACCACGCCATCGGCATGGGCCGGTACGGCCATACCGGCTAACATCAGGGCTGCAATCAGGGCGAACCTGGATTTCATGACGTTCTCCTCTAGGGACGGATGTGAGCGTTTGGCGGCTTTCTTGTTTTTGCCTGTGTTTTGCCGTGGCCTGAGCCGAACGCCTTGCTGAAATGTGTTTTCAAGCGTCCGATAAGTAAAATCTATTTATCTTATGAAATGAACGATTCTACTTATAGGATGACTAGGGCGTCGGCGTTGTGCAATTCAAGGAGCAAAGCATGCTCAATCAGGAGCGTTCTCTGCCCCAACTCCTTGTTTGGACATGTCCTTGCGATTGCCGCCAGATCGCAAAACGCTTCAGGCAAAAAAAATGCCGGCGCGCTGTGCTCGCAGGCGGGGGTCGTTGGAACGAACCGTCACCGGCCGGCCTTGAAGGATTTCCTTGCAGCGGGCCAAGGTGTCCGCCTCCAGGCGCTGCATGGCTTCGACCGTGAAAAAAGCAAGATGCGGAAGGAGGATGACGTTGTCATGACTGTAGAGCGGGCTCATCGGATGGCCGGCCTTGCGCAGAGGTTCGAGCGAATAGGTGTCCAGGCCAACACCACCCAGGCGCCCTCCGACGACGGCATCGACCAGGGCGGCTTCGTCGATCAGCGCGCCGCGCGACACATTGATCAGGACGGCGTTCGGCTTCATGCAGGCGAGCTCCGCCGATCCGATCATGCCCCGCGTGCTCTGGTTGAGGACGCTATGAATCGAGACGAAATCGCTCGCGGCCAACAGGTCGTGAAGCGCCTCGACCTTCTCGATGCCGGCTTCGCGCATGGCCGTGGCGTCGAGATAGGGATCATAGCCCAGGACTCTTGCGCGAAAGCCGGCGCCGGCCATGCGGGCGAGGCTGCGACCGATCTTGCCGCACCCGACAAGGCCCAGCGTCGCTCCGGCGATGTCACGCCCGAGCCAGCGTGGCTCGGGCCAGATCCAACCTTGTTCGGCAACCGCATGGCTGATGGCCGGCAGGCGCCTGGCGAGTGCGATCATCAGGGCGAAGGCGCCTTCGGCAACCGTTTCCTCGGCATAATCGGGTATGTTGACGACGGGTATGCCGCGCGCCATGGCCGCCGAGATGTCGATCGCATCGATGCCGACGCCATATTTGACGATGCCCTTCAGTCGGAGCGCTGCCTCGATCACCCGGGCGGTGATCGGCGTGTAGCACATCAGCAGCAGGTCGGCGTCGGCCACGGCCGCGCATAGATCGCCTTCCGAAATGCCTTCCGGCAGGGTGACGAGCTCGACGCCATGCGCCCTGAGCCCTGCATCGATGCCGGGGCATTCGAGCTCCCGGTCCGTCCTGACAGCTTTCACCATGGCGCCTTCAACCCGCCAGGACCGCGTCCTCGACGATAGCGAGGGCGCGATCGAGGTCGTCCTTGGCAATGGTCAGCGGCGGCGACAGCGTCAGTACATTGCCCTGGCTGATCTTGAAGGACAGGCCACTTTCCAGGCAGCGATAATAAACCCGCTCGGCCAGCGCATGATTGGGCTGAAGCCCTTGCCTGTCCTCAACGAGCTCGACACCGAAGATCAGCCCTCTGCCCCGCACGTCGCCGACATGGGCGGAACGGGCCATCAATTCGTTCATGCGGCCCATGGCATGATCGCCCAGCTCGCTGGCGCGCTCGGCCAGGCCCTCCTCGCGGATGATGGCGATCGTGGTCAGCGCGGCCCGTGTCGTGACCGGGTTCTTTTCATGGGTGTAGTGGCCGATGGCATAGTCGCCGGCAACATCGAGGCCGCGGCGGGCAATGACGGCGGCAATCGGCAGAATGCCGCCGCCCAGCGATTTGCCGAGCACGAGGATGTCGGGCGTGACACCGTCGTGCTCGGAGGCGAAGAACCTGCCTGTTTTGCCGAGGCCGGTTGGAATTTCATCGAAGATGAGCAGCGTGCCGTGCCTGTCGCAGGCTTCGCGCACGCTTTTCCAGAACCCTGGCGCGGGTACGAGCGGGGTCGCGCGCATGGGTTCGGCGATGAAGGCAGCGAAATCGCCTTCGCGGGCCAGGATATAGGAGATCATACTGGCGCAGGCGCGGGCCGACTCCTCCAGCGAATTCGTGCCATAGGGGCAGTGATGCGGAGCCCAGGGCGCCACATGCTCGCTGCCCGGCAGGAGCGGGCCGGCAATGCCGGAGCGGAACGTCGCCTCGCCACCGACGCTGGAGGCGCCGAAGCCGGCGCCGTGGAACGCATCCCAGAAGGACAGTGTCTTGAACCGGCCCGTCGCCGCGCGCGCCAGTTTGAGGGCGACCTCGATGGCGTCCGAGCCACCCGTGGTGAACAGCACCTTGCCAAGATCGCCCGGCGAGAGCGCTGCCAGCGTCTCGGCCAGTTCGACAGCCGTCTCGCAGGTAAAGCGGCGCGGGGCGAAGGGCAGAGTATCCATCTGCGCCCGGATGGCTTCCTTGAGGCGCGGATGCCCATAGCCGATGTGGTGGACGCTGTTGCCGTGGAAATCCATGTAACGCCGGCCGGCGAGGTCTTCGATCCAGATGCCTTCGGCCTTGGCGATGGTCGACACGCAGGGGCTGGAAAGGCTCTGATGCAGGAAGACATCGGCATCGCGCTGCAGCAGTGCGGCCGAGGAGGCGTGATGCTGCCTGGCGTTCCAGTCACGCCGCGCCTGGGCGGTATTGGATTCGCCCTCGGTATGGATCAGGTTCATGGTGCTCCACAGCCGGGCCGCGCCCGCTCCCCCTCTTTAGCCACCAAAAAGCTCGGTGATCGTTTCCTCGCCGAGAGCAAAACCCGTGCTTGCGCCGGTGCCGCTGGTCACGATCACCAGCCTGACGCCTTCGCCGAGCGCCAGCCGAAGTGCCTCGTCCTTCGACGAGGATGCGTAGGTGCCGACCCAATGGGCGATGACGCGAGGGGGGACGCACGGAACAGGGCCGCATATTCTGCCAGGATCAGGCCGTCGACCTCGGTGGAGGCGAAGGGATCCGGCGTCGCGCCATAATGGTGTGAATCGCCCACGACCAGAGAGCCATCGGCCGACTGAGTGACAATGAGATGGACGCCATTCTCCAGGGCGGCTGTCCGCTCGTTTTCGAGCCGTCGGCGTAGTGCAGCCGTTTCCGGCAGTGCGGCAAAGGCGCCGTAGCGCAGGAGGCTGAGATCGGACATCAGCGCCGAGTTGAGCCTGAAGCCGGGATCGGCCAGGCGCAGCATCTGCAGCTTGCAGCGCCGAACCCTGTGCTCTGCGATCGTCTCGCCAAAGAGGGTGGCGAGATCATCGCCCGGGCAGACTGCAATGCGTGAGGCCGTGACATCCCCGGTGCTGGTGAGAAGCCGCCCGGGCTCGACTCCCCATACCGCCGTGCCGAAGCGGAAGGTGACGCCGTGATGCGCCCGGAGCCACTCGACGAGGCGGGGCAGAGCGAGGAAGGATTCGACCCGCAATTCATGCGGGCTGAAAAAGCCGCCGATTGCAGCGGAACCGGCCAGGGAAGGCTCGCGCTCCGCAAGTTCGGCTGCAGTCAAGACCTGGCATGATGCGCCTTCCGGAGTGGCGCAGAATGCCTCTATGGCGCCCAGCGCCTCGGGACGCTGGGCGGCGATCACCATGCCGCGATGGAGAATGCCGATCTTCGCCTCGGCTGCCGATGCAAGCCAGACCTCGCGGCTGCGCTGCGCGCGCCGATAGGAAAGGCCCGGCGTCTGGCCGCTGACGACGACCAAGCCGAAATTGCGAATGGAGGCACCATTGGCGGCGCTATCGCGATCGACAACCACGACTCTCAGCCCGCGTCGGGCCGCAGCCAGCGCATGGCCAAGGCCGACAATGCCGGCCCCGACGACGGCAAGATCAAAGGTCTCAGGCATGAGGCGCTACCACGGCAACGAGAAAGTCTTGACGTTCGTGAAGGACTTCATCGCCTCGATGACGCCTTCCTTGTAGCCGTTGCCCGAATCCTTGATGCCGCCGAAGGGGCTCATCTCGATGCGATAGCCCGGCACTTCCCAGATATTGACGGTGCCGACCCTGAGGCCGGTGATGAAGGCCTGCATGCGCCTGAAGTCGTTGGTGCATACGCCCGAGGAAAGGCCGAAGGCCGTCGAGTTCGAAAGCGCGATCAGGGCTTCGTCGTCATCCGGGGCGCGGATGATCGGCACGATCGGGCCGAAGGTTTCCTCCATGACGAGCTCACTCTCATGCGGCACCTTGTCGACGACGATCGGCGGCAGCAGCGCGCCCTGGCGACCGGGATCGTAGAGGATCTGGGCGCCGGCTTCCGCCGCCATGTGGACCCGCCTTTCGAACAGGGCTGCCGCCTTCTCATGCACCACCGTACCGAGTTGGGTCGCCGGGTCGAACGGGTCACCGAAGCGGATGGCCTTGGCCCGTTCGAGCACCAGGGGCACGAAACGGTCGGCAACCTTTTCCTGCACGAGGATGCGCTTGACGGCGGTACAGCGCTGGCCGGAATTTTTGGTCGCGCCGGCGACAGCGAGGTCCGCCGCCCTGGCGAGGTCGGCGTCATCGAGATCGTTGAGGATGATCAGAGGGTCGTTGCCGCCGAGCTCCAGGACCTGGCGCTTGTAGCCGGCCTTGTAGGCGATCATCTTGCCGACGGGCACGCCGCCGGTGAAGGTGATCAGATCGATATGGGGATTGGTGATCATTTCATCACCGATCTCCGCAGGCCACCCGGTCACCACCGAGAGCATCTGTGGCGGCAGGCCGGCCTCGTAGAGAATGTCGGCCAGGATCAGCGCCGTCATCGGCGTGAGTTCCGTCGGCTTCACGACCACGCAATTATTGGTGGCGATCGCCGGCGCCACCTTGTGTGCGACCATGTTGAGCGGATGGTTGAAGGGCGTGATCGCCGAAATCGCCGTGAGGGGCTCGCGCTGGGTGAAGATCCGCCTCTGCTTGCCGTGAGGGGTGAGATCGCAGGAGAAGATCTGGCCATCGTCGTGAATGCACATCTGGCCGGCGAGCGTGAAGACGTCGAAGGCACGACCGACTTCATAGAGCGAGTCCTGCTTGGAGATGCCGAGTTCGCTGGTGACCAGATCGGAAATCTCGTCCCTGCGTGCGTTGAGCAACTCGGCCGTCTTCAACAGGATCTTCTGGCGGTCGTAGCGCGTGAGCTTGGACTGATAGCCGGCGGCGATCTCGAAGGCCTGCCGGGCATGTTCGGCCCGCCCTGCCGGCACGGTGCCGATCACCGTATCAGTATAGGGATAGCGGACCTCGACGGTCGCCTCGGCCTCGACCAGTCTGCCGGCGATCCGCATCGGTTCATGGCGGACCTTGATGGTTTTCTCGGGCGTGTTCATTTTGACTGAGCCGCTGCCAGGGTGGCGTAGTAGAAGGCGTCGAAATTGCGCAACGCCGGCGCTTGCGGCAAGTCGGGCAGGGGGCGGTTCACAATGAAGGGCACGGCCTGCTCGGTAAGACCGCCATGCGAGCGCAGCGGCTCGTCGAGTGCGGCAAGGTCGTGCCGATGCTCGGACGTGCCGATCGTCTTGTTCTCACCCGAGACCATGACGATGTCGCCGATGCGGTCTTCAGGCAGTTCGAAGCGCCGGCATCCCTCTTCGCGTCCGAGAACCAGCGTCATGTCCTCGATATCGCGCAGCCTCGCGATGATGGACTCGCGGTCGGCGCCCTTGGGCAGATAGGCCGTGGCAAACGAGCCCAGCGCGCCATGGTGCACGACATAGGGGTCGGTGATCGGCAGGATGACGCGGGCAGCATCCTTGCCGAGCCATTCATCCAGCAGGTCCTGGACATAGACCACGTTGGGGGAACCGTCCGCGTGATGCTTTGGCTTCATGCCGTGATCGGCCGTGATCACGATGGCGGCGCCCAGAGCATCGAGCTCGGCGAGATATTTGTCGAACATGGCGTAGAAGGCGTTCGCCTGGGACACGCCGGGGGCATATTTGTGCTGAATGTAGTCCGTCGTCGTCAGATACATGATGTCGGGTCGGAATTCGCGCAGCAGCTTGACGCCGGCGGCGAACACGAATTCGGACAGTTCCGCCGAATAGACCTCCGGCACTGGACGCCCCAGCCATTTGGATGCGTCATCGATGCCATTGGCGGCCTTGGTGGTGGTGTTGGCCTTTTCCGACGAGAAGCAGACGGCGCGCCCGTCATCATAGGACAGGCCATGGCCCAGGAGGGCGCGCAGCTTGTCCTTGGCGGTGACGATGGCGACCTTGGCTCCTGCATCGTAGAACGCCTTGAACACCGTCGGCGCGCGCAGGAATTTGGGATCGTTCATCATCACCTCCTCGCCCGTTTTGGGGTTGTAGAGGTAGTTGCCGCAGATACCGTGTACGGCGGGCGGGCGCCCGGTGACGATCGACAGATTGTTGGGGTTGGTGAAGCTGGGGATGACGCTGTGCGCGGTGCTGGCCGTTCCCTTCTGCAGGATGCGTTCGAGGGCCGGCATCAGGCCGGCCTTGATGGCTTCGTCGAGATAATCAGGCTCGCAGCCGTCGAGACAGATGGCGATCGCCGGCACGCGCGGCCAGGCATAATTGCGCTCGTTGGCGGAGACCGAGACGGGGGACAATTGGTTCATCGAGGATCGATCCTTCAATACGGGCCGCCTCAGGCGGCGAGCTTTGCGCGTTCGGCAATGGCGTCGGCGGGCGGGGCGGCGGAAACGACCTTCATCTCGGCAAGAGACTGGCGGGCGGCTTCGACCACGTTGCGCATGACATGCTCATCCATCCGTCCGATGCAGCCGACGCGGAAGGAGTCGACCACCGTCAGCTTGCCGGGATAGATGATGAACCCCTTTTGTTTCATCTGTTCGTAGAAGCGGCTGAAAACGAAGCTCGGATCGGCCGGGCAGAAGAAGGTCACGATGATGGGCGAGAGCCAGGTGTCGGACAGCAGCGTCTCGAAGCCGAGCTCGCGCATTCCCGCCACCATCACATCGCGATTGCGGGTATAGCGCGCGCCCCTCCCTGCCACGCCGCCTTCGGCGGCATGCATGCGCAGGGCCTGGAGGAAGGCCGCCACCACATGCGTGGGCGGGGTGTAGCGCCACTGCCCGGTCTTTTCCATCGTGGCCCATTGTGCATGGACGTCGAGGCTGAGCGAATGGCTGTTACCTTGTGCCGCCTTCAGCGCGTCCTTGCGGGCAATCACGAAGCCGAAGCCCGGCACGCCCTCGATGCATTTGTTGGCGGAAGACACCATGGCCTCGAAGGCGATCTCGTTGACGTCGAGCCGGATGGCGCCGAAGGCGCTCATGGAATCGACGAGGAGCTTGCGTCCCTTGTTCTCCAC
Organism: Labrys sp. HAY1-8F; assembly: GCF_056754975.1. NCBI lineage: Bacteria > Pseudomonadati > Pseudomonadota > Alphaproteobacteria > Hyphomicrobiales > Xanthobacteraceae > Labrys > Labrys sp. HAY1-8F. The sequence goes on along the minus strand of NZ_JBPGWZ010000001.1, from coordinate 1,084,165 downwards.
GGCCGCGGCGATCTCGGCCACCGGGTTGAGGATGCCGGAGCTGGTTTCGCAATGGATGGCGAGGACATGAGTGATTGCTGGATCCGCATCGAGCGCGGCCGCGACCTCGTCGCCACGCGGGGGCAGGTAGTCGCCCTTGTCGATGAGGGTGTAGGCGCGGCCGATATAGCGCATGGTCTCGGCGGCCCGCAGACCATAGGCGCCATTGGCGAGGACGAGAACCTTGCCGTCCTTGGGGACGAAGGATCCCAGCATCGCCTCGACGCAGAACGATCCCGAGCCCTGCATGGGCACGCAATCATAATCGCCCTTGCTGTCTCCGGTCAGCGCAAGCAGGCCTTGCCGAAGCTCGACGGTCATGGCGCGAAAATCGGCATCCCAGGAGCCCCAGTCGCGCAGCATCGCCTGCTTTACCTCGGCGGCGGTGGTCAACGGGCCCGGTGTCAGAAGATAGGGCTCTCCGAGCAGGGGAGGGGCAAAAGCTTGCGTCGACGCACTATCGTGCATGGGCCAATCCTCGTCTGGTGCCGTTTGGTGGCGACCATATAGGACCGGCATAATCTATTCTAAAAATCGTTATTTTGTATCCGTGTATAAGCTGTGATTATATGTCGAACGCGGCGTGCCCTGGGGATGATCGTCAATGCGCTATGTTCAGCTTCGTGCCTTTCATTATGTGGCGATTTCGGGCGGTTTTTCCCGGGCGGCCAGCGAATTGCTGCTGACCCAACCGGCGATCTCCGACCAGGTTCGCAAGCTGGAGGAGGAATACGACACGCTCCTGTTCAATCGCCAGCGCAAGCAGGTCGTACTGACGGAGGCGGGAGAGCGACTTCTAACCATCACCCGGCGCATGTTCGAAATGGAGAACCAGGCGCTCGAACTCCTGTCGGAGTCCCGTTCGCTCCGGACCGGTTCGCTGCGCATCGTCGCCGACGCTGCCCACCACGTGTTGCACATCATGGGCGAGTTCCGCCGCCGCTATCAGGGGGTTCATGTCACCGTCCGTGCGGGCAATACGGAAACGGTCATCAAAAGCCTGTTCAATTATGATGCGGATATCGGCGTTGTGGGGGAAGCCCCGGCGGGCCGCGACTTCGAGATCATCACGCTCCACGCCACGCCGATTGTCGCTTTCGCTGCAACCGACTTCGACCTTGGCGGGCGCAAGAGGCTTTCCCTTGCCGATCTGGCCGCGTTGCCGCTTGTCATCCGCGAGCGCGGCTCCAAGACACGCAAGCGCCTGGAGGATGGGGCGGCTGATGCCGGTATAAAGCTAAAATATGCAATCGAGGCAGAGGGGCGGGAAGCAGTTCGCGAGATCGTGGCCTCGGGCGCCGGCCTCGGCTTTGTCTCTCAAGCCGAGTTCGGCAATGATAGCCGGCTTACGAGGATCCCGATCTCCGGCCCTCCGATGCTGATGGAAGAAGCGCTGGTCTGCCTGAGCGAGCGAAGCGAGGCAAAGGCCATTCGAGCTTTTTGGGGCATAGCGCGTGAGTTTGCGCATGTCGCATCAGCCGTCACGACGAAGTAAGTCTCACGCTTTCATTGTGTGTCGCGATAGTTGGTGAAATACGGCGCCGAGAGGCTGGAGCCTCGCCACGGTCTGGAACGCCGGCGAGACCTTCAACGCGAATTTCAATTCTGGTCGCCAGCGCTGCGTTGGTCCCATGCCGTCGACCATCGGCTCGGATCGCCACCGCGGTGCACTTTCGTCGCGAATATCAGCCGACATATGTCCAACCTGGCCCTGCGGGGCCGAGAGACTGGCGACGGCCGCGTTCAATAGTCCGCTGTCCCGGTCGACCAGGAACAGCTTTGCTCCCTCGGCGAGACATGCCTGGGCGATTGCCAGCCCGATACCCTGGGCGCTACCGGTCACAAGGATATGTTTGCCGGCCAAGCGCTCAGCCATGGGCTTCACTCCAATCGAAGACGGTCATTGCAAATCCCGCGCGGAGGCTGTCGCCGGGAGATAGCAACGCCAATCCCATCGGCTCGGTCTCGAAATGCTGCAGCGCATCGGGACTGTGGCTCATCGGCTCCAGGCAGAAGAAGTCGCGCTTGCCGTTGGGCGCAAAGAGCATGTAGCGATCGAGCATGCTATCGGCAGCGATATCGACGCCGAAGTGACGCTCGGGCCATACGATGCGTGCGCTGCCATTCCAACCTTCGAAGCAGTTGTTCAGCCGGCGATCGGGCAGTCGGCGTGCGGTAGAGAAATCGACGTCGCTGACAAGGGCGCCTCTGGAGCCGGGTAGATGCGCATCTCGTTCCGTCCACCATGCGGTGGCCGGTGCAAGAAGGGTTGTCTGCGGTGTCAGCGGAAAGAAGGGATGAAAGCCGATGCCGAACGGCAGGTCGATCCTGCCTGTATTAGTCACCGACAGCTGATGCCGACAGCGCGCCTGTCGGAAGCAATCAGGGCAAGGCCACGCACGATCTGCATCGTGGCCAGTGTCGTGATGAGCGCATTGATGTGGAATTTCGCAATGATGAAACCGTTGACGAAGCCTACGCAGGTACCGCAGGCGATTGCCGCTATAAGGCCGAGCAGGATCGACCCGGTCGCGTTCGATGACGGAGCATAGCGGGACGCGATTGGCGCGATATGGCAAGACGGGCGGCCTACCTATGCACGAAATGCTCGCAACGGCGCGCGATCTCGCCATCGGCTTGATGTCGGCTTGCGTGTGCGGGGCGGTCCGGCGCCCGATTTCCGGTCGCCCGACGAGCAGCTGGTGTCTGTCCTTGCGCTGGCGCTGCGCTTCGGCGTCTGGCGCTTCATGAGAGAGCTCGCGATCGGGTGCAGGGTGACGGGAAGGCTGGCTATGCAGGCAGAGGTGGTTCGGGAGGATGGGTCATCGGAGCATGCGCGCGATGGCATGATCTTCGTGAGAGCTGGAATCTTCTGGATGGGCTCGGATCATCACTACCCCGAAGAGAAGCCGGCTCATCGTGTCAGCGTCGAGGACTTCTTCATCGATGAGACCCCTGTCACCAACGCACAGTTTGCGGAGTTCGTAGCCGCGACTGGGCATCGCACATTTGCCGAATTCGCGCCCGACCCTCGGGACTATCCCGGCATCTTGCCGGAGCTGCTGTATGCGGGGTCGCTCGTCTTCCTGGAGCCGGCCGGGCGCGTCGATCTCCGAGACTGGTCGCAATGGTGGTCTTTCCTGAAGGGCGCCAACTGGCGCCAACCCTATGGACCGCGCAGCAGCATTGCGGGGCTGGATGATCATCCCGTTGTCCACGTTACCCACCACGACGCACTGGCCTATGCGCGATGGAAGGGCAAGGATCTCCCCACGGAAGCCGAGTGGGAATTTGCCGCCCGAGGGGGTCTCGAACAGGCCGAATATGCCTGGGGCTCGCAACTGACACCCGATGGTCGGCATATGGCCAATACCTGGCAAGGATCTTTTCCGAAGGTCAATCGCAATCTCGACGGATACTCCCGCACGTCGCCCGTAAGGGCCTTTCCGCCCAACGGATATGGTCTCTACGACATGATCGGAAACGTCTGGGAGTGGACGTCCGATTGGTTCGCCCCAAAGCACGAGGCAGACGCGACGAAAGCCTGCTGCATACCCAGAAACCCTCGCGGAGGGCTCGAGTCCGCCAGCTATGATCCGTGTCTCCCCCACATAAAAATCCCGCGGAAGGTTTTGAAGGGCGGATCGCACCTGTGCGCTCCGAACTACTGCCGCCGCTATCGACCTGCAGCCCGACATGCCGAGGCGATCGATACATCGACAAGCCATGTCGGGTTCAGATGTGTTGTCCGGAACGGAGAATTGAATGAAACGGCCCCCTAGTCACAAATTCAGAGCGCGCTGGTTGGGCGCAGGCACGACGCTCCTGATGTTGGGATCGCCCGTGATGGCCCAGGAATCGCTGCCGTTTCCGTCAACGCCCTCGGGGAGCAAGGCCGGGCCAACGATCGCGGAATCGACCTACAGCCCCCTGCCGGTGAAGTCGCATCTTCCCGCCAATGCGCCCAACATCGTCGTGATCATGCTCGACGACGTCGGTCCAGCATTGCCGAGCACATTCGGCGGCGTGATCAATACGCCTACATTGAGCCGCGTCGCCGGGGACGGGGTCACCTATAACCGCTTCCATAATGCTGCGATGTGCTCACCCACCCGCGCGGCCCTGCTGACCGGGCGCAATCACCATCGCGTCGGCTCCGGCCAGATCACCGAACTGGCGAACGACTGGGACGGCTATTCCGGCCGGATCCCGCGCACATCCGCGACTGCGGCGAAGGTCCTCGGCTATTACGGCTACGCGACGAGCGCCTTCGGAAAGTGGCACAACACGCCGGCCAACGAGACAACGGCCGTTGGCCCCTATACGAATTGGCCCGCCGGCCAGGGGATCGGCTTCGACTACTTCTACGGTTTCCTTGCTGGAGAATCCTCGCAATGGGAGCCTGCGGTCGTCGAAAACACGGTCCGGGTGAATCCGTCCGAAGCGAAGACAGAATATCACTTCACCGAAGATATGACCGACAAGGCCGTCTCCTGGATGAAGCAGGTCCACGCGCTGACGCCGGATCGGCCCTTCTTCATGTATTGGGCCCCCGGCGCCTCCCATGGTCCGCATCACATCTTCAAGGAATGGGCGGACAAATATAAGGGCAAGTTCGACGAAGGCTGGGACGTCACGCGCGAGCGCGTCTTCGCCCGACAGAAAGAACTCGGCTGGATCCCGAAAGACACCGAACTGACGCCGCGGCCGAAGACGCTTGCCGCATGGGCCGACATTCCCGAGGACGAAAAGCCGTTCCAGCGCCGGCTCATGGAAGTGTTCGCCGGATACACCGAACATGCCGATGCGCAGGCCGGCCGGTTGATCGATGCTCTGGACGAGCTCGGCATCCGCGACAACACGCTCGTCTTCTACATCTGGGGCGATAACGGCTCGAGTGCGGAAGGCCAGAACGGCACGATCAGCGAGTTCCTGGCGCAGAACGGCATTCCGTCCGAGATCAAGGATCATATTCGCACCATGAACGAACTCGGCGGGCTGGACGTGCTCGGGTCACCCAAGGTGGACAACATGTACCATGCCGGCTGGGCTTGGGCTGGCTCCACGCCATATCAGTCGACAAAGCTGATTGCCGCGCATTTTGGTGGAACGCGTACGCCGCTCGCGGTGTCGTGGCCAAGCAGGATCAAGGCGGACAAGACGCCGCGTCCGCAATTCCATCACGTCAACGATATCGTGCCGACGATCTACGAGATCCTGCACATCACACCGCCGAAGCTCGTCGATGGAGTCAGCCAAGATCAGCTCGACGGCACCAGCATGGTCTATTCCTTCATGTCCCCGACGGCATCGGACCACAAGAAGGAGCAGTATTTCGAGGTCATGGGCAGTCGCGCCTACTACAAGGACGGATGGATCGCGTCGGCATTCGGGCCGAGGGTGCCCTGGCAAGCGGGCGTCGATCCCTCGATCATGAAATGGTCGCCGAAGAACGATGTCTGGGAACTCTATGATCTCAAGAAGGACTTCTCGCAGGCCAAGGACGTCGCCGCCGCCAATCCCGGCAAACTCGACGAGCTGAAGAAGGCTTTCGAGGTAAGCGCGAAAGATAATAAGGTCTATCCGGTGGGCGGTGCGCTATGGTCCGCGATCTTCCATCCGGAAGACCAGCCATCCAATCCCGCCAAGACGTTCAACTATACGCAGGAAGTCGTTGGCGTTCCCGAGTTCACCGCGCCGAAGCTCGGATCGCGCAGCAACCTTGTCACCATCGATGCGGATTTGCAGCCCGACTCGAAGGGCGTGCTTTACGCACTTGGGGCCGTCTCGGGCGGTATCGCCCTGTGGGTCGAGGACGGGAAGCTCTACTACGAGTACAATCTGTTCGAGATCGAACGGACCCGGCTGGAGACGTCAGCCCCGCTGCCGACCGGGAGGGTTAAGATTGAGGTCGAAACAACGCGCAAGGCCAGTGGCGCTCGCCCCGCGCCTCTCGACATCGTCATCCGCGTTGACGGCAAAGAAGTCAGCAAGGGCCATGTCCCACGCTCGGCAGCGGGTACCTTTACTGCCAATGATGCCTTTGACGTCGGCCGAGACAGCTATTCCCCGGTCTCGCTTGCGTATTTCGATCGCAAGCCCTTCGCCTTCAATGGCACGATCCAGCATCTGAAGGTCGAATATCTGAACTGAGCGCCGACCGGTTGGCGGTGGCGAGCAAGATCTTCGCCACCGCCTTTCAAGGGTTGTGTTGCAAACTTTCCGGTAAGCGGTGTTCTACATGAGAGCGCCATCCGCCCAGCGGAAGGATGAGAGCCAGCATCATCGCCCCCGCGATGGAAGGAGGCCACATGCGCATTGTTGGCATGACTGTTGGACCGGTCGTCGCAACCGCAAGCTCTCCTAGCCGCTTCCAATCCGCAAATTGCGCGATGCTACCCCCAAACATGCGGCTAATATGGCGCGAACTGTCCAAGTGCAAGCCAGCACCTACATGTGAGTGCGAGCGGGTTCGGTCCCAACTCGTTGACGTCTTCGCATTCAACTTTCGCCAGAGACCAGGCTCGGGATGGTACGATTGACCGTTGCGACTTCTGACACAAGGCAAGACACTTTTTGGGTACGGGCGCCCATGGAGCGAACCATCGTAACGCGTCGCGGCCAAGAGGCACCGTGAAGAGCGTATTGCAGCAAGCGTTTGAGTAATTTCCGAGTCTCCCGGCTCGCTTGTTTTCTGGCTACACTGGAATGTGCCGTAGGTTTTTGGCGAAGCAGGAAATACTTTGGATATTTTGTTGAGTATCCGCGTCGGTGCTAAAAATAAAAGCGTATACACAAGGGATTATAATATCTTTTGGGAAGGTAAATAAAAAATGAGCACGCTTATTGTTATAATCGTTGTGGTGCTCCTGTTGGGTGGCGGGGGTGGTTATTATGCCCACGGTCGCTATGGTGGTGCTGGTCTGGGAGGTATGCTCGGCTTGGTCGTTCTGGTGCTCGTGCTGCTTTGGCTGTTTGGTGGCCTTGGTGGTGTCGGCAGGGTTTAACAGGCAGTCGGCCGCTTTTGTATTGGCTTTCAATATTAGACGTATGTCCCGGTTATTGGGGCGCTCGTGACTCCTGGCTGCGACAAGGCCGTCCGCCAGCGGCAGGGAACCGCCCTGGGCCATTCGCCGATCCGCGGAAGGCTAAGGCTTACGGTCGCGCGCGCGATTGCGAGACAAAATAAGCGGCGCTAGGCGAGCTTAGAGCCTCTCATCCACCAGTTCGGGTCTCGGGTCGCAGATCTCGCTCGACAACAGATTTCTATATCCTCTTGATGAGGGGAAATAATGACAAAAATATTTAGCTATGAAACCTTTGATCCTGAAACTGGGCGCCTCGTAGTTGCTCCGATCAAGCGAACTAGAGAGGCTATTCTTTTCATTGGAGGCTGCCTTATCAAGGAGACTGCAGAGGTTGTGGCAGATGAGTGGCTATGTAGACGAGGCGACAGCCTCCCATGTCGTATTTCCGATGCCATGATCAATATGCTTGTGCGATCGGCCGTATCGGCAGACGTCAAGCCTTGACGCTTTTGCCAAGCACAAGGTGCTTCTCCGGTCCGAGCAAAACGGACAATTGTCGCTTCGTGAGGTAAAGCCGCCGCCCTCGTCGAGTGTTTCCCCCCATGTTCTCAATGTGTCAGTATTTTTAATGCTGGGTATTATCTGCCGCAACCAACCTGCCTCGGTGCCGAACATGCAATCGGCCAGGATGAGAATGATATCTCACGAATACATCGGCAGGAAAGCCCAAGTCTGAGAGGGCGCTGCTCAGGGGGTAGACGATCGGCAGACAAGCTGCGAACAGTAGTAGGGAAGAGTTGCCGCACGACATATGCCAACGGATAAGCCTCCTAGGAGTCCGTGGAGGCGGCCGCGAGCGCCAATCGGGCCAGCGCCGGAAGCGACTTCGAACCCGTCTTCCTCATGATTGAGGCGCGATGGTTCTCGACGGTGCGCTGACTGATGCCGAGGTCTGCCGCAATGTTCTTGCTGGGTTGGCCGGAGAGAACCAGATCCATGATCTGTCGCTGCCGTTTGGTCAGTGTGGCGATATGGGCTGCCGCGCCTTCCCGCCAGGCGGACAAGGTGCTGGCATCGCGCGATCGTTCAAGAGCCCGTTTGACACTAGTGAGCAGTTCGCTGGGGCCGAACGGTTTTTCGATGAAATCCAAGGCGCCGGCCTTCATGGCCTGAACAGCCATGCGCACATCGCTGTTGCCAGTGATCATGATGGCCGGCAGCCGATGGATTGCATGATTCAGATGCCGTAACAATTCGAGCCCGCTCATGCCAGGGAGATACGCATCGACTAGAAGGCAGGCTTCGCGGCCCGGATGGTAAATCTCCAGAAATGCCTCGCCCGTCGCGAATGCCTCCACGACATAGCCGTCTTCCTCAAGCATCTTGCAGATTGCGTCGCGGATATAGCTGTCGTCGTCGACGACAAAGATGACCGGACCAACAGTTCTGGCCGCCTCAGCGTTGTCGGGCGCGCGTGAAGGGTTGGACGTCAATGCCCGCGATGCATGAAGAAGATGTTGGACAGCCTGCACCAGTTCCTTTGGCCGCACCGGTTTATTGAGTTGGAAACAATCATGGCTGGCAATATCGCGCAGTGTTGCTGTGGATATGTCACCGGTCAGGATAATGGCCGGGATATTCCGATGAAGCTGAGTCCGCAGCTTCGCCGTAACCCCGAGCCCGTCCAAATCATTCGGCAGGTTGTAATCCGCTAGGACGAGGTCCGGCCGGATCCTTTCTCGTGCGATCAGGCCGAGGGCCTCGAGCCCGTCCGCCGCCGTTGCCGTTTGGTGGCCTTCACCCGCGAGAAGAAGGTTCAGGAGATCGCGTATCTCAGGATCGTCTTCGATGATCAGAATGGCGCCCGTGCAATGGGGAGCCGCGACCTTGCTTTCGGCTTGGGGTGGCTGCGGGTCTTGAACCGGGCGCGCTACTGGCTTTGCCCGGAGCATGACGTCAACGGCGAAGACGGAGCCTTTGCCCGGACGCGAACGCACATGCACCCGATGATCGAGCAGTTCGCCCAGATGTCGAACGACAGACAGGCCCAGCCCCAGGCCGCGGTTGCGCTCGCGTGCGGCATTGTCGAGCTGATGATACTCGTCGAATATCGCCTGCAGTTCTTCGTTGGGAATTCCGACGCCGGTATCCCAGATCTCGATGCTCAGCTTGTCCCGATGTCGGCGGCAGCCGAGCAACACCCTGCCACGCCTGGTATATTTCAAGGCGTTCGACAGCAGGTTGCGGATCATCTGTTCGAGCAGACGTGGGTCGCTACGGATGGAGAGGCCACAGGGAATGATACGCAGGACGAGGTTTTGTGCTTGCGCATGATAGGTGAATTCGTCCTTCAAGCGCTCAAGCAGATCGGCGACCGGAAAGCTGATCATCTCAGCATGAACGGTGCCTGCTTCGAGCTGATTGATGTCGAGTAGCGAATTCAGCATGCCCGACATCGCAATGGTCGTGTCATCGAGCCGCGCGGCCAGCACCAGCGCTTCTTCCTTCCTGTCCTCCCTGATGCTTTTTTCCAGAATGCTCCTCATCAGGCTGAGCGCCTGGAGTGGCTGGCGGAGGTCGTGGCTTGCGGCGGCCAGAAAGCGTGACTTGGCGATAGTGGCGCGCTGTGCCTCCCGCCTGGCCGTTTCCAGCGCGTCCGTCACGTGCCGGCGTTCGGTAATGTCGGCAAAGGTGATGACCACGCCCTCGACACCATTGTCCTGGGTGCGATAGGGCAAGATACGCCGGAGGTACCAGCTGCCATTGCGCGTTTTGATTTCCTGCTCAATGGGATGAAGGGTGTCCAGTACCGTTCGTGCATCCGCAAGAAGCGCCCCATCGGCGGCAAGCGAACTCAAATCGGCGAGCGGCCGGCCGACATCGGTCGGAATGACACTGAAGAGCGCTTTGGTTGCCGGCGTGAAGAAGCGGATGTTGAGATTGGTGTCGAGAAAGAGTGTCGCAACATCGGTGCTGTAGAGGACATTCTGTAAATCGTTGTAGGTCGTGCGCTGGCGTTCCAGTGTTTCCTGAAGCTGGCTGTTGAGGGCGGTCAGCTCCTCGTTGAGCGACTGCAGTTCCTCCTTCGACGTTAGCAGCTCTTCGTTGGTCGATTGATATTCCTCGTTAACGGAGAGGGCTTCTTCGTTGATGATCCTTTGTTCTTCGCTCGACGTCTCCAGACTGCGGATGGCGTCGGTCAGCTCAGTCCTGGTCGCTTCCAGCTCTTCTTCGAGTTCGGCGATCCGAGGCGCGTCATGGGATGCATCCCCGCGCCTTTGCCTTCGGGCAGAAGCCGGTTCGTCGATAAAGCAGATCAGCAAGAGATCCTCACCCCCGCTCTGAACCGGTTGCACGACGATACGGAACGATCCCCCATCGTCGCGGTTCGAACGGACACCGGCGACGACAGTCCGTACGTTTTCCTGGCTGGCGCGCTGGATGGCCGATCGAAGTTTGATGCGTATGTTCTGCCGAGCCATGGCCAGCAGGTCGCTGGTTGGGGACCCCGCCGGCACATGCAGATAGCGATCGGTCTGCCCCATATAATAGAGGCACTCATGCTCCCGATTGATCAGGATCGCCGCTGGCGTGTAGGTCTCCAGCACCATACGCCGGCAAAGGTCGGCAAGGGCGGCTTGTCGCGAAGGTAAGCTGTTTTGTCCCGTGCGGGCTGGTACCCGCAAGCCATCACCGGCGTTCAGCGCAAAGTCGAGGTCTCCCGGCCGAGTGCGGCCGATACGGCGATAGATGCGCTCGGGCTTGGAGATCACCTCGAAACGATCGGCGGCGTTGAGCATGGTCTCCGAATTGCCGAGAAGGAGAAACCCGCCCTCCCGCAGCGCGAAATGGAAGAGCGCAGTAACTTTTTTCTGCGCTTCCGGAAGCAAATAGATCAGAAGATTGCGGCATGAGACCAGGTCGAGGCGGGAAAAGGGGGGATCGGCCAGAACATCCTGCACCGTGAAGACCACCATTGCGCGCAACTCGGGCAAAACCCTGTAGCCTTGCTCTTCCTTCACAAAAAAGCGCGCCAGCCGTTTCGGTGAAACATCCGTGTCGATCGTCGTTGGGTAAAGGCCTTCGCGTGCGCTCGCGACGGCGTCCGGGTCTACGTCGGAGGCGAAGACCTGCAATTTGAGGTTGGGCGTTGCAGCCGCGATTTCTTCGCGAAAGAGCATCGCCAAGGAATAAGTCTCCTCGCCGCTGCTGCAGCCGGCGATCCAGATCCGTAGCGGCCGATCGGGTGGATGGTTGCGGACGAGGTTCGGAATGATCTTCTTAGCCAGAAAATCGAATACTTGTCGGTCGCGAAAGAAGCTGGTGACGTTGATGAGAAGATCCTTGGCAAGCAGATCCAGTTCGCCCGCATCGTTGTTCAGCAGATCGAGATAGCGCTCCATGCCTTCGGGCTCGATCGCAGCCATTACCATGCGCCGTTGGATCCGGCGCTGCAGCGTTCCCGATTTGTAGAGCCTGAAATCGTGGGCGGTCCTGGTGCGAAGAAGTTCGAGGATTTGGGATAGCCCCTTTTTGGGTGAGCCCTCCAGGCCCAAATTGCTTTTTGTGCCTGGAAGGGCCATACGCCGATCATATCGGGCCAGCGCGTCGGGCATCTCGGCAACAGGGAGCACGAGGTCCACCGAATCTGTCAGGATTGCATTGCGCGGCATACCGTCATAACCGGCCTCATTCGGATCCTGGGCGATGACGAGACCGCCTTCGTGCTTCACGGCCTTCAGCCCGAGGCTGCCGTCGGCTCCGGTTCCCGACAGGATCACGCAGACGGCGCGATCGCCATATCCCTCTGCCAGGGAATGCAGCAGAAAGTCGAAGGGCAGGCGCGCGCCGTGGCGGGCCTGGGGTTCCGAAAGGCGAAGAGCGCCGTTGGTGACCGAGAGGTAGGTGCCGGGCGGAATGACATAGAGGTGATCGGGCTCAAGCCGCATGCCGTCCTCAGCCTGTCCGACGACCATGGAGGTGTGGCCCGCCAGCAGGTCCGCCATCATGCTGTGATGCGTGGGATCGAGATGCTGTATCAAGATGAAGGCCATGCCATTATGCGCAGGCAGGGCCTTCATGAGAGCGGCTGCAGCATCCAGCCCACCAGCCGAGGCACCGATCCCGACAACCAGAAAGTCGTTGTCCCCGCTCGGAGGACCTCGCTTTGGCAGAGAGTGCCGCCTGGATTGGCGAACTGCCCGCTGGTCCCGGGGTAGGTCTTGTGTCGGCATGATGCTCTTGCTTTCGTGAGATCCTCCACAAATCCGGTGGCACGTCATCCTATCATGAAATCCCAATAGTGACGTCGGTTGTCGCAACGGCGGCTTAGAGCCGGACCTGAGTAGATTCCGAGCCTGTAATTGCTCCTGCCGGCGACATACGCTGCATAATTGCAGGCTCGTCCCGTCGAAGAACAAATGGGCGCCTGCACGCCTTCACACCGCGGGCAACGCGGTGCATGGGATTATCGTCATGAAGATCCATCTGACGGGCGCTGCCGTCTTGTGCGGTGCACTGGCCCTACTCGTACCTGCCGCTCACGCGGGCATGCTCAAGGCCAAAAATGACATGACGCTCTATGTCTTTGATAAAGACAAGGCAGGAGTCTCGAGCTGTTATGACGATTGTGCCAAGAACTGGCCGCCCTATTTGGGTAAAACGAGCGAGAAGATGACGAAAGATTGGACCTTGGCCAAGCGCAAGGACGGCCAAATGCAATGGTCGTATGACGGCAAGCCTTTGTATTTCTATAAGGAAGACAAGAAAGCGGGCGATAAAGCCGGCGACGGTAAGGGCGGCATTTGGCACGTCGTGGCGGAATAATCGCGCGTCGCAGGCCAGGCTGGAGAAACAGTAGGCAAGGCTACGAAGTGCTCAGTTTTGGAGAGATCCCAGATATGATCAATCGTGGATCCTGCTGAGAAGGCCCGCGCGCCGGGAAAGCTCCCTTCGCATTCAAATGATGCACCTGTGTTGATATTGCGTCCAGGAAGCAAGGTAAAAGGCATGTATTCTCAAGCCCTTCCAGGGTGCGCCCGGCCCTGAATCCGTCAAAGCATAGGGCCGGCTTGGAGACGCGGATTTGAGTAGTTTCCGAGCCTACCGCCTCGTAAAGGCTGACGCATAGGATAGCAGGACCGGTAGGTCGCCTGCTGTGATTGCTGGCCCGTGTGAGAGTTCGAGCTAGGCATTCACGAGAAGTCCGACGGAGACGGAGGCTATGAATACTTCGCCGATGATAGATAAACATTTCGATAAAACAGTATCTTCTCAGGAAATCCGAGACGATGGCAATTCGGTTTCCGACTCGTCTCAGGATCAGAGCTTGGATTCTGTGTCGAAAAACCATCCCAAAACCAGTGTTGCCGTCATCGATGGGAATACCCTTTTCCGCGATTGTTTAGCGCATTGCCTCTCAGTTGGCGATACCGACTTGATGCTTACTAGCTATCGGGATGTGGAGCATTGGCATGGGATAGCTCCCAACGTTCCGGTCGGGATTGTTCTCCTATGTGCCACGGGGCTTGAGCCGACCAGAGTTGCGATTCGCCGCAATGTGGCCTTTGTCATTCGAGCTGCCTTTGCAGCACAAGTCATTGTCGTGTCCGACAGGGAGGAAGCGCTTGAAATTGTTGAAGCGCTGGAACAGGGGGCAAAAGGCTATATATCCATGAGCGCAAATCTCGACGTGGCTATCGCAGCCATTCGTCTGGTACGCGCAGGGGGAATCTTTGTTCCGGCCGGTAGCCTTACGGCGTTCCGGTCTGCTGCTGCGTCGGTTTCAGATCCGAGGGTGCGCGACGATCAGGACCAGAATCTCTTCACCGATAGGCAGCTCGACGTCATTCGCCTGTTGCGCCAGGGAGAGGCAAACAAGCGAATTGCGTACAGTCTCAATGTGGGCGAGTGCACGGTCAAGGTGCATGTCCGCAATATCATGCAAAAGATCAAGGCCCGCAATCGTACCGAAATCGCATTTCTCACAAAGGGGCTATTCCCGCAGTCGGAACTAAATTGATCCGAGGATAGGAGTTCATAGGGACTGGAGTTCGGTAGGTGAGGCCGCTTTCCTACGCCCTGAGTAGTTTCCGAGGCTACTCTGTCGGATGGCTGCCAGCTACAACTGAGGTTCGGATTGCCCGCGTGGAACGCAGATGCAGCGAACGGCTGTGGCCGTCGCGTGAAGTGTCCACCGTCTATTTATTTGAGAATTCGGATGTTGGACGACAAAGACATCGATGCCCTCACCCAGGCTCCGCGATCCTGGAATTTCATCCTGAGCCGATATCGTGAGCCGGCAACCTCACGCAGTGTCTTCGAGGTGTTGGTCACGGTCATTCCGTTCATCGGCCTGTGGGGGCTCATGTGGCTAGCGCTCGGCATCGGCTATTGGCTGTGTCTTCTTCTGGCTATACCGACTGCCGGATTCCTCGTACGCCTCTTCATGATCCAACATGATTGCGGACATGGAGCGTTCTTTCGCCGACGCGCGACAAATGACTGGATCGGCCGGGTGATCGGTGTGGTGACACTGACCCCTTATGGCTTTTGGCGCAGGGCCCACGCGACGCATCACGCAGCCGTGGGCAATCTCGAGCATCGAGGCGTGGGAGATATCTTCACCCTCACAACCACCGAATATCTTGCCCTGAACCCTTACAGCAAGCTCGGCTATCGCTTGTATCGAAATCCGATCGTCTTGTTTGGCTTCATGCCGGCCTATCTGTTTTTGCTGCATCAGCGCCTGCCATTCGGTTTCATGCGTGCCGGATGGCAGCCCTGGTTCAGTACGATGGGAACAAATGCGGCAATCGCAACGCTGGTCGTTACGATGCTATGGCTTGTGGGGATCAAGTCATTTCTTCTCGTGGAAGGCCCGGTGATGTTGATCGCCGCCTCGATCGGGGTCTGGTTCTTCTATGTGCAGCACCAATTCGAGGATACGCAATGGGCACATGACGGTGACTGGAATGTGCAGGAGGCAGCGCTTCATGGAAGTTCCTATTATGAACTTCCACCTCCCTTGGCGTGGTTCACTGGTAATATAGGTGTGCATCACGTACATCATTTATGTAGTCGTGTTCCGTTTTACCGCCTTCCGCAGGTTTTGATCGATCATCCGGCATTGGCAACCGTCGGCAGGCTTACGCTGGTCCAAAGCCTGCACTGTGCCGGCCTGGCTTTGTGGGACGAAAACCAGGGAAAACTCATTTCGTTTCGTGAATTGCGCAGGCGTCGCCTGAGCGCAGCCACCGCTGCGTTGCACCGCCATAATATCAGCCTCTGACCTCAAACCGGTTGCTCGCGGGCCCTGCAGCGCCAGGCGCCTCATCAGCAGATGGGGACAAGGAAACGGAGGCCGGGCATGAAAATTGCGCCAGCAAGTCCAGATGCCAACCACCGGTTGGGCGGGGTCGCCTACGCCGCAGCCCCTTCGCAAACCGCGGCCCGAACTCGGCGACCCGACGACGGATAGTTTTGTCGGAGATGTCGATCTCTCGCTCCGCCAGAAGGTCCTCAATATCGCGGTAGCTCCAGGAGAAGCGAAGGTACCCGCAGATGGCATGCCGAACGACCCTGGGCAGGATGCGAGGGCGGGCGTAGGCAATGGATGTTGTCCCCGCCCTTAACCCAGCCCGGACGCCTCCGTGATGGTGCCTTTTCCCTATCTGCAGCTATAGCCGCCATCGATTGGAAGGGAGACACCGGTGATCATCGATGCCGCATCGCTCAGCAGGAACACGATGGGAGCGGCAATTTCGTCCTCCGTTGCCCAACGGCCTAGTGGCATGTTCTTCAAGAAAGGCTCGGCAACGTGGGGCTGGCTCCAATGTCCGGATGATATCGGCGTCATGACCACCGTTGGGTTCACGCTGTTGACGCGAATGTTGTATTTGCCGAGCTCAAGTGCCGAGACACGCGTGATGTTGTCGAGTGCGGCTTTGGACGACCCATAGGAGATGTGACCGTCGAGAGCCACCAGGGCAGCCTGACTGGAAACGTTGACGATGGCGCCGCCCTCGCCAAGCCGAACCATCGACTGGGTGGCGTATTTGGTGACGATCAGTGCACCGCGGGCATTGATGCTGATCACCTTGTCGAAGATCGCGATATCGGTATCCATCGGGGTGGCGATCTCTCCGCCAAAGCCGCCGCAATTGACGACCCCCCATAGATCGAGCCCTTCCAGGGCGCCGCGGATCTCTTGCTCCGATGCAAGATCGAACGCCAGGGTGCGGCAGCCTGTTTCCTTCGCAATCGCGTCCAGCGCGCTTTGCGAACGTCCGCTCGCGATGACCTTGGCATTGGCCTTGACGAGATGGCGCACGGTGGCTCCCCCGATCCCGCCGCTACCACCCGTGACCAAGATAGTGCGCCCGTTGAAGTCGGTCATTTGTCGTCTCCTTTGCAAGTTTTTGTGGTGCCCGAGGCATTTGCGCTGCCTCGGCGGCGGCACGAAGCCGGTTCGTCAGTTTGCCTGTGACACGCGCAGGCCAGCGGCGTTGAACAAGTGGCAGGCCTCCGCAGGGAAGGACAAAGCAATCCTATCCCCCGCTCGGGCGCGGCGGCCCGCACTGTCGCGGATAACCAGGGCTTCGTCGTTGCAACGCAGATGAATAAAGGTGTCGCTGCCCAACATCTCGACCATGTGGGCTTGACCGATATAATCAGCGGCCCCCCCGTCAAGGGAGTAGGACACGTGCTCCGGCCTGATGCCCAAAGTCACCAGATCGCCAGGCTTCAAACCTGCGATCGGGGGAACGGGCACATGGGCCCCGATCTCCAGCGCAATGGATATTTGCCCGTCGGCAAGGGCTTCGGCTCTGCCTTTCAGGAGGTTCATGGCCGGTGAGCCGATGAAGCCGGCAACGAAGAGGTTGGCCGGCCTTTCATAGAGCTCCAGCGGCGGGCCGACCTGCTCGATGCGGCCGGCATTCATCACCACGATGCGGTCGGCCAGCGTCATGGCCTCGACCTGGTCATGGGTGACGTAAATCATGGTCGATGCAAGTTCGGCCTTGAGACGGGCGATCTCGAGCCGCATGCCGACACGCAAAGCCGCATCGAGGTTCGACAGGGGCTCATCCAGAAGGAAAAGCCTGGGCTTGCGTGTAATCGCTCGCCCAATCGCAACGCGCTGGCGTTGCCCGCCGGAAAGCTCCCGAGGCCTGCGACGAAGATAGCTGGACAGGCGCAGTTTGTCCGCCACCTTGCCAACCCGGTCCGAGATCTCGCTACGCGGTGTGCGGGCTATTTCCAACCCAAAGCCTATGTTCCGCCTGACATCCATGTGCGGGTAGAGTGCATAGGATTGGAAGACCATCGCCACGCCGCGCTCCGTCGGCTCGGCCGCACTCATATCGGCACCGTCGATGAGGATACGGCCCGATGAAATCGGCTCGAGCCCGGCGATGATCCGCAACAGGGTGGACTTCCCGCAGCCCGAGGGCCCAACGAGCACGCAAAACTCTCCATCGGGTATGGTCAGCGAGAGTTCCGGTATGACCGAGTAGCTTCCGTACCGCTTGGTGATGTTGTCGATCGACAGCGTGGCCATATCTCAGCCTTTCACCGCACCAGCCAGCAGACCTCGAACGAAGGCTCGCTGCACCAGCACATAGAGGAGGATCAGGGGAAGTGCGATCAGAGTCAGGATCGCGAACAAAGCGCCTGGATTGGCCATGTAGAGGCCGGAATATTGCATCGGAACGATGGTAAGCGTTTTCATCTCGGCCTTGGTCAATACGATCAGCGCCAGGAAGAATTCGTTCCAGGTCACGATGAATTGCCAGATCGTCACGAAGACCAGGGCCGGTCGCACCAATGGCAGCGCCACGTGCCAATAGGTCTGCCAGGGGGTGCACCCGTCAACACGTGCTGCTTCGAAGAGCTCCTGCGGAGAGTCCTCCATGAAAGCCTTGAGGATCACCATGGCGAAGGGCACGCCAAGCGCGGCATAGGGCATGATCAGCCCGATATAGGTGTTGATCCAGCCGAAATTCTTGAGAAGGATCGCAAGCGGGAGCACCAGCGAGGCGAGCGGCACCATCAGCGTGGTCAAAAGGGCGGTATAGATAAAGAGTGTTCCCCTCAGGCGCAGTACAGCACAGGCGAAAGCAAAGAGCGAGGAAACCGCGACGACGATCGCCACAGTCGCAACCGTGACGATAAGGCTGTTCAAGAAGATCCTGCTGAGAGGATTGTCCCTTATTACCGTCACGAAATTGTCGAAGGTGACGGGCCAGGTGACAAGAGAAGCGTCGAAGGCCTGTGCCGGGGTCCGCAGCCCGATCGAGAGCATATAGATCTGCGGCACCATCCAAAGCGCCAGCACGATGAACAGCACGAAGTGAACGGCAAAAGAGTGGATCTGGCTTCGGGTGAGGCTTGTCACGGTCGCTCCTTCGAGGCAGGCGCGAGGCGGGTGCCGAGTAGAACGATCTGGACCAGCGAAAGCGCCAGGGCGAGCAGCAAGACGATAACCGAGAGTGCCGCTCCGCCTCCGCCATCGTTGAGGATGAAGCTCTGTTTGAAAATGTAGGTGCCGAATACCTCGCTGGCATGGTTGGGCCCGCCGCCGGTCATCAGATGGACGATCGGAAAGGTCTGCAGCGTACCGATGATGCCGAGCAACAACAGCGACTTGGTCGCCGGGGCAAGCATCGGTATCACGACATTCACAGCCAGGCGCCAGCCAGTAGCGCCATCGATACGGGCCGCATCGAGTATCTCGCTCGGCATGTTCGCAATGCCCGCGATGTACATCAGCATCGAAAACCCGGTCCACTGCCAGATATTCACGATGATGAGGGCATATATTGCCGTCTTGGCATCGCCGATGGGCGAGGTCGACATCGTGATCCCGACATGCCTCAGATATTCCTGGGCGATGCCATAGTAAGGCGCGTAGATCTGGACCCATACGAGGCTGAGGACGGAAACTGATGTTACCACCGGCAGGAAGAACATCGTGCGGAAAAAGCCGCGCAGACGATGTGTATGCCGTTCGATGAAATAGGCGAGCAGGCCGCCAATCAACATCTGTACCGGGATGGTGATCATCGCCCAAAGCGTCATGTTGCGGACGACCAACCAGAATGTCGGGTCGCGGAATACGGCGATGTAGTTCGCCAATGCGCTCAACGAGACTGCGCCAGCCGCATCCTTGACATAAACACTTTGGCCCAGAACCCAGAGAATGGGATAAGCGATGAAGACGACGAACAGCGCTACCGCCGGGACCACGAAGCTGTAGAGGCGCAGCAATTTCGTTGAAGAGGAGGGCTTCGTCGTCGCGATCGCATGTCCCGTCATCCCGGTTCTTGCTGCCATGTTTTCATCTCCGGGAAGGACCGGGCGCGCCGCACCCGACCCCTGGGCTGTTCAGCTTGATGGTCACTTGCCGAGAGCTTTGTCCGTCGCAGCTTGTACGGAGGCCAATGCCGCCTCTGGCTGAACACTGCCATCTGCGACGCCAGCGAGCGCGTTGTCCAACGCCTCGGCAACGGCGGGCGAGGCAAATCGCTGGTTCTCGGCCTTTGGCAGGTCGGCCATGAACCGAGCCGACATTTGCTTGACGTGATCGGTGATGTCGCCCTTGGGCTCATGCCCCTCGAAAGCCGGCAGATCGTTGAGGTCGTTCAACGCCGCCTGCAAGCCGACGCCGTTGGTCAACTCGGAGAGGAAGGTCCAGGCCTCGGGATTCTTCGCGCCGTTCTTCGTCAGGCCATAGCCGATGTCGATGCCGCCCACCGGCGGGCTTGCGGATCCGCCGTCTCTGACAGGCGGAAGATAGAAATAGTCGAAGCCATCCATGTTCTGGACGAATTCGGAAAGCGGCGGTGGAAATTTACTTTCCTGCATCCACCACGAGCCCAGTGCCATCATGCCTACGCGACCCTGCGCGAACAATTGAGCGCCGGTGGGATAGGCATGCGCGCCCAGGGCGCCCTGCTGGAAGATCCCGTCGTCGAACAAGCCCTTCCAGGCCTTCATTGCAGAGATCAGTTCGGGGGTCGACCAGGGGATCTGGCCAGCCTGAGCCTTGTCGACGATTCCTGGCGAGAATTGGTTGGCGAGCATCAGAAATACGTTCTCGTTCTGCCAGCCGTCAGCGGCCCCTTGGAACATCGGAATATAGCCACCATCGGTGAGAGCCTTGGAAGCCACCTTCAAATCGGCATATGTCTTGGGTACGGCGATATTCAATTTTTCAAAGAGTTTTCTGTTATACCAAATGCAAAGAACCTGCGATTCCTGCGGAACAATATAATTATTGTTATCTCCGGCCGGGTTTCCCATCTGCATCTGCTTGCGGTTGACGGCGAAAATCTTGTCTTTCCAGCCGTCGCCCCACGTCTTCGCGGCGAGCTGGTCGATCGGAACCAGATTGTCACGATATTGTTGGGTCAGGGAGCCCGGCTGCAGGCCGATGACATCGGGTAGACTGTTCGAGGCGGCAGCCGCTTTAAGCGCTGTGATGTATTCTGGCGAGTAATTATAGTAGGTATAGGTTACCTTGATATCCGGATGCGCCTTTTCGAAGGCATCGATGGACTTTTGCATGGTGCTCTGGATGAACCAGGACCACACCGTGACTTCCTTTTGCTGCGCGAATGCCGACACGGTCGACAAGGCGAACACAAGCAAGCTTGTGCCAAGAAAGGCTCTGCGTCGCATAACGTTTCCTCCTCATGGATATTTTTATGTTTAGGCGCGCGCACGGTGCCGTAACTGCTCGTGGTCCTTCCTCGCTATGTGCGCATTGAAACGAGGCAGCGAAGACGTTGCGGCTGAGAGACCGGCGTGATGTCGACGATGTCTCGCCGATCGATCTCTATGGCCTGTTTGATGAGCCTCAGACGATTGCGTCGGGGTAGCGGCTTGGAGGGCCAGTCGAAGCCAGCGTCAGTTAGATCGGCCCCGACATCGCTATCCGCGTTGGCGCTGAAAATGAACTCAGAGTGCTCATCGCAGCCAGTGCGACTATGTGCCGGTTTCTGATCAAGTCTGGCTGACACCGGGTGATCCTCGTTGACGGCACCGCTTTGGTTCGCTTGCCATAAAAGCAAAATTCCAAACTCTGTCAATATCTATCTAATTAGCGCAGTCAAGTTGGGAGAGCCTCCATGCCCAAGCTCTCGACGCACCGCGATATCTTCGATATTTTTGGCTATTTATGTCAAAGTCGAGTGAATTGGCCGGTGATCTATCCTCCTTCGGGGCTGGGTCGGGCATCGGTGCCATCTCCGTTTTTGGTTTCATATTTTCTCCCCATCTCCGGAGGCCATGATCAAATGACGAGAGAGGAGCATGAAAATCAATGTGAGTGATGCAGATCGTCACGGTTCCGGCAGCGATGGTGTCGTCATCAGCAAGACTTCGATTGCTTACTTGATCGATAATGGTAGAAATTGAAGGATTAGGCGCAATGATCGGATCTGGTCTGGTCGTGGATTGCGGGTACACGATCTGTTAGTGGCAGCGGGAAGCGCGCAGGCCTGTATGCTTGTGGGGAAGCGGCAGGGACAACCAAGGTAGGGCCATGGAATCGGCGACCAAACGAGTAGACATGGTTCCCGCGAAGCGCAGGGCGATCATCCTGGAGCATCTGCGGGCGAATGGCGCAGCCAGCGTCCAAGAGCTGGCTGATGCGACAGGCGGGTCTCAATCCACCGCGCGGCGCGATCTCGAATACCTGATGGAAAAGGGCTATCTTGAGAGAACCCATGGCGGTGCACATCTGGTTCAGCCTGCACGAGCGACCTTTGAGCGCGAGAATTCGCTCAACGCTCAACTGCAGCGCGCTGAGAAGTTGGCGATCGGACGGGAGGCTGCATCACGACTGAGCGCTGGGCACAGCGTCATTTTGGACAGTTCCTCGACCGTCATGGAGGCTGTGCGGGCTGCGGCCGAGCGAGATCTTCCCCTGACGATCGTGACGAACAGCCTCGAAATCGCAGATTTCGCCGCCGACATCAGGTCCTGGCGGACGATCATGCCCGGCGGAAGCATCCGGGCCGGTTATAGGCATCTTGCTGGAGAACCTGGAGAGAGCTTCATTCGCACGTTGCATGCCGATCTTTGTTTAATGGGGGCTTCGGCTGTTACCGGCACCCTCCTGACCGAGGCGTCGCTGGAAGTGGCCTCGCTGAAGCGCGCCATGATTGCATCGGCGGGACGCAAGATCCTGCTCGTCGACAGCTCCAAATTTACCTCGCCGAGCTTTTGTACCCTTTGCGAGGTTTCGGAGATCGACGAAATCATCACCGACGACGCGGTTGCCGATGAAGCCCTTGCACCTCTGCGCGCAGCTGAGAAACCTGTGACAGCGGTGCCGGTGCAGCGCGCGGAAGGCAGGCCCTTTCGTCGCGCAGGTGGCGTGATTAGCCAAGCGATTGCGTCGCAAACCTTTCGATAGGGGGCATCTGAGAAGAGGCTTGCTCTGTTTTCTGGACATCACATCGTGTTCAAAGGCTTCCATTTCGACCAATCGTCATGCCCCTTGCTTGCGTTGGTCCCCGCTTGCAGTTTGAGCCAGACCTGTCTTCTAGGAGTTGTGACATGACGACCCGCGCCCCTGCGGCCCATCTGCCGACAGTCGATTTCTCACGCTTCCACGGCGCTCCGCCCGAACGAGATGCCTTCATCAAGGAATTGACAGGCGTTCTGCATGAGCACGGCTTCTTCTACATGACCGGTCATGGCGTGCCCCAGAGCCTGATCGACGATGTGCTGGCTGCCTCAAAGCGTTTCTTCGCACTGCCTGACGACGAGAAGCTGAAGATCGAGATGGTGAGGTCGCCGCATTTTCGCGGCTATAACCGAGCGGGCTACGAGCGCACGCGAGGCGAGCAGGATTGGCGCGAACAGCTCGACATCAACACCGAAGGCGAACCTGTCGAAGCGGGTCCCGACACGCCGTGGAACAGGCTTTATGGCCCGAACCAGTGGCCGGAAGCCCAGCCGGAGCTGAAGCCGCTGCTGTTGCGCTATCAAGCAGAAGTCACGCGCATCGGCATCGATGTGCTGAAGGCGATGGCGCTTGCGCTCGGCCAGGCTGAAAACGCCTTTGCCGAGATCTACGAGCCCTCGCCGTCGCAGCTTCTCAAGATCATCCGTTACCCGGGTCGCGAGGCTGCCGGCAGCGACCAGGGGGTCGGCGCGCACAAGGATGGCGGCCTCGTCACCGTCCTGCTGCAGGATACGACGCCGGGCCTGCGGATCCGCACGGAAGAAGGCGCCTGGATCGATGCACCGCCCGTACCCGGTACCTTCGTCATCAACAGCGGTGAACTTCTGGAAATGGCGACGAACGGCTTCGTGCGCGCCGACGTTCATGATGTCGTTACACCGCCGAGCGGCACGGAACGCTTTTCGGTCGCCTTCTTCCTCGGTGCCCGCTATCACGCCCGGATACCGGTGATCCCGCTGCCGGACGCGCTTCGAAGCAGCGAACGCGGCGTGACGGTCGATCCGCTCAATCCGATCTTCCGGGAGGTGGGCATCAACCATCTTAAGAGCCGCCTGCGCTCTCATCCGGACGTTGCTGCCAAACATCACCCGGACCTGCTCCATCTGCTGGAGAAGACGGCGACCGCCTGATCCGCATGCCTCACACGCGGGACGACCCCGACTTTTGTGCTGCCCCCGACAGCCGTCTCCAACGCGGCGACGGCCCGGTGTCCATCCATTCGCCGCGTATCTTCACATACTCGCTCAAGAACAAGCTTCTGATCCTGCTGCCGGTCTCACTTGCGCTTAGCCTGCCTGTGCCGCAGACGATTATGCCCTTGCGGATGCTCGGGGCTTGACCGGCAAGAGCCCCGCCATTTCTCTGAGGTTTTGGTGAGCGGCGGTAGGGAGGAACCCATCTCGGGCGCTTCATGGAAGAAAAGCAGTCGCCGGATGGCGGTTGGCGCGAAATGGCAAGACGGGTGGTCTGCCTATGCTCGAAAAGGGCCGAACAAAGTTCGTCTGCTGATCAGGCCTTGATGGGTTGGACAGCGTTTGAGATGCCCCGCGCCGCGCCCTGTGGAATGGCACCACATCGTTACTCTGCGCGGTCTTGAATGAAGAGGTTTGTTTATGTTCCGCCTGGTTGGGATCGGTCTCGCCTTTGCTTCAGTTGCGCTGACCAGTGGAGCATTTGCCCAGACGGCAAGCAGTACAATGCCGGTCACCATGGACAATTTCCTCCGCGCTGAGACCGACCATTACCTCGCGATGAATGCAAAGGTCATAGGCGGGCTGGGCAAGTTTCAGCACTCCCGAGAGCCCGCGTCGATCGACAATCAAACGGTCATTCGCATGAACCGCGACACGCTCTATTCGTTTGCGGTGTTTGATCTCGCCGGCGGCCCGGTAACACTCTCGCTGCCTGACGCGGGCAAGCGCTATATGTCGATGATGGTGGTCGACCAGGACCACTACCTGCCGATCGTCGCCTACGGCACGAAGCCAGTGACGCTGACGCAGAAATCGGTTGGCACCCGATATGCCTTCGTGGCTGTCCGGACTCTGGTCGATCCCAACGATCCGAAGGATCTCGACGAGGTCCACAGGCTTCAGGATGCGATCAAGGTCAGCCAGAACGAGGCAGGCAGGCTCGATCTTCCGAACTGGGACGAAGGCAATCTCACGGATATTCGCAATGCACTGCTTGCCTTGGCAAAATATCAGACGTCTTTTCGGGGCGCCTTTGGAGCTCGCGGCAGTGTCGATCCGATCCAGCACCTGATTGGCACAGCCGCCGGATGGGGCGGTATTCCGGACAGGGACGCCATCTATGTGAGCTTCACTCCCGCGAAAAACGATGGCCAAACAGTCCACACCCTCAGCGTGCCGGCGAATGTGCCGGTGAAGGATTTCTGGTCGGTCAGCGTCTACAACCCAAAGGGCTTCTTCGAGAAGAACGTCTACAACGCCTATTCGGTCAATAGCATTACCGCCAAGAAGAATGCGGACGGATCGACGACAATCCAGTTCGGCGGCTGTGACGGCAAAATCCCGAACTGCCTGCCGATCGTCGAGGGTTGGAACTACACCACGCGGCTTTATCGTCCGGAGCAATCCATTGTCAGCGGGAAGTGGAAGGTTCCGGAGGCGAGCCCGTTAAACTGAGCCCTCAAGGGATTATTCTTCGAGAAAGGAGAAGGCGGTTGGCTTTGTCGCAGCGGCGATATGCAGTCACGACAAGGCCAGCTAGCACCGGCTCAAGCCGCCAAAGTCTCCAATTGCCCGGCCAATGACGGCGCCGGATAAGCATTGCCTCGCCTGTCGTTTGCGCATCATGTGAACCATCTCGATGCTGGAGCGGATCGTCTCCGCGCATGGGGGGACCTACATCCGAGTGCGGGTCGGAAACGCCGCTTGATTCGGCGATGGTCCAACGCACAGCAGGATCACCGAGCGATCAGAGTAACACCCTGAGAACAATGAAGGGCGCCCCTGAAATCGGATGCCCCTCATGCACCAGCAACCATTGACGATGAGTTTGCGATAAAGCCGTCATTCGTGTGGTTTTCCGCCAGCTGGAGCTCGCTCTTCTTGCGAGCCCATGACGTTCGGTGTCGAACGGACGCGAAGGAGTACGGCTCACCCGGCCGGAATCGGCTTACTATTCGGACAAGGCCGTAGCCTCGGCCGCACAGTCCGCTGTCGGAACAGCGTGCTTGGCCTTCGCCGCTTCCACTTCCGCTTTTGCCGCCTTGAGGTCGGCCAGGAAGGCTGCATTGGTCTGCAACCGCGCAACGGTCGCCGCACCCATGATGCGCCCCGCATCGACGTCGCTCTGCCAGTGAGCGTCGCAGATCACGCGGCTCTGTCCGAAGGCGATGCCGCGCTTGAGCAACTCGTTGGAACGTTCGGGATTGATCTGCGCGAAGATGAGGGCCCAGCCCCACCCGGCCGCCGTATGACCTGACGGATAGGAGCCGTCTGTGCGCAGAATAGCTTCCTGATCCGCCCTGCATGTCGCCTCGTTGTGAACGACGAAGGGGCGGACGCGATTGTATTTGTTCTTCACGCCATAGGTCGATAGTCCGAGATCGGACAACACCTTCTGCATCATCGCATAGAGCCGCGGGGTTTGTTTCTCATCGATCTTGATACCCATCGCGCAGGAAAAATTGTCGGCCGCCTGCGGGAAAACGAGATCGGCGTCGGTATAGGCGAGCTTCCAGCGCGCGGTGTCTCGCATGGGGATCGTCGCTTTGCGCGCCTCTTCGTCCCTGGCCAGCGCTGCCGAATCCTTCTCGGGTGGCGGCCCCAGAAGGAGCAGGCTGTTGGGCAGGTCGGATTTTTTCAGATAGCCCGGCGCGATCTTGAAATGCGGATCGGTGACATTGGGCTGGGCCTCGCTTGATTGCGCGAAGGCCTGCCCGCAGAGCGCGAGCAGCGCAAGCGCGGAAACACTTGCCGCCCGAACCGCATTCCCAGTCATAAACATTTCCATTCCTTTAACATCGTCGATATAATAGACTGATCAGTCAAAATCGGTATGTTACCGCCAAGGCCGGACCGTGCTGTGTCACATTGTACGAAAAGCCGCCATTGCGATAATCGACATGGATCGCTCGATAGCCCGCTTTCAACGTCAAGCTCTCGCTCCAGGCGTAGTTGACGCTGCCCAACGCCTGCCAGGTGAACTTGGCGCCGATATCGAAACCGCCGATATCGCCTGCCGCCGTCAAGCTCCACGGGCCGCTGAGCTTGATCCCGAGCCGGGCACCGACGATGGGGTCTGCCCACATCTCGGAGTCGCGATGATCGATACGAAGATTGGCCAGGCCCGGCAGGATCTCCAGCTTGTTGTTCAGGTTCCAGAACCGCACGCCGCCGCCCACATCCAGTGAAACGGTCGAGCCGTCATAGACCCGATGAAGAATGGAGCCCTGTACGGTCGTGGTTTGGGAACGCAGCTTCACCGAGGAAAAGAAGGGGCCTGGCAGCGCGCCCGCAGAGGTGACCTGGGAAAATTGCCCATCGACCAGAAAACCCCAGCGGCCGATACGCATCTCCAGGGAGGCCATCATCGCGCCGTTGAGCTCTTTGAGCACATCGCGAAAGCTCAAATTGATGGCGGCGGCAGGAAGCGGGGGGAATGTTGCACTCTTTCCGTCGATCGCGGTCGCCCAGATATAGCTGGTGATGAAAAAGCTCGGGCCCGATGCGATGAGGGGCTGGTGCAGCGAGGGAGGCTGTGAGAAATCGGATGCCCAAGCTGGCGTTGCCAAAGATGCCGTAATCACCCCGATAGCGAGATAGCGCACTGTTTTCCCTTGGCATTTCACCGTCGTCGATACGCTCCCGAGAGCAGGGACCGCCGCACGAAGGGCGGCATGGCCGACGTTCCGGACCGACAGATGGACCTTGTTCAGGTCATTTCGGACATTGGCCGATCGCTGGTCTTGCCATTTCGCGCCAATCGCCAAAGCGTTTTGCGATTGGAAGCAAGCGCCAGGATTCGTAAAGACGCGTCGAAACGCGTTTTGCTCTAGGGGATATTCTTTGTTCGCGCCGATAGCGAATCTCACGAAACTCTGCCTAATTAGAAGTATCAATCTACCATTGCGGCGAGATCCGATGGCGAACATCCCTTTGACGCGCTGCCAGTTTCTTCTGCCCTTCATCGGAATTCTTGACGATATTGGTGCACCGACCAGTTCGCTTCTAGAAAAATTCCGACTGCCGTCGTCTCTGGAGGACAAGAGCGATCTCTATATCCCGTTGCTCCCGACACTCCGTTTTGCGGAAACCGCGCAAAGAAGCCAGGGTATCGAAGATTTAGGCTTTCTGGCCACGCAGCGGATCAGCTACTCCCACATGAGGGGAAAAACCCGGACCCTGATCGCTCACTCCCCCACGCTGCTTGTGGCGCTGCGGCACGCTTGCAGATGGGCGTCGCGAGAGGATACGGTTCTGAGTATGTGGCTCGAGCATGATGACGATCACGTGCGGATTTGCAGCAGGCTCGCCAGGACGAATGGATTCTTGCATCTGGAGCACGCACAGTGGATCCAGAATATTTTCGCCATACATATCGTCCGGCAATTCGCGGGGCTCGACTGGATGCCGGCAACGATCGCCTTCGAAGCGCGCTACACGCCGGGGCCGGCGACACAGGCTTTCTGGCCAAATGTGCGCTTTCTGTCAGGCCAGCCTGCCGCCTGGATCAGCCTGCCGATCTCGTATCTCAGTCTTTCCCGGCGTCCGACCGAATTAGGTCTTCCGCCGGACGATAACGAGGACGGTCCTGCTGCCTATGATATCGTCGAACTCCTCAAGCTGATGTTGCCCGCCTATCTCGACGAGGGAATTCCGGCTCTGGCTGACGTTGCGGAGATGGCAGGCGTCAGCGCGCGAACCTTTCAACGTAAGCTCTCTCATCTCGGACTTGCATATTCGGATATACTCGACGCCGTCAGATACGAGAACGCCAGTAAGCTTTTGCGCGACACTGAATCCAAGATCATCGATGTTTCATTTTCTTCCGGTTATACGGATCCCGCACACTTCAGCCGCGCCTTCCGCCGAATTTCTGGCCTTACACCACGTCAGTTTCGTGAGCAGTCGCGGTTGCGATAATCGCGTTTCGGCTCGCCTTGATGGTCCGGCACACGCTGCGGCTGGAACCTCCAATGTCGTACTCCTCTACTACCCGTGATGCGAAGGCCTGGCCTATAAGGTGACGCTGGTGGGGCGGCCGGAAAAAGAATATGCTCGTTTCAGAGCATGAAATGCTGCCGTTCTGGCCAATGAAATCTGGGAGGGATTCGTGGTCGAGATCATTTCCAAGCGGGATGGTCCGCGCCGGGAGGATGCCGCGTTTCGCAGGCTTCTTTCGGAAAATCGGGCTACCATCACGCGTCTTGCCGATCAGTTCAGCGGCGGTGCTTACTCCGCGGGCAGGGCAGCCAAGCCGAAACCTCAGCCGAGAGGGCTCATCTTCCACGATATGAGCGGGACTGCTGCTGCCCAGGAGGCCCTCGCGCGGGTGCGGGTCAGTCTCAATGGCCGTGTCATCATCGTGGATGAAAACACCAGCCGCCAGCTCCATCATCTCGGCCAGATCACGGCGCGTGACGGGAACGAGATCTTCGTGCTGGCGACCAGCGAGAATGGTTTTTTTGCGCCTCTCGAGGAGCAGATCGCCGTCCTCATTGCCGATCTCGACAACCGGATATTGTCCGGCAATCATTCCGAAGACTGGCTTGTTGCCGAAATCGGCCACCGGCTGGAGCTCGAATGAGCTCCGGAGCCTCGCTCTTGCCTTGTCTGCCTGATAGGGCGGAGACAGCGTGCTCTTGATGTTCGTTTGGCCACGGCATGGTGGCGTCCTTCGAACTTCGCAAGAAGGGCACCGTCCGATTGGAACTCACATGAACTAGAGGTGCTACTCGAGAAAGCAATGTGAAGCACGCATGACACGCGATATCGATCTGGACGACATCCGCACCAGCGTTGCCCAACCCGGTCGGCAGGCACAAAACCTGTCCGTGGTGAACCTCGACTATGACGAACGACGGACCATGCGAGCCTGGGAGAACCTGCTCTCCGGTGCCTCGGATCAGGATCGTGCGCGTTCGCCGGTCCGTTCCCTCATTCACGACTCCTGGCATCGTTGCGCGACGGGAGGCATCGACGCTCAACAGAATGAGGCTCCCCTGAGGGGAGGGCGCGATGAGGTCGAGCATTTGGCCTATCTCAATCGGGAACTCCTGGAAGCGGCGCGCCGATCCTTCTTCACGATCGGCCGGTTGCTTGAAGGCACCGGCGCCATGCTGGTTCTCGCTGACGGCGAGGGCACCCTCATCGACACCGTCGGCGACGAGCGCACTTTGCGCGATGGCATGGACATCCATTTGGCGATTGGTGGCAAATGGACCGAGGATGTCGTGGGCACCAACGGCATCGGTACGGCGCTCTGGGCTGGTGAACCCGTCTTCGTGCATGCGGCCGAGCATTTCTGCGCGGGCATCAAGGCGTGGACCTGTGCCGGTGCACCGGTGCGCGATCCCTTCGACGGGCGCATCATCGGCGTGGTCGATCTGTCCGGCCATCCCGATATCTTCAGGCCCCACAACACCGCCCTGGTCGCAGCGGCCGCGCGAGAAATCGAAAAGGCCTTGGCCGACCAGCAGAGCGAGGAGCGCACGCGCCTGCTCGAAGCCTTCATCACCTCGGCGCCGCGCTATCGCCGTTCCGACGGATTGATGATTGTCGACCGCCATGGCCGGGTGATCTACAAGGCCAATCTGCCCAGGCCGATCGAGGGCGGCTTCCTCGCTTCCTTCTCGGGAGCCCAGGCCAGGAGACTTGTCGAATTGACGGCTGCCGACAGCCTGGAGAGGATGGTCAGCCAACTGCCGCAGGAATTCCAGACCTGTCATGTCAATCGGCTCGAGCTGGATGGAGATCTACGCGGTGCGGCGCTGGTGTTTCCGCCCGTTTCGGCGCCGAGCCTGGTGTCGGCCGTCAATCCGGCATCCACGCGCCTCAACGAGGCGAGAGCCGCCATCGTCGGCGACAGCCCGGCCTTGCGGGCAGCCGTCGACATTGCCTGTCGGGTGTCCCAATCCAGTGACGTCACCTCTTTGCTGATCGAAGGGGAGACCGGCGTCGGCAAGGAGCTGTTTGCCAGGCTCGTTCAGCAAGGCAGCCCATCGGGGGCGAACGCTCCGTTCGTTGCGGTCAATTGCGGGGCGATCACGCGCGAACTGTTCGGCAGCGAGCTGTTCGGGCATGCTCCCGGCGCCTTCACCGGCGCCAGCCGCGAGGGCAAGCCGGGTGTGTTCGAGCTTGCGAATGGCGGCGTGCTCAGCCTCGACGAAATCGGGGAAATGCCGCTGGATATCCAGCCTTTCCTGTTGCGTGTGCTCGAAGACCGCGTGGTGACGCGCATCGGCGACAGCCGGCGCCGGCCGATCGATGTCCGATTGGTGGCCTCGACCAATCGCGAGCTCAAGCAGGAGGTGGAGGCGGGGCGTTTTCGCAAGGATCTCTTCTACCGCATCAGCACGGTGTCGATCCGCGTACCGCCGCTGCGCGAGCGCGGGGAGGACATATTGTTGCTGCTCGACCACTTCAACCAGAAGATTGCTGCCCGCATGCAGATGGAGCCGTTGGTGTTTACGCCGCAGGTACTGGATCACCTCATGGCCTATCGCTGGCCGGGCAATGTGCGTGAGCTGCGCAATCTGGTCGAGAAGCTGCATGTGCTCAGCAATGGCGGCAATGTCGGCCTTTCCAACCTGCCGGCGGAGATCATCCGCTCCACATGCAGCGATGGCCACGCCCAGGCCTCATCGTTGCCGGTGGTTTCGGGAACGCTGGAAGAAGCCGAACGACAGGCGATCCGCCAGGTCCTGGCTGCCGAGGACGGCAATCTGAGCCGGGCAGCCCGCAGGCTCGGCGTCTCCCGTCCCACGCTTTACCGCAAGCTCGATCAATACGGCATCCGCCGCGGTTTTGTCTGAACTGTGCCGCCTGCGAGCAGGGGGCGGCACCATAGGCGCAGATAAGCCTGCGAGGCGCTGGTTCTTTACCCTCTCCCTGCAGGGGGGTATTGTTGCCTCTTACTTGCTGAAGTTAGCGCCTGGGGGGACGCTACAGGCGTTTCCACGCGCGGTCCCCCGATCTGGATCACGCCAGATCGAAGCGATCCGCGTTCATGACCTTTGTCCAGGCGGCGGCGAAGTCGGTGACGAACTTGGCGTTGGCATCCTGGCTGGCATAGACCTCCGCGAGCGCCCGCAACTGGGAGTTGGAGCCGAACACCAGGTCGGCGCGGGTGCCGGTCCACTTCACCTCGCCCGTGGCGCGGTCGCGGCCCTCGAACACGTCCTCGGCCGGCGAGGTCGCCTTCCAGGCCGTGCCCATGTCGAGCAGGTTGACGAAGAAGTCGGTGGTCAGCGCCCCTGGCCGGTCGGTCAGCACGCCATGCTTGCTAGCGCCGGCATTGGCGTCGAGCACGCGCAGGCCCCCGACCAGCACCGTCAGCTCCGGCGCCGTCAGGCCCAAGAGCTGGGCCTTGTCGACCAGCAGCCCTTCGGCCGGAACGCTGTAGTCCGTCTTCAGATAGTTGCGGAAGCCATCCGCCACCGGCTCGAGCACGGCGAAGGATTCCACATCGGTCTGCTCCTGGCTCGCATCGGTGCGGCCCGGTGCAAAGGGCACCGTCACCTCATGGCCGGCCTGCTTGGCCGCCTGCTCGACCGCGGCATTGCCGCCCAGCACGATCAGGTCGGCGAGCGAGACCTTCTTGCCGCCGGCCTGCGCCGCATTGAAGCCCTGCTGGATCTCCTCCAGCGTGGCGAGCACCTTGGCCAGGTGCGCCGGCTGGTTGGCCTCCCAGTCCTTCTGCGGGGCGAGACGGATGCGCGCGCCATTGGCGCCGCCGCGCTTGTCGGAGCCGCGGAAGGTCGAGGCCGAGGCCCAGGCCGTGGCGGTGAGTTCGGAAATCGACAGGCCCGAAGCCAGGATCCTGGCCTTGAGATCGGCCGCGTCCTTCTCGTCGATCAGGGCATGGTCGACAGCCGGCAGCGGATCCTGCCAGATCAGCTCCTCGGCCGGAACCTCCGGGCCGAGATAGCGGGCGCGCGGGCCCATGTCGCGATGGGTCAGCTTGAACCAGGCCCGGGCAAAGGCGTCGGCGAAGGCCTCCGGGTTCTCGAAGAAATGCCGGGAGATCTTCTCATAGGCCGGGTCGACACGCAGCGCCAGGTCGGTGGTCAGCATGGAGGGGGCATGGCGCCTGGAGCGGTCATGCGCATCCGGCACCGAGCCGGCACCCGCCCCGTGCTTGGGCTGCCACTGATGGGCACCCGCCGGGCTCTTGGTCAGCTCCCAGTCATAGCCGAACAGGTTCCAGAAGAAGTTGTTGCTCCATTTGGTCGGCGTCGAGGTCCAGGTCACCTCAAGGCCCGAGCCGATGGCATCGCCCCCCTTGCCCGTGCCGAACTTGTTGTGCCAGCCCAGGCCCTGCAGCTCGATGCCGGCCGCCTCGGGCTCGGGACCGACATTGGCCGCATCGCCGGCACCATGGGTCTTGCCGAAGGTATGGCCGCCCGCGATCAGCGCCACCGTCTCCTCGTCGTTCATCGCCATGCGGGCGAAGGTCTCGCGGATGTCGCGCGCCGCCGCCAGAGGATCGGGATTGCCGTTCGGCCCTTCCGGATTGACGTAGATCAGGCCCATCTGCACGGCGGCGAGCGGGTTCTCCAGATTGCGGTCGCCGGTGTAGCGCTTGTCGTCGAGCCAGACGTTCTCGGTGCCCCAGTAGATGTCCTCTTCGGGCTCCCACACATCCTCGCGGCCGCCGGCAAAGCCGAAGGTCTTGAAGCCCATCGATTCCAGGGCGCAATTGCCGGTCAGGACCATCAGATCGGCCCAGGAGATCTGGTTGCCGTATTTGCGCTTGATCGGCCAGAGCAGGCGGCGGGCCTTGTCGAGATTGACGTTGTCGGGCCACGAATTGAGGGGGGCGAAGCGCTGCGTGCCCGAGGAGGCCCCGCCGCGCCCGTCGCCGGTGCGGTAGGTGCCGGCACTGTGCCAGGCCATGCGGATGAACAGCGGACCATAATGGCCGAAATCGGCCGGCCACCAGTCCTGCGAATCCGTCATCAGCGCGAACAGGTCCTGCTTCAGCGCGGCAAGGTCGAGCTTCTTGAACTCTTCAGCATAGTCGAACGCCTTGCCCATCGGATTGGACAGGGCAGAATGCTGGTGCAGGATCTTCAGGTTCAGCTGGTTCGGCCACCAGTCTCGGTTCGAGCGAACCTCAAAGCCGGGACGCGCCCCATGCGCAACCGGGCACTTGCCGGGGGTCGGCGTATCGCTTCCGTCCATGATCGTCTCCGTATTTGCATCGCTCGAATGGGGCGAGCCGGCGCAAGGCCGTACTCGGCCTGCCCGGACAAGGCGCGTCGCCTTGTCCGGGGTCTCGATGTGAAAGGCCCTTGTATGGTTCGGCCTGGCAGCAGCGCCGCTCAGGCGCGTCCGAGTTTTTCGGCGCCGCCGCCGAGGGCCGGGCCCGCGGTGGGATCCTCGTCCTCGGCGAGATCGCCGACCAGGGTCTCTGTGGTGAGAATCAGCTTGGCGACCGAGGCCGCATTGCTCAGCGCGGCGCAGGTGACGCGAACGGGATCGATGATGCCCGCCTCGTACATGTTCTGGTATTCGCCGAGCGCGGCGTTGTAGCCGAAGCCGCCATTGACGCTCGACACCTTCGCCACCACCGCCTCGGGATCGCCGCCAGCATTGGCGACGATACGCCAGAGCGGACGCGTCAGCACCGATTTCACCAGGCGAACGCCCGCCGCGACATCCCCGTCGAGCCGGGCAAGCAGGGGATCGAGCACCGGCCCGATCTGGGCGAGGGCGGCGCCCCCGCCGGCGACCACCCCTTCATCGAGCGCAGCCCGCACGGCCGAGAGCGAGTCTTCGATCAATTGGATGGTGCGCTTCTGCTCGACGGGCGTGACCCCGCCGGCATGGAGCACCGCCGTGCCGCCGGAGAGCTTGGCGAGGCGTTCGCGCAATTTGTCCTGCTCGATATTGGGCGGCGCGTTCTCGAACTGATGTTGGACCTGGGTGCGGCGTGCGGCGATCGCCGCCTTGTCGCCGGCGCCATGGATGATCGCCGTGTGGGTCGCGCTCGTGCGCACCCTTTCGGCGCCGCCCAGATCGGCTGCTTCGATCTGTTCGAGCCTACCGCCCAGGTCACGGGCAACGACGCGCCCACCGGTGATGATGGCCAGGTCCTCCAGCAGCGCCTTGCGCCAATGACCGTATTCGGGCGGATGCACGATGAGATATTTGCCGGCGCCGTTGCGCCCGAGCAGTGTTACGACCACCTCGGGCGAGACTTCCTCGGCCACGATCAGCAGCGGCCTGCCGGCCTTGTCGGCGATCGCCCGCACTGCGTCGAGTGAAGTAGGGTCCTTGATCTTCAGGTCGGTCAACAGGATAAGCGGGCGCTCCAGCACCGCCTGCATCTTCTCCACATCGGTGACCATGTGATGGGAGATATAGCCGCGGTCGAAGGACATGCCCTCGACGACGTCGAGCGTGGTCTCGGTGGTGATGCTGAAATCGGTGGTGATGATGCCATCGGCACCGACCTTCTCGAAGGCCTCGGCCACCAGGGCGCCGAGCCTGGCGTCGGTGGCTGCGATATTGGCGACGGCCGCCAGGGCGCCGTTTTCGCGAGCCGGGCGCGCGCTGGATTTCAGCGACGACACCACGGCGTCGACGGCAAGATCGATGCCCTTGACGAGGTCGACGGCCTTGGCACCTTGCTCGTTGGCTTCCACGCCTTTCTGGACCAGGGCATTGGCCAGGACGATGGCGGTGGTGGTGCCATCACCGGCGATCTCGTTGGTCTGCATCGAGACCTCGCGCACCACCTGCGCGCCCATATTCTCGAAGCGATCGTGCAATTCGATCTCCGAGGCGATGGAGACGCCGTCGCGCGTCACCATTGGCGTGCCGATCGGCCGGTCGATCATGGCATTCATGCCCTTGGGACCGAGAGTCGGCTCCACGGCTGCTGCGAGTTGGTGAACGCCGCGGGCGAGCGCCCGGCGGGCGTGCGAATTGTGAAGCATCAATTTGGGCATGGCCCCTCCTTCCACCCTCGCGGGTGGTTGTTGTTGACCTCGGGCGACGAGGCGTCGATTCAGCTGTTGGCTGGCGCTTCCCTCGCCGCAGGCGGCACGCGATCGAGGATGAAGTCGACCAGTGTGGGTTCGCCGTCCGCGAAGTCGGCCTGCTTGTACCGGGTCTGCTTGAGCCCACGGCACAGGGCGCCGTTGAACTCCATGTTGATCCGCAGGCTGCGCAGGTCTCCCAGATAGGAAGCCAGCGTTGCGGCGGTGAGGGGGATGCCCTCCCAGGTCAGGAACACGCCGTTTCCCCGGCCGATTTGGGGATGGCGCTCGAGCAGGGCCTGGCGATAGCGCGGCTTCTGGGCCGCCGCTTCCGGCCCCATCGGCTGGGCGGCGTCCAGGGCTGCAAGATCCATGGCAAGGATGGCGTCGTCGCTGACGCCGGCCTGGCGCAGACCCAGCAGCACGGCTTCCTGCCGCCGCTTATAGGCCTTCGCACGGAACGTCTCGCGAAGGGCCTCAAGGTCGAGATCACCCGTCATCTCCCCGAAGACCTGCCCGAAGCTCTTGCCCACCGCGATACCCCGATTGACCTCATCGGCGAACATGTGATCCTGCAGCCGGATCCGATAGGCCGGCTTCCAGGACAGTGCCTCGATCGCCTCGCGCACGCCGTCGAGCATCAAGAAGGCGAAGTTGGGCGAACACCAATAGGTTGGCAGCCTGAACTCGACGTCCACGCAGGCATCGTCCAGGATCTCGGCACGCTCGACGAAGCCCATATTGGTGACGGGCTCGTCGAGTTCGGGATCGTTGACCTCGGACAGCCGCCGCCAAAGTTCGGCCTGGCGGCGACCACGGAGCGCAGCGCTCATCATGCGCTTCACTCCGCCGCGATCGACAGCGGCGCCTTGGCCAGGGCCGCCTTCTTGGTCGCGATGTCGATGTCGTAGAGCCGCGCCGCGTTGAGGCCCAGGATCTTTTCCTTGATTTCGGGTGTGAGATCGACCCCACGCTCGCGCTTGATGTCCTCGGGCAGTTCGAAAGCCCAGAATTTCTCGACCAGCCAGCGCGGCGTCCAGATCGCATAGTCGGAGCCGAACAGGATCTTGTCCGGGCCGAGCCAGAACAGGAGCTCGGCGATCACTTCGGCGAAGTAGCGCGGACGCGAATGGATGAAGGGCAGGGCGACGGCAAGGCCGCCATAGACATTGGTCTCCTGCACGGCGATCCAGCAGAAATCGTCCAGGCGAGGCAGGCCGCAATGTTCCACGATCCAGTTCAGGTTCTGGAAGTCGGTGGCCGCGTCATCAACGTCGCTGACATTGAAGGCGTCCTTGCTGAGTGGGATGATCGTCGGGCCCTTGTGGACATGGACGTTGCGGATGCCGAGTTTCTCGCAAAGCTCGAAGCAGCGATAGGCGTTGGGGTCGGTCAGTTTCCACCCGCGGGAATCCCCATGCCACTCGGCCGTGTACATCTTCACGCCCTTGATGTCGTAGGTCTCCTTCATGAAGTGGATGTATTCGAGCGCCGCCTCGCCATCGCGCGGATCGAAGGAGCCGTTGACGATGAAGCGCTCGGGATAGCGCTTGGCCATCTCGGCATTGCGTTCGAGGGTATTGAAACCCTGTTTGTAGAAATCCTTCAGATAGGTCGACTGCACGATGGCGACATCATCAGGACCGTCGACGAACAGATCGCGATAGAGATCGTCGGCGCTGTATTTCTCGAACTTGTCCTTGGGCCACAGCTGTTCCTTGGGGCTGAGCGCCGTGTGATAGGCATAGAAGCACTCCACGAACTGCTTGCCGTGAATGTTGCGCTGGTTTTCAGGGCTGCCGTCCCAGAAATGGGTGTGGCCATCAACGACGAAAATTTCCTTGCCTTCGGGCGTGATATACATGGCTTCCTCCGTTGGTATTTAGATCTAAAGTTTTGATTTAATTTGACTATTGGGAGATTTCTCGGAGCGAGGTCGGGCGCGCTGCAGCTCCGCCAGGCGTATGGCCGGGAGACAAGCGGGCCATCCGGGCGGTGCGCAGCGGGCATCCCGCACACCCCTCGGGCGTAGCGCCGTTGCAGGCATGGTCATCGCGCGCCGCCGTTTCCGCATCTTCTGGGCTGGCGCCGGGCTCATGCCCCCACCGGCCGATTCTCACGGTCGGGATGTCGGCCTCGACACAGGATGCGTGTGAAGCATCGAGCATGGTTGTCTCTCCCACTGCTGCCTTCGTGGCGGGTACCTCTCAGGTCGTGATGGCGACCTTCAGCACGCCGTCGCGCTGATTGGCGAAGAGGTCGTAGGCCTCTTCGATCTGGTCGAGCTTGAAGCGGTGCGTGACCAGCCCGCCCAGATCCACCCGACCTGAGCCGATGACGTCGAGCATGCGGCGCATGCGCTCCTTGCCGCCCGGGCAGAGCGAGGTGCGGATCGATTTCTCGCCGAGGCCGGCTGCGAAAGCATCGAGCGGGATCTTGAGATCCGACGAATAGACGCCCAGGCTCGACAGCACGCCACCGGGTCTGAGGACACGCAGGGCCGCCTCGAAGGTTGCCTGCGTGCCCAGCGCCTCGATCGCCACGTCGACGCCGCGGCCATCGGTCAGACGCATGATGGCCTCGACGGGATCTTCCTTCTTGAAGTCCACCACGATGTCGGCGCCCAGGCGCTTGGCCATGGCAAGGCGAGCGGGCACCGTGTCGACGGCGATGATGGTGGTCGCCCCCATCAGCTTGGCGCCGGCCGTGGCGCACAGGCCGATCGGTCCCTGCGCGAAAACGGCAACGATGTCGCCGATCCGGATACCGCCGGTTTCGGCGCCGGCAAAGCCGGTCGACATGATGTCCGGGCACATCAGCACCTGTTCGTCGCTGACCTCGTCCGGAATGGGGGCGAGATTGGCCATGGCATCGGGCACGCAGACGAACTCGGCCTGGCAGCCGTCGATAGTGTTGCCGAACTTCCAGCCGCCGATGGCCTTCCAGCCATGTTTGGTGCCGGCTCCGTCCTGCGAACCACAGCCGCATAGGCAGGCATGGCTCCAGCCCGAGGGGGTGATGGCGCCTGCGACGACGCGCTGGCCTTCCTTGAAACCGCGTACCGAGGAACCGAGTTTTTCGATGATACCCACGGGCTCATGACCGATGGTCAGGCCCTTGGCGACAGGATATTCTCCCTTCAGGATATGGACATCCGTCCCGCAGATCGTCGTCGTCGTGACACGTATCAGGGCGTCGGCGGGACCGATCTCGGGGATCGGCTTGTCATCGAGAACGATGCGCCCCTTCTCGACAAAGATCGCGGCCTTCATTTTGCTTGGCATGATCGGTTACTCATTTTCGGCTGTGCATGGGCGGGGGAGGGGCGATGCGCCCTAGAGCAAAGCGCGTTCAAGCGTGAACGCTTATTTGCTCTAACTCTTTGGTTCGACGCGTCTTTGCGATTCTTGGCGTGACCGCCAAATCGCAAAACGCTTCAGGGCGCATCGCCCGAGATCTGCCGTCGTGCTCAGATGTATTCGAAGACCTCGTCCATATCGCCGAACAGGATCACTGTATTGTCGTCGACCCTGACCATGCGGCCATAATGGGTGGAGGTATTGACTTCGAAAATCTCCGCAGTCATCTCGCGGCCGAGATACTCGCTGATCTCGTCCATCATGAAGATGAGCTTGCCGTTGCCGTCGATGCGGATCAGCGCGGGTTGATAGGTGACAGTCACACCATCCTTCTTGCCCATGAATTCTGCGATGGCGCGCGCCTCAACCGAGTCGTTCATGGTGACCCCGCACTGATGCGAGATGGTCTGCTCGAAGGTGATGTCCTTCATCGACTTGAAGATATTGGCGTGCGAGGAATCGCGTGCTGCCGTGGACATGGTCGTTTCTCCCTGTGATGGTTGCCGGCCGGTCAGTCGTCGAGGCCGAGTTCGCGCAGGATCTGGCCGATCCGCTCCTGCGAGACGGCGCGAACATCCTCGAACGAGACCGGCTTGGAATGCGCCATCGACCAGATCGGCTGCAGCCCCAGCGCTGCCTTGTCTGCGAGCGCGCGGTGCTTCTTCAGCCAGGCCTTGAACAGCTGGCGGTTGCCCTGAGCATGCTTTTCGTCATGCGCCAGCAGGTAGATCAGGTCGATGGCATTGGCGAGGTTGCGCTCATAGTCGGCTTCGGCCGCCGAGATCACCGGCGGAGTGATGAAATCGTGGTTGGCGGCTGCCACCTGCATCAGGAAGCCGGAACGGAAGAGTTCGCCGACCAGGGGCTCGAAGACGATGTTGATGGCGAAATACTGCTCCAGATAGTCCTCCGATCCCATGATGGTCTCGACGGCTTCCCGGGCGCCCTGCCAGACGCCGTCTTCCAGCCAAGTCTTCTTGCCCAGTTCGTCGTTCCAGCCGGGAATATCCATGCCGATCTCGGCCAGATAGAGCGTGATGTCCTGGGCCAGGCGCAGCTTGTAGGAAGAGTTGGTCAGCGTGGCGTTGTTGATCATCTGGGTGTAGCCGTAACGCTGGGCCTGCATCAGCGAGGTGCCCAGTCCGAATTCGGCATGCTTCCAGGCCCCGAGATGGTGCTGCAGGATGCTGATCCAGGCCTTGTCGAAGCTCTTGGGCGCGCCGGATTTGCGGCCATTGGCGATCACGCTCTGCACCATCGTCTCGATCTTGGACTGGCGCTGGTAATGGGTGCGCTCCCATTCCTGGTCGGGCGCCCGGAAAGCGTGCCAGTTCGAGCTCTGGGCCAGGGTGTTGCCCTTGACGTAGGCGCCTTTGCCGTCGGCGAAATTGATGATCCAGTTCTGGATCAGATAGCGCTCGGGATCGGGCTGCACATCAACGGTGACATCCTCGTAATGGGTGGCGCGCTGCCCCCTGGGATCGAAATAGCGGTATTTGCGG
Organism: Labrys sp. HAY1-8F; assembly: GCF_056754975.1. Taxonomy (NCBI): domain Bacteria; kingdom Pseudomonadati; phylum Pseudomonadota; class Alphaproteobacteria; order Hyphomicrobiales; family Xanthobacteraceae; genus Labrys; species Labrys sp. HAY1-8F. Next base: position 1,043,582 of record NZ_JBPGWZ010000001.1, on the reverse strand, counting down.
CTGTCGGAGTCGGCGAAGATCGCTGCACCGGCTGCGCCGGATCCGACAGAACTCGAAATGGCAGGCATGGTATTCACTCCCTGGTTGTGGTGTGTTTCGACGATCCGCCCGAGGTGAGGGCGGTCCTTAGTGGCCGGACGAGGTTGCGCCCGACGAGGTGGTGAATTTGTCGAAGAAGATGTGCTCGACCTCGAAGCCGTTCATGAACAGGACGGGCTGCAGCGCATCGATCATGGGGGGTGGGCCACAGGCATAGACGTCGCCCTGCCCATCGATGGCGAGTTCCCTGAGCTTGGCGCCCACGCTCTCATGGACGAAGCCGCGTTCGCCCAGCCACGCACCGTCCTCGCCGGCATGGGAGAGCACGGGGATGAACTGTACCTCCGGGTAACGCTCGACCAAGGCCGAGATCCGGTCGAGATGGAACAGGTCGTCTTGCGTGCGGGCCCCGTAGAAGAAATAGACCGGCCTTTGTTCGCCGCTGGCCAGGTGATCGTTGAGGATCGACCAGACCGGCGACATGCCCGACCCGGCACCGACCAGGATCAGGGGTCCCTCGCGCTCTTCTCGTCGGAAGCAGGTTCCATAAGGCCCGACGATGGAGACCTCGGCTCCGACCTGGATTCCTCCGGCGTCGAGTTCGCCTGAGAATTTTCCCTCGGGGTATTTCTTGATGATGAAGGAGAGGGCCTGGGTTTGGTCCGGCGTATTTGCCATGGAGAACGAGCGCGTAAGCGTCTCCCCCTTTTGCGTGGTGACCGTGATGTCGACATATTGGCCGGCCCAGAACTTCATCGGCGAATTGAGACTGATCTCGATGCCACGGATGTCGTGGGTCAGCCGCTCGATACGCGTGATCTGGCCGCGATAGGTCTTTACCGCGATCGACTTCGCCAGCACCTCCTCGTCATAGTTGAGGAGTTCCACCTCCATGTCCGAATAGGCGATCGTCCGGCATAGGAGGACGTGGCCGCTGTCCTTCTCCATGTCGTTCAACGCGAAGGTCGAGTATTTCAGCATGTCGACTTCGCCGTCGAGCAGGACGCATTTGCAGGCCGAGCATTGCCCTTCCTTGCAGCCGTGCGGCAGCGCGATGCCTTGACGAAAGGCTGCGTTCAGCACGGTTTCGCCGTTCTCAACTTCGAATTCGACGCCGACGGGTTCCAGGCGCACGGTATGGGCCACGCTCATCGGTCCTTTCTCCAAGACTGTCCCGTGCCCCCTCCCGGCGACGAGAGGGGGCGTGATCCGTCCGGTCGCGGAGACCGCTGGGCGGTATCCGCGGATTGGCGGGTTCAGTGACAGGGGTTGATGGTGAAGCCGGCGCGATACTCGGCCAGATGTTTCTCGCGATCGGCGGGAGACATCTCACGCAGCAGCGTCAGCGGCGACAGGATGGTGTGGCCCCTGACATCGTCGAGGGTCCACATCTCCTTGGGATCGAAGCGCAGATGCGGCTGCGGGATCAGGGTTTCGCCATCCGAGCGCACAAAGTTGAGATCCTTCATCGCCTCGGCGAGATCCCAGCCATGATACAGCGTCTCCCATTCGCGCTTGCCGCTGAAGCGGCCCATCGCCGGGGTCGGACGTCCCTGGTACTCGTCGGAGAAGGCCTCCACTGCCGTCCAACGGTCGAGTTCATGGGCGAAGGTGTGCAGCTTGCCGTCGATTTCGTCGACGACCATGTCCTCGCGGATCAGACAGGGGACCAGGCAGCTCCAGCAGCGATGCGGATAGACGTAGCCCACCTCCTCGTTGAAGGTGAGGATCTTCTCGCCTCTGTGGCTGAGCTTGTCGTGCCACTTCCAGAATTCGCCGAACTGAGCATACCAGCCCGGATATTTATGCTCGAACCACTCGAAGTCCTTGTCCGTCTGGGCTTCGATACGCCAGAAGTTGAGCGGCCAGCCCACGGTGAAGAACTGGGCCACCTTGTGGACGTAGAATTTCTCGGTGATGCGCTTCCAGGCTTCCTGAACGTCGTCGTGATGGATCTTGATGCCGTATTTTTCCAGCGGCAGCATGTAGGTGCGGTAGTAGTCCTCGAAGATCCAGCGGTGCCACATCTCCGCGTAGGATTCCTTGTTCTTGTCGCGGTTGGTGGTGCCATATTCGATGAAAGTGCCGATGGCGGCGTCGACGATGGCGTGGTTCTGCCAGAAGGCGTAACGCAGGTCGCGCTCGAGCAGGAGGTGGTTTTCCGGCTCCTTGAGAGCGGCCATCAGGAGGGAGTGGCCGTTGCCGATATGGCGGCTCTCGTCCGACTGCACCGAAAGGAACACTGTCGGCAGAGCATAGTCACCATTGCGTGCGGCCTCCGAAGGCATGGCGACGAACAGCGTGTTGGTGAAGGCCGTCTCGGCGACGACGGTCAGATACATGCAGGCCGCGGTCATGGTATCGCCGGTGATGAAACCTTCACCGAACTGGCGGCCGATCGTGGTGGCATAGCATTTGCCGAAGGCCTCTTCGGTAATGTCGAAGCCGGCTGGATCAATATAGTTCTCCATGTACCACTTCTTCAGATTCATCTGAATGGTGGAATGGCGGAACTCGTCGACCATCTGCATGGTGAAGCCGGTGCGCAGGTCTTCGCCGGGTGCCAGCCTTGCCACCATCGCCATCGAGCGGGCGGCCGAGATTTCCGGGAAGGGAATGATGGCGAGGAAGAGCTTCATCCACTCCACCCAGCGCGGCTCGACATTGCGGAACATGTCGCCGCGCAAGGCGGCGTCAAGCGCGCCATAGACGCGGTTGTCCTTTTCCTCCTGCATCGGGAAATAGGAACGCAGCACCTGCTTCATCGGATCGCGCGGCGCCTTGCTGATCTTGTAGTCCGTCGGGAAGGTCATCGCTTCCTGGACATAGGTCGGGTTCCAGCCGAGATCGGATATCTTCTTGGTCGCCTCGCCGACGGAGATGCCGCGCTGCGAGGTTATCTTGTTGAGCGTCAAAGACGTCATAGCCATGAGCCTCCACCAGATTGCGCCACGAACCCCCATGGTCCGGGCGGGGAGCGGCAGGTATCGCCGCCGATGAGTGCGGGCGGTCCGCCTGGAAGCAGGCATGCCTCCATCCGGCCGCTCGAGTGGATCACGGCAAAGGTATCTGGAGCGGTGCTGAAAGCCTGGCGCGTGCATACGTAAGGCATGCTGCGCCACGTGCATTCCGACCTTGGGTTCCCCATTCCTTCGTTCTTTTGGCATCGCGCCGAAACGCGATGGGCTTCTTATGTGAAATGGTAAAGCAAGGACCGTGCCAACTCGCGACAAGCTCTAAATTGTGCAGCTTCAGGCGCCCTGAATGGATCGGTCATTCTCGGGAATGTCGCGAGTGTAACATAATGTTACAGGTGTAATTTACATATGTAAAACTATCTATATATTCATGAATCCGGTTTATTTATTATGTTTCTCTGTAACGGATATTATGGACAACTTAGTTTGATGGGTTATCCTGTTGGCATTGTGACAGCTTACCGATGTAGGGCCATACCGATGTCCTCTTCCGACAATCCTCGATCGCCATCGGCTTTCGATGGGCCCGACGACAGCGACGTGATCATGGATCTGCTCCGGCTGATGCCGCGCGACCTGATCTTCTCCATGCGTTTTCTGGGCGAAAGCCAGCTGCGGCTGCAGCGCCATTTCCACGACTTCATGATCGCCGAGCTGATGCTGGCGGGGATCACGGAAGAGACCCATCCCTTGCTTCATGCTTTCGTCGAACGGCATGCCATCACGCTGCGCGATTTCGTCTTTTCGGGGGTTTCCCTGTCCCGGCAGTTTCGGGTGGAGGACATTGAACGCCTGACCGGCGATACCACCTCCTTGCTGCGCGTCGACATCTGGGACCAGCTCAGGAGCCATGTGGAGACGGCTCAACGCCAGTTCAAAGCCCAATTGCCAGAGCTGCCGAACCTGTTGTCCGGCTGGGAAAGGCCTGGAGCGGTCGAGGAGAAGGGACGGCAATGACCCAGCGAGTACCCAATCCGCAGGATCTGCTGGGCCGCCGGCTCGAACTGGTTGCCGGTCTGTCCGCTCTCAACGCGCAAGCCCTGAAGCTGACCCAGTTCCTTGCGGGCCTCGACATGGAGATGCTGCGCCTTGAGCTGGCATTGAAGCAGGCGTCGGTGGAGGGAGAGTTGGCGCGGGAATTGCAACGCGATCTGCGAACGACACGCGAGAGTGCCGACGCGGCCGCCGGGCGGCAGGGCGAATGTGCCGAGCGTATCGCAAAGGCCGAACAGGAGATCGAGGATCTCGATCTTCTGCTCCGGCAGGCGATGGCGCGAGAGGGGAGGACATCATGAACCAGCAAAGCAGACAGAACCCGACTCTGTTCGATCTGCTGGGCCGCTGCTGGCAGCGGCCGGCACCCGTCGCAAGCGCGAGCTTCGATCGGCAGGGAGGTTGCGTTGCCTTTGCAGCTGTCGACGGAACCATCGCTCTGGCGCCCGTCGCGGAAGCGGAGGGACCGGAAAGCCGTATCCGGGTCAGCGGCGACCTCGGACAGATGAGGATCCTGCCGCGCACCAAGCCGCCGGCGCCCCTGACCGCAGTCGCGGTTCAAGAGGAGGATGCCCCTTTTGTCATGCCCTTTCATGAAGGAGGCTTCCTTGTCCGGACGGGTGGTGGCGTGGTGAGGCGGGTTTCGGCGCAGGGAGAGTCGAGCGAGGATTTTCTTGGCCTTGGCCGGCCCGTCCTGGCTCTCGACCATGCGGCGCAATCGGGTTTGACTGCCTTGTCGGACGGCGAAGAGCTTTGCCTCCTGGACCAGGCGGCAAACGTCATTGGCCGTTCGCGCCCCGTGCCCATTCCGACATCGCTCAAATTCTCACCTGACGGCCGATATCTGGCGGGACTGAGTGAAGACAGCCTCGTCATCATGGCGTTGGACGGGGGCGTGTCGGTTCAACGCGTGGTGACACTGCCCTCGCTATCATCAAGCCTTTCCTGGAACCGGCAGGCCGACCGCATTGCCTGTGGCCTGGAGATTGGCGGCCTCAGCATCGTCGATGTTTCGCTTGGACGCACCGACACCATCCTCGACTTTCCCGCGCTGGTGCGGGGACTGGCCTGGGGCATTGGAGGCCAGCTGGTGGCATCGGGTGCCTATCGTATTGCAGCCTGGGGGACGAATACCGAGGCTGCCAGCCAAGCCTTGCTGACCGGTCATACCGGCCTGATCCTGGTCGAGGCGGTTGCCGCCCATCCCACGCGCGATCTGGTGGCCGCCGGCTATGCCGATGGCCGGATCGTGGTGGCGCGGCTCGGTGGGCGCGACGAACTGTTCGTGCGACCGTTCGGCGGCAAAGTTACCGCGCTGGCCTGGTCGGCGGACGGGCGTCATCTCGCCGTCGGCGATGCCGAGGGCCAGGCCGCTCTCCTCACCTTTCCGCCCCAGCTCTTCAAATAGGTGCAGCAAAGCGCCGATCAACAGGAGGACGACATGCCGACAGAGCCGACCCGCGAGGAAGACAGCAAGGACCTGTTCTTCCAAAAGCTGGAAAATCTCGCCCGCGAGATGATCGACACCCATGACAAGGACTTTGCCATGGGAGCGCTGATCCTGACGGCGCGATGGATCGCCGAGGATCGGATCGCCAAGGTCGCCCAAGCGAGCTGAGGTGGAGAGCCGAGGTGGGGGAGAGGAGGCCGGAGCGACCCGGCCTGCCTCGAATTGTCAGCCCTCCGGCGGGATCATCCCCCGGTAGAGCAGGCAGACGGTACGCAGGAGCGAGGCGAAATTGGGAGCGGCGCCATGGCGCTCGAGTGCTTCCTCGTAAAGCACCGAAATCAGCCTGGAGGTCGAGAGCCCCTCCCGGAGCGCCATTTCGTCTAGGACCTGCCAGAACGCCTCCTCCAGCCTCACCGTCGTCGAATGCCCGGCGATCCGCATCGACCGGCTCGCCTTGCGAAAATGGAGCGGGCTCTGGCTCGTGAGGACCTTGCACATGGCTCGCCCTTTCAGCCTTGCCGTCGCCCTCCCGCCGTCCCGGTTGTCCGGGCGCGGCCATGGGAGGGGCCGGCCCCCGCCGATCAAGGGGAGGCCAGGGCTTTTCTCGTCATGGAATGAGGACGGCGCGACCATGGATCCTACCGGCGTTGAGATCCTGGAGAGCCTTGTTGGCGTCGGCCAACCGATATTCCACAGTGGTCAGTTCGACCAGGCCACGGTCGGCCAGGGCCATCAGTTCGACGAGCTCGGCCCAGGTGCCGACCAGATTGCCGATGATGTTCTTTTCCGTGATGACCATGTCGACGGTGGGGACCCTGATGTCCTCGCCATAGCCCACGACATAATAGCTGCCGGCCGATCGGGTCATGGCGAGGCCCTTGGCCGTGGTGCCCTTCTCGCCGACGAAGTCGATCACGGCTTCGGCGCCGGCACCGCCGGTCAGTGCGAGCACGGCCTCCACTTCGTTCCCGTCTGCCTTCACCAGTTTGTCGGCTCCGATCTTGCCCGCCAGGGCCAGGGAGGCGTCGGACTTGTCAACCACGATCACATCGGCGGCGCACATGGCCTTGAGGCATTGGATGCCGATATGGCCGAGGCCGCCGGCGCCGATCACCACGCAGCTTTCGCCCGGCAGGAGATGGCGCGTCGCCTTCTTGGCAGCACGATAGGCGGTGAGGCCCGCATCGGCATAGGGAGCGACTTCCTTGGGGGCGAGCGTCTTGGGAAGCGGGACGATGTTGCGCTCGGAGGTGCAAAGAAACTCTGCGTAGCCGCCGTTGCAGTCCAGGCCCGGGAAGCGACCCGGACCATGCATGTCCATGCCGCGCCGGCAAGCCAGGCAGGTGCCGCCCGAGATCTTGGGGTGCACGATGACGGGATCCCCGACCTTGATGCCCTCGACCTCCTTGCCGATCGCTTCCACCCAGCCGGCATTTTCATGCCCCATGATCAGCGGCAGCAGCTGGTCGCCGTTGGGATCCATATGCGGACGCCAGACGCCCTCGATGATGTGGAGATCGGTGCGGCACACGCCCGCTCCACCGATCCGCACGATGACGTCGTTCGACTTCTCGATCCTGGGGTCGGGAACCTCCTGAAGATCGACCCATTGGCCGGCCTTCAGCTCGTCGTCGTAACGGGTGAGTACTTGCGCCTTCATTGTCATTTCCTCCGCGAGCCCGGTCTTGTCCGTGCTTCGCAAGGGAAACAGCAATCCTCGTGCCGCGATGAATATACAAGCAATATCAATGAGATGGATGAATTCATGAATCCCGGGATGTCGCTGGTCTGAACAGTCGCGCGAACTGAGTGTCCAATTCGCGGACAGTTTTCCGTGACATTGGCGGGGCCGGACAGAAGGTCGAAGCCAAGGAGTTGATCATGCAGATCTTGTCGGGGATGGATCGGGCGCGAAATGCCCTCGAACGCGGCGATCGCCTGCCCGGTGGCACCTTGCCGGCGCCGATCGCCGAAAGCTGGCAGCGTTGCCGGGACCTGGGCCTCGACCCGCGCCTCCAGCCTCGCGGCGAGGTGGTGCCATTTGCGACGGTGACGCGCCGGCGCCAGAAAATGGAGGGCCTGCGCCGGCTGGCCCTTGCCGAGATGCAGGTGCTCTATGCCCAGATCGCCGGATCCAATCTGATGATCGCCTTGGCGGATGCGAGCGGCATGGTGCTCGACACCATCAGCGATCAGGCCTTCACGGAGAGCACTGCGGGGCGCTCCATCATTCCCGGCAGCCTGTGGGACGAAGCGCGACGGGGCACCAATGCCCTCGGGCTGGCCAGTGACAGCAGCCAGCCGGTCGGTGTTTTCGGCCGGGAGCACTACTTCATCTGCCATGCCCATCTGAGCTGCATGGCGGCACCCATCCTGGATTCGCATGGGCAGGTCCTGGGTTTGCTCGATGCCTCCTGCGCCAACGAGGCGCGGCAGCAGCATACGCACGCGCTGGTGCGTATGGCCGCGGCCCAGATCGAGAATGGGTTGATCTTCCAGGAATGCGCCGACAGATTCATCCTGGCCTTCCATCCGCGTGCCGAATATCTCGATACGCTGTCTGCGGGGCTGCTGGCCCTTTCGCGCGATGGTGTCGTCACGGCGCTGAACCGTCCCGGCTCCGCCTTGCTCTCCGGCTTGCCGATCGGAGCGGGCACGAGTTTCGACACCCTGTTCGAAATGTCCTTTGCCAAGGCACTGGATGGCCTCCTGAGGGGAGGCGTCATCCCGATCCGGGATGCTGCAGGCAGCCAGGTCCTGATGGTCTGCCGTCAGATCGCTCCCGGGCTCGCGGTCCGCAACCCGCGCCGGGAACCGCAGGTGCCTGTCCATGACAAGGGCGGATCTGCCCCTGGATTTGTGTGTGTGGACCCCACGCTGAGGGCCGCCATGGCCGATGTCGGGCAGGCCGTCGCCATGGGCATGCCCATTCATCTCACCGGCGAGACGGGCACCGGCAAGGAACTGATGGCGCGTCACATCCATGAGGTGAGCGGCCGGAGCGGGGAGTTCATTGCCGTCAATTGCGGCGCGCTGGCCGAACAACTCTTCATCGCCGAGATCTTCGGCCATGAGCAGGGCGCCTTCACCAACGCCCGAGCGGAGGGATCGATCGGGCTGGCGCGGCAGGCCGATGGAGGCACCTTGTTCCTCGACGAGGTTGCCGATGTGCCACCCTCGGCCCAGACAGCTTTGCTGCGTTTTCTCGATGCCATGGAAGTGCGGCCGGTCGGTGGGCTGAAAGTCTACAAGGTCGACGTCCAGATCATATCCGCCACCAACCGTGATCTGGGGGAGATGGTGGCGGAGCGAACCTTCCGGGCCGACCTGCTCTACCGCCTCAACGGCCTCGTCCTGCATCTGCCGCCCCTGTCGGCCCGCAGCGACTTTGCGCTCGTGGTCCAGCACCTCTTACAGGGACTGGCCCCGGGCGTGGCGATTACCGATGCCGCCATCGCGAGGCTGGCCCAACGTAAATGGCCCGGCAATATCCGTGAGCTCCGTAGCGTGCTGCAGCGCCTGCTCATACGCCGGCGCGCAGGGTTCATCGACGAGACCGATCTTGCCGATACCGCAGCGGGATCGGGCGATACCTGCCCAGCCTGTCGGGATCGCGGCCTGGCCAGCCGGATCTGCCGCGAAATCAGGGCGACATATCGCGCCTGCCAGAACGTCACGCGCACGGCGCAGATGCTCGGATTATCGCGAACCACCATATACAAGCACCTCTGACGGAGGCCTTGCGGTCCTGACCGGGGTGGCGCATTGCACGAATAACCTCGTCGGTATACTGCTGTGGCTAGAGAAACAGCGGCGTTTCCCGTTCTCGCCTGTGTCGACCGGCCCGACAGGCGTATTTCCTGTCTGTGCTCTGTCCTCAGGTGATAATTGTGACCAACGACGATTGGAAAATTGGAGTTCTGTTTTCCAGGAGCGGCGTAACCGCCGCCGCGGAAATAGCCGAAGCAAATGCGACTCTCCTCGCTACCGAGGAGATCAATGCAGCGGGAGGAGTGCTCGGGCGAAGAATTACGCCGACATTCTATGATCCCGAGTGTTCTGCTCGTAAATATCGTGAGCTTTCCATTCGGCTTCTGACTGAAGATAAAATTAAAGTTATTTTTGGCTGCTATATGTCGACTGCCCGAAAGGCTGTGCTTCCGGAAGTTGAGGCGTATAGGGGATTGCTGTTTTATCCGACATTTTATGAGGGTTTTGAATATTCTGGAAACTGCTTTTATACGGGTTCTTCGTCAAATCAAAATGCTCTTCAACTTGCGCAATATCTGATCGAGAATTACGGCAAGAGATTTCTGCTGATAGGCTCGAATTATGTTTTCCCCTATGAGTATAATCGTGTCGTAAGCGACCTTGTTACCTTGGCGAATGGAACGATACTCGACGAGATTTATGTCCCGATCGAAGCGGTCAGCAAGGATTTCGACAAGGTCATCAAGCGGATAAAAGATCTCAAGCCCGATGTTGTCGTCTCCAACGTTGTCGGCACGGGTGCAGTGCTCCTCTATCAGGCCTACCGGGAGGCCGGTTTTGACCCAAGCTCGATGCCCATCGCCAGCTTGGCGACGACGGAAGCGGAAGTCGCACTCATGCCGGCGGGGTTGGCGGCAGGACACCTGACGGCTGCTTCATTTTTCGAGACGCTGAATACACCTGCCGCAAAACGCTTCGTCACTGCGTTCAAGCAGCGTTTCGGCGAGGCGGCACCGGTGACTGCCAGTGCTGAGGCCGCCTATTTTCAGATATATCTCTATGCGGCGGCACTCGAACGCGCAGGGAGCGACAATGCCGATGCTCTCGTGCCCAACCTGGCGGGGCTGGAATTCGACGCGCCGCAGGGGCGGGTTCGTATCGATCCCAACAACCATCACACGGAATTGTGGGCGCGCATCGGCAGGCTCAACCCGCAAGGCAAGTTCGACATCATCTGGGAATCGGAGGCACGTGTAAGGCCCGATCCTTATTTCGTGACGGCCGCTCACGAAGGCTGGGCCACCAGCCTGACCGGCACGCGTCGCAAGGCCTGATGGGAGCAGATGATGTCAGCCCATTTGCTCAAGGACCTCAAGGGCCTGCGGGTTCAGGTCATACACCCTCCCGACGCGCAGGGGGTGACACTGGTCGAACACCTGCGTCGTATCGGATGCAGCTGTGAGATCACCTGGCCGTTGCCGCAGGCAATCAGCTCGACGGCCGTCGTCGTCTTGGTCTCCATCGAGCAAGAAAATCGCGATAAGATCCTGCGGCTTTTCAGGCCTGTCGAACCCTCTGATCCTGCCGTGCTGGCGGTCGTCTCCTTCGAGGATCCCAGTACCCTGCAGGTGGTGCTCGAATGCGGTGCGCTGGCGGTGATTGAGCGGCCCATTCGTCCCTTTGGATTGCTCACCAATTTGATCATAGCTCGGTCTCTCTGGATGGAGCGCCAGAGCGCGGCCAAGAGGATACGCAAGCTCGAACGCAAGGTGGCCGGTAATAACAGGATCCTGCGAGCGAAGACTATTCTCATGGAAACACAAGGGCTTAGCGAACCGGAAGCCTATGAGAGCATCCGCAAGCAGGCGATGGGCAAGCGCGTGGCGATGGACGATGTAGCTGCTGCAATTATCAATGCCTATGAGCTCTTGACGTTTAAAGAAAGACATGCCTAGTATGAAACTTAGTTGACGTCCGGTGAAACGGCGTCATTGTTGGTGCAGGACAGTGTCGTCCGCACCATTTGGCTGGGTAGCCCGCAAACTCCTGTTCGGAGGTGGCGGGCTTTTTTGTTTTGGTTAGGCCGACAAGGCTGTTGGCCTCCCTGTCCTACCGTATCGGCGACACTGAGCATGTTCGAGCCGGAGCATGCGAGGCGATGCTTTCATATCCTCATCCGAAATACTTTTGTCCAAGCACGGTGCCTGGGCTCGTGCCCGCTTGCGCGGTCGAGTTCGACCGAAAAGAGGAGCTCATTTCATCGTTTTTCGATCGCGGTCTTTCTCCGAATCCGGAGCTTTCGTCCGCGACGACCGCGGTGCGCTCAGGCGCCCGCATGACTTCCGAATGATCCTGCACGGCCGCGAGGGGCGGCACGAAGACAAGGACGCGCACATCGAGGCGCAGAGGAGGGGTAATGAACGACAAGACAAGGCGCACCTTTCTCAAGGTGGGCGGATTGGCAGCTATGGGACTGGCCGCGCCAGCCCTTCTGCGGCTGGGCGATCGGGCCTGGGCAGCCGGAGAGGTGCCGGTTGGCATCATGTATTCGCTCACGGGCACGACGGCGATCGTCGAGAAATCGATGAATCAATGCGCCCAGATGGCAATCGCCGAGATCAATGCCAAAGGAGGCGTGCTCGGTAAGCAATTGCGTCCGGTCATCGAAGATCCAGCTTCCGAACCTCGCACCTATAGCGAAAAGGCGCGCAAGCTGGTGATGGAAGACCAGGTACCCGTCATATTCGGTTGCTACACCACCGCCAGCCGCAAGGCGGTGCTACCCGTGGTCGAGCGTCGCAAGGGCCTGCTGGTGTGGCCGACCTGGTATGAAGGGGAAGAGTGCTCCAAGAACGTACTCTATGCCGGATCGGCTGTCCCAAATCAGCAACTCGAGAATTCTCTGCCGTGGCTGAAGAAGAAACTGGGGCGCAGCAAACTATTCATTGTCGGCTCCGACTATGCCTTTCCCCGAGGCATGGCCAAGACTTCGAAAACGATTTGCCAGACGATCGGCATGGAAGTGGTCGGCGATGAATATCTCCCGCTCGGTCACACCGAATGGGCGTCGATGGTGTCCAAGATCGGGGCCAGCGGGGCTGATGTGATCTTCTCCAATGTCGTCGGAGATTCGATCGTTGCCTTCTATCGCGAGCTGCGCAATCAGGGCTACAGCTTCGATAAGCTGCCTTTGTGTTCGTCGACGACGACCGAAGTCGAAATCAAGGCAATGGGGCCTGAATATGCCCTCGGCAGCTACGTTTCCCTGCCCTATTTCCAGACTGTCGAAACACCGCAGAACCAGGCATTCGTGAAGGCTTTCAAAGCCTATGCCGGCGCTGACGCGGTAACCCATGCGGCGATGGAGGCTGTCTATATCGGCGTTCACATGTGGGCGATGGCGGCGGAAAAGGCCGGCGAATTCACAGCCAAGGGCGTGACTTCGAGCATCGGCGGCATGTCCTTCGAGGCACCGCAGGGCAAGGTCACGATCGACCCGCAAAGCCTTCATAGCTACCTGACGCCGCGGATCGGCAAGACGAGGGCCGATGGCCTGCTCGACATCGTCGATCAATATCCCGAACCGCTACTGCCTCTACCCTATTCCAGCGTCGGGGAAAGCGCGGAAAAGCGTATCTGCACCATAAGCGGCGCATCGCTCTAACGCATCATTGGTCGGAAGCCAGGCCGGTGCAGAACCTGCACTGGCTGCCGGCAACCTGCGATCGGGTTTGAGATGGAAACCTTCGTCATCGGACTGAGCATCGGCTCCATCCTGTTCATGGTCGCGCTTGGCCTTGCGATCATCTACGGGACCATGAAAGTCATCAATCTCGCCCATGGCGAGATGGTGATGATCGGGGCCTATGTCACCGTGCTGGCAACCCGGCATCTGGGCTTGAACATTTACCTGTGCCTGCCTCTGGCATTCATCGTCACGGCGATTTTCGGGCTCGTCATCGAGCGCACGGTCGTCAGCCACCTCTACGGGCGCCTGCTCGACACTTTGCTGGCGACCTGGGGTATTGCGCTCATTCTCCAGCAGCTCATCCGCATCCATTTCGGGCTGGCCCTGTTCGGGGTCACCATCGATGGACTTGGGTCCGATCTGCAGAATGTTCCGGTTCCCGCCGAATTGCAGCAGACATGGCATTTGCTCGGCGCAAACATACCGGTCTATCGGGCCTTCGTTTTTGGTGTCGCTGCGCTTCTGGGAGCCCTGACCTGGTGTCTCCTCTACCGAACACGCTTCGGTAGCCAGCTAAGGGCCGTGTCGGTCGCAAGGAACACGGCAGCTGCCTGCGGTGTCAACGACAAGCGGGTCAATGCACTCGCCTTCGCCTATGGCTGCGGACTTGCCGGGATAGCGGGCGTCCTGGTTTCCGGGTTCAAGACGGTGTCCCCGGATATGGGAACCTCCTATGTCGTCGATGCTTTTCTCGTAGTGGTTGCCGGAGGGGTGGGTCAGTTGCTGGGCACCTTTGCTGCCGCCGGAATGCTTGGCGAGGTCCAGAGCTTCGTCGCCACCTGGCTCAATGATGTGTATGGCCGTACCGTCCTGTTTGTCGTGGTCATCCTCATCCTGCTGTTCAAGCCTCAAGGTCTGTTCGTGACCAAGAGCCGCTGACCCCAACGATCATGGATGAGCGCATGACATACCGAAATATTTCCATTGCCGCCTACATAGTGTTCTTCGCGGTGGTATTCGCCCTCCCGTTCCTGCTCAGCAGCTTTTGGACCAACCGGGTTGCAACCTATCTCGTGTACGCAATCTGCGCCGTCGGTATAAGCCTGGCTTGGGGGTACACGGGAATACTCAGTCTGGGCCAGGGCCTCTTCTTCGGGATGGGCGCCTATATGCTGGCAATGTCGCTCACGCTGGCCGCGCCGGAAAACAACCCGGTGCCGGAGCTCATGTTGCTCAATATGCAGCCAGATGCCGTGCGCGACCTGTGCTGCGTGACTCCCGGCTCTTTTCTCTGGATCCCGTTCAGATGGCTCGCGATCGGGGTGATGGCAGGATTGCTGGTGCCGTGCGCCCTGGCTGCGGGGCTTGGCTATGTCATGTTCAAGCGACGGACGACGGGCGTCTATGTCAGCATCATCACCTTGGCGTTTGCCCTGATCGGACAGTTGCTGGTAATCAACAATCAGCCCTTGACGGGCGGCTTCAATGGCCTGGCCAATTTTGCGCCCTTGACGATTGCCGGCTTTGAATTCGATCCCTACGGACCCAGTGTCTACTATGCCGTCGCCGGTGTGCTGTTCCTGGTCGTGCTCGGGCTGCGCCTGCTTCTTTCCGCCAGGATCGGACAGATTCTCAAGGCCATCCGCGAGGACGAGGCGCGTGCCCGCTATCTGGGCTATGACGTCGAGAGCTACAAATTGTTCGTGTTCTGCCTCTCGGCCATCATTGCGGGGCTGGCCGGCATGTTGTTTACGCTCACGGCGGAGTTCGCTTCGCCCTCCCTGATGGCGACCTCCTTCAGCATCTCGATGGTGATCTGGGCAGCAACGGGCGGACGGGCGTCGCTGCTCGGGGCCTGCATCGGCGCCTTGCTGGTGAACTTCGTCGGGTCCTACGCCAGCGAGAATGCGGTGTTTCAGCCGGTTTGGCCGATCATCCTGGGCGGATTGTTCGTTTTCGTGGTGCTGGTGATGCCCAACGGTATTGCGGGCGTCATCAAGGCGTGGCTCGAACGTTCACCTCGCAAGCGTGCCTCCGGGCGGGAGGCCTACCCATGAACGCGGTGACCAGAATAGCGGCCGCGCAATCGAAGGCTACCAAACCGCCTATTCTCATGACTCGCCAGCTCACCGTCCGCTTCGATGACTTTCCGGCAGTGAGCAATGTCGACCTGTCCATCGAAGACGGTGAACTCAGGGTCATTATTGGCGCAAACGGTGCTGGCAAGTCGACGCTGCTCGATCTGTTGTGCGGAAAGGTATTGCCGTCCGAAGGAGAGATCTGGCTGAACGACCGCAACATCACCGGCATTGGTGAGGCCGCGATTGCGCGCAGTGGTGTCGGGCGGAAATTCCAGACACCAACCGTCTTCAAGGAAATGACGGTGCTCGAGAACCTGCAAATAGCAAGCAACCGGTACGTCAAGGTTCGCGACAATTTGTTTCGGCGCTTCTCACGCCGGCCGACCGACAGGGAGTTGGCGGTCGCCGACCGAACGGGGCTGACCTCCTTCATGATGCGCCGGGCTGGGGAATTGTCCCACGGACAACTTCAATGGCTGGAACTCGCCATGGTCCTCAGCCAGGATCCCAAGGTCATTCTTCTCGACGAGCCAGCGGCGGGAATGACTGCCGCCGAAACCGACAAGACGGCCGAACTCCTGCTGTCGCTGGCCGGTGAACACACCGTGCTCGTCATCGAGCACGACATGGCGTTCGTTCGCAGGATCTGCCGCACCATTACCGTTCTCCATCAAGGCGCGGTCCTGGCGGAGGGAACGGCGGACGACATCGAAAAAAATCCCGCTGTCATTGAAGCCTATCTCGGTTCGGCGACGCTCAGCCATGCTTAAGATCAGCCACGTCAATGCCTTCTACGGCACGAGCCACATCATCCACGATCTCGACCTGGAGATCCGCAAGGGCGAGACCTTCTGCCTCCTGGGGAGGAACGGTGTCGGCAAGACCACATTGCTGCGCAGTCTTCTTGGAATCGGGGTACGCACCACGGGCAGCATCCAATTTCAGGGCAGCGAAATCAGCCAGTCTCTGACCCATGATCGCGCCCGGCGCGGAATTGGCTACGTGCCGCAAGGGCGGGAAATCGTTCCCGGCATGAGCGTTCTCGACAACATCCTTCTGGGTTGCAATGCACGTACCGACGGCAAGGTCGAGGTGCCGCCGCTGGTGTGGAGCCTCTTTCCATTCCTGAAGGACCATCTCGGCCGTCGCGGAACCAATTTGTCGGGTGGCCAGCAGCAGCAGCTGGCTATCGCTCGCGCTCTCGCCACCGATCCAAGTCTCCTGGTCCTCGACGAGCCCACCGAGGGCATTCAGCCCAACATCGTCGAGGACATCGAGAGAGCGATCATCGCCCTCAACCGCGATCATGGCCTGACGATCATCCTGGTCGAACAGAAGATCCGCTTTGCTCGAACGGCGGCCCACCGCTTCGCCATCCTCGAAAAGGGGCGTGTCGCGGCGGCCGGACCGACCAGCGAACTCACCCAAGAAGTCGTCCATCGACACATGAGCCTGTAGCGCACCGCAAGGACAGGCGCTGCAACCAGACAATGGGAGGAACCCAGCATGCTTCGCATCGAGAGCCTTGTCGGCGCCAGCACGGATCCCGGCCTGCATGAGCATCTTCATCATCTCGAACATCACGGTGATCTGGAAGTGGTCAAGATCGCGGTCGGGGATCTCGATCGTCGACGCCTGCTCGCCCGGACCGAACGTGGTGAAGAACTCGCTATCGCGCTTCCGCGCGACCAGAAGCTGTTCGACGGGGCCGTGCTGCTCATGGAAGCGAAGAGAGCCATCGTCGTCAAAGCCGGCGAACAGCGCTGGCTCAGGCTCTCACCGCGTGCTGCCGAAGAGGCGCTGGAACTTGGATATCATGCCGGCAATCTGCATTGGCGCGTGCGTTTCGAGGGCAGGGACCTGCTGGTGTCGCTGGATGGCCCGGCCGCCGATTATATCGCGCGCATAGAACCGCTGGTTAGGAGCGGGCGTGTTCTCGCGGCTGAAGAGCAGCAATGAACACGGCCGATCCGGAGCAATTGCTGGTGGCTCTGCAGCACGCCGACAGCCAGTTCCCGTCGGGGGGCTTTGCCTTCTCACAGGGACTGGAAGCCTCCGCCCTTTTGAGAGAGATGCTGGGCGGTTGGGACCTGGCCGAGTTCGTGCTTACCCAGCTCCGCCATCGCTGGGCCGGCGCCGATCGCGTCGCCTTGATCAGGGCCCATCGTTGTGCAGGCGAATTGTCGAGCGTTACCGAATTGGATCTCGAAGTCGAGGCGTCGACCTTCGTGGAAGGCCTCAGGATCGGTTCGCGTCGCAACGGCATGGCGCTGCTGACGACCCACGCGCGTATCGCCACGTCCAGAGCGTCGGACTATCGAACCTTGGTGCGTGACGGTTCCGCCTGCGGGCATCTGGCGGTCGTGCAGGGCCTGCTCTGGGGGGCGATCGGGCTCGACGAAACCGCGGCTGCAACGATGAGCGGCTATCAGGCTGCCGCATCGCTTAGCACCGCCACGATCAGATTGGGCCTGATCGGCGCCATCGAGGCGCAGGCCATCCTCACCTCGGCCCTGCCGGTCATTGCTGCCATTTGCCGGGAACCGGTGGCTGCCAACGAGCCGATCCGTTCATTCAATCCGCTGACTGAAATCGCCGTCGCCTTTCAACGCGATGGCGGTCAGCGGCTGTTCTCCAATTAGCCCGACTAAAGAGGGAGCGCATTCATGTTGCTGACACCCACTGAATTGGAACGCCTCACCATCTTCACGGCCGCAGAACTCGCCCGCAAACGACGCGCCAAAGGTCTCAGGCTCAATTATCCGGAAGCCGTGGCCCTGATTTCCGACGAGATCCTCGAGGGGGCGCGCGAGGGGCGCTCTGTGGCGGAAATGATGGCGTTGGGGTCGCAAATTCTCACGCAGGACGATGTCATGTCAGGCGTAGCCGCGATGCTCCCCATGTTGCAGGTGGAGGCGACCTTCAAGGATGGCACCAAGCTCGTCACGGTTCACGACCCCCTGCGCCCCGCGCCCGACGGTCCTCACGACACGTTTGAGCCGGGAGAAATCGTCAGCGAAGAAGGCGAAATCGAGCTCAATGCCGGCCGGGAAAAGCGGTCGCTTCGGGTGGTCAACACGGGTGACCGTCCCGTGCAGATCGGCTCCCATTACCATTTCTTCGAGGTCAACCGGGCACTGGAATTCGACCGCGCCGCCGCCTTCGGCATGCGCCTCGACATCGCGGCCGGTACGGCGGTGCGCTTTGAACCTGGACAGGAAAGGGAAGTGGAACTCACCACCTTTGGCGGCAGCCAGACGCTCTCCGGGCTGAACGCGTTGTCCAATGGCTCGGCCCGGGATCCCAAAGTCAAAGAGGCTGCCCTGGAACGCGCCCGCGGCGCTGGCTTTCGTGGCGCTTGAAAAGGAGAAGACAGATATGGCCTCTCTCTCCCGGCGCGATTATGCCGCGATGTATGGACCAACCCTGGGCGACGGTTTCCGGTTGGGTGACACCTCGCTCATCGCCGTGGTCGAGAAGGACTACGCCACCTATGGCGACGAATGTCTCCACGGTGGGGGAAAGACATTGCGCGATGGTGCGGGTCTTGCCGCGGGTGTGACCAGCGCCGAAGGGGCGCTGGACTTTCTCTTGTGCAACGTCACCGTGATCGATGCCGTGCTCGGGATCGTCAAGGGCGATCTCGGCATCAAGGAAGGGCGCATTGTCGGCATCGGCAAGGCCGGTAATCCAGCGATCATGGACAATGTCGATCCTCGTCTGATCGTTTCGGCGGCGACGACGGTGCGCGATTGCGAGGGCCTCATTGCCACGGCCGGGGCGCTCGATGTCCATGTTCATTTCGACAGCGCCCAGCTTTGCGAACACGCAATCGCCTCGGGCATCACCACGATGCTGGGCGGTTCGCTCGGGCCCATCACCGTCGGCATCGATTGCGGCGGCGCCTTCAATGTCGGCAAGATGCTGCAGGCCGCAGAACAATGGCCGATCAATTTCGGTTTCCTCGGCCGTGGCAATTCGCACAAGCCCGCCTCGCTGATCGAGCAGATCGAAACGGGATGTCTCGGCCTCAAATTGCATGAGGATTGGGGCACGATGCCCGCCTCCATCGATACCTGCCTGTCGGTCGCCGACGATATGGACTTTCCTGTCCAAATTCATACCGACACGCTGAACGAGTCCGGCTTCCTGGAAGATACCCTGGCAGCCATCAAAGAGCGCACCATCCACATGTACCACACCGAAGGTGCGGGAGGCGGTCATGCGCCCGACATCATCCGCGTCGCCGGTGTGCCATGGTGCCTTCCATCTTCCACCAATCCCACCAATCCCTACACGGTCAACACCTTCGACGAACATCTCGATATGACGATGGTGTGCCATCATCTCAACCCGTCCATACCCGAGGACGTGGCCTTCGCGGAAAGCCGCATCCGGGCGCAGACGATCGCCGCCGAAGACGTCCTGCACGATATCGGCGCGATATCGATGCTGGGATCCGACAGCCAGGGCATGGGCCGCATCAACGAGGTCATCTGCAGGACCTGGCAGCTCGCCGACAAGATGAAGCAGCAAAGAGGGCGCCTGCCCGAGGAGAAGACGCGTCTTGGCGACAATGAGCGGATCAAACGCTACGTCGCGAAATACACCATCAATGCGGCACGCACCTTTGGCATCGCAGACCATGTCGGTTCGCTCGAGGACGGCAAGATCGCGGATATCGTGATTTGGCGCCCGGCCTTCTTTGGCATCAAGCCCGAACTGGTCATCAAGGGCGGTTTCATAGCCTGGGGCGCGATGGGGGACAGCGCAGCCTCGCTGATGACCTGCGAACCTCTCTTGTTGCGTCCGCAATGGGGAGCGTTCGGACGGGCCAAACAGGCCTTGTCGGCCTGTTTCGTCAATCCGGCCGCAATCGACCGTGGGCTGGCCTCCACGCTCGATTTGAAGAAGGCGCTGTTGCCCTCCCGGGGATCGAGGCAGCTGTCCAAGAAGGACATGCTCCATAACGACGTCTGCCCCCAGATACGTGTCGATCCCCAGACCTTCGATGTCTTTGTCGATGGCGAGCTTGCCACATGTGAGCCGGCGCGGGAGCTGCCGCTGGCACAACGCTATATGCTGAGGTGACGCCATGGACGCGACATATCTATTGAAGGATCGGCCGTCGACCCGCGTGGGTGCTGCCCGGGTTGGCATTGGCGGGCCGGTCGGGTCGGGCAAGACGGCGCTTATCGAACAGCTGATCCCTGCCTTTGCGGCAAGAGGTGTCTCGCTGGCGGTCGTCACCAACGATCTCGTGACGGCGGAAGATGCCGAGCGTCTGCGGCGTTCCGGCCTGATCGATCCGGCGAGGGTTGCGGCTGTCGAGGCCGGGGCGTGTCCGCACACGGTCATTCGGGAAGATCCCACTCTCAACATTGCCGCTGCCGACGAGCTGGAGCTGCTCTTTCCCGATGCCGAACTGATCCTGATCGAGAGCGGCGGCGACAATCTGGCCTCCACCTTCTCGCTGGACCTCGTCGATTGGTGGATGTTCGTCATCGACGTCGCCGGTGGCGACGACATTCCCCGCAAGAATGGCCCGGGCGTGCTCAAATGTGATCTGCTGGTGATCAACAAGAGCGATCTGGCTCCCTATGTCGGTGTCGATCTCGATCGCATGACAGGCGAGGCCGCTGCCGCCCGCCGTGGTCGCCCCCTGGTGCTGACCAATTGCCGCAAAGCCGAGGGTATCGATGCAATTGTCGATCGTATTCTGGCCGAAGTGTTGTTCCGATGACGCAGCATTGGCAGCCTCAAGCATTGCATCTCGACCCGGGCCTGCGGACAATGGCCGAGTTCCGCGGCCGCTTCGAACTGGATTTCGTTCGCCACGGCGCACGAACGACGCTTGCACGCCAATTTGTCTCCTACCCTTTTCATTTGACCCGGCCCTTTCGGCTGGATCCAGACATTCCGTCGCTACTCACGCTCTACCAGCAATCGTCATCCGGCGGCCTTTATCGAGGGGAGCGGCTCTCCTGCCGATTTCGCGTTGCAGCAGGTGCCGCCGCCCATATAACGACCCAAGCTGCCACGATCGTCCATGACTGCCAGGGCCAGCCCGCTCGTCAGAATACCGCCATCCGGGTCGAGAGCGGCGGTTTCCTGGCCTATGCGCCTGACCCGCTCGTGCTCTTTCCTGGTGCGTTTTTTGCTGCCGGGCTGGAGGCTAGCCTGGCCGATGACGCAGTCCTGTTCCTTTGCGATGCTTTCAGCATGCATGACCCCAGGGCCGAAGGGCGCTGTTTCGATCGGCTCAGTTCGGACGTGGTGATCCGGGATCGTGGCGGAAGGCTGGCCGTGCGGGACTGCTTCCAGCTCGTCGGCGATGCGCTACGCGATCGGGCTTCTCCGATGGGCCGCTGGCAGGTCATGGCAAGCTATCTCATTCTCGGGCCCTCTTCCCGTCTGCCGTCCCAAGCCGACCTGCAGAGCTCGCATGTCGAGGGCGGCTCGATCATTGGTGTGAGTGCGCTCCCCAATGCGGCCGGCTGGGGCATTCGCTGCCTTGCCGCAGATGCGATTGCGGCTCGTAAGGCCTCCGATCGGCTGTTCTCACTGTGTTGCCAAGCCGTATTCGGCCATTCGCCCATGCCCCGGAGAAAATAACGCCTCGGGGACGTTGACTGATTTTATAAAGGAGACATGCCCATGAAATCCCGTTGCACCGCCCCATTGCTTGCCGCGATCCTTGTTGGCGCCATGACAGCCACGGCCAATGCCCATACGGGTGTTGGAGCGACCAGCGGGCTCGCGCATGGTTTCCTTCATCCTGTCAGTGGACCGGATCATGTCCTAGCCATGGTCACTGTCGGCCTGTTTGCTGCCCAATTGGGCGGGCGGGCAATCTGGCTCGTACCCCTGAGTTTTGTCTGCGTCATGGCATTCGGCGGCGCCTTGGGGCTTGTTGGCGTGACCTTGCCGTTCGTTGAACTGGGCATTGGTCTGTCCGTGGTGGTGCTGGGCGCGATCGTTGCTTTGCGATTGCGTGCTGCCATACCCGTGGCGATGGCCCTTGTCGGCTTTTTTGCGATCTTTCATGGGTATGCGCATGGAGCCGAGATGCCAGAAAATGTCGGAGGCTTCACCTATGGCGTGGGTTTCGTGCTTGGAACGGCTTTGCTGCATGCAATTGGCGTGGGAACGGGCTTTGCAATCGGCAATCTGCGGGAGGGGCGGGGCGAACTCATGGTTCGTTCCACGGGCGCTCTCATCGCAATTGCCGGCGTCGTTCTTCTCGGCGGTCTGGCTTAGACAGCCATGCGCGTCGCCGTTACCAAAGTTCTGATCACCGTCATCCATGGGCGTGACAAAGGCCCAGGCTATATCGGCCTGAGCCAATTGCTTCTTCCATGGATGAATTTGCAGCACCATTCGATCGGGAGGGTCGGTTGTCAATCAGGAGAAAGAAGGAACGCCTTCCGGTTGTAATTGGACGAGAACTGCGAGCCTGCAGAGAACGCGAGGGAATTTCGGCCGTGGACTTGGCTCGTGCGGCGCGGATATCGGGGGGGACACTGTCAAAAATCGAGCATGGCACCATTACGGCGTCGCTGACAATTATACAGTCCCTCTCTCGAATTCTTGGCGTCTCTCTCTCCACGCTGATGCGGCGCGCCGAACAGCATCGAAGCGCCATATTCGTAAGGCGAGATCACGCGACTTCTCCCGTAAATCGTAATCTACTTGAGATGCGTGCAAGTTATCTACTTGGTGAAATCAAGAATGATTCAAGTCATTTTCAATTAAATTCGTCTATAATTCTCTTGGAAGATTGTGGTATTGGTTTCGAATTGGTGCAAAAGAAGGGAAATTTCCTCGTTTATGTGCTGGAAGGGGAGATGATATATCGGCATGATACAAAGTATTATGCATTGACACCAGGAGATAGTTTATTCTTTGATGCGAGCTGGTTGCATGGACCGGATCGTGTTGTCAGTGGCCCAGCAATATTTTTGCAGGTACATTCCAATTTTGTAATATGATTTTTGATTTTTCATTCAGATTTGACAATTTTACCTTGGCATAAAAATTGATATGTTGGATTATTTGGCCAAAAAATTCTTTATGCATTGTAATTTTAATTTGGAATTAAGCTATCTGTCGATACTTTTTGTCTTTTATGCCTAATATATACTCAAGAATGAGGTTCGCCGGGGCGGCTAAGCATGACTACGTCATGCTGGAGGCGACAAGGCCGCGGGCCTCGCAAGGATTCTTCCGCATGGGTGCTTAGTAGGCAACGCGGACTCGGCTCGTGAGACCATTGGGATCGACAAGCAGGACTGTCAGGAATTTCGTGCGTAGGTTGCTGCTTGACCGTCGGGCCGCCATGGCCCCGATGAACCACTCTCTGAAGAGTGCTACGAGTTGAGCTTGGAACATAGCCGCTCATGGGCTGGGCTCTCTTAAAGGCGAGTTACCCGACCAAGACGGATATAGTGGTCCACGAGGGTCTTTTCTGCAGAAAAAGGATGCCACTTCCACCCTTGGTGGGTAAAGCCGGCGAGAATGACAGGAAGGTCCGGGAAACGTCGGAGAACATAGTGGAGGGCAAGCATTCCGCTGCTCGGTACCACATAGCGCGGGGGGCCAAAATCCGCCAGATTGTGATCGACTTCATCATGGATATTGTGATCAAAAACGACAAAATTCTTGCCAAGGGCGGCGGAATAGGCGGCGAACCTCGATGTGTGATCGTCGCAAAAGTCAGCAAGGCCGGGCCACTGATCTATGATGGAATCCCTTAATTCGAGAAATTTGGCTGGATTGCGCACGCACCAAAATTCGCGGGCCTCGCGGATCGCCAGATGGGATCGCCATTTGGCAGAGGTCGCCAACGAGCGGCCGGATCGGCCGGTATTGCAGACGGCTACGGCATGTGTAGGGCCCGGTAGCTCGCCATAAGACCGGCAGTCGTTGAACCGGACAACGAAGTTGGCCTGATCGATAAGGGACACTGCGTCAGGAGAGATGGGACCGTTGCCAACCAAGAGGATCATGCAGCAGCCAAATAAGACCGTAGCGCCCGATGACCGGGAACACGATAGCGCGAACTCACAGGATTGTGTCGCAAATTCACGGATGGAACGCAAACGCGTTTTCACCAGACACGTTTCAGAGAAACCACTTCGCGGTCGGAAGGCCTTGGTGCTCGGCCACCTCACAGTCCGCCATGTCTCCGATGCGGACCCAAGCCGTGCCCAGCCTCAAATCGACTGCCAGCGCAGCGACAGTCTGGGATCGAAATGGTTCACATGATGCGGAAACGGCAGGCGAGGTATGCCTGTGATCCGGTACGACTGCTCGCCAATCGGTTCGAATTCCTCGCTGACCGAATACCGTATCCGATGGCCTTTTTGTCCAAGCACGCGTTTGCGACGCAGCTCATTGGTTGGATGGCGCCGAACGAGCAACAAAATGCGGCCATAATCGAGGTATCATTTTCGCTGGCGCTTACCCGGGGCAAAGTGAAGTGGGGATGGAAGGCGCACCGAGTTCGTTTGGACTCAAGCTTGGCTTCCAACAGAAGAGTTCCCCCATGCGTAATCTTGCCCTCATGTTGACGGGAGCAGCCCTTGGCGCTCTCGGCACGGTCGCGCTGACGCAATCCCCTGTTTCCTTTGTCGGCCGTGCCCAGGCGTCCCTGGCGGATAGCTACAAGCAGCTCAACCTGTTCGGCGACGTGTTCGAGCGGGTGCGTTCGGATTATGTCGAGCAGCCCGAGGATGGCAAGCTGGTGGAAGCGGCCATCAACGGCATGCTGACCTCGCTCGATCCGCATTCGAGCTATATGGATGCCAAGAGCTTCCAGGACATGCAGGAGCAGACCAAGGGCGAGTTCGGTGGCCTCGGCATCGAGGTCACCATGGAGGACAATGCTCTCAAGGTTGTATCGCCGATCGATGACTCGCCCGCCTCCAAAGCTGGAATCCTCGCGGGTGACGTGATCACTGCGCTCGATGGTGATGCGGTGCAGGGCATGGGCATGCAGCAGGCCGTCGACAAGATGCGCGGCGCCGTCAACACGCCGATCACGCTGAAGATCCTGCGGGCGGGCAAGGGAGCTCCCTTCGACGTCAAGCTCGTGCGCGACATCGTCAAGGTCGCTTCGGTGAGAGATGAGAAACTCGGCAATGATATCGGCTATATCCGCATCAGCCAGTTCACCGAGCAGACCTTCGACGGCCTGAAGAGAAGCATCGACAAGCTGAGCAAGGAAATCGGCCCGGACAAGCTCAAGGGTTTTGTCATCGACCTGCGTAACAATCCGGGCGGCCTGCTCGACCAGGCCGTATCCGTTTCCGGCGCCTTTCTGGGGCGAGGAGAGGTCGTTTCGACGCGGGGACGCCAGGCCGACGACGTGCAACGCTTCACGGCGAGCGGCCCCGATCTCACCAAGGGCAAACCCATCGTGGTGCTGGTCAATGGCGGCTCGGCTTCGGCATCGGAGATCGTCGCCGGCGCCCTGCAGGACCACAAGCGCGCCACCATCCTGGGTACGCGCTCCTTCGGCAAGGGCTCGGTGCAGACCATCATTCCGCTGCAGGACAATGGCGCGCTGCGCCTGACCACGGCGCGCTATTACACCCCGTCCGGCCGCTCGATCCAGGCCAAGGGCATCGAACCGGAGATCGTGGTTCAGGAGAACGTGCCCGACGACCTCAAGGGCAGTGACCAGACCAAGGGCGAATCCGGTCTCAAGGGCCATCTGGCCAATCCGGATGCCGACAACAAGTCGGAGGAAGGCGGCTCCTCGGCCTATGTGCCCGCCAACGAGAAGGACGATACCCAGCTCAACAAGGCGATCGACCTGCTGCATGGTGCGCAGAAGAGCGCCTATTTCCCGCCGGATCCGAAGGCGGGCGTGCCGAACTGACGGGCTTTCAGCCCGACTCGGCTATCGCCTGCTCGATGGGCCGGTCCGGCAATGGCTTAAACAATGTTTTAGCGACCTCGTTTCGCTCGAAAAATTGCACATCAATAAAATCAAGCACTTACAATCGCAGATTCAAATCAGGGGTTCCGTACCCTGCAACCAATAGCAGAAGCCGTTGATGGAAGGAGCTGAGAGAGAAGGAGAAGCGGCAAGGCCCAGGACTCGTTGATCAGAGCCAAAAGATGACGGCCGCTTCGAATCGGAAAGCTACGACGCCGCCGGATCGTTGATAATAACATGGTCGGCCGACCATGAACTGGGCCACACCTCTGCCTCGGCAGCCCCGTGGCGCATCTTGCGGCAGTAGCCGACCGGCAAATCATGCGCGATGAGGATGGGGCTCAAGCCCGATGCGGCCGCATGCGGCCCGAGCGCCGCTGCAATGCCGGTATAGCCGAGTGCCCCGTCGCACGGCACGTAAGCGCAAGCGCCGCCCATGACGACGTCGGTTGCCGGGTTGCTGCCTGGCGTGCCGACGGCGCCGACGACACAAACGACAGTCTGAAGTTCGGTCGCTCGCGCATAGGCACAGCTGAACACGCGGTAATAGCCCGAGATCAGTCCCGTCTTGGCTGGAATGAGAATCAGATCGAGGTCGAGTTTGCCGAGGCGGGCCCACAGCGACGTGAATTCCACATCGAGGCAGATCAGTATCGCAATGCGCAAGCCCGCCCACTCGATAATCTCGACGTCGGTTCCAGGCGACAGCAGCCAGCCCTGCGGGTCCATCTCGCTCGGCGTAAGGCAGAGCTTGTCCTGGCTAACCTCGCGCCCGTCCGGAAGGAAAAGCCAGGCTCGGTTCGCGTAGCGC
Source organism: Labrys sp. HAY1-8F (assembly GCF_056754975.1). Taxonomy (NCBI): domain Bacteria; kingdom Pseudomonadati; phylum Pseudomonadota; class Alphaproteobacteria; order Hyphomicrobiales; family Xanthobacteraceae; genus Labrys; species Labrys sp. HAY1-8F. Next base: position 1,016,886 of record NZ_JBPGWZ010000001.1, on the reverse strand, counting down.
GTACTGCCTTTCTCGTCGATGAGTGCGTGCGGCATTGTACCCGGCAGCAGGGCCACATTGTAGCGCGCTGCAAGTGGGCGCAACATGACAAGCGCTTCCACGGCTTGCGCGGCGAGCCAGGGCAACTGATCTGGCACCGTAAGCCCGGGCGGAGAGAAACTGAGCCACTGCATACAGGCGAATTCAGGCAGAGCGAGGATTTGCGGTGTGGACGACGAGAATTCCATCATCTTCGCTTCAACGAACCCGACCCAGGCCTCCAGGCTAACAGCCGATACTTCAAGATTCGTAGCCCACATCGCGACGGATAACGTGTCCATGGTCCATCTCCTGCTGTCGAACCCGAACAATTCATGCGCTGGAGTTGTTATGGCGCTGTATGAATAATGCCGGAATTATTTCCAGTACGCCGTTATTGCTGCCGGTGCGTCATATTTGCTCGAATGACCTAGGAAAGTGATATCGGATTAATCAAGCTAGGAACATGGCAAGAACGAGTCGATGGAGGTCGATGTCGGCATATTGCCGTCCCGGCTAGCAAAGGCAGCTCTCGTCTGGTGTTCATGGACGATTTCCAATCCAGTTTTTTGTGCAGTGCAGCAACGATATTGCTGCAGATGCGTTGTTCCCGTTGCCGTTCAATTCCGGGCGTCAAAACAGAGACAGCCACATTGCGAAAAATCTCCGATACGATCGCGCGCCTAAGCGCGTTGCACATGCAACGCTCCGTTCAAGCCCTGGACCATGGAAAGCAAGACCGCCTCAAGGTTCTGACGGACTTTGGCTCCAATTCGGGGGCGCTGAAGGGCAAATTCTACCTTCCGATCGACTTGCCAGAGAATGCGCCGCTTGTCGTCGTGCTCCATGGCTGCACCCAAAATGCCTCCGCATACGACCATCATTCCGGATGGTCTCGGCTTGCCGACGACGCCGGCTTTGCCCTGCTTTTTCCCGAGCAACAGCGTACCAACAATCCGAACCTTTGTTTCAACTGGTTTGAGCCTGGAGACACCAGGCGTAACTCCGGTGAAGCGCTCTCGATTTGGCAGATGATCGAGGCGATGGTCCTTACGCACGGGATCGATCGACAGCGCATCTTCGTCACCGGGCTTTCAGCCGGCGGCGCAATGGCGGGGACCATGCTGGCGACGTATCCGGAGGTCTTTGCCGGCGGGGCAATCATCGCAGGGTTGCCGTATGGCAGCGCGGCGACGGTCCCGGAGGCGTTCGATCGCATGCGCGGCCACGGCGGCCCGACGGCGCAAGATCTGCAGCGGCTCCTCCATCGTGCTTCGGACCACCGTGGACCGTGGCCGAAGATATCGATCTGGCAAGGCACGGCCGACCACACGGTTGCCCCTTCCAACGCGGAAGCAATCGCCCTTCAATGGCAGGACGTGCACAGGTTGAAAAATACCCCGGCACGTTCGGAAACCACCGGTGCCCATGCAAGACAGGTCTGGTGCGATGCTTCCGGTGAGGCGGTCGTCGAGATCAGGATGATCGCGGGAATGGGGCACGGAACACCCGTCGGAGATGGCTTGGGCACTCCCGGACCCTACATGCTCGATATTGGCATCTCGTCCACGCGCGAGATCGCGCGTTTCTGGGGCATCGACGCGACGCAGGCGAGCGATTCGACCCCATCGAAGCCCATCGTGGCTGCAACAGAAGTGCCGCCATCAAGCATGCCGTCGCCGGTCGCGGAAAAGACGATGGCGAGACTTCCAGCCCCGTCGGACGGTGGTCTATCCGTGCCTCGATTGGAGACAGACCGGCGTGGCGTACGGACAATCATCGAAGATGCGCTTCGGGCGGCGGGCTTGATGCGTTGATGTAGGCATCACGGTGTAAAGACCTCGCGCGTGCTCTGCGGCTGCTGTCTGAGCCTGAACGGGCAGAGTAGGGGGCTCTTGGTTTCGATGAGCCCGCGGATGGTCGGATTGGGCCCGATCTGAAAGTCGCCGAACGTCCAGGATGCGGGCGTAGCTTCCCTGAGGCAATGGATATGTCGTGGATCAACCGATGAAGTCTACGGCATGATGCAGACCGACATGCCCCAGTCGCGCCTGGGCTGACCGGGCGCGATGTCATGGCTTGCGAACTGCTGGTCTGCCTGATGACGCCCGCTCGATCAGAGTGCATCCGACCTTGTGAATGCGGTTAGGCGACGATGTGGTCTTGTTTGCGAGTTGCCCGATGGCCCAGGCGCCCATCGGACGATGCGGAAGCTCAAGCGTGGTCAGCTGGGGCCGCAGGTGGCGTGACAGCTCGTCATCGTCATATCCGACGACGGAAAGATCATCCGGAATGCGCAATCCGGCCTCGCCGATCGCAGTAAAGCAGCCCATGGCCATTTTGTCGTTCTGGCAGAAAATGGCAGTCGGTGGCTCCTCGAGCGACAGGAGTTTCTGCGTCGCCTCGAAGCCGGATGTCGGTGTCCAGCTCCCCTCGACGACCAGCCGGCCGTCGTAAGGAAGGCCAGCCTCCGCCAGCGCCTCTCTATAGCCGGCGAGCCGATCCTGAGCCGCCTCCATGAAACTCTCTCCAACGATTGTGCCGATGCGCCTGTGCCCTTTCTTGATCAGTGAGCTGGTCGCCATTCGCCCGCCCGTCATCTCATCGGGGACCACCGCTGGAAAGCGGTCATCGTCGGTATAGCAATTGAGCAAGACCAGGGGGACGGGAAGAGTGTCAAAGGCGTGATCCAAGGAGACCCGACGTGTGAAGATCGACATATAAACAATGCCTTGCGCGCCGGCCTGCAGAAGCCGAGCCAGCGCTTTGCGCTCGTGTTCCGCCCGGCCTTGGGTTTGCGCCACGAGAATGGTCACGTCGTTTTCCCAGGACGCGTGCCGGGCGCCCTCAATGGCGTTGACCGCTTCCGGCGTTGTCGCCAACTGGTCCACAATGAAGCCGATGCAACCGCCTCGCAGGTCTTCGAGACCCGCCCGCCGGATCGGACTTCCCATTCCGTAGCCAAGGGAGCTGGCAACATTCAACACCCGCTCCCGCAGTTCGGGAGAGATCTTGATGTCCGTGACGCTGTTCAGAACGACGGATACCGTCGCCTGCGAGCAACCGGCCGCCTTCGCCACGTCCATCATCGTCACGCGCTTGGTGGTCTTCCGGCTATTCACGTGTCCCCCGCTCGGACCTCGATCGTACATGAACTAATAAAGTTCGACCATTGACTAATAATTATTAGTAGCGGTAGTGTTGGAAAAATTGGGAGGAGATAGCTCCATGACCGCGCAGCCCTCGTACAAATACGACATCGCCTCCCATGTGGCGCAACTTGCCCAGGACGGCATTATCGGACTGAAAGGGGCCTTCAGCCCCGAATGGGCTGACCACATGTGGGAAGACATGATGACGGCGTTCTGGTCAGCCATTCAAAGGCCCGGCGGCGCCGTCGGTCGCGGTCCGCGCCGCTGGTATGTCGAGATACACCCGCAGGCGTTTGGCGGTTTTGTGGACCTCATCGTCCACCCATGGGTGGTGGATGTCTGCACCCATGTCCTGGGGCCTGATTACCAGATCGTGGAAGTCGGCTTCGACGTGCCGTTCCAAGGTGCAAAGTACCAGCCCTGGCACCGCGACTTTCCCTCGCCTGTCGACACCTATCGCGATCGAAAAATCACCTCGCTCGCCTTCAACCTCACCGGCGTCGACGTCACCGAGGATATGGGGCCTTTCGAAGTGGCGCCCGGAACGCAATATGACGACGGCCGCGAATGGAAGCACGAGATGTTTCCGGACAAGTCGCTCTGGAGCCGTTTCCAGGAGCGTGCGACCCGCAAATATCCTCAGCGTGGCGATGTCTCCTGTCGGTCGGCCCTGACGGTCCACCGAGGAACAGAGCACCAATCGCCCATCGCGCGGCCCGTCATGGTCCTCGGCGTCGATGCACCAGGGGCTGGACATGCCGAACTGCATGACATGATGGTCACCCGCGACTGGTATGACGCGTTGCCGGACATTGCGAGAAAACATCTCGTCTGCCGGGTCGTGGATGAGTTGGTGCCGATCAGCCAGAAGCACGATATCGAAGGTCTCGTGATGGGAGCCGATCCGACCTGAAGACAGCCCTCAGCGCGGGTGGATCAACCAGCCCGCCATTTTGGTGTCTCGAACTCTGTGGTAGAATGTCGAGAATAGCGGGCTGCATTGACGCCCACCACAGAACGACGCCAGGCTATGCTATCACTTCTTTTTTGGAAGAATAGTGCTGACCGGCGTCAGCGTTCCTCGCGTCAGTAATGAAGTTGCGGCAGCGGGGGCTGCCGGCTTGGCAGCCTTTGGCTTGCGAGTTTCCCGATTGCCGCGTTTTTGTCCCTTGGCCATTCCTGTCGCCCTTTGTCAGCCGCATTTTGAATTTCTTGCGCAGAAACACAAAGCCCTGCGATCTTTAAAATCCAAAATGGTGCGATGGTTTCGCTAGTTATGTTACATCATATTTCAAAATTATATTCGTAAATGAACGCAATAATCATACCAATTGACATTTGAAATAGGCAATTTACGTTTTCACTTAGGTAGTTATGATTACAAAAATTAAAAGGGGGGGAGGATATATTATTTTGTTTATTTTAAATTCATGAAAAATACCTTGATATTGAGGTGGATCCGTGTAAGGTTTCACTGCTGCATTTTCTGGCCTCCGTGGCCAGAGGTGCCACCATATGTGAGGTCAATCGGGCTTCACGTGCTGCGCCACCGGTTTTTGCAGCGGGGACCAGCCAGGGCAAATTACCTGCCGTCGCCACGCAACAGGCCCATCCCGGCCCTCGTATCGACAGGCTTTGATATGCCCACCAGCACCACCATCGCCGCGGTGAATCATCGCCGTCGGCATTCGGACAGGCCTTTGCAATTGGCCTCATCTCCCTTGGTTCTACTCGTGGAGCACGAACTCGCTTCGCGTGTGAGCAGTGCCAACGAACTGCTGGATGAAGGCTACGATATTGTCGAAAGTGAAAGTGCCAGCGAGGCTATGAGCATTTTGCGGAGTCGCAGCGACTTCGATGCGATGATTGGTGACATTGACGCGGAGCATGCTCCTGGTGGGCTGGCTCTTGTTCGCTACGCGGTAAATCACCATCCGTCGATGAAGATCCTGGTCCGGTCCGCCTGGCCGGATGCCCAAGCGGAGTCGGGCGAGATCGATACGGATTTTCTGCCGAAGCCATATCCCGCGGGTGACCTCGTCCGGCGCATGCACGGCCTGCTCGGCTATCGGCTTGCGCCGGTACGTGAATAATCCGTCTGCACCGCAAGGTTCTCCGGTGACGTGGAACCCCCCTATCGAAATCTAAAACGACGAAGGAAATCCATGATGGTTACAGATGTGAAGCCGATCTACAGCAGTTCAAACGGGGATCGCTGGGTTCTGGTCCACGACATCGAATCCGGCCGATCTTTGGTCAGGCATGAACCGAACCGGTCTTCGGGCGGGAAAGCAGTCGAGATCGATGTTGACGACTTCATTCTGCGCGATGGTGAGAGCCCACAAGGGATCGCGTTACGAGCATTGCTGGGCAAATAATTCTTCGTTCGGGTAGCCCGAAGAGAAAAATTCAGGACACGGGCATCGGATCGGAAAAATTAATTGCGAGTCTCGATGTGAATTTGATCCATAAACTCGATCATAAAACCTAAAATGGCGATATTTTGTAGTTTTATTTTTATAATTTATCGCTAGTTCGCCGTTCGATTCAATTCAGAATCGAACATATTTCCAAAAATGCCGTCAATATATTGATATAAAGTCCCGAAAATATTCGCGATTGATCGTCTAAACTGAACGGAAACAATAGCAGGCGCTAGCCACGGATGGACTAGCGGGCGTTTGCTCGCATGTCATTTTGGATGAGACCGATTTTGGAGGTGCATACGCGTGCTGCCATGGAGCTCGCCATTCATATGCGCTGAAGCCGGCGCTGACAGCGCGACTGGATAGGGAATGAACGCTTTGTTGCATCGGATGTTCGGGCTTCGCGCGCCACCACACCCATGGAGCGCCATCGCACCGGTGCGCGAGGAGCTGTTCGGCGTCGAGCGGCTCGAGCAGCATGCGCAAAGCCTCGCTGCTGCGCAAACGGTCACGAGGCGCCCGCCCGCCGTTCTGCCTCTACAGACACGATTGAACGACAATGCCACTGCACTGCTCAAGGCGTACCGGGCAAGCGCCGCGGATGTGGAAAGCGGCCTTGGTATTGTTCCCGCGGCGGAATGGCTTCTCGACAATTATCATCTAGTCGAGGAGCAGATCCGCGAGATCCGGGATGACCTGCCGCCTGGCTATTATCGGCAACTGCCGAAGCTGGCGAGCGGGCCTTTCGCGGGCTATCCGCGGGTGTTCGGGCTAGCCTGGGCCTTCATAGCGCATACCGACAGCTATTTCGATCCCGAGCTATTGCGCCGGTTCATCCGCGCCTACCAGCAGGTCCAGCCGTTGACGATCGGTGAATTGTGGGCCGTCGCGATCACGCTGCGCATTGTCCTCGTAGAGAATCTGCGCCGGCTCGCCGACCAGATCATTGCCGGACGCGAGGAGCGGGCGGACGCCGACGCCCTGGTCGAAAAGCTTCCTGCAATAGGGCAGGCGGCTTCCGAGCTCGATGTCCTGATGGGCCCCTTCGTGCCCCTGTCGGACATCTTTGCCGCGCAACTCGCCAAGCGGCTGCGGGATCAGGATCCCAGGACGACCCCCGCGCTTGGATGGTTCACGGAGCGGCTCCGCCTGCAGGGCACCTCGATCGAGGATGTGGTGCAGCATGCCCAGCAAAGGCTGGGAGCATCCAACGTCACCGTGCGCAATGTCATCACCAGCATGAGGCTGATCTCCGACATCGATTGGGCGGACCTGTTCGAGACCGTGAGTCTCGTCGACGAGCGTCTTGGCTCGGGAAGCGATTTCGCCGCGATGGATTTCCCGACGCGCAATCTCTACCGGAGTGCAATCGAGGAGCTTGCTCGCGGCTCGTCATTGACGGAACTCGAGATCACCGGGCAGGTGCTGGAGACAGCGCGGCGGGCAGCCGCGGGCATGGTCGAGCCCGAGGAACGCTGGCGGCTCGCTGATCCCGGCTACCATCTGATCGGGGACGGCCGGCGCGCGCTGGAACGGGCGATCGACTTCAAGCCGCCTCCACGAACGCGGATAAGCCGCTTCGGCCTGCGCCTGGGCATCAGCGGATATGCGGGTGCCATCTTTTCCGTTACCGCCGTGCTGCTCGCCCTGGCGTCATGGGCGCTTGGCCTCTACGGCCTTGATGCCGGCTGGCTTGCCCTGTTCGTCTTGGTGGGGTTCGTGCCGGCGACGGAGGCCGCGATCGCGATGGTCAACCGAGTGGTTGCCTGGTGTTTCGGCGCGACAGCGTTGCCGGGCCTCGAACTCGCCGATGGCGTGCCGCAATCGCTGCGAACACTCGTCGCCGTGCCGACGCTGCTGACCAGCGAGGCCGATCTCCTGGAACAAGTCGAGCGGCTGGAAGTGCATCATCTGGCGGGCTCAGGCGGTGACCTGACTTTCGCCCTCCTCACGGACGGCCTCGACGCGGATCGGCAGACCGTCGAGAGCGATGTGGGACTCATCGCCGTGACGGCGCAGGCGATCGCGCAACTCAATCGACGCTATGGTCCGGGACCGGGAGGCGACCGGTTCCTTCTTCTCCATCGTCGCCGCCTCTTCAATGAAGGCGAGAGCACATGGATGGGATGGGAGCGCAAGCGAGGCAAATTGCACGAGCTCAACAGGCTGCTTCGCGGGGCCTCCGACACCAGCTTCGTGGCCGTGGAAGGGCGCCCCCCCCAGGTGCCGGACGGCGTGCGCTTCGTCATTACCCTCGATGCCGATACCAGATTGCCGCGCGATGCCGCGCGCCGTTTGGTCGGCAAGATCGCCCATCCCCTCAACAGACCCAGATTCGACGACGGCGAACGACGAGTCGTGAGCGGCTACGCGATACTCCAGCCGCGTGTCACGCCGGCATTGCCGCTCGACCATGAGGGCTCCATCTATCAAAGGGTGTCGTCGGGCCCGGCCGGCATCGATCCGTACGCGGCGGCGATCTCGGACGTCTACCAGGATCTGTTCGGCGAGGGCACCTATACCGGCAAGGGTATTTACGACGTCGATGCTTTCGAGGCCGCTCTCGCCGGACGCGTGCCGGACAGCACGCTGCTGAGCCATGATCTCTTTGAGGGCGTTTTCGCTCGCGCCGGTCTTGCCTCCGACATCGAGGTCGTCGAGGAGGTCCCGCCGCGATACGACGTCGCCGCAAGACGCCAGCACCGATGGATCCGGGGCGACTGGCAGCTTCTGCCCTGGGTGTTCGGCTCCTCGACCGGGGACCGGGCGATGCCGCCCCTGGGGCGCTGGAAGATGCTGGACAATCTGAGGCGGTCGCTGCTGGCGCCCTTCACGCTGATGGCCTTTGCTCTGTCGTGGCTGTTCCCAATCCCTGCGGCAGCGGTCGGACTTGCGGTCGTGTTCGCGGCCGTTGCGATCCCGGCCTTCCTGCCGGGCGCTTTCTCCATATGGCCGCGCCGCTCGGGACTGCATTTGCGCAATCATCTCGGCATGCTCGATCGTGGCCTGCGCCTCGCGGCTGCCCAAGCGTTCTTTTCGATCGCCTTCCTGCCCGATCAGGCTTGGCGGACGGGAGACGCGATCGCAAGAACCCTTGCGAGGCTGTTCGTCACGCATAAGCATCTTCTGGAGTGGACGACGGCGGCAAGATCGGCTGCAGCACCGCGCCTGAGCGTGGGTGGCTTCTATCGCCGGATGGCGGGCGGTGTGGCGCTTGGCCTGGTTCTGGCGGCACTCGCCGTCACGCTCGCTCCGGCCTCCTGGCTGCTCGTCCTGCCTTTCGCATTGCTCTGGGCCGGAGCGCCGGCACTTGCGTTCCGCATCAGCCGCGCGCCGCCGATCTCGCGCCGGCTTACCATGTCGCAGGCGGAGGCGGCCGATCTGCGCCTCACTGCGCGTCGCACCTGGCGCTATTTCGAGACCTTCGTCACACCGTCCGACAACATGCTGCCGCCCGATAATTTTCAGGAAGAGCCGAAGCCGGTACTCGCGCGGCGTACGTCACCCACCAATATCGGGCTCTATCTGCTTTCCGCGGTTGCCGCCCGCGATTTCGGCTGGGCCGGGCTTACGCAAACCGTCGAGCGGTTGGAAGCCACACTCGACACCATGCGCAAGCTCGCCTTGTTCAAGGGGCACTTCTTCAACTGGTATGATACGCAGAATCTGCGCATTCTCGAGCCGGCCTATGTCTCGTCGGTCGATAGCGGAAACCTCGCGGGTCACCTGATCGCGCTTGCCAACGCCTGCGAGGAATGGGTGGGCGCCGCACAGGCGCCGGATGTGAGGGCCGGCATGCTGGACGCCTTCACCCTGGCGCGCGAGGCGGCCGACGCCCTGCCCGCCGGAGGAGGAGGGCCCGGGCAACCACTCACCGTCATTCTCGATGAGATCGAGGCCCTGCTCAACAGTCCGAGGGCGATCGAGTCCATCGCTGCGCCACTCAACAGGCTGGTCGAAAAGGCCACCGATTCGGCCCGCACGGCTATGTCTTTGATGAAGGACAATGGAGAAGGCGGGCCGCCAGACCTGTTGTTCTGGATCGAGGCGATGAGGCAAGGCGTGATCGAGTGGAGCCGTGATCGTCTCGGGATTGCCGATGTGCCGAACCTCCTCGAGGAGCGCCTGCAAGCGATCGCCGACACGGCGCGTGAAATGGCGCTCGCGATGGATTTCGCGTTCCTTCTCGATCCCGACCGGAAACTGCTGTCGATCGGCTATTCGCTTGCCGACAATGGCCTCGACCCAAGTTGTTACGACCTGCTCGCCTCGGAGGCGCGGCTTGCCAGCCTGTTTGCGATCGCCAAGGGTGATGTTCCCACACGGCACTGGTTCCGGCTGGGCCGAACCGCGACTCCGGTGGGAAGCGGTTCGGCATTGATCTCCTGGTCCGGATCAATGTTCGAATATTTAATGCCGTCGCTGGTGGTGCGTGCGCCGGCCGGCAGCCTGCTCGAGCAGACGAGCCGCCTGGTGGTAGGGTACCAGCAGGCGTATGCGCGCTCCCTCGGCATCCCGTGGGGCATATCGGAATCGGCCTACAACGCCCGCGACTTCGAGTTCACCTACCAGTATTCAAACTTCGGCGTGCCGGGCCTGGGTCTCAAGCGCGGCCTCGCGGGACAGGCCGTGATCGCGCCCTACGCGACGGGACTGGCGACTATGATCGACCCCCAGGCGGCGCGCGCGAACTATAGCCGGCTCGCTGCGATGGGCGCCCGTGGCCGCCACGGCTTCTATGAAGCGCTCGACTTCACCCGCTCCCGTCTGCCGGCGGAAGAGAAAGTCGCCATCGTGCGCGCTTTCATGGCCCACCATCAGGGCATGACGATCGTCGCCATCGCCAACACCCTCCAGGAGGGACGGATGCGCGCCCGGTTCCATCGCGAACCGATGATAAAGGCCAGCGAACTCCTGTTGCAGGAACGTATCCCGGACGAGATCGCCATAGCGCAAGCCCGGGCTGAGGAGGTGAATGCGCCGCCTGTCGCAGCCATCGACGAAGTTGCCTCGGCGCGGCGGCTTGCCGCCTCGGCTGCAGGCCCGCCGATGACGCATCTGCTCTCGAACGGTCGCTATGCGGTGATGCTGACCACCACCGGCGCCGGCTACAGCCGCTGGCGCGACATGGCCGTGACGCGATGGCGGGAGGATGCGACCCGCGACGACTGGGGGTCGTTCATTTTCCTCAAAGACGTCCAGACCGGAAAGGTCTGGACCGGGGGCGCACAGCCGATAGGGGACAGTTCCGGAAACGGAGAAGTCATCTTCGGCGAGGACTACGCCCACTTCATCCATCGCGACGGCAGTCTGACCACGACGATGGACGTCCTGGTCTCTTCCGAGGACGATGGCGAAGTCCGTCGCATAGGCCTGACCAACAATGGTCGCCGCCCGCGTGAGATCGAGCTTACCTCCTACGCGGAAATGGTGCTGGCGACGCCCGCCGCCGACAACGCTCACCCGGCCTTTTCCAAGATGTTCGTTCAGACCGAGCATCTTGCCGAGTTTGGCGCACTCGTGGCGACGCGCCGGCCGAGGTCCCCTGACGAGCCACGGCTCTGGGCGGCCCATCTCACGGTGGTCGAGGGTGAGATTGCTGCCGATCCGCAATATGAGACCGATCGGGCCCGCTTCCTCGGCCGCGGCCGCACGATCGCCGACGCGGCGGCTCTCAAGGAGGATCGGCCGCTCTCGAACACGGTCGGCACGGTTCTCGATCCGATCTTCTCGCTCAGGCAGCGCGTGATCGTTCCGCCCGGCAAGGTGGTGCGGGTCGCTTTCTGGACCGTGGTTGCATCGTCGCGGGCCGAGCTTCTGGACATCGTCGACCTGCATCACGATCGCAGCTCGTTCGATCGCGCAAAGACACTGGCGTGGACCCAGGCACAGGTTCAGCTTCGCCATCTCGGCGTCGCGGCGGCGGAGGCGGCCGATTTTCAGCGCCTCGCTGCACCGATCCTCTACGCCGATCCGCGTTTTCGGGCATCGTCGGAAGCGATCCTGCGCGGGGCTGGACCCCAGTCTGGACTGTGGCCGCTTGGAATCTCCGGCGACCTGCCGATCGTCGTGCTGCGCATCGACGATATCGCGGACATCACCCAGGTCGGACAGTTGCTCCGTGCCCATGAGTATTGGCGCATGAAGCGCCTCGCCGTCGATCTCGTTATCGTCAACGAGCATGCCGCCTCGTACATGCAGGATCTACACATCGCGATTGAAATGGCCGTGCGCAGCAGCCAGTCCCGGCCAAGGCTGGGCGATGCCCACGCGAATGGCTCGGTTCATGTGCTGCGGACCGATCTCATGAGTGCCGAGGCCCGGTCCCTGCTGCATGCGGCGGCCCGAGTTGTACTCCACGCCCGTCGCGGGCCAATTGCCGATCAGGTCGGGCGCTTTTGGCCCCAAGCAGCCGTGCCGTCCCATGGCCGGCGGACAAAGGCGACTATACCCCTCGGATTGTCACAGCCAGCAGCACCCGAACTCGAATTCTTCAACGGCCTCGGCGGCTTCGACAGGGACGGGCAGGAATATGTGACCATCCTCCATGGCGGCCGCACCACGCCCGCGCCCTGGATCAATGTGATCGCCAACGCCAGCTTCGGCTTCCAGGTCTCGGTGGACGGAGCGGGCTATAGCTGGGCGGAGAACAGCCGCGAGAACCAGTTGACGCGGTGGTCGAACGATCCGATTGCAGACCCCTCAGGCGAGGCGATCTATGTGCGCGACGAAGTCACCGGCGATCTCTGGAGCCCGACGGCGCAGCCCATCCGTGACGGAGATACCTATGTCGCTCGCCATGGCTTCGGCTACAGCCGCTTTGAACATGAGACGAACGGGATCGCCCTCGCGCTGCTGCAATTCGTGCCGCTTTCCGACCCGGTCAAGATCTCCCGCCTGACATTGCGCAACAATTGCGAGCGGTCGCGCCGATTGTCGGTTACGGCCTATGCGGAATGGGTGCTGGGCATATCGCGCGGCGCTTCCGCGCCGTTCGTCGTGACGGAGATCGATGCGGCCACCGGCGCCATCTTCGCCCGCAACCCCTGGAACACAGCCTTTCCGGGCCGCATCGCCTTCGCCGATCTCGGCGGGCGTCAGACATCGTGGACAACGGATCGTAGTGAGTTTCTCGGGCGTGGCGGGGAGCCTAGCACGCCGGCCGCACTCATGGATGAGCACGCGCTGTCGGGTGCGGCGGGAGCCGGCCTGGACCCCTGCGCGGCGCTCGCCACGAGCATCGAGGTCGGCGTGGGCGAGACAGTGGAGATCGTGTGGCTGGTCGGCCAGTGCAGTTCGGTGGAAGACACGCGCGAACTGATCATGCGCTATCGCAACGCCGATCTCGACGCGGTACTGGCATCGGTGACCGAACATTGGCAGACCCTGCTCGGCTCGATCCAGGTCAGGACGCCGGATCGCACCATGGACCTGATGCTGAACGGCTGGCTGCTCTACCAGGCGCTCGCATGCCGTATCACAGCCCGCTCGGCTTTCTATCAGGCGAGCGGCGCTTACGGCTTCCGCGACCAGCTCCAGGACGGCATGGCGCTATCCTTTGCGGCTCCCGAAGAGACCCGCCGCCATCTCCTACGCGCGGCCTCTCGGCAGTTCGTCGAGGGTGACGTACAGCATTGGTGGCTACCGCATTCGGGCCAGGGCGTGCGCACGCGCATTTCCGACGACCGTGTGTGGCTTGCCTTCGCCACCGCGACCTATGTCGCTGCTTCCGGCGACGCTGCAGTGCTGGAAGAGACAGTGCCATTCCTGGAGGGGCCGCCGCTCGGCGAGGGCGAGCATGACGCCTTCTTCCAGCCCTCGATCGCCGACGAGCAGGAGACGCTGTTCGAGCATTGCGCTCGGGGCCTTGACCAATGCCTCGAACTTACGGGCGAGCACGGCCTGCCGCTGATGGGAACCGGCGACTGGAACGATGGCATGAACCGGATCGGCGAAGGCGGCCGGGGCGAGAGCGTGTGGCTCGGCTGGCTGCTGGTGCGTGCGATCGCGCTTTTTGCTCCTTTTGCCGACAGTCGCGATCCGGCCCGTGCCGCACGTTGGCGGGCGCATGCCGCCTCCGTCCAAGCCGCGATCGAGCGCGACGCCTGGGATGGCGAATGGTATCGCCGGGCGACGTTCGATGATGGAACGTGGCTCGGCTCGAAGGAGAGCGAGGAATGCCGGATCGATTCCATCGCCCAGTCCTGGGCGGTGCTGTCGGGTGCTGCAGACCCCGCGCGCGCCGTGCAGGCGATGGCCGCGCTCAATAGACACCTGATCCGCCGGGAGGATGGTCTGGCGCTGCTCTTCACACCGCCTTTCGACACGACCTCCCGCGATCCCGGCTACATAAAGGGCTATCCGCCGGGCTTACGCGAGAACGGCGGACAATACAGCCATGCCGCCATGTGGGCTATCATGGCCTTTGCAAAGCAGGGGGACGGCACAGCGGCTGCCGATCTGTTTTCGCTCCTCAATCCGATCAACCACGCCCGAACGCCTGAGGAGGTCGAGCGCTACAAGGTCGAGCCTTATGTCATCGCCGCCGACGTCTATTCCGTTCCGCCCCATGTGGGACGAGGGGGGTGGACGTGGTATACGGGCTCAGCCGCATGGATGTATCGCGCGGGCGTGGAAAGCATCCTGGGCATTCGCCGCGAGGGTGCCTGCCTTGTTATCGATCCCTGCATCCCCGCTGCCTGGCCGGGCTTCGAAGCCACGGTCAAGATTGCCGCCACCCAATACACCATCCGTGTCGAAAGCCCATCCGATACGGGTTGCAACGTTGTTGTTGCGGCTGTCCTCGACGGGGCACCTCTCGGATGCGTCAAAGGCTATGCCCGTGTCCCCCTGGACGGAGGAATGCACGATCTGCGGATCAGTCTCGGTGGAAAGGTCCTTCATGGGGCATGACCGTTCGTCTGCCTCTCCGATTCTGAGTTTGTGGAAGTGTTCGTCGGCATTGCCGCAACGTGCGCGATCTCTTCGAACAGGTGCCGGCCAAGCCACGGCCAATTGAGTTCATCGACGTGCTCGGCCGAAAGCCAGACCGGCAGTGCAGGCCGGCTTCGAGGCCACTATGAACGCACTGTTCCTGAAAGACTTTCCGCTGAAAACCCATAGAGGCCTGCGGAGCAGGATGGAGAAGGACAAGGCGGAGGAGGGCGCTGTAACAGGCCTGCCGATCTGGAAGGTTCCTCGAACAGCTGTTGTTCGGAAACGTCTCAGTCGGCCGCTTTGCGCAGCGGATAATTATTATGGTCGTAGAGAGACTGGATCTCGGCGCCGGTGTAATCGCCATCATCGGTTTCGATCATGAGCGTTCGCAGTTCTGCCAGCGACTTCTCGACCGCGAACTGAACGGCAAGTGCGAGGCTTTCGAACCGACGATATTTCTGGGGTGCCCTGCCTCGCATTGAACGAAAGGCTCCGGGTATCTGCACATATACCGCTGCGGGCGTCGTGAAATCCAATGTCGTCATTTCGGCAATCTTCTCGTAAATCACCATAACAAAAAGGCCGGGCGAACCCGGCCTTCTCATCGCGCATCAATGGCCAGTGCCAGTACATCCGTGGTCAAAGACCAGACGCGCCATATTCTCACGCAGCCTGAAGGTTCTCAGCTGCACTTTTTCCATTGCGCCGATCCGTCACGACATCAAACGAGAGCTTCTGACCCTCTACGATGGTGTGCATTCCCGCCCGTTCGACGGCAGAAATGTGAACGAACACATCGGAGCCTCCAGCATCGAGCTGGATGAAGCCAAAGCCCTTGGTCGTGTTGAAGAACTTTACGGTTCCGGTATTCATAACGATTTCCTTTCAATCGTTCATAATAAATAACCCACCGTGCAAAGCCCCGGCGAGTAAGTTTTGATCGATTTTTGGAGAGGAAAATCGTCGGCGCCAGTAGCGCAGAAAAAGATCGGCAACAAGATCGATGAAAATTATCATAAACTTTAAATATGATTATGGCAAGTCAGATAAATATTTTTAGAACTTTCTTCGGAAAGATCCCAGAAATTCCCGGAATTAACATCTCGTATTCCAGAAAATACGAGATGTTCACTTGTCGATCTTAACGACGGATAATCCACTCGGCAATGTGTCCCCGTCGCGAAGCTCAGCAAGTATCTGCGTCACGTCCTCCCGGAAGGACTGCCACATGGGCTCGCCCTCAAACCCTACCAATTCCTCATGTCCCTCCATGCGGCACATCAGGCGGCAAATGCGCTCCACCGGGCCGGAGAGGTTTTGGGACATCGTTCTTTCCTTTCAGTGTGTCTGTTACCGGTGAGCGGAAAGGCCCCTGCCTACCGTTCCGCATTCCCCCGATCGGCAAAGGGAGGCGTTTGCACAAGTGTCGCTATGAGTCGCAGCAAAGCCCTATGCTCTGGACCGTCTGCGCCAGCTCTGAGGAAGTCGCGCAAGGCGATAAATGAAATGGCGGAGCCGGAAGGACCATTCGCTTGATGAATGATGATGGCCATCCCGTCCGAAGGATCGCGACCGAGGTACCAGACATCATCGCCAGGGCTTCTGTAAAGCTCACGTCGTTCTTCCATCTCAGTTCTCCTGTTTTGCGGTAGCCGGCAATGAGTTGGGTCAGCTTCAGGCAAAATGAGAGGGCCCGGGTGAGAGCTCCACGTCGCAGCCGTTCCCCGCCGCGCCGCTGGCTTCCTCAGTACCTGTCATCATGACAATGTGATTGTCTCACTCTCATTTGGACAATGGTGCGAACGCTGGCTGGGGTGACATCCAAGCAAAGGGACCAAGGTCATCATCCAGCCACGGACCACCCCCTGCAGTCTATTGACAGGATCTTTCAAAATCACATTCGTCTTGCACGCCGACCAGAACTTATCCCAGGTCGCGTTGAGCTTGACTCTTCCTGGGAGCGCGGACGTTCTCGTCCGCTCTTGGAAACACGGCAATCGCGGATCGAAGAGCGGATCGTCCGACACTCTCTTGAGTGTTGCAGGGACGTCCGCGCTCCCAGGAAAGCCAAGTCTTCGATAGGTCAGTGTGTTTGAGACTCGATATTACTCGTCTCTACGGCTTTCGAGCCAGGGAAGCTCCTTTTCGTTTCTAGCCGATCAACGCTGGGATCTTGCCAGTTCGCTACGGCGCATGGGCGATGGCTTCCCGTAGCCTTTGAATGAGTTCTTCATGCCCTATGGCTACGGATACTGTCGTTTGATCACCCAGATATATCATCGACCCCTCCTTGAGAGGTTCGATTTTCAAAATCTGGGATACGTTCACAGTAACCGGTGTTGCGTCGCGGCCTGTCTTTGTGAGTGTCATGAGGATTGGTTTCATCTGCCCCCTCGGATTATGAATGTGGCCCCTGACGAGCAACATAACAAGGCGTGAAGGGTACGCTAAACAAGGAGGACCTTGAAGCTCTGCAGACAGCATTCCCTCATAAGCAAACAGGTGTTGCCCCGGTCTTGGTTTCTCACTCTGAAATCTCTGTTTTCCGTCCGCTGCCCGCTGCTGCGCTCCAACAGCATTGCACCTTATGGGGACGAGCGAATTAGACGGGCTCGCTGGACCCGTCGAGATCCGGGGGAGGTCTTTTGGAGCCTGGTTCGCGTAGGCGGTGTCCCGTCGGTATTTGTACCGCCGGCGGTCTCTTCACGGTCGCCTTCGCTGTCATGCCTTTGTATTTCTTGCGAAACGTTGGAGCGCTTCTTGTAATATGAACTTGAAGCGACAGCAAAATCGCTGTTCTTCGGTTGATTTTTTTGTGCAGACTTATCATTTTTATTTTTCATATTATCCAATCCAATCATCAAGTTTAGATCTTAAGCCTTATTTGTCGGATTTAATATGAATAAATATTTATTTTGTCTAAGTAATTCTAATTGCTCTTGTTTGTCCCGTGCTCATTCATCAAGGGCAATTCCAACTGAGGCCCGCGCACATAAACGACGTCGATGCCTACTTCTTGGGCCAAATTCGTTGCGGCTTTGACTGCATCGCCGCGGGTATGAAACGGCCCAATGGGGTCGGAGGGAACAACATCCTCCGAGTATGTGGCGCTGTTTACAACCCAAACGGGGCCGGTCAATTCAATCAGGACCCAATGGCTTTCCGTCGGAGGGCTTTCGTCTTCGCGAAGAAATCGAACCGTGGTCATCGCCGTTCCCCTACCAATCCTCATAGGGTGAGAACAGTATGGCACTCGCAAGGTTCCAGTTCGAGGTTGCCACACTCGCATGTGACGACGGTATTTATCTGTAGGATCGCAGCGAAGTTGAGCTTTCACCGCGCGAAAACCCGGTACCCGGTTCCTACCACGCCGATCGAGCCAGACCCGCCGGAGATGCTGAACCGCGCCGGGTTTGGCGGAGGCTTCAACTTCTGAGAAAGTGGAGCCGCTATGAGTAAGACAACGAACAAGTTTTCACCTGAAGTCCGTGAGCGGGCCATCCGCGTGGTGCTGGATCACGAAGCAGAACATCCGTCGCGTTGGGTTGCCGTTTCATCTATCGCGGCCAAGATCGGCTGCTCGCCACCACGCTGCATGAATGGGTGAAGAAGACCGAGGTCGACAGTGTCAAACGAACAGGCTTGCCGAGCGATGTGGCCGAGAAGATGAAGGCTCTTGAGCGGGAAAATCGCGAGCTTCGCCAGGCCAACGAGATTTTGCGCAAAGCGTCAGCATATTTTGCTCAGGCAGAGCTCGACCGCCCTTCAAGCGATGATCTCGTTCATTGACGAGCACCGTGGGTGTTCGGGGGCGAGCCGATCTGCAGGCTGCCGCCGATTGCCCCTTCAACCTACTATCAGAACGTAGCCAAGCGACTGGACGTTGAGCGCCTGTCGATCCGTGCCCGCAGCGATATCAGCCTGAAGATGGAGATACGTCGTGTCTTTGAGCAGAACTTTTGCGCGTCTATGGTGTTCGTAAGGTCTGGCGGCAACTGAAGCGGGAGGGCTTTGACGTCGCCGGTTGCACCGTCGCCAGACTTATGCGGTCGATGAGCCTGCAGGGTATCATTCGAGGAAAGCTGGTCCGTACGACGTTCCCGGACAAGACGGCGCCCAGCCTATCGGACCGTGTGAACCGCCAGTTCAAAGCCCCTGCGCCGAACATGCTGTGGGTTTCGGACTTCACCTATGACGCCACCTGGCGGGGCTTCGGCTGCGTGGCCGTTGTCATCGATGCTTTCGCCCGTCGCATCGTTGGTTGGCGAGTAAGCCGGACGGCACACGCGAGTTTCGTCCTTGATGCTTTGGAGCAGGCTCTTCATGATCGCCGTCCCGTTCATCGTGGCGACCTCGTGCATCACTCGGACAAGAGCGTTCAATAGGTGTCCATTCGGTATTCCGCGCGGCTGGCAGAGGCAGGTGTCCAACCATCTGTTGGGAGCGTCGGCGGCACTCAGCACGGCTCTTGGAGGCGCGACCGGTGGGCTTGGAGTCGCCTTGGTCGGACTGCCGAATGTGTTCTTCTTTCCCGCCGCTTTCTCCGCCGTTGCCGTCATCGGATTGGCTGCGATGGCTCGCTCCTCTGAGTTGAAATAGTTTTGCTCGAGCGCTACGCGTCAACCTATCACCTCAGCCGGTTCTGTCAGATCAAACCATCGTCCGGCAGCACGACAGAGACCTTACCTGCCGGATTCCAGGTAGCGATTACTTAGAGCACACTATCGTGCCGTCGCCGGCGGGCCTCTTGCAGTGTTGTTCTCCGCGTCGCCGATCAAGTCCGTGAGCAGCTGAGAATCTACCTTGTTCATGGCTTTTACCCGCCGCCCATTTCGGTAGCATGGTTCGGCGCAGACGGTGCCGCGATCAGCGCAGCGCACGGGTCCGCTCGATATCGACATAAGAGGTTGACAGGGCAGTCGAGTTGATAACAGTCTGTATATGTTAAATGCTAAATTCTAATGAGATCGATCTCATTAGGGGGGAACGTGAAAGCCATGAATTATCTCGCCGGCTTTGCAATGACCGGCGTTGCCTTGGCCATGGGTGCGGTTGCTCCAGCCTCGGCCAAGGACGTCAGATCGGTGGGTATATCGGTGGGATCGCTCGGCAATCCCGGCTTCGTGATCATCGCCAACACGGCGACCCAGATCATCAAGAAGGCCTATCCCAAAGCACAAGTGACCACCGTCGGCTACGACTACGACCTCGGCAAGCAGGTCAACCAGATCGATAATTTCATCGCTGCCGGTGCCGACTTCATCCTGCTCAATCCCGGCGATCCCAACGCGATCACCCCGGCCATCAAGAAGGCGCAGGCGGCCGGTATTCCCGTCGTCGCCTTCGATACGGCCGCCGAGGGAGCCGATGCCGTAGTAATGACCGACAATATCATGGCTGGCAGTGTTTCCTGCCAGTATATCGCCGACAAGCTCAAGGGTGCCGGCAATGTCGTCATTCAGAACGGGCCGCAGGTTTCTTCGGTGATCGACCGTGTGGTGGGCTGCAAGCAGGTACTAGCCAAATATCCCGACATCAAGATCCTGTCGGACGACCAGGACGGCAAGGGATCGCGCGACGGCGGCATGGCGGTGGCGCAGGGCTATCTGACCCGCTTCCCCAAAATCGATGCGATCTTCACCATCAACGATCCGCAGGCTATCGGCACGGCGCTCGCGGCCAAGCAGGCAGGTCGCAGCGAGTTCTTCATCACGTCCGTCGACGGCTCGCCCGACATCGAGTCTGCCTTGAAGGATCCGGCCCTGGACATGATCAAGGCCTCGGCCAGCCAGGATTTCTATGCCATTCCCAAGGTCTCGGCGCAGACGGCAATGGACTTGGTCAACGGCAAGAAGCCCGAGAAGCCCATTATTTTGATTCCCTCCGCCCTGGTTACCCGCGAAAATGTCGGCGACTATAAGGGATGGAATACCAAGCACGACGACTGACACCGTCGTCTGGCTCAAGATGGCCTCCTCCTGCCCGAGGAGGCCATTTCAATCCTGAAAGTACAGGCCCATGCTCCCGCTCAATACTTCGACACTTGCCTCATTCGGCCCGACCGTGACCAGGCCGATCTACGACCGAAGCCGGCTGCGGGCCGGGATCGTGCATTTCGGGGTCGGCAATTTCCATCGGGTGCACCAGGCAGTCGCCATCGATGCCTGCCTCCATCATCCCGGACATGAGGATTGGGCGATCTGCGGCGTAGGCCTGACGGATGGTGCCGCTGCCCGCACCAAGGCCGATGCCTATCGCCGGCAGGACAATCTCTACACGGTGACGCAACTCACCTCGTCGATGCCGAAGCAAACGCAGGTCGTCGGGGCGATGATCGACTATCTGCATGCTCCGGCGGATCCGGAAGCTGTGCTCGCCCGCCTCGCTGATTCCGCGACCCGCATCGTCTCGCTCACCATCACCGAAGGCGGCTACAATATCGACGAAGCCAGCGGCGCTTTCCGTCTCGATACCCCCGACATCCGCCACGATCTGGCGGGCGGACCGCCCCGGACAGTGTTCGGCTATATCGTGGCTGCGCTGGCGCGCCGGCGCCAGGCCGGGCTGCCGCCCTTCACGGTGATGTCCTGCGACAATCTCCCACGCAATGGCGACACCTCGCGTCTGGCCGTGATCGGTTTTGCCCGCGCTCTCGATCCCGGTCTTGCCGATTGGATCGAGGCGAATGGCGCCTTCCCCAACTCGATGGTCGACCGCATCGCACCGCAGGTGCCGGAAGACGAGCGCCGACGCATCACCACCGGTATCGGCGTCGACGATTTCGTCGCCGCCACCTGTGAACCCTATACGAGCTGGGTGGTGGAGGATCGTTTCTGCGCCGGGCGGCCGCAGCTCGAACTGGCCGGGGTGGTGTTCAGCGATGAGGTGCCGGCCTATGTCGCGGTGAAGGGGAGGCTCTCCAACGCCGCCCATATGCTGATGTGCTATCCATCCTTGCTGATGGGTGCCCGCCTAGTCGACGAAGGCATGCGCTACCCTGACATTCCCCGCCTTCTCCACGCCTTCTGGGAGCGAGACGTCCGGCGCCTGGTCGAACCGCCCGCCGGCTATTCGACGAAAGACTTCACCGACAAGGTGATCGAACGTTTCGCCAATCCCGCGATCAAGGACCAGCTCCTCAGGGTGGCCGGCGACGGCGCCTCCAAAATCGTGGTCTTCCACGGCAAGACGATCGGCCAGTTGCTTGCCGGCGGTGGCGAGCTCGACCGCGAGGCCTTCCTGCTTGCCTGCTTTGCCCGCTATCTAGGCGGCGTGGATGATCAGGGCGTTGCCTTCGAGATTTTCGAACCGCGCATCGGCACAGCCGATTGGCAGAGGCTGAAGGGTGGCGATCCCCTGGCCGTGCTCGACATCGAGGCTTTTGCCAGCCTGGGTCTTCGCCGAAGCTCGGCCTTCGTTGCGGCCTATCTCAAATCCCTAGGGGCTCTGGCAGAGCAGGGCGCTGCTGCAACATTGCTGCAACTGCTGAGATCACGGCATTGAGTTGGGGGCAGGATGAACGCAGGCCAGAGGCATGCCTTCCTTGAAATGCGGTCGGCGCCCTGATCATCGCCGTGCTCTCCAACGGCCTGACCCTGATCGGTGTCTTCGACATCTGGCAGTTCATCATTAAGGGCTTGATCATTATCGGAGCCGTCGCTCTCGACCGCCTGCGATCTTCCGGCGACGCCCGGACATAGAAATCGATACTCACTCGTGAGGTCGGAGAGCCCACGAAACGGCTTCATTGCGTGATCTCAACAATGAAAGCCAGAAACGACCGCATCATCGTCGTCGACGCATACGAGATCGTGCTGGCTGGGAGCGAGCAGGCTCTCCCTCCCTATCGCGGCCTGCCTTGCCGAAGCCGGAACCGCTCCTGGCGAAGTGGCGGTGATCGGGGATGGAGCCCGCAACGCGCTGTGGGTGCGGATTCTCGCCGATGTGCTTGGCCGGCGGCGAGGCGATCGCCGTAATTGCCACCAAGTCCGCCAATCTTGGACGTTGCCAAGCCGAGGGCCGAGCTGATGCAGGCCTATGCCGATAATTTTGCGGCCTTCTCGACGGCTCCTATCGGTTGTCGAGGGTGGTGCTCTAAAAGACTCTTATAGCAAGAGGCATTTTCAATAACTCCTGGTTCCGTCCAACGATTTTTGCCAAATCGTCGATTTGGTGTCTGAGATCGTCAGGTGTTCAAACCCCCGATGCGCCAGCATCTCCGGGGCTTGGTATAAGGTCAAAGTGTGTATGGGTCGTCGACATGGACTTGACCCCACGACATAAGCCGAAGCTAAATATTGGCGATCCATCAAAACTGAACATCGAAGGATGCCGGTGGGAGTGCTGGCGCAGGGGAGTGGAATGAAGATAGGCGCACTGAAAGAAATATGGGCGGGTGAGACGCGGGTTGCGGTGACCCCGTCGTCCGCGGCGCACCTTGCCAAGCTAGGCCATGAAGTCTTTGTCGAGGCCGGCGCTGGAACTGCTTCCGGTTTTGGCGATGCCGACTATGTGAAGGCGGGCGTCGTGGTGGCCAATTCTGCCGCCGATCTCGTCGAGGCCGTCGACGTGGTGGCCAAGGTACGCCAGCCCAGCGATGCGGAACTGGAGCGCATGAAGAGCGACCAGACGCTGATTTCCTTCTTCTACCCAGGCCAGAACCAGGAACTGCTCCAGCACGCGAAGGACAAGGGCATCACCGCGGTGGCCATGGACATGGTACCCCGCATCTCGCGCGCCCAGAAGATGGACGCCTTGTCCTCGATGGCCAATATCGCCGGCTATCGGGCGGTAATCGAGGCTGCCAACAATTTCGGGCGCTTCTTCACCGGGCAGGTCACTGCCGCCGGCAAGGTGCCGCCGGCTAAGGTACTGGTGATCGGCGCCGGCGTCGCAGGCCTTGCCGCGATCGGCGCAGCCCGCGGGCTCGGGGCGATCGTGCGCGCCTTCGACGTTCGGCCTGAAGTCGCCGAGCAGATTGAGTCGATGGGTGGCGAGTTCCTCTTCCTCGATTTCTCCGACCAGCAGGATGGCGCTTCGACGGGTGGCTATGCCGCGCCCTCATCGCCCGAATTCCGGGCCAAACAACTCGAGCTGTTTCGCGCGCAGGCGCCCGAGGTCGATGTCGTCATCACCACGGCCCTGATCCCCGGCCGCGACGCTCCGAAGCTGTGGACCGCCGACATGGTGGCGGCGATGAAGAACGGCTCGGTCGTGGTGGACCTTGCCGCCGAACGCGGCGGCAATTGCGACCTGACCGTGCCGAACGAGAAGATCGTCAGCGAGAATGGCGTCACCATCGTCGGCTATACCGACTTCCCCAGCCGCATGGGCGCGCAGGCTTCCGAGCTCTACGCCAACAATGTCCGCCACTTCATCGCCGACCTGACACCTGCCAAGGACGGCATCATCAACCACAATATGGAGGATGACGTGATCCGCGGCGCGACCGTCACGCGGGATGGTGCCATCACCTTCCCGCCGCCGCCGCCCAAGATCGCGGCCATTGCCGCGCAAAAGCCGAAGGAGAAGGCCAAGGAGCTGACCTTGGAGGAAAAGCGGGCCAAGGAACGCGCCGACTTCAGGGCACAGACCCGCTCGCAGTTCACCCTGCTCGGCATCGGCGCCGTGCTGATGCTGATCGTCGGCCTCTATGCGCCGCCCAGCTTCCTCGGCCATTTCATCGTCTTCGTGCTGGCCTGCTTCATCGGCTTCCAGGTGATCTGGAATGTCAGTCACTCGCTGCACACGCCCCTGATGGCGGTCACCAACGCGATCTCCGGCATCGTCATCCTGGGCGCACTGCTGCAAATAGGGTTCGGATCGTGGTGGGTGATCCTTCTCTCGGCGATTTCGGTACTGATCGCCTCGATCAACGTCGTCGGCGGCTTCCTCGTCACCCGGCGCATGCTCGCCATGTTCCAGAAGTCGTAAGGGGATCGCCATGGAATACGGATTGACCACGGCGATCTATGTTGTTGCCGCCATTCTCTTCATTCTGTCGCTCGGCGGCCTGTCGGGGCAGGAGAGCGCCAAGCGCGCCGTCTGGTACGGCATCATCGGCATGGCGCTGGCGGTGCTCGCCACCCTGTTTGGCGCCGGCTCGGGCCATTTCTATCTGACGGTGGTGATGATCACCTTCGGCGCGCTGGCCGGCTGGTATGTCGCCAATCGCGTGCAGATGACGGAAATGCCGCAGCTGGTGGCTGCCTTGCACTCCTTCGTGGGCCTTGCCGCAGTGTTCATCGGCATCAATGCCGAGATCACGCTGCAGGATGTGGTCGCGGCTCATGCCTCCGGTACGACAGAGACCTTCACGGGCTTTGCGGCGGTGCTGGCGCACAAGACCTCGGCCGAGATCGCCATGCTGAAGGTCGAGGTCTTCCTCGGCATCTTCATCGGCGCGGTCACCTTCACCGGCTCGATCGTGGCCTTCGGCAAGCTGGCCGGCAAGATCGACGGCAAGGCCCAGAAATATCCTGGCGGCCATGCCCTCAATGCCGGGGCAGCGCTGCTCTGCCTGGTTCTGGGCATCGCATATTGCATGGGCGCCGGGCTGTGGGCGCTTTTGTTGATTACGCTCGCTGCCGGTTTCATCGGCTGGCACCTGATCATGGGCATCGGCGGGGCTGACATGCCGGTGGTGGTGTCGATGCTCAACTCCTATTCGGGCTGGGCGGCGGCGGCGATCGGCTTCACGCTGGGCAACGACCTCCTGATCGTCACCGGCGCGCTGGTGGGCTCGTCGGGCGCGATCCTGTCCTACATCATGTGCAAGGCGATGAATCGCTCCTTCGTGTCGGTCATTCTCGGCGGCTTCGGCGGCCAACAGCAATCGACCATGCAGATCGAGGGCGAGCAGGTCGCCATCGATGCCGACGGCGTGGCGTCAGCGCTCAACGATGCCGAGAGCGTCATCATCGTGCCCGGCTACGGCATGGCGGTCAGCCAGGCCCAGCAGTCGGTCAGCGAGCTGACGCGCAAGCTGCGCGCCGCCGGCAAGAACGTGCGCTTTGCCATCCATCCGGTGGCGGGCCGGCTACCTGGCCACATGAACGTGCTGCTCGCCGAGGCCAAGGTGCCGTACGATATCGTGCTGGAGATGGACGAGATCAACGAGGACTTCCCCTCCACCGACGTGGTCATCGTCATCGGCTCCAACGACATCGTCAATCCGGCGGCCCAGGAGGATCCGGGCAGTCCGATCGCCGGCATGCCGGTGCTCGAAGTGTGGAAGGCCAAGACCGTCTTCGTCTCCAAGCGCGGCCAGGGTACCGGCTATTCGGGCATCGAGAACCCGCTGTTCTTCAAGGAGAACACGCGCATGTTCTACGGTGACGCCAAGAAGTCGATCGACCAGCTCCTGCCCATGCTGGTCTGATCCAACGGGGCGATATCGGAATATACATGGCAAAGGTCGCTCCCGGCATACGGGAGCGACCGGAGGCTTCCTCCCGAGGAATTGCGGTGTTCGAAATTCACCGGTCCCTGGCACTGTGAAGCAGCATAGAAATTGGCCGAGGGTGCGAGGCCGTTTTCCAAGATCATCATTCAAGGCTCGCAAGAGGCCTTCGCAATATCAGGGTTTCTTGGCCTTTTTTCAGTTCGCGCGGCTGGTACGCATCCCAAGATAGGTCAGGGGCGGACTGCCGAAGGCGCGCTTGAACATGATCGTGAATGCGGCCGGGTTTTCGTAGCCCAGGTCGATCGCAACCGTCGTGACGGGCTCGCCCGCCGCCAGACGGGGCATGGCGAATAATAGACAGGCCTGCTGGCGCCAGGCCAGGAAACTGAGACCCGTCTCGAGCCGAAAAACGCGCGTGAACGTGCGCCGGCTCATGCCGAGCGCTGTGCTCCAGTCGTCGATTTGCTCGTGAATGTTCGGTCGTTCGACGAAACGTCGGCAGCGGAGAGCCAGCGGGCCGTGCGAGGGGTAATTCAGCGAAAGCGGCAGGGCCGGCATTTGCTGCATTTCATGGCGTATCAACTCCATCAGTGCGCCGGAGCGGCTATCGAGGTCGTATTCGAGTGGTAGGCTGAGCGCCTCGGTCATCAGGCTTCGCATGAACGGCGAAATGCCGACGACCTGGCAGTAGGCAGGCATGCTCGGAACCGCGTCAGGCTCGAGATACAGGCTTTGCATGCCGACCACGCCGACCATGCGAACGTGATGGGTCGTGCCGGGTGGAATCCACATTCCGCGTTGCGGAGGCATGACCCAGGTACCGTCCGGTGTCGCAAGCACGACGACGCCGGACGCGCCGGAGATCAACTGCCCGCGTCGGTGATGGTGAGGCGGGACGATGAAGCCATCCGGATAATCTCGGCCGATCGCGATAATCGGCCGGGGGATGTGATCGACGGTGTCGATATGAATGTCCCGCATGTTGGCCCACTCTCGTAGGATTTTGGCCCAACATTGGTGGCAGGCCGCATGGCCACTCGGTACGCTGCCGATCGGCCGAACACAAGCTCTCCGTTCCGATCGGCGATGGCTTTCTCCGAGGATTTTCCCGTGTCTACCCGAACTCTACCGCGTCAACATACATCCCCCCAAACGCAGACAAGGACAAAGACGGTATTCACCGTCTTGGGGGCGGCAAGTTTTTGCCATTTGCTGAATGACATGCTGCAGGCGCTCCTGCCCGCCGTCTATCCGATCCTTCAGGGCAATTTCGAACTCAGCTTCGCACAGGTCGGTTTTCTAACCTTCATCTACCAGATCACGGCATCGCTGTTTCAGCCCTTCATCGGTTACTATACCGATCGCCGGCCCATGCCATATTCCCTGCCTGTGGGCATGGCTTCATCGATGTCGGGTTTGCTGACGCTCGCCTTCGCACCCAATTATGGCGTGCTGCTGATCGGCGCTATGTTGCTCGGCCTCGGCTCCTCGATCTTCCATCCGGAATCGTCACGCATTGCTCGCCTGGCGTCCGGCGGCGCCCATGGTCTGGCGCAATCGCTGTTTCAGGTCGGCGGCAATTTCGGATCGGCGCTCGGTCCCTTGGCGGCCGCCTTCTTCGTGCTGCCTCGTGGACAGGCCGGGCTCGCCTGGTTCGCGCTCGCCGCTCTTGCCGGCATCATCATCCTGACGGCGCTGGGGCATTGGTATCAGCTCAACGGTCACGCAAAGCGGGCATCGCACAAGGCTCCCGACCATCATCCGACACTGACACGCGGTCAGGTTTCGCGGGCGATGGCCGTACTGATCGCGCTGCTTTTTTCAAAATATATCTATCTCGCCAGCTTCACGAGCTATTACATCTTCTATCTCAAGGGCAAATTCGGCTTGGCCACGCAGACGGCCCAGATCTATCAGTTCGTCTTCTTCGCGGCCGTCGCATCCGGTACCATTGCCGGCGGGCCGATCGGTGACAGGCTCGGGCGCAAAGTCGTGATCTGGGTTTCGATCCTTGGCGTGCTGCCATTCACCCTGCTGCTGCCGCATGTCGGCCTGACCGCAACCGCCGTGCTGAGCGTGATCATCGGCTTCGTGATCTCCTCAGCCTTCCCGGCGATCGTGGTCTATGGGCAGGAGCTGATGCCGGGCCGTGTGGGCATGGTATCGGGCCTGTTCTTCGGCTTCATTTTCGGGATCGGTGGCATCGGGGCAGCCGCACTCGGCACGTTAGCGGACCGGACCGGCATCGACTTCGTGTTCCAGCTCTGTGCCTTCCTGCCGGCACTCGGCATTCTCACGGTGTTGCTGCCGAACCTGCGAGGGCACGAGTCATCGCAGGCATGAGGGGCTGGCAGCGGCGCTCACTTTGCTGTGCGGCATCTGAGCCTGGAACAGAAGTTCGGGCATAAGTCCCAGGGATAGCGAGCCCACGTGCGCGAGAGCGCGCGCGGGATCACTGGTCGAAGGCTTTGACCACCGTAGATACGAAGAGGGACGTGACAAAGAGCAAGAGCACCAGTGCCCCTATACGGGCGAACAGCCGGGACGAAGCCATGAATCTGAAGCGCGAGGCGAGCCCGGCGCCGATCATGGTCCAGACGAGGCCTGCCGATGGGATGAGTACCGACAACCAGCAAAGATAGGGAAGGGCGGCCCATATCTGGCCGTCGCGCAGGTGCGGTACGATCGACAGCGTGAACAAGAGTGCCTTGGGATTGAGGAGCGTCACGAGGAAAATGTCGCGACTGCCCGATCACTGGCCAAGGCTGCATTTATTGGTGTGATTCCGGCGATAACAGCGACTGCGGCTGCTTTACGCTTCATTGTTCCTCCCTCCACTGACAATACGAAACCACACCGGCCGCAAGTCTGCTGCTTGCAGTCACAAGGCTTGTTCGGATTTCAGCGCTGTATTTATTCTTGAGTTGGCGAATTGGGACTTCTTGTTTCTGCTGCCGACATAGGGGGCCAAGAGCATTGATTGGCCACGCTAGCGTTTGCCGCGCGCAGAACATCGTCCGGTTGGACTATCGCTGTAGTTGCGATCGTCATTTTGGAAACGCCCATGGCGTGCATCCACGGCGGCATCGCTTCTCGATGCCGATCGTAAGGCCGCTAACCGCGACGGCCTGAAAAGGACGGGACACCAATACCCAGTCTGGTGTGGCACCGGCTGAAATAGCAGCCGACGCCTGACAACTCAGTGGCATGTTACGGCAGGTCTTAGATGAGCTCCATTCGATGCAGCTTTATACCAAGGCGGCGTTCGTCCGAATTGATGCCGAGCGTGTTGGGACTAATCGCGGTGTCCATGCCGATCGAAATTTCCAGTATCGAACCTGCCGGAGCCGGTGGGAGGGCAATCTGCAATTCGCACGTTTCGGCGTTTGCCAATACAATTTTCTCGGTGAGGCCGACGGGTTGTGAAGAAATAACCAGTTCCTGTGGGTGATCCGCATCCGGTACAAAGGCGCTGAGTGTCAGAACCAGTGTCGATGCCGTCCCGTCATTGCAGGCAGGTACCTGAAGAACAGCCAATATGCCGTCGCTCCAGACGCCATCCGGTTCTGTTCCGCTCCAGCCGAACACGCAATAGGGTTGGATATTCGTCGTTGCTTCGCCTCGCGAGAGCGGCGAGAGGGCAGTGGCCGTCGCGGGCGGCGGAAGCCCCCAGTTCGCCCCGAATAGACGACGCACCGGGAGACCTGGGGAAGGAAGACTTGGCGTTTGAACGGCTTGATCGAGCAGGTCCCCCCAGAAGGGAGCGCTCGAAGCCCTGCCATCGATGCGCTGAAACGGGCCAACCACGCCGGGTTCGACAAACTCCACATCGGGGTCGATCAGCCGGCTGGCGGGCTTGTCGAAATACATGGCTTCTGTCGCGACACTTGATGAAAGAGTGACGACTGCCCCAAGCCAGGGAGCCGTCATCAAGGCGTAGATGTTGTCGCGCGTAAAGCGGCTTCTGGGCAAGGCGCGATGCAGCGTCGCAAGATCGGGATTGCCAGGAGCATAGGGATGCGGCTTTAGCAGAATTTGGCGTCCGGCAGCGATCTCGTTCAATCGATGGGCAAAAGGCGTTGCGCTTTGAATGCGGCTCCCGGCAATCAGGCTGCTGTCATCGGGAACTTGTCCTGCGAACACGATTGCCTCCGGCTGGGCAGGGAGCGGCTGAATTCGGGCTCTAAGGTCTGCTGCGCCGGCAGCAATCTGTTTTGACGGAACGGATTGTTCGGCAAGCAACGTCTGGAGCACGGGATCGTTGCTGCGCATTCGCAAGAACAAATCCTCACAGAAGCGGATGGGATCAATCGAGATATCGATCAGTCTTTGTCCGTGTGCATGCAGACCACGTATGAGATTGGGAGGCATCTCGAAGCCCAGCACCAGATCAAAGGCTCGAAGCCGGGCAAGTGTCGGCATGATCAGGTTGCTGACGTCAGGGTGGGAAAAGACATGCGCCCAGCCACTTTTGTCCCGCGGCCAACCATGCCGTGCTGCGAGATCCTCGAGCAGGGTGGGGCCGCCATCCGCCAGGATCGAGACACGCTCGACCTCGACGCGAAGTGGTCGCAAAATCTGAAGGAACCGATTGTAGAACCAGTGGCCAATGACGGGATCGGCTTCCGGCATGCCGAGCACGCTGGAACGAAAAATGTCGTGGATGGTTGCTATTCTCATCGGTCTTTATTGGCCGAAAGGTGTTGCGGGAAATATAGTCGATTGGCGTAGCATTCGGTGAATTTTATCGATGCTGGAAGGTGCGGCCAATAGCAATGCAGGATAGGGATCAAGATTGGATTATCCTGGATCTTTGATCCCAGCTTTGATGGAGCATGCATATCGTCTGAAACAAGGGATGCGGTGTAGGCCAGATTCTGTATGGGAGCGCCACAACGACAGAGATGCTCGCCGACGATACAGTATCCGCTGTGTCACCATCTCGGCGCCCTGCCGGAATCATGGGATCGGTGACGCCAGCATTTTACAAGTGGAAGGCGCAATACGGCGGCATGAATGTATCGCTGGCTAGGCAGATGAAGGAATGAGAACGCAGAACTCAAACCGATGCTAGCGCATGTGATGTTCGACAATGTCGCGGAGGGATCTGGTGGGAAAGAAATGGTGACGCCCCCTGTCGCGCGGAAAGCCGTCAGCACATCCGGTCGAACCCAGGGAATGAGCGACCGGCGGGCATGTGAAGCCGTCGGTTGCGCTGCCGCCGCATGATGATCCGATGCATAACACTCGCTCCAACCACGCCACGCTTCGGGAGTGTATGCAAGTCATTGCACACGAACGCCGCCGTTTCTGCCAGGGTGCCTCTTGCGCGAGGTTGCGACCGTGGGCTTCTCCAAAGGTAGGAACGTTGCTGGCATGAACCCTGGCGGATGGGCGCGGCAGGTTGTCTGTCTTGAGGAGATTGATCTTCGTTCGAGAACGGGCCGATGTAAATCGAATGCTCTCAGACGACCCTCCTTTATCTGGATTTGTTCAAAGAGAACCGCTGGTGGCAGCAAAATCCGAGAAAACTCAAAATAGTGGTGGCGAGGACTTCGATTGTTTACGGAGCGTCCTTTACACTGGCCCACAATTGCCTGAGAATCCAAGATGGCGCAGCGATCGGGTCCACAATGCTGCGCTCATAAAGAAAAACGTCACTCACTTCGATATCAACACAACAAGAAAGTGATTGAACATGCTTGAAGAAGACACGAGTTTGCTCGACCTGACCGCCGACATCGTCTCCGCCTATGTAGCCAACAATCAGGTCGCCACAGCTTCCCTCGCGGATCTGATCCGTTCGGTGCATGGAAGCCTTACTGGTCTGAATAGTCCAAAGCCGGTTGAAGCAGACAGACCGCTGACGCCTGCCGTTCCGATCAGGAAGTCCGTCACCCCGGATCATCTGATCTGTTTGGAAGACGGTCGCAAATTCAAATCGCTGACGCGGCATCTGCGAACAGCCTATGACCTGACGCCGGTGCAGTATCGGGAAAAGTGGCGGCTACCCAGCGACTACCCCATGGTTGCACCAAACTATTCGGCTCATCGCTCTCGCCTCGCAAGGGAACTCGGCCTTGGCCAAGTGCGCCAGAAAGCCAAGAGCGAGCCACCGCCGCCTCCCGCCCCAAGCAAGGGCAGAAGGAAAAAGGCGTCATAGACGCTCGTCACCTCGGTCCAACGACGATCCCGATTCTCGCCGGCTCCAGCAGGGCCGGCGAGTACGATCCAAACCAGGTAGATGGAGCACAAGCTTTCCCTGAAATCGTCCAGGATTGCACAGGACGGGATTTCCAGTGCTTGACAGTTGCGACCCTGTCACCCTAGCGTCACGTCGACGGTTCCCCTCGGGGATAATAGGGAACGCGGAGAAGTGAGAAATCATTTCGAACCGTGGCTGCCCCCGCAACTGTAGGCGGTGAGTCCTTCGTTACATGCCACTGGGATCAGGCCCGGGAAGGCGACGAGGCGTACGACGACCCGTGAGCCAGGAGACCTGCCGTCACAATGGTCACGCGCGGTAACATTGGGCGGGGGTCCTCAATGGTGGTCGATCCACATGTCCTTATGGGACAGCGGGAGGGACTTCAATCGCAGTGACGGCCATTGGCTATCCTGCTTGAGGTCTTCATGGACTCGACTATTTCACGCCTGCAACGCGCGGTTTTGACAGCCGGCATCGTTGGGACGTCCTGCATTCTGGCGACGCATGCTCTGGCGCAGAGTACGGGAACACCGCCCGAGCCGATCGAACTGGATCCGGTCTATGTCAATTCTGCCACGCTGACGCTGACACCTGCCAGTCAGATAGGCAGTTCGGTCACGGTAATCACGGCAGATGACATCGCCAAACAGCAACGGCGCACCGTCAACGACGTACTGAGCGCCGTGCCCGGCCTCAATCTCGTGCAGTCAGGCGGCCCGGGCACCCAGACCTCCATCTTCATGCGCGGAACCAATTCCAACCATGTCAAGGTGCTCATCGACGGCATCGATGTTTCCAATCCTGCCGTTCCCAATGCTGCCGCCGATCTTGGCCAATTGCTGACCGGTGACATTGAGCGCATCGAAATTCTGCGTGGACCGCAAGGCGGACTCTATGGCGCCGACGCCATCGGAGGCGTCATCTCGATCACCATGAAGAAAGGCTCAGGCGCCCCCAAGCTGACGGCCAGTGTCGAAGGCGGATCACATGGCACGTTCAATCAACGCGCGGGAGTGAGCGGCTCGGCTTCGATTTTCAACTACACCTTCGGTATCGAGCATTTTCGTTCGACGGACACACCGGTCACGCCCTGGGAACTTCTCGTATCCGGCACCGTCGCGCGCCCCAACTACTATGACAATTACACCTATTCCGGCCGGGTCGGTGCCGATCTGACGGATAATTTCTCCGTCAACGTCATTGCCCGCTACACCAACTCCAAGCTCGGTTTCACCAGCGACGGCTATGGAGCGTGCTTTTGCGCGCCCAACCCTTCACGCACCTGGCTGTCGAACCATCAATTGTTCACGCGTGCCGAGGGTATCTGGCATTCGCTCGATAATCGCTACCGAACCATATTCGGCGTTTCCTACAGCAATCTATGGAGCCGGAACGTCTATCCGCCGGTGACCTTCACGGCGCCGAGCGCGGCAACCGGCGAACGGCTGAAGTTTGACCTGAGGCAGGAGATTGCCCTCAGCGACAATTACAAGGTGCTGCTCGGCGTCGAGCACGAGCGCTTCAGCCTGGATCTGGGAAATCTCAAGGCTTCGGATGTCGACAACGCAGCCTATGCCCAGGTGGAAGCAAACCTCTTCAAGGGCTTCACCGTG
Organism: Labrys sp. HAY1-8F; assembly: GCF_056754975.1. Taxonomy (NCBI): domain Bacteria; kingdom Pseudomonadati; phylum Pseudomonadota; class Alphaproteobacteria; order Hyphomicrobiales; family Xanthobacteraceae; genus Labrys; species Labrys sp. HAY1-8F. The sequence continues at coordinate 983,128 of NZ_JBPGWZ010000001.1, read as the reverse complement.
GCGTCCAACATTCGCTATGACCATTACGATAGTTTCGGCGGTCACTTCACCTATCGCATCGCCCCGACCTACACCTTCGATCAGACCGGAACCCAACTGAAGGCCAGCGTCGGCACGGGCTTCAAGGCACCGACCTTGAGCCAGCTCTATCAGAGTTTTCCAGCCTTTGGTTTCTACGCCAATCCCGACCTCAAGCCGGAAGAGAGCACCGGCTATGATGTCGGTTTCGAACAGCCCTTGTTCGATGGCGAGGTTCGGGTTGGATCGATGTATTTTTACAACAAGATCAAGAACCTCATCATGGCCAATGCCGATTTCACCACCAATATCAACATCGGCAGGGCCGAAACGCATGGCAACGAGTCCTTCATCGCCTGGAAGGTGAACGATCAGCTCGATCTGAGGGCGGACTACACCTTCACCATCGCCAAGGACGAGGACGAGAACCAGGAATTGCTGAGGCGACCGCGGCACAAGGTCAGCCTGCAGGCGAACTGGTCGCCGATCGACCAGCTCCACCTCTCCGCCACGTTGCTCTTCGTCGGTTCCTGGGTCGATGGTAACCGTGATTTCTCGATCCGACGCATGCGAACTCCCAGCTACACGACGGTGAACCTCGCCGCCGACTATGATCTGAACGACAAGATCAATCTCTACACGCGCGTCGATAACCTGTTCGACCGTCGCTATCAGGAACCAATTGGTTTTCTTCAGCCGGGCCTCGGGGTCTATGGCGGTGTTCGGGTGCGGGCGTTTTGATGCCCCGATCTCGGGGTCTCGACCAGAGCAGCGCCCACCTTCTGGTGGCCTGCCTGGTCCTCGCGATGTCTGGTATCGGACAAGCCAGCGCCGAGACTCCGGTGTCTGCGTCTCCACCACCCAAACGCGTCGTCTCCATCAACACGTGTACGGATGAACTTCTGCTGCTGCATCGTGTGGGCATGAATGTCGCTGAGTCCGATGTCCTGCAGGGTCTCGAGGGCGTGCGCGGACAGATCCGCCAGGTCGCCAGGCTCGTCGGAGAGCCGGACAGGGGAGAAGCTATCATCCGTGAGATGGACAGGCGCCTGGAGGCCTTATTTCGTCATGACAGAAGAGGAGCGCTTCCGCCACGACTGCAGATATGCTCGCCATCGCCTGGCCGTTGGCGGGTCGGCTTGTGCAAGAGACAGGCGGGCCATGCCTCTTACGGGCTGAAGACCAGAACCAGGAAGACGAAGAACACGCCAAGATGCACCGCGCCCTCAAGCATCGTCGTTCTGGTGCCTGTGAAGGTGAGCGTCGAAAGCACCAGCGTCATCGCCAGCAATATCATGTTGGTCGCTGAAAGCCCGAGCACCACATTCTGTCCGGTCAGGAGACCGATCACGAGGATGGCCGGCACGGTGAGGCCCAGAGTCGAGGCCGCCGCACCGAGACATAGATTGATGGCCCGCTGTAGCTGATTGGCCGTAATGGCCCGCAAAGCCGTGATGCATTCGGGTGTAAACACGATCATGGCGATCAGAATGCCGCCGAGCGCTGTCGGGGCGCCCAGGCGGGCGATGCCGAAGTCGAGCACTTTTGCCAGGCTTTTCGCCAGCAGAACGATCGGCAGGATGTTCAGCAAAAGCAGGAGAAGATGGGGCACGATCGGGCCGTCGTCGGCTGCCTCCTCGATCCCCGTGTCCTCCTCTTGTACTGGAGCGGTTTCCGCAGACGGCTCGCGGTAGAACTCGGCGTGGCGGCCGGTCTGAAGCACCAGGAAGGCGCCATAGAGCATGAGCGTGAAGATCGAGAAACTGATCGCCTGGAAGCGCGTCAGGGAGCCGTCGCTGACGGAGGTGGTGAAATTCGGCAAGATCAGGGGGATGACGGCCAGCGGAATGATGATCGCAAGATAGGATGCCGCGCCCTTCAGATTGTAGCGCTGGGCGAAATGCTTCATGCCCCCGAGTAGAAGACCAAGCCCGACTACCCCGTTGAGAACGATCATCAGCACCGCGAACATCGTGTCGCGCCCGAGGGTCGGGGCTCCTTTGGCGCCCAGCATCACGGCGGAGATCAGCGCGACCTCGATGATGACGATCGCGAGCGTTAGGATCAATGTGCCGTAGGGCTCGCCGAGACGATGTGCCAGCACCTCCGCCTCGTGCACGACGCCGAAGGCGGTCCACATGATCACAGCCAGGAGCCACAGGAAGACCGCCACTGCGACAAGTGGCGTGTCGAGGTGACCCAAAAGCGGGTCCGCCAGGAAATGGAAAGCGGCGACGCTGGCCCATGCGGTGACGAGGCGGAGAATCAGGATCGGCATGAAGGGGAGACCTCGGATGTCCAACGGGATGTCGGAGAATGGCCCGTCAATCGCTCCACGGCAAATCGAGCCTGAAGCGTTTTGCGATCAGACGAGGATACTGGAATTGCAACGAGGCATCGAAAACGGGGCTGGAGGGGAAGCGCTGCTCATGGTTCTTCTGAGATGCATCCCGGCAAGCATTTCGTTCTTCTGCTCTCAGGATTGGGAGGCATTGTCCCGCCGATGGAACAGGTAGCGGCAGATGTCGAGGATAGGCTTCCTATCTTCAAGTTTCGTAATGTGCAGGCGCAAGGTCACGTCTACGGCTGCTGTCCCGCCTATAGATGACGTTGATGTGCGAATTCCTGCCTGCGCCGTTAAGCCCGATGATGGCAAATATCTCAGGGGGGCGGACAAGCAGGCTTACCTGCGCGAGCGTCGTGACGCCGCCGAAGGAGAGGCTGCCAGCCGCGGGCTGATGAACTATTCGGCCGCGACAGCCAGCGACCGCTCGGCTTCCAGCTCACGCACCAGCGGGATGATGTGCCTGCCGAAATATTCCACCTCTTCCTGGAAGTGCAGGAAGCCCAGGAGAATAAGGTCAGCGCCCGCATCCTTGAGGGCGATGACGCGCTCGGCGATCTGTTGCGGCGTGCCGATCAGATTGGAACGGAAGCCGTCATTATACTGCACGAGGTCCTCGAAGGAGGACTTGGCCCAATTGCCTTCGCCTTCGGGCGAGGCCTTGCCGGCGTTTTTCACCTCATGGGCGAAGCCGTGCACGGCATCAGGATTGGCCTTGGCGATGATTTCGGCCAGGACGGATTTGGCTTCCTCCTCCGTCTGTCTGGCAATGGCGAAGGCGTTGACGCCGACCTTGACGGAATGGCCATTCGCGGCCGCCTTGGCGCGAATGTCGTCAACCTGCTTCTTGATTTCGGCGGGCGTGTTGCCGTTGGTAAAATACCAGTCGGAGACCCTGGCCGCCATATCACGAGCCGCCCGCGAGGAGCCGCCCTGGAAGATTTCCGGCTGGGGATCGATCGGCTTGGGCTTGAGATTGTAGTCGGTGAAACGGTAGAAATCGCCCCGGAAAGTGAAGTTCTCCTGGGTCCAGATTCCGCGCAAGGCGCGGATGAATTCTTCCGAACGGCGATAGCGTTCGTCATGGTCAAGCCAGGGTTCGCCTATGGCCGTGAACTCGCCTCGGAACCAGCCGCTCACCACGTTCACCGCGACGCGGCCGCCATAGATATTGTTGATCGTCGCAATCTGCTTGGCGGCGACGGCCGGATTCCACGGCCCCGGCAGGAGAGCTACAATCACCTTCAGGCGCTCGGTCGAGGCGATCAGGGCCTGGCTGAAGGTCACGGGCTCGTGCTGGTTGTCGGCGCCGTAGCCCGCCGTGAAGCGAATCTGGCTGAGCGCGTAGTCGAAGCCGTTGTTTTCGGCGATCTGGGCAAGCTTGCGATTGTAATCGATGTCCCAGCTCGTGCGCTGCTCGATATTGCTGATCACGAGTCCGCCAGACACATTGGGAACCCAATAGGCAAATTTCAGTGGTTCACGCTCGCGTGGCAAAGGGTTGGACGACATTGGCTTATCCTGGATCTGGGAGGGGCGGAGAGGTTCAGGCATTGACCGAAAGACGGATCGGGGCAGGGCGCGAGGCGGGCGCGGGTAGGGTGAGTTGTTGCCGGGCTTCGACCACAGCCCGATCGATCCGCTCCTGCACGGCCTGGCTGGTAAGCTCGTAGTCATCGAAGTCGGCATCGAGTGCGTAGACGGCGGTCGAGATCGTGCGGGCACCGAAAAAGCCGAATAGCGGTCGAAGTTGGTGCTCGGTCATCAGGCCGTGCAAAGGAGTACCGCCGGTGGCGGTGAGGACGACCGGCGTGCCGCGCAGGGCCCGATAATCGACGAGATCGAAAAGATGCTTGAGGGCGCCGGTGTAGGAAGCGCGATAGACGGGCGAGCCGACCACCAGCAGGTCTGCATTTTCTACGCGTTGGACAACCGTGGCGGCACGATCCGAGAGGGTTGCAGCCGTCAACGAAGAGAACAGATGCGGTGCTTCGTCGACAAGTTCCAGCAGGGTAACGGCACCGAGATCCCCCAGTCCGTCCAGGATGTTCTGGACGAGGGCAGTCGTCCGGGACGGCCGCCTCACGCTTCCGGATATTCCGACAATCTTCAAGCCAGACATTTCGATCCCTTTGTTGCGTCATTAAGAATTTATAATCTATAGATTTTGTCAATTAATTATTTGAATCACCTCGTTTGCAGGCTTGGCGCTGGCGTCCTGCCTTTGTTGCGGTATCGGTGATCAGAAGTCGGTCGGGCCTCGCTCGGCCGTAGGGGCGCACGCTCTCAGGCCGGCAGATTCACTAGCACATATGGGAAACGATCGATATGAGCTTTCAGGCAACGGCTATTCAAGGCGACAACAAGTCGGACTTCTATCATGATCTCGCCGCGCAGCTCCGTGCCCTTCTGCATGGAGAGCGCGACGCGATTGCAAATGCCGCCAACACCTCGGCCCTGATCTTTCAGATGGTGCCTCAGCTCAACTGGGCCGGCTTTTATTTCCTGCGCTCCGAAAGGGAGCTGGTGGTCGGTCCATTCCAGGGTAAGCCTGCCTGTGTGCGCATCGCCGTCGGGCGCGGCGTCTGCGGAAGTGCCGTCGAACGCGGCCTATCGGTTCTGGTCGAGGATGTGCACGCTTTTGCGGGGCACATCGCTTGCGACGAGGCTTCCCGATCCGAACTCGTCGTGCCCCTCATGCGGGGGGACCGGATCTTGGGGGTGCTGGATCTCGACAGCCCGGTCGCGGGGCGCTTCGACCTCGCCGACCAAGCGGCTATGGAGGAACTCGCCGGGATCTATGTTGCTGGAAGCGAATGGGACCAAGCCATAACGCTACCGTGAGGGTCGATCAAAGATCGCGTCCTATCTCCCGACCGGGAGTGATCACAGAGCGCGGCCAAAACATATTTGCACAGCTGCGAGGTTCATGGGCTGGAGAGCCGTAAACCTTCGTATATGTTGTTCGGCCCGATATTCGCGATACGCTGACCGGCGTAACTCCGCGTCCTGTACACGTGGATGATACTCCTAACGACCATCTCACCCGGCGCTTGTTGGCGTCGGGTTTTTTGCTTTGCCGTCAACTCGATATGGCTTCGAACTGCCGCCGGAGTTCATTTTCCGTCCAAGTTCATTTTCCGTCCAAGATCATTTTCCGTCGAAGATCATGGGCCGGTATCGACCCACCGGCCTTCGGTGGCAGACCTCTGGATTGCTTCCACGAGTTGCTGAATGCGCTGGCCCGACCTGAAGCCAAAGGGTTCGGGATGCCTGCCGGCGATGGCGTTGACGAAGCCGGCGATCTCGATGGCCTTGAGGTCGTTGAAGCCCAATTGATGGCCAGGGGCAACGCAGAACAACCCGTAAGGAGTGTGGTCGGGGCCCGCCTCTATGCGGCGAAAACCCCGCCGACCCTGCTTGTCTGCGGCATCGTAGAAATTCAGCTCGTTGAAGCGCTCTTGCGTGAACACCAGCGCTCCCTTGGTGCCATAGACCTCGAAATCGTGCTGCATCTTGCGGCCCGTGGCGATCCAGCTTGCCTCCAGGCTGCCGGAAGCCCCATTGGCGAACCGAAGGAAGGCTCTGCTTAAATCGTCGACCTCAACCTGCCGTCGCCCGCCCTTGCCATCAGGCCGGCTGGCGATCACGGTGGCGCTGTCGCCCTGGACGCGTTCGATCGGCCCGAGGAGGAACTCCGCCGTCGCCAAGGCATGGCTGCCCAGATCCGCCAATGCCCCGCCGCCGGCCGGATCATGCCGGAACGTGAAGGGGCTTTCGGCATCGGCCATATAGTCCTCGGCGTGAATACCCCGATAGCTGCGGATCTCGCCGAGTTCGCCACCGCGGATCATATCGTGGGCGAGTGAAAACAGAGGGTTGCACAGATAATTGAAGCCGACCTGGGTACAGACGCCGGCCTCTTGCGCGGCTTGCGCCATTTGGGCCGTATCCACGGCGGTGGTCGCGAGAGGTTTTTCGCAATAGACGTGCTTGCCGGCCGCCAGCGCGGCAAGCGCCATTTCCTTGTGCAGAGCGTTGGGGGCGGTGATGTCGACCACGTCGATGTCGGGATCGGCGACGAGGGATCTCCAGTTGCTGGATGACTTCGCAAAGCCGAGCGTCCGCGCTGCTTCGGCAGCCAGATCGTCGGTGCGATCCGCCACAGTATGCAGCACGAGTTCATAGGGAAGGTCGAAGACGCGCTGCGCGGCGGTAAATCCGAACACGTGGGTTTTGCCCATGAAGCCCGTGCCGATGAGGCCGATCCTGAGCTGCCTTTTATGAGCTGGCATTGAGATGTTCTCTGTTGACGACGAGTGCGGGATCGATCGCGCCGGAAAAGAAATCCAGCACATTCTGGACCGATGAGATGGCCATCCGCTCGGCGCATTCGGCCGTTAGGCCGGCGATATGCGGTGTCAGGATCACCTGATCGAGCCCAAACAGAGGATGATCGGCGAGGGGAGGCTCATCGTCGAAGACATCGAGACCCGCGGCCGAGATCCTTCCCGTGCGAAGCGCGTCGAGCAGCGCAGCCTCGTCGACGACGCCGCCTCGCGCCGTGTTGACCAGGATTGCCGACGGTTTCATGAGCGCCAGTTCGTCCGCGCCGATTGCCGGGCGTTCTCCTCTCGGTACGTGCACGGATATGGCGTCAGCCCAAGCCAGCCCCGCCCTCAGGTCGCTCACGCAGGCAACCGCGCCTTTAGGCCAGCCCAGACTTTGGAGATAGGGGTCGAATGCCCGCACTTCCATGCCGAAGACGGCGGCAAGCTTGGCAAGTTGCCGCCCCGTGCGGCCAAACCCCATGATGAGGAGACGTTTGCCGAAAAGTTCAGTGGCCTCGAGCCGGTTGCGCCAGGCCCAGCCGGCCTCCCGCACGGAACGATCCGCCCGCAGCAACTGCTTGGCGCAAGCAAGCATCAACATCATCGCGTGTTCGGCCACCGATATCGAATTCACGTCGCCGACGATCGAAAGAGCGATGCCCTTGCTGTTCAATGACGCCAGATCGACGGCGTCGTAGCCGACGCCGTGCCGGGAAACGATCCTGAGCCTGGCGGCATGTGCGACCGTGGCGGCCGAGAGAGGCTGCGTGCGAATGATCAACCCGTCCGCAGCCGAGATGAGAGGGGCATAGCTGGCCTCCGAGACCTCTTCCACATAGTCGAACGTCACGCCGGCTGCAGACCGCAAAAGGGTGATCCCGCTCGGATGCAGTTTGCCCGCGACGAGTATATGCGGCATCGTTTCCTCCGACCAATTCTGACGACTGGCTGTCTCGATCATCTCACGGCCCGCCACGGGACCGGGGCTGGCCCGTGAGAGACCGGCCTTTTGCGTCTTGTTCGACTAATGATGCAATGGTGATTGCAATTATCTTGCTTTGTCAATAATCATTTCGTAAGCAGTATAAAAATCGCAATTTCGAGGGAGGAACACGATGTCCGCCACCATTCGTCTCACCATGGCCCAGGCCCTGGTGCGCTACCTGTGCAACCAGTTCACAGTCGTGGATGGCGCGAAGGTGCCTCTTTTTCCCGGCGTTTTCGCTATCTTCGGGCATGGAAACGTCACTTGTCTTTCGGAGGCGCTGGAAGCCGTCAAGGACACGCTGCCGACCTGGCGAGGCCAGAACGAGCAGTCGATGGCGCTCGCCGCCATCGGCTTTGCCAAGGCCAAGCGCCGGCGCCAGATCATGGTTGCGGCGACCTCGATCGGGCCCGGCGCCCTGAACATGGTCACGGCCGCCGGCGTTGCCCATTCCAATCGCCTGCCCGTGCTGCTGCTCTCAGGGGATACCTTCATCAACAGGCGACCTGATCCGGTCATGCAGCAGGTGGAGCATTTCGGCGATCCGACCATCAACGTCAACGACGCCTTCAAGGCGGTGACGCGCTATTGGGATCGCATCGTGCATCCCGAGCAGATCATCTCCTCGCTGCCGCAGGCGGTCGGCGTGCTCCTGGATCCGGCCGATTGCGGGCCCGCTTTCATCGCGCTTCCGCAGGACGTGCAGGAGATGGCGTGGGATTATCCGGAAGCGTTCTTCGAGCCGGTCATGCACCGGATACCGAGGGCCCGGCCCGATCGCGATCGTCTCGGCGAGGCGGTCAATATGCTGCGACAGGCCAAGCGCCCCCTGATCATTTCCGGTGGTGGGGTTCGCTATTCGGGCGCGGAAAAGGCCCTGGCTGATTTCGCGCAGAAGCGCGGCATTCCATTGGCCGAGACCATTGCCGGCAAGGGGGCGGTGACGCATGACCATCCCGCCCATGTCGGGCCGCTCGGCATTGTCGGCTCGACATCCGCCAATGCGCTTGCCAGTGAGGCCGATGTCATCGTCGCCGTCGGCACGCGGCTGATGGATTTCACCACCGGCTCGTGGACCGCCTTCTCCCCGGCGGCGAAGTTCATCTCCATCAACGCGGCGCGCTGGGATGCCACCAAGCATCGCGCATTGGCGGTGGTGGGCGACGCCCTCGAAACCGTCGAGGAACTGGAAGCTGCGCTCGATGACTGGAAGGCGCCGGAGGCCTGGACGGCAAAGGGCGTGTCCGAATTCGCCACATGGAACGACATGCTCGACGGCTTCCAGAAACCCACCAATGATCCTATCCCGACCTATGCCCAGGTCGTGGGCGTGGTGAATGCCAAGGCCGGCGCAAGGGACCTGCTCATCACCGCTGCCGGCGGATTGCCCGGCGAAGTCATGAAGAACTGGCGCGTCAAGGATCCCAATACCTTCGATTGCGAATTCGGCTTTTCCTGCATGGGCTACGAGATCGCCGCGGGCTGGGGCGCCGCAATGGCCGATCCGACACGCACGCCCATCGTCATGATCGGCGACGGCACCTACATGATGATGAACTCGGACGTCTATTCGACCGTCCTGAGCGGCCACAAGATCATTCTGATCGTCTGCGACAATGGCGGCTATGCTGTCATCAACCGCCTCCAGAACGCCAAGGGTACGCCCGGCTTCAACAATCTCATCAAGGATTGCCGCGTGAAGGAGCCTTTCTCGGTCGACTTCGCCAAGCACGCCGAGGCGATGGGGGCGCTGACGCGGCGCGTGGAGAGCCTGGCCGATCTCGGCCAGGCCGTGGAATGGGCGAAGACGAATGACCGCACCACCGTCATCACCCTCGTGTCGGATGCCTTCACCTGGACGCCGGGCGATGCCTGGTGGGATGTCGGGGTCCCGGCCACCAGCGAGAGGAAGGAAGTACGCGAGGCGCATGACGCCCAAATCGCTGGCCGCCAGCATCAGCGGGTCGGCGTCTGATGGGCGTTCCCAAAGCTGACTGACTGTTACGCATGCGTTGGAGAATCTTATGAAAGCGAGACTTGGCATCGCGCCGATTGCCTGGTGGAACGACGACCTGCCGGAACTGAGTGACGACGTCTCCCTCGACGAGTGCCTGCGCCAGGCCCGCGAGGCGGGCTTCACCGGGATGGAGACCGGCCGCCGCTTCCCGATGGATCCCGCCGACCTCAAGCCTGTGCTGAACAAGCACGGCGTGAGCGTATGCGGCGGCTGGTTCTCAGGCCTGCTGCTCGACGGTGACCTCGAGCGGGAGAAGGAGCGCGTCGCTGCCCAGATGGCGCTCTTCAAGGCCGTCGGTGCTCCCTGCATCGTCTATGGCGAGACCGCCGGTACCATCCAGGGCGATCGCTCGGCGCCGCTCGCGACCAAGCGGCGGCTGAGCGAGGACGAGATCAAGGCCTATGGCCGCAAGATGACGGCCTTCGCCGAATGGTGCGCGGGGCAGGGGATGCCGATCAGCTACCATCATCACATGGCGGCGGCGATCGAGACCGAGGCGGAGCTTGACCTCCTGATGAAGCACTCGGGCGAAGCCCTGCCGCTGCTCTATGACGCGGGACACATGGCGTTCGCGGGCGGCGATGTCCTGCGGGTAATCGACAAGCATCACGCCCGCATCTCGCATGTCCATACCAAGGACATCCGGGCGGAGGTGGTTGATGGCCTCGATCGGGGCAAGGAGAGTTTCCTCGACGCGGTGGTGAAGGGAGCCTTCACGGTTCCCGGTGACGGCTCGCTCGACTTCGAGGCCATCGTGAAGCGCCTGGCTTCCTACGGCTATGAGGGCTGGTTCGTGGTCGAGGCGGAGCAGGACCCCGTCAAGAGCCCGCCGCTGCAGATGGCCAAGACTGGACACAAGGAACTGCTGCGCGTGATGGCAGCAGCCGGCTATACCGTGGAGAACTGACGACATGAACCGCATGGATGGAAAGATCTGCGTCGTGACCGGCTCGACGCAGGGCCTGGGTGCCGAGATCGCCCGGCAACTTGCTGCCGCCGGTGCCACCGGCCTGGTGACGCTTGGACGCAATGCCGCGAAGGGTCAGGCCGTGGCTGACAGGATCAAGTCGCAGACCGGCGTTCCCGTTCATTTCGTCAAGGCCGATGTCGCCGATGTCGGGGAATGCCGGCATGCCATCGCCGAAGCGGACCGCCTCTATGGCCGCGTGGATGTCCTGGTGAACGCCGCTGCCTGCACGGATCGCGGCACGATCATCGATACTTCACCGGAACTGTTCGATCTCATCTTCGCCACCAATGTGCGCGGGCCCTATTTCCTGATGCAGGAAGCCATCAAGCTGATGGTCCGTGATGGCGTCGCGGGATCGATCTGCAATATCGGCTCGATCTCCGAACATACCGGCCAGCCCTTCATCAATGCCTATTGCGCCTCCAAGGGCGCGCTGGCGACGCTGACCCGCAACACGGCGTTTTCGGTGATGAAGAATCGCATCCGGGTGAACCAGCTCAATGTCGGCTGGATGTCGTCCGACCATGAACGGGAGCTGCAGGCCGCGGCCACGGGTGATCCGGACTGGGAGGCCAAGGCTACCGCCACACTGCCGTTCGGACGGCTGGTCGACCCGGAGGAGGCCGCAAGAACTGTCAACTTCATCGTATCCGATGATGCCGGCCTGATGACGGGTGCCGTGGTCAATTACGACCAGACGGTGTGGGGCGGCTCGGCCGGCCCCATGCCGGTACCGACCGAGGCGCTTGCGCTCGCCTGATGCCTTTCAGGAAAAATCCATTGTCCCGACTGGAAGCAGCCCGTCTTGGGCTGCTTCTTTTCAAGACCCGGCATGCGTCCTGAACGCATGTATCCTGTGGAGGCGACGAGCTCTTCAGGGCTGCGTGACGATCGGGATGCGCGGCACGGGAGCCTTCTGCAGCCGAGCGGCCAGAGCTGCCGTAAGGGATTGAGCCAGGCACATCGGTGCGGCCAGGGATCTTGAGAACGTATACTGATGCTCGGGCACGGAGAAGAGAACCGTTGCACTCTTGGCAAGTGGCGAAAGGGTCGAATCCGTTATCGCCAGGATCGGCAGGCCCTTGGCTGCAGCCTGCTCGACGATGTTGACGACCTCGGTTGCGTAAAAGCGGAATGAAACGGCAAAGAGCAGGTCCGTGGGCCGCATGGTGCCGGCGATATGCGTAGAAAGACCGCCGCTTGCGTCCAGGAGAACCGTGCGTTTTCCCAGCATCGTCAGAATGTAGCGGGTGAGATCGACGATCGGCGCTGAGCGGAGCTGGCCCACCAGATAGATGGTGTCTGCCTTTTCCATCAGGTCCACGGCCTTTTCGATGGTCTCCCCGGAGGTCAAGTTCAACAATTCCTGGAGTGCGTCGATGTCCCGTAGCACCAGGTCGTGCAGGAATCCCCAGCCGCCGACATTCTCGCGGTCGCTCAGCTCGGTCTCCAGGGCCTTGATTCTAGCCTGGAAACCGGGAGCTGCGGTCGATAGGCGTCGCTGAAAGACCGCCTGTACTTCCTTGAAACCCTTGTATCCCAGCATCTGGGCGAAGCGTACAAAGCTGGATGCGTGGATACCACAGGTTTCTGCAATGGCGTTGAGCGACATGACCGCCACATCATTGGGGTTTTGGGTCAGATACACCGCTATATTCTGATAGGCCTTGCTCATCCCGTCATATTTGTCGTGGATGATCCGAATGAGGTCCTCGTAGTCTTGCGGGACACTGTCGGCGCCCATGAATATTCCCTCTTTCCAATACGTCCGCGGCTCTCAAGCGTGCCATGTACAAATGGCGCTTCTAGCATAGGCATGCCGCGCAACGTTAGTCGCGCGACATGCCGCCATGGGCCCGAAACGAGACCCGGGAGGTCAAGCGGGATCGCTCGGCTGCGCAGAGCGTTCTCGTTTCGTCAATTGCCACCGCCGATACAGGTGGCGACATTGTCCGGCGTGCAGATGTCGAGACCGGTATAGCTCGGGTCCTTAGGCGCTGCCTTGCCGTCCTTGATGTCCTTCAGGTAGTACATGGCCTTGTAGCCCATCTCGAAAGGACGCTGACCCACATTGCCGGAGGCCAGACCTTCCTTGAGCAGGTCGATCTGCACAGGCAGCGTATCGGCAACCACGAGGGCGAGAGCGCGGGAGGCGATCTTGGCCTTGTATTTGGTCGCGACTTGCCGGTAGGCATCCGGCAGGAATTGCGGGAAGCCGCCTGTCGGGATGAAGGCGTCGAGATCGGGATACTTGCCGAGAGTATCTTCAAGCTGCTGCACCGATTTGGGGAAATCGTCATCGGTATAGAGCGGGCAGCCGTCGACTTCGGTCCAGCCATTTTGACCAGCCAGCCGATCGCCGGGGGCCTGGGCGCTTTCCTTGCCCGCAAGCGTATCGCGAATGCCCTGCATGCGCTCATTGTGATTGGCGGCAGCTGCGCCGCCGGACTGGATGCAGATCTTGCCGCCTTTCGGCTTGATCTTCATGGCGATCTTGGCGAGGTTCACGCCAATCTCGTAATTATGCGTTCCGACATAGGCGGCGCGTTCGCCCTTGGCGTCGGGCAGGAGATCGGAATCCCAGGTCAGGACCGGAATTTTTGCGCCAGCGGCACCCTGCAGCGCCGCCGCGATGGCCGGGGCGTTGGCTACGGAAACCGCAATGCCGTCGACGCCCTTGGTGATGAGGTCCTGCACCATCTGCGCCTGTTCGTCGCCGCCGCCATGCTCGCCAGGGCCGACATAGAGGCATTCGATGGCCCCGTTGAGTTCCTTTTCCGCCTTCTTGCAGCCAGCCATGGCTTGGTCGAAGAAGGGATTGTTGGTGTTCTTGGGAACCAGCGCGAAGGTAAGCTTGTCGGCGGCGTAGGAGCCACCGGCCGTGGCGGCAAGACCGACGGCAATCGCCGCCGTGGTCAGCAGATATCTCAACATCGTTTCCTCCAGATGGGTTGTTCGCCGTTTCGGGCGTTTCACACGACGCCGGCTTTGGCCGGTCATTCGCGTCGTTTGCCGCGGATCCGCTCGAGCAGCACCGCGAGAACCAGGAAGCTACCGACGAAGACGCCCTGCCAATTGGAGTCGACGCCGGCCATGAGAAGGGAATTGCGGATGACTTCGAGAAGGGCAGAACCGATGAATGCACCGAGTGCTCCACCTTCACCGCCCATCAGGTTCGCGCCGCCGATCACGGTCGAGGCGATGGCGCGCAGCTCGTAGCCCGTACCCAGGGAGTTGATCGCCGAGCCTGCCCAACCCACGCTCAGGATCGACGCGATGGCGCCGCTGAGCCCGGAAATGGTATAAGCCTGCAATTTGATGCGCTTGACCGGTACCCCGGTGAGGTTGGCCGCATGCTCATTGCCACCGACGGCGAGCAGATGCCGGCCCCATGTCGTCATGCGCATCACCACGAACATGGTCAGGGTCAGGACAACGAGCACCCAGACCGGGTTGGCGATACCCAAGATCGCACCAGCGCCGATCGACTTGAAAGCCGGGCCGCCGGGACCGAAATTGTAGAGCATCTTGTTGCCGGAAAGCACCACGGCCACGGAGCGTGCCGCCGACAGCATGCCCAGGGTCACCACGAAGGGTGATAGTCCCAGATAGGCGATGAGGCCGCCATTAATGGCGCCGGCGACGCCACCCGCCGCGAGGCCTGCAATCACCGCCGCGTACCAGGGATAACCTGCTTCCAGCGTGAGTCCGCAGGCGACTGCGACAAGGCCCATGATCGAGCCGACCGAAAGGTCGATGCCACCGGTGATAATGACCATGGTGGCGCCGAGCGCCATGATGCCGATGAAGGCGAAGTTGCGGGTTATGTTGTAGAAATTGTCTTCCGTGGCGAAGCGCGGCTCGCGGATGGACATGATGGCGCAAATGACGATCAGCGCGATTGTGACCCAGAAGGCCTGGCTCGACAGCATCGTCTGCCACAGCGACTTCTCCTTGACCGTCAGGACGGACTCGATGGAGACATTAGCTGGTGCAGGCGTATTGGCCTGCTTCGGGCGGTTGGAAGAAGTGTCCGTCATCGCGACCTCACGCCGTATGGATTGCGCCAGTAATGAGACCCGTAACTTCCTCCGGCGAGGTTGCGGCGATGAGCTTGTCGGCCACCTTGTGGCCGCGTCGCATCACGATCACCCGATCGCAGACCTCGAAGACATCAGGCATTCGATGCGAGATCAGTACGACGCTGATCCCAGCGTCGCGCAGGCGGTGGATCAGCCCCAGCACTTCGGCAACCTGCCTGACGCTGATCGCCGCGGTCGGCTCGTCCATCAGCACGATCTTAGCCTGGGACAGCCTGGTGCGTGCGATGGCGACGGCCTGGCGCTGCCCGCCCGACATTTGGCGGACGAGGTCGCGCGGCCGGGTTTCGGACTTCAGCTCACCGAAGAGTTCACCGGCCTTCTTGATCATCGCACCATGATCAAGCCAGCGGAAAGGACCCACTCGTTTCTTGATCTCCCGGCCGAGGAAGACGTTGGCCGCCGCCGAGAGGTTGTTGCACAGCGCCAGGTCCTGGTAGACGACTTCGATGCCCTTGGCCCGAGCTTCGACGGGCTTATGAAAATGCACGATCTCATCATCCAGGACGATTTCGCCAGAGGTGGGCGGGAAGTTGCCGGCGATCAATTTCACCAAGGTGGACTTGCCGGCACCGTTGTCACCCATCAAGCCTACGATCTCAGCTCTGCCAATCGTCAATTCGACGTCCGTCAGTGCTTTGATGGCGCCGAAGCTTTTCGAGACTGACTTCAGCTGCAGCAGTGTCATTCCTCGCTCCCGGGTTTATTTTCTTGTTTGTCTAATCATGACACATCAACCGCAGGTTGCCACTGGGGAGGCGCCGATATCGACCGCTGCCTGGATCGATAGTCTCACCGCGAATGGTTCTGCCGAAGCCGAGGATGGCCTCGGGATGGCCAGTTGATTTGCTTTGCAATTTCTATTTCATGATTTTTAAAATTGCAACACTTATTGCGGGTGTGATGCCGGCGCGGCGATTTGAAACAATAATTGACTATTTTTATTTTTGGCAATAATCGTTGATTTATGCGGAAAACTGCGGTCACCCCGTCAAATGACCCGCTCCTGGGAGGAGAAGGCATGAAAGCCGAGCAATTTCGGATCGGGACCTATCCCCCGCCGGATCGCCGCTTGAGACTGGGATTTGTCGGAGGCGGGCGGGGTGGCCAGGTGGGCGCCTGGCATGCTGCGGGCGCTCGTCTTTCCAATCGATGGGATATCGTTGCGGGCGCCCTGTCGACCGATCCTGCAAAGGCGAGGCTATCGGGTCGCGATTGGTTCCTGGCCGAGGATCGCATCTATGACGACTATCACGCCATGGCCGAGCGCGAGGCGGCTCGTGCCGATCCCGTAGATGCAGTTGCGATCTGCACGCCCAATCACACCCATTATGAGATCGCGCGCACATTCCTGCAGGCGGGCATCAATGTCATCTGCGACAAACCCCTGACGACCTCTCTCGAAGACGCCCAGGCCCTTGTCGCTCTCCAGAAAGACACCGGGCTCGTCTTCGGCGTGACCTATGCCTTTGCCTTCCATGCCATGGTGAGGCAGGCGCGGCACATGATCCTGGAGGGCAGGATAGGGCGGATCCGCCAGGTCCATGTCGAGTATTTCCAGGAATGGTCCTGCCTGGAAAAGAAACCAGACGGCGGCCAGGTCTCGTGGAGGCAGGATCCCGCCAGGGTTGGAAAGGCGTCTGCGATCAGCGACATCGGCACGCATGCCTTTCATCTGGCTGGCTATGTCACGGGCGAAGAGATCGTCGCCTTGAAGGTCGATCTGCATGTTTGCGGCCCGGAGCGCGGGCTGGAGGACACGGCCTTCATCAATGTGCGCTTGGCTGGCGGGGCGCCCGGCACGCTTCTGGTCACGCAGGTCGCCCCCGGCAATTACTGCGCTCTGCGTATCCGGGTCTATGGCGATCGGGGCGGCATCGAATGGGACCAGGAAAAACCGGAATATCTGCGGGTCAGCTATCTCGGACAGCCAGACGAGATGATCGTCCGGGGCAAGGAGGGGGCTATGCTCCCTTCCATTCAGAAGATGTCCACGCTGCCGAGCGGACATGGCGAGGCGCTCAGCAATGCCTGGGCCAATCTCTACACCGAATTTGCGGTGGCAATCGAGGCGAGAGCCGCCAAGCGTTCGTTGCCTGAGGCAATGCTGGAATTTCCCACTGCACAGGATGGTGCTCGCGGGGTGCGCTTCATCCATGCCGCGGTGGAGTCTCATGAAAATGGCGGCGCTTGGACGCCGTGCGGGCCGGCGTAGAAGTCGGCCGGGGTCACTATCGGGAGGGAAGGCATGACTGTCAGGTTGGGGATTGTCGGCGTCGGCGTGATGGGCGCCGATCATGCGCGCACGATCGCTTCGCAAGTTGCAGGAGCGGCCATCCATAGCATTTACGATGCCAATCAAGAGCGGGCGCGGCAGATCGCTGACGAAGTCGGCGCTGCCGATGTGGCCGGCGATCCCAGGCGTCTCATTGACGATCCGCAGGTGGATGCCGTCCTGATCGCCTCTCCGGATGCCACCCATAAGGAGCTGACGCTCGCCTGCGTGGCGGCCCGCAAGCCGGTACTGTGCGAGAAACCCCTTGCCCCGACTTCGCCGGAATGCCTCGAACTGATCGAGGCCGAACTCGCGGCGGGCCGGCGTTTCATACAAGTCGGCTATATGCGACGCTACGATCCATCCTATGTGGCGATGAAGAACCACCTCGCGGCAGGCCAACTCGGCAAGCCGCTGATGTTTCACTGCGTTCATCGCAATGTCGCCGCACCGCCCTGGTTCGACGGTGGCATGGCGATAGCCAATTCGGCCGTGCACGAATTCGATATTGCCCGTTGGCTGCTCCCCGGCGAATTGACGGCGATCTCCATATTCAGGCCCGCCAACATCTCAGGCCAATCGCCGGGAGCGCCCGTTTTCCTGGTGCTGGACAGTGCCGGTGGCAGTCTGGTGACGATCGAGATCTTCAACGACGCGGCCTATGGCTACGATGTCAGGGGCGAACTCGTATGCGAAAAGGGCACGGTCGAGCTGCAACGGCCGGTTCATGGTGTCGTCAACCACGCTTTGTTGCAGGGGACCGCCTACCCCCTCGATTGGCGTCCGCGCTTCCAGGATGCCTATCGCCTGCAGGCGCAGGGATGGATCGAAGGCATCAGGACGGGCAAGCCCAACGGTGCGAGTGCCTGGGACGGCTATGCCGCCACCCGCGTGGCCGAGGCAGGGCTGCGATCGCTGAAGTCGGGCCTGCGGGAGCAAATCTCCGCCGTGCCTGTTCCAAAGCTCTATGGCTGATCCGGCTCGCGTTCGACGAGGCAAGATCTCCTGCGCAAATGCCGCACGGCTGGATCTGTAATCCGGCGATGCGGCCCTCCGGCGAGAGGTCAATAAGCCGATTTCACCGTCGACGGTGCGGCCGAAGCCTTTCCGTTGAGCTCCCTAAAACGCGCGACGCTGGCCTGGGCGGCTGCCGCGAGCAATCGTGAATCGCCCGATACGGTCGTCATGTCGAAGCCCCATGCGATGGCGCGCGTCGCATAGTCGGGCGTGCCGCAGTGCAGGGCGGCGATCTTGCCCGATTTCCTGCACGCCGCGACGATCGTCTGCAGCGCCTCGATCATCTCCGGCTCCTCGCGGTCGAATGCCGGAGCCAGGCGTCCCTGATGCAGGCTGAAGGTCAGGTCGGCCGGCCCGACATAGATGCCGTCCAGCCCGGGTGTGGCAGCGATCGCCTCCAGGTTTGACATGGCTTCGGCGGTCTCGACCATTGCGAAGGCGAGGATCTCGTCATTGGCTTCGGCGGCATAGTTTGCCCCTGCCGAAAAATTGGCGCGCGTCGGCCCGAAGCTGCGCTGGCCAAGGGGGGGATAGCGCATATAGCTGACGAACTCGGCGGCCTGCCTGGCCGTGTTCACCATCGGGCAGATGATGCCATAGGCGCCGGCATCCAGCGCCTTCATGATGATGCCGGGTTCGAGCCAGGGCACCCGTGCCATTGGAACGACGCCGGAAGCGCGCACGGCCTGGAACATCGGCAGCAGCATGGAATAGTCGAGGGCACCATGCTGCACGTCGACCGTGACACTGTCATAACCCTGTGCGGCCATGATCTCCGCGGTGAACGGGTTGCCGATCGAGAGCCATCCGTTGATCGTGGGACGTCCCTCGGCCCAGGCCTGCTTCAGCTTGTTCTTGATCACGAGTGCCTCCTCAAAACACGATCTGCGCCAGCTTGGTGTCGAGATAGTCGGAAATGCCCTCGAAGCCTCCCTCTCGGCCCATTCCCGAATATTTGGTGCCGCCGAAAGGAGCCTCGGCAGCCGCGAGCGCGAAGCTGTTGATGCCGACCATGCCGGACTTCAGCTCCGCGACGGTGCGCCGGGCTCGCTTGGGGCTGCTCGTGAAGGCATAGGCGGATAGCCCCATATCGCTGGCATTGGCCCGGGCGATGACGTCATCATCCGTCGAGAAGGACGTTATGGCGGCGATCGGTCCGAAATTCTCCTCGGCGAACACGCGCATGCCGTCCTCGACATGGGTGAGCACCGTCGGCTCGAAGAAAAAGCCTGCATTGAAGGCAGGGGGGGCTCGTCCACCGGTGGCCAGCCTTGCCCCGGCTTTTTCGGCCTCGGCGACGATGGATTCGATCTCGTCACGGCGCTTGGCGTTGATGAGAGGTCCCATCTGCGTTGCGCTGTCGAGGCCATCTCCGAGCCTGAGGGCCCGGGTCCGGGCAACGAACCCTTCCACGAAGGCGTCATGCAGGCTTTCGTGAACGAAGAAGCGATCGGGCGTCACGCAGACTTGCCCGGCATTGGCATATTTGGTCGGTACCGAAACGTTGAGCGCCAATTCGAGGTCGGCATCGTCATAGATGATGAGAGGCGCGTTGCCGCCGAGTTCCATCGAGACCTTCTTCACCGTCTCGGCGGCATCCTTGATCATCTGCTGTCCGACGCGCGTCGAGCCGGTCAGCGAGACCTTGCGCACCCCCGCGGAGGCCATGATGGGATCATAGGTCGCGCTGGTCGGTCCGACGACAAGGCTGATGACGCCGGCCGGAATGCCGGCCGCCTTGGTGCAATCGACCATGACCATGGCCGTTCCCGGCGTCTGGCTCGAAGGGCGAACGATGATCGAACAGCCGGCAGCGAGGGCTGGCGCAACCTTGCGGGCCACCAGTGCCGCGGGAAAGTTCCAGGCCGTGAAGGCGGCAGCGATACCGACGGGCTCATGCAGGACTTCGAAACGCCCCGCCGGCACCCGGCTTTCGATGACGCGGCCATAGATGCGGCGTGCTTCCTCGGCGTACCAGCGGAACTGGTCGGTGGCCAGGATCCATTCACGTTCGGCCTGTACCAGAGGCTTGCCGGTTTCACTCGAAATCATGCGGGTGGCTTCGTCCTTGCGGCGAAGCATCTCATCCGCAATGCGATGCAGGGCATCCGCGCGTTCGAATGCCGGTTTGGACTTCCACAGTGTGAACCCCCTTGCCGCACCTTCAAGGGCGTCGTGCGTATCGGAGCGTGCGGCGACGGGTACCTCGCCCAATACGCGTTCATGTACCGGGCTGATGACCGGTGCGCGGGCCTTGTCCGCTGCCTCGCGCCATTGGCCGTCGATGAAAAGGCCGAAATCCTGGTACATGCTCAAATAACCTCGCTTGTCTCTACCGGCCGTCCCTCCTGGATGGATCTGCCGGCCGCTTCCGCCAGAACGAGGGCTCGCCGGCCGTCCTCAAAACCAACCTCCGGCGCCGTGCCATTTTCGACGGCGTCGACGAATGCACCGATCTCGGCGTTGAAGGCCTCGGCATATCGCTCGACGAAGAAATTGAGGTATGGCGCTCCACGGGATGTGAACTCCCCGGCGAAGCGCACGGAATCATGCGTTCTCCGGTTCTCCGAGACCGCCATGCCCTTGTTGCCGAACACTTCGACCCGCTGGTCGTAGCCATAAACAGCCTGCCGCGAGTTCAGGATGACACATTGCTTCCCGGATGCCGTGGTGAGAACTACCGATACGGTATCCCAGTCATTGCAGCGTTCCATCAGCGGCGGGTTCACAAGGCGGCTTCCGACGGCACTCACTGTTTCGGGTTCCTCCCCCAGCAGGAAGCGGGCCATGTCGAAATCATGGATCGTCATGTCGCGAAAAATGCCGCCCGAAACCTCCATATAGGCAGCTGGAGCCATTGCCGGGTCTCGGGAGGTGATGACGATCTGGTGCAGGTCGCCGATGTCACCGTTCACGATGGCGGCGCGCGTAGCCCTGTGCGTGGGATCGAAGCGCCTGACGAAACCAAGCATGATAGGCAGGGACGACTTGCCGATGATCCTGGCGCAGCGATCCACTCTTTCCAGGCTGAGGTCGATCGGCTTCTCGCACAGGATGGGTTTGCCAACCGCCACAGCCTTCTCGATATAGTCTGCATGCGTGCTCGTGGAGCTCGCAATGAGCACCGCATCGACGCCCTCGGAGGCGAATACGTCTTCGTCGGTTTCAAAAACGGTGGTGGCTTCCCTTGCCCCCACCTCCATGGCCGCCTCCCTCGAAACGTCGAAGACACCTGCAAGCCTTGCCCGAGGGTGCGCTGCTATATTCGCAGCATGCATCCGCCCGATGCGCCCGCAACCCAACACAGCGATTCTGAGCACGGAAGTTCCTCCCATCTTTTCTTAGCAATGATCATTGCAAAAATCTCATATTGTCAACGACTGATGCGGAGTTTTTGGAGGAACGTCCATCACAGTTTTGGGATGACCGTTTTCGCGCCGCCCCGTCAGGCGCCGGACAGCCGAACTCCCGGTTCGTGGCGGCCCGGCATAGGTCCCATCGTCGGCCTGCGCCACGGTCGGCTCTCGAAATGTCGCCCAATGGAGAAATGTTTATTGACATTTTTTGTTGTTTGCAATTTTCTTTGCGCAAGTGCCTGAGGGAGGACGTGATGACTGGTCGGGAAAAGGCATATGCGCTGGAGGCATGCCGCGGGTCCAGGAAGATCGCTCCCTCTGATTTACCTGGGTTTTCAATATAAAACAGCTTCATAGAGATAAAATATAAATTAAAACATTAAGTATTTCCGAGGGCGGGAACCAGCGAAAATGTCACTCCTGAGATTGGAGGAGGTCGCCAAGTCCTATGGCGATGTCCAGGTGTTGAAGGACATCACACTTACCGTCGCGCCCGGTGAGGTTCTCGCGCTGGTCGGAGAAAACGGTGCCGGCAAATCCACCCTGATGCGCATTGTTGCGGGGCTGACCGCGCCAAGCGCCGGTTCTCTTAAGTTCAAGGATAGTCCGGCGCCTGGAACGCTCATCGAAGCCGAGCAGGCCGGGATCGTGATGGTGCATCAGGAGTTCTGCCTGGCGCCGCATCTGACCGTTGCGGAGAATATCTTCCTCGGGCGGGAACTGACACGGGGCCTGTTTACCGATGTGAAGGCGATGAGGATATCCGCCGCCGCAATCCTGGCCGAACTCGGCTCGGCGGTGTCACCTCGGGCGCGGCTCAGCGAATTGCCGGTATCCGCCTGGCAGATGATCGAACTCGCCAAGGCCTTCGCCCGCGATCCCAGGCTGATACTCATGGACGAACCGACGGCGGTGTTGTCCGCCGATGAGGCAGCACAGCTGTTTGCCAGGCTTCGCAAATTCCGAAGCTCCGGTGGTTCGGTGATTTTCACCTCGCATCGCCTCGATGAGGTCAAGCAGATCGCCGACAAGGTAGCCGTGTTGCGCGACGGGCAGATCGCCCGGATCGAAACGGCGGAGCGCATCTCTGAAGAGGAAATGGCCGAGGCGATGGTCGGCCGTCCGCTCGCGGAGATCTATCCGAGGAAGGCCGATCGAAAGACGGTCGAGATCTTCCTGCGGGTGGAAGCGCTTTCGGACAAGACGCTTGTGCGAAACGCGACGTTCGAGGTGCGCCGAGGCGAGATCCTCGGCATATCCGGCCTCATCGGATCCGGACGAACCGAGCTCTTCGAAGCCCTTCTGGGTCTGCGCTCCGCCAGTTGCCGCTCACTGGAGATCCGTGGAAGGCCTTCGAGACTGCCGTCTGCACGCCAGGCATGGCGCATGAGACTGGCCTATCTGACCGAAGATCGAAAAGGCAAGGGGCTGCTGCTCGGCAAGAAACTGGAAGAGAACATCGCCCTTACCAAAGGAGCGATCGATGGCGGAGCCTGGATCGATTTCAGAGCGGAAAAGCAAGATCTCGTCGACGCGGTGCGGGTCTACGACATCCGCGCCGGCAGCTTGAACATCGCCGCGGGCTCTCTGAGCGGCGGCAATCAGCAAAAGGTCCTGATTGCGAAGACACTCGCCACCGATCCCGATCTGATCGTGTTCGATGAGCCGACGCGCGGCGTCGATATCGGCGCCAAGCAGCAGATCTACCAGATCATCGCCGACCTGGCGGACGCCGGTAAAGCCGTCGTCGTCATCTCTTCCGAAATGCAGGAAATCGTCGGATTGGCCGATCGGGTTCTCGTGATGCGCGGGGGCGCCATTGCGGGCGAACTGGCCGGGGCTGACGTCAAGGAAAACGAGATCATCCGTCTGGCGATGGGACTTGGGGAGGAAGCAGTCAATGTCTGATATCGCAAAGGCCAGCGCCTCGGGTTCCGGCGCGCTCGTTTGGTCGCCTCGGCGCCTGCTGGAAGCGGCGGGACCATTGCTGGCCCTCGCGCTCCTCCTGATCGTGGGCGCCTCCATGAGCGGCAGTTTTCTCGGGGCCGAGAATCTATCGAATGTGCTGACGCGCAGTGCCTTGATCGGCATCATCGCGATAGGAGCGACATTCGTGATCACCGCCGGCGGTCTCGATTTGTCGGTGGGCTCCCTTTCCGGCCTCGTGGCCGGCTTGACGATCATGTTCATGAATCACGGGCTGCCATGGCTCGGGAGCGATTGGGGCCTGGTGGCGGCCGGCATTGCCTGCGCGCTCTTCCTGGGGGGCTGCGCCGGATTGCTCAACGGCGTCATGATCGTGAAGGGACGTGTCGAAGCCTTCATCGTGACCCTGGGCGCCATGGGTATTTTTCGCTCCATCCTGACCTGGCTGTCGGATGGCGGCTCGATAGCGCTGGATTTCTCGCTGCGGACGGCGTCGCGCCCGATCTACTACGGCGAGATCGCCGGCATTTCCGTGCCGATCATCGTGTTCGCCCTGATGGCAATCGTCGGCGAAGTCGTACTTCGGCGCACGCGCTTCGGCCGGCACGTTGCGGCCATCGGCTCCAGCCGTTCAGTCGCGGTCTACTCGGCCATTCCCGTGGATCGGGTTCGCATACTGACCTATGTCGTGCAGGGACTGACCGTCGCGGTTGCAACGGCGATCTACATCCCGCGCCTCGGCACGACCACGCCGTCTACGGGCCTGATGTGGGAACTGGAGGCGATTGCGGCCGTCATCATCGGCGGGACCCGTCTGAGCGGTGGATTTGGCCGCATCTGGGGAACCGTGGCCGGCGTTCTGATCCTCGGCTTCATCAGCAACATCCTCAATTTGAGCGGTCTGGTCAGCCCCTATCTGAACGGGGCTTTCCAGGGCGCCATCATCATCATCGCCGTCTTGCTCCAACGCGATCGCTCACAGGGTTGACGGCGTCAGAACACCAATCAAAGAGGGAGGAAACTATGTTCGGCAGATTGAAATCGGTCGTGGCAGCGGGAGCCATGCTCCTGGCGGGATGGACAGCGCCAGCGGCGGCCGCCGAAACCACGATCGGTATCTCTATCCCCGCGGCCACCCATGGCTGGACTGGGGGGCTCAACTATCACACCAAGCGCACGATCGAGCGCATGAAAGCGGCCTTTCCAGACGTTGACTTCGTCCTCACCACGTCATCGAGCGCGACACAGCAGGTCAACGACGTCGAGGACATGCTCGCCCGTGGCATCAAGGCCCTGGTGATCCTGCCTTTTGAGTCCGACCCGCTCACCGAACCGGTCAAGGCAGCGAAGGCCAAAGGGGTCTTCATCGCAACGGTCGACCGAGGTCTGTCCCAGGAAGGGATCGAGGACGTCTATGTCGGGGGCGACAATCCCTCTTATGGGCGCACGGCTGCCGAGTACTTCAAGAAGAAGTTTCCGAATGGCGGCAAGATCGTCGTCATGCGCGGCATTCCCACCGCTATCGACAACATTCGGATCGAGGCCTTCAACGAAGCGTTGAAGGGGACCAACATCAAGGTCCTCGACATGCAATACGCCAATTGGAATCCCGACAAGGGCTTTGAAGTGATGCAGGACTATCTGCAGCGCTTCCCCGAGATCGACGGTGTCTGGACAGGCGATGACGACGCCGCTCTCGGCGCCATCGAGGCCATCAAGCAGTCGGGCCGAAAAAACGTCGCAGTACTGGGAGGTTCCGGCATGAACAAGGTGATCAAGCTCGTCATGGATGGGCACGACATGGTCGATGCCGATATTTTCTATCCGCCGACCCTGATCATCCCCGCCATCGAACTGGTCACGATGAAATATGCGACTCAGGCACCGATCAGCGGCCGCTATGTTCTGTCCAGTCCGCTCATCACCAAAGACAACGCCGCGGAATATTACTTTCCGGATGCGCCTTATTGATCCAGAACTGGGGGCGAGTTCGGTGGAAAGCTGAAGCGTCTGGCGGCCGCACGCGATCGTGCGGCCTGCTCCCTCGGCGATCCGTACAATCTTAAGCGGGCGTTCTTCGCCCACATCGAGAAGGGCAGGCAACCTCCCGGCTGCCTTGTTCATCCGGAAGATCTTACAGCGGCCGCGCACACCGGCAGCCATGCCGATCACACACGCGGCCCCGTGGAGTGGTGATTTGAGCGTTTTCTTATCTCCGCTGCCTGTTGTCTGACGAAGCATTTCGCGCCTGAGGCATTGAGCGCCGAAGAGGGCGATCTACGGCCTGTTTCCGACAACGACAGCGAGCCCCACCTCCGGGCCGAGCGCGATGTGCTGGCCAGTCTCTCGACTATAAAAAGGATAATTTGTCGGCGACCTCCTTCAAGAGCCGAAGAGCATCGTCAATCCCGCCCTCGACCGAATCCAGACGATGCACGAAGGGGCAGGTCAAGACAGCGACCGCATGGCGCTCCGGCGACAGAATTGGCACGCTGACATCTTCGATGCCCCGAACCTCCTGGCTGTCCCCGATGCGATGGCCTTGCTGCCGGTATTCGGCGAGGTGAGATTTGATCGCCTGGAAGGACTTCTGCTTATCGGGATCGTCCCATCGAGCAAGGAGGTCCTCCATCATGGCCGGGCTCGCAAAAGCAAGGAGCGTTTGACCGGAACTCGTGGCGACAAGATCGATCGGCGCGCCGATCCGCAGTCCGAACTCCCAATTTCCCGGACAGCTTGCGTGTGCGACGACGACAGCCGCATCTGCCTCCTGCACGACGAGATGGCAGGACTGGCGCGTTTCGCGAGCGAATGCATCCATCAGCGGCTGGGCGGGGGCGACAAGCCGCCGCAACGGCGGATGCCGATGCGCCAGCGAGAATAGCTTCATCGTCAGCGCATAGCGGTCTCCCTCGAGGGAGCGGCTGACATAGTTGCGCGCCACGAGCCGTTCGACCATGCGATAGACTTCGCCGGGACTGCGGCCCATGGCCTTGACGATCTCCGCGCGGGTGAGCCCGCCGGGCTGCTCGGATAAGAGTTCCAGAATATCCAAACCCTTGTCGAGAGCCGGAGCGCGGTAGCGATCCTCGCTCTCCATATCGGCCTTGAGTGGCGTCGCCATCGTCTTTTCTCTTTTTGCCATCGTTCTCGGTTTACATATGAACGTATTGTTCGTATAAGAAGCGTGCAGGCAGATTATCATGCAGAAGCATTGTGGTCGAAGTCACAGGCTCAGGGAGGATGGATAGGCCCATGCGTTTGGAAGGTAAGCGTATTTTCATTTCCGCCGCCGCGCAGGGCATTGGCCGAGCCAGTGCATTGGCTTGTGCCCGCGAAGGCGCCGAGGTGGTGGCAACCGACGTCAATATCGAAGGCCTGCGAACGCTTTCCGCCGAAGACAGCCGCATCGAAACACTGCCTCTCGATGTTCGCGACGGAACGGCCGTCTCCGCCTTTGCTTCGGCCCAGACCCCTTTCGATGCGATCTTCAACTGTGTCGGTTTCGTCCACAACGGAACCATCCTCGATTGCGAGGAAGAGGACTGGGACTTTTCTTTCGACCTCAACGTAAAGTCGGCATATCGGGTGACGAGAGCCTTGCTGCCAGGGCTGCTGGACCGGGCCAATCAAACAGGCACAGCCGCGATTCTCAACATGGCCTCGATGGCGTCATCCATCAAAGGTTTCCCAAATCGCTTCGTCTATGGGGCGACGAAAGCTGCCGTCATCGGCTTCACCAAGAGTATTGCCGCCGATTATGCGTCCCGGCGGCTGCGATGCAACGCCCTCTGCCCCGGCACGGTCGATACGCCGTCGCTGCGCGAGCGTATCGCCACTGCCGCCGATCCCGTTCAGGCCGAAAAGGACTTCATTGCCCGCCAGCCGATGGGCCGCCTTGCAGCAGTCGGCGACATAGCGCCGATGGTCGTCTTTCTCCTCTCCGATGAATCGCGTTTCGTCACCGGTCAAGCCGTTCTCGTCGATGGCGGCGTCACGATCTGAGGAAAGCGTGAGCGGGTGAGGGGCGGATCGAGCGCCCATCGGTCTCCGTCAGCAACGGGGCTTGGATCTCGTTCGAGCCGATCTCGCAAGTAAAGCCAAAGTACTGGAGCCGGGATCTCGATCCTCGGCAGGTAGACTCGTGCGTAGCTGTATCGCCTCTCATTTTTTGCGCAAGCCACATGGACCGGAGGTCATGAACGCAATCGTCTCGATGACGGCAATTGAGAAGACGTTCCCCGGTGTGCATGCCCTTCGTCAAGCGCGGCTGGAGCTCATGCGCGGCGAGGTCCATGCGTTGATGGGCGAGAACGGGGCCGGCAAATCGACCCTGATGAAGATCCTTTCCGGCATCTACACGCCGGATGCGGGCGAGATCCTGCTCGATGGCAGGCCGGTCACCATAACCTCGCCCAAACAGGCGCAGACCCTGGGCATCTGCATCATTCACCAGGAACTCAACCTGATGAATGACCTGACCGCCGCCCAGAACATCTTCATCGGTCGCGAGCCGCGCAAGGCAGCCGGCCTGCTGCTGGACGAAGCCAAGCTAAATGCGCAGGCGGCAACGATCTTCGCGGAAATGAATCTGCAACTCGATCCGCGCACGCCGGTCGGCAGCTTGACGGTCGCGCGCCAGCAGATGGTGGAAATCGCCAAGGCGCTGTCCTTCAATTCGCGCATCCTGATCATGGATGAGCCGACGGCGGCACTCAATGATGCCGAGATCGCCGAGTTGTTCGCCATCATTGCCAGGCTGAAGGCAGACGGTGTCGCCATCGTCTACATTTCCCACAAGATGGACGAGATCAAGCGAATTGCCGACAAGGTCACGGTGATGCGCGACGGGGAATATGTCGCCACCGTGCCAGCGGCGACAACGCCGCTTGAAACCATCATCTCCATGATGGTTGGCCGTACGCTGCAGGACGAAACACCCGTTTTCCCCGACCTCGGCGCCGCGCCGGATGTGCTCAAGGTGGTGGGGCTGCGGCGCGGGCGCGAAATCCGGGACGTCAGCTTCGCGATCAGGAAAGGGGAGATCCTCGGCTTCGCCGGGTTGATGGGAGCCGGCCGCACCGAGGTTGCGCGTGCTATTTTCGGAGCAGACCGCCGCGAGGCCGGCGAGATCTTCATGCATGGGCGTAAAGTCTCCATCCACACGCCGCAAGACGCCGTGAGGGCCGGCATCGGTTATCTGTCGGAAGATCGAAAGCGTTTTGGCCTCGCCCTCGGCATGGACGTGCGAAACAACGTCGTCCTTGCCAGCATGAGGCGCTTCATCACTGCGGGAGGCATGCTCAGGGAAGGGGCGATGCGCCAGGTGACGGTGGACTACATGGCGAGTCTCGCCATCAAGACGCCGTCGGACCGCCAGACCGTGCGCCTGCTGTCAGGCGGCAATCAGCAGAAGGTCGTCATCGCCAAATGGCTGCTGCGTGACTGCGACCTCCTCATTTTCGACGAGCCGACGCGGGGCATCGATATCGGCGCCAAGAGCGAGATCTACAAACTGCTCAACGCCCTCGCGGCGGAGGGAAAGGCGATCATCGTGATCTCCTCCGAATTGCCGGAGGTGGTTCGGCTGAGTCACCGCATCGCGGTGATGTGCGAGGGCCGCTTGACCGGCATGCTGCCGGGAGGCGCCTCGCAGGAAGAAATCATGCGCTTGGCAACCCAACGCCATGGCGGCGTGGCGGCCGAAATAGCGCAAGGCGACCATCGGGGAGGACATTGATGAGCAGTACGACAGCAGCCGGCGCGCCTACTTCCAAGCGCTTCGCCGACGCGCAGCAAAAATTGCTGGCTTTCGCGAGCCTGATCGCGCTCGTGGCGGTTTTCGGGATATTGCGACCCGACAGCTTCCTGCAATCGTCGAATTTCGTTGCCATCCTGCAGCAGACCACGGTGAATGGCGTGCTGGCCATCGCCGCTACCCTGGTGATCATCACCGGTGGCATCGATCTGTCGATCGGCACGCTGATGTCCTTTTGCGCCGTCATTGCCGGCGTGATCCTCACATGGGGGCAGATGCCGCTGGCCGTGGGCGTGATCGGCACGATCCTGGCAGGCGCGGCGGTAGGCATTTTTTCTGGGACGCTCGTCGCCAAGCTGAAGATCCCGCCTTTCATCGCAACGCTCGGCATGATGCTGGTGCTCAAGGGAGCTGCCCTGCTGATTTCGGGAACCAAGCCGATCTATTTCAACTCGACGCCGGGCTACAGCAAGATCTCGCTGGGTTCGCTGGTCGGGGATGTCGTTCCAGGCTTGCCGCTGCCCAATGGCGTGCTGGTGCTGTTCGCAGTGGCGATCGTCACTAGCTTCATCCTTGGCCGCACCATCCTCGGCCGCTTTACCTTCGCATTGGGATCCAACGAGGAGGCCGTGCGCCTGTCGGGTGTCAATGTCGACGCCTGGAAGATCGCCATCTATGCCCTTGCGGGCGGTATCTGCGGCATTGCCGGCATTCTGCTTTCCTCGCGTCTCAACTCGGCCCAGCCGGCACTCGGCCAGGGCTACGAACTCGATGCCATCGCGGCCGTCGTCATCGGTGGTACCTCGCTCAGCGGCGGGCGGGGCACCATTCTGGGGACGCTCATCGGAGCCTTGATCACCAGCGTCCTGTCCAATGGCTTGCGCATCATGTCGGTGCCGCAGGAATGGCAGTTCGTCGCCACCGGCTCGATCATCATCCTCGCCGTTTTCTTCGACATGCTGCGCCAGCGTCGGCAATAGGCGCGCGGGCGCGTGCCGGACCAAAGAGTGAAAAGCTCAAGACCCTCATAACCTAGGAAGGAGACGTCCATGATCACCAGACGTATGATGCTCGGAGCGGCCGCCGCATTGGCGCTTGCCGGCTTGGCTCCCGCGGCCCAGGCTGCCGACCAGCCTTATGTCGCGTTGATTTCGAAGGGCTTCCAGCATCAGTTCTGGCAGGCCGTCAAGGCCGGTGCCGACAAGGCGGCCAAGGATTTCAACGTCAAGGTGACGTTCGAAGGGCCGGAATCGGAAACCCAGGTCGACAAGCAGATCGACATGCTCGCCGCCGCCCTCTCGCGCAAACCGTCAGCGATCGGCTTTGCTGCACTCGACAGTCAGGCCGCTGTGCCACTCTTGCAGCAGGCAGCGGATGCCAAAATCCCGGTGATCGCCTTCGACTCCGGCGTCGACAGCCCGATTCCGCTCAGCACTGCCGCCACGGACAACCAGGCTGCAGCGGCGCTGGCCGCCGACAAGATGGCCGCGCTCATCGGCAATGAAGGCAAGATCGCGCTGGTGGTGCACGATCAGACCAGCCGGACCGGCATCGACCGGCGTGACGGTTTCGTCAACCGCATCAAGGAAGCCTACCCCAAGATCGAGATCGTCTCCATTCAGTATGGCGACGGCGACCAGCTCAAATCGACCGAGATCACCAAGTCGATCCTGCAGGCCAATCCCGATCTCAAGGGAATTTTCGGTTCGAACGAAGGCTCGGCCATCGGCGTGGTCAATGGCGTGAGCGAAGCGGGCAGGAAGCTCGTGGTTATCGGTTATGATTCCGGCGCTGCCCAGATCAAGGCCATACGCGACGGCGTGATGGCTGGTGCCATCACTCAGAATCCGGTCGGCATCGGCTACAGGACGGTAGAGGCGGCGGTCAAGGCCCTCAAGGGCGAGACATTGCCACCGAAGATCGATACCGGTTTCTACTATTACGACAAGAGCAACATCGATCAGCCGGAAATCAAGGCGGTCCTCTACGATTGAGTATGGCTCCCTCCATTACGGGGCGGTGCGCCGAAGCATCGCCCCGCTTCAATCTGCTCAAGGCAGAGCCAAGACCATGATCTTCCCCGTCCGTTACATGATTTCCTGTCGTTCCCGCTTCCTGCGCCTGCAGATGGGTGACATTATCTCGACCGGCATGCCGCCGGGCGTCGGTCTTGGTCAGCAACCGCCCGTCTATCTGCAGCCCGGCCAAACCGTTTCACGGGGCATCGAGGGCTTGGGCGAACGGAAATAGCGCATCGTCGCGGCCTGATCTTCCAAGGAATAGTTTTCATGACCATCATCACCGGCATGCAGGTCCTCGATCTGCGCTTTCCGACCTCGCAGCATCTCGACGGTTCGGATGCGATGAATCCCGATCCCGATTATTCGGCTGCCTATGTGATCCTGGAAACGGATACGGGCGGGCTCGCGGGGCACGGCCTTACCTTCACCATCGGTCGCGGCAATGAAATCTGCTGCGCGGCCATCGAGGCGCTTCGGCATCTCGTCGTGGGGCTCGACATGGACGTGGTCACCAAGGACATGGGCGCCTTCTGGCGTCACATGACCTCCGACAGCCAGTTGCGCTGGATCGGTCCGGACAAGGGTGCGATCCACCTTGCCACCGGTGCCGTGGTCAATGCGGTCTGGGATCTTTGGGCGAAGATCGAGAAGAAGCCCGTCTGGCGGCTCGTCGCGGACATGACGCCGGAAGAGTTCGTACGCTGCATCGACTTTCGCTACATCACGGACTGCATCACGCCCGAGGAGGCGATCGACCTCCTGCGTGGGCTGGAGCAGGGCAAGGCCGAGCGCCTCCAGACGCTGCAGCAGGAAGGCTATCCCTGCTATACGACATCTGCCGGCTGGCTCGGTTACAGCGACGAGAAGCTGCGCCGCCTTGCCAGGGAGGCTGTCGAGGCCGGCTTCAACCACATCAAGTTGAAGGTCGGGCGCGATCTCGAAGACGATATTCGCCGCCTGAGCATCGCACGCGAAGCCGTCGGCCCCAATGTCAAGCTGATGATCGACGCCAATCAGGTCTGGGAAGTCGACCAGGCGATCGACTGGGTGAAGAAGCTCAGCTTCGTCAAGCCTTGGTTCATCGAAGAGCCCACCAGTCCCGACGATGTCGAGGGGCATCGCAGGATCCGGGAAGCCGTGGCGCCGGTACAGGTCGCGACCGGCGAGATGTGCCAGAACCGCGTCATGTTCAAGCAGTTCATCATGCGCGGCGCCATCGATGTCGTGCAGATCGACGCCTGCCGCATCGGCGGCATCAACGAGGTTCTCGCCGTGCTGCTCATGGCAGCGAAATACAAGCTTCTCGTCTGCCCTCATGCCGGCGGCGTCGGCCTGTGCGAATATGTGCAGCATCTGTCGATGATCGACTATCTCGTCGTCTCCGGTTCGCGGGACGGGCGGGTGATCGAGTTCGTCGACCACCTCCACGAGCATTTCAAGGATCCCTGCATCATCCAGGGAGCTGCCTATATGCCGCCGTCCGAACCGGGGTTCTCGATCGAGATGAAGGAACAGACCCTTTCAGATTTCCGCTTTCGCGGTTGAGGAGAGACGAATGGATCTTGGTCTGAAAGACAAAGTCTTCATCGTGACCGGCGGTGGCGCCGGGATCGGTGGGGCGATTACGCTGGGGCTTGCGGCAGAGGGCGCGATTCCCGTCATTTTCGGGCGCAGCCCGCTGGACGCTGATTTCGAAAGGCGCCTCCGCGAGGCTTCACCCGCGGCCCTGTTCGTGAGGGCCGATCTGACGCAAGACCAGGCCTGCGAAATGGCCGTCGCGGAGGCCTACAAGGCCTTCGGTAAAATTGATGGCTTGGTCAATAATGCCGGTGCAAACGACGGTGTTGGCCTGGAGGCGGGGCCGGCCGATTTCCGTGCGTCGCTGGAGCGCAATCTCATCCACTACTATACCCTTGCCCATCACTGCCTACCTGCATTGCGGCTTTCGAAAGGCTCGATCGTCAATATTTCCTCGAAGACGGCGTTGACGGGGCAGGGCAATACGAGCGGCTACACGGCCGCGAAAGGCGCGCAACTGGCGCTCACCCGCGAATGGGCGGCGGCGTTCCGAGAGGACGGCATTCGCGTCAATGCCGTCATCCCCGCCGAGGTGATGACGCCGCTTTATGAGCGTTGGTTGAACACTTTTGAGGATCCGCAAGCGCGGTTGCAGGACATCACGCACCGTATCCCGCTCGGCAAGCGCATGACGACGGCCGAGGAAATCGCCAATACGGTGGTTTTCCTCCTGTCCGATGCCTCCAGCCATACCACGGGCCAATGGCTCTTCGTCGATGGCGGTTACGTGCATCTCGATCGCGCTCTGGTATGATAAGGTCGTTTTGGCGGAGCGATGAGGGCAGGCATTCAGTCTGACCAAGGATCAGCGCAGATCGTAGCGGCGCAGGTCAGATGGCCAGGGCGCGGAGCAAGCCTTCGAGATTGCGCTCGCCGTCCTTGGTCTGTGCGCCGGCCCTCAGGCCGCCCCGGATCAGCTTTTCGGCTGCGGGGCGTTCGAAAAGTCCGGCCCAGGCGTCATGCTCACGGCGAAAGCCTTCTTGCAGGTCTGTCACCGGCACGGCTTGCTTGGCGGCGGCGATGACGCCTTCGGGCAACGCGGCGATGTTGCGCGCCAGCCGATCGACGAAATCGTCAAGCTCTGCCGCCGGCAAGGCTCGGTTGATCCATCCGTAGCGCTCCGCCGTCGCGGCATCGGTGAGATCGCCGCCTAAGATCACCTCGAGAGCGCGACCGCGCGTCATCCGACTGGATAGATATTGGGTGGCGCCGCCCCCCGGGGTGATGCCCATCAACGCCTCGCACTGCGCGAGCCCTGCTCGGTCCTGGGCGGCGAACGCCATGTCGGCTGCCGCAACGAACTCTGCGCCGCCGCCTCGGGCCAGCCCGGCGAGCTTGACGATGGTCACCTGCGGCTGCTCCCGCAGGAGTTCGCCGAACGCCTGGAATGGGTTGAGCCCGTCAGGAGCATCGCGCACGAGCTCGTCGAAGGCATGCGGTTCGTCGATCAATGTCATGTCGACATGGGCGATGAAGAACTCTGGATCGGCGCTCTGGAAAACCAGCACGCGCGTATTTGGATCGTTGCGCAATGACAGGAGCAGGCGGCGGATTTCGCCCATCAAAGTCACATCGAGGACGTTGACCGGCGGATTGTCGATCGTGATCGTCGCGACGCCATCCGCCTGGGAAATGCGGAGCTTGCGGAAGTCTGCGTCTGTCATATCTACTTCTCTTTGTTTCGGGGAATACCGGGCGTTGGACTTTCACGCGTTTGATCATATGGTATTCATTGGATACCTAGCGTCAATTACGCACCTGAAGCATCCCAGGGATGCCGGAGGATACCGATGGATGACACCGATCCGATCTACCGTGCCGACTGCCCGAGCCGCGTGATCCTCGATCAGATCGCCGACAAATGGTCGATGATGGTGCTGGCGGTGCTGCGGGAGCCACGTCGCTTCAATGCGATCAAGCGCCGTCTCGATGGGGTCACGCAGCGCGTGCTGACTCAGACACTGCGCAAACTGGAGCGCAATGGCATGGTGACCCGTCGAGTGTTGGCTGGCCGCGTGCTCGGCGTCGAGTATGCGCTGACACCGCTGGGCCAATCATTGCAGGGCCCATTCGCCATCCTGTTCGACTGGACCGTCGAGAACATGGGCGTGATTCAGGATTGCCAGCGCAGCTATGACGTACTTTCAGCGAGCGATTGAGTTGCCGCTCCGCCTCAGAATGCACCAGCGGGCCGTTCCCACACCTGGTGGCCGGCCATGGCATCGTCCGCTGGATGAGCCGGTCCGCGATGGCTAGAGGTCACCTCCGTCCTGGTTGGGTCACGATGCGAAAGAGAAGAAGCTCTCCCTCCGATCAAAAGGACCTCCCAATCATCCCGCCTAATCGGCAATTGTCGGTTGCTGGTCGGCTGCGTTGGGCTCTAATGTCAAATTCGGACTTTTGACAACAATCGACCTGTCGAGTTTGCCCGATAATGTTGTTTCTCGTGGAAGGTCGGAAATCGGAAAGAGGCGATGACGCGTTGTCTCGTACTTGACCTTGGAGCTGGCAGCGGCCGTGCGATGCTGGCCACGTTTGAGAACCGCCAGCTACGGCTCGACGAAATTCACCGCTTCGACGGCTATGCAGTCGAAAGGGACGACGGCCCTCATTGGTCCCTCCCTTGCCTTTTCGATGAGATCGAGGAGAGTCTGCGCCGGTGCAGGGCCGAGGTCGGTTCGCTCGATTCCATCGGCGTGGATAGCTGGGGCCTGGACTATGCGTTGCTGGATCATGCCGGCGGGCTGGTAGGAGAGCCCTATCACTACCGCCATCCGCGCTCGCAGCGCGGACGGGACGCCTTGCCGCTCGCCCCGGAAGAGCTCTACGCGATCTCGGGCGCGCAGGACCTGCCTGTCAATACGATTTGCCAGCTTTTCGACCAAGCTCGGCATGGCCCCGATGAACTGGCAAAGAGCCGCGGCCTTCTGATGATGGCCGATGTCGTCAATTACCATCTGACCGGGAACCTGCGGTCCGAACTGAGCCTGGCGCGCACGTCCGGGCTCGTCGATGCCCGTACGGAAGATTGGAGTACCGAGCTTTGCCAAAGGCTCGGTCTGCCGCGGCAGCTACTGCAGCCCATCATTCGCCCTGCCGAGGTCTATGGCACGCTGCGCGGTGAACTTGCCGACAGGCTGGGATTGGGGCCGGTTCCGGTGATCTCGGTCGCGGCCCATGATACGGCCAGCGCGGTAGCGGCGCTCGATCTAACCGATGGCGGCGGCTTCGTGATCTGCGGATCATGGTCCCTGATCGGCCTGGAGCGGCGTGTGCCCGATCTCGATGATGGTGTGCGGGCCGCAGGCTTCGGGAATGAGGGCGGCATTCTCGGCCGTACCTTCCTGGTCAAGAGCCTGAACGGCCTGCATCTCATCCAGAAATTGCGGGCTGCCTGGCAGCAGCGCCACGGCCGGCCGGTGACGTTTGCCGGGATCGCCGATGAAGTCACGAGAGCCGGTGCCCTGGATGATACGCCCGCCATCGATCCATCCGATCCGCTCTTCTTCAATCCCCCGGACATCATCGAGGCGATCCGCCGATCATGTGCGCGGAACGGCATCTTTCCTCCCTACGACCTCGGAGGCCTGGCGCTGGCCGTCTATAATGGCCTGGCCGCAGAAATCGGTTCTGCGGTCAAGACGATCGAGAATCTGACGGGCCGTCCGCTGTCGAGCCTCACTTTGTGTGGCGGTGGCGTGCGGGATGCAGTTCTGTGCGACAGGATCGCTGCCCGTGCCGGAAAGACTGTGCGGATCGGTCCAGCCGAAGCGAGTTCCTGCGGCAATGCCTTGGTTCAGCTCCTTGGCCTGGGCCAGATAAAATCATTGGAAGAAGGGCGGGCTCTGGTTGAACAGTCCGCGGACATTCGCGATCTTGTCTGAAACGTTCCGATATTTGGTCAGGTGATCCGGTGATGCATGTTGGCGGTTGAGCGAAAAACCAGGATACTCGACCTTGTCACCCGCGACCGCAGCGTTGTGGTGGCCGAACTCAGCCAGGAACTGGGGGTCACCGAAGAGACCATACGGCGCGATCTCAACAAGCTCGAAAAAGAGGGCCTCCTCAGCCGGACGCATGGGGGCGCGATCGCACTCCAGGGCGAAGCCGAAGACCTGCCTTATCGGACACGGAATCTCATCAATATCGAAGCCAAGCGCTCGATCGCCGGGAAGGCATCGACGCTCGTCAGGGACGGCGACGCGGTGATGATGGATTCGTCCTCGACGGCCTATGAGACTTTGAGAGCGATTGGCAACCGGCGGGATTTGACCCTCATTACCAATTCCGTACGCATCCTGTCGGACCCCAGCCTGCCCCCCTACACGATCATGTCGGTCGGTGGAGAATTGCGGCGCCGCTCGATGACCTTCGTCGGCCCGCTGGCCGGCCAGACCATCGCCCAGTTCAATGCGGATGTCGCCCTGATCAGTTGCAAGGCAATCTCGCTGACCGGCGGTCTCATGGAGGCGAACATGGCCGATGCGGACGTGAAGCGCGCCTTCATCGAGAGCGCACAACGGGTTTGCCTCCTCGTCGACAGCGAGAAATTCGACAAGACGGCCCTGATCAGCATTTGCGGCTTCGGACCCATCGATTTCGTGGTCACGGACCGGGAGCCATCGCCGGAATGGCGCGAATTGTTCGAAAGGAACGAGGTGAAGCTGATCGTGTAATGGATATAATCGGGCAAATACAGAAAATATAATGTCTGAATTATTGACTTTTTGACCGAATATACGAAAACTTGGGGCGACCAATGAGGTGCCCGGCATGCAAGACGATCTGCGATTGCGCGAATATATCTGTGAAATCGGGCGGCGCGCTTATGCGCGCGAGATGGGCGCCGCCAATGACGGCAACTTCTCGGTTCTCCTGGATGACGGCACCTTGCTGTGCACCCCGACCAGCGTCTCCAAGGGGTTCATGACGCCTGACATGATCTGCCGGATCGACCGGCAGGGCGCTCTTCTCGAAGACAGGGGTTTTCGTCCCTCGACCGAAATTAAGATGCATCTCTGCGTCTACGACCGTCGTCCTGATGTCCGGGCCGTCGTGCACGCCCATCCCCTCTATGCCACCGTTCACGCCATCTGCGGCAAGCCGATCACGCAGCAGATCATGCCCGAATCCACCATGTTCCTCGGCGAGGTGCCTCTGACGCCCTATGCGCTGCCCTCGACGAGCGAATTGTCCGATGCGATCGCTCCTTATCTCGACCGATATGACGCCCTGCTCCTGGAAAACCATGGCGCGCTGTCCTACGGGCACGATCTCACCAGTGCCTATTTCAAGATGGAAGCGCTCGATTATTACGCCAAGGTCGTCTACCTCGCTTCCCATTATGGCGGCGCGAAGGAATTCAACGCCGAGCAGATCGAGAGGCTTCTCGATATCCGCCGCACCAAATTCGCCCAGCCCGGACGCCATCCCTTCCTCGATCGGCGTGCCGAATAAGAGCGGGCTCGACCTGCATTGCCATAATATCCGCAAACGGGAGGATCCCATGTATGTGCGCAAGTTCCGTCTTGACGGCCGGGTTGCCGTCGTCACCGGCGGGGGGCGTGGCATTGGCCTGAGTTGCGCCGAAGCTCTGTTGGAAAATGGCGCAAAAGTCGTCATCGCGGACATCGACCTGTCGATCGCCGCCGAAGGGCAGGCGGAACTGGCGCGCAGGGGCTATGAAGTCGATGTGCGCCAGGTCGACGTGACCAAGCCCGCCGAGGTTGATGCCCTGGCCGGCGGCATTGTGCGGGACCATGGCCGGGTCGACATCCTCGTTGCCAATGCGGGCATTGCCCGTTCGGGAACGGCGGCCGAGGATGTGACCGACGAGCACTGGCTGCTCGTGAACGATGTGAACTACAATGGCGTTTTCTGGTGCAATCGCGCGTTCGGCCGCCACATGCTCAAGGCGGGGCGGGGGGCTATCGTGAATATCGGCTCGATGTCCGGCCTGATTTCGAACCGCCCTCAAAAGCAGACCTACTACAATGCGGCCAAGGCCGCGGTACACCAGATGACCTCGTCTCTGGCTGCGGAATGGGCCGATCGTGGCGTACGGGTCAATGCGGTGGCGCCGACCTATATCGAGACGGCGATGACAACGTACCGGCACGACAATGACGGCATGATCGATGTCTGGCTGCGCGACACGCCGATGCATCGCCTCGGCAAGCCGGACGAGATCGCATCGGTGGTGCATTTCCTGGCCTGTGATGCTTCCAGCCTGATGACGGGAACCACGGTGGTGGCCGACGGCGGGTTCACCTGCTGGTGACATGCGGCACCATCGATGTCCTGGTCAACAATGCGGGTGTCCTGTCGGTCCACAAGGTCGAGGATATCGAGCCTGACGCGTGGGACCGCATGTACGACGTCAACACCAAGGGCACCTTCATGGTGACCAAGGCCCTGCTTGGCCATTTCCGGCAGCGCAAGGCCGGGGCGCGTTACTATTCCTGCAAGGCCGCGGTGATCAGCTTCACCCATATCCTGGCCATGGAGGTCGGCCTCGACGGCATCACCGTCAATGCGGTCTGCCCCGGCATCATCGACATCGACATGGGCCGCAACAATTATCGGGACGAAGAGTCGCTCAAGAAAGTCATCGAGAAGACCACGCTCGGGCGCCTGGGATATCCTGAGGATGTCGTCGGCTCCGTCGCCTTTTTCGCATCCGATGATGCATCCTTCATCACCGGGCAGGCGCTCAACGTCTGCGGCGGCATCATCTTCCACTGAAACCATCAACCTCCGCTGAAAGAAAGACCAGCATCGTGAACAATAAACTGGGACTGCACGCCTTTGTCTGGACACCCGGCTGGAGCCACGAACAGTGCGCTCGCGCCATCGGGAAGACGGCGGAACTGGGCTATGACATCATCGAAGCGCCGGCTCTCGATCCAAGCGTATTCGACGTGGATTTCACGCGGCGCGAACTCGAGAAAGCCAATATCGGCATCACCTTCTCCCTCGGCCTCGATGCCACCACCGATATCTCGAATGGCGACCCCGAGATGGCCAAGCGCGGCGAACGGCGCCTTCTCGACATCGTCTCCATCGCCCGAGACCTGAAGGGCACGCATATCTGCGGGATCATCTATTCGGCGTTCCAGAAATATGCCGTGCCTCCCACAAAGGATGGTGTCGCCCGCGCCGTTGAGGTCCTGCAGCGCGTCGCCGAGCAGGCGGCCAAGAGCGATATCACCCTCGGGCTGGAGGTGGTCAACCGCTATGAGAGCAACGTCCTCAACACGGCGGCGCAGGCGGTCGAGATGTGCAAGCGCATCGGCGCCCCGAATGTGAAGGTCCATCTCGACTGCTACCACATGAACATCGAGGAGGCCGACGTCGCCGCCGCCATCGTCGAGACCGGACCGCTGCTCGGCTATTTCCACACCGGCGATTCAAATCGAGGCTATCTCGGGACGGGGTCGATCGATTTCAAGATGATCTTCCGCGCCCTCGCCAAGGCCAATTACCAGGGACCGATCACCTTCGAATCCTTCTCCTCCCGGGTCGTCGGCCAGCCTCTCGAAGGTATTCTCGGCATCTGGCGTGACCTGTGGGACGACGGCGACGACCTCGCCGCTCATG
The DNA here is from genome assembly GCF_056754975.1 of Labrys sp. HAY1-8F. Classification (NCBI taxonomy): domain Bacteria; kingdom Pseudomonadati; phylum Pseudomonadota; class Alphaproteobacteria; order Hyphomicrobiales; family Xanthobacteraceae; genus Labrys; species Labrys sp. HAY1-8F. The sequence goes on along the minus strand of NZ_JBPGWZ010000001.1, from coordinate 942,833 downwards.
CCAAGACCTTCACGCAGGCCCATCTCAAGGCTGCCTATGAGACCGAAAAGCGCGGCCGCAGCAGCCTCGTCTAGATCGGATACCAAGTCGCGAAGATGCTGATGCATACGCGACTTGAGCGCCTCACGATTTTCGATGCAAAATCAAAGGCTTGTCGAAAATTGTGAGACGGAACCAAGAGCCATTTTCAATGACTTTCGGTGTGAGCCATCAGGAGGTGACCATGGGAAGCATTCAGTTCGACCGTGTCAGCAAGAAATATGGGTCCCATCAGATCGTCTCCGACGTCAGCCTGGAGGTGAAGGACGGCGAGCTCGTGGTGTTCGTCGGCCCGTCGGGCTGCGGAAAGTCGTCGGTGCTCCGGCTGATCACCGGCCTGGAGCAGCTGTCGGACGGCCGCGTGCTGATCGACGGCACGGATGTCTCCCGGCTCGCGCCGGCGGACCGTCGCATTGCCATGGTCTTCCAGTCCTACGCGCTCTATCCGCATATGAGCGTGTGTGACAATATCGGCTTCGGCCTGAAGATCGCCGGCATGCCCAAGCAGGAAATCGCCAGCAAGGTGGCGATCGGGCGGGCCATCGTGCGCTCGTCCACGGCCTTCTTGTTCGACGAACCCTTGTCGAATCTCGACGCGGCCTTGCGCGTGCAGATGCGCATCGAACCGGTCCGGCAGCATCGCACCCTTCGAACCACGATGATCTATGTCACCCACGACCAGGTCGAGGCCATGACGATGGCCGATCGCATCGTGGTGCTGCGGGCGGGCAATGCCGAGCAGTTCAGCACGCCGCTCGAACTCTACGACCGTGCCGCCAACCTTTTCGTCGCAAGCTTCATCGGCTCGCTCAAGATGAACTTCGTGCCGGCGATGCCGAGCGGCGACAAGGAGTCGGAGCTCGCCGGTGGCTCGAAAGTCGCTCTGCCGGATGGGCGGGGCACCCGGCTGGACCAGAAGATGACCTTCGGCGTCCGCCCCGAGCACGTTCTCTATTCCCCCGATGCTGGGCTGTGGGACGGCACGGTGTCCCTGGAGAAGCAACTCGGCAGCGACGCCCTGCTCTATGTCGACGTGCCATCGCTCGGAACCATTACCGTGCGCGCCGTGGGAAAAAGGCGCTTCAAGACCGGCGATAGGATCTTCCTCACGCCTGATGCGTCCCGCGTGCATCTCTTCGATGAGCACGATGTGGCCATTGCCGCATGATGCGCAATTCCTTCCCGATCGATTTCGGTTTCAGAGTTACTTGACACATACTTTGTGATCACCTCCATTTGGTACAGAAAGAACGAGGTGCGAGAAGAATCCATAGTATTACGTCTGCATAACGGCCTTTTGGCGATACGGATTGCCGGTATGCGTTGTTAAATCGCCGCTTTTTGCGGGCGCCCGGATCACAATGAGGCGCGCTTTGAAAAACCATAGGGATGAAATGCCATGAGTAGATCAGATGCAAAGGGCCAGCTTTCGAGGTGGCTGGATCGCTTTGCTCTCGCCGCGGCGGCTGCCGACAAATCCGGGCTCCTCGCTCTGTTCGCGGAGGATTGCTACTGGCGCGATCTGCTGGCGTTCACCTGGAACCTTTACACTGCGGAGGGCAGGGAAGGCGTTGGCGGCTTGATCGATGCGACCTTGGCGCGCACGCGGCCCATCGCCTTTGCCGTGCAGGACGAGGTGTCGGAAACCGATGGCGTCATCGAAGGATTTTTCACGTTTGAAACCGGCGAAGCGCGCTGTCGCGGCTATATCCGCCTCAAGGGCGATCTGTGCTGGACGCTGCTGACCTCGATGGAGGAACTGAAGGGATTCGAAGAAAAGAAAGGGCGCCGCCGCGTCATGGGTGCCCAGCATGGCGTACACCGCGGTCGGCAGACCTGGCTGGAGCGACGGCAGGAGGAAGAGAGCCTCCTGGGCACCGAGACCCAGCCCTATTGCGTGATCGTCGGAGCCGGGCAGGGCGGCCTGGCCCTCGGGGCCCGGCTTAAGCGTCTCGGTGTGCCGACCCTCATCGTCGAGGCCCATGAGAGACCGGGCGATTCATGGCGCAAGCGCTACAAGTCGCTCTGCCTGCACGATCCGGTCTGGTACGACCACATGCCCTATCTGCCTTTCCCCGATGACTGGCCGGTTTATACGCCCAAGGACAAGATGGCTGACTGGCTCGAAGCCTATGCCAAGGTGATGGAACTCAATGTCTGGAGTTCCTCTCCTTGTCGGAAGGCATCCTTCGATGCCGCGCGAGGGCAATGGACCGTGGAAGTCTCGCGCGAGGGCAAGCCGGTTACGCTCACGCCCAAGCACCTCATTTTGGCGACCGGCATGTCTGGTATTCCCAATGAACCTGCATTTCCCGGCATGGAGCTTTTTGCAGGCGAACAATGCCACTCCAGCCGCTACAAGAGCAGTGATGCCTATAGCGGCAGGAAATGCGTCGTCATCGGCTCGAACAACTCAGCCCACGATATTTGCGCCGATCTGTGGGAGAAGGGCGCCGATGTCACCATGGTGCAGCGAACCTCGACCCATGTCGCGAGTTCAGACGCGCTCTTCCAGTTCGGCACCAGCCGGCTCTATTCGGAGGACGCGCTCGAGCAGGGCATCGATACCGACAAGGCCGATTTGTTGAATGCCTCGGTGCCCTACAGGCTCATGCCGGAAATTCTCAGGCCCGTGACCGCGTCCATCAAGGCCGCGGATGCCGATCTCCTGGAGAGACTTGAAAAGGTCGGCTTCCTGCTCGACTTTGGCGACGATGAATCCGGCCTTTTTCTCAAATATATGCGGCGCGGTTCGGGCTACTACATCGATGTCGGCGCTTCCGACCTGATTGCGAACGGGGACATCAAGCTGAAAAGCGGCGTGGGGGTCCGCGAAATCACCCGGAACGGCGTCATGCTCAGCGATGGCACCGAGTTGCCGGCCGATCTCATCGTCTACGCCACCGGCTATGGCTCGATGAATGGCTGGGCCGCCAGGCTGATTTCGCAGGAGGTCGCGGACAGGGTGGGCAAGGTCTGGGGGCTCGGCTCCGATACCACCAAGGATCCCGGCCCCTGGGAGGGCGAGCCGCGCAACATGTGGAAGCCGACCCGGCAGGAAGGGCTGTGGTTCCATGGCGGAAACCTGCACCAGTCCCGCCATTACTCCCAATATCTCGCATTGCAGTTGAAGGCGCGCATGGAAGGCCTGCCCACGCCGGTGTTCGGGATGCCGCTGGTACATCATCTGGTATGACGATGGCGAAAAGACTGTCCGGTGGCTGACCGCCGCGACCGATGCAACGGCGGAGAGATCCACATCGGACGGGGCGCACAATAGTGCCTCGTCCTGGGACTGCCAGTATCTTGCTGGCTCCTGGGCGGGGGACCTTTGCGGGCGGAAGCCAGCAAGATGCTGGCGGTCCCGGGGGAAATCCAAAATCGCCTATGCAGATCAGCGTCTTCGAGACCGGATATCAGGCCTCGACAAGCCGCATGATGGTATCGACGTTGAAACGGATCCGTTCTTCAAGCGCTTCGGGGGTCATGAGGTCGCGTTGAAAGACAATCGAACCGGTATAGCGATTTGTAAAATAGTAATATCCGATCGCTGCAATCGTGATGTTCAGTTGTACGGGGTCAATGCCTGACCGGAATTCACCCGTCTCGACGCCGCGATCAAGCAATTTCCCGACCATGTCGACAAAGCGCGTGCTCACCTGGCGCACCACTTCGGATTTCTTGATGTGCTTTGCCTTGTGCAGATTGGCGCTGTTGACGAGCGTCAGAAATTCCGGGTTCTTCAGGTAATAATTCCAGGTAAATCGCACCAGGCGCTCAAGCGCATCCTTGGGGGGCAGTCGTTCCAGATCGAGCTTTTGCTCGGCCGTTCGTATGTCGGAATAGGCGTCTTCCAAGACGCGTTGAAATAAATCCTCCTTACTTTTGAAGTAATGATAGATCATGCGCTTGTTGGCCTTGGCGCGTTCGGCAATGATGTCGACCCTTGCGCCGCCAAGTCCGTTTTTCGAGAATTCCTTCTTCGCCGCGGCAAGGATTCTTGCTTGCGTGGCTTCCGCGTCTCGGATCCGGGGTCGCTTGGGGGGATTGGTGAGCATTCCTACCTCATTGGGCGTCGCCTGATGCGGAGCCGTCCGTGATGGTACTCGAGGCCGCGTGCCTCTTTCCAGTTACGCTTTGTCGGCCGGTCGGCGGATTCGATCAAGAATTTTGGTAACTTACTGGTTACTTTGACGCTGCGCCAGTGCCGCTTCCACTTTCCCGCTTTCCCTTGCCGTAATGATCCGAGGCTGTGCCCGCGCATCCGGCAGCGTTGACACATCAACGATAACGAAGTAACTAGATAGTGCAATATCGAGAACGCGACAGCGTCCAATGGCGCTCAAAAGCGCGGCGCGATGCGAGGGTCGGCAGGGAGGAAGACATGTCGTTCATCAAGAAATTCATCGAGCAGGAGACGATCAATCGTCGCAATCTGCTCCTGGCATCCGCCTATGGTCTGGGCGGGTTGGCGACGCTCGGAGCGTTGGGTTCGACTGCCGCAAGGGCGGCAGCATCCAACCCGACGATAGCCTGGAGCTATCGAGACAGGACCAATCCCTATTGGAACTACATCGTCTCTGGCGGCGAGGCCTTCGTCGAGAGCCTGGGGCTGCCCAAGACCGCACTGGTCAACCTCATCAATGAGGGATCCAGCGAAAAGTCGCTGGCGGACGTCAAGGCGTTGCTCGGCAAGAACGGCAGCAAGGTCGCACTGGCGATCGATGCGAACGATGCGCCGAACTGCCGTCCCGTGGTGGAGGCCGTTGCGGCTGCCGGCGCCTATGTCTCGACCATCTGGAACAAGACCGACGACCTGCATCCCTGGGACTTCGGCGACCACTACGTGTCCCACATGACCTGGTCGGACGAGGGGCCGGCAGAGCAGACTGCCCGCATCCTCATGGACGCCATGGGCAAGAAGGGCGGCGTGGTTCATCTGGGTGGGATCGCCTCCAACAATCCCGCCATCGAGCGCCTCAACGGGCTCAAGAAGGCCCTCAAGGATTATCCCGACGTGCAACTGCTCGATGCGCAGCCGGCAGACTGGGATACGCAGAAGGCAAATCAGGTCATGGCCGGCTTCATCACGCGCTACGGCGACGAGATCAAGGGCGTTCACTGCGCCAACGACACGATTGCCTACGGCGTGCTCGAGGCGCTGCGTGCCGAGGGCATCGAGGGGATGCCCGTCGTCTCCTATGACGGCAACCAGCAGGCTGTGGAACTCGTCGCCAAGGGACAGATCCTGGCGACCGTCTTCACCAACCCCTACTGGGGCGGCGGCATCAGCGCGGCGCTCGCCTATTACGCAGCGACGGGAGCCTTCAAGCCTTCGAGCGAACCCAAGGAGCACCGCGAGTTCTATGGGCCGACGATCCTGGTCACGCCCAAGGACGCCCTGGAATTCAAGGCCAAATATCTCGACACCAATCCCAAATATGATTGGAAGGACTTCTGGGGCCCGAGCAAGGGGCAGATCCAGTACAAGTCCTGATCCCTTCCTTCCGCACCGGCCGCACGCCCTCCAGGGGGAGGGCATGCGGCCGCGTCCCGTTCCCTCCGATGCAAGAGCGCGACATGGATAGCTTGCTCACCAAGGACAATATTCAAAAGTGGGCACCCGTCCTGGTGCTCCTGGCGCTCGTGTTGTTCTTCTCGGTCGTCAATCCCAACTTCCTGTCGGTGCGCAATTTCGCCCGCATCGCGATTTCGTCGACGCCGGCGCTGATGGTCGCGGTTGGCGTGACGTTCGTCATCCTGATGGGCTCCATCGATCTGTCGATGGAGGGCTCGGTTGCGGTGTGCGCGGTGCTCTTTGCCACGCTGTTCGGGGCGTTGGGCGGTTCCCTTGCCGGCTGGGGCTGGCTGGCGATCCCGGGCGCCATGGCAGTCGGGGCAATCTTCGGAGCCATCACCGGCCTGGTCCATGTCCGCCTGAAGATTCCTTCGTTCATGGCCAGCCTGTCGATGGGTTTCGTCGGCATCGGTCTTTCGCTGCTGATCACCGGCGGTGACCGCATCCTCGTCGAGGATCCTCTCTTTCGCTCGCTGCTCACCTATCGTCTCGGCGGCTTCCCGTTGATGGCGTATGTGGCGCTTGCGGCGGTGGTCGCCGGCTGGTTCATCCAGACACAGACGACCATCGGACGAAATTTCTACGCCGTCGGAGGCGGCGAGGACCTGGCCCACGCATCGGGGCTCAATGTCTCCAGGGTACGGGTCATCTGTTTCATGATCGCCGGCGTCTTCTACGCCCTCGGAGCCATTCTCGCCGTAGCCCAGATCGGTATTGCCGAGACCGTGACCGGCCGAAACTTCATGTTCGTCTCGGTCACATCGGTCGTCGTCGGCGGCACCGCGCTTTGGGGCGGAGCCGGCGGCGTCTGGAACACACTGGTCGGCGTGCTGATCGTCAATGTCATCGGCAATGGCATGGTGGTGATCGGCCTGCCGAGCTACGTGCAGGATGGCGTCCTCGGCCTCCTGGTCATCACAGCAGTCTATCTGTCCACCGATCGTCGATCGCTGGCCTTTGTGAAATAGGCGCGCCATGTTCGAACTTCGAAACGTCGAAAAACGCTTCCCCGGCGTCCATGCGCTGAAGGGCATCAATTTCCAGATCGACCGCGGCGAGATCATCGGGCTCGTCGGCGAGAACGGCGCCGGCAAATCCACGCTGATGAAGGTGATCTACGGCGCCGTCCAGCATGACGGCGGCGAGGTGCTCGTCGACGGCAAGGCCGTCCGCTTCCAGAACCCGCGCGAAGCCATGGATCGCGGCGTGGGCATGGTCTTCCAGGAGCAGTCGCTCATCCCCAACCTGACCGTGATGGAGAACATCTTCCTCGGATTCGAGAAGCAGTTCGCCCGCTTCGGCAAGATCAACTGGAAGCGCATGGCGAAGGCGGCGGGCGAGCAGTTGAAGAAGGTCAAGCTGCAGATCGACCCCAGGACGGTCACCTCGAAGCTCTCCTTTGCCCAGCGCCAGCTCGTCGAATTGGCGAAGGTGCTGACGCTCGAGGAGCGCGTGCACGGCCATCTCGTGATCCTCCTCGACGAGCCGACATCGGTCCTTTCGAAGGAGGAGATCGGGCTGCTGTTCAGCCTGGTACGAGACCTGCGCAAGCGGGCGTCCTTCATCTTCGTCTCGCATCGCCTCGACGAAGTCATCGAGCTGTCCGATCGCATCTATGTGCTCAAGGATGGCGCGGTGGTCGATGTGGTCAAAGGCGCCGAGGCCAAGGCCGAAGCCATCCAGCAGCGGATGGTCGGCCGCGACATCAACCAGGAATATTACCGGGAAGAAAAGCAGCGTCCCTACGATGTCCAGAAGCTGCTCTTGCAGGCGGACCAGATCAGTCTGCCCGGGCACTACCGGGACATCTCCGTCAAACTGCATGCCGGCGAGGTGCTGGCACTCGTCGGGGTCGAAGGGTGCGGAAGCGAGGCGATCCTGCGCACGATCTTCGGCCTTGAGCGGATGCAATCGGGCGCATTGGCCGTCCAGGGCAGCCAGGTGCACGACTTCGGTCCTTCGCAGGGTGTCGCCCGCGGCATCGGATATGTTCCCAGGGAGCGCAAGATCGAAGGCATCGTCGGCGGCATGAACGTCTTCGAGAACATGACGCTCTCGCAGCTTGGCAACTATGCCAAGGCCGGCGTTCTGGACATTGGCTCCGAGCGCAAGCTCGCACGTGACTGGATCAAGCGCCTGTCGATCAAAGCCTCCTCCGAGAACGCCGATTGCGGAAACCTTTCGGGTGGCAATCAGCAGAAGGTCGTGCTCGCAAAATGGCGCAGTGGCGGCTCGAACATCATCCTCCTCGACCATCCCACGCGTGGCCTCGACATCGGCGCCAAGGAGGACGTCTACGAAATGATCCGGGAGATGTCAGCCGACGGCGTGGGCATCGTGCTCATCGCCGACACACTCGAAGAGGCCATCGGCCTCAGTCACACCATAGCCGTTGTCAAGGATGGCGAGATCCAAAAATGGTTCAATTGTCAGCCAGGCGCAAAGCCCTCCCTCTACGACCTGCTTCATCATATGACGTGAGCGCCAGGGTGATGAATCTCCACCAGCTCAAACGCCATTTTCCCTGGATCACGCTTCTCGTGCTGATCCTGCTTGTCGGCATCATGGATCCGACCTTCCTCAGGCCGCAGAACCTGATGGAGCTCGGCGCCGACATCGCGCCCCTGTTCATCATGGCGCTCGGCATGACGCTTGCCATCTATATCGGCGGCATCGATCTTTCGGCTCAGTCCGTCGCGAACATGACGACGGTGCTCGCCACCCTGTCGCTGCCCTATCTCGGCGTCTTCAGCGCCCTCCTGATCGCGCTGGTAGGCTTGCTGTTCGGTGCCGTCTCCGGACTGGTGACGACGAGGCTCAAGGTGCCCTCCTTCATCGCCACCTTGGCGGTTGGCGGCCTTGCCCTTTCCGTCGGCCAGTTCGCTTCGGGCCAGCGTGCCTTGCACATGGATGTAGGGGCGAGGGACCAGGCGTTCGGATGGATGTTCGGCAGAACCGCCGGCATCCCGCACGAATTGATCGTGTCGCTGGGACTGCTTGCGATAGCCTGGTTCATTCAAAGCCGGACGACCGCCGGGCGCACGCTGAAGGCCGTGGGTGCCGGCGAGCTGGCGGCGGTCGCATCAGGCATACGCGTCGAGCGCTACAAGATCCTGGCCTTTGCCCTTTCCGGCCTGTTTGCGGCGATCGCGGGGCTCATGTTCTCGGTCAAGCTGTCGGGCGGCTCGCCGACCCTGGCCGAGGGCTTTCTCCTGCCAGCCATCGTAGCGGTGCTGGTCGGCGGCACCCCGCTCACCGGCGGCGTCGGTGGTGTCGTCAACACGCTCATCGGCGCGATGATCGTGGCCGTCGTGCGCGCGAGCATGCTCTATCTCAATATCCCCGCGACGGGTCAGCAGATCTTCTTCGGCATCGTGCTCATCGTTGCGATCGCCCTCACCATCGACCGCTCGAAGATGCGGATCGTGAAGTAAGCGAGGGGAGAGCGACATGGAAATGATGCGAGCCGCAGTGCTCACCCGCCCCGGGAGGTTCGAAGTCCGGGAGGTGCCCATCCCCCCGATCGGTCCGGATGACGCTCTCATCAAGGTGGATCGCTGCGGTATCTGCGGCACCGACATCCATATCTTCAAGGGCCACTATGCCGCCGACACCCTGCCCTTCATTCCCGGACATGAGTTCACCGGCACGGTGAGCCGCGTGGGTGACAGGGTCCAGGGCTTCGAGGTCGGACAGCGTGTCGTTGCGGACGTCAATATCGGTTGCGGACATTGCTACTTCTGCCGCCGCGGCGAGGTCCTCAATTGCCAGGCAGTCAGTCAGATCGGAATCCATCGCGATGGCGGGTTTGCGGAGTTTGTCGCGGTTCCTGCCCGGCTGGTCATTCCCGCGCCCAGCGAAGCCAAGCCCGAGTTGCTGGCGCTGACGGAGCCGGTCGCCTGTGTTGTCAGGGCCGCGCGCAAATCCGGCATCGGTTTCGGCATGTCGGTCGTCGTGCTCGGCGCAGGGCCGATCGGCAATCTCCATATCCAGATGATGCAACTCGTCGGAGCCGCCCCGATCATCGCCGTGGAGCCGTCGCGACCCCGAGCGGAACTCGCCGAGAGGGCTGGCGCCGATCTCGTCATCACCGACCCCAAGGACGCCCACAGGCTCGTCGCCGAGGCGACGGAGGGGCGTGGAGCGGACGTGGTGATCGAAAGCGTCGGCGTCCCCGCACTCTACGCCGAGGCTTTCAGGCTCATTCGCCCCGGAGGCCATGTTGCCGCCTTCGGCATCACGGGCCCCGGCGACAGCGTGCCGCTTCCCTTGCTCGAAACGGTCCTGCGGGAAAACTCGGTCAAAGGTTCAGTGGCCGGCATTGGCCAGGATATGCACGATGCCCTGACGCTGCTGACCCACGGGCGCTTCCAAATCGAGCCCTTCATCGGCTCGGTCGTGCCACTGAGCGCAATTCAGTCCGCCTTCGAGACCATCCAGGATCGGCCGACTGTTCTGAAAACACAGATCGATACGACGGCATGACCGCTTCGGGTCCCCCGAGGCAACGGAATGACAGGCGCCTCGGCCGCGTTGATACAATTGCTCATAGAATAAAAGGATTGAGGACATGGACCAGGTCGTCGGTAGACAGTCGCTTCCCGACAGTCCCAGGACTTTCGGCTTTTTCGTCGATGGGAAGCAGATAGAGGCGGGCGACCGCGCCTATTTCGAGCGCCGCAGCCCGGGGCATGACGTGCCGGTGACGCGCATTCCAAAGTGCACCAGGGAGGACCTGGACCTTGCCGTGAAGGCGGCGCGTCGCGCTTTCGAGGACGGGCGCTGGTCGAGGATCCCGGCCGTGGAGCGCGCGAACGTGCTCTTGCGCGCCGCGCAGATCCTGCGCAGCCGCGCGGCAGAACTGGCCTATTGGGAAACGCTGGAGAACGGCAAGCCCATCAGCCAGGCGCGGGCGGAAGTGGATGGCTGCGCCGGCATGTTCGAATATGCCGCCGGTCTCGCCAGGACGCTGCATGGCGATGCCTTCAACAATCTGGGTGACGGCATGTTCGGCCTGGTCACCCGGGAGCCGGTCGGCGTGGTCGGCCTGATCACGCCGTGGAACTTCCCATTCCTGATCCTCTGCGAAAGGGTGCCCTACATCCTCGCGGCCGGTTGCACCATCGTCGCAAAGCCCTCGGAGGTGACCTCGGCCACGACCCTCATGCTGGCCGAGATCCTGTCGGAAGCGGGGCTGCCTGACGGCTGCTACAATGTCGTCACCGGCTCGGGCAGCGTCATCGGCCAGGCCATGACCGAACACCTCGACATCGACATGGTGTCCTTCACCGGTTCGACCTCCGTGGGCCGACGCTGCATCGAGGCCGCCGGCGGCAATTTCAAGAAGCTCGGGCTGGAACTCGGGGGCAAGAATCCGCAAATCGTCTTCGCCGATGCGGACCTGGAGGATGCCGCCGATGGCGTGGCCTTTGGCATCGGCTTCAACACCGGCCAGTGCTGCGTGAGCGGCAGCCGCCTGATCGTCGAACGGTCGGTGGCCAGCGAGTTCGAGAAGCTGGTCGCCGCCAAGCTGGCAAAGGTCAAGGTCGGCGATCCGCTCGATCCGAACACGCAGATCGGCGCCATCACGACAACGGCCCAGAACGAGACCATTCTGGGCTATATCACCAAGGGCAAGGAGGAGGGCGCGCGTCTTGTCTGTGGCGGCGGAGCGCTCGACTTCGGTCGCGGCCAGTATATCGCGCCCACCTTGTTCGGGGACGTTACCGGTTCGATGGCGATTTCCCGCGACGAGATTTTCGGCCCCGTGCTTGCGGTCATGCCCTTCGACAGCGAGGACGAAGCGATCGCCATGGCCAATGACACCGTGTATGGCCTGGCCGCGAGCGTGTGGACCAAGAACATCGACAAGGCCTTGAACGTGACACGCCGTGTTCGCGCCGGCCGCTTCTGGGTCAACACCACGCTGGCCGGCGGCCCGGAACTTCCGCTCGGCGGGTTCAAGCAATCGGGCTGGGGACGCGAGGCTGGCTCCTACGGCATCGAGGAGTATACCCAGATCAAGTCCGTCCATATCGAGATTGGCAAGCGCGAGCCTTGGGTGCGCTGATGAAGGAAGATGGCTACGATTATGTGATCGTCGGCGGCGGGTCGGCGGGCTGCGTGCTTGCCGCTCGCCTCAGCGAAAACCCTGCCGTGCGCGTGTTGTTGCTGGAGGCCGGCGGCCGTGACAGCAACCCCTATATCCACATGCCGGTCGGCTTCGCCAAGATGACCTCGGGGCCGCTGACCTGGGGGCTCAAGACGGCGCCGCAGCGGCATGCCTACGACCGGGAGATCCCCTACGCCCAGGCAAAGGTGATCGGAGGCGGCTCTTCGATCAATGCGGAGATCTACACGAGAGGCCATGTCGCCGATTTCGATCGCTGGGCGGGGGAGGAGGGGGCTGCCGGCTGGTCCTTCAAGGAGGTGCTGCCCTATTTCATACGATCCGAAGGCAACACCATTCTTTCGGGCGACATGCATGGGGCGGACGGACCGCTGGGTGTCTCGAACCTGCCCGATCCGCAGCCGATGTCGCGCGCCTTCGTCCAGGCCTGCCAGGAGCTCGGCATGCCCTACAATCCGGACTTCAACGGCAGGGCGCAGGAAGGGGCGGGGATCTACCAGACGACCATCCGGAACGGGCGGCGCTGCTCGGCTGCCGTCGGCTATCTCAGGCCGGCGGCGAAGCGATCCAATCTCACCGTCGAGACCGGCTGCCTGGTCCGGCGCATCCTGTTCCAGAGTGCGCGCGCCATTGGTGTCGAATTCGTCAGGAATGGCCAACTCATCACCGCCAGGGCCGAGAGCGAAGTCCTCATCACCTCCGGGGCGATCGGATCGCCCAAGATCATGATGCTGTCGGGTGTCGGGCCTGCCGATCATCTCAGGAAGCTCGGGATCGACGTGGTCGAGGATCTGCCCGGCGTGGGCGAGAACCTTAACGACCATTTCGGCGTCGATATCGTGGCTGAACTGAAGGGGCCGACCAGCCTCGACAAGTATAACAAGTGGCATTGGATGCTATGGGCGGGGCTCCAGTATCTGCTCTTCAAGTCCGGGCCGGTCACCTCCAACGTCGTCGAGGGCGGCGCCTTCTGGTATGGCGATGCCGATGCCGCGATACCAGACCTGCAATTCCACTTCCTTGCCGGCGCGGGCGCCGAAGCGGGCGTACCCACGGTTCCCTCCGGGTCCGGCATTACGCTGAACTCCTACACGCTCCGCCCGAAAAGCCGCGGATCGGTCAGGCTGGCTTCCTCCGATCCAGCCATCAATCCGATCGTCGACCCGAACTTCCTGGCTGAGCCGGACGATGTCCGGGTTTCCGCTGAAGGCGTGCGGATCAGCAGGGAGATCTTTGCCAAGCCGTCCTTGCAGAAGTTCATCAAGCGCCTGCACTTACCTGGCGACGATGTCAGAACCAACGCGCAGTTCGCAGACTATGCGCGCCAGTACGGCAGGACCTCCTATCATCCGAGCGGCACCTGCAAGATGGGCATCGATGCGATGGCCGTGGTCGATCCCCAGTTGCGAGTGCGGGGCCTCGACCGGATCCGCATCTGCGACAGCTCGACATTCCCCAGCCTGATCGGCTCGAATACCAATGCCGCCGCGATCATGGTCGGCGAGAAGGCAACGGATCTCATCCGCGGGAATATGTGAAGCAAGGGGCTGGTCCCGACACCGTCGCTATCGCCGTTCGTCTGGAGCGGCGAAGGCTCTAAAAGACTGTGCCTCGCTAGACACAGAAAAAGTGCGGTCTTTTCGGCCGCACTTTTCCTTTGATTGCTGCACTTTTAGGTGCCTCGCCTGAACCGAGATGCCAGCGCATTTCGCGGAAAGCTCAATCCCACTCCGGCGCCCAGGGGATGAGGTCGCGCCCGACGATGCGCAGGTTCTTCTGCGTTTGCGCGTCGATCCGCGCCATGTCGATGCTCGAGAGCGTGAAATCCATGATGTCGAAATTCGAGCGGATGTTTTCCGGTTTCGTCGACATCGTGTTCAGCGGCACGCCTTTTTGGAGAATCCAGCGCAGCACCACCTGTCCCGCGGTCTTCCCGTAGGCCTGGCCGATCTCGGCGAAGAGCGGCTGTTCGAAGACTTTTCCTCGTGCGACCGAGCAATAGGATGAAAGCGGGATGTTGGTCTCGTTGGCGGCGGCCAGCAGAATGTCCTGATTGAGGAAGGGGTGAAACTCGACCTGGTTGGTGACAAGCGGCGCGTCGACGATCGATCTTGCCTGCCTCATCATGCGCGCCGTGTAGTTGGAGACGCCGATGTGGCGGGCCAGGCCACGCTGCCGTGCCTTTTGCAGGAGTTCGAGCGAGGGGGCGATATGGCCGTCGGCCGGCGCCCAGTGAACCAGCAGGACGTCGGCGAAGTCGACCCGAAGGTCCTTCAGGCTTTGTTCGACCGACGGGAGAAAGCGCTCTTCGGAGAAATTGTGGATGCTGACCTTGGTGGTGATGCAAAGTTCGTCCCGCTTCACGCCGCCATTGGCCAGGCTTTCACCGACCTCGGCTTCGTTCTCGTACATCTGCGCGGTATCGAAGGCGCGATATCCGGTGGCCAATGCCGTTTCGATCGCCTGCCGACACGCGTCGCCGCGCAGGGGGTAGGTACCGAAGGAGCGCTGGAACGTCCGCGTGAAATAGATGCTCATCCCTGTCGTTTCCTTTTTTATTGCACTATCTAGTTACTTATATATCGTGTCTCGCCGTCCGGCAAGCGCGGTGGGTGGCTTCTGGGAGGCGGGCGGCGGAGAAAAGGAGTTGAAGGCGCTGGCGCTATAAGGTACTAACCATATAGTTACTTATAAAAATCCTCGCGAGGAGACGATGTCCAAAATCAGGAGCGCGCTCGAGGCAGTGCAGCGCATCGGTGACAAGGCGGTCGTTGCCGTCAATTCCTCCAGCGGGCTTTGCTGCCCGGACCTGGTTCTCCAGGCACTGGGGGAGCGGTACCGCGAAGAGGGCCATCCCCGCCAGCTTACCATGATCCACCCGATTGCCGCGGGCGACATGTTCGGCACCAAGGGCGTCGACCATCTGGCCCAGGACGGCCTCATCGACACGATCATCGGCGGGTCCTATCCGTCGGGACCGTCTTCGGCGGAGCCGCCGCTGATCTGGAAGATGCTCGGCGAGAACAAGATCAGCGCCTACAACGTGCCCAGCGGCATCCTGTTCGACATTCTCAGAGAGGCGGCCGGAAAGCGTCCCGGCGTCCTGACCAAGGTCGGGCTCGACACCTTCGTCGATCCGGCGCTCGATGGCTGCGCCATGAATGACCGCGCCCGCTCGCAGCCGATCGTGCGCAAGGTTCAGTTCGAGGGCGACGAGTGGCTCTATTTCCCAGCGATCGCACCGGACGTCGCCATCATCCGGGCCTCGACGGCGGACGAACGTGGCAATCTGACCTTCGAGCATGAAGGCGCCTATCTCGGCGCCATGGAGTTGGCGCTGGCTGCGCACAATTCCGGCGGTACCGTCATTGCGCAGGTCAAGCGGATCGCCCAATCGGGCACGCTGCGTCCTCATGACGTCAGGGTGCCGGGCATCCTCGTCGACATCATCGTCGAGGCGCCGGACCAGTTGCAGACGACGGCGACGGCTTATGACCCGGCCATATCGGGCGAGCTGTTTCGCCCCCTCGATACGTTCACGATCCCCGCTTTCGATGCGGCCAAGGTGATGGCTCGCCGGGTGGCGATGGAGCTCGAGAACGGCTGGGCCGTGAATATCGGTTTCGGCATTTCCGCGAACGTTCCGCGCATTCTCCTGGAGGAAGGCCGGCATGGCGAGATCACCTGGGTGATCGAGCAGGGTGCCGTCGGCGGCATCCCGCTGCTCGACTTCAAGTTCGGTTGTTCCTCCAACGCGGAGGCGTTCGTGGCCTCGCCGCATCAGTTCACCTATTTCCAGGCCGGCGGCTTCGATGCCTCCCTCCTGTCGTTCCTTCAGATCGGGGAGGATGGCTCCGTCAACGTCTCCAAGCTGGCGGTGCGGCCGCATGTGACGGCCGGCGCCGGAGGCTTCGTCGACATCACCTCCCGCGCCAGGAAGATCGTGTTCTCGGGCTACTTCAATGCCGGTGCGAAATTGTCGGTGGTCGACGGCAAGCTGAGGATCGACAAGGAAGGCAAGGTTGCCAAGCTCGTGCCCGAGGTCGACCAGGTCTCGTTCTCCGGCAAGCGCGCCACGCTGCAGAACCAGGACGTGACCTATGTCACCGAGCGCTGCGTGCTGAAGCTGATCGACGGCCGGCTCACCGTGACGGAGATTGCGCCGGGCGTCGATCTCAAGCGCGATATCCTCGACCAGGCTGCCTTCCCGCTCACCGTGGCCGAGCCTCTCCCGCTGATGCCAGCCGACCTGTTCGAGCCCGATCGCCGCAGCCGGCAGGCGGTCACCAGAGAGGCGGCCGAGTGATGAGCGGGGATGGCGTGCGGCTGAAGATCGAGGGGCCGGTTGCGAGCATCGTCATCGAACGCGAAGGCAAGCTCAATGCCTTCGATGCTGCCATGGTGGCGGAGCTGCAACGTTTGTGCGCCCTCATCGAGCACGATGCGACCATCCGCGTCGCGATCCTGACGGGGGCCGGGACGAAAGCGTTTTCGGCAGGCGGCGACATCGAGGCCTGGAGCCGCGAGGCTCCGGAGGATTTCGGTCGGTTCTGGGTGCGCGAGGGACACGCCGCCTTTGACGCGCTGGCCCGGCTGCGCCAGCCCCTGATCGCCGTGCTGAACGGCCATGCCTTGGGCGGAGGCCTGGAGCTTGCCGCCTGTGCGGACTATCGCATTGCGGAAGCCCACGCCAAGATCGGGCAGCCGGAGACGGGGCTCGGCATCATCCCGGGATGGTCGGGTACACAGCGGGCGACACGGCGCTTTGGTGCCCAGGCCGTGCGACGCATGGCGATCTTCGGCGAGATCCTGACCGCGAAGGATGCACGCGAACTCGGTATCGTGGACGAGGTGGTGGAGACCGGCCAAGGGCTTGCCCGGGCCATGGAGGTCGCGGAAAAGGTGTGCTCGCGCGCGCCCTTGGCGACCGAGATGACCAAGATGCTGGTGAACGCCGCCGAAGCGGAGGAGACGGAACGGGTTTTCGACTGCCTGGCCGGCATAGCCGCGGCACAGTCGAGCGAGCTGCAGGCGGGCCTCGCCGCCTTCCGCGAAAGGCGGCCGCCGAAATTCTGACCGGCCGCCTGACGGCCGACAGATCCTTGTTCCGAGGCGCTAGCTTTGGGAAAAGAAGCGCCGCTTCTTTACCCTCCCCATCGAGGGGAGGGTATGTTTGCTCGGACCCAGCAAGAGACGGTCTCCACGCGCGTGGCATTGGCTTGCCGTCTCAGCGATAGACCATCAACTGGTTCTCTCCGGACTGGACGATGTCTCCAGTCTGCTTGCGTACACAAAACCCCAGTATGAGGATGCCTCGGTCCGGCCGCGATGTCGTCCTCTTGTCCCTGATGCCGACGCGGGCGGCGATCGTGTCGCCGGCCAGGACGGGGCGCTCGAACCGAAAGTTCCAGCCTAGCGAGGCGATGGCGAGGAAGCGGGCCTGCGCCTGGTTCTTCAGCCCATCGACGAGCGACAGGATCAGGAGGCCATGGGCGACGCGAGAGGGAAAGCCGTGAGCACGCGCCGCATCATCGTCCATATGGATCTCGAAGCGGTCGCCGGTCAAATCGGCGAAGGCATCGATCAGTTCGGTACCCACATGTCTTGCCGGTGTGTCGAACCAATCCCCGATGGCCACATCTTCATAGCGCAGTCCGGTCGCCGCGAGGCGGCGACCGGTGTCGGGTGCGATGTCGTTCATGCCGGCACCGGCGCGTCCTCGCGCAGCAATTGCTTGCTTTTCAGCTCGGCCCAGAAGTCCGAGGGAATGGGGTGGCTGAACCAGTCCAGGTTCTGGTCGAGTTGCTCCACCGTGCGCGTTCCCGCGCAGAAGGCCGGGATGGCGGGGTGGGCGACGACGAATTGGAGCGCCGCAGCGGCAAGCGGCACCCTGTGGTCGCGGCACACCGCCTCGATCCTGGCGACCTTTTCCATCACCGCGGCCGGGGCGGGGGCGTAGTTGTATTTCGCGCCGGGCACCGCGCCGGTTGCCAGGATCCCGGAATTGAAGCCGCCGCCGACCAGCACGGCCGCACCCCGCTCCTCGCAAAGCGGCAGGAACCCGTCGAGAGCCTCCTGTTCGAGTAGCGTGTAGCGGCCTGCCAGGAGGAAGCAGTCGAAATCGCGCTGCTTGAGCGCCTCGTGGCAGACTTCCCATTCGTTGACGCCCACACCGATCGCCTTCACCGCGCCTTCCGAGCGCAGGCGCTCCAGAGCGCGCCAGCATCCGTCCATGGCCTGCCTGAAGACTTCCGGCTGATCGTCGCCACGGGTGAAGCGGTCGATGTCGTGAATGAACAGCATGTCGATGCGCTCGAGCGCGAGCCGCTGCAGGGAATCCTCGAACGCCCTCATCGTGCCATCATAGCTGTAGTCAAAGCTCATGGTGTTCGGCGCCGCATTGACCCAAGGCGAGAAGTCGATGTTGGAACGCCGGGCCGGATGCAGGATGCGCCCAACCTTCGAGGCGACGACGAAATCATCGCGCTTCTTCCAGCGCAGCGCCTGCCCCAGGCGCAGTTCAGAAAGGCCATGACCGTACATCGGTGCGGTGTCGTAGAAGCGCACGCCGGCATTCCAGGCATGCTGTACCATTTCGTCGGCAACCGGTTCGCTGATCTCGCGCAAGAAATTCCCGATCGGCGCCGTCCCGAAGGCAAAGGGGGTGACCTCGATGTCGCTGCGGCCGAATTTCCGCTTTTCCGATGGCTTCATGATTTCCTCCGTTGGCATCGCTCTTTGATGGCTTGCCTGACCTGGCCTCGATTCGAGGGGATCGTCAGGCTTGACCCGTTTGATCCACGTGCGTTATAGCAGTAACTAGATAGTTACAAAAGGGGGAGAAGCGCATGTACCCAAGCGAAACGCAGATGCAGGTGCGCGACATGGCGCGACAGTTCGCCGACGACGTGATCAAGCCGCTGGCCGAGGAGCTCGATCGTGAGGAGCGCTTCCCCCATGAGATCTATGAGCAGATGGGAGAGCTCGGGCTCTTCGGCATCGGCGTTCCCGAAGCCATGGGAGGCCCGGGGTTCGACACGCTGACCTATGCGCTGGTGATGGAAGAGCTTTCGAGAGGCTATGCCTCGGTTGCCGATCAATGCGGCCTGGTGGAACTCATCTGCACGCTGCTGGTGAGGCACGGCACGCCGGCCCAGCGCCAAGCCTGGCTGGCACCGGTGATGCGCGGAACCAAGCGCGTGGCCTATTGCATAACCGAGCCGGAGGCCGGAACGGACGTGTCCGGCATCAGGACCACGGCAGAACGGGACGGAGAGGGCTGGCGTCTCAACGGCGGCAAGATCTGGATCCACAACGCGCCGGTCGCCGATGTCGGTTTCGTGCTGGCCCGGACGGATAAGGATGCCGGCCACCGCGGCATGAGCATCTTCATCGTCGATCTCAACGCCAAGGGCGTCGAGCGCGGCCCCAAGGAGCACAAGATGGGGCAGCGTGCCAGCCAGGTTGGCGCGCTCAATTTCACCGATGTCGTGCTCGGGCCGGATGCGCTGTTGGGAGACCTCGGCAAGGGCTTCCACATGATGATGAGCGTGCTGGACAAAGGCCGCGTCGGCATCGCGGCGCTCGCGGTCGGCATCGGCCAGGCCGGCCTGGAGGCTGCCGTCGACTATGCCCGCCAGCGCAAGCAGTTCGGCAAGGCAATCGCCGAGTTCCAGGGCGTGCAGTGGCTGATTGCCGACATGGCCAAGGATATCGAGGCTGCACGTCTTCTGGTGCACAGCGCGGCTACGAAGATCGATCGCGGGGACAATGCGACCAAGGCCTGTTCGATCGCCAAATGCTTCGCCGGCGACATGGCGGTGACCCGCACGGCCGACGCCGTCCAGGTCTTCGGCGGTTCCGGCTACATCCGCGGCTTCGAGGTCGAGCGCCTGTATCGCGACGCCAAGATCACCCAGATCTATGAAGGCACCAACCAGATCCAGCGCATGATCATCGCCCGCGAGCTGTTCAAGCATGGAGCGCTGGCATGAGTACGCCACTCCGGCAGGCGGCCTTCATCACCGGCTCCAGCCGCGGAATCGGCCTGGCGGCCGCCATCGAACTGGCCAGGAACGGCTTTGCGATCGCCTTGAACGGGCCCGTGGATGATGCGGAACTGCAGGCCGCCGAGGAACGCGTGCGTGGCCTTGGTGTGCCGGTCACCCGCGTCGCCGGCGACATCGCCGATATCGGTGCGCATGAGACAATGCTCGACCTCGCCGAAAAGGCGCTGGGGCCGCTTTCGACGCTCGTCAACAATGCGGGCGTATCGGTGCTGAGCCGCGGCGACCCGCTCGATGTCAGCGAGGAAAGCTACGACCGCTGCCAGGCTGTGAATGCGAAAGCGCAATTCTTCCTGTGCCAGAAATGGGCAAGACGCGTTATCGCGCGCGATCGCAATGACGGCCGCTTCTATGCGATCTTGAATGTGTCGTCATCGAATGCCGATGCGGTCGCCGAGCCGCGCGCGGAGTACTGCGTTTCGAAAGCGGGCTCAGCCATGGTCAGCAAGGTGTTCGCCGTTCGCCTGGGGCGCGAGAACATTGCCGTCTACGACATCAGGCCGGGCCTGATCGAGACCGCGATGACGCAATCCGTGACCAGCCTGTACCAGCGGCGCATCGATGAAGAGGGCCTGACCCTGATGCGGCGCCTGGGCCAGCCGCAGGATGTCGGCACCGTGATGGCGACCCTCGCCACCGGCAAGCTGCCCTATACGACAGGCCAGGTGATCGCCGTGGATGCGGGCATGCTGGTGCCGAGATTTTGAGGAAACTACGATGATCCGTCTTCCAGACGCCAATGGCGCTTTCTCCGACTATCGGCTCAGCGGCAAGGTGATCCCGGCTGCCCGCTTGCCCGCCGGCGCGGCGCGCGTCGTGTTTTCGGCGGCCCATGTCGTGGCCGATCCGTTCACCGCCAATGATCCTTCCGGCCCGGCCGCGGTCGACTGGAAGGCGACGATGGCGTTTCGCCACCATTTGAACGATCTCGGACTTGGCATTGCCGAAGCGATGGACACGGCCCAGCGCGGCATGGGCCTGGACTGGCCTCGGGCCCTCGAGCTTATCCGACGCACCCGCGAGGAGCTTCCGCAGGCGCTGATCTTCAATGGATGCGGCACCGACCAGCTCGAGCCGAGCCAGGCGCGCGGGCTGGACGACGTCCGTCGCGCCTATTTCGAACAAATTGAGGCCATCCAGGCCCTGGGAGGGCGCCTGATCCTGATGGCGAGCCGCGCCCTTGCTGCGGTGGCCGGCTCACCGGAAGAATATGTGAAGGTCTATGGCGATGTCCTGGCCCGCTGCGACCAGCCCGTCATCCTCCACTGGCTTGGCGACATGTTCGACCCGGCGCTCAAGGGCTACTGGGGCAGCGAAAGCTTCGAGGCCGCCATGCAGGTGGCATTGCGCGTCATCGAAGAGAACGTGGCAAAAGTGGACGGCATCAAGATTTCGCTCCTGGACAAGGACAAGGAAATCCTGATGCGACGGCGCCTGCCCGCCGGCGTCAGAATGTATACGGGCGATGACTTCAACTATCCGGAATTGATCGCCGGCGACGAGGTCGGCTTTTCGCATGCCCTTCTCGGTATTTTCGATCCTCTTGCGCCGGCTGCGGCCTTCGCCATCCAGAAACTGGGGGAGGGCGACAGACAAGCCTTTCATGCGGTACTGGATCCCACCGTCCCGCTGGCGCGGCTCATCTTCCGGGCACCCACCCAGTTCTACAAGACGGGCGTCGTCTTCCTCGCCTGGCTCAATGGCTTCCAGGAGCATTTCATCATGCTGGGCGGGGCGCAGGCCATGCGGCCGCTGCCTTATTTCGTCGAACTTTTCAAGCAGGCGGATGCCTGCGGCCTGCTGCGCGACCCGGATCTGGCAACCGATCGTATGCGCAGGCTGCTTGTCCTTTACGGCGCCTGAGAGGTCGCGATGCGCGATTTCTCGACGGATCATTCGGCGCTCGCCCTGAATACCGCGACGCTCGGGCACAATCTGGATGGGCATGGCGCTGGCTGGTCCATCGAGCGCGTCATCGATGCCTGCGCCGAGCGCGGCTTTGGCGGGATCGTGTTCTGGCGCCGGGAGATTGGGGGGCGAGCCATCGCGATCGGCGATCGTGCCCGCCAGGCGGGCCTCGAAGTCGCGGGCCTGTGTCGCAGCCCCTTCCTGGTAGGCCCGATGGCGCCGCGGCCTCTATCCGTCCTGCGGGATGACTTCCGGGCCTCGATCGACATGGCGGCAGGACTCGGGACCTCGATCCTGACCATCGTCGTCGGCGGGGTCGAGCCGGGAAGCCTTGGGGTGGAGGAAAGCCTGAAACGCGTGGCCGAGCGGGTCGCCGAAGCCGCACCCTACGCGGCACAGAGGGGCGTTCGCCTGGCGCTCGAACCGCTCAACCCAGTCTATGCGGGCAACCGCTCCTGCCTGGTGACGATGCGTGACGCCGTCGACCTCTGCGAGGCGATCGGCGAGGCCAATGTCGGCATTGGCGTCGATGTCTATCACGTCTGGTGGGACACCTCCCTTGCCGGCGAACTCCGGCGTGCCGGCAAGGAGCGCATCCTGGGGTATCATTTGTGCGACTGGCTTGCCGAGACGCGCGATGTCCTGCTCGATCGCGGCATGATGGGAGATGGCGTCGCCGATCTGAAGTCGTTGCGCGCGGCGGTGGAAGACGCAGGTTATCGAGGCTTGTGCGAGGTCGAGGTCTTTTCGGCCGAGAACTGGTGGAAGCGCGATCCGGCGCAGGTGCTCGACACCTGCGTCGAGCGCTTTCGCTCCGTCTGTTGAAACGCCTGTCTTCAAGCGCGCCGACCACGGCGTTGTCGGAGACCTGTTGACGATTGTGCCGACGTTCCAAAGGGGACTTTGATCGGGTGCCGCCGCTAGGCTAGGCTTTCACCGTTCGAGGCATAGCAGTAAGCGTCAGGGAAATTGGGCGGAAGTGGTCAGGCGTCCCAAAGGGCCGAGCATCAAGGACATCGCCCAGGCGGTTGGGCTGTCAACGGCGGCGGTGTCCTATGCCCTGAGCGGCAATGGCCGCGTCTCGATCGAGACCCAAGAAAATGTCCGGCGCGTCGCCGATGCCATGGGCTTTATCAGGAATGACACCGCAGCACGTTTGCGCACGGGCGAATCCAACCTGCTCGGGGTCATCGTTCACGACATTTCCAACCCGTTCTTTGCGGAATTGCTCAGTGATTTCGAGGCGTTTTGCTACGAAGCGGGCTATCTGACCATCGTCGCGAATACCAAGGATGATCTGGCGCGCCAGGCGACGCTGATCGACGCTCTGGTCGCGCAGAATGTTGCCGGCCTGCTGATCAGTCCGGGTCATACGACATCATGCGACATGATGGCGGGCCTTCGTCGGCGATCGAAGCCCTATGTGATTTGCGTACGGGACATCAACGATCCTTCGGCTGATTTCATCGGTGCCGACGATGAAACGGCGGGCTATCTTGCCGCCCGGCACCTCATCGACACCGGCATCGTCGAATTCGGCTTCGTCGGTGGCCATGAAGGAAGCAAGACCTGGGCTGGCCGTCTTCAGGGCATTCGCAGGGCCTTGGGAGAGGTTGGCAAAAGCATCGCGCTAGAGCACATCATACCGACCTCACCCACGAACGAGGGCGGAGAGATCGCGACGAGGCAGTTGCTGGAGACGAATCCAGACTGCTGCGCGGCCATTTGCTTCAACGATTACGTCGCCTTCGGAGCCTATGCCGCCCTTCACCTTGCGGGCAGGCTCGTCGGCGTCAACTACTCGATCGTCGGGTTCGACAATCTGCCTCAATCATCTTCCCTGCTGCCCGCGCTCACGACCGTGGATCTCTTCCCCCGCACAATCGGCAGGCATGCCGCCGCGACGCTGCTGGAGAAGGTGAGGGGAGCGGGGCTCGAGCCTCGGCGCTATCTGGTCGAGCCCACTCTTGTCGTGCGCCACTCGGTGGCAGGCGCCGTTCCGCATCCGCGGCTTTGACGTTGACCGTATCGGCGAAAGCAGGCTAACTACGCATAGAAAATAACTATACAGTTACTTATATATCGGCTCGCGGCGGCGCGAGGCCGGGGAGGAGTGTGCCGGTGTCTGCTCAATTCGATTACATCATCGTCGGCGCTGGCCCGGCTGGCTGCGTGCTCGCCTCGCGCTTGAGCGAAAACCCCGACGTCAAGGTGCTTCTTCTCGAGGCCGGAGGCCGGGACAGCAACTTTCTGTTCCACTGGCCTGCAGGCTTTGCCCGCATGACGAAGGGCATCGCTTCCTGGGGATGGTCGACCGTACCGCAGCGCCACATGCAAGGGCGGGTACTTTGGTACACCCAGGCGAAGGTGCTGGGCGGAGGATCCACCATCAATGCCCAGATCTACACCCGCGGCAATGCACTCGACTATGATGCCTGGCGCGACGAGGCCGGTTGCGAGGACTGGGGCTATCGCGATCTTCTTCCCTATTTCAAGAGAGCCGAGGGCAATCAGCGCTTCGACGACGAATTCCATGGCGTCGACGGTCCGCTTGGTGTGGCGATGCCGCGTGGGGCGCTTCCGATCTGCGATGCCTTCATTCGGGCCGGGCAACAGGCCGGCCTCCCCTACAACCCCGACTTCAACGGGCGCTATCAGCGCGGCATCGGCTATTACCAGCTCACGCAACGCGATGCCCGTCGCTCCTCGGCGGCTGTGGCGTTCTTGCGGCCTGCCATGCCGAGGCCCAATCTGACCGTTATGAACAATGCCGAGGTCAGGCGGATCCTGGTGGAGCGGGGACGGGCAACCGGCGTCGAGGTCAAGGAGGGCGCGGCACTCAGGCGTATTGCATGCGACCGGGAGGTTCTCGTTTCCTCGGGCGCGATCGGCTCGCCCCGCCTTCTCCTGTTGTCGGGTATCGGCCCGGCCCGCCACCTCGGCTCCGTCGGCGTGAAGGTCGTCCACGACCTGCCCGGGGTCGGCGAGAACCTTCAGGACCATGTCGATCTGTGCGTATTGTGCGAGTGCAGCGGCGACCATTCCTACGATCGGGTTCAGCGCCCGCATCGTATGGTGGCCGCGGGCCTGCAATACATGCTGTTCAAAACGGGGCCGGTGGTGTCCTCGCTCTTTGAAACGGGCGGGTTCTGGTACGCCGATCCCGCCGCGCGATCACCCGATATCCAGTTTCATTTCGGGCAGGGCTCCGGGATCGAGACCGGCATCGCCAAGCTTCAGAACCCGGGCGTCACCTTGAACACTGCCTTCATGAGGCCGCGCTCGCGCGGCAGCGTGCGATTGAAGAGTGCCGATCCCGCAGATGCACCGCTGATAGACCCCAATTACTGGGCCGATCCCTATGATCTGGAAATGTCTCTGCGCGGTCTCGAACTCGGGCGCCAGATCATGGCGCAGCCGGCATTGGCGCCATTCCTGAAGCGAGAGGTCCTGCCGGGAGCGGACATCGGCAACGACCCGTCAAAGGCCTTCGACTACGCCTGCCGGATGGCAAAAACGGACCATCATCCGGTTGGAACCTGCAAGATGGGACATGACGCGATGTCGGTGGTGGGGGTGGATCTCAAGGTTCACGGCATCGATGGGCTGAGGGTCTGCGATTCCTCGATCATGCCCTTGATCAATTCCTCCAATACCAATGCTCCCACCATCATGATCGGCGAAAAGGGAGCCGACCTGGTGAGGGGCCGGCCGGCTCTTCCGAGTGCCGTATTCTCCTGGGAGCGCAACGAGCCGCGTCCGTTCGCCGAGGCCTAGGGCGTTGACAATATCAAGCCAAAATGAAATAACTAATTAGTTACTACTGAAGTCCGCACAAAATTGCTTAAACGGATAAGCGGCGCCGAGGGAGGGAAGACTTGATCCAGGTTAGAGGCATTCAGCATATCGGCGTCACCGTGCCGGATATGAAACAGGCCGTTGACTTCTTCCAAACGGTCTTCGGTGCCGTCACGGTAATGGAATGCGGTGGTGCCGATCTCGACGACGAGTTCATGGTCCGTCGGCTCGGTGTCCCGGCTGGAACGCGCATCAAGGATCAGCGCGTCATCGTGTGCGGGAACGGAGGAAATCTCGAGCTCTTCGAATATTCCGGCGAGCCTGAGCAGACACCGATGAAACGCAACAGCGAGGTCGGCGGCTTCCACCTTGCCTTCCAGGTCGATGACGTGGGCGCTGCCACGGAGAGGCTTCGCGCTGCCGGCGTCGAAGTGCTCGATGGACCCACGCGCATCCCGTCAGGGCCTCTGGAGGGCCTCGACTGGATCTATCTGAGGGCGCCATGGGGCCTGTCTCTCGAACTGGTCAGCTGGGACGGAGCGCTGGGCTACGAGCGCGACGGCGGCCCGAAAATGTGGTCGGTGAATAGCTGAGAGTTTGAGGGCAGGGAACGCAGCTTTCCCTTGCCGGCTGAACCCAAGCAGTCCGGTGACTATCTGCTTAATCGAATAAGCGTGCACTGCCTAATATCCAGGGAGGGAAATGGGAATGCTACACGTCAAGAAGTCTGTGTGGGCGGCCTGCATGGTGACCATGCTGGCCGGAACTGCCTGGGCGCAGGACAAGCCCTATGCCGGCGTGGAACTGAAGATGCTCGGTATCGGCGATACGTCGGTCACGCGCGTCGCTCCCCTCGTTGGGGAGTTCGAAGCGCAGACGGGCATCAAGGTCCATATCGACCAGCTGCCCTATCCCGGGCTGATCGACAAGATCATCGTCGAATCGAGCTCCGATAGTCCCACCTACCAGCTGCTGTGGGTGGACAGTCCCTGGGTCGGCATGCTCGGCGAAGCCGGTGCGCTGGAGGACCTGACGTCACGAGCCAAGCGAGATGCCAGGGAGATCGGCCTTGACGACATCGTTCCCGTTCAGCTGCAGGAACTGAGCTGGCAAGGAAAGCTGCTCGGCTTCCCGGCCTCGGGAATGACGTGGCTCCAGCAATATCGGCAAGACCTGATCGACAACCCCGATGAGAAGTCCAATTTCAAGAAGAAATACGGCTACGACCTGGCGCCGGCCAAGACCTGGCAGCAATACCGCGACATTGCCGAGTTCTTCACGCGCAAGAAGGGAGAGCCGGCCGGCGGCAAGCCCCTCGATCATGATCTTTATGGCGTGAGCCAGTCCTACAGCCGCGTGCAGGGGGCCATTACCCACGACTACTTCCCCTTCATGCGCTCCTTCGGCGGCGACTATTGGGACCCGAAGACCGGTTTGTGCGCCATGACGGGCGAGCCCCATGTCAAGGCCGCCGAATATATGAAGGCGCTCATCCCCTTCAATCCGCCGGATTATCTGGGGCTGATGTGGGACATCCAGTCCGGCTTCATGGAGCGCGGAGCGGCGGCACAGGCAGCTTATTGGAGCGTGCGTTCGGTGCGGCTGACCAATCCCGACGAGGCGACGGTCGCCAAGGACGGCAAGGTCGGTTTTGCCGCAAACCCCGTCTCGGACGCGGGGGCCCAACCGACCTATACGGGCACGCTTGGTTTCGCCGTCAACGCCAAGTCACCCGAGAAGGAGAAGGACGCGGCCTGGGAATTCATCAAATGGGCGACGAGCGAGAAGCTCATGCGACGGTTTGCCGAAGAAGGCAAGGGCGTCAGCCAGTTCCGCAAGTCGATCCTCGCCGATCCCAAGCTTCAGGCCAAGTACCCCTATTACAAGGTCCTCCTCGACAGCCAGGTCGATGCGCGTCGCCGGATCTTCCATCCGTTCTACCAGACGGTTGAAGAAAACTTCGGCGTCGAGCTGAGCAAATACATGGCTGGGGAAACGCCGACGGCGCTCGAGGCCCTGACCAAGGCATGCACTGCGGTGAATACGCAGCTCTCCATGTTCCCGCTCGAACAGCGCCTGCGCTGGATCAAGGACACGCCGGTCGAAGTCCTGGCGAAGTAGATCGCACGAGGACCTCCAGCCTGGATAGCTCCGGCCTGCGAGCCGGGGCGATCAGCCGATGCATCGGGGAGACGCCATGAGCCAGATAGCCAACCGCAACAGAGCCATCGCACGCATCTTTCTGCTGCCGGCGATCGTCATCCTGTTCGTCACGACCATCTTCCCGATGCTGTACGCGCTCTGGCTCAGTTTCCGGAACTATGACCTTGCCAAGCCCTTCATCCCGCGCATTTTCGTGGGACTGTCGAACTACGCGGAAGTCCTGAGCTCCTCGGCGTTCCTGCATGCCTTGATCACCACGTTCAAGCTGATGGCGATGACGCTGTCGGTGCAACTGGTCCTGGGCGTGGGCATGGCGATCCTGGTCACCCAGAAACTGCCGGCCATGGGGATCGTGCGCACCCTCCTGCTCATTCCCATGATGATTTCGCCCGTGATCGTGGGATTGGTCTGGCTGTTCCTCTATTTCCCGGAACTTGGCTATCTCAATTATTTTACCGGACTGCTTGGGATCTCGCCCATCGGCTGGATCACCACCACGAACTGGGCGCTGACGGCCATCGCCATCGCCGACATCTGGCAATGGACGCCCTTCTTCATGATGGGAACGGCGGCCGCGTTGCAGAGCCTGCCGACGGAACCCTATGAGGCAGCCCGCATCGACGGCAATTCCCGCTGGGACGTCTTTTGTTTCGTGACCCTGCCCCAGTTGAGGCCCGTGCTGGCGAGCCTGCTGTTCCTGAGAGCGATCGATGCCTTCAAGATCTACGACATCATCTACGTGCTGACCAAGGGCGGTCCCGCTGACGCGACCGAGGTCGTGTCGCTCTACATCTACCGCCAGAGCTTCACGTTCTGGCGGATGGGCGTAGGGGCTGCCGCGTCCTTTGTCTCGCTGGTCATCATCTCGCTGCTGATCACCTATTTCTTCCGATCGATGCAGCGGCGCCAAGCCATCCAGGCACGATAGGCGGGAGGTTCTAAGTCATGACGCCCACAATACGCGAAAAAACGCTGATCTATCTGCTCATCGGCATCGTGCTGATCGTCTTCATGCTCCCGATCTATCTCATCCTCGCCTCGTCGTTGAAACAGCCCGTGGATATGTTCTCGCAGCCGCCGAAGTTCATCTTCACGCCGACGCTGCAGAATTACTACGACCTGTTCACCATACGCCCGTTCCACCTGCAGATCCTGAATAGCCTCATCGTGGCGCTGGGGTCGACGGCCTTCAGCCTGGTCATAGGCTCGCTCGCCGCCTATGCGATCTCCCGGATCAAGAACAAGTGGATCAACGACGTCGCCTTCTGGATCCTGTCGATGCGGATGTTTCCGCCGATCACCGTCGTCGTGCCATACTACATCATCTTCAAGACGATCGGCCTGCTCGATACACCCCTTGCCCTGATCATCGTCTATTCGACCTTCAACATTCCACTTACCGTCTGGCTGATGAAGGGCTTCTTCGACGAGGTTCCCGAGGCCCTCGAAGAAGCGGCCCAAGTCGATGGGCATGGTGTGATCACCACCTTTCTCAAGGTGACGCTCCCCCTGACCGCGCCAGGCCTGGCCGTCTCGGCCGTGTTCTGCTTCATCTTCTCGTGGAACGAGTTTCTGTTCGCACTGATGCTGACCGGCTCCAAGGCCCAGACGGTCACCGTCGCGGTGATGTCCTTCTGGTCCAGCGATGCGGTCCAATGGGGACGCATCATGGCCGGCTCGTTCATCGTGCTCATTCCAGGAATGATCTTTGTCCTCACCTGCCAGCGCTGGCTGGTGAAGGGATTGACCATGGGTTCCGTGAAGGGCTGAAGCCGCGTCGAAACAAGGGGTTAGAGCAAGGAGGCGTTCAGCCTGAACGCGTCTGCTCCAGGCAGTTGGGAGTGTAACCGCATGTCATCCGTAACGCTGCGCGGTGTCATCAAGCGCTATGGCCAGATTGAGGTCGTGCACAATATCGACCTGGCGATCGAGGAAGGAGAGTTCGTGGTCCTGCTGGGACCGTCGGGCTGCGGCAAGACGACCACCCTGCGGATGGTCGCGGGCCTCGAAGACATTTCGCAAGGCGAAATCGAGATCGCGGGCAGGGTGGTGAACAGCGTCGCGCCCAAGGACCGCCAGATTGCGATGGTCTTCCAGAACTACGCTCTCTATCCGCATATGACGGTGCGGCAGAACATGGAGTTCGCGCTCAAGCCGCAAAAGCTCTCAGCCCAGGACGTTGCGGCTCGTATCACCGAGGCCGTCCGGATACTCGGCCTGGAGGCCCTGCTCGATCGCAGGCCGTCGCAGCTTTCCGGCGGCCAGCGCCAGCGTGTAGCCATGGGACGGGCGATGGTGCGCACGCCCAAGGTCTTCCTGTTCGACGAGCCGCTCTCCAACCTGGACGCGAAGCTCCGCACGCAAGTCCGGCTCGAAATCGCCAAATTGCACAAGCGCCTCGGGACGACCGTGCTTTATGTCACCCATGATCAGGTCGAGGCCATGACCCTGGCCGACAAGATCGTGATCATGAAGGACGGTCA
The DNA here is from genome assembly GCF_056754975.1 of Labrys sp. HAY1-8F. Classification (NCBI taxonomy): domain Bacteria; kingdom Pseudomonadati; phylum Pseudomonadota; class Alphaproteobacteria; order Hyphomicrobiales; family Xanthobacteraceae; genus Labrys; species Labrys sp. HAY1-8F. The sequence continues at coordinate 912,668 of NZ_JBPGWZ010000001.1, read as the reverse complement.
CATCGCGCAAGTCGGCTCCCCCGAAGAGGTTTTCGCGCATCCTCGCAATTTGTTCGTGGCGACCTTCATCGGAAGTCCGGCGATGAACCTCATCCCCGCCGAGGTTCAGCAGGCGAACGGTCAAGCAATGCTTTCGGCCGGGCCATTGGGCTTCCCGGTGCCGGCCTCGATCGCCACCCGGCTCAAGGCCGGCCAGAAGGCCGTCATCGGCATACGTCCCAGCGACATCCAGGTCGTCCCCGATGGGACGCCAGGTCATGACGCCTCGATCGAGGTCACGGAATATCTCGGCTCGGAAGCACTCCTGAATCTGCGGATCGGCGAACAGGAACTCTGCGCCCAGATCCCGGCTTCCAGCCGCCCCTCGGCCGACCGGCAAAGCATCCGGGTTAATTTCGACCCCCGGCATCTTCACGTCTTCGACGCCACCAGCGGCGAAGCCATCAGGGCGTGACCGCCCATCCAGAAGTTTGAGGACCGTCATGGGCCGCGAAGTCGTATTCACAGGCAAGCAGCAATTCGAACTCCTCGACTATGAGGAGGAAAAACTGGGCGCGAGTGAGGTGCGTGGGCCCACCCTGGTCACGCTTATCAGCCCCGGCACCGAGCTTGCCTGGGCCAATGGCGACAGCTTTCCGATCCGCCCGGGCTATGCGGCGGTTTTTCGGGCTGAGGAGATCGGTACGGCCGTGACGGATGTGAAGGTGGGGGATCGCCTGCTCTGCATGGGCGGTCATCGGTCCACCCAGCAGTTCGATCACCGTTACACGCTTAAGATACCCGAGGACATGCCGGCGGAACTTGCCGTCGTCGCACGATTGATGGGCGTGTCGATGACCACGCTGATGACGACGGCGGCTCGTCCCGGCGAGAAGGTCATCGTTTGCGGCGCTGGCCCGGTCGGCTACCTGGCAGCCCATCAGTGCCAGATCGCGGGCTATGACGTCACCATCGTCGAGCCGGATCACGGGCGCCGTGAAAAGGCACTCGCTTCCGGAATTGGCCGGGCACTGGCCGTCATTCCGGTCGAGGACGCGGACTATCGAGGGAAGGTCGCCCTGGTGATTGATTGCTCCGGCCACGAGAAGGCTGTGCTCGATGGCTGCAAAGTCGTCCGCAAGCGCGGCGAGGTTGTGCTGGTGGGCGTTCCCTGGAAGGCTTACACGGACATCTCGGCCCATGAAATCCTGCACGAAGTCTTTTTCAACTATGTCGTGCTGCGCAGCGGCTGGGAATGGGAGGTTCCTGTCCTTTCTCGCGGGTTCGTCTGGGAAGAACTCTATGAGGGCTACAACAACGCGCCGCACAGTACCTTCTCTGGTCTGGCGACCGCACTCAAATGGCTGGCGGAAAACCGCATTCCGACTGCCGGAATGTTCAGCGGTATGACACCTTATGATCCCGCCGCGTCTTATCGGAGATTGCTCCAGAAGGAAGTCGAGGAACCATTCGTCATCCTCGACTGGAACATCGCCTGAGTTCCCTGGGGCCAGATTGTCGAGCCAATATGACCGTCGGGGCCGGTTCCAGCGCGTTCTGAGGGATCGCAAGAGGCCGCCTTTGAGCCGGCTGCAGATCGAACCGGCAAACCGCTCTGCGAATCAGCGTGGGTCACTCATGCTGCGACTTGCTTGCGCTGGCGGCCAGAGGCTGATCCAACTGCACCAGCCACGGATTGATCCTCGGCTTGGGTGACGGCCAACCTTGCGAACCCGGAATGACCGCTCGAGCCAATCCTATCTTTTGGGGGGCGTTTGGATGCCGATCGCTCGGAAAACAGGCTCTTCATTCCAGGCTGGTTCGCACCGCGACGCCTGGAATTGCTTCGCAAAGATAGACTACGCCTATGTCAAGAACAGGTTTTGTTCTATATTCTTATCGAGGTCGTCGTCTTAGCGGTTACTTTGTTGACCATTTGGTCAGTTTTGCGGAGTGCCGTGTATACTGATGGGCCCGTTCCCCTGTGCGGGCTGTCACGCCCAAATCCGCTGTACTTGCTATGATCCTTATCGTGCGGTGTGTGCCACCAGATTTTAGGAGATACTGATGACGAGCAAATTTGAAGTGCGGCGGGGCCTGTTGTTTGGAGTCTTGGGAAGCGGGCTGGCCCTTGTGCTTTCCAGCTGCGCGTCAGGTTACCCCGACGAACCGATCTACGTGGACGAACCGGAGCCCCTGCGTCGGAAGATGAGGCCGACCCGACCTCATCACAAGATGATGCCCCATCGCAGGCGCGTGATCATGGAGCCAGGCGCTGGCGACGATGAACGCGGCCCGATGCCCAGTGGCGGCGGTGGCGGCGGTGGGGGCGGAAATGGCGGGGGCAGTGGCGGCGGCGGCTCGAGCGGGGGCGGCGGGTGGTCGGACCGCCGGCTCAAGACCGATATCCGTGCCATCGGCCAGTCTCCAAGCGGCCTTACCATCTATCGCTTCCGCTATGTCTGGGGCGGCCCGATCTATGTGGGCGTCATGGCCCAGGATCTTCTTGAGACACACCCGGAAGCGGTCATCCGTACCGACAGTGGCTATTTCATGGTGGACTATGACCGTATCGATGTGAAGATGACGATGTTGGCGGATTATCAAAGGGCCGCTCACCTGCTCGGTCGCTGAGTGCAATAATGCCGACGGCATAGAACCTGGCTTGAAACCAGGTTCTATGCCGTGGAAAAGAACTGTCCTTCGCCTCCGTTGCGACGCTGCGTTAGAACAGGTCGAGACGAGGATTGCGCTTCTGCCAGGCCTTGCGAGCAAGCAGCACGACCGTGCTGTCGACATCCGATGTCGGGGCCACCGCATCGCTGCCCAATTCGCCATTGAGCTTGTCGATGACCTTCTTTTTCTCGGCCAGCGGCAGAGCCTGAAGATTTCCGGCTTCTTCCTTGTGTTCGCCGTAAGCATCGAGCGCGACGGCGAGGCTCGAATACCAGACAGCCTTTTCCAGATCGCGCTGCGCCGCCGGGCCTTTGGAATAGATCCAGCCCAGATTGGACGCTGCGTAGAAGTCGCCGCGTTCAGCGCCGATCTCATACCAGCTCGTGGCGGTCGCCAGGTCTTTCTTGACGCCATTGCCCTTGAAATACATGGCGCCGATATTGGTGGGCGCGCCGGGATGGCCGCCCGCGGAGGCTTGCTTGAACAATTCCATCGCCATAGCCGGCTTACGCGCCACGCCTTTGCCGTCGAGATAGGCGATGCCCATATTGCGCATCGCATAGATGTCGTTTCGCGCCAGGGCCGCTTCGTAGAACTTGACGCCGCGCTTTGGATTGGCCGGCAGGTTCTGGCCATAATAATACATGGCGCCGACAGCATTCATCGCATAGGTATGCCCGAGTTCCACAGCCCGGTTGAGCAGCTTGACGCCCTCATCCACTGATTTGGCTACGCCTCGTCCCAGGGTTAGGTTGCGGCCATAGGCGAGCATGGCATAGGGGTCGCCACGGTCGGCGCCCATTTTGAACAGCCTGTTGGCTTCGACCAGATCCTGCGAGCGGCCGAGGCCGCGTTCGGCCAGATAGCCGAGCTCATAATACGCACGTGTATAGCTTGCATCGGCAGCCGCGTTGAAAAGTTCGATTGCGCCCGCAACGTCCTTATCGGCCAGCTTGGCGCGGCCGAGTTCGTATTTATAGCGCGCGACAGTGGGAAATTTGGCGACCGCCTCGCTGCAGGCGGCGATGGCCGGCTTGGCGTCGATCTCGTTCGGCAGCTTGCCGACGGTGACGCCCTGCGGGTCGAGTGGTTCGCCCGCCTTGTCGTCGCAGACGGGTACGAAAGACTCGATCTTGCCGGTGACGACCTGTCCCTCGCCGCCGGGCTGCTCGACCTTGAGCTGCACGCTTTGCACCTTGCCTTCCGAGCCGATCGACGGTTCGAAGGTGATGGCACGCACGGCGTTCTGGTCGACGACGTCACCCTCGGCCAGAGGCGCTCCGTTGAGATACATCGTACCGAAACCCGGTGCCGCGGCGATCTGGATTTGCGCGCCCGTCGCGGCGCGCACCAGCGGCAGATCGTCCAGCATCGCGACCTGGCCGACACCGATCGGCACGCGGCGCGGCTTGTTGAAGGTTTCACCAAGCAGCGCGGCGACCTGTATCGGGGCTTCCTGATCGGTGAAAGTATCCGATCCCTGCTTGGGCGCCGGGCCAATCTTCACGGTGGCATTCCTGGCCACCTGCACGGGTGCCGCTGCGGCAATGCGGATGACAGGCTTGGCCAGATAGATCGGCTGGGCCAGCGTGCCGACCGACCAGGGGCGCTGGCGCTTGTTGGTGGCCGCCCACACGTCGTCGGTCACCTTGTCGAGCGCGCGCTGCACGTCGACACCCAGCGTGAAGGAATATTTCACCATGGAGCCGGTGAATGGCGAATTGTCCCCGGTGCCATCTTCCGCGACCGCGCCGGGCTGGGTCGAATAGGCGATGAGGCTGCTCGGCGGGCTGGTCAGGGGGGCGAGGCCGACGCCGGCGACCGCCATCTGCTTTTGCGGCCCGACCAGGAATGAGCGGGACTGGAATGGATTGTTCCGGCACGAATCCAGATAGATGAGCTGCGCCTTTGAGTTCTGCTGCATATAGGCGAAGATCGTCTTGACGTTGATCGTCTCGACCTCCAGGTCGGCCGGATCCTTCAGCTTGGCATCGATGGGAATGATGCGGTTGTCGCCGCCCACCTGAATGCCATGGCCGGAATAATAGAACACGCTGAGGTCGGCGCCCGGCAGCGAGCGGATGAAGCGTTGCAGGGCCTTGTCGAAATCGTTGCGATCGAGGTCGAGCGCCGACACCACTTCGAAGCCTTCGCGTTTCAAGGCAGCCGCGACAGCCTGCGCATCCTTGTCCGGATTGTTGAGCTGGGGAACCACCGTGTAGTGGCTGTTTCCGACCACGAAAGCCACGCGCCGCTCCGCCGCCTTGACGCTCGCCGGCAAGGCAAGCATGACAGCCGCGAGCGCTGCAACCGGCAGGCCGGTCCTCCAAGCAAGGCAATGACGCTTGCCCGGATCCTGATTTGAGGTCAGCATCTTCACCAACGCCTCCTGTACTATATTTGATTCTATGATATCAGTTTTCGAAGCAGTTGCCTGCCACTCTCGAAATAGTGATATCGGCTTAGTCCGAAAGCATAGAAGAGGAGATAAGAATACCTTACTTAACTCCCCGAATGTCTCGTTTGTTCGTCCCGATGAGCGACCCTGGTTGATTCAGGATTTATCATCCTACTTCTCATCTTTGCGCGAGATTTCCATGAGAAGAGCATTGAAGTCCTTGGCTACCAGAGTTCTCGCCTTCTCGATCAGCATGGGGATCGGGCTCGATGGCTCGATATTGTTGTAGAAGATCTCGATCTGGCGCATCAGCGCCGTAGCCTCGCCGCGCGTCGCCACGGTATAGATGCGGGCCTCAGCCTCGGTCTCGTCGGGTTTGCCGTCCTCAACCGCCAGCGCCGAAAGCTGGGCGAAGCTCAAGGCAAAGGGCATGGTGCCGCCGATCTGGATCTTGGCTTTCTCGACCAGTCCAGGCGCCAATATCTTCATGACTTCCACGAAGGATTTGCCGACGAGTTGATGCGCCTGCTTGAGGAGAAGCCTCGCCGGGCTCGACGGTTCCTTGCCGGCATAATAGGTCAGGATCGCGGCCAGTGCATTGGATGCCTCCTTCACCGAAGCAACATTCGAAGGCGCGAAGGGAGCGGGCGGTGGGGCAGCGGCGTCGGCGCTTTCCGGCCTGCTGTCGGTTTCGGTAGGCGCCGCCGGCGCCAAGCCCGGCTCGCGTGTCGTGACGATGCCATCCACATAAGCGCGAATGGCGCGCACCAGATCCGGCAACTGCTCGAATTGGGGCGCTGCCTCGTGTCCTGCCTTGTCGATGAAAAGCTGGCGCAGGCTTTCGAGGCTGGCGAGGACAGTCTCAAGACTGGCCGATAGATCGACAAGCTGCTGCAGCGGCTCGAACCGCAGAAAGGCGTCCTTGATGCTGGAAGACTCGATGACCGTCTCCCCCTCGCGGGCAGGCAGCTTTCCTTCCCCGACCAGGACCGAGCGAATCGATACGGCACCGAGGCGCTTGTCGTTGATCAAAGTGGCGCTCTGCAGCGGCAGGACGACCGTCGGCAGGTCGTCGAGCGATTTGAGGAAGGCGGACCTCAGTTCCGCACCGCCGGCCGCCTGGGTCGGATGGCAATGATCCCACTGCGCGACGAGCAAGGCATTGCTCGCTGCGATGGCGTCGACGAAGCCGGGCAAATCATCCGACAGAATATGATATTTCGCCGCCAGGATGAGATAGCGCAGATCGCGCGATTTCTCGAGATGAGTACGAAGATCGGCAAGCGTTTGCTTGGATTCGAACGACTTCCTGTTGAAACTGCGATAGCTCGCCGGCAATTGGCCTTCGGCGACACTCAGAAAATTCTGGGCATCGGCGTCGGCATCGGGATCCGGCCCGCAGGGAGTGTCGGCTGAAATCTCGTTCTCGATGCCGGCATAGACTGCCATCTTGGCCTACCTGTTGGGATCCCGCAGCGAAATGATGCGGTTCAGCGCCTCCACCTGCAACCCCCCATATGGGGGAGGTCGCAAAAATGCCGCGCGGATCATTGCCAAAGGCCACGGCCGCCTTCCGCAATCTGTGTTTTGGAACGATCGATCCGCTGTCGGTGTCTTATGAAAAGCAATTCCGTGGGTCTTGCGAGCGGTCTATTGCTCCGCTGCCTGTCCTTCCTCCAGGTTCAATCCATGCCTGCGGACCAGCGGCAGCCAAAGGATGGTGGCGGTGCCTTCGCCCTGTTTGCTCAATACGTCCAGCGTGGCACCCAGGGCTTCGGCGCGTTGGGCCATGTTCCGGCGGCCGCGGCCTATGGCCGGAGCGTTTATATCGAAACCGCTGCCATTGTCGGCAATCTCGACGCGAAGACCCGGCCTTCCCTGCAGCAGCGCCATCTTGCACTTGAAGGTGAGCTGCGTCGCCTTGCTATGGCCCATGGTGTTGCTGACCGATTCCTGCAGGATCCGCAGCACGTGCAAGGCGCTCGGCGCGTCGAGCCAGTCGAGCTCCGGCACGTCTTCGACCATCCATTTGACCGCAATCCCTGATTTTCGCAGCTCGGGCTCGTAGCGATAGCGCAGGCTGGCAAGGAGGGTGGCGACATTACCTTCCACCGGCTCGAGCGAGTCGACTGCAACGCGAAGATCGGTCAGAGCACCCTTGAGGGCGACCACAGCCGTCGTGCTCTCCTTGCCCTGGCGTTCGGCCGAAGCCAGCGCCGCCACCAGGCTCGAGCCGATGCCGTCATGAATCTCCCGCATCAGGCGCTCGCGTTCCAGCTTCACGGCATGGGCGATTTCGAGGGCGTGCCTCGCGCTTTCGCTCGCCAAGAGATTGGCCTTGGTGGTCTCGATGCGTTGGCCGAGCGTCTGGTTGAGCCTTTCTCGTGCCTCGGCATTGGCCAGGATATGCCTGAGGATGACGAAGCCGCTGAAGCCCAATAGGACGACTCCGGCATAAGGCGCGAGCCGCGTGCCGTGGCCGGACCGGATCGTCCCGGCATAGAGATCGAAACCAACCGCGCCGAGACCGAGCGCATAGAGAATGACCAGGGCCAGTTTTTCGGGCGCGCCGATCTGTGCTTCCGCCCTCGTTGCGAAGAAGCCCAGTATGAGCAGCGATACGCCTATGGTCGCAAGGCCCGCGATACGCATGATCTCCAGGCCATGGAATGGGAAAGCTGCGGCGCCGAGGCCGAGGCAGGCCAACGCCATCACTACCACCAGGCCGCGAGGAAGGCTCGCACCGACCAGGCTCGCAGCCAAGCCGAGTGTGGTGAAAAGCAGCGGATAGAGCAGGGCGATCCGGTTGACCGGAAGGCCGAAGGGCCGTGCTTCGATCTCGGCCAGGCCCTCGAGATTGAACAGGCACCAGGCAACACCCGCACAGCAGAGCCACGCCAGGACGTTCTCCCGTCGGCGCAGCAGCCAACTCATCAGGGCAATTGCCGCGATGACAGCCAAGGTATCGGTGGCGAGCAGATGTCCCAACTGCCCCAAATCTTCCGCAACCGGGCTCATACACCGTCCTCAATGCAATATGGCTGCCCGGCTGGATCGCCGCTCGTCAACGGAGCGGCAGGCGCTTAAATCAGCACAGCGACAGGCCCTCCAATAAGAATAGCAAGAATGTCGAAACCCACCAGCCCGAGATGCGAGGACTATGGCCGGGACCCCCTAAATGTGGGAAGCGACAAAGCGTCTATGCCGTAGACGCTGAACTTGAACAGAGCTAGCCTTCATTGGCCGACGTGGTAGAGCGAGGGCAGGCTGTGGCACAAATATTCGGTCAAGACACACGAATGGGCTCTTTCACGAGCAGCCTTGGCAAGGACAAGCTCGTCGTCACCCGGTTCGAAGGCTCGGAGGGCCTCAGCGAGCTTTTCGAATATCGCCTCGAAGTGGTCAGCGACGACAACGAGGTCGATTTCGACAAGATTCTCGGCACCAAATGCCGTCTGGATATCCAGTCCCATCATGAGGGCGTCAAGCGCAACTTCAACGGCGTGCTGGTGGAGACGCAATGGATCGGCAGGGACCAGGATCTGCGCTATTATCGCCTGGTGCTCCGCCCCTGGCTGTGGCTGCTGACGAGGACCACCAATTGCAAGATTTACAGCCACATGACCGTGCCGGAGATCATCAGCCAGGTCCTGAACAATCGCGGCTTCATCCAGTTCGAGCAACGTTTGGCGGAAAGCTATCCGCAGCTCGAATATTGCGTGCAGTATCGCGAAAGTGATTTTGCCTTCATCTCAAGGCTGATGGAGGAATACGGAATCTACTATTATTTCGAACATAGCGAGTCCGACCATAAGCTCGTCATGGCGGATGCGAGTGCGGCGCATGAGCCCAAGCTCGGTGGCGCGGCTCTCGAATTTGCGGCTGTCGGCCTCGACAACATCACCCTCAAGGACAGGCTGAACGAATGGGCCGAAGGCCGGCGCCTGCGATCCGGCAAGGTCACGCTGGACGATTACGATTATCACAAGCCCAGCACTGACCTGATGGCGGAAAAGGCGGCCAGCGCCAGGTACCAGCATGGCGACCTCGAACTCTATGATTATCCCGGCCGCTATACGGAGAAGGGCGATGGCACCACGCTTGCCAATGTCAGGCTGGAGGCCGAACAGGCTATCGACAAGCGCGTGACCGCCGGCGGCGACGCCGTCACCTGCTGCCCGGGCTTCACCATGACGCTCGCTGGCAATCCCCCGGCCAGCAAAGGTGCTAAATATCTGATCGTGCGGGCCCATCATCTCTTTCGCGCCCAAGCCTATCGCTCGGCCGACGCGTCCGGCGAGGAAGGCTATTCCGGCAGCTACGAGTTTCAGCCGCTCGATATTGCCTTCCGGGCACCGGCCGTGACGGCCAAGCCGGTCATTCACGGTCCGCAGACCGCGCTGGTGGTCAGCGACGTGGACGACCAATGCCGCATCGAGGTGCAATTCTTCTGGGATCGCGACAAGACCCAGTCCCGCTATGTGCGGATCGCGCAGAATTGGGCCGGAAATGGCTGGGGTGACGTCAAGATCCCACGGGTCGGCATGGAGGTCGTGGTCAATTATATCGAGGGTGACCCGGACCAGCCTTTGGTGACGGGCAGCGTCTACAATGCGGAGAATGTCGCGCCCTATGTGAAGGACAAGCTCAACGCCGTATCGGGCACCAAGACGCAGACGCTCAGCGGATCGGGCTATAATGAGCTGATCATGGACGATACCGCCGGCAACGAACTGATCCGATTCCACGCCCAGCACGACCTCGAGGGCAAGGTCGAGAACGACGAGCGGCGCGAGATCGGTCAGAATGTCGAGGTGAAGATCGGCAACAACCGTGACGAAACCATCATGTCGACCTGGACGGTGAAGGCCAATCAGAAGATCGAGTTCACCGTGGGCACGAGCACATTTACCATGACGCCCGTCGGGATAACGCTCAAGTCGACCATGATCACCGTCAAGGCCAGCGCATTGCTGCAAGTACAGTCGGATGCGCTCGGCCAGGTGACGACCGGCGCACCCTTGACGATTCAGGGTGCCTTGGTTTTCGTCAATTAGCGCGTGTCTTTACCGTCCGGCCGAACAAGCGATAGTAAAGATCCACAGCACCGCAATGCATTTTCAGAAATCGGTTGGGATGCTGTGGAAGCATTTTTGGTTGGACGAAAGTGCGAGAAATTGCAAAAATACGTTTAAACAATGAGTTAGTGCAAAGAATGGTGCCGCCTTATCGGCTCACTCGTGTCATCCCAGGCACAACTTGTCTGCAAGTTGTGCCTGAGCACGCATCGCAGCACGAAGTGATGCGATATCGGGGTGTGACCGCGAGCAGAAGGAGCGCGTTCGAACGGTCGCAGGAGACGAGATGAAGCATCTTCGGTTCTCGACGGCCCGGCAGGTGATCGAAGCTTTCCCGAATCTCGATGGCGAGTTTTCCGGATATAATCTCGACCTTGAGCCTTTCGCGTTCATCGACGCCTTGCTGGCACAGGGCAGCGCACGCAAGGCCATGGCGTTCTGCGCCTTCTTGCTGCCGCGCCGCGAGGCGGTGCAATGGCTTAGCCTGGCGCTGCGCCAGCGCCAGCCGCCGCCGAGCGCGGCGGAGACCGACCTGCTCCGCCTGGTCGAGGACTGGCTGAAGAAACCGATTGAATTCACCCGCCGCGCGGCCCTTGATGCCGGCATGGACGATCCCAACAAGGGGGCCTTCGCCTGGGCCGCCTTGGCGGTGGGCTGGAGCGGGGGCAGTTTGTCGCCCAATCCAGAACATCCGGTACCACCGCCCCCGCATCTGACCGGCCATGCCGTGAATGTCGGCTTGACTTTGCTGGTCGCCGGCCTGCCCTTGGCCAAGCAGGTCGATGGGATGGAAGACCTCGTCGGCGATGCCGTGGTGCTGCTGCGCCGCGGCGGTACCTGATCAGTTTACATTTGGCCTCATGACGTGACAGGACCTCGCAACCGCCATGCTGACACTCCGGATCGAGAACTTTGATCGCCTGCCCGATGGCGGGCCGTTGGAGTTTGCGATCGACAAGCGCGGTTTCGATTTTGGGCGCGACCAGCATCTGGACTGGACCTTGCCCGACCGCAACCGAGTAATCTCCGGCAAGCATTGCGAAGTGCGTTTCTATGATGGTGCCTATTGGCTGACGGATACTTCGACCAACGGCACCTTTCTCAATGGCGCCAGCAAGCGCCTGCAAAGTCCCTATCGCCTTGCCGATGGGGACAGGTTGGCGGTGGGTGACTATGTACTGGCGGTGTCGGTCAAGCTGCCGCAAGTCTCGGCCCAGCCGGCCCAGCCGGTGCCGTCCCCCGACCCAAGCCCGTCCTTGGCAAGTGCAGATATCTGGGACAGCCCGCACGACGTGCCGCCGCCCATCGATGCCAGCCAATTGGTGCCGCGTTTGAGCGAAGTCGACCGCGGGCCGGATTTCCTGCACCAGGCAGCCTATGTGCCGCCACCCCTCGAGGAGGCGGAACCGATCCGCAAGCCGAGGCCGGCCATTCCAACGCCTGCCCCGGCCGCAGCGCTGTGGGAAAGCGAGCACCCCCGGCCGGTCGAGCCCGCCAAGGCCGAACCGGCAGTTGAAGAGGCGGCACCGATCGTGGTCACGCCCGGGGAGGCGGCGGAGGCCCTCAAGCCAGCCGTGGCGAAGAACGTTGCGGCGCCATCTTCGGACGATGGCGGCGCGGCCGAGTTCATTCGCCGCTTTGCGGCCGGTGCCGGTATTCCAGAAAACGTTCTCAGCGGTGCCGATGCCGGCGACCTGGCTGAAGATGCCGGGCGGCTCCTGAACATCGCCTGCCTGCATGTGATGGCCTTGCTACGGGCGAGGGCCGAGGCCAAAGCGCTGTCGCGTGCCGGCAACCGCACCATGATCAGCGCCGAGGACAACAATCCACTGAAATTCATGCCGACCCCCGAAGAGGCCTTGCGGGTGATGCTCGGCCCGCGGACGCGGGGCTATCTCGACGGTCAGGCCGCGCTTGAGAACGCTTTCGGAGACCTCAAAATGCACCAGGTCGCGTTTCTGGCCTCGATGCAGGCAGCATTGACCGAGCTTTTCGACGAATTGTCGCCCGAGGCCATCAAGACCGCCGCGGATGCCAGGAAATCCCTGTTTTCCGGCAAGGGGAACTATTGGGAGCTCTATGCCGAACGCTGGGCCGCCAGGGCCGGGCGCCGCGAACATGGCATGCTGGGCGCCTTCCTGGAACTCTATGCCGAGCAATATGACAAGCTGAGCGCCTCGAACCGCAATAGGCATTCGTAAGGCGCGCCTTTATGACCTGCAGGCAGTGTGCCGGGACGGCGTCGGTCTTCCGGGGTTCCGGAAGAGGGTGAAATGATACCATAGCCAGCTCCGCGTCCATTTTCGGCCCAAACCGGTCGCAGAACATGTCGCATAGCATCAAGTCTCAAAAACCCTGACCTATCGAAGACGTGGCTTTCCTGGGAGCGCGGACGTCCCTGCGACACTCAAGAGAGTGTCGGACGATCGGCTCTCCGTTCCGCAATTGCCGTGTTTCCAGAGAATCAATCTCAACGCGACCTGCTATTACAGCCGAACTCGACCACTGGTTCCACTGGGCCGTCGCCCGCAAAGGTGGCGCCCGTAGGCGTCTTGGTCGCTCATGGCAACGCTCGGGCGAGCGGATGGGAAGAGCAGGCGAGACGCCTTGGGGAAGGGGCAGTCCCAACTCCGATTCGCATGAGGCCCGGCACGACCCCTCATTGCAGCAGCGCCAGCACGGATGTCTTGAGCGCGGCGAAGGCGGGATCGCTGGCGAATTTCGCCAGCGGTTCGTTGTTGGCCGTGCTAGTGCCCGTATCCTGCGACGGCGTGGAGCTGCCCGAGATCGCCGCACCCATCTTCTTGGCGGCCCAGGCGATCAGAAAGCTCAGCGTCTTGCCCTGTTCGAAGGGGTTGGCCCGCACATGGGCGGCGCCGAACACGTCGGAGATCAGGCTGTTCTGTGGGCCGCGGAGCGCCTTCACCGCCCCGCCCGAGCCGAGGAAATGCGCCAGATAGAGATTGCCGGGCGTGACGGTATGGCCGGCCTGCCTGATCACCGCAGCATTGTCGCGGGTGTGGGCTGTTGTCATCGCCCGTGCGAGGTCGCAATTGGTGCGCAGGGCCAGCACCTCCTGGCGGCTTTTGCCAACCAGAAGATCCGGACGATGCAGCCGGATGGTGGTCATCCAGGTCGACTCGATGAACTGGCCGAGCCCGACCGCCGTGGAGAGCGGGTTGGCGGCATTGCATTTGTTGGCGCTTTCGATGGTGATGATACGACCGACGAACTGGTCGACGGCTCCGTTCGCACCGCTGGTGCTCGTGCTGGGAGCGCTGGGGGTGCCGGTGCTGGTACTCACCTGGCTGTCGGCGACCGGATCGACCGGCACGCCATTGTTCCGAACTTCGAAATGCAGGCGCGGTTCGCGGCTGGAGGCCGGCGTGCCGACATAGCCGATGGCCTCACCGGCCTGGACGCTATTGCCAACGGCAAGCCCGGTCGCCGCCCGGGCGAGATAGGCATACATCGAGGTCTTGCCATCATCATGGGAGAGCCGCACCACCGTGCCGAAATTGCTCTCCTCGCCGATCGCGGTGACCTTGCCGACATAGGCGGCAACCACGGGCGCCCCCTCGGGAGCCGTCCAGTCGATGCCATAATTCATGGATGCGGCCGAACTGTCCGAGCCCTGCGGGCCGAATCTGGCGACGATCACGCCGTTGACGGGCGTGACCATGCCGCCATCCGGCACGCTGCCTTGGCCCGCCGACGACACGCATTCGAAGGGCGCACCCGCCTGTGGCTGCATCACATAGCAATCGAGATTACCGGTGGTACGCCCGATGCTGACAAAGACGATACGCCCGAGGCCCTGCTTGGAATCCCGCGGAGCGGGCGAGTAGATCAGCGAAATCGTGTCGCCTGGCTGCACCTTCTGCTCCAGGTCCTGGGCACGCGACAGCAGCATGATCGCTTCGCCGATCACCGGTGCGGGCAGCCTGTTGCGCAGCGCCGTGACATAGATCGCATCGAGCAGGCGTGGCTGGTTCTCCGGATCGACCGGCGCCGGTGCCAGCGGCGCCGCGAAGGGATCGCGCCGATACCAGGGATCTTCGGAACGCACATAGGCGCCGACATCGTTGAGGGCGATGGAGCCGATCAGCTCGGTCTTGGCATAAACAGACACCTGCACCGGCTGCATGTGGTTGGGATCGCCATCAACGGCGATCGCGCGCACCACGTAGCGGTCATCGGCCTCGAGCATCGGATGGCTGTAGAAGGCATTGAAGGCGTCCCCGGCCGCACTCGCCCGCTGGGTATCAAGGCCGAGATTGCCGAGCGCGTCCGTAAGGGGGATCCGAACCTTGGCCTTTTCGGCAAAATCCGCGACCCTGTCGCCTGCGCTGCTGCTCGAAGCGGCGATCGAGGAGGAACCGGTGGCCGTGTCGGCGCCGGGGGCGTTGTCGACCGCGCCGGCGGAAGCCGGCGCCTCCTGGGCGATGGCGATGTCCTCCTGGGACCCCAGCACCGCGACCTGCGATTGCGGAGTGGGCAGGTCGAGGACGTCCTTCAGCCGAAACACCTCGTTCTTGATGCCGAGGCTGACTGCTGCCTTGCGCTGCGTGTCACCAGCCAGCTTGATCAATTGGCGCGGAGCGCCCGCAAGCTGTGGCACGATCACCGGGTCCCCGCTGAGATCGATGATGCGCGGCTTGATTGCCGCCCGTATCAGGGCCTCGTCTTCCGCTTCATTGTCCTCGCCCTGCACAGGAACCAGGCTGGCCTGCAGGTCGCTGTCGGTCACGGTGACCTGCTGCCGGGTTCGATCGGGAGCAAGCAAATAAATCGTGGTCACGGCCGAGCCGAGGCCGAGAAACACCAGAGCGGCAGCCATGGCGAGATAGACCAGCGCGCCTGCGGGGCGGGCGGCCGGCGGAGCTGGTTTGCCGGTATCCTTGGGAACATTCCTGGCCGGGCCGGCGCCGTCTGGCGCGGGCTTGGCGGTTTTCTTCGCGACCCGTGCGACGGGCTTGGCCGGCACGATGATGGTGGCGTTGGTGTCTTCGGCGGCCGCTTCGGTCTGCGGCTTGGCCACGCCCGGCCGGGAGGGATCCGCGGGATCGGAGGATGCTTGCCCGGCTATGACTGTCTTGTCGTCCATGGCGGGGGCGTGCCGAGGTCAGGGTTTGTCGTCGGGGCGGATGAACACCGTCCACGAGCCGGTATCGCCGGTGTCGACCTCCTTGAACTTGGCCTGCACGAAACCGCGCACCCAGCAATCCCAGGGCTGGTCCTGCACCTTTTCGATTTTGAAGCGCTTGGTGTCGACGCACATGTCCCAGCTTCCCTCGAATGCGCTGTCACCTGTGGCGGTCGTCGCATAGATATAAACATATCTAAGCTTGAGGCCGGCCAAATCTTCCTTGATCGGCGTGACGCAAGTATTGCCTGGCAATGTCCACCAGCCTTCGGTGGCGAATTTCCTGTCGATTTCAGCGCCGATCGCGATATTGTACAAAGTGACCGACTGATTGCACACTCGGAAAGCCGCTTCGGCCGGGTCGCCATGGCCCAGAATCAAGCCAAACGACGTCATGGCGAGGCCTAAAGCAAAGTGCGTTTTAGAGAAAACGCGCTTTTGCTCTAACTCCTTGTTTTGACGGGTCTTTGCGATTCTAGGCAATTCAAATAAATCGCAAAGCACTTTGGCCTTCGTAACCACAGACATTGAAGAAACAGCTTCGAGAGCACTGATCGACTGTATCACGCGATGACAGAATTTCGTATCCGCCGCACCTCTTTCTGTCTACCTCACAATGGGGGAGGCGACGGTCGAACGCCTGCTTTAAACTACAGTGGGATGGTGGATGTAAGCCGGTGGATCGCTTGACTTCCTCAGGTCATATGGCACAGTTCATGAGAAGCCGAGAGAATTCGCTCGCGCAGCGGCCGAACGTTTTTTTGGCGAGGCCTTGCGACAGCATTGCCAAGCCTGACAATCACACAACCAAATCCTTCGGGCGGCTGATCAATGTCCTGGTATAGCAAAGTCGCTTGGTCGGAAGGTCTGTTCCTCCGGCCGCATCACTTGCAGCAGGGCGATCGTTATCTCGAACACCTGCTCGAGGGCCGCACCAGCCAGATCACGCCCTATCCCTGGGGCTTCAGCGAAATCGAGATCGACCGCGACCTGGCGCAGCAAAGCAAATTCGGCCTGCGCCGCGCCGCCGGCGTCCTGTCGGACGGCACACCGTTCCGTTTTCCCGGTGATTGTCCGCCGCCGCCACCCGCCATGGTGCCAGAAAATGCCGCAGGGCTGTTCGTCTGGCTGTGTATGCCCATGGCCCAGCCCAACAGCCGCGAGGTCGATGAGCCGGAGAGCGAAAGTGGCAGCCGCTATGTGGTGCAAGCGGAGACGCTGATCGACGCTTCCTCCGCCTTGCAGATCGAGGAAGAGATCGACATCGCGGTGCCGCGTTTCAGCTACGAAATCCGCCGGACGCCGAAACCGGGCTTCGTTTCCATGCTCTGCGCCCGGATCATCGAGGTCAACGACAAGACCATCGTCTTCGACGAGCGCTTTGCGCCGCCCGTGCTGGTGGTCGCCGCCCATGCCGCCGTCACCGGCTGGCTCGACCGCGTAATCGGCTGGGTGGAGACCAAGCTCGACGAGTTGGCGCGCTTTGCCTCGGACCCGCGCTCCAGCGGCGGCATGCAGAGCGTCGACTATTTCGTGCTGCAGATGCTCAATCGTGAAATTCCGGCGCTTCGGCATATGCGCCGCTCGAAATATACCCATCCTGAGCGGCTCTATGTGGAATTGCTGCGTCTGGCCGGCGAATTGGCGACCTATTCCACGCGCGAACGGCGCGCCAACGACTATCCGGCCTATGACCATGACAATCCCGGCGCCACCTTCGCCCCGGTGCTGGCAGACATTCAGCGCTTCCTCAGCGTCGACATCAGCCGCGCCATCCGGCTCGAAATCGTGGAGAAGGCCACCAATGCCTTCCTGGCGACGGTGACCGACCGCAATTTGTTCCGGGCTTCGACATTCGTGCTCGAAGTGGCGGCCCAGCGCTCGCTCACCGAGTTGCAGACACAGTTCCCGGCTCTGTTCAAGGTCGGCCCCAATACGCGCATGAACGAGATCGTGCACGCCCATCTTCCCGGCATCGGGCTCATTCATTTGCCGACGCCGCCGGCGCAGATCCGGGCGATCACCAGCCACGTCTATTTCGCCCTCGATCGCATGTCGCCGCTCTGGCCTGAGTTCAGCACCGCCAGCGGCATCGGCATGCATTTTTCCGGCGACTGGCCCGGGCTTGAGCTCAATCTGTGGGTCGTCAAGGAAGACGTGAAGTAGGATGTGGGCACATGACGAACGGCAAGGGCCCGTTCGGGTCTAATCCGGATTCCGAAAAGACGGTTATCAAGCCCAATCCGGGCGGCCGGCGTGACGGCCAAGGTGCGCCCAATCCGGGCGGAACCCCTGCGCCGGCCCAGGATATCTGGGGTGGGCCGCGCGTGGCGGCAGGCGCTGCAACGCCGCAGCCCTACCAGCCCCTGGCAGAGACACCGCGGGCCCAGTCGGCCTTGCCGCTCGCGCCCGCCACGGTCGATCTCGAAGCGCTCGGCGTCAGCGACAGGACCGGCGGGCCCAATCCCATCCTCGAAGCGGCCATGCCCTTGCTGCTCGTGCTCGCCAATATCCGTATCGCCAGGCAGGTTCCCCAGGTTGCGCCGATGATGAGCACGGTGGCGCAGGGCATCGAGACCTTCGAAGCCGAGCTCAATGCGCGGGGCATTCCCGAACCGCAGGTGCGAACCGCCAAATATGCGGTCTGTGCCACCGCCGACGACATCGTGCAGAACCTTCCGAGTTCGGACCGCAATCTGTGGACGCAGTACAGCATGCTGAGCCGCTATTTCCAGGTGCGCGACAGCGGCGTCGGGTTTTTCGACGAACTGGCCAAACTGCGGCAACACCCGCAGATCAATCATAATCTGCTCGGCCTGATGCATGCCTGCATGTCGCTGGGCTTCGAAGGCAAATATCGGGTTGCCGGCGGCGATGTCCCGCATCAGCAGATCCGCCGCGACCTCTATGAAACCCTCCGCGCTCGCGAGGCACGGGTGACGGATCATATCTCGCCGCATTGGCGGGGCCAGGACATCGCCGCCGCCTATGTACGGCGGACCGTGCCGGTATGGGCTATCACCTCCGTCGCCGTCGGCTTGCTCCTCCTCAGCTTCCTTGCGTTCCGCTGGCTGCTCGGCGGCATGTCCGACACGGCGAGCGCCGGCCTGCTGGCCCTGCATCCGACCGGCGACATCCATATCTATCGGACCGTGCCGGCACCGCCGCCGCCAACACCGCCGATCAAGGTCACCGGCCAGCTCGAACGCATCCGCGAGCGCCTGAAGGACGACATCGCCGCCAAGAAGGCATCGGCCGACTATTCCGGCAAGGACATCGTGGTGCGGCTCCTCAATGATTCCCTGTTCGACAAGGGCAGCACCACGGTGCGCCCCGATGCCGTTGCTGCCATCGGCCATATCGCCGCTGCGCTCGACAAGGAACCAGGGCAGATCCGTATCATCGGGCATACCGACAACACGCCGGTCCGCGCTACCGTGCGCTACAAGGACAACCAGCAGCTTTCCGAGCAGCGAGCCAAGGCGGTCGAGAAGATCCTCGTCGCCGGCATCGCCGATCCGCAGCGTCTGACCACTTCGGGGCTGGCCGATACTGCACCGATCGATCTCAGCAACACGGCCGAGGGCCGGGCCAAGAACCGGCGCGTCGAAGTGTTCATCCCGCGCGAGGATCTGTGATGAAGCGCTGGATCATCTTCATCGTCAGCTTCCTGGCCGTGGTCGCGCTGTGCGCGGTGATCTGGCTGGTGCTGCCGCTTGTCGCCGTGGCCGGCATCGAGCCCTTCGACAATCTCTGGCTGCGGCTGGCGCTGATCGGCCTCCTGCTGGCCGTTTATTTCTGCTGGCTGGCCTATCGCATCTACAAACACGGGCAATCGGCCCGGGCGCTGGCCGAGAACATCGCAGTGCAGGAGCCGGAGGATGACGGCTCCGATGCCGTCGTCCTGGCCGACAAGATGCGTGACGCCCTGCTCACGCTCAAGGGCTCGCGCCGCACCAAGGGCGACTTCCTCTATGAGCTGCCCTGGTATCTCATCGTCGGGCCGCCGGGCGCCGGCAAGACTACGGCCCTGATGAATTGCGGCCTGAAATTCCCGCTGGCCGCCCATACCGGACCGATCGCGGGCAGTGGCGGCACGCGCTATTGTGATTGGTGGTTTACCGAGGACGCCGTCTTCATCGACACCGCCGGCCGCTACACCACGCAGGATTCCGACACCGAATCCGACCGCAAGAGCTGGCTCGCCTTTCTCGATCTCCTCAAGCGCCACCGCGAGCGCCAGCCCATCAACGGTGTGCTGGTGGCCATCAGCATCGGCGATCTCCTGTCGATGAAGGAGGCCGAGCTCGGCGCCCATGCCGTCGCCATCCGCAAGCGCCTGGCCGAGCTCAACAATCGCCTGCAGGTGGATTTTCCAGTCTATGTCATTTTCACCAAGGCCGATCTGGTCGCGGGCTTCATGGAGTATTTCGGCAATCTCGACCCCGAGGAGCGCAAGGCTGTCTGGGGTGCCACCTTCCAGACCAAGAACAAGAAGGAGAACCGGGTCGGTGACGTCGGGCCGGAGATCGACCTCTTGGTGTCAAGGCTGAGCGCCGAATTGCCCGATCGCCTGCAGGAAGAGCCGGACCCGATTTCGCGCGTGAGGCTCACAGGCCTGCCGTCCCAGCTTGCGGCGTTGAAGCCGGTCATCACCCGCTTCCTCAACCAGATCTTCGAGCCGACGCGCTATCAGACCAGTGCCGCGCTGCGGGGCTTCTACCTCACTTCCGGTACGCAGGAAGGCACGCCGATCGACAAGTTGCTGGGCTCGCTGTCGCGCGACCTCGGCCTGCAGGCCGGTGCCAGCCTTGCCTATTCGGGACGGGCCAAGAGCTTCTTCCTCGAGCATCTCCTCACCAAGGTGGTGTTCGGCGAGGCGGGTTGGGTTTCCACCAACGCCGCGGCGGTGCGCCGCAAGATCCTGCTGCAGACCTCGGGCTATGTGCTCGTCGCTGGTGTGACCCTGGCCGCGCTCGCCGGCTGGCTGACCAGCTATTACGGCAACAAAGCCCTGATCGACCGCACGGATGTCGCCACTGCCGCCTATGCGAACGATACGGCGGCACTGCTCAAGGAGGATCCAGTCGACGATGCCGATTTCCTCAAGGTCGTCGGGCCGCTTGGCAAGCTGCGCGATTTTCCCTGGGGCTATGACCGGCTGGACAGCGAACCGCAGATCAACGAAACACTGGGGCTCGGCCAGCACAAGCGCATCGGCGCGGCAAGCGTGGCAGCCTATCGCGATGGGCTGGATCGGCTGTTACGTCCGCGCATTCTTTTCCATCTCGAAAAACGGCTCGCCGATCTGCAGGATCAGCCCGATCAGCTCTATGAACCCCTCAAGGTCTATATGATGCTGGGCGGCGATCCCGCCATTCCGGTGGATACGGCTCTGATCGAGGGCTGGATGCGGGGTGATTGGGAAAGCCTTTATCCGGGCGAGCCCAACAAGGCGACGCGCGACAGCCTGAGCCAGCATCTCGACGCCATGCTCAATATCGACGGCACGCCGCGTCCGATCGCCCTCAATGGTGATCTCGTCAAGGCGAGCCAGGTTGCATTGACGCGGCTGTCGCTGGCCGAACGCGCCTTCGCCATCATCAAGTCGACCGCGCATGACCAGAGCGTCAGGGATTGGACCGTGGCAGGCAATGCCGGGCCGGATGCTGCCGTCGTCTTCGGCACCAATGACGGTTCGCCCACCGAGAGTGTCGGCGTCCAGTCGCTGTTTACCTATGATGGCTTCTACGCCTTGTTCCTCGACAAGATGAAGTCGGTGATCACGCTTCTGCAGAACGAGCGCTGGGTCCTGGGCGACGCAGGCAGCACGCAGGCCATCGACGAGCAATACGCCAATCTGGGCCCCGATCTCTACCGCATTTACGACCAGGAATTCATCAAGGCGTGGACTGCGGCGCTCGGCAAGTTGAAGCTCAACAGCTTCGCCGCCGACAAGCCGGGCTATGCCACGCTGCGGGCCGCCACCGGTGCCGCTTCGCCGATCAAGCTTCTGTTCGAGTCCATCTCGGCGCAAACCAGGCTGACCGAGGCACGGCAGGGAGCCGATAGTGACGTCGGCGGCAAGCTCAAGGATGCTGCGGTGAAAGCCGCTACCAAGGCCGTCACCAGAGCTGCCGGCAGCAGGCTCGATGATATGGCAGCGATCGGCCTCGACGCCGCCAAGAAAGCCTCCGGCCGTGGCGGCAATGTCGAGGCACCCTTCGTGCCGGGCGCCATCATCCAGGAACATTTCCGCCGCTATCACGACCTTGCCCGCAAGAACGGCGACAAGAGCCAGATCGACCTCCTGGTCGAGCAGCTGAAGGGCCTCTACCAGAGCCTGATCGACGAGCAGGACTTCGAGCGCGCGGCGCAGGCGCGGCAGAACATGCAGACTTTCCTCGGCTCCATCGCCACCAGCTCGTCGCGGCTCGAAACCCCGTTCGACACCATGTTCCGCGATGCGATGGCGGAATTCGAGCAGAAAATCATCGGCGACAAGGTGGCCGACCTCAAGGGCGAGCTGAAGGGCTCGGTAACTCGCGAATGCCTCAACATCGTCGGCAACAAATATCCCTTCTCGCCGGGCAGCAAGCAGGAGGTACCGATCGGCGAATTCGGCCGCCTGTTCGGGCCGAACGGGGTGTTCGACACCTTCTTCCGCGAAAAGCTCGCGGGACTGGTCGATACCTCCGGCGCGGCCTGGGGCTGGAAGCAGAACTCGAAGTTCAGCCAGGCGCTTTCGCCCGAGACACTGCATCAGTTCCAGAATGCCGCGCGCATCAAGGAAGCGTTTTTCAGCGGACGCGGCACCTCGCCCAATGTGAAATTCGCGCTGGTGGCGCAGTCGATGAGCCAGAAGACGGCCTCGGTGAGCTTCGAGGTCAACGGCACCAAGCTCGACAGCCCGTTCGGCGTGGTCTCGCGCGGCGATTTCGAATGGCCGGGCCGTTCTCCCGACGGCACCGCCTCGATCACCATGCCTGAAAGCGATGGCACCTCACCCTCGCTGCGTTTCACCGGCGCCTGGTCCCTCTATCGTTTGCTGCAGAAGGGCGACATGCGCCAAGCCGGAAACAAGGCGACGGCCCGTTTCGTCGTCGGCGGCAGGGAGGTCACCTATCAATTGACCTTCGACACGCTCGACAATCCCTTCACCATCCTGTCACAACTCAAATTCGCCTGTCCGTCGGACCTGTAGGACCCGTCGTCATGATGACAATGTGCGGCATGTTCGGAAAGCTGCCTTCCAAGCGCGACTTCGTGTCCTACAACATGCCGCGGCCCTTTCTCGACCAATGGGAGGAGTGGCTCCAGGGTGCCGTCGCCGCCAGCCGGCACGCGCTCGCCGAGCGCTGGCAGGAGATCTATCTCGGCTTTCCGATCTGGCGCTTCTGGTGCGGCAGGCGGGTCTTCGGCTCGGCGGTGACCGGCGCGCTGATGGCCTCGGTCGACGGCGTCGGGCGCTATTTTCCGCTGACGGTATGCGCCTGCGAGCCGCCGGACGCCTATCTGGAACCGCCGCCCTCACGCGGGCTCGATCAGTGGCACGAGGGCTGCGAGCAATTCCTGCTCCATATGCTCGACGATAATTTCGAGCGCGAGCCCTCCCATCTGCTGGCGCAAATTCCGTTTCCACCCCTCGTATCGCGCCTGCCGCCGCCACAGCGCGACGGTGGCTTGCTGCTGTGGCCCGGCAGCGAAATGCCGGTCACCGACGCTTTCCGCTCGCTGGAGATGGCGGACGGCGATGCCCGCAACGGCGGCCGTAGCTATTGGTGGACGCATGGCGGCCAAGGCGCCCCTCTGGGCGGCCATCAGGCCAGGCTCGTGGTGGCCGAGGGCAAGCCCGACGCCCAGTTCTTGTCGTTCCTGATGACGGGGGAGACGATCTGATGGACCCTTGGGCATCCGGCGACCATCTGAAATTCGAAACCGCAGCACTGACCCACCCTGGCCTTGTGCGCCGCTTCAACGAAGACAGCATCTTTACCGATGGCGAGCGCGGCATCTGGGTGGTGGCCGACGGGATGGGTGGCCACCGCGACGGCAATCTCGCCAGCGCGATGATCGCCGATGCCGCGCGAGGTGTCGGCAAGAGCGCTTCCTTGATGGAATTCGCGGAGGCGTTCCGGAGAGAGATCGGCATCGTCAATGCCGAACTTCTGGCCCGTTCCCAAGGTCGGCCGGAGCATATCGTCGGCTCGACGGTTGCGGCGCTGCTGACCCATGATGGCAATTACTGCTGTCTGTGGGCTGGCGATTCCCGCTGCTATCTGGTGCGCGGCGGGCGCATCGAGCAGCTCTCGCATGACCATACCGAAGTGCAGGAACTGGTGGATCGCGGCATCATCAGCCAGGCCGAGGCGACCAGTTGGCCACGCCGGAACGTGATTACCCGCGCCGTCGGTGCCATCGATGATTTCCAGCTTGAACATGCCACCGGTGTGGTAAAGTCGGGCGATTGTTTCGTGCTGTGCAGCGACGGCCTGACCGGACATGTCAAGGATGAGGAAATCCTGGCCATGAGCAACGGGCTGAGCGCGAACCAGGCGAGCCACGAACTTCTCGAACTCGCCTTGGCGCGCGGTGGCAAGGACAACATTTCCGTTGTCGTCGTCAATGTCGTCGACACAGGCGCGACAACGGTTGTGATGCGATAATGGCCGCCGATGGAACCGTCCGTGAACGATGACCGAACCCGGATCGCGATCCGCGGCTCGGCCGTGAGCATCGGCGCCGAACTCAACCAGACCTACCGCATCGACGCCCTTCTCGGCGTCGGCGGCATGGGAGAGGTGTATAAAGGCCACAACATCCAGACCGGCGATCCGGTGGCGATCAAGATCGTGCTGCCGGAATTTGCCGGGGACGAGACCATTGTCGGTCTGTTCCGCAAGGAAGCCCGCATCCTCAACCACCTCTATCACGAGGCCATCGTCCGTTATCACGTGTTCTCGTTCGATCCGGTGCTGTCGCGGCCTTACCTAGCGATGGAATATGTGGATGGTCCTTCGCTCGCCGCCCATGTGAAGAACGCGCCGCTTGCCCCCTCCGAATTCATGCACTTGCTGCGCCGGCTGGCCGATGGTCTGCACCGCGCGCATCTGGCTGGCGTCATTCACCGTGACATGTCGCCCGATAACGTCATCCTGCCGGGTGGCCTCGTGCAGAATGCCAAGATCATCGATTTCGGCATTGCGCGTTCCGCCAATGTCGGCGGCGAAACCCTGCTGGGCGGCAGTTTCGCCGGAAAATATAATTTCGTCTCGCCAGAACAGCTCGGTCTTTATGGCGGCGAGGTCACGCCCAAATCAGACATCTACAGCCTGGCCTTGGTGATGGTAGCCGCCATGCGAGGCCGGCCGCTCGACATGACAGGCTCGCAACTCGACATCATCGAGAAGCGCCGCAGCCTGCCCGATCTCGATGGTGTACCCAAACAATTTCACGCCGTACTATCCGCGATGCTGGCCTCCGATCCCGCGAATCGTCCGGAGGATATGGCCGCTATCCGCGATTGGCCGGATAGTCCGGCAAGCCCCAAGCCGAAAGCCGAGAAGAAAGCCACCAGCGCCAAATCGGCCGAGGTCACCCAGACAAAGCCTTCGCACGTCCTTCGTAACACGATTTTTGCCACTACCGCTCTCGCGGTCATCGGTCTCGGTGCGCTGGGGGGCTGGATCTATACCGATGGGAACCTGTTTTCGGGCAATACCCCACCCATAACCGGGCAGCCCGATAACAAGCAGCCGGATGGCAACAGCCAGGAGACCCTCGCCAAGCAGAAGGCCGAGCGACACGATCGTCTGGCAAAGCAGCTTGCCAGTGCTGGCCAGGGCGAGGCCGCCCTGCAAAGTTTCCTCGACCAGTGCGGCGCGGACTGCCCCGATGATCTGGTCCAGCAAGCCAGGAGCAGTATCGCTGCCCTGAAGGAGCAGGCTGCGCGCCGTGAGCGCCTGGCGGCTCAGCTATCGAGCGCTGGGCAGGACAGCTCCGCCCTGCAGAGTTTTCTCGACCACTGCGGCACGGATTGCCCCGATGACCTGGCCCGGCAAGCCAAGAACAGTATCGCTGCCCTGAAGGAGCAAGCTGCACGCCGTGGGCAGCTGGCGAAGCAGCTTGCGAGCGCTGGCCAGGACGAGGCCGCGCTGCAGAATTTTCTGGCTCAATGCGGTGCGGATTGCCCCGATGATCTGGCCCGGCAAGCCAGGGGCGGTATCAGTGCCCTCAAGGAGCAGGCCTCCCACCGTGAGCGCCTGGCAAAGCAGCTTGCGAGTGCCGGGCAGGACAGCTCCGCCCTGCAGAGCTTCCTCGACCAATGCGGCGCGGACTGCCCTGATGATCTCGCGCGGCAGGCCAGAGGCAGTATCAGTGCCCTGAAGGAGCAGGCCGCGCGCCGTGAGCGGCTGGAGAAGCAACTGGCGAGCGCCGGGCAGGACAGCTCTGCCCTGCAGAGCTTCCTCGACCAGTGCGGCGCGGACTGCCCCGGGGATCTCACCCAGCAAGCCCGGAACCGCATCGATGCCGCCAAGAAATTGGCTGCGCGGCATGACAGCCTCGCGGTGCAGCTCAAGGCTGCTGGCAAGAATGCCACTGCACTCAGGAGATTCCTCGATCAATGTGGTGCGGATTGCCCCGATGATCTGGCTGCAAAGGCAAAGGCCGCGATAGAAGGCACCAAATTGGCGGCTGTTACATCACCCACGCCGGCCGTGCTCCGGGATTTCGTGGCAGGCTTTGGCGCGGATAGCTGCTTTGCCGCAACGGCAGATGATGTAACGGCCAATTCCGCAACCGTCACGGCTCTCGGCACGGCAGCGGTGGACCAGAGCTTCGCCGATGCCTTCAGGCAGAAGGCTGGCTTTACGCCGACGGTGAAGCTCGATGCGGTTTCCGACCAGCAATGCGGCTTCGTCGGCGCGTTGCGCCGCATGTCGGTTGCCGGAGCGCCACCTTTGAAGATGGTGTTGAGCAAAGCGGAAATTCGGGGCGGCGACCCGAGAACGGAAGCCTTAGGCGATCTACTCACCGTTACCGTTACTGGGGCGGGCGAACGTAACATCTATCTGTTCGTGATGGACCATAAAGGCGGGATCCAGAACATCAGTCGCCAGTATCCCGAATTAATCACCATGACGGCTGGGGAAATCAAAGCCGAGCTCAGCCTGTTTGCGCCGGCCAAGGTCGAGGATGAGGCTCGGCCGGCCTTCTTCCCCATGCTGGTGTTCGCGGTGGCCTCGTCGCGGCCGCTGATCAGCATCAATGCCCAGTCCGACTTTGCGGCAGATGATTTCATCGCGCCTTTCCTCAAGGAGATCGCCAATGCCCGCGACGTCACCACGGCGGTGGGCTATCTCAAGCTGCGCGACCAGTGACGGCGCACAAAAAGCAGATTGACGGGCGTATCCTGGGACGTAGCCTCATAGAGGCGTAACCAGATTCGAATCGAGACGAGTTTGAGGGCGGCGAGCTAGTTCTCGGCCAGCTTGTCGTAGCGGGGCGAGATCCGCTGGAAGCGCTTGGCATTGATGAAGAAGCGCTCGACGAGGTTACGCGCCTTACAGAGGAACGGGCTGAAGCAGATCGGTTCCTTGCGATTAACCTTGGACGGGATTTTGGCCCATGCTTTGCGCTCGGTGATCGCACTTCGCAAGACGTTTGAATCGTAGCCTTGTCGGCGAGCAGCATGGCACCCTCGGGCAATTCCGTGATCAAGTCTGCTGCGGAGGTGATGTCACTCATCTGACCTGCCGTGAGCATCAGCTTGATCGGCATGCCTTTGGCGTCCACGAGAGCGTCGATCATCTGCACTGTTTCATGGGCTTTGGTGACGGCATCCATGAGACGGTCTCACACCCTTGCTTTTCGCCATCGGACGAAGCGGCTGTAGCAGGTTGTGCGAAGGCCATAGCGCTTCGGCAGGTCACGCCACGGAGCACCCGATCGAAGCACCCAGAAGAATGCCGTTCAGCACTCGGCGATCATCGACACGCGGCACACCTCGTGGTTTGTTGGGCAACAGCGGCTCGATCACTCGCCATTCAAAGTCGGTCAGGTCATATCTGCCCATGCAGAGGCTGAATGAGATTCAGCCGCAATTTGAAACCCGCCAGTCGGCAAACGACTATAGCAACGCGAAGCTTCACAGGATAAGCATCTCTGATGCCCGGGTCGATCTATGAATTTGTCAAGAAGAAGCTGATTTCCCATGGCGTTGATCGGACGCCAGACGGATTAGTAACGATCGAGAATAAGTCGCTCTTTTTAGCCTTCGTACAGCTTGAGCGCGCCGTCAGAATTGCCGATTTCGATGCAGTGCGATCCGCAGTCAAGGGAATAGACGAACGCGTTGGGGCACTGGGAAAGCGACACCTGATTGTTTTTGCCTATATGTATCTGTACTTCTCTGACGGAACTCCGAAAACGACCCATGCAGATGGCAGCAACGATGATGGCGGCGTCTTGAGGTTGGTTGAGTATCGACGCGCAGTCACACCAGAGGAACGGCTTATCGCAGACTGGGGCGGCCTATGGTTTTTGCGGTGCGGAAAGAGCCTTCTTCGAGCAATTTACGCCTCAAGAGCGTAACGTCGGCGGCCTGTTGCGCAACGACCGCTTTCCAAGAATCTCAATCATTCAGCATTTATGAGTTCACGTCGTAAGGGTGGGCGCGCGCCCCTTCTTCTCCGGAGACAGCGGGAGCTAAGAAGCTCTACAGCATCTCCTGAGAAGAGACGTGATGCTTTTGCATGTAAAAGCCCGGCATGTTTCACTTTTATAAAGAGAATACCGATCTTTCTGCCGCATCGTGTTCGCCCACAATATCGAACTTGGCGCCAAAAATCATTGTTGTCGTGTCTTTTTTCGAAACATGGTACGCGCGTTTCAGCGAAATGTTCTGGTAAGTGCTTTTAAGCACTTACCTACGCTCCTTGAATCGATAAAAAGAATCGATCGAATTACTGATTATGCTTAATCATAATATTTTCTTTTCCGAAAATATTTGGATCCGGCACGCGGCGACATCGAAGTGTTAAAAATATTGTAAAATTAAGTAACGTTGAAAGCAAATTGGAGCCCTTATGGCCGATCCCATCATGCTGGATAAGAACGTACTTACATCGATCGCAAGAAATAATCAGCCGGCTGCTGAGGGTTTGAAGAAATACTTAAATGCCGGCACGCCAGTCTATATTTCGCGCGCTGCCTATGACGAGTTGGTGACACGGGCACAAACTCAAAAACAAGGCGGTGAGTATGATTGGCTGCTCGAGGATGCACGGATCACCATCGCTCCGTCAGGCAGCATCAAGGACCGGGGCGACGTCTATGCCGACAACATCCAATATGCTCCTGCTCCCAATCGGCCGCAGCTGAAGGATTTCTCACGCAAGGACGATACCACGAAGCCGGGCGACGTGTTCGTCGTGGCACAGGCCAAGGCCATCAACGCGCGTTTGTGGACCTTCGATAGGAAGGCGCAGAATGCTGCACCCGCTCTCGGTGTCAGACTGGCGCCGGAGTGCAGCATTGGCGACCGCGGCGGCGTTGAGGACGTGGCTGTAGGCCGGAAATTACTCGGACTGAATCCACGCACCCTTGGCGCCGACGGCAAGCCGGTGCGGCCATCGGGAGGATCGGGGGGAGGCTCCGGCGGCAGTTATTCGATCGGGATAGCGGACAATACCGTCCCGGAATTCGCAGGGCCATCCCCGAAGGGCACGGCAACGATAGCGGGGATTCAGCTGGCCTTCGAAGGGGTTAATTTCATCCTCAACCTCGTCAATGACTACATCCAGAAGGGAAAGGTCACGCAAGCTCTAGACCAGGTCAGGCCGAGCATAGCCAGTGAACGCGCGTCGAATCCGCGAATGGGCATTCTGCTGTTATTTTACTACACCCAGTATCAGGCTCCCGATGAGAGTCTCATTAAGCCCGGCGCCGTGTTCGATCATTTGACCTGGGGAAAAGGGACCACCCGCGACGAAGCGCTTCGCGAGGCATTGAGCGTGCCGACACTATCGCGGGGCACCGGGCCAAACGAACGCGCCTTTTCGCAGGAAGTCTGGATAGCACCGCTTCAGAGATCTGCTGTCACCACCGCCAAATGTCCATTCAAACCCATTGCGATAGGACGGTTCTTTCTTGGCGACTCCAATAAGGCGAAATTCCAGCAGGTGGAGTTCAACATTCTTGGTGGCTTTGACGATGTGGTTGAAACAGGCGTTGAACTGCCAGCCGACTCCAATGTCGATTTTGCCGTCCTTGAACCGCCAAGTCAGGTCTACTGGTACAATATGAATGGGCGGCAATCCCTCAACGTTCCAACCCTGGACGATAAGACGGCGAACGAGAACACCATCAAGGTAGTCGATCTCGATCCATGGAGCCCGTTCCACGCGAAAGCAGCGATGGTCTTTCCTGTGGATGAATGGACGGAGAAGATATTCGGACTAGTTTCGCCTACGGGAAACTATTTCAGCCTCGGGACCTACGTGAATTTCAACATGATCCGTTGGGTACGCGCCAAAAATATCCATCTGCTGCGCTTTTTGTAGCCGTCCAGGAAGAGTTTGATTGTCAGCCTGAGAGGAGCCTCGATCCGAGGTCGATGCCGTTGTGCGTTCGCACAACGGCCCGCTTTCGAACAACTACCCCCCGATCAGCACTGTCGGCCACATGCCCACGATGGTGCCACCATGGGCGGTGAGATCGCCGATACGTGCCGCCATCTGGCCGTTGACATACACGGTGGTCGATCCCAGTGCGATCATGTCAGGCGGCCCGACGCAGATGCAGATATCCCCGACCCGGGCCTGCAACTGACCGCCGGTGAAGACATTCACCGATCCCATCACGATCGGACCGCCGACATGCGGCACCAGCACATTCACCAGCGGGCAGACATGCATGTCGCCCAGACGTGAAGCAGGTTGTCCCATCAGCCACTTCCTGTTCCGCGTCCTTCAGGACCGAACGCGCGACGTTGCACCATACTCTGTCCGACTGCAGCGTTTTTGTCACGCCGCCCCGATCGTACAAACCAATCATAGGCCGAGGCCGCCCGAGGCACATCCTTCAAACGGGGGAATTCGGGCAGAACTCTGCCGTGCCGCTTATTTGGAACCGAACCTGTCGAAGGTGCCGCCCCAGGTCAGCGTCAACGTCTGCTGGCCGTCATGCCAGTAGTAATTGGCCTGGATCGCCGAGTTCTTGAGACGAACCAGATCCGCCGACACGCCGATGGGCAGCAGCGTCTTGTCGATGTCCTTGACATCGCCGATGCCTGAAATGCGGTTCACCCGCTCGGTCAGGCCGGCAAAGCCGTTCTCGGCATCGGAAAAGTGCAAGGACAGGCGATTGACCGCTTCGACCACGAGTGCTCCGACGACATTGTCGCCGACCAGTCCGTCGAGCCAGTCCCGGAACATGGTCTTGAGCAGCAACTCATTGGCGATGTGCCCCCAGAAGGTGGGCGTAACCACGGCGCCATCCGGTGTGGCTACAACGAAGCCGCGCTCGTCGACATGGATGTTGCACTTGTTCTTGGAGACGGCGGCATGAAGGGCCGTGAAGGTCAAGCGCTTGCCCGTCTCGCCGAAAGCGAGGGAGATACGATCGCTGCCACGATGAGGTAGTGGCGGCACCAATCTCAGGGAGGGCGGGGGTGGGCGCCATTGCTCACGAAAGCCCTCGCCGACGGTAGCGCCGAACGAGGCCTTGAGGGCCCAATGCTGGGGGTCTTCCTTCATGCTGATCATCGAGGCATTGGCCGGACGTGGACTGCGCGTGGTGTCGATGGAGAAAGGTCTTGGTGCGGGCGCGTTGCCGGCGCCAGGCAACTTCATACGACCACCCAGTTCGGCGATGAGATCGTCCGGATCCACCGCCTCGAACGTGATGCCGTCAAGCGTGTTGTTCGCCACCTGCCAGGTGCCTGCCTTGATGTGTCTGACGATATCAATCGGGGGGATCAGGTCCTTGCAGCGGGCTACGATCGTATCAAAGGTTCTTTGCTGAAACGCGTCCATGCTCGGTCTCCTAGTGTCCTGGCGATGATTGCGAAGGGCAGGGAGGCAATGATCGCGGGATCCTGTCCCGCATGGACCGGCAAGACCGGCTCGTGTCCCAAGATTTGCCGAGCAAGCGGCGATTGCCGCAAGATTGAGGCCAAACAGAGGTCTTGGCAAGTTGGAGGAAAGAGCGCACATGAATGGGTACTGGCGATATCGGGCAAATATGCAGGGCCGATCCTTGCACGGTCGATCGCCGTTTTGCCGTGAAAACAACGCCGAACCGGACGATATCTTCCGATGATAGAAGCTCCTGCCACGCAAGCGCCCCAGCCTCTCATTCGCGTTGCCGTTGTCGAAGACGATCCTGCGGCCCTGGAACGCATCACCGCGGCACTGGAGTCTGTGCCGGACATTTCGGTCATCGCCAGCGCGCCGAACACCGCCAATGGAAAAACCATGATCGACAAGGGTGGGTTCGACGTATTGTTGTGCGATCTCGGGCTGCCTGATGGCTCTGGCATCGGCCTCATCCGCTATGCGGCCCAGAAATATGCCGATGTCGACATTATGGTCATCACGATTTTCGCTGACCAGGACAAGGTATTGGAAAGCATCAAGGCCGGTGCCCGCGGCTATCTTCTGAAGGACGAACGTTTCGATAGTTTTGCTGAGAGTATCCGCGAGGTGCGGCGGGGCGGTTCGCCGATTAGTCCGGTGATCGCCCGTCAATTGCTCAAGGAATTCCAGCCGCACGAGCAGGAGGCGGACAAGAAAGGCCTCGAATTGCTGTCGAAGCGTGAGCTCGAGGTGCTCAAGCTCCTGGCACGCGGTTTTACCTTCGTGGAGATCGGCGACATTCTCAAGATCGGCCGAAGCACCGTGGCGACCTATGTCAAGAACATCTATCAGAAACTCGAAGTGAATTCGCGTGCCGAGGCCGTCTTCGAGGCCTCGAGCATGGGCGTCATCAACATGCCACGCTGAGGCGCACCGAAATCTGACTGCACGGTCCGAACCTCAAGACTATCGGAGCCTTCTTTTCGCGCGGGGCGGGCGCCTGGACAGATCGGCCTTTTGCCTGGGCCCGCCGGCGCTCGTTGGACTTTCCTTCCGTAGATCGGCCCGATTGCGCCCGCCTCTGCAAGCCTCATCTTAAGCTTGGAATCAATCTTGCGTTCTATACTGAGTTAGGAGAATATATTCCCCTAACAGGCTCAGTCATCGCCGCACGCCTCTCTGATCGTCGTAACATTCACAAGGAGGCGAGCAGGGGGGAGTCTTCGCCACAAGAGATTGCCGGCTCGTGATTTCATCGCGCCGGTGCCGGACGGATCGAGGCCTCCTGCAGGTGCAGCTCCTGCATGATGTCACGCCGGAATCACTTGGCTTGTCTAAACTGGCTATTGGGCCAGTCTCGTTTCCCGAAATTCCCGCAGCTCGGCCGGTTTTGCTTTGAGATAACTAGTATGTGCCATCGATCACAGTATTCGACAAAGGGGGCTCGGCGCCGGCCCCCCAAATAGGGGATTACGGGGGAGGGGGTTTGGCGCAAGATTGGTTTCGCAAGGGGGATGACACCGCCCGCTGGGCCGGCGCTCATCAACCTCAATGAATTCAAGCGCGATGGTTGGAACTTTTCCGCCGGTTTCCTTCGGTGGGCGGGAACTCCCACCGCAGTGTCGAGGAAAGAGGCAAAGTCATGGTTGACAGCGGACAGAAGTTCATCAAGCGCAACCGCCCGCCGCGGGTTCAGATCCAGTATGAAGATCCCTATAATGCGGAAAAACTCGTCGAGATTCCTTTTGTAACGGCGGTTATGTCGGATCTGTCCGGCAATGCATCCGAGGTCGAGAAGGCGCCGATCGCCGAGCGCAAATATCTCGACATCGACATGGACAATTTCGATGACCGCATGAAGGCCATCAAGCCCGGCGTTGCCTTCAAGGTGACCAATCGGCTCGGCAACGCCAAGGGCGACGAGAAGATGTCGATCAAGCTCGATTTCGAGAAAATGACCGACTTCAATCCGGCCGAGGTCGTCCGCAAGGTGCCGGCGCTGGCGAAACTGCTGAAGGCGCGCGAGCAACTCGCCAATCTGCAGCGCTACATGGACGGCAAGGTTGCGGCCGAGGATCAGATCAAGGCCCTGTTGAAGGATCCCGAACTCATGCGGTTGCTCAAGGACAATAGCGAGCAGGCCAAGCCTGAAGAGAACTGACCACGGCTCCCGCCAGTAGACCAAGCCAGAAGATCAAGTCAGGAGTTCAGCCATATGGCCGAAACAACTGCTACCCCACAGACCCTTCCCGCGACCGAAACCCGTGATCTGGAGACCTTCTCCAGCCTGCTGCGCAAGAGCTTCAAACCGCGCAACGACAGCGCAGCCAGCGAGGTCGAAAACGCCGTCAACACCCTGGTCCGCCAGGCGCTCGAAGATACCTCGCTGGTCAAGGAAGATGTCCTTGATACCATCGAGTCAATGATCGCCAAGCTGGACGAGCAGCTCTCGATCCAGCTCAACGAAGTCATCCATGCGCCCGAGTTCCAGAAATTGGAGAGTGCCTGGCGCGGCCTCAATTATCTCGTCTTTAATTCCGAAACCGACACCACGCTGAAGATCCGCTTCATGAACGTGTCGAAGGAGGAGCTTTTCCGCGAATTCAAAGTCTATCCTGGCGCCCGCTGGGACCAGAGCCCGATTTTCAAGAAGCTCTACGAGGCCGAGTACGGACAGCTGGGCGGCGACCCCTACGGCGCCCTGATCGGCGACTATTATTTCGACCATTCACCGCCCGACGTGCAACTGCTGCGCGACATCAGCAAGATCGCGGCCTCGGCGCATGCGCCCTTCTTCGCGGCGGCCAATCCGGCCTTGTTCGGCATGGATAGCTGGAACGAACTCTCCAATCCGCGCGACATCGGCAAGATCTTCGATACGCCCGACTATGCCGCCTTCCGCTCGCTGCGTGACCAGCCCGATTCACGCTATGTCGGCCTGTGCATGCCGCGTGTGCTCTCGCGCCAACCTTATGGTGCGAAGTCGGAGCCGGTGGAGGAATTCGCCTTCGAAGAAAATACGGATGGCCATCACGGCACGAAGTATGCCTGGATGAACGCCGCCTATGCCATGGCTGTGAATGTCAACCGCGCCTTCAAGGAATATGGCTGGACGGTGCGTATTCGCGGCGTGCAGTCGGGCGGCGAAGTCGTCAACCTGCCCACGCACACTTTCCCGACCGACGATGGCGGCGTCGATCTTAAATGCCCCACCGAGATCGCCATCAGCGATCGGCGCGAGGCGGAGCTGTCTAAATCGGGCGTGCTGCCACTGATCCATCGCAAGAACACCGACAAGGCAGCCTTCATCGGGGCCCAGTCGCTCTACAAGCCCAGGAAGATGGATACGGATGAGGCGACGGCCTCCGAAAACCTTTCGGCCCGCTTGCCTTACATGTTCGCGGTCTCGCGTTTTGCGCATTATCTAAAATGCATGGTGCGGGACAAGATCGGCGCCACGATGGAGCAGGAACAACTGCAGAAATGGCTGCAGACCTGGATCAATCGCTATGTCGATGGCGATCCCAAGAATTCGACCGAGGCGATCAAGGCCAAGAGACCGCTGGCCGCGGCCAAGGTCGATGTGTTCCCCGACGAAGAGAACCCCGGCTATTACGGCGCAAGGTTCTATCTGAGGCCGCACTACCAGCTCGAAGGAATGGATATCGGTATCAGCCTCGTCTCGAGACTACCCGGTAGCCAGAGGTAACCAAAGGAAAGAAGCCGGCCTGCGCCAACGCTCCGACGAGCGAATGATGACTCATGTCCGTGTGGAACGGCCATGTCCATCGCAACAAGGGCCGATCAACCAACGCACAGGAGAGCAAAATGGCACAATCTGACGCACTACTGAATATCAAAGGTATCACGGGCGAAACTCAGCAGGAGGGCCTCGATGGCTATATGGAGTTGCTGAGCTGGAGCATCGGCGGCTCCAACTCCTCGACCTTCGGCAGCGGCACTGGCGGCGGCAAGGGCAAGTCGGTCCTGCAGGATCTGCATTGCACCAAGGCCGTGGACAAGGCTTCGACGACGATCTTCCAATATTGCGCCTTCGGCAATCATATCGACGAAGTGAAGCTCGTTGCGCGCAAGGCAGCTGGTGACGACAAGCTCACTTATATCACGATCACGCTCACCAATTGCTTCATTACCAGCTACCAGAAGAGCGGCGGCTCCGATGGCGGCGGGATGGAGAGCTTCTCCGTCACCTATGAAAAAATCCACGACGAATACCAGCCCCAGGACAAGGCAGGCGCCGCCGATGGCGGCCCGATCGAGTTCACCATCAACGTCGCTACGGGCAAGGATTCTTAATCCTCGACCCAATCAGGGACCGGGCAGCCGTACAGGCGTGACGGCCGCCCGCCTCTGCAAGGACCGTTTCTCAACCACGGTCCATAACAGCCTCTAGAGCAAAGCGCGTTTACGTGGTGAACGCTTCTTTACTCTAACTCTTTGTTTCCAAGCCAGTCCAAAGGATTGGCTTGAGCGTCTTTGCGATTCTTGCCGATTTCGTCGTAATTGCTCACCCCCTGGTCATCCCTGCCGCGACTTGCCTTGCAAGTCGCGGCAGGGATGACCCACGTAAGCAATTACATTTCGTCAAATCGCAAAACGCTCCAGAGCGTGGAAGTCGATGTGACCCGTTCCCGAGCCGCCAAGAGCGATCGTTTCGTACCTCCCATCATGCATGCCTTTCGGGAGGCCTTTCGCCTGCGCGATGCCGCCAAGCCCATCGACACCCGCAACGATGCGGGCGAGCGCGTCATTGCCGGCCGGCGTACCTCGCCGCGTTCGGCGGTCGGGGAGGTCGTGCTGCGCTCTGAACTCGGCGAAGATCTTGCCTCCTTGCTCAACACTGTCGAGCTGGCGGCGATCGAGGACCTCAACGGCTGCGACGCCGTGGCTGCCTCGATCCTCAATTTCGGCGTGCCGGATCTGACCGCGATCGTCGCCAGCCCGGAAGCGGCGCAGCGGGTTGCCTATCTCCTCAAACAGAGGCTGGAACTTTATGATTGCCGGCTGGTGCCAGGCTCGGTGGTCATAACCAGTGAACCGCTCGACGACAGCGCTTCCGGACAGCTGAAGCTTCATATCAGCGCCGAAATGGTGTCGACACCCGCC
Organism: Labrys sp. HAY1-8F; assembly: GCF_056754975.1. NCBI lineage: Bacteria > Pseudomonadati > Pseudomonadota > Alphaproteobacteria > Hyphomicrobiales > Xanthobacteraceae > Labrys > Labrys sp. HAY1-8F. Next base: position 876,185 of record NZ_JBPGWZ010000001.1, on the reverse strand, counting down.
GATATTCCGGTAGAGTTCGTGGCGGACGTCGAGGTCGAGAGCGGCAAGATCAAAGTCTTCGGATTGTGACGCCATGAACCGTGAATTCCTCGAACTCTACAATCGCGAGCTTGGTATTCTCAAGGAGGAAGCCAAGCAGTTCGCGGTCGAATTTCCCGGCGTAGCCGAGCGCCTGGGCGGGCTTTTAGAGAACAACACGGATCCGATGATCGCGGGGCTGCTCGAAGGCACCGCTTATCTGGCCTCCCGCGTACAGCTCAAGCTCAAGCATGAGTATGCCGAGTTCACTGACAATTTGCTCGACCAGCTTCTGCCCGATTATCTGGCACCGGTACCGTCAGCGGCGCTGCTGCGGGTGGAACCGCCCTATGGCGATCCCAATCTCAAGGACGGCATGAAGATCGCCGCCGGCTGCTATGCCGATGCGCGCTTCGTCGAGCGGGAACGCCGCATTGCCTGTAAATACCGCCTCGCCAGCGAGATCACGTTATGGCCGTTCGAACTCGGCCAGGCCGAATTCCTGAGCGGGCCGGCGACGTTGCAGGCGCTCGGTATCGAAGCGAGCCCGAGCAGCCAGGCGGGCTTGCGGCTTTCCCTGCTGCGGCGCTCCGCCGCCGACCGCCTTACCGAGCCCACCGACAAGCAGGTGGCACAGCGGCCCGACTGCTGGTTTGCCAATTGCCGGGCCGATGAGCTGGCCTTCCATCTCATCGGCCATGAGAGCGATGCCATCAGGCTCTATGAGCAGCTCTTCGGCGCCGCCACCGGCATCTATTTTCGCTATCTCGACGAGGCCGGCGACCCCGTCATCGTGCCGCTGCCCAAGAGCTGTCTGACCCAGATCGGGTTTGCTCCCGACGAGCCGCTGTTTCCTTCCGATCGGCGGGTGTTCAGGGGTTTTGATCTCCTGCGTGAATATTTCGTGCTGCCGGCGAAGTTCCTCGGCTTCAAGCTGACCAATCTCAAGCCCATCCTGTCGGCGATCAGGACCAATCGCTGCGACATCGTCATCGCTTTCGCGCAGGGAGACAGCCGGCTGCAATCGGTGGTGAGGGCCGACAGCTTTGCCCTATACGCGGCCTCCGCCTCCAATCTCTTCGAGATGCAGCTGGCGCGCGTGCCGATAAGAGACAATGAGCACGAATATCACATCGTCACCGATCGTTCGCGCCATCTCGATTTCGAAGCTCACCGCCTGATCAGGATGCATGCCCACGTCACCGGTAGTCGCGACAAGATGGAGGTGTTTCCACTCTATGCCGCGCCCCCGCTCGGCGTCTCCACCACCGAGACGATGTTCTATACCGTGCGGCGCCTGCCGCGCCGTCGCTCGCAGGAGGAGCGGCGCAATGCCCAGCCGACACAATATGTCGGCAGCGACATGTTCGTCACGCTCACCAACCATCGTGATAGGCCGGATGGCCTCCATGTCGCCGAGCTCAGTCTGCGGGCCCTGTGTTCGAACCGCCACCTCACCGAGCATCTGCCTATCGGGCAGGGGGGCGCCGATTTCATTCTCGAAGACAGGACCACGTTGAGGGTCGATTGCGTGGTCGGGCCGACCTTGCCGCGCGATTCCATCGCGACCGATCCCGAGGCGCGCGGCCAGCATGGCGCGGGCGGCACCTCGGCTTGGCGGCTGATCAGCATGCTGAGCCTCAATCATTTCGGGCTCTCCGGCTATGGCACGCGGGATTCGGCGGCATCGCTACGCGAAATCCTCTCGCTCTTTGCCACTCGCGGCAGCGCCGCTATCGAGAGGCGCATCCAGGGCATCCTCGCCGTCGACAGCAAGCCGATCACCCGGCGCATCCGTCAACGAACCGGCGCGGGCGTCGTACGCGGGCTGGAAGTCACGGTGACACTCGACGAGAAACATTTCGAGGGCAGTGGCATCTTTGTGCTCGGCGCCATCCTCGATCGCTTCCTTACCGAATATGTCGGCCTGAACAACGTGGTCGAGACGGTCATCCGCTCGACCGAACGCGGTGAGATCATGCGCTGGCCGGCACAGCTCGGGCGGCGGACCCAGCTATGAGTGGGCCTGCCTCCCTTCCGCAGGAACCGGGGAACTACGATTTCCTCGACCTCATGCGTCGCCTCGAACATCTGGCGGGCACCAAGCCGCGCATCGGCGAAAGCGCCTCCTCGGCCGAGGCCGTGGCGAAGCTGGGCCAGCAGCCCCATATCGATTTTTCCGACGCCAATGTCAGTCGCATCGGCGCTTCGGAAGGTGGTCCTGCCGAAGTGGAAAGCCGCTTCCTTGGTATGCTGGGGCCGCAGGGCGCGCTGCCGCTGCACACCAGTTATGAAGCGACCCATTGGGCCAATATGCGCGAGGTGGCCTTCGCGCGCTTCCTCGATATCTTCAACAACCGCTTCCAACAATTGTTCTTCCGGGCCTGGGCCAATGCCCGGCCGGCAGTGCAGGCGGACCGGCCGGACGAAAACCAGTTCCTTACCTATCTCGGCGCCATGATCGGCATCGGCACGCCAGCCATGCGCGGGCGCGGCCGGCTCCATGATTTCTCCAAGCTGGCGCTGGCCGGCCTGATGGCCCCGGCGGTCAAGAGCGCCTCGCGCATCGAGGGCATGCTCGGCTGGCTGTTCGACGCCAAAGTCGAGGTGCAGGAATTCGTCGGAGTCTGGCTGCCGCTCGAGGAGCGCGAGCAGGCGGTGCTGGCGGCCGGCAGTTGCGCGCTCGGTGTCGACAGCATCATCGGCCGCTCGGCCTACAGCCTCAGAGACAAGTTTCGCATCAGGCTGGAAGTCGCCGATCTCGACGAGTTGGAGACCTTCCTGCCCGACGGCCTTCATTTTGAACCGCTGGCGGATATCATCCGCTTCTATCTTGGTGAAGCCTTCATCTACGACGTCGAGTTCGGCCTGGCGGAAAGCAAGACCAAACCCGCTCAGCTCGGCGGTTTCGGCCGCCTGGGATGGACCTGCTGGATGGGCAGGGAAGGGGGCCCCGACGCCGTATCCGACCGCATGCGCTGGGACTGCCATTTCCATCCGGCCGAGATCCGCGCCGAGCGCCGCCGTAAACCGAGCAAGGGGTAGTTGCCATGGCCGACGTCAGCCTTGAAGTCCTCACCGGCAAACTCAATCCGCTCGGCTATGACAGCTTCATGCAGGCCTTCCGCCTGGCCCAGGGCGCGGGCAACCGCAATCTGGAACTGGCGCATTGGCTGCAAGCGGTGCTGCAGGCCGACCGCAGTGATCTTGCCTTGACGGTGGCCCATTTCAAGCTCGACGGTGGCCGGCTGCTGGCCGATCTCAGCGCCGTCACCGCCGGCTTTGCCATGAACAAGACCGAGCTGCCGGGCTTTTCCGACGATATTTTCGATGCACTCAGCCAGGGCTGGAACTACGCCACGCTGATGTTTGGCGAAACCCAGGTGCGGACCGGACATGTGCTCACCGCCATCCTGAAGGAGTCGCGCCTGGCGCGCACGCTCAATGGTCTCTCCAAGCAGTTCCGCCTGATCGATGTCGAGCGGCTCACCAATGAGCACCGCAAGATCTGGCAGCAATCGGCCGAGGAGAATATGCGTCCGATGGATGGCTCGGGCCCCGTCGCGAAGGGGGCGGGCGGCGAAGGGGGCCCTGCCTCCAAGGGTACCGCTGCGCTCGATCGCTATGCCGTCGATCTGACCGAGCGTGCCGCCAGCGGCACGATGGATCCCATCGTCGGTCGCGACGAAGAGATCCGCCAGGTCATCGACGTGCTGATGCGGCGGCGGCAGAACAATCCCATCCTGACCGGCGAGGCCGGTGTCGGCAAGACGGCGGTGGTCGAAGGTTTTGCGCAACGCATCGCGGCCGGCGACGTTCCGCCGCCGCTCAAGGGCAACAAGCTCTACGCGCTCGATATCGGCCTGATGCAGGCCGGCGCCTCGATGAAGGGCGAGTTCGAGCAGCGCCTGCGCTCGGTGATCGACCAGGTCCAGGCCTCGGTGATTCCGGTCATCCTGTTCATCGACGAGGCGCATACGCTGATCGGCGCCGGCGGCGCGGCCGGCACGGGGGACGCCGCCAATCTGCTCAAGCCTGCTTTGGCCCGGGGCACGCTCAGGACGATCGCGGCGACGACCTGGTCGGAATATCGCCAGCATATCGAGAAGGACCCGGCGCTGACCCGCCGCTTCCAGCCGATCAATGTCGGCGAGCCCGGCATCGAGCAGTGCTGCAACATGATGCGCGGCCTGCTGGCGCCGATGGAAAAGCACCACAACGTCCACATTTCTGAAGCCGCTGTCGTCGCCGCCGTCAAGCTGTCAAGCCGTTACATTCCTTCGCGCCAACTGCCGGACAAGGCGGTCAGCCTGCTCGACACCGCCGCCGCGCGCGTGGCGGTCTCGCAGAACGCGACGCCGGCCGCCGTCGAGGATGTGCGCGTCGCCATCGAGGCGAGCGAGCGCGAGCTGAAGGCTTTGGAGCGTGAGCGTGATGTCGGCAATGCCGACGAGAAGCGTATCGGCGAGGTGACGCAGCTCATCGTCGCCACCAAGGAGAAGCTGGTAGCGCTAGAGCAGGCCTGGGGCGAGGAGAAGGCCATCGTCGCCGACTTGATGGCCGCGCGCCGCGATATCGTCGAAGGTGGCGAGGGGGTGGAGGTTGCCCGCGAGAAGCTTACCAGGATCATGGCGGACCTCGCCGCGATCGATCCCGAAAAGCGCATGGTCTACCCTTATGTCGACGAGCAGCCCGTGGCCTCGGTGGTCTCGGACTGGACCGGCATTCCGGTCGGCCGCATGGTGAAGGACGAAGTCGAAACCATCCTCAACCTCGGCGAGATTCTGGCCAAACGCGTGGTCGGCCAGGATCACGGCCTGAAGATGATCGCCCGGCGCATCCAGACCAACCGCGCCAAGCTCGACAATCCCGACAAGCCTATCGGTGTCTTCATGCTCGCCGGCCCCTCCGGCGTCGGCAAGACCGAGACGGCGCTTGCGCTCGCCGAGGCGCTCTATGGCGGCGAGCAGAACATGATCACCATCAACATGTCGGAATTCCAGGAGGCGCATACGGTCTCCACCCTGAAGGGCGCGCCACCCGGTTATGTCGGCTATGGCGAAGGCGGCCGACTCACCGAGGCCGTGCGCCGCCGGCCCTATAGCGTGGTGCTGCTCGACGAAGTGGAGAAAGCCCATCCCGACGTGCACGAGATCTTCTTCCAGGTCTTCGACAAGGGCGTGATGGAGGATGGCTCGGGCCGGCGCATCGATTTCAGGAACACGCTGATCATCCTCACCACCAATGCCGGCACCGACATGATCATGGATGCCGCGGCAAATGGTTCGGAAAAGCCGGAACCCGAGGCGCTGGCGGTGGATCTCAAGCCGCATCTGTTGCAGGTCTTCCCGCCGGCGCTGCTGGGGCGCATCGTCACCATCCCCTATTACCCGCTGTCGGGCGACATGCTGGGCGCCATCGTGCGGCTGCAGCTCGACCGCATCGGCAAGCGTATTCGTGACAATCACGGCGCCCGTTTCAGCTACGACGATGCCGTGGTGGAGAAGATCGTTTCCCAATGCAACGACCCGGACTCCGGCGGGCGCATGGTCGACAACATTGTCACCAACACGCTGCTGCCGGCGCTGTCGCAGCAGATTCTCGGCAAGGCCATTGCGGGAAAGCAGATCGAGGAGGCCAGCGTCGGGGTGGAGGAAGGGCAGTTTCACTATATGGTTACTTAACTGTCGCGCGTACCGTCCGGCGTTCCCACACGGAACGGCCGGCGCGCGCATTGCTGAGGGGGCGGGGCATGATGTTGATATCTTGGAGGCTGGGGCGGCATCCAGTGCTGCAGCAGGCGGCGGCGAATATGTCGCCCCTGATGAAGGGCCAGAGTCACGCCGGCGTAGCCGTGGTGCAGGAATTGCTGAGCGATCTCGGCCATCGTTTCGACATCAGTTTCAAAAACCGAAAATTCGACGGTATCTTCGGAGACGAGACCAAGCGTCATGTCGAAGCCTTCCAGCGCAAATACGCACTCAAGACCGACGGCATCGTCGGCGCCAAAACGCTCGGCGTTCTGGATCGATTAATCCAAGAGAACAATATCCTTGAGGAGCATACTGAGCTGGAGGCGAGAGCCGTGGATTTGGGCGACCGCGTTTTGCCGATGTCGCGTCGCCGCAACTTCGTGACGTAGGTCAGCCATGGCACTCTACAAACTGCGCAATGGCCTGGAGATAGATCTGACCTGGGAGAAGGTCGAGGCGAAGGCGTTCACGCCTTCCGTTTTGGAATTCAGCAAGCAAGCCGCGACACTAGGCAAGCTGCATTGCAAGACCACTCATATGAACACCGATGCCATACCGGCATTCGAGGAGCATGGCCTCAAGATGAAGGCCGTCGGCATCGTTTCCGGTGCGCCTTCCGATGTCGCAATGGCGTGCAAGCTGCGCTTCATCCAGATGCTGACGGTTCAGCGCTTCACCGTAACCTATTTCGGCAAGCGAGCAGAGGAAGGCGGCGTCAATTGGGGCTATGCGGGACGTATCCTGCAGCGCACCGTCGATGCACGAGTGCCGTTCGATAGCAACGGCATTCCGGATGCGGCAAGAACGTCGGCACCCTTTCAATTTGGCGATGAGGTGAACGAGCGCATAACGCCGAACAAATTGATAGCCAAACTGGGAGATTCTCCGTCGGAGCGCGTCTCGCTGTTGGAATTCAATTCCGCTACGAAAAAGTTCAACTACCTCTACTCCCTGTCACTGCTGCATCAATTCGAGACGATCGCGACCTTTGTCCACCAAGACGGATCCAGGGAAATGCTGGAGAGTTGGCATTGGACCTACCGGCGGGTCACAGGCGTGAAGTGGAAAGCCTTGCAGCCGGAACTCACCACGGATCGGGCATCGATCGTTCCGGCGGGCGCGAGCACCGTCGTTTTTGGCAGGGATGCCGAATTTGAAGCTACGATCAAGGCAAATGTCATTTCGAACATTATTTGCAATGAAGCCATTCTCAATCGGAAAAATAGTCCGAATATTCAGTATAATACTTCTGAAACGGCACAAGTGTTCCCGCATGAGAGTTATTGGGATCCTTAATCTCAATTGTTCTGAAATTAAACGCTACCAGCGTCAGTTCGAAACTACGAGCCGCTGGCCACAATATTGAGAGTTATCGGAGCGATCTGACATGGCTTTCGACATCAAGCCAGGCGACCTCATCTACGCTATTTCAAGGCCTTTTCAACTCTCGAGCCGTCTCGATCCCGCCAGGGAGCATTTCCATTTTCCGGACTGTGTCCTGACCGCACTCCCGAGCGCGATCCGCAAGAATGCCTACAGTACAACATCCCACCAGAACATCGCACAGGACCATGCCCCGTATCCCCCATTTAGGGGGCGGCGCGACGGTCAAGCTCTCGTACTGCAACATATAAAATCTGCAAGCTTGAGTTTCACTAGTCAAGCAATACTGTCGAGGGCAGAGTAATGCTTTCTTCTGAATTGTTTCGCGATTGCCCCGCCCTGCAGGATTGTGCGGTCAAGGATTCCGCTCATGTAACGCCAGGCTGCCGGGGCGATGCAGTAGCTCGCATCCAGCGCGCACTGGTCGCCATTGACGCCGCCCGGATCGATGAAGGGGAAATCAGCGAACGTCTCTACGGCGACACGACCGCGGCAGCGGTGCTCTCCTACAAGCGAGCCCGCGAGATTGTCAACTACACCTACCAGCGCACCGCCGATAATATAGTCGGAAAAATGACCATTGTGCGTCTGGACAAAGACATGCTCGATCTGCAACGCCGCCTGCCAGGTGAGAATTTCCGTAGGAATGCGCGCGTATTTTAGACACAGGTTGGGGGAAAATATGATTAAAACGAGTTTCCTGGAGACACCAATCAGCTGGTCGGACGTAACGACCAAGGTTGAGGACACTACAGTCCCGTCGAGTCAATTGGAAGTTGATCTGGAACACGTTAGTACATCGGTTAGTTTTATCAATCCGGGTAACGCGATCTTGCCGTCGATCCGCGCTGACGCCAGTATCGCCGTTGGCCAGATCAGCTTCGAGAACCTCGGCCGTGAAGACTGGTCGTTTGGTTTCGCACAGGCGCTAAAGGTACGCGAATGCGTGGTCGAGTACGCTGGCACACGCTCCAACGCGGGTTCGGTGGTGGTCTCGGCCTTCGACCTCCGCGATAGGGAGCCCGTGTTCACCGACAGTCACCAAGATACCCCTCTCGATCAGCGCCCATGGACCAGAGTGAAGGAGGAGCGGTTCACATATTTCCGCTCACGCGGAATGATCAAACTCGGGCCTGCCGCCCCCCTCGACACTCCCGGCACAGTTGACGCCCCCGGCATGCGAGTGCCCGCCGTTATCGGGAATGGCGCGACCAATGCCGACAATTTCCTGCGCCGCATATCCGACAAGCGTGAGATATGCTGCGTGCTCGCGGTCGAAGATTCCCGCATTTTCACTGAGCCGCAGATCCTCGGCCACTCGCTTTGGACCATTGATCTGTCGTTCGTCTACCGTTGGAGCAATAACGGCAAAACGTTGCTTCGCCAATTTGTTGGCGCCATTTCTCTCGGCCAGTTCAGGGAAGGACTGCCTGCCGAGGCCCGGTACCACAAAATGTTCGACAAATCTTTCGTCAACGGCGAGCCCTACAATTTCCGCGCCAGCGTGATACTTAACCGCCACATACGCGCGCTCAAGTCCGATCGCAAGGATGAGCACGCCGTACGCCTCTCCTCGGTACCTAGAGATTTCTTCCTCTAGTTGTAACGGCGTGCAATCGACGCGATGGCAGCGATATGTTCTCGACCTTGTGAGGCGTTCCGTAAAGCATCGATCAGGCCGTTGCCCATCCCTTATTCGTAGGATGTGCGGTCGGTACTGAGAGAGTAAGATCAGATATCGATACACCTATTCTAGCGCATATCAGTTGAGCTGAAAGTATTTTTCAGTCCATCGATCGCAGGGAGCCGACGTGACGCCTAAAGAATATCTGGACCGATACACCTATCTGAAGTTCTACAGCCCACTCAACAATGAGCTGATCTCGGCCGGCATCAGCATGTATGGCTCGGGCTGGGACTTCCGAAACGGCAAAGCCGGCACCGGCCAGGTGATGCAGCGCGAGCACGCGGCCTTCGCGGCGGCGCTCCGAATGGCTCACCATGGCAATGTCAACAAGCCGTGCGGGACCAAGTTCTTCTTCGACCAGCAGCCGCTTGGCCTGATCCAGCCGACCGAGGACTTCTACGCCACCACCTTCATCCAGGCCTTTGTCGGCAAGGGCAGCCCCGACGAGATCATCGATACGCTCCGCCTCGCTTATGCGATCGGCCGTGTCGGCACTGGCAAGGATGTTGCGGGACAGCCCTGCGCCCGGGCGACGGCCCAGGCCTATGCGACGGATTTCATCACGCTCGACTGCAACGGGCTGGTCGGCAACTATTATGGCGGCAGCCCCTCTGCCTCCATCGATGCCTATGCCTCGACCGCCCGGCGCCGGACCAGGATCGAGGATATCCAGCAGGGCGATGTGGTCGTCACCCATTGTGCGGCCTCACCCTATGAGCATATCGCCCTGATCGACTCCTGCACCGTCAGCGGTTCGACAGCGAACATCCAACTGGTCGAATGGGGCTGGTATGGCGGCGAGGAAGTCCACTATTCGAAGGAAGCGAAGGCCTATTCCATCATCCAGGGGCCGGAAAAGGCCTATGGTATCGGTTGGGCAGCCAGAAGCAACGTCAAGCCGGTTGATTCCTTCAGATACATATTCATGCGCCCAAATGATGAAGAGCCGCATGGATGGTCATGATCTTCCATATCGAAGACCTGGATAGTGCTTGGAATTATTCGGAAACATCGTCAAGCAGACAGCGAAAAGGAAAGCCATCATGGCTTTGACATCAGTTCGTTTCAAGAATGAACCCTCTCTGCAGCGCATCGAGGCCGGCAACGACGTTCTGTTGCGCGGCATGTCCGGCCGTCATGTCCATCTCCTGCAGATGGCCTTGATCGATCTCGGCTTCGCCATGCCGGTCTCGACCCAGAGCCAGGATTACAGCCCCGATGGGGTCTACGGCATCGAGACGGAATCGGTGGTGAAGGCGTTCCAGCGGCGCAACCCGCCTCTCGTCGACGATGGCAAGCTGGGGCAGGCGACCATCCGCGAGATCGACAAGCAGATTGGCGGATTCAAGCACCGTGTGAAAGTGCATTTCCGTTCGCTGGCCCTGAGCGACGTGCCGTTCGAGCGCATCCTGTCGAGTGCTCAGGCCGTCTACGCCCAATATGGCATCGAGATCTTCTTCGCCTCCGGCGAGTCGCTCGGCCTGACGCAGGAGGAAGAGAACCGCTTCAACGTGGTGGGTCAGAACTGCACCTGGCAGATGGATTCGGGCGAGTTCGCAGAGCTTCACGCTCTTGGAACCCCGGTTCCCGTCAGCGACGTGAAGCTGTTCTTCGTCAACAGGTTCCAGGAGAATAACGTGCTGGGCTGCGGCGGCCATGCCATCGGCAAGCCAGCCTGCGCCGTCACGCATGATTGCTCGCGTTGGGATCCGGCGCACGAGATCGGCCACGTCATGCTGACGAGTTCTTTCTCACCCGTGCATTCGGGCAGCACGCGCAACCTGATGTTCGCAACATCGAGCAACGGGCCGACGCCATTGGCGCTGACCGAAAAGCAGCTAAAGCAAATCCGCAGCTCACCGGTTTGCCGCGCGGTTTGATGCATGTGAGTGGAACGAGGGTGACGGTGTGCACGGCGCCTTCAATGGTCCGCCGCTCTGGAAGCGGTACCATGACAATATCCCTCAATGCTCCCAGGCGACGGGCGCATGGGAGGATCTGGAGCCTCTCGATCAGGAGCCGAGCCGGTGAGCGAGATATTCCTCCAAGGGGGCGATGCTATCCATGACATGGGCGAAGGCGCCATGCGACCAGTCATGAGACGGTGCAGGCCGCACAAAAGGCGCTGCCGATACGGTGGCGGGGTCGGTCCCGTGCCGACATGCCTGCAGTTGACCAACCGTGGCAAACCGGAAGCCTCGCATCTTGAGGGTGTGGATGATGTCTGGCACGGCCTCGATGGTGCTGGCATGGATATCATGCATCAAGATGACAGCACCTGCCGGTGCACCGGCGCCGATCAGCTTGGTCAGGGGCGCTTCGTCGTCCAGCCAATCGAAGGAGTCGAAGTTCCAGAAGACTATTTGGCGCCATAGGCCAGCGCCACGCAATGCGGTCTCGATACGAGCATCGATCTTACCCCAAGGTGGGCGCAGAACATCGGGCCTATGGCCCGTTTCCGCCATGATGGCTTCGTCCGTCATTTCCACTTCGGCGATGGCTTCGCCATCTGTCAGTTCGGTGAGCGCCCGGTGGTCGAATGTGTGGTTGCCAATCTCATGGCCTTCAAGAAACATGCGTCGTACCAGGCCGGGCGAGTAAGCCAGTCGTTTGCCGACCACGAAGAATGTCGCGTGCACCTTCTCACGTGCCAGAATATCGAGAAGGTGAGGTGTCAACGTCGCGTCCGGCCCGTCATCGAAGGTTAGCGCCACGCAAGGTATCAGGGCCTGTGTTTCATGCCTCTGATGACCGGCAGAGGCGGGGCGGCTCGGCAATATCCATGACAAGGCCGCGAGGAAAGTCAGCATGCCTATGCATATCCGGTGCGGGCTTTTGCCATGCCTTTGCTTCGAACTGCCCTTCCAGATACGTGACACTGCCTTGAACCTCACCAATACCAAGTCTCGACCATTCCGACACATACGAGACTTGAACACTTCACGATTTTCGACACCCAATCAAAGATCTGGCGAAAATCGTGGGACGGAACCAAGAGGCATTTTCATTGCCTCTTGGCATAGGACCTCGCAGATCGATCAAAAGGCCTTTCGAGGGAAAAAGCCACAGCCATGATTCCGTTTGTCATGGCACGGCCACAAAACATGCGCGGTCTGTGGGGTGCAGGAACCGGCCCCAGGCGTGGCAATCACGGATACGGCCATCGCGCCGTTGGCCCGATGAGAATGGCCCGGCACTATCCCGGGTTTCCGCAGGCCGATCTTGCCGACTATCGGTGAGGCTGCCGGGCATGTGGGCCCTGAAGAGGAAGGCGTCAATCCTCAAAGCCAATTCGCATTCTTGCACCGCGAGACCACATCTAGGGTTCCAAAATCCGTTGCAGCTCTACCGACATTTCAGTGGAGGCCTGGCGCAGGGCGACGACGAATTTTTCAGCCTGGACGGCGCGCTTGCTGCGTAGTGGACGCCAGACTGACAGGCTGTAGGGTACCGAAACCGTCAGGCGGCGGAACATCACGTCACGACCCGTGTAGCTGGCAGCCGTCAAGGGATTGATGACAGAAACTCCGACTCCCGCCGCTACCATTGCGCAAACACTGGCGGCCGTGGTCGTCTCCGCGGCATAGTTGCGGGCTACGCCACCAGCGAGGAAGACATGGTCAAGCTTGTGGCGATAGGGATCGTTCTGACCGAAATAGATAAAGGGCTGCCCGGAGAAATCCGTCGGCGAAAGCGCCTCATGCATTGCCAGTGCATGATTGTTCGGCAGAACGCAGACCATATCCCCTACCGGGATGGTCTCGGTCGTCGCCTCTTCGGGGCCAAATAGATTTTCGGCCAGGCCAAGATCGAAAACCTGTGTTGTCATCTCGTGGCGCAGCGAATGTTCCTCATGCGAATGGATAGAGAAATGGACAGGGGGACGGGTTTTCACAAGGAGCCGGATTGCGCGGGGAATGATGGATTCCGCATAGGCTGGAATGCTGGCGATGCGGAAATTCGCCGCGTTGCGGGTTCGGATCGCGGAAGCGGCACGGTTGATTTCGTCAAGCCCGATAAAGGAACGCAAGACGACTTCATGCAGCAGGATTGCCTGTTCGGTCGGTGTCAGCCTTTTGCCGAAACGCTGAAACAGGTCGAAGCCGATACGTTGCTCCATTTCACGGATTTCACGGCTGAGGGTCGGTTGTGAGCTACCCAGCCGCGCCGCGGCAGCGGTAACGCTCTTATTGACCATGACCGCATTGAAGATATCGATTTGGCGCAGGCTCAAATTCATGTTCCACCCCATTGTCCCCGACCGATATCTATATATCGAGAATGAATAAGGGGTGCGAATGAAGCATTTCACAATCCGGTGGCGATTTGTAATGGCTTCGCGACACGAACAGAGTGCTGTACGCCATCATGACCGATATTATTGAGATCGCTCCTCCTGCCACCACCGACAGGCCACCGCGTTGGCTCGCCCGGCGAGACGGCGCGCTGTATGGCGAAAGCGTCGCGCTGAGCGATATCGCCAGGACGGTAGGCACGCCATTTTACTGCTATTCCGCCTCGACGCTGCGACAGGCCTATGCCGAGTTGTCTGAGGCGATTGCGCCCTTGGGAGCGCGTGTCTGTTTCGCAGTCAAGGCCAACGGAAACCTGAGCGTCCTGAAGGAATTCGCCCAGCTCGGGTGCGGAATGGATATCGTTTCCGGGGGTGAGCTGACGCGAGCATTGGCTGCCGGGGTTCCTGCCTCCCGCATCATCTTCTCGGGGGTGGGCAAGACCCGTGCGGAAATCCGCCAGGCGCTGGCCGCTGGTTTGCATCAGATCAATGTCGAAAGCCCTGCCGAGCTTGAAGCCGTAGCCTCGGTCGCGTGTGAAATGGGCCTGCGTGCGCCCGTGGCGTTGCGCGTCAATCCCGACGTCGATGCCATGACCCACGCCAAGATCACGACAGCCAGAAAAGATAGCAAGTTCGGCATTGCCATCGATGACATCCCGGCCCTTTATGCCGCAGCCTCTTCTCGCGCCGAGCTGCATATGGTGGGGCTGGCCGTGCATATCGGCTCGCAAATCCTTGATCTCTCTCCCTTCCGCGACGCCTGGACTGTCATGGCTGAACTCGTGCGTGACCTGCGTTCCAGAGGCCTGTCGGTCGAGCGTTTGGATCTGGGCGGAGGGCTGGGTATCGGGGACGACGTATGCGATGGCCCCGATCTTGCTGAATATGCCGCGATCATCAAGCAGACGGTGGCTGGCCTGGGTTGCGCGCTCAATGTCGAGCCGGGCCGTTGGCTCGTCGGCAGGGCTGGGGCGCTGGTTACCGAGGTTCTCTACGTCAAGGATGGAGCGGGCGTTTCCATCGTCGTTCTGGATGCCGCGATGAATGATCTCATGCGGCCGGCATTGTACGATGCTCGCCATCCTGCACTGACGGTACACGATCCGCGGGCCGATGCGGATGCACGGCCGAGCCTTCTTGTCGGTCCAATTTGCGAAAGCTCCGATGTCTTCGGCAAATACCGGACGCTGGGGCAGATCCAGAGCGGTGACCTTGTGGTATTCGACAATGCCGGAGCCTATGGCGCTTCGATGTCTTCGACCTATAATTCACGCGATATGGTACCCGAGGTTTTGATCGACGGCGAAGTGTTCAGGCTCATCCGGCGCAGGGTCGACATTTCGGATGTCTTGGCCCATGAGCAGGCCGGGCCATGGCAGAATACCACCCAGGCAGGATAAAGTCGCCGATCGTGTCGGCGTGGTGTCTCCTGGTCGAGGGTGGTGGGGTGGTGAGCTGCCATTTCCCGCTTGTATCTTGAAGGAGGCGCGTTTGGACTTGATCGTGAAGCGCAGTGGCGAAAGCTGGCAGGCTGTCTATGCAGACCAGGTTTGGCGCGCGGCTGTCGGTCGTAGCGGCATCCACCGAGAGAAGACCGAGGGCGACGGCGTCAGCCCGGTCGGCTGCTGGCCGATCCGCCGGGTGCTTTATCGCGCCGATAAATTCCCGGCCGCCCCGGTATCCGTTTTCGAAACGACGGCCATCGATCCGCAGGACGGCTGGTGCGATGCGCCCGATCATCCCGACTATAACCGCCCGGTCCGGCTCCCGTTCGACGCCAGCCACGAAGAGATGTGGCGCCGCGATGATCTTTACGACATCGTCGTGGTTCTCGGTCAGAACGATGCGCCGGTCGTTCCCGGCGAAGGCAGTGCGATCTTCCTTCATATTGCCAGCGAGGGATACGGCCCCACCGCCGGCTGCGCCTCGATGAGGCGTGAAGATCTGCTGGCATTCCTCGCAATGGCGAGACCTGGAACGCGGCTCTGTTTCCAGGCAGACGACTGACAAAGGAGCTGGCAAATCAGCGCCAGATTGTCCGAGCCAAAGGCGCGAAGATCAATTAGACCTCGGTTCAGTCTGCGGTGCCCGAGTGTTCAGACAGGACAACCGAGATCTCGAAAACCAGGGCAAACATGCCGTGGACCAAGGCCATTTACGAGGCGATAACCAGCGTCACCTCGTTCGTGTCATCGAATATCATCGCGATCACCGAGGACGGCGCCGCGCCATGATCTTCCAGCGCGGCTTGCAGGCGGGGTGTATCGGCGATGACCTTCCTCATGCGCTGCAGCTCGTTCGGGCCTGTTTGGGCAATCTGCTGATTGACCATGACCCGCTGAGGAATCGACAGCTCGTCAAGAGTGGAGACCGTCACCGTTCTGATCTCGCCGGGAGACCGCTCGATAACGCCGTCATCGGGCGAATCCGGCGGATTGGTCGCGGGTTGGGCAAGGCTGGTGGCAATGCCGGCAGCCAGGACGATCGGTGCGAGCGTTGCGGGCAGAAGCTTGTACATGATGTCTCCTTTCCGGAAGATGGTCAGGGATCATCTTCGTCAAGTCTCGCACAAGAAGCGTTCGATCGTTTGCCCGTCAGGTGGCAATTTTGTGGATCGGAATATGTTGCGAGCGGCTCGGCATCAAGGATTCCCCACCGCGCTCGAGGCGGCTTGGTTCCAGACCACGTTCGCAACTGAACGCTGGTCGGCTCTCTAATCCGACGCGCTCTAGCCAGCCTTCTTGGCGTCCCTCAGAGCCCTTTGCAGCTTGAAGGCGAGTTCCAGCAGACGCTGCGGAATGGGTTCCCGCTCGACGCGGGCCAGAATGCGTGCCACTTCCTTGTCTGTGGGTCTGGCCTTGTCACTCTTCTGATCGTTGTCCACTGAACTGCTCATCTCGCCGTTGGTCGGGGGCAACTTGCTCGAGCCGAAGAACGTCAAGGAGCGGTTTCCTCGGTCGCCTGCCAACAGACTAAGAGGTTTGTGCGGGGAAGTCACTTGCAAAGGTCCTGTCGTATTTGCCGTCCTCGCAAGTCGCGGGGACGGACTCGATATGGCCTTGCTAACCATCCTTACCGAACAATGTTCCGGACGCAGGACGCAATCCTCGCATTACCTTCGGCATAGGGATGTGCACTGATGCAACGGTGCCGGGTGTCTCATCACGGCTGCGGCCTCTCAGGCTCAAACGCGACGCGTGCCGCTCAATCGGAGGGCCCCTTAACTTTGACGCCCTGGCCGCCAATAGTAATTTCGACGGTATTCTTGTTTTGCTCATGGTAGATGTAGCCGCCAATACCGGCAGCCGCCACGATTACGACAATCAGCAAAATGAGGGTGTTGCGGCTCATGAAATCTCCCGACGCGATCGACTACGGGACATCAACGCGTCGTTGCCCTTCACGGTTCCGCTGTGTCCAAGACCGGCGGATTGGCCTGAAATTTCGGCGGAAGAAACTCGAAGATTGTGCCGTTCAATCGAGCAGTTGGTGACCGATGGCAATGAAAGCCCGATCCATGATCTCGCAAAGCCAGGGAAGCGTATCCTGATCTCCGGGCTTGCCATCCGCCAGATCGATGGCGGCAAGCAGCGTTTGTTCGACCAGCCGGTCGGCGGCAGCCTTGCCGGGAAGATATTGGCGTGCCCTGAACCTGAGTTCGGGAAGGAAACCGGCCACGTCATTGGTCGGATCCCCGGCGAGGCCCTTGATTTCATCCTGCGTCCTGCGGCGCGCCGCAAACAGTGTTTCAAGCAAAGCGTGACGGTCGCCCGACTTGCGAACATTGTCGACATGTTTGAGATGCAAGGGGATAACGTCTTCGTCATAGCTGCTGAAGAAGACGAACGGGATCCCCAGTGCGAGCAGGCGGTCCGCGATCGGGAAGACCATCTTGCCATTGATGTTGACGTCCAGGATGGCCGCATTCGCCGAACTTACATGGCATTGCGCCGCCTCGATCGTTGATGCCGGCCCGAGGATCACAGCCCCTTTCTGCTCGAAATAGTCGGCCAGATCGCCCGCGAGAAAGATCTCGTCTTCGACGATGAGGAGACGTAGGCCGTGGAGTTGCTGCATGGGTCGTCACTTGTTTTGAGTCAATCCGGCCGAGTGCGGCTGCCGCACCCTCTGCCCTGGTGGAGTTCGCGTGAAAACGCCGTGGCCTTTTCTTTCGAGGCCGGCGCTTCGCGATTTCCACCAGTGCTTGCCTGTAACCACCCAAACTTGTGCATGTTCCATGGAGCGTTCGGAACAGTCTGAGGATCCGCCAGGAATGGCGCCGCGCCAGACCTTTACTGCCCAGACCTTTACTGTTTGGTCAGGCGAGCCATTGTTTCCAGCAATAGATGATGCTGAACGGGTTTGCCCAGAACCGGCGCGTCGGGAACTTTCTGCCGGAAGGCTTCTGGAAGCATCTTGCCCGTGCAGAATGCGATGGGAATGCCACGGGCCGCGAGCAAGTCGACGATGGGTTCGCTCGTATCCCTTCCGAGGCTGATATCCAGAACGGCGGCCGTGATGGATTGCTGATCGGTGATCTCCAGCGCGGAGGCCAAAGTCAGGCAGGGACCCGCGATCCGGGCGCCGGCGGATGCCAGCGTATCCTCGATATCGAGCGCGATGATGATTTCATCGTCGGCAACCAGGATCGTGTGGCCTGCTAGGATGCCGCCGGAGGACAGCTGGTCCTTTGTCATAGAGTACTCCTTCCGCAGGGCCAGCATGGATTCGGCCAGATTCCGGCGCACCGGTAAATGAGGCACCTCGGAAAATGACGCGGGCAGGGAACGTCGATTCCGCCTGGGCCAAACGGATCTGATCAGGCTTAGAGAAATACCGCCCGGTTCGCCATCCATGCCGGGCAGAATAATGATCGGATCTGTAGACGGGATCCTATCCCCCGCTTTCGCCCCGATCGATGCTGACGCGCAACGCCTTGATGCGGGACATGTCGGTCGTTCTCCCAATCTCTCCCGAACCGACGATGGCGATTGCCGCTTTCAGCGTCACTCGGCTTTGCCGGTCAGGCTGTCGAATTGGCCGCGCTGACGGGCCGGTTCGGATTCGGTTGCCAGGGCCTCGCCATCTTCGGGACCTTCCGGAAATTCCACGGATATGTTGACGTTTCGGCGGTCTTTGAGATCCAGCGAGGCAGCAGTGACTGCGGTTTCGAAAGCCGCTTCCGGAAGTTCGTATCCGCCGCCGCGCTGGCCATCGTGCTCGATGACCCAGCCTTCGGCGGTGCCAATGATGCGATAGGATGCGTGCGACATCGTCGGTCTCCTTGGGATCGGTTGCAAAACGGGTGAGCCGCGGGCGTCGGCCGCTCAGCCTCGACGACTTCAGGCAAACCCGAGGGTCTGCTTCAATGCCTGCTTGCCTACCGAACGACACGCGCGGAAGAGGGTTCCCCCGGCTGTGAGCCATTTTTGCCGGCCTCGGGGCAGACTTTGGTGGGGAACCTTCCCGTGTGCGATTGGTTGTCGCCAGCAACAACGGTTGCCGAGGGGATCGACGGGTTCGGGAATGAACGATCAAGCGGGCTGGCAATTTCTCAATCACGGCGGCGACATGCTGCCTTCCGTCCGCGTCGATGGCTACAATATCGGCCTGCGCGACAAGGAGGGCTTTGTCGGCGACAAGGCCAATACGGGAGCCTTTCTCGAAAAGCTTGAGGAGTTGCGCCTGCTCTACCGCAAGACGGGCAATGATCCCCTGGGTGAGGAAGCCACCGAGGAAATTAAGCGCAGGCAAATCGACGACATGCTGATCGGCGACGATCTGATCAGCGCCGCACTCGTGCACGGTGCGTTGGAGGAATTTGCCCGCTCGCTGTCGAGCGTGATCCGGCGCTTCCTGAGAACCGCCTCCTGGCGACGCACCGAACGCATCGTCATCGGCGGAGGCTTTCGGGAAAGCCGTGTGGGAAGACTGGCGATTGCAAGAACCCAGGCCCTGCTCAGCGCCGAGGAGGGCTCGGTAGAGGTGGTGCCAATCACCAATCATCCGGATGAAGCGGGGTTGATCGGCAGCCTGCATCTGCTGCCGCCCTATGTGCTGGCCAATCACGACGGCATGCTGGCGGTGGACATTGGCGGGCGCAACATCCGGGCCGGCATCGTGTTGAGCCAGGTCGACAAGCAAGCCGATCTTGGCCGGGCAAAAGTTGAAAAGCTCCTGATCTGGCGCCATGCCGATGACGAGCCGGCGCGAACGGCGGCAATCGGTCGGCTTGGGGAGATGCTGCAGGATCTGCGTTCGCGGGCGGAGAAGAACAAGATCAGCCTTACCCCGGTGATCGGTGTTGGTTGTCCGGGCGCCATCAAATCCGACGGATCCATCGCACGCGGGGGCCAGAATCTGCCGGGTTCCAATTGGGAAAGCGACAATTTCAACCTGCCGGCAGCCTTGCTCAAATTCGTGCCCAAGATCGGGGGGCAGCAAAGCCACGTCGTTCTTCACAACGACGCCGTGGTCCAGGGCCTGTCGGAGGTGCCTCGCATGGGCGACGTCAAGCGCTGGGGCATATTGACGATCGGCACGGGGCTGGGCAATGCGCGCTTCACCAACAAGAAGAAGGAGGAGGGCAAAGCCTCCATCCGCTGACGCCGCCGCGAACACAGCATCCTCAGGAGGTTGGAACCGAATTGTCTCCGGGCCGTTGGAAAACCATATATCAACGGAGTGGAGCACGATGCCCGAGAAAAAGGCGATGGAGCCCCTGGGACGCCCCAACGACAAGGGGCGGAACGAAGAGGCGGAAAAGCTCAAGCACGGCGAAACACCGAAAGACCAGACCGGTGCGCCCAAAGGCAAGAACCGCAGCAATGCCGGTGAGAACACCTCCTGAAAGGCATGAATCCGGCTAGGTTGCTGCTGGCTGCGACACTTTTTACCATGAAGCAGATCCTGCCTTTGTCAGGCGGTCGAAGACTTGGCTGGCCGGGTTTTGGAGTGTATTTATCCGAAGGGCGCCGCTATTGTGATAGTGGTATTCTACCGTGCTTCGAGGCAGGGTGGTGCATCTCATATGCCGATCGATCTCGGAGCGGGTATCGAGCAATAGTGCCGGGTCTTTGAGATAAGTAGGGCTGGGTCGGCGTTGAAAACCAAGAAGGAGGAGCTGAGTGGAAAACCGACGCTCGCTTTTGGGGCGGCGGATTCGCACGAACAAGTGCCGCTCGCGCATCGGATGCGCCAGCAAAGTTCGCTTTTCCACTTCACCGATCGGCTCTATCGCGCACGCAATCTCGATCAGATCTACAGCGCGGCCCTGGATGCCATCGATGACATGCTGGGCTGCACGCGTGCATCGATCTTGCGGTTCGATGGCGGGGGCGTCCTGCGTTTTGCGGCCTGGCGGTGGCTTTCGGAAGAATATAGGGCCGGTGTCGAGGGACATTCGCCATGGGAGCCTGGCGACGAGGAGCCGGCGCCCGTATATATAGACGACATCGCTCAGGCCGATCTGCCGCCCGACCTTGCGGCGCTGACCCGGCGTGAGGGCATTGGTGCGTTGGCCTTCATTCCGGTCATGGTCAGCCAGGGCATGGCCGGCAAATTCACCCTATATTATGAGGCACCCCATCTTTTCGCGGATGAAGAGCGCGAACTGGCGCTGATCATTGCCCGTCAACTGGGTTTTGCGATAGAGCGTCACCACGGCGACCAGACCGCCCGCCGCTTGGCCGCGCTCGTGGAATCTTCGGACGACGCGATCATATCCAAGAATCTCGAGGGGATCATCACCAGCTGGAATGCCGGGGCCGAGCATCTGTTCGGCTATGGCGTTTCCGAGGCGATCGGCCGATCGGTGATGACGCTGATTCCACCCGACCGGCATAATGAGGAGCCCGCCATACTGGCGCGCATCCGGGCAGGGGAGCGGATCGACCATTATGAGACCATCCGCCAGCGCAAGGACGGCAGCCTTGTCGATATCTCGCTGAGCGTCTCTCCGATCAAGGATGCCGATGGCATCATCATCGGTGCATCCAAGATCGCGCGCGATATCACCGAACGACGCCGGGCCCAGGAGCAGCAACAACTTCTCCTGCATGAGATGGATCACCGGGTCAAAAACCTGTTCGCCCTTGCAACCAGCATCGTCAATCTGAGCGTGGCCTCCGCCGAAACCCCGGCGATGCTCGCCTCGATCGTCGCCGATCGCTTGGGCGCGCTGTCGAGGGCGCATGCCCTGACCCTGGCTTCCGGAACCGTCGACAACGGCTTCAGGAAAACGGCGACCCTGCACGCGCTGATCGAGGCCATTCTGGCTCCCTATGTGGAAGGAGCGCAAGGTGAGCGCAAGCGGTTCACAGTTGAGGGGGTCGATTTCGAACTTGCGGAAAGCGCGGTTACGCCGGTTGCGCTTCTTCTGCATGAATTTGCTACGAATGCTGCCAAATATGGCAGCTTTTCTACATCGGCAGGCCGGGTGGAGATCGAATGCGGGCGCCGTGACGGCGATGCCATCATCGTGTGGCGCGAGCTCGGCGGGCCGAAGGTACAGCCGTCGGGCGCGGAAGGTTTCGGTAGTCGTCTCGTGCGACTGGCCGCCAGCCAGTTCGGCGGATTTTCGCGCCAATGGCACTCTGAAGGGCTGGTCATCGAATTGACGATGGATCTGAGCCGCGTCGGCGCGTGATCCTGGCCGACGTCCCGGGGCGGCGTCCTTGGGAACCTAAAGCCTTCTGTTTGGTTTTTGTTGTGCATTCGAAACATGAGGGATGCGCAATGGGAAGACTAGTCGGGGCCCTTGCCGGCCTTCTGCTTCTTGCTGGGGTGGCCAGCGCTCAGACCACCAGCACCGCTCTACCTCCACAGGGCAGCCTCAAGCTGTCGCAGATCATCGCGAAGGTCGAAGCCCGCGAGGGCTTTGCCTATATCTCGGAGGTGGAATGGAGCCAAAGCGGCTATTATGAGGTCACTTACATGACCACCGACAAGGCCAAGGTCGAATTGCATCTCGATCCCATGTCCGGCTCTACACGTTAGGACCGATACGCTCATTTGACGCGGCAATTGTATCGATGGAGCCGCAGGGCTGGCTCCTCCCGGGCGGAGGATCATCGTCGTACCGACATGGGCTATCGCCCAATCTTCCCATCCAGGCCGATCGCATGGCGGGATCGGCCTTACCAGGAAGGAGTTTGGCGCGATGGAAGAGCGGACCATTGAAGGCGAGGGGGTGAAGATCCAGACGCAGGCTTTCGGCAATCTCGACGATCCGCCTATCCTTCTGATCATGGGCGCATTCGCCTCGATGGTCTGGTGGCCCGATGACTTCGCGGAATTGCTTGCCGCGGGTGGCCGTTATGTCATCCGCTATGACAACAGGGACACCGGCCTGTCGACGGCCTATGTGCCGGGAACAGCCAAGTACACACTCGAGGACATGGCGAAGGATGCCATGGCTGTGCTCAGTGGCTACAATCTGCAGGCAGGTCATCTGGTCGGCATGTCGATGGGTGGGGTCATTGCCCAGTTGGCCGCACTCATCAGGCCGCATCGGGTCAAGACGTTGACCATCGTCAGCTCCACGCCGCTCGGCGTCGAGTGGTTGCCGCCGCCCGACGACGACTACAGGAGGCACATGGCCACGCTCGACCATCTGGATTGGAATGATCGGGATCAGGTGGCGGATTTTCTGGCCCGCGACGCCGAGGCGGTCGCAAGCAAACGCCACCCGCATGATGCCAGCGCAGCCCGGCGTCTGATCGAAAGGGATCTGGCTCGTTCGCCATCCTTTTCGAGCCTGCAGAACCATTTGGCGGCGGCGGCCCCGTCGCCCGTCCGAGCCAAAGCCGCTGATATCCAGATTCCCACCCTGGTCGTGCATGGCATGGCGGATCCGGTGTTTCCGATCGCACATGCCCATGCCATGGTGGCGGCCATCAAGGGAGCGCGCCTCGTCTCCATCGAGGGCGCCGGCCACGAACTGCATGCCGAGGACTGGCCGCAGATCGCACGGGAAATCCTGCTCCACACTTCCGTCATTCACGTTGGAAGATTGTGAGAACCGGGCCTTGTCCTCGATCCTTGTCTCGGTGGAGGAGTGTCTTCTGACTGTTCCTCGCCCAGCCGTCGCCGGGCATGCCACAAAGGGAGCACATACCACAGCCCCAGCAGCAGTGCGGCCGAGAGGCCGGCGAGCAGATTTGCAAGCTCATCTCTTTGGGCGATCTTCTGCACGACCACGTGGACGTCCGCACAGAGGCCGAGAGCCAGAAAGACGGTTGCAGCCAGGACGAGCCGACTCGCAACCTCATAAAACTCTTCGGTATCACGGCCGCGGTAGCCCAGCCGGTGGTAGGCGGCCGGGGCCATCAGCAGAATGGTGGACAACGCCACCAGCCCGAGCGCCAAGCCGTGCACGAGCTTAGCAGACGGGGGCAGGTGTTCGAAGCCCTCGGTCAGGATGATGGCCAGTTGAAAGCCCAGAAGGGCCTGTGCACCGGGCAGAACCACGCGCGCCTCGGTCAGGACGTGTTCGACCTTGGTGCCAATGGAGGTTTCCTGGGCGATCGGCATAGGTTGTTCCCGCTGTTGCCGGCATTGAAAGAGCGGCAGGCCGTACCAGGTGCCCAATGCGAGGATGGACCCGGCCAATGCTGCGGCCACGCCGGTGGCGAAGCCGGCGACACGGATCCCGGCTATGTAAAGAGCGAACCCCAGCGCCAGTGCGAATGGCAGCAAGGTTGCAACCATCGCCCATTTGACCGTTTCTTCAACCCCAGGAGCGGCGTGCCCCTTGTGGACGATGCGATGGTGCGCGCTGGGGAAGACCAGCAAGCCCAGAACCAGCACCATGAGGCCGAGCACGATGATCTCGATGGCCTTTTCGGCGGGCGTGAGATGTTCGAAGGCGTCCTGGAAAGGAGCCTGCAATTGAAAACCCAGCAGGATTTGTGCCCCGAGCATCAAGGTGCGGGATTCATCGAGAGCTGCCTTCACCCTGCCCATCTTCACCTCGTGGCCCGAACGGGCAGGCTCAACCGGCGGCGATCGCCAGGGTCAGCAGGCAAAAGGCCAGTACGGCGGCTCCAGGCTTCCAATCAAGGCCAGGGATCGCCGCGCCAACCACGGCGGCAACGATCGATAGAGCGACCTCCAGGCAAGCCAGAAGCCATAAATGGGCCACCCCTCCGACAGCGAGTGCCACGAGGCGGGAGAGCAGGAGAAAGACCACGATCAGTGTGAGCCGCACGAAGCCTTGATAGGCGTGACGATGCTCGGCGAAGTCGAAGGATTTTCTATCCGGTTGCATCATTCGTACCTCCCTCATCGACGAATGAAATCTGGGCCTTACCCGCTCCTCAGGCTGCGGGCCGGACCTCGACTGCAACCGGGGAGGCCGGCCGCGGTCCTGTTTCCTAAGCCGGATGCGGCAGGTTTGTTCCATTGACTGCGCGTTTGGAGGCTGTCTCACGCTAGGACAGCGGGGCGTGCCTGAGGTGACTTCATCGCGCTTGTACCCTTTTTGCGAGGATGGCGTGGACCTTGCGTAGGTCCTCGATGAAGGCAGAACGGGCGCGCGCAGCCATATCGGAGTCCGGGATGCGCAGCAGATAGCTGGGATGGACAGTCACGAGAATCTGGAGGCCGTCCGGCCCGGGCAGGACCTGACCGCGCTGTTTCATCACACCGACGCCACGGCCGAGCAGGGCCTGGACAGCCGTCGCACCGAGAGCCACCACCAATTCGGGCTTGATGATCTTCAACTCCCTGTCCAGCCACCATTTACAGGCCTGCACCTCGCCGGCATTGGGCCTTTCATGAATCCGGCGCTTGCCCCGGCGTTCGAATTTGAAGTGCTTGACGGCGTTGGTGAGGTAGCACGCGTCGCGATCGAGTTCTGCATCCTGGAGGCATCTGTCGAGCAACCGGCCGGCCGGCCCGACAAAAGGGCGCCCCTGCCGGTCCTCCTGATCGCCCGGCTGCTCGCCGACCAGAACCAGGCGGGTATCTTCCCGACCTTCTCCCATCACGACCTGGGTGGCATGCTTGTAAAGATCGCAGCGCTCGCAAACAGCAACCAATCGTCTGACCTCGGCGAGCGTGATGATCTCGTCCTGATCTGGGTCCAGGGTCTCTGCGCCGGTTGGAGGTCGCATGGCGGTACCCGTTCGAGCTTGCCGTAGCATCATCGATCCGGATCACCCGATCGGTGCGGGGGACGACCTTTGTCCGGTGCGCGTTTGACTCCGCCGCCAGGCTTGCTGTGGGCACGTCGTTCTTCCGGATCGGTCGGTGGTTTCACCTTGTCGAACCGATATTCCTCTCGCTCGGTGGTGTAGGGCTGGTCGCGGTCCCTGTCCGAAGGCTTCGGCTTGCGGGTCATGATGTCTTCCCTCACGCTGCGGGCATGCCGTATCAGGCATGCCCGGCTTCGTGGCGCTTGCGCGTGGCGGCTGCTTTCTTGGCGGATGCGGAGCGTGCCGCCGCTGGCCGCGAGGCGGAAGCCTCGCCTCCGAGCTTGCCGCCCTTATGGGAAGCCGGATGGGTCGTGGCTTTGCCACGCCCCGAACCGCCCGGTTTCTTGCCGCCGCCATCGTCCTTGTTGACGGTGGCCCAGGCGCGCCTTTCGGCCTCCTTCTCGGATACGCCGCGAGCCTCGTAACCCTCGGCGATATGGTCGGCCTTGCGTTCCTGCTTGTCGGTATATTTCGACTTATCTCCACGGGGCATGATGGGCCTCCTTTGTGCTGGTCCTCCAAACCAATACGGCCGTGCCAGGTTCCCGAATGGCCTCGACATGGCGAAAATCGTCGAGGAAATCGAGGAGGGCCCGCATGTCCGGACGCGAGCGATCCGATCAGACGGTCTGCTCTTTTGTGGCCAGAAGATGCAGCGCCGCTTCCGCGCGGCGGCGATAGCTGCTCGAACGGGCCTTCATGAACGCTGCGCGCAGCTTGCCGGTTTTGAAGGAGTCGAGGATGAGGGCCGGGACATAGCTCTTGCGGGCGACCGCCGGTGTGTTGACGAGATGATATGATACCTGGCGTATGACGGCGGCAATCTGCCGTTTGCGGCCTGTTATGTTAAGAGCCGGCGTCAGGGCGGCGAGTTCCTGGACGGCCCATTTGCTGGCGCCCAGCAGGCGCAGATCCTTGGCCGTGACGTCGATGCCGGAAATGTCGCGCAGATAGGCGTTGATGTCGCCAGCTTCGATGGGGTGGAGGGCGCCGTCCGCACTTACGAACTGGAACAACCTCGGCCCCGACAAGGCGCGCAGGCGGCCGAGGGCGCGGGCGAGGGCGGCATCGTCCGTCATGCAGCGTATGGGCTTGCCGCCCTTGCCGCGAAAACGCAGTTCGACCCGGCCCGCCTTGATAGTGAGATGCCGTTTGAGCAGGGTGGCGGCGCCATGGCTGCCATTGTCCCGCGCATAGGCGGTGCCACCGACCCGTATATGCGTGCTGTCGATCAGGGCGACGGCGCAGGCGATGGCCTTGTTCCGATCCAGCTTCGGAGAGGCGAGGTCGCGGCGGACAGCGGCCCGGATCCTGGGAAGCGTGCGTAGCAGCTTTACCATGTTCAAGGCCTTGCGGTTTTCCCGCCGGCGTTCCCACTCGGGATGATAGCGATATTGCAGCCGTCCCGCTTCATCCCGACCGACCGCCTGGATATGCGCCCGTTCGTCGGACGCGATGCGGACCTGAGAATAGGCCGGTGGAATGGCCAGGGCGCGAAACCGCGCCAGGGCCACCTTGTCGGCGATCCGATGGCCCTGAGCATCGAGATATGAAAACCCCCGCCCGCAACGGCGCCGGCAAAGGTCGAGTTGATTGGGCGATACGATCCTCAATCTTGGCATCGCTCCCTCCTAGAGCAACGTGCGATTTCTCCGAACCGCAGTTTTACTCTAACTCTTTGTTTCGACGCGTCTTTGCGATTCCAGGTGACCCGGTCAAATCGCAAAACGCTTTAGCAGCGGATCAACGGCGCAAAAAGGGACTGGTTCCAAACGCAGCGAACACATCAGGCTATCCGCCCAGGGAACCCCTATGGTTGTCGAGGGTTAGGGAGAGTGTGCCGAGCCATGTGTGGCGTAGTCCACGAGACGGTTGCCGCAAGGATGGCCGTGCTCAAAGGAGCGATACCATGAGATCCAAACAAGGCGGAACCGGCATGGCGCCCTATGCGGCCGAGTCTCGGCACGAAATCCGCACGCTTGGTCGCGATGGACAACGAAATGCCGAAGGGCTGCTGATGCCATCCGGTGCGGCGTTACCCCCGCACTCGTCAGGCAGGCTGCAGAGAGATCGGCTCCCAAACCAGGGAGCGTGGAAGAAGGCGGCACGAAACGCAAGCGGGCACCGCCGTCGTCCCAGTCTCGATAGAATCACAATCGACCCAACAGGAGGAGCAGGAGCAGAATGACGACGACAAGGCCGAGGCCGCCACTCGGCCAATATCCCCAGCCGGTCGAATAAGGCCATCTTGGCAGGGCACCAAGCAGTGCAAGTATAAGAATAACGAGGAGAATTGTGTAAATCATGCTAATCTCCTTTCAATCGGTGGGTAATAACTCACATGATTGAGAAATTGTTCCATGTATGTACGATAATTACTGACGGATTTCTGAAGGCATATTCAGGTATCTGGAGAATTTCTTGTGAAGATTGGCTGAAATCGACATTTCGCGGCACGCTCGCCCTGTTGCAGATGTCGACAACGGACCAGTCAGCAATCTTTCTGGTTGAGGAGGATACGATGTCCCGCCTTCGTCTTCTGGTATCTCTTGCGGGTGGGTTCGCCATCGTCAGGCTGCTCGACGAAAATCGGCGTCTGCGGGCGGAACTCGACGCCCGTATGGCCCGGGAAGTAATCTTGGACGAGAAGTCCAAGCGCGGATTGGGCGGGGAGCGCCATGCCGGGATCGAGGCGATGCGCTATCCTCCTGGGCAGTGGGATGAAGTGGATGAGGCGGCGGACGCATCCTTTCCCGCCAGCGATCCCCCCGCTTTCAATAGCCGCCGCACGACATGAATGGGCTTCAGAACATTTCGGCTCCTGGCGAGTTTGGTAGCGGTCTCGAAACAGGAGGACGACATGGATTGGAATCGCGTGGAAGGAAACTGGAAGCAGCTCAAGGGTCAGGTGAAGGAGCAATGGGGCAAGCTCACCGACGACGACCTGGATGTCATTGCGGGTCAGCGTGAGCAGCTCGAGGGCAAGCTCCAGGAGCGCTATGGTCTTACCAAGGACAAGGTCCGCTCGGAGATCGATTCCTGGTACGCCAGCCGGAACTGGCAATAAAACAAGCGCCCCGGATCACCGTTCGCGTGGTCCGGGGCGCGCTTGATTTCGGGGGAATCGCGGCCACTGCGGCGCGTAGCGCCTCAATCGGCACAATAGGTCTAACTCTTTGCTTGAATCGTAAAACGTTGGAGCCGCTCCATCAAGGTCTGGGCATCATGTGGTGCCTGCAGCTTGTCGGTATTGTCGAAGAAGACGAAAACGTCGCGCCGTCGCGATATGTCCTCGGGCTGTCCCACCAACCGGCTTTCGGCCGGTGTCCTGCCCAGGGCCCACGCCTTTACCCGTCTTGCCCAGAGATCGATCGCCTCAGCATCGTAAGCGCTGCGATAGAGTTCCTTTGATCCATGCAGCCGGCAATAGATGAATTTCGACGTGACATCCATGACAAGCGGCCAGTCGACACTGTCAGCGCAGACGAGGGCCACATCGTGCTCGCGCAGCAGTGTGATGAAATCGCTGACGAGGAAGCTTTCGTGTCGGATTTCGAGAGCATGTCGTATCGGCTGCTCTTTCGGCGTCTTCAGCCACGGTTCGGTGCGGAGTTTGTCGTCATGCTTCCTGGCGGCATGCACGGCGGCGGCGGTATCGCGAGGCAGTTGCTTCAGGAAATCCGCGAGTAGATCCGCATCGAACCGGAAACTGGGCGGCAGCTGCCACAGGATCGGCCCCAGCTTGTGCTCCAGGCGTAATACGCCGGAAGCGAGGAAATTGGCGAGCGGCGCCGAAATCTCGCGCAGCCGCTTGACGTGGGTGATGAAGCGCGGGGCCTTGACGGCGAAGACGAAATCATCGGGGGTCTGCTCGAACCATCGCGCGAAGGTCGCCGGCGTCTGCAGACGATAGAAAGTGCTGTTGACCTCTATCGTCTTGAAAACACTGCTGGCATAGGCGAGTTCGCTCCTGTGCGGCAGTCCTTCGGGATAGAATTTGCCACGCCAGGGCGGGTAGTTCCAACCCGATATGCCGATGCGGACATCTGCACGGCGCATGCCGATCTCCCCCACGCGGTCCAAACCCATTTTTGATCAAACCGGCACCGGCACATGCTGTTCCAAGTGCGCTATCCAAAGGACGAGCGGAAGCAATTGGGACGACGCGGGTGTCGAAGATGAAGGACAGCGGGCTGCAGCGACTCGACTGAAGGTGTTGAGGTTTATCGCTTAGGGGCGGAACAACCTTCGCGCTCCCTGCGTTGAATTAGCACATCACACCATCTCAGCCGCCAAAGGAAGGGGATTTTCCTTGCCGGATAATCATGTGACCGAGAACACTGAGCGGACCGACATCGTAAAGCTGATCCCTGCCTTGCGCGCTTTTGCACGCACCTTCTGTCAGGAACCCACCGATGCCGACGACCTGGTTCAGGAAACGCTTCTCAAGGCTCTCGCCAATATCGATCAATTCGAACCGGGAACCCGGTTGAAGTCCTGGCTCTTCACGATCATGCGCAACAGCTATTGCACAAAGGCCAAGAAGAGGAGCCGTGAGGTGCTGCGCGGCGACGACACGCTGTTCGACAGTGCGGTGCCGTCGGGCGAACAGGAATGGAACGTCAGGATGGGTGAAGTCGGCCGAGCGTTCCAGAACCTGCCCGACAAATACAAGGAGATCATCGCCCTCATCGTGATCCTGGGCGAATCTTATGAGAACGCGGCGCAGATCTGCGGCTGTGCCGTGGGCACGGTCAAAAGCAGGCTCAACCGGGCGAGGGCCCGCCTGACCTTTGAAATGGGCGAGGAGGATTATAGGCAAGCGAGCTAGTCACGCACGCTCGGCCTGCCGCAATATCTGCGTTCCTGGTAGAAGTCGGAGCGCCTCGCCAGCCAACCGTTACAAGCTTGTAGCGGCACCGTGTTGACAGGCCTTCTGTCGGGCGACTCCCGGGGAGCGGGCAGGGTAGCCGTCATGCATGCCTTCTCAAGGCATCACGGGAATTTCGGCTTCCTTGCAGGCTTCGAGGAAGGCGGCTCGCGCATCGTCGGGCCCCCCGATCCCGGCCAGAACATCCAGACAAGTCCGCTGCGCTTCGATGAATTTCGGCCCGACATCAGCAGACCATTCGTTCTGCAAATAATAGGATGCCTCTTCGGTGGAAGTCAGAATCCTGACGTTTCCGCTGTCGGCTCCGAACTGGACCGGGCGGCTCCAGGGTTGGGTGTCCATATCACATCTCCTGATTAACAACCCGGGTAGGGTCGGATGGTTCCGGGCGGAGCGAGCCATGACCGGTTGGCGCAGGCAGGCAGTCTCCGCGCCCTTGAGGAACGTATCGGCAGGAAAAGGGTTTGGGGCGACAAGCAGATCGAGAGAAGGAGGCTGACATGACCCCTACGATCGAAAAGGACAATGTCCAGCCGGCTCCGCGCGATGGGCGGGATACGCAAAACATTACAGCCGATACGGTCCGGCAGGGGCCAGCGGGCTGGCGGGTCCTTTATGTGCTGGTGGTGGGAACGGTTGGCGCTGCCCTGGCCTGCCTCGTTGCTTATCTGGCCTGGGCATATCTCCGATAGGATTGGGCCCTTTCGTTCCGACGCTATTGGACGGCAAGGCCGACAGCGACGGAGCGCAGGAACAATCGCACCGACGCTCGGTTTGAGGAATAGTCGCGGGTGTCGTCGCAAGGGCTCTCGTGGCGGTCATCGTCGAGCCTGGAGGTAGATCTATGGCGCCACGAGCGAACTGGAAGGGATTCCTGAAAATTGCGGAGGTTGCTTGTCCGGTTGCGCTCTACACGGCCACATCGGCTTCCGATCGCATGGTATTTCACACGCTCAACCGTGCAACCGGCCATCGCGTCCATCGTGTCTTCATCGATGGCGAGACTGGCAAGACCGTGCCTCGGGAAGAGCAGGTCAAAGGCTATGAGACAACACCAGGGGACTATGTCGTACTGGAGCCGGAGGAAGTCGCATCCGCCGTGCCGGAAAGCGACAAGACTCTGGCCGTCGACGCCTTCGTGCCATGCAGGGAGATCGACGATGTCTATTTCGACAACCCCTATTATCTCGCGCCAGCCAATGGGGAGGCCGAGGAAGTCTATGCGGTGATCCGCGATGGCATGAGCGCCGGCGAGGTCGCGGCGCTGGCCCGAACCGTACTGTTCCGGCGGGTCCGGACGGTGCTGATCCGGGCGCATGGGCCGGGGCTGATCGCGACCACACTCAATTTCGACTATGAGGTGCGCCCGGCCGAGGAGGTCTTCGATGACGTGCCGGACCTCACCATCGAAGGCGAGATGCTGGATCTGGCCAAGCACATCATCCAAACCAAGTCCGGCGCATTCGATCCATCGCAATTCGAGGATCGCTATGAACAGGCCCTCGCCGATCTGGTCAAGGCCAAGATCGCAGGAAAGCCGGTTCCGGTCCGCAAGGAGTCTGCCCGCGAAAAGGTGGTTGATCTGATGGCGGTCTTGCGCGAAAGCGCGGGAGTGACTGGCATCAAACCGGCGCGGCGATCCTCGGCGCCCCCCAAGGCCACTCGCAAGACGACCACGCGCAAGACGACTGCGCATAAGACTCGGCGCAAGGCGGGCTGAGATGAGCGCGCTCGAACCCTATCACCACAAACGCGATTTCAAGGTGACTCCCGAACCCAAGGGACGAGCCGGTCGCAGGCGTGGCAACAGCTTCGTGATCCAGAAGCACGACGCCAGGCGGCTGCATTATGATTTCCGGCTCGAGATGGACGGCGTGCTCAAAAGCTGGGCGGTAACCAAGGGACCCAGCCTGGTCCCCGGCGAAAAGCGCCTTGCCGTGCATGTCGAGGACCATCCGCTCGACTATGGAGATTTCGAGGGAACCATCCCCAAGGGGGAGTATGGCGGCGGCACCGTGGTCCTGTGGGATCGGGGCACTTGGCAGTCGATCGGGGATGCGCATCGGGGCTATGACAAGGGGCATCTGGAATTCGAGCTGAAGGGCGAAAAGCTTGCCGGCCGCTGGCATCTGATCCGGATGCGCGGCAAACCACGCGAAAAGCGCGAGAACTGGCTACTGATCAAGGCAGAGGACGAGGCCGCTCGTCCACCGGACGCCCCCGACATTCTGGAGGAACGGCCGGAATCGGTGAAGACGGGCCGCGATGTCGCCGAGATTGCGGGCGAAGAACCGGGCTGGTCATCCAAGACGGGCAGGATTGCTCCCAAGGCCAGGCGAACCCGGCAACCAGCAGGTCGACACAAGCCCGGCACCGTCTCCGATCCGGCCTCGATCAAGGGGACAAAGAGGACGCCGATGCCGGATTTTGTCGAGCCGACGCTCGCGACGCTCGTTGCCAAGGCGCCGACCGGTCCCGATTGGATCCACGAGATCAAATTCGATGGCTATCGCCTGCAGGCGCGCATCGAGGCAGGGCGGGTCAAGCTCCTGACCCGCAGCGGTCTCGATTGGACCGGAAAGTTCGGCAAGCAGGTGCCGGCAGCATTGCAGGCCCTGCCGATAGGCTCGGCGCTGCTCGATGGCGAGTTGGTGGTCGAGGCCGGCACAGGAGCCTCTGATTTTTCCTCTCTGCAGGCCGATCTGAGCGAGGGTCGCTCCGACCGCTTCGTCTATTATGGCTTCGATCTCATCCATCTTGACGGCTATGACCTCCGGGCCTTGCCGCTCGTCCGGCGCAAGACGCTTTTGCAGGAACTGCTCGCCGATGCCGGGGCGGAGATCCGCTTTTCCGATCACTTCGAGGCGAGCGGCGCCATGGTCCTGCGTCACGCCTGCCGGCTGAGCCTCGAAGGCATCGTCTCCAAGCTTCGCACAGCCCCCTACCAATCCGGGCGCGGCAGGAGCTGGGTCAAGTCCAAATGCTCGGCGCGCCAGGAGTTCGTGGTCGCCGGCTATGTGCCATCGACGACATCCCGAAAGGCGATCGGATCGCTCGTCCTCGGCGTCTATGAAGACGGGGGCCTGGAGCCGGTCGGCCGGGTCGGCACCGGATTCACCCGTTCGGTCGCCGAAGCTCTGTTCGGGCGCCTGGAGGGCATGCGCGTCAAGCAGAACCCGTTTGCCCGCCCGCTCACCGCCGAGGAAGGGCGGCAGGTGCGTTTCACGCGCCCGGACTTGGTGGCCGAGGTGGAATTCCGGGCCTGGACGGCCGATCGTCATCTGCGCCATGCTGCCTTTCGCGGTCTCCGCGAGGACAAGCCGGCAAAAGAGGTCGTCAGGGAGACCAGGAAAAAGGCAGGAACCATGGCTGCAGCACCGCGCCGAACCGTTAAGCTCACCCATCCCGACCGGCTCTATTGGCCGCAGGAAGGCGTGACGAAGGAAGGGCTTGCCGATTACTATACCGAGGTCTGGCGCGCCATGGCCCCCTTCGTCGTCGGGCGGCCTTTGGCCCTGCTGCGTTGTCCCGATGGCATCGAGGGACCTCGCTTCTTCCAAAAGCACGCCTGGAAGGGCGTGAACGAGCACATTCTTCAGGTGAGCGACCCCAAGGACCGGGATGGCGAGCCGCTGATCGCGATCGAGGACCTCGACGGCCTGATCGGCCTGGTCCAGGCTGCCGTCCTGGAGATCCACCCGTGGGGATCGACGCTCGCCGATTGGGAGCGGCCCGATATGATCACCATGGATCTCGATCCCGGTGACGATGTCGCGTGGGGCGAGGTCATCGCAGCCGCCGAACAGGTGAAGGAGCGGCTGGAACAGGCCGGGTTAACTGCTTTCGTGAAGACGTCGGGTGGCAAGGGGCTGCATGTAGTCGCTCCCTTGAAGCCGAAAGCCAACTGGCCGAAGGTCAAGGCCTTCACCAAGGCCATGGCCGATGCCATGGCCGCCGACAGTCCGGATCGCTTCGTCTCAACCATCGCCAAGGTAAAACGCCATGGCAAGATCCTGATCGATTATCTGCGCAATCAGCGCGGCTCAACGGCGGTTGCGCCCTATTCGACGCGAGCACGGCCGGGTGCCGCCGTTTCCATGCCGCTCGCCTGGGAGGAACTGGCGCCCGCGATCGGGCCGGCCTATTTCACCCTGACGAACACGCCGACGCGGCTATCGGCCCTTGCCGCCGATCCCTGGGCGCATTTCCGCGAGGCGGCCGTGCCCCTCGAAGCCCGGACGGTGCGCAAAACAGCTTGAGAGAGGGCGGTACGGAGATCAGCGTCGTGCCTCGCGCGCCAGGCTCCGGCGCAGGGCATCCATGATGCTGACCACCTTGCCGGGCACTTCGGTCTTGGGCTGGGCCGCGGACCGACGCCGCCCTTTCTTCTTGGTGGCAATAATTTCGAGAAGACGCTCCTGCACGGGATCGCGGACCATCTCCGGGCTCCAGGATTTCGTGCGCCCATCGATCAATTTTTGCATGAGCTGCAGCGCGGCCTGATCGGGACTGATATTGCCGAGCTTGTCGAAATAGGTGCCGGGGTCACGGACCTCGTCGCCGAAACGCAGGGTCCACACGACGATGCCCTTGCCGCGGGGCTCCAGCATTACCGCACGCTCCCGCCGATACATCACCAGGCGGGCAATGCCGACCATATGCGTCGTCGCCATGGCGTCCCGGATGACCGCGAAAGCTTCCTCCCCGACAGGATCGTCCGGCGTCAGATAATGCGGCTTGTCGAGCCAGATCCATTCAATGTTCTCCTGCGGCGCGAAGAGTTCGATGTCGATGGTACGGGTGCTCTCCAGAGCGACGGCCTCGATCTCGTCTTCCTCGAGCATGACATAGTCATCCTCGCCGCACTGATAGCCCTTGACCTCGTCGTCCTCCTCGACGTGCTTGCCGGTGACCGCATCGACATATTGACTGACGATACGATTGCCGGTCGCGCGGTTGAGCGTATGGAACCGGACTTTCTCGCTCTCCGACGTCGCCGGCGTCAGCGCCACCGGGCAGGTGACCAGCGAGAGTTTGAGGTAGCCTTTCCAGAACGGGCGAGAAACCATGGGGCTTTCTCCTGAGGCAAGGCACGTTCATGTCTGAACGCCGGGAGGCTCTTTCTATGTCTCCCGCACGAAGATATCGGCGTTTGTCGTCACCGCGTGGGGCCAAGGGCGCTCGGTGATGCGGGCGTCCGGATCGAGCTGACCATCGGAGATGACATGCCAGACCGTGTTGAGGCGGTCGCCGCGCGACAATCCGCTATAGGAACAAAGCAAATCTCCGCCAGCGGTCGAGGCCGTGAAGGCAAAACTGATGCAATGTCCGAGATGAAGGCCCGAGACGGCGATCTCCGTGCCGTAGAAGCCGCTTTCGAGGAGCGCCGTCTTGAAAGTGCCGGTGATCCTGCCTTCCGCATCATCGGTAATGGTAAGGATCGATCCGTATTGGTTCTTCCATCTGCCTACCCAGCTCATTCCAGTCCTCCCTATCGGCTCTCCCGCCCTTGTCGGCGCGGTCGCGCCGGGCGAATGAGACGATGTGCGCCGACGGGACGGCGTGCTCTCGGCATGTCCGCGAGGGACCATTCCTCAAGAAGAACAAGCTTCGGCGCGGATTGTTTCATGCCGCCGACCGGAGCTGTGGCCAATCTCGATGGCCTGAGCGACGCCAAGGCTTGCCAATCACCGTGGTGTGACGGGTAGCGACAAACCCAACCAGCCTCGTCCCTCGGGATGCCTCGAGGAACTCCATAGCCGCTGGGCAGTTAGATTCCCGATTACACGAGAGGGAACGGCCATGATGGATATCCGCGAAAATATGGAAGTCGTTGACGCCAATGATCAACATGTCGGCATTGTAGAAAGCGTGGAAGGCTCCTCGATCAAGTTGAGCAGCGAGGATATCCTGGATCCCCGGGAGCCTTTCATCGACATATCCCAGGTGTCCGCGGTCGAGGGGAACAAGGTGAGGTTGCGGCAGAAGGTATCGGCCGTTGCGACGCGAGCTTTCCTGTCTTCCGAGGAATAGGCAGCCGCGCTTGCCAGAGCGACGGTTGCCTCATGCAGCAACGGGTATTTCCCGAGCCAGTTAATGCGCGGGCGCGTAGGTCACGATTTCGCTCGCCGCATTTTCGACCGCTGGCTTGGAATAGAGCAGGGGCACATATTGTCCATCGGCCCAGAGCGGCGCGAGATCGCGATAATGGGGGCTGAAGGGATTTCCCGATTGTCCGGGCGTGTTGATGACGCGGCTGGCATCCCAATTGCCGACATCCAGCACCATGCGGAAGGAAGCGCCAGAGGTCAGGCGAAAGTCCGAGCTGCGATAGCTCGTGGCATGGGGCACGTTGCTGGCACCTCCAAGCTCGAGCGGGCCCACACGCATCTGCGCCTGGGTCGAGGGGTCGGCAAGCGACGTGAGCGCGTGATCGAATTGGGCATGGTGCAGCCGGCCCCAGCGCCATTGGCCGGCATCCTCGCCGAGAAGCTTGGAAACCTCCGCGACCGCCGCGCCGATGCTCTGCAGCAGCAGCTTGTCGCGTGCCGCGGCCGGATCGGTGCCGAGCGAGGCGTCCGGTTTCTCCAGAAGCTCGAACATCGCGCCGACGCTCGGCTTGGGAATGAGGGAGCGAGCCGCCTCCGGCACGGTGGCGTTCACCAGCGCCGGACCGATATGCTTGCTGATCCACACCTCGAACAGGGCGGCGGCCGCGCTGTCGCGGTCATCGCGCGCATTCCAACCACGCAAGAGCTGCAGCCCCTTGCCTATCTGGGGATCATCGGATTGCAGCGGCTTGAGGAGCACGATCAGCCGGCGGCCAAGCATGGTGGTGTCGTCGTTCTGCAAGTCCATTGCGTCGGCGAGGCTAAATTTCTTCTTGTCCTGCAGTACCTCGACGATGCGGTCCCAGCGGGCGGGATTGGCCCAGGAATCGAAGCCGATGCGGCGCTGCGCGACCGGATAGTCGGGCGGCAGGTTCATCTGGTTGGCGGTGGCGAAATAGCCGGTCTTCGGATTGAAGACGCTCGGCAATTCATCCAGGCGCAAAAAGCCCTGCCATTCATAGCGCCCATCGCCCGGCACCGGCAGCAGACCGTCATAGCTGAGGCGGCGCGGCGCCATCCCACCCGGCTGCCAGCCGATATTGCCCTTGGTATCGGCATAGATCTGGTTTTCCGAGGGCGCGCCCCAGCGCTTCATCGCAGCCTGGAATTCAGGCCAGGTCTTCGCCGTCATGTAGTCGGACGAGCCGAAATAGGCCGAGGTTCCCGGCTCGAACCAGACGGAGCGAATGGTAAAAGCCAGATTGCGCTTGGCATCGGTGGCAAGAACCGGCCCGTGCCGGGTGAAGCGCATCTCGATCTCTTGTGGCTCGGCGCCCTTGACCTCGACCTTTTCGCGCACGATCCGGATCGGCTCCCAGTCCGTCCCGAACTTGACCTGATCGGGATTGCTCGGATTGCGTGCCTCGACATAGAGATCTTCCTGATCCATGCCGAAGATCGTCAGGCCGAAAGCGATGCGGCCATTATGGCCGATCGAAATGCCGGGCAGCGCCGGTTCGCCGGCACCGATCACATTCATGCCCGGCGCGACGAGGTGAACGATATAGCGCAGGGACGGCACGCTATGGTCGCGATGCGGATCATTGGCCAGGATC
Source organism: Labrys sp. HAY1-8F (assembly GCF_056754975.1). NCBI lineage: Bacteria > Pseudomonadati > Pseudomonadota > Alphaproteobacteria > Hyphomicrobiales > Xanthobacteraceae > Labrys > Labrys sp. HAY1-8F. The sequence goes on along the minus strand of NZ_JBPGWZ010000001.1, from coordinate 838,296 downwards.
GGGCGCCTGGTTGCCGTGCGCTTGCCGGAGACGACCCAATTGTTGGAGCCGATCGTCTCGACCTTGGTCTGTGCCTGCGCAAGGAGGGCATCGGGATCATAGGCCTGCGCCGCCTTCTTGCCCGCCCCGAACTTCACCGGATCGGTCGCAAGCGTGTAGTCCTTGAGCGCATCCCGTGGAATTGAACAGGGATCGAGGCCATCGGGAAGCTTCGTCGTCCAGGCGGGTTCGAATTGAGCCTGGAGCCTGTCGGCCTGGAGCCCGGCAGCGCAGGTAATTTGTGCGCGCTGCACTTCGAGCTCGACATTGCGCGTCAGACCGTGACTGCGGATGCGCACGATATCGTCCGCATTCCACAGATCGGGACGCGAGCCGGCGATCTTGAACTCCTCGGGTAGCGGCTGCGCACCCTCCCGCGTTTCCTGGACATAGGCGTTGACACCGGCAACGAAGGCGTCCGCGTAGTCTTTCGCATGCGGCCCGTAGGACTGCCATTCCTTGCCCATGTCGCCGCGATAGAGGAACAGGCGTGCCGCACGGTCCCGCTCGACATAGCTCGGACCGAAATCCCTGGCCAGAAGACCAAGGCCGCGCTTGCGCCACAGATCAATCTGCCACAGGCGGTCGCGCGCGGCATTGTAGCCTTGCATGAAGAACGCGTCGCGCCGGTTGGCGGTATAGAGATGCGCGATACCCCAGTGATCGAGGATCATTGTGGCAGGATGCTGCAAACCGCGGATATTGTGGGTCTGTTGCCGTACACCCGATGAGATTTCCGCAAGAGCAGGTGGAACCCAAGCGACCAACGCGACGGAGCTTAGAAAGATGGTCAGGCTACGAAGCATATCAATGACCTTATTTTTCTATGCGGTACACTTTTGAAAATTATGATTATTTTGAACAGGACGCGGATAGTGGCGTCATTTCTATCGTCAGACAAGATGCTTATCTTCGTCTCTTCCGGAATGTCCGTTCGCCAGAGCCTCATGTCTTGCTTGAATTGGACGCCGCGAGGCCGAGCCTCGCCATCGCAGGCGGATAGCATGCATGGGCCGAGGCAGGCCTGGGGTCGCTGTGTCAAAATAGGTTGAATTTACTGGAAAAAATATTGCAATAACAATATATTATTGCATATTTTTCAATTCATGAATGAGGTCTTGTGCCGTATAGGCGAAAGGGCTCAAGGCACCATTTGCGGCGCCCTAGCGGCCGTGAAGATCGCCGTTCTTGACGGTGTTGCTCTCTTTGGAGGTGTCCGCGAGCACGAGAAAGCGCGCCGATAAAGGCAGGCTGGCGCCGCCGAGCGCGCGGGCATGAATGCCCACCGTTCCCTCGCGCACATGGGGCGTTCTCAGTCCCTCAACGTCGATCCTGCCGAATGCCTCGCGCACGGCGTCGACCAGGCGCGCCCTGACATCGGACGGCATCCAGCCATCGATGACGGCCGCCTCGAAATCGATCACGGCACAGGACGAGACGATGGCGTAAGCCAGGGCGTCGGCCGCCTTGCGGATCCAGAGCTCGACTTCCTCACCCAGATCGCCCCATACCTCGGGCGATGTCCATAGATGCGCGGCTTCGATGCCGCGTTCCTTCAACGCCTTTTCCAGCATGGCGATGGAGGCGACGTCGATGAGCTGGGTCGGCTTGCCGTTGGGGCCGGGGACAGGCATGGAGCCGAGCGCGCCGGCATTGCCGGTCCGGCCGCCGAACAGGCGGCCGTTCAACACGATACCCCCTCCGGCAAAGGCGCCGATATAGAAATAGACGAAGTCACGCACGCCTGCGAACTGGCCGAAGACGAGTTCGGCCCCACAGGCTGCGGTGGCGTCATTCTCCAGATAGACCGGAAAATCGCAATTCGACTGGAGGTCGGCCTGGATGCTGCGATCGCGCCATTCGTCCATCACGGCGGGCGGGGCACCGGCCGCATCGGCCCAGTTCCACAGCTCGAACGGCATGGCGATGCCGAGCCCCGCGATGCGTTTGTTCGCGGCAGGACTGAGCGTTGCCCTGATGGACGCGATGCCGTCGAGCGCAAAGCCAATCGTCTCGCCCGGGGCAGGGTAGCGGTAGGACTTGTGCAGCATCGCGCGCACATTGCCCAGGAAATCGATCAGCACCAGATCGGCGCTGCGCCGGCCGATCTTCAGGCCGAGGAAATAGGCGCCTTCCGGATTGAGCGCCATGGGGATCGAGGGCTGGCCGATGCGTCCGCGCACCGGCTCCTGGCGCGTCAACAAGCCTGCTTCTTCCAGTTCCCGCATGATCACCGAAACGGTCTGCAGTGACAGGCTGGTCATGCGGGCGATGTCGGATTTGGCCAGGGCGCCGTGCTCGCGAACGAGCGAGAGCACGATACGCTCGTTGTGGTCGCGCATACCACTCTGGTTGGTGCCGCGATGAAAGCGGTTCTCGGCCAGTTCGGGCGAACCGGCCTTCTGGGTGCCAGCCTCCATCCCATTTCCTCCCCGTAAGCAGAGTTTCTTAATATTGCCCGTTCGCGGACAATATTAAGAAACTCTGCAAGTGTCTGAAATCTTGCAGCTTCCTCTCGTTCGAATCCGTGGCTCGAACGAGAGGAAGCTGCATTGGGCGACATCGCTCCTTTCACCAAGAATGGGCGCTTCGTGCAAGGGCGTCAATAAATAACTAAATAAGACTTATTTATTTATTGACAAGGCAGGCAGGGATGATGTTTTTTATGTCCAGGCGCCAACGCGGCAATGAAGGCGCCCCGAAAGCAAGGTCCGGGCAGCCGGCCAAGCGATCCAAAATGGGAGGAATATGATGAAAAAACGTGTCCTGAAGTCGGCGCTGTTGTGCGCCAGCGTCCTGTCTCTCGGTGTCTTTGCGACCCCAGGCTTTGCAGCCGATGTCGGTGCCTGCCTGATCACCAAGACCGACACCAATCCCTTCTTCGTGAAGATGAAGGAGGGCGCGACCGCCAAGGCCAAGGAGCTTGGCGTCAACCTCAAGGCCTATGCGGGCAAGATCGACGGTGACAATGAGAGCCAGGTCTCGGCCATCGAATCCTGCATCGCCGACGGGGCAAAGGGCATTTTGCTGGTGCCTTCGGACTCCAAGGCCATCATCGACTCCGTCAAGAAGGCCCGCGCCGCCGGCATCCTCGTTATCGCGCTGGACACGCCGCTGGAGCCGATCGACGCCGCCGACGCCACCTTCGCCACCGACAATTTCAAGGCGGGCGAACTGATCGGCCAATGGGCCCGGGCAACGCTCGGCGACAAGGCCAAGGAAGCCAAGATCGCCTATCTCGATCTCAATCCGAGCCAGCCGACCGTCGATGTCCTGCGCGACCAGGGCTTCATGAGTGGGTTCGGCATTTCCAAGATCGCCAATCCGACCAAGATCCAGGATTGGGGCGATGCCCGCAACGTCTGCCACGACGTGACCAACGGTAATGAAGAGGGTGGCCGGTCCGCCATGGAGAATTGTCTCCAGAAGGACCCGATGATCAACGTCGTCTACACCATCAACGAACCGGCCGCCGCGGGCGCCTATGAGGCGCTGAAGTCCGTCGGCCGCGAGAAGGACGTGCTGCTCGTCTCGGTCGACGGTGGCTGCCCGGGCGTGAAGAACGTCGCTGAGGGCGTCATCGGCGCCACGTCGCAGCAATATCCGCTCAAGATGGCGGCCATGGGCATCGAAGCCATCAAGAAGTTCGCCGATAGCGGCGAGAAGCCCAAGCCCACCGAAGGCAAGGCGTTCTTCGACACCGGCGCCACCCTCGTCACCGACAAGCCGGCTTCCGGCGTCGAATCCATCGACACCAAGAAAGGTAAGGACCTGTGCTGGGGCTGATCTGAGCTCAGCCCGGCCAACGTTCAATCTTGTTCTTACGGAGGAGCGGCCCCCGCGCCGCTCCTTTTGCGAGGGGCCCCGCCCCGCGGGAGGAGACCAAAGATATGACCGATCCTTCGGCAAATGTCGGACGTCCACAGGACTTCGAAAAAGTCCTCTCGGGCAGCGACACCAGCGTAGCCAGTTTCGACGTTCACAAGAAATCACTCCTGGAAAAGGCACAGCACTTCCTGCACGGAAATCCGGCGATGGTGCCGTTGATCGTGCTCGTACTGTCCACCGCCATCTTCGGCATCATCCTGGGCAGTAAGTTCTTTTCGGCCTTTTCATTGACGCTGATCCTGCAGCAGGTGGCCATCACCGGCATCGTCGGCGCAGCGCAGACTCTGGTCATCCTGACGGCCGGCATCGACCTCTCAGTCGGCGCGATCATGGTGCTGTCCTCCGTTGTGATGGGGCAGTTCACCTTCCGGTACGGCCTGCCGGTTCCCCTATCGATCCTGTGCGGCTTCGCCTGCGGTGCCCTCTGCGGCTATATCAACGGGTTGCTCGTCTCCCGCATGAAGCTGCCGCCCTTCATCGTCACGCTGGGCAGCTGGCAGATCATCCTGGCAGCCAATTTCCTCTACTCGGCCAATGAGACGATCCGCAGCCAGGACATCGCGGCCCAGGCCCCGCTGCTGCAACTCTTCGGTGCGAGCTTCCGCTTCGGAGGCGCGGTCTTGACGGCCGGCGTGGTCGCCATGGTGCTGTTGGTCGCGGTCCTGTGGTACGTGCTCAACCACACTGCCTGGGGCCGGCATGTCTATGCCGTGGGCGATGATCCCGACGCGGCCGAACTTTCCGGCGTCGGCACCAACAAGATGCTGCTCCAGGTCTATACGCTGTCCGGCCTCATCTGCGCCCTGGCGGGCTGGGTCCTGATCGGCCGCCTCGGCTCGGTTTCACCGACCTCCGGCCAGTTCGCCAATATCGAGTCGATCACCGCGGTGGTCATCGGCGGCATCTCCCTGTTCGGAGGCCGCGGCTCGATCCTGGGCATGATCTTCGGCGCCCTGATCGTCGGCGTGTTCCAGCTCGGCCTCAGGCTGGTCGGCACCGACCCGCAATGGACCTACCTGCTCATCGGCGTTCTCATCATCGGCGCCGTGACCGTCGACCAGTGGATCAGAAAGGTTGCAGGCTAATGGCACAGGAACCCATTCTCAGCGCACGCGGCCTGATCAAGCGCTATGGCCGGGTCACCGCTCTCAACAATTGCGAGTTCGACCTTTATCCCGGCGAGATCCTCGCCGTGATCGGCGACAACGGGGCTGGCAAATCGTCCCTGATCAAGGCCTTGTCGGGCGCCATCACGCCCGACGAGGGGGAAATCAGGCTCGACGGCAAGGTCGTCAACTTCAAGTCGCCCATCGATGCCCGCGAAGCGGGGATCGAGTGCGTGTACCAGAACCTGGCTCTGTCGCCGGCCCTGTCCATCGCCGACAACATGTTCCTGGGGCGGGAGATCCGCAAGCCCGGCATCCTCGGCCAATGGTTCAAGATGCTCGACAGGCCCGCCATGGAAAAGCGGGCCCGCGAGAAGCTGACCGAACTCGGCCTGATGACCATCCAGAACATCGGCCAGGCGGTCGAGACCCTGTCGGGTGGCCAGCGCCAGGGCGTCGCGGTGGCGCGTGCGGCCGCCTTCGGATCGAAGGTGGTTTTCATGGACGAGCCGACTGCCGCTCTCGGCGTCAAGGAAAGCCGCCGTGTCCTGGAACTCATCCTCGACGTGAAGCGGCGGGGGCTGCCGATCGTGCTGATCTCGCACAACATGCCGCATGTCTTCGAGGTGGCCGATCGCATCCACATCCACCGGCTCGGCCGGCGGCTCTGCGTTATCAATCCGCGCGACTACACGATGTCCGACGCGGTCGCCTTCATGACGGGTGCCAAGAGCCCGCCGGAGGAACTGGTCGCAGCCTGACAGATACGTGGGCCCGGGGGCGTTGTCCCTCTGGCTGGCGTGTTTCTTGCCTTGCCTCCTTATCGACGAAGCCATCAGGAGACGATGCTCCATGCCAAAAGCAGCATCGTCTCCCAACCCGAGAAAGGCCACCATGGCGCTGAACCCAACGCTCGCACGGGTCACCGATCGGATCGTGGAGCGGTCCGCCGCCCTTCGCCGTCCCTATCTCGCGCGCATGGCGCGCGCCCGCGCCGCCGGCACCGTCCGCGCCCATCTGTCCTGCGGCAACCAGGCCCATGCCTATGCGGCCATGCCGGCGGGCGACAAGGCGACGCTGGTCAAGGGCGGCGCAGGCAATCTCGGCATCATCAGCGCCTATAACGACATGCTCTCGGCGCACCAGCCCTATGAAAGCTACCCCGACCTGATCCGCGCGGCGGCGCGTACGGCCGGCGGCACGGCTCAGATGGCCGGCGGTGTTCCGGCGATGTGCGACGGCGTCACCCAGGGCCAGGCCGGAATGGAGCTGTCGCTGTTCTCGCGCGATGCCATCGCCATGGCAGCCGGCATCGCGCTCAGCCACAACACCTTCGATTCGATCGTCTATCTCGGTGTCTGCGACAAGATCGTGCCGGGCCTCGTCATTGCGGCGGCCGCCTTTGGCCATATGCCGGCGATCTTCGTGCCGGCCGGGCCGATGGCGAGCGGCATCGCCAATGACGAGAAGTCCAAGGTGCGCCAGCTCTTCGCCACGGGCCAATGCGGGCGCGACAAGCTGATGCAAGCGGAGATGGCGGCCTATCACGGGCCGGGCACCTGCACTTTCTACGGCACGGCCAACACCAACCAGATGCTGATGGAATTCATGGGCCTGCATTTGCCGGGCTCGAGCTTCGTCAATCCCAACACGCCCCTGCGCGATGCGCTCACCGTGGAAGCCGCCAGGCGTGCCTTGTCGATCTCGGCCCTGGGCAACGACTACACGCCGGTCTGCGACGTGCTCGACGAGCGCGCCTTCGTCAACGGCATCGTCGGGCTCAACGCCACGGGCGGCTCCACCAATCTGCTCATTCACATGATCGCCATGGCGCGGGCGGCCGGGATAGTGCTCGACTGGCAGGACTTTGCCGATCTTTCGGACGTGACGCCCCTGATGGCACGCGTCTATCCGAACGGGCTCGCGGATGTGAACCATTTCCATGCCGCGGGCGGTCTCGGCTTCATGATCGGCGAACTGCTCGAAGCCGGGCTGCTGCATCCCGACACGCGCACCGTGGCCGGCGAGGGGCTGGCCCGCTACACCCACGAACCGAAGCTGATCGATGGCGCCCTGGTGTGGTCGGAGGGTACGAGCGCGTCGCTGAACCCCAAGGTGCTGCGGTCGGCCGGTGAACCATTCCAGCCGACAGGCGGCCTCAAGCGGCTCCGAGGCAATCTCGGCACCGGCGTGATGAAGGTTTCGGCCGTGGCACCGGAGCGCCATGTCGTCGAGGCGCCGGCACGCGTCTTCGCCGACCAGGAGGCGGTCAAGCAGGCCTTCCGCGCCGGCGAATTCACCGACGATACTGTGGTGGTGGTGCGCTTCCAGGGGCCGAAAGCCAATGGCATGCCGGAACTGCACAGCCTGACCCCGATGCTCTCCGTGCTGCAGGACAAGGGGCTGAAGGTTGCCCTCGTCACCGATGGCCGGATGTCGGGCGCTTCCGGCAAGGTGCCCGCGGCGATCCATGTCAGTCCCGAGGCGCTCGACGGAGGGCCGCTTGCCAGGCTCGAAGACGGTGACCTCGTGCGCGTCGATGCGGTTTCGGGCACGATCGACGTGCTGACGCCGGGAGCGCTCGAGCGGGCGAACGTCCAGCCGGATCTCGCCGACAACGAATTCGGGGTCGGGCGCGAGCTCTTCGGCTTGTTTCGCCGACAGGTCTCGGCGGCGGAAAACGGCGCCTCGCCCCTGTTTGGATGATCGGGGCGCCCATTCCAGCGTGCACCGGCATCGCGGGAGTGCATTCGGCTTATTCGGTTGAGTCGAAATCGTCCTCTCGCATGGCCAGCATCGCGGCCAGCGTGGCCAGGCCGCTATCGAGCTGGTCCATGGTCGGGCTGGCCAGCGCCAGCCGGACGGCGTTGGGCGCATGGCCTGGCGTCACGGCGAAGGTCGTGGAGGGAGACAGGGCAATGTCGCGCCTGGCCGCCGCCGCGACGAAGGTTTGCGAGCGCCAATGCGCCGGCAATGTCAGCCATAGATGGTAGCACTTTTCGTTGGTTTGAATCTCGAAGTCCGAAAGGCGCTCGGCGGCCAGCTTCTGGCGCGCGCGGGCATCCAGGCGTTTCAGCCTGGAGAGTTCGGCAGCGGTGCCATCGCCCATCAGTCGCTGCGCCGCCGCAAAGGCAAAGCCGGAGGCGGTCCATCCGCCCGAGCGCACCGAAGCCATGATGGTTTCACGCAAACGCTGCGGCGGCACGATGAAGCCCAAAGTCAGGCCCGGCGCGACCTTCTTGGACAGGGAGTCGATGACGACGCACCGTGCCGGCGCGAGAGCTGCGAGCGGCGGCTCGTCGTCGAGGAAGCCGTAGACATTGTCCTCGATGATCGGAAGGTCGAGCTTTTCGGCGACGTGCAGAAGGTCGGCCCGGCGCGCCGCGCTCATCGTCATGTTCAGCGGGTTTTGGACAGCCGGCTGGACGTAGAGCGCCGAAAGATGGGCCTCATGGTGCGCCTTTTGCACCGAGTCGGGACGCAGGCCACCCTCGTCCATCGCCAAGGGCACCAGCGTGATGCCGAGCCGCGCGGCAACGCCCTTGATGAAAGGGTAGGTCAAGGCCTCGACGCCGCAGCGCCCGCCGGTCGGAACGATGGCGGCAAGGGCGGCCGCCAGGCTCTGGCGGCCATTGCCGGTAAAGACGAGTTGCTCCGGGGTTGGCGACCAAGCGTCCCGCGAAAGGAAGGAGGAGGCTAGGGTTCGCAGCGCCGGCGTTCCGATACTGGTCGCCTGCCTCAGTGCAATGTCGAGGGCGGCGGGTTGTTCCAGGCCATCAAGACTTTTGGCAATGAGCGTAGTCTGATTGGGAAGCAAAGGGTAATTGAATTCGAGATCGATCCGAATGCCGCTCGGCTCGCTTGGCGCTGCCACGCCGCGCCTGGCATTGCCCGAAATGAAGGTGCCCCGGCCGGTTTCGCCGACCACAAGGCCGCGATGCAACAGCTCGGCGTAGACGCGGCTTGCCGTCGAGGCGGCAATCTTGCGCTCATAGGCAAAGTTGCGTTGAGGGGGCAGGCGATCGCCTGGGCTGAGCCTGCCGTCCGCTATGTCCGCGGCAATCTCGTCGGCCAGCTTCAGATATTCGGACTTTGACATTATTGCACCGAGAGCAATGTTATAATTGCACCGAGAAGCATATCGGATCATTCTATCTTCATCAACCGGATTGTACCGGGAATTGCGAAGATTTCTACGGTTCGGAACGGCCAGCTCGCCAAGGCTTGCGGCAACGGCGTCGCATTGCCCGAAGCAATTATTGGAGATCGGAAATGTCTGCTCCCCTGTCGACCATCACTCACCCCGCGATCGCGAAGAAGCCCGACGCATTGTATCGGCAACTCGCGGCACTTTACGATGGAATGCTGCGCTTTTTTGCCCGGCGTGCCGCCCTCGCGGACTTGCGCGAATACGATGATTTCGCCCTGCGCGACATCGGCCTCGCACGCGGCGATATCGAAGCGGCGGTCTATGGCCGTGCCGTCCCGCCCGACCGGACGAGGATGTCATGATCCCCGCTTGGGCAGAGGTGAGGCGGCACCGGCAGGAATGCCTGCGCGTGATGGAGGCGGTGCCATGGACCTGAGCGCTGCCACCATCCTGGTCGCCTTCGCGGGCGTGTTCCTGATCAGCTTCATGAGGGGCGCATTCGGTGGCGGCTTTGCCATTGTCGGCATCCCGCTGCTCTCGCTGGTCATGGATCCTGTCACCGCGGGCGGACTGCTTGCGCCTCTATTCATCGCAATGGATCTCTATGCATTGCGCTACTGGAAGCCCTCGACCTGGTCCAAGCCGGACCTCGTGCTACTGCTGCCGGGACTTGTGATCGGCATCGGCTTCGGCTTCCTGCTGTTCTGCGTACTCGACCATCGAGCCATTGCGGTCATGATGGCGGCCATTACCCTGGCCTTCGTCGGCCTCTGGCTCGTGCGGGGCGGGGAAATGACGCATCGTCCGCGCTCCAAGCCGAAGGCAGTCGCCGCCGGCCTCACGTCGGGCATCACCACCATGGTGGCGCATTCGGGGGGACCGCCGCTTGCGATGTATCTGCTGCCTCTTGGACTTGGGAAGGAGATCTACGCGGGAACGACAAGCCTGTTCTTCACCGTTGGCAATGCGACCAAACTGGTGCCGTGGCTGGTGCTGGTGCAGCCTGCGGGCACGACCTGGGCGTTGATGGCGATCTGCCTGCTCGCCATTCCCTTTGGTGTCTGGTCAGGCTGGCGGCTTCATGGCGTTCTGGATCAGCGCCAAGTCTATCGTGCCTGCTATGGCTTGCTGGTCGTGACGGCGCTGAAATTGCTGTGGGACGGCGCTTCCGGCTTCTTGGGGTGAGCCCGGACGCCCGGCATGCCCTCGAGGCGTGACGTGCCGGTGCCGATTCACTGGCTCGGTGAACCCTGATGGATATGGGTTCGATCGGACTTGGCGAGTCCGGTGTGCGTATTGGAATATTTTTGTTTCGCCATCCATAATCCTTCGCCAGGATCGGTCGCATTCGAGTGTGAGTGCGAGGATCAGATGTCGGATGCAGCAGAAAAGTCGACCGTATCCGAAACGCCGCCGCCCGCGCGCAGCCTGAGGTCGCGCTGGCTCTATCCGGCCTTGCGCGTCGGCTTCCTGCTGCTTGCTGCCTGGCTCGTCTGGTATGTCGCCGGCAACTGGAACCGCTGGACCGGTGCCGCCCGCCTCGCGGAGACCGACAATGCCTTCATCGTGGGCGACGTCACGCCCTTGTCGGCCCGCGTCTCCGGCTACATCAAGGAAGTCCCCATTCGCGACTACCAGGCGGTGGAGGCCGGCGATCTCATCGCCGAGATCGAACCGTCCGACTATCAGGCCCAGCTTGCATTGGCACAGGCCAATCTCGCCGCGGCCGAGGCCAGTCTCGCCAATGTCGCCAATCAGAAGAACGTGCAGAATGCCCTGATCCGGCAGGCAGGCGCCAATATCGACGCGGGCAGTGCTGATGTGCGGCGCTATCAACTCGAAAGTACGCGCCAGCGCGATCTGCTCAAGACCGGCACGGCCGGCACCCAGCAATCGGTCGAGCAGGCCGATGCCAATGCCCAGCGCGCTTTGGCCCAGAAGGCGCTCTATGAGGCCCAGCTCGACCAGCAGAAGGCCCTGCTTGCCGGCCTCGATGTCCAGGAGCAGCAGGTCAAAGCCCAGATCAAGGCCGCGGAGGCGCAGGTCACCCTCGCCACCAACAATCTTGGCTACACCAAGATCCGATCGCCGGCCAAAGGGCTCGTCGGCCAGCGCCAGGTTCGTCCGGGCCAGTTCGTCAATATCGGCACCCAGGTGATCGCGGTGGTGCCGTTGCCCAATATCTGGGTGGTGGCGAACTACAAGGAAACGCAGATGACCAATATACGCCTTGGTCAGCCGGCGCATGTCACCGTCGATGCCTTTCCCGATCTGGTCCTGGCAGGACGTGTCGAAGCCTGGTCGCCCGGCACCGGCAGCACCTTCGCCCTGCTGCCGCCCGACAACGCCACCGGCAATTTCACCAAGGTCGTGCAACGCATTCCGGTCAAGATCGCCCTCGACCCCAATCCGGCCCTGGGAACCTTGATCCGGCCGGGCATGTCTGTGGTTGCCACCGTCGATACCGGAGCCGATGACAAGGCAGGCACCGGCACGGCAGCGGCGCCATGACGGTGGCCGGCATGACGACGTCAGCCGCCCCCCTGACGGCGACCGGCGCGGCCCTCGAGCCGGCAGCGCATGCGCCGCCGCGCTTTCGTGCCGATACGCTGCGTCCCTATATCGGCATCCTCGGCGTGCTGCTCGGCTCCATCATGTCGACGCTCGGCAGCCGCGTCACCAGTTTCGGCCTCGCAGATCTGCGTGGCGGGCTTCATCTGGGCTTCGACGAAGGCGCCTGGATGACCACCACCTTCGCTGTCGGCCAGATGCTGGTCGGGGTTGCCTGCCCCTATCTCGGCGCCATTTTTGGGGTCCGGCGCATGCTGTTACTGGGTATCACGCTGCTCTTCGTCGCCAGCCTGCTCGCGCCTCTCTCCCCCAATCTCGGAGCCTTCCTGGCCGCCCAATTCCTGGCGGGGGTCGGCTCCGGAACGTTCATTCCACTCACCATCAGCTTCATCGCCCGCAGCCTGCCGCCACGCCTGATCATCTACGGCATCGCGGTCTACGCCATGAATTCGGAGCTCTCGCAGAATGTCGCGGCCTCGCTCGAAGGCTGGTATGCGGACAATCTCTCCTGGCGCTGGATCAGCTGGCAATATTGCGGCCTGCTGCCGCTGATGTTCACCTGCGTATGGTTCGGCATTCCACGCGAGGACGTTAAGACCGAACTCCTGCACCATTTCGACTGGCCGGGCCTGGTCTATGCCGGGGCCGGCTTCAGCCTGCTCTATGCTGGCCTCGACCAGGGTAACCGGCTCGACTGGACCAATAGCGGCCTGGTCAACGGCCTGCTGATCGCCGGCGGCCTGGTGACGGCGGCCTTCGTCGTGCGCGAGCTATGGGTCAGCCGCAGGCCCTTCCTCAATCTGCGGCTCTTGATGCAGCACCATCTCCTGCTGTTGCTGCTCCTATTGGCAGGCTTTCGCTTCATCATCCTGTCAACAGCCTACATCATTCCCAATTATCTGCAGTCGGTGCAGAATTTTCGGGAATTGCAGGTCGGCGCCGTGCTGCTGTGGATCGCCTTGCCTCAGCTCATCATCGTGGTGCCGCTCGGCTATGTCCTCAAGCGCTTCGACGGGAGGTGGGTGCTGGCCGCCGGCACCGCCCTGGTCGGTATTGCCTGCCTGATGGCGGCCCAGCTCACCAGCGCATGGGCCACCGACGATTTCCTGCAATCCCAGATCCTGCAGGCCCTCGGCCAGTCCTTCGCGCTCACGGCGCTGGTCGTCCTGGCGGTGCAGTCGATCAATCCGGCCGATGCGCTGACGATCGGTGCCCTGCTGCAGATCAGCCGCATGTTCGGCGGCGAAATCGGCACGGCCTTTATGCAAACTTTCGTGCGCGTGCGCGAACAGGTTCATTCGAATCTCATCGGCCTGCATGTCGACAGCCTCGCTGGCGCGACGGTCGATCGCCTGGCGGCCTATCGCAATGCCGTCAGCGCCCACACGGCGGATGTGGCGATCGCCAGCGCCCGGGCGACGAGCCTGTTGTCCTCGGCCATCGCCAAGCAGGCGGCGGTGCTCTCCTATATCGATGGCTTTCTGGCCGCCGCCGGCGGTGCCTTTGTCTGTCTCCTGCTGATCGCGTTGCTGCCCAGGCCCAATCGACTTCCTATCTAGATAGAAGTACGATTTATCCAGTTAATTCTGAGCTATACCTGATTATCTTAATCTATTTTCTTAGCAAGACTGCTGTAGCGATGCGCCTACCTTGAGGGAGACGAGACAAACGTCGTAGGGCGGGTTGGGATCTTCCCGCGCCCGACAGCGCGTCTCGTCTTCTTTCGCAATCAGAACCTCCAGACGAAATTGCCTTTGACGTTCTGGTCGACGGCCTTCTCGCCGAATTGTCCGCTATAGGACACGCCGAGGCTGGCCGAATGCGACAGCGCCACGCTCAGCCCGGCATCGACCGCCAGCGCATCGCGAGCGATTGGTGCACCATTGGCGAGGAAGCTCGAACCATTGGCCAAAGCGAGTGCCGCGGTTGGCCTGAGATCACCATAGGCATGCCGCCAGCCCAGGGTCGCCTGCGCGGTGGCGACGATGTCCCCGGTCAGGTCGAAGCTGGTCGCGGCCCGAGCGCCCAGGGTGGTGAAGCCGAGATTGCTGGTTTCGCCCCGGCCGGTCAAAGCCGCGTCGCCGCCGGTCTCCCGGAAGCCGTCGGTATGCAGGTTGAGATAGGCTGCGTTGACGAAGGGCTCTAAGCGCAAGGCTCCCCTGTCGATCCGATAGCCGAGCTCACCGAAGAGCTGCGCCGTACCGGCGTCATAGCTGGTGCCGAGCCGGTCGGCGTAGCTGGGCAGGATCACGCTGCGGTCGCTGTCGACGTCGTGCCATGTATAGGTGGCCCCTAGCCGTAAGGCGAGGGCGTTCCACTGCCGACCGGCATTGAGGCCGACATGGTAATTATCGGCCTTGCCTGAGGCGGAGCTGGCATCGGCATCGAAGCTCGAATGGCTGTAGCCGGCGAGGGCGCCCAGGCGCCAGTCCTGCAGGAACGAACCCTGGACCAGCGCATCGAAGCCGAGGAGGAAGCCGCCCGTGCTGTGATCGATGCGGACATCGTGACCGCCGCCGAAATGGCCCCAGGAACCAAACCCCTGTGCCCAGAAGCCGGAAGGGGCGGGCGAAGCGTCCGAGCCGAACGGCGTCGGGCCGTGGGGCGTCGCGGTTTCAGCATAGGACAGCAGGCCGGTGGCTGGGGCCGTGGGGGCGACGGCAGCCAGATCGGCGGTATAGAGACGATTCAGCACGGCATCGCGCAGCAGCCCGCTGTCCTGGATCAATACGCTCCGGGCCGAGGCATGGATGTCGCCGGACAGGGTCGAGAAGGCCTGACGGGCGCTGGCGACATCCGGAGCCTTGGCGACGGCTTCATAGAGAGAGCTGCCGCCTGCCAGCGTCTCGATGCTTTCGGCCACAGCGCGTTGGCTCTCGCTGGTGGCGACGGAGGCGAAGCTGGCGTCGTTGCGTGTCACCTTCAGATAGATGTTATTGGCGTTCTGCGACAGGCCGAGATCGACGAAGGGGGCGTTGTCGACCACCTTGGAGAACTGGCCGGTGATACCGCCATTGGCGCTCAGGATCTTGTAGGTCTGGCCGATCGAATAATTGCCGGAAGCGGGGATGACGGAAACCGTGCCGCCATTGATGGTGGCGGTGACGGTGGCGTGGATGAAATCGTTCTGGCCTGCGGCGTTGATGTTCACCTGGATGGTGCCGCCGTCATTGACGAAGTTGCGCACCGTCAGCGTCGTTGGCCCGCCGGTCTGAAAGGCGATCTTGCCGGCGTTCTTCATCGTGCCGCTGACGGTGGAATTGCCGCCTCCCGGGATCGCCCACAGGGCATCGGGAGAACTCAGCACGACGGTCGTGGCATTGCTTGCCGAGCCGATCCAGCGGGCAGAATCGGCTAAAGTCACATTGCCTCGCGAAGCGCCGTTCACAGCCAGATTACCGGTCCATGTCGTGATGCCACGCAGACTGGCCGACAGGGTATTTGCTCCATCCGCAGCAGGTGCCTCCACCTCCATGTTCCCAGAGAGCGTGGAATCGATTGCGGTGAGGCTGAGTCCACTGGGTAGATGGAAGATCCGGCCCGTACCGACATCGGCAAGCAGGCCCCCGGTGCCTTTGAAGGCCGTGACGTCTGAACCGATCAAGCGCACCATGGCTCGCCCACCATCTGCATAGATGGCGGCTCCGGCCGAGTTCATCGTAAGCTTGGTATTATCCAGAGCGAAGGTCGCATTCTCGGTCACTGCATTCGAGACATGGACGCCCCAGATCGCTCCCGCAGAATTGGCGCCATCCAGCTCGCTGTTGGAGACCTTGATAGTGCTCAAACTGCCTCCGGTCAGCAAGGAGGTACCACTGCCTTGGTTCGTATCGGCGTGGATCTTCAGACCGGTCGCCGTCAAAATTCCGTCGGCGCTCGCCGAAAAAACACCCTGGCCTGCTCCGGTCAGCGAAATGGTTCCTCCGCCCTTCAAATCGACCCGGCTGCCGTCGCCGCTGTGGGCGACGTAGAGCCAGGCACCGCTGGCATCGATCGGGCCATTCACGGTAATGGTGCTGTCGAACTGCGCAGAAAGACCATCCGACCAGGCACCATGGCCAACCAAGGTGGTTTGGCCGCTAAACGTCATGCGGCTGCTCCGGGAGGCTATCGCACCGTTGGCAACGTCCGCGACATCGAGGTTTAGGTTGGTTGCGTAGATCGTACCGCCCGGCGCGTCTGCCCAATTGGCCTGCAGCCCCGTCGAGCCCCCGCCGACGCGAACGATTCCCCCACCCTTGAGATTGATGGTGGTCTCGTTCTCCGCAAAAATACCGATGTCGTAATCGTCACCATTCAAGGCAGGTGGCACCGTCACGTCGATGGGCGTATCGGCGTTGCTGTAAAGCAGCGAGCCCTTGTCGATGGCATGAAAGCAGATCTCGTTCTTGCAGGTCGCCTGGGCCGGCGTAATGCGCACCGTCTGTCCACCGCTGGCTGTCGCCTGTGCATGCGCGGATTGGCACAGCATGACGGCGCCTGACGCCAACAGGAAACTCAGGAGCGACCGCTTGGGCAGGCGGGAGCGAACTCGAGCGTTTCCGGTCGACGTCATGGGGCCCCTCCTTTTCCACATAACCCGGTCGGTTCAGGTCTGTGCACCTGACTGAATGGGCCGCACGGTGCCTTTAGGCAAAGCCTGCCCCGCACCGGAATAATGAGAAAATATCTCAAAATTTCACAGAATATGAATCAAAATTATCGTGTTTTAATGATACTTTCAAGTGTATGATTTTTGAATGATCAATTATCATATAGGAATAAATTATCGTAGAATCATTGTTTATGAATAATATTCAAATTATAAATTGATACATCGGCATATAAAATCGAATTGTTTGCTGGATTTGAAAGTTTTTATTGATAGTGGCGCGATTATACCTATGCTCAGCCTTAAGTTGTGCGGGGGCGAGTCAAATACCTGAGGACTGAGGGACTCGGGAACATCCGGTTTTGCGGACAGGCAACGGAGCCACCAAAGCCATAGTGGCTCCAGCCGGGTGGTGAGATCGCCGTTCTATCCATCGCGTCGGAGCGCTGCGTGGATCAAGGCGCGGATGGCGTTGCTGAGGGAGGAGGCGGGATCCGACAGCGCCAGTGCGGAGGAAAAGTGATCCTCCTCACTCTGCACCAGCAATGAGGGCGGCGAATTACCGGCCTGGGTCCAGGCCGTGGCGAAGTCGCGTGACTGGCGCTGGAACTCACCGGTCTCGCGACCGCCATAGGCAACCAGAAGCTTCGCCTGCGGCATGGGCCGCGCCAGAAGCAAGGGGCTGTTGCGACGCACCATGCCCCAATCGAGCTGGAGCTGCGGCTGTATGAACGTATAGGGCAGGGGGCTGAGGTCGTAGAGGCCGCCCACCAGAATGCCGCCCTGAAGCATGTCTGCGGGCAGGTCATAGTCTTCGTGCCATTCAGCCAGCAGGCACATGGCGGCTAGATGCGCGCCGGCCGAGTGCCCGCCGACATGCAGATGGCGGGTATCCAGGCCGAGAGTGACACCGTTGCGATGGATCCAGGCGACGGCTGCCCGCGCCTGGCGGACGATCTCGCCGATGGAGACGCCTGGGCAGAGCGCGTAGTTCACATTGGCGACGGTTATGCCGTTGGCAGCCGCGCCGGCGGCGGCGAAGGCGAAATCTTCGCTCGAGAGCATGCGCCAATAGCCGCCATGGAAGAAGACCAGCACCGGAGCATTGGGAGCCTTGGCCAAATAGAGATCGAAATATTCGGCCCGCGTCGGGCCATAGGGGATGCGGCGGCGGGGCTGCAGGCTGGCGAGGGCCTCCAGGCTGGCGGCATCGAAGCGCCTGCGATAGGCCGAAAAATCGGGGACCGAAGCCTCGACATCATAGTCCCGATCGAGCTGGGCCTGGTCGAGGAAGTCGCGATAGAGCGGCACGGGCATGTTCGGTCCTCACTTGGCGATGGAAAGTGCGTGCACCCGGCTCGATCGGGCTTGTGCCAGACTTGGGAACAGCCGACGCGCGGAACCATGGTCGATCGCCTCCCGGATGCGGTCGTCCAGGCGTGGTGACTGTGCCAGCTGGCTGATCGAGAGCGCCGCCGCCGGCACCGTCCCGAAAGGCAGGTCCGATCCGAACAGGAGCTGCGAGGGCTCGACCAGGGACAGCAGGGCCGACAGAGCCTCCGGCGCGGTCGCAAAGGCGGTGTCGTAGTAGAAGCGGCTGAGATAGTGGCGGACGGGGTGGGCAAGCTCGAGGCCCGGAATGCGCTGGCCCATATCGAGGCGGAAGGACAGGAAAGGCAGCGTGCCCCCGCCATGGGCCAGGATGATCGGAATGTCGGGGTACCGGTCGAGCGTGCCGCTATAGATGAGGTGCGTTGCGGCTCGTGTCGTGTTGAACACGAACTCCAGGATCCAGGGGAAATAGGAGAGCGGTGCGTCATAGGCGGGCATTGCCGGATGGAGGAAGACCGGCAGCCGCCGGCGTGACAGCTCCGCGAAGAGAGGATCGAATTGCGCATCGCCGAGATAGGCCCCGCCATAGTTGGAGAGCAGGACGACCCCGGAAAGATTCAGCCGGTCGGCAGCATGGTTCAGTTCGGCAAGGGCATCCTCGACATCCGGCAAGGGCAGGACGGCGAGGGCACCGAAGCGGCCATGGGCCTGCCCGGCGATATCGGCCAGATATTCGTTGCACTCGCGGGCGAGTTCGCGCCGGAACCCGGGATCGCCGATCGAGGCACCGGGATCGGAAAAAGACAGCAGCGCAGCGGCAATGCCGAGCTCGTCCATCTGGCCGAGCGCGCTTTCCGGGCTCCATTGCAGGCTCGGCTCGTCGGGCGAGCGTCCGCCGAGCTTGGCGAGACCGGCATCGGCCAGCCTCCTCAGATACCAGCGCGGCAGCGGATGTTGATGGACATCGATGATCTGACCTGTGTCGCCCATTGAAATCTTGCTCCTTGCCGAGGCACTCTTTGCCCATGTTGGCTTGCTGGCCGGAACCTAGGGCTGGCGGGCTGCGCGCCACAGAGGGATAGTTCGCAACGGCGTGTCCGAATATTTGGACGATGGAGCAGGGCATTTTGCGATCTGGTGAAACCGCCGGGAATCGCGAAGATGCTCTAGCGAATCCGACGGATTGGCTTGGAAACGGGGAGTGAGAGCGGTTGCGTTCCGGCCCGAACGCCTCTGGCTCTCAGGATGCGGGGCGTGACGATGATCTATGAAGACATGGCGATATTCGCCGCCGTGGTCGAGACTGCCGGCTTTGCCGCCGCCTCCAGGCGTTTGCGCATGTCCAAGTCGACCGTCAGCCATCGCGTGGCGGAACTGGAGGCGCGTCTCGGCGCCCGGCTTCTACATCGCAATACAAGGACGGTTCGTCCCACGGATATCGGCCTGTCCTATTATGAGCGCTGCGTGCGCATCATCGCCGAAATCGAGGCGGCGGAAGCGGCGGTCCAGGACCAGCAGGGCCAGCCGACCGGCATCCTGCGCCTTTGCCTGCCCATCGAACTGGGCATGCACATCATCGGCCCCGCCATTGCGCGATTCCGGCGCGAGAACAGCCAGGTCGACATCGATGTCGAGGTGACCAGCCGGCATATCGACCTGATCGAGGAACGCTTCGATCTGGCTTTCCGGATCGGCACATTGGCCGATTCACGCTTGATCGCCCGCAAATTCCTGACAGTTCCCCGCGGGGCCTATGCGAGCCCCGACTATGTGGCCGCGCGCGGCATGCCCACCGTTCCGGCCGAACTTGCCGAGCAGGACTGCCTGCACTTCTATTCGCCCTATGTGCCGGCCGACTGGACCTTTTTGCGGGGTGAAGAGCAAGCCAGCGTTTCTCCCCATGTCGTCGTCCGCATGAACAATCTGACGATGCTGCGTGACATGGCGCTGGAGGGCCAGGGGATCGCCGTGCTGCCGCGCTATATGTGCGCCTCGGCCCTGCGCAAGGGAACGCTGGTGTCGGTTCTGCCCGATTGGCAGCCACCCGGCGCCGATGTCTATGCCCTCTATCCGAGCGGGCGGCATCTGCCGCTGAAGGTGCGCAGCTTTCTCAAATTCATCGAGCGCCAGTTGCGCGCCACGGCCAGGCAGATCGTAGAGATGGCCGATTTCTCGCTCGACATCGAGGACAGGATTCCCGCCGAAACCGGGAGCCGGCCCAAAACCGGCCCCGCAAAATTGGCCTGAGGCAGGGACGCCGCCGACTGGTCTCCGCCCATCCCGGCCTTTCGATTGCAGTGATTTCCTGGACGGTGCGTTCCTCCGATCCGCGCTAGTCCCACGATCGTGCTCGCTTCATCGTCGAGAGCAAGAAGGCACCTGCTTCGCCCTGCGGACCAGGGTGCCCACATAGCGTTTTGCGATTTGGCGGATCTCCAAGAATCGCAAGGACGTGCTTTGCTTGAGGGGAGGAAAACACGATGCCGATTTCCGAAACGCGGCCAAAGGCCTGGAGCGCGAGTGACCTAAGCGTACCGGCTGGAGCCGAGGCCTATCTGATGCTCGGCGGGCGCGTTCTGCTCGCCGTCATCTTCGTGGTGTCGGGTGTCCGCAAGATCGTCGAGTTCGACTTCTTCCTTGCCTATATGAAAGCCTTCGGCGTGCCGGCATCCTCCCAACTCCTGCCGCTGGCAGCGGCTTTCGAGATCATCGTCGGCATGGCCTTTGCCCTCGGAATAGCGACGCGCCTCTGTGCCGTCCTGCTATTCCTTGAAACCCTGCTGCTCAATTCGATCTTTCACAATTTCTGGACCTATCCGCTCGAGCAGCGCCTGGCCCAGCTCAATTTGTTCCTGTTCCACCTGGCGACGCTGGGCGGCTTTCTCTACGTGATCGCTCATGGCGGCGGACGTTTCAGCCTGAGCAGGCCGGATCAAACCCGGGACGTGGACCAAGCCGGGGCGGCCGTGAAATGACGGTTTCAGGCAATGACATACCGGCATCCGCTCCGGCCCGCATGGCAGGGACGTTTGGCAACCGATGGTGGGTGGTTCTCGCCGCGGGCCTGGGGGTCATCGTGGCCCAAGGGCCGGTCATCGTCTTCACCTTCGGTGTCTTCGTCGACCCCGTGGCCAGGACGCTCGGCTTCGAGCGCAGCACGCTGTCCTCGGCCCTGCTGGTGCTGACCTCGGCCGCCGCACTCGCGACGCCGGTGATCGGCTGGCTGATGGATCGCTACGGCATACGCCCCGTGATGATTCCGCTCATCGCCCTGTTCGCAGCCTCGACGGCTGCCCTGAGCCTGATGCAATCTTCTTTGGCGATGCTCTACGGGCTCTTCATCCTGCAGGGGATCTTCAGCGCCAGCCAGAATCCGACGGGCTATGTCAAGGCGATCGCGGCCAGATTCGACCGGGAACGCGGCCTTGCCATGGGAATCGCGATGGCGGGGGCAGGGCTGGGCGTGGCCCTGGTGCCGCTGTATGCCAGCCTGCTCATCGAAGCCTATGGCTGGCGGGCGGCCTATCTCGGCCTCGGCCTCCTGATCGTTGTCCTGGCCCTGCTGCCAGTCTGGCTGTTCCTGCATGAAGCCAGAGTTCGCCATGAAGCCACGGCGCTCGATCGCCGCGCCATGACGGAGGCCCGGCCGGGCGGCCTCACCCTGGCACAGGCGATGAAGCACTCGCCTCAGTTCTGGTTGCTTGCTGCTGCTCTCCTGCTTGCGATGACCTCGATCAACGGCGTCCTCGCCCAGTTGGTCGTGCTCCTGCGCGAGCGTGGCTTTGCGCCTGCCGCGGCGGCGACTGCGATGAGTGTCGCTGGGGGGACGATGATCCTGGGCCGGTTGATCGTCGGCTATTGTCTCGACCGCTTCTTCGGCCCCCATGTCGGCATGATCTTCTTTGCCTTGCCTGTGCTGGGTATCGGGGTGCTGCTCGCAGGAGGCAATAGCGGCTTTCTGCCCTATGTGGCAGCCGCCCTTTGCGGCCTCGGCATCGGCGCCGAAATCGACCTGATGGGCTTCCTGGTCAGCCGCTATTTCGGTCTTCGCGCCATGGCGGCGATCTATGCCGTCCTGTTCGCCCTCTTCACCGTCGGATCGGGCCTGGGGCCTCATATCATGAGCCTGTCCCGCGATCTCAGGCAGTCCTACGATCCGGCCTTGATCGGCTTTGCCGCCGCTCTCTCGCTCGCCATCGCCCTGTTGTCGCTGCTCGGCCCCTATCGCTTCCCGGCTGAACGCGAGGGCGGAGCGGGTCAATGATCCGATGTCGCCGTCCCTTCAGTCGATAGCGAAGGCGAGGGCGACGAAATCCTGGCCGGCATGGCTGAACTCGCCGACCGGCGTCATGCCGAGCTGGTCGATATGGGCCGAAAGGGAGCGGGGGTTGGCCTTGGCGACGAACGCCGTGCCGGCCTGGTAGCGCTGCCGGACCTCCGGCAGCATGGCGGCGAAAAGCCGGCGCAGGAGCCCCTTGCCGCGGGCCGATACATCGATGCAGACAGGCCCATAGGCAAAGCAGCGCCATGCCGACAGCGCTGTGCCGCGAAAGAGCCACTTGTCGAAATGGCCGCTCATGGTGCGATAGGGCGGCGGCAGGGCCGGCGAGGCACTGTCGTAGCAACACAGGCAGGCAAGGATCCGCCCCTCGGAAGCGGCGACGAACACGCCGATTTCCTCGGCCATGTCCTGCAACTGGGCCGGCGTGAACAGGGCGGAGATGAAGCCGTCCTGGCGCTCCTCGGTACTGAGCCGATCGACATGATAGCGGTTCAGGAGCTCGCTTGCAGGGCTGAAATCCTCCTGGCGCGCCTTGCGGCAGACGATTTCGGCTTCGGCGGCAAGGTGGTCCTGCATGGCGAAATCCCCGGTTGGACTGATCATCTCGATACAACGGATCGGCGGTCGAGATTGTCCAAATTTCTGGACAGGCCATTCCGGCGGCGAGGCTTCTGTCCCCGATCCGATGCCGATACCCAAGGCAGCAGATACATGTGATTGCAAGGGAGAACAGGATGTCCGCCACCAAGATCTTCGAAACGGGAGGCTATCGTTTCATACCGGCCGTTTTCCAGTATTCCAGCGGCGTTGCGGCTCTTGAGGGGTACGCCATCCGGCGCCATCGCCTTGCCAGGCCGGTTTCACTGGAGGAAGGGTTCGGGCTGATCGGGCGGACATTGCGGGAAGCGGGCCGTCCGCTGACGGCCTTCTGTGCCTGCGAATTGCGCTCGCCCGGCCAGTTCAGCGATGCCGGTTTCCGGGCCTTCAACCAGCATTATGTCGAGACGCTGCGCGCCTGGGGCCTGTTCGACGGGGAGACCAATCCGGTTGCACGTTCCAATGTCTGCCCGAAAGTCGAAGCGCCGCGGCAGACGGTCTTCCACGCCTTCTCCTATACGGTTCCCCAAAATACGATTCCACCGATCAGTCCGGCGCCGAGTTTCGTGATATCGGGCAGTGGGGAAGCCAGGGCCGTCGACGGACCCTATGCCGGGCGCATCATTCGTCTTGGCGACACCTCGCCGGATGCGATGCGCGAGAAGGCGGCCTTCGTGCTCGGCGAGATGGAACGACGGCTTGCGAGCTTCGACATGGCATGGGGCGATACCACGGCCACCCATGTCTATACACTCGGCGACATCCATCCCTTCCTCGAAACCGAGATTCTGCGGCGAGGGGCAGGACATGCGGGGATCGACTGGCACTTTTGCCGCCCCCCGGTCGAGGGCCTCGAATATGAGATGGATTGCCGTGCCGTCCATGACGAGCAGGTGCTTGCGGTCTGAAGCGGCTCCAGGACGTTGAACGGGCTGCTCTCAGTGCCCTGGCTCGATAGATGGTGATTTTGGCAGGATCGCCTCGACGCCAGCGGCAATCTCCAGCAATTGCCGGTCACTGCCATGCCTGCCGACGAGCATGAGGCCCGTCGGCAGGCTCGACCACGGCAAGGGCAAGGAAATGGCGGTCAGATCGAACAGATTGGCCATGACGGTGTTGCGCAGGACCTGCGCATTGGTGGCGAGATAGAGTGCGTCATCGCCGATCAGCGGCGCCAACAGCGGCGGTGTGATGGCGACCGTCGGCAGCATGAGGGCATCATGAGGCCGCAGCCGCTCATCCATGGCTGCGCAGAGCCTGATACGCTCGCGCAGGGCCCGGATATAGGCGGACGCCGTGACCTCGCTGCCCTGCCGCATGCGTCTGGCGACCCGGGGATCGATGTGGGTTTCGCCGTCCTGCAGCACCTGCCAGTGAATGGCAGCTGACTCGATCGCCGGGATCGATGCCGATGGGATGGCTTGTGCCAGTGCCGTCAGGAGATCGTCGATGGTGATATCGGTCACGACGGCGCCCCGATCGGACAGATGGCGCCTGGCCCGCTCGAAGGCATCGGCCACCTTGTCGTCGAGGCCGTCGAGCAGCCGGCCTGCCGGTATGCCTAGGCGCAGGCCGGCAATCTGCTGACGCGCAAGGCCCCGGGGCTCTTCGCCCGCCATGATTGCATCGGCATCCGCGCAGGACTGCACCGAGCGGGCGAGGGGCCCGATCGAGTCGAACGAGGGCGAGAAAGGCAGGACGCCGTCCCTGGGGTGACGCCCGGCCGTCGGCTTGAAGCCGACGATAGCGTTGAAGGCTGCCGGCACCCGGATGGAGCCGGCCGTGTCGCTGCCGATCGCGATCTCGCTGGTGCCTTCGCCGACCGAGACGCCTGCCCCCGAGGATGACCCGCCCGGAATGCGCTCCGCCGCCACCGCATTTGCCGGTGTGCCGTAATGCGGGTTGAGGCCGAGGCTGCTGAAGCCGAACTCGACCATGTTGGTCTTGCCGAGAATGACGGCGCCTGCCCGCCGCAAACGCCTCACGACAAGGGCGTCGGCCCGGGACGGCTGCCCACCGGCCAGGACCTGCGACCCGGCCAGCGTGACCTCGCCGGCGATATCGAAGAGATCCTTGATGGAGACCAGCGTGCCGTCGAGGGGTCCCAGCGTTAGCCCGGTGCGGCGGCGGGCGTCGGCCGCATCGGCCGCGGCTCGGGCCGCCTGATGATAGAGGCGGGTGAAGACATGCCGGCCACTGTCGCCACCGTCGATACGCCCGAGGACCATTTCCAGCCCGTCTCGGATCGTTTCCATGCCGCTGTCTCCCCTATCGATAGTGGCGCCAGCCTAGGCGGCTGCCCCAGCCCTCAATAGCCCCGTGAAGCAGGACAGACTGTCTCGTCGGGGCGAACGCTGTGTCCGCGCGGGGCAGCCTTCCGTGTCCATAAAGGCGAGGGCTAGATATCCACCGAGGCGACGGCTCGCCCACCATGGCTGAGCCCTGCTGCCAAGAACTGATCTGCATGAGCTGTTGTGAAGGAGTGGATATGAAGATTGCCCGTTTTCTGGGGGCGGATGGGCCCGAACTCGGCTTGGTCAAGGGAGACCGGCTGCACAGTCTGCCAAGGGCCGCCCAGGCTGCCGGACTGGCATGGTTGGCCCCGATGTTCCGCGACATTCGCTTGTTCCTGCTGGCCGATGAGCCGACGCGTGCAGCGCTGATCGGCCGGATTCTGTCCGCCGGCGATGCCGGCTCGGTTCCCCTGGCCCAGGCCAGGCTCCTGGCGCCCATCGAGACGGGGTCGAAGATCCTCGCCCATGTCGTGAATTATCCCGGCCATGATGCGGAAGCGCGGGTGAAGATGCCCGAAAAGCCGTTCTTCTTCGTCAAGACCCCGTCATCGGTCGCCAATCCCGGCGATCCGATCTTCGCACATCCGGTATCGGCCAAGCTCGATCACGAGGTGGAGGTCGCCATCGTCATCGGACGCGCCGGTCGGGACATCCCGGCGGAGCGCGCGCTGGACCATGTCGCGGGATATACGGTCGCCAATGATGTGAGCTATCGCGACCTCCAGATGAACGAGGATTTCCCGGCCCTCAATCAGAGCTACGGCAAGAACTGGACGCAGGCCAAGGGCCTCGACAATGCCTGCCCGCTCGGGCCGGTGCTGACGTTGGCCGACGAACTCGCAGAGCCTTATCCGCTGGCGATGACCTGCCGGGTCAATGGCGAGATCCGCCAGAAGGCATCCACTGCGGAGATGGTCTGGAAGGTGCCGCAGCTCATTGCCGAGGTCTCCCGAGGAATGACGCTGCTGCCGGGCGACGTGATTCTGACGGGGACATGCGCCGGTGGTGGCCTTGCCGATGGCCGTTTCCTCAAGCCGGGCGACGAGGTCGTCTGCGAGATCGAGGGGCTTGGCGTCCTCATCAACAAGGTTCGCGCGGCGGCCTGATCCGCGGTTCCGCATAAGTGCGCAGCTACTATCACGAGAGGAGATGGAGATGGCCAGAACAAGAGTGGTCCGCCATGGCGACGGCGCTGTGGTCGCGCCCTGGCGGGTCAAGTCGTCGGGCGATTTGAGCGATGGACGCTTCGACCTGATGGTAGGGGAGGTGTCCTATCGCAGCGGCCCGCCTTTGCATCGGCACGAGGACCAGGAGGACACCTTCTATGTGCTCGAAGGCATCCTCACGGTCCAGGGCGATGAGGAGATCTTCGAGGCCGGCCCCGGCGACTTCGTGACCTTTCCGCCCGGCGTCGCCCACACCTTCGACAATCTCAAGCCGGACCAGCCGCCAGTCAAGGTGATGAACATCATGACGCCGGGCGGCTATGACCGTGCCATCGCGGCTTTCAACGAGTTGGGTCCCGAAATTGTCGATTTGGCCAAGGCGCAGGCCGTCGGCAAACGCTTCAAGGTCGAGATCGTCGGCCCGCCTATCCATGAGAAACTGGGCTGATCGGACCAAGCAGATTCCTCTCGATCGAGAGGGATCTGCGGGATGTCCATCATTTGCGGTATTTGCTGGCCGGACGCTTGTTTGTCCTAGCTCCTTGTTTCGACGTGTCTCGGCGATTCCTGGCGTTCGCGTACCAGGAAAGCCACCAGAAGCGCCCCCATTGTCGCGATGCCACCGGCCAGGACGAAGGCGCTGGTAAAGCTGCCGCTTTTCTCGACGAAGAAACCGGTGACGATCGGGGCCACAATTCCCGCCAGATTGGCGATGAGATGCACGAAGCCCGCCACGCCGCCGATACGCCGAGGTTCGACGATGGCGAGGATGATCGACCAGTAGGTCGAGCCGCTCAGATACATGAAGAACACCGAGACGGCCATCAGACCCACTGCGACCTCCACGGTCGAGGCCGTGCCGGCCAGGGCTACCATCGCGGCTGCCACCAGGAGACTGACGACCATGACGAGTTTGCGGGCCGCCAACTGGTTGCCCAAGCGCTGCCCGAGACGATCGCAGACGAAACCGCCCGAAGCCAGGCCGAGAAAGCCCAGGCTCCAGGGTATGACGCTCACCACCGCCATGTCCTTGATGCTCAGATGCTGGGCCATGGTCAGATAGCTGGGAAACCAGGTCAGGAAGAAATAGAGGATGTAGGAATAGCCGAAGAAGGCGATGGCAGTCGACAATACGGCCGGCTGGCTGAGATAGAAGGCAAGGGACTGGCGGGCCTGGCCCCCGGCGGGTTCCTGGTCCTTTTCGATCTCGCGCCGCTCGGCTTCACTGACGCGCCGGTGCTGCGCCGGACGATCGGTCGCGCTGAGGGCCCAGAGCAGGACCCAGGCAAGGCCGATCGCCGCGATCACCACGAACGAGATTCGCCAGCCGAAGGTGATCGCCACGAACCCGACGATCGGCCCGGCGATGGCGCCACCCAGCGGTGTGCCAGCATTGGCGATGCCAATGGCGCTGGCCTGCTCGGCGCGAGGGAACCAATTGCTGACGAATTTCGCCATCGTCGTGTTGAACGGCCCTTCTCCCATGCCGAAGACGATGCGCAGGATCAGCAGGCTGCCGACACTGTAAGCCAGGGATGTCAGGCCACAAAAGATCGACCACAGCGTCATCGCTACGATCAGGACTAGCCGCGGGCCATAACGATCGGCCGCGGCGCCGCCGATGAAGCAGAAGATCGTATAGCCGAAAAAGAAGCTGCTGAAGACCACGCCGAGTTGGGCTGGATCGAGCCCGAGGTCGGTGGTGATGAGTGGTGCTGCGACGGAGAGCGCCGCGCGGTCGAGATAGTTGATTACCCCGGCAAGAAACAGCAAGCTGGCCAACTGCCAGCGCACATTGCGCAGCATCGCGCTTTTCCTCCAAACTGTCGATTATTCTTGAATCAGGCCTGCAGCATCGTTTTTGCCGAAAACTGGCGTCCACTTTTCGGCACGATGTTTTAGGCGAGGGAGCCGCGCTCGATCATTGCGTCGATTTCCTCCGCCGAGAATCCGGCCTGCGCCAGCACTTCGCGGGAGTGCTCGCCGACCAGCGGCGCGTGCCGTTCGATCGTTGCGGGCGTCTCGCTCATCGACACCGCCGGTGCCACGACCTTGACCCGCCCGGCGGTTGGATGGTCGTAGTGGCTCAGGGCACCGAGATGGTGGACTTGCGGGTCGTCGGTGACTTGCAAATGTGTCTTGACCTCGCCGCACCAGATGTCGACGGCGAGCATCGCTTCCATCAGCTCCGCTGTCGTCCGCAGCTTTGTCAGGGCCGCCAGCTTTTCCCAGATCTCGTCGCGCTTTTCGAACAGCAGCTTGGGATCGTCATAGTCGAGCAGGGAAGCATCGCCCAAAACGTCCACGAGCCTGCGATAGGGGCTCATGGCGATGGTGATCCAGCCGTCGCTGGTGGGATAGACGCCGAAGGGTGCGTCCATGCCGGGATGGCCGATGCCCGAGCGCGGGCGCTGGAAATCCTGACCGAAATTCATGGCCATCAGCATCTCCTGACCTTGATGGGCCAGCATTGCCGACATCAAGTTGACCTTGATTTCCTGGCCCTTACCCGATCGTTCGCGCCAGAGTAGTGCGGTCAGGATGCCGTAGACCATGTTCATGGCGCCGACCTGGTCGGAAAATCCCGAGCCGACGGGCACGGGCGGACCGTCGCCTCGGCCGGTGGCGGCGGCGATGCCAGTGAGGCCTTGCAGCAGCATGTCCTGGCCCGGACGGCTCAGATAGGGGCCGCTCTCCCCATAGCCCGAGCCGGAGCAGTAGATGATCCGCGGGTTGATCTTGCGGAAATCCTCATAGCCGAAACCAAGGCGTGCCAGCACGCCTGGGCGGAAGTTCTGCACGACTACGTCTGCCGTCTCGGCCAGCTTGTACAGGACGGTCTTGGCATCCGCCGATTTCAGGTCCAGGGCGATCGAGCGCTTGTTTCGGTTCCAGGCCAGGTAATTCGGGCTCTCGGTTCCGCCGACCCAGCGATTGTTGAAAGTCAGGGTGCGGAAGAGGTCGCCCTGGCCCGGGCGCTCGACCTTGATGACGTTGGCGCCCATATCGGCGAGGAGCTGGGTCGCGAACGGCCCCTGCAGCAAATGGCTGAGGTCGAGGATGGTGATATGATCTAGAGCCTTGTCGGCCATGAGGTCTCTCCGCAATGTCAGAATTTGGGGCCGCGCGCCGCCGCCCGCGCCTCGTGCCAGGCATCATGCAAGGTCGCGGTGAGCTGAGACGGGGTGATTTCGCCCTGCAGGGCGGATCGGACGTTGGCGGAGGCCTGGGTCTGGAAGGCGATGTAGCCATCGAATCTCGGCCGTATCATCGCGTGCTCGATGGTCGGCAGTGTTGCTCGGTAGAAGTTGCCACTGGCCTGATTGACGGCCCGGTCTTCCCAGGCGGTTCGGCTGGCCGGCTGGCCGCCATGGCGTGGGATGAAGTCGCGCTGTGACTCTGATGACATCAGCCAGGCGAGGTGCTCGAGTAGTGCCTGGTCGGGCCGGGCGCGCCGGGTAATGGCGATGCCGGTGCCGCCGAGCACGCTGCCGGGCCGCCCGGTAGACCCGGCGGGCGCGTTGGTGAAGCTCACGGGCCTGTGGCCGGGCTGATCGGCACGGGCATAGCCGACATAGCCATAGATTAACGGCACGAGAGCGAGATCGTCGGTCCAGCTCATCGCCTCCAGAAGTTCGATCGGATTGAGCGCACGCGTCCAGGCGGGGGTGCGTCGATGAAGGTCGGCCAGGATGGAAAGCGCGCCCTCGATCGTGGAGGGCGACAGAAAAGGCTCATCATCGCCGAGCGGTTCCCCCAGCCCGGCCGCGATCGAAAGCAGGCAGAGAAATGCATGCGGGCCGGCGGTGGACAGGGCCACGGGGCTGTCGGCTGCCAGTGCCGAAACCTCGGGCCAGTTTTGCGGTGACGGCCCCTCTAAAAGATCGGGACGCGAGGCCATGACCTGCGTCGCGATGTCGATGGGCAGGGCCCAATGGCGCCCGGCCCAGGCATAGCTCGCCATGGCATGTCCTGCCGATTGCTGCGCCCAACTGGCGATCAACTCGGGTTGGAAGAACGCCTCGAGTGGCGCAAGGCAATCGAGAGCCACGGCTTCGCCGATATGGGGATGATCCAGCACCAGAAGATCGTAGCGGGCAGCAAGTTCGCCGATCGGATGGGATTCGAAACCCTCCAGCGGCTGGCGATCCCAACGCAGCCCGGCTTCGCTGTCACGGCCGGCCGCCGCGTCGAGCGGTCCATAGCCGCGAGGGTGGTCCCAGGTCAGGCCGACATGCCGGGTTTCCTGTATCGCATGCATCGTCATCGTCCCAAGAACAGCGGGTCGCGCTTTTCCAGGAAGGCGTCGATACCCTCCTGTCCGTCCTGTGTGCCATAAAGGCGAAAAAGCACCTCCTGCTCAAAGCTCTGCGCCACCGGCAGCGGGGCATCGAAACCCTGGCGGATCAATCGCTTCATCTCGGCCTGGGCCAGGGGAGCAATCTTCAGCATGGCGCGGGCGCGGGCGAGTACCCGTTCGTCCAGCGCCTCGTCGAGGCAGCATTCCGCGGCAAGGCCGAGTTGGAAGGCGCGCTCGCCGCTCAGGCGCCATCCAGCCAGCATTACCTCGGAGGCAATGGAGCGCCCGACGGCACGCGTGAGCCTCTGCGTGCCGCCGCCGCCCGGTGACAGCCCGAGTCGGCCCTCGGGCAGGCCGAGTTGGGCGCTGGTGCCGCACAACAGGATGTCGCAGCACAGCGCAATCTCGAAACCTCCACCCAAGACATAGCCGCGGATGGCAGCGATGACCGGTTTGGGTAATGCCTCGAGCTTGTCGAAGATCCGGCGGCTCTCGAATTGATAGGCCACAAATGCAGCGTGCTGACCGCCTTGGTATTCGGCAATGTCGGCCCCCGCCACGAAGGCCTTACCGCCGACGCCCTCAAGGACGACCACCCGGACGCTGGGGTCGGCCGCGATCTGATCCAGATGGCCTTCCAGACACCGCAGCATCGGTGTCGACAATGCATTCATCTTTTCCGGCCGGTTGAAGCGGAGCCGGACGACTCCTGCCAACAGCTCGTCTCGAAGGATTGGCTCTTCTTGGCTCATGCGTTTCCTCGTTTCGCGGCGATAACCTGCGCCTGTCCCGACCTTCTCGGCGAAGAGGGGGCAGTCGTTTTGTTTTTACTAATACAAAGTATTTGCATATATGAAATTGCGTGACAAGAGCTTTCCGATGCACAAGGTGGATGGCGATGTGGGCGTGCCCGGAGGGAGAGCGAGATTGGCAAAGGCGGTGAAGGCAACAGGCGGCCCGACCGAAGCGGAGGCCGAGCCCTATCGGGCGCCAGCGGCCGAGAAAACGCTCGATATCCTGGAATACATGGCGGCTACCCAAATACCCCTGACGCAGAGCCAGATTGCAGCAGGAGTGGGGCGGTCGATTCATGAGGTCTATCGCATTATCCAGCTCATGGAGCGGCGGCGCTATCTGGAGCGGGATCCCAAGAGCGACCGCTATTCCCTGACCCTGCACCTGTTCTCGCTGGCGCATTCCACCCCGCGCATTCGCACGCTGAGCGAGGCGGCGATCGGACCGATGCGACGGCTCGCCGATACGATCCAGCAAAGTTGCCATCTGGCGGTGCTGACCGGCGTGGAAGTGACCATTGTCTGCCAGGTCGATTCACCTTTGAGCATGCGATACTCGGTCTCGGTGGGCGCTCGCTTTCCGGCGCACCAGACCAGTTCGGGTCTGGTTTTGCTGGCGGGCTTGCCCGAGGAGCAGCGCCGCCGCGTCCTGATTGGCGTGGAGCGCCATCTGGCCGAGGGCGAGTCGATGCAGGCCGTGAAGAGCCATCTGTCGACCGTGCAGGACCAAGGCCACGATGTGCGCCCCTCGCTGGTGGTGTCGGGCGTTACGAATGTCTCTTTCCCGATCTTCGACATGCACGCGCAGACAATTGCCGTGCTGACCGTCCCGTTCCTGCCGATGAAGACCGTCGCAACCTCGTTGGAGGAAGCGACACGGGCCACAGCCGAGGCTGCCGACGAAATCTCTCTCGTCCTCGGCCATCGCAAGGCGATTGCGGACTGAGGCGACGTCGTCGAGGTGGGGGACAACATCTGGCCAGGCTCATCCGAGCGCACGGCATCGTTTGCCTGAGATCGAGGCCTCCCTAGGGGCGTGCCGGAATGCGATTACGTGAAAATGTGCGCAGGCTTGCGATGACTTTTCCGCAAACGCCCTTAAATGGAACAGGCATCCTATTCCCGGTGCGGGGCATTCCGTGGCCGGAACGAGCGTTTTGAAACAGGTTAAATGGAGGCCGGCTTGATCATGACGACGTCAACCCTTGTAAATCGGCGAATAGTGCTCGCTTCCCGGCCCGTCGGTGCACCTTCGCCCGACAATTTCAGGTTCGAGGATGTGCCGGTCCGCGAGCCTTCGGAGGGGCAGCTCCTTCTCCAGGTCCTCTATCTCTCGCTCGATCCCTATATGCGCGGCCGCATGAGCGCGGCCAAATCCTATGCCAAGCCCGTGGCGATCGGCGACGTCATGGAAGGGGGCACCGTCGCCCGCGTGATACGCTCGCGCCATCCCGATTACAGGGAGGGCGACATCGTGCTCTCCCATTCCGGCTGGCAGAGCTTCGCGCTTTCCGATGGCGCGGGGTTGCGCAAGCTCGACCCGCAGGCGGCACCGGTGAGCACGGCGCTCGGGGTGCTCGGCATGCCCGGCTTCACGGCCTATGCGGGTTTGTTGACGATTGGCCAGCCCAAGCCAGGTGAGACCGTCGTCGTTGCCGCCGCATCCGGCGCCGTCGGCTCGGTTGTTGGTCAGATTGCCCGGATCAAGGGCGCCCGCGCCGTCGGTATCGCCGGTGGCGCGGACAAATGTGCCTTCGTGCGGGATGAACTCGGCTTCGATGCCGTGGTCGATCACCATGCTCCCGATTTCGGCGCGCAGCTCGCTGCTGCCTGCCCCGAGGGGATCGACATCTATTTCGAGAATGTCGGCGGCCGGGTATGGGATGCGGTGTTTCCGCTGCTCAACGATTTTGCCCGTATCCCTGTCTGCGGCTTGATTGCGCAATACAATGCAGGCCCCGATGCCCATCCCGGCCCCGACCGCCTGCCGCCGGTGATGCGGGATGTCCTGAGCAAGAGCCTTCTCATCCGCGGCTTCATCCAGCGCGAATTCGCCGACCAGCGCCCGGCCTTCTATCGGGAGGCGGCGGAATGGATCGCCTCGGGGCGCCTTCGCTACAAGGAGGATATCGTGGACGGGTTGGACAAGGCGCCCGAAGCCTTTATCGGGCTGCTCGAAGGTCGCAATTTCGGCAAGCTCGCCGTGCGTGTTGCCCCCGAATAGCGTCCGAGCCTCTCCCTCGAGAGCCGGGCTATCCCGCGGGGTCGGCTCGCCGAATGGGCATTGGCCGGTCTCGATCCTGGGCTGCGTGCAAACAAACAGCGAGCCGGGCAGCCTATCGGCGGCGCGAATCGCTGTTTCGCATAAAATTGACTAATTCAATAGACTTTCTATATTTGAGAGGATTCTGAGCGACGAGCGGGTGTTTCATGAAACGTCATTTGCGGGCGATGGTTGGGGTGCTGGCCGGCGCGGGGTTGCTGATCGCCTCAGCGGCACGGGCCGAAGAGGGCAAATTGCGCATCGCCCAGCAATTCGGCGTCGTCTATCTCACGCTTAATGTCGCACAGGCGCAGAAGCTGTTCGAAAAGCACGGCAAGGCCACAGGCATCGACATCAATGTCGAATTCGTCAAGCTCTCGGGCGGGGCGGCGGTGAACGATGCGCTGCTATCGGGCAGCATCGACATTGCGGGGGCAGGCGTCGGACCGCTGTTCACGCTGTGGGACCGCACCCACGGCAGGCAGAACGTCAAGGGCGTCGCCTCGCTCGGCAATTTCCCCTACTACCTCGTCACCAACAACGCCAATGTGAAGACGATTGCCGACTTCACCGACAAGGATCGCATCGCGCTGCCGGCCGTCGGCGTTTCGGTGCAATCGCGCATCCTGCAATGGGCCTCGGCCAAGCAATGGGGCGATGCGGATTATGCCAGGCTGGACCAGATCTCGGTCGCGCTGCCGCATCCGGAAGCCGCCGCGGCGGTGATCAAGGGCGGCACCGAAATCACGGCCCATTTCGGCAATCCCCCGTTCCAGGAACAGGAACTCGCCGAAAATCCGAAGGCCCACATCGTTCTCAAATCCTATGACGTGCAGGGTGGGTCGGCCTCCTCGACGGTGCTCTACGCCACGGAGAAATTCGTCAAGGACAGCCCCAAGACCTACAGGGCCTTCCTCGACGGTCTCGATGAAGCCGCCAAGTTCATCCGCGACAATCCCGAGGCGGCGGCCGATATCTATCTGGAGGTGACGGGCGCCAAGACCGACCGGAAGCTGCTCCTGCAGATCATCAAGAACCCGGAAGTGAGCTTCAAGATCGCCCCCGACAACACGCTGGGGCTCGGCCAGTTCCTGCACCGCGTCGGCGCCATCAAGAACGAGCCGAAGAGTCTTTCGGACTATTTCTTCGATGAGCCTCGCATTTCCGGCGGCAGCTGAATGCTTCGTTCCAAGGAAGACTTTGAGATGGGTGATCGGTAGACCGCATGACGGACAGCCTCCTGCACGGTTTTTCCAAGCCTGCTTTTCGCAGGCCGCGCGACGTTCCGCGTGCGCTGCAGCCCGTTGCCGAGAGCGCCTTGCCAGGGCCGCTGCTGCAGGCACGCTCGGTGACCCTGGAATATGCGACCCGCCATCAGGTCGTCCGGGCCACGCATAGGGTGGATCTCGATGTCTATGAGGGTGATCGTTTCGTCCTGCTCGGGCCGTCGGGTTGCGGCAAGTCCACGCTGTTGAAGGCGGCGGCGGGGTTCATCAGGCCGGTCGAAGGCGAATTCGTGCTCAGGGGGCGGCCGATACGCGCGCCGGGACCTGACCGCATCGTCGTCTTCCAGGAGTTTGATCAACTGCCGCCGTGGAAGACGGTGCTGCAGAACGTGGTCTTCCCGCTCGTCGCTTCGGGAAGCCTGCCGCGTCAGCGGGCGCGGGAGCGGGCCCTGCATTACCTTGACAAGGTAGGCCTCGCTGCCTTTGCAAACGTCTTCCCGCACCAGCTCTCGGGCGGCATGAAGCAGCGGGTGGCGATCGCCAGGGCGCTCGCCATGCAGCCGGAGATCCTCTTGATGGACGAGCCTTTCGCGGCGCTCGATGCCCTGACGCGGCGCAAGATGCAGGAGGAGCTGCTGCAATTGTGGGATGAGGTCCGTTTCACCCTGTTGTTCGTAACCCATTCCATCGAGGAAGCGCTTGTCGTCGGCAACCGCGTGGCGCTGCTCTCGCCGCGCCCGGGCCGGGTGCGCGCAGAGATCAACAGCCACGAATGGGACCTGACGAGCGTCGGCGGAACGGCCTTCCAGGCTGCGAGCCAGCGTATCCATCGCCTGCTGTTCGAGGAGGAGAGCGAAGAGGCGCAGGGGGCAGTCGAGGCGAGGGTCGGTTGGAGAGGGCGGGCATGAGTACGGCCGTGAATGGGCCGCTCGTTCCACCGGTCCGCCCGGAATTCGAGCACGACCTGGCGCCCTTCGTCGAAGTGGCGCTTGAACGCCGGCTGCCATTGGCGACCCGCCTGTGGCAGCAGGGTTGGCTGCGCAAGGGCCTGATACTCATCGTCCTCGCGCTCTTGTGGGAGATTTTGGCTCGCTATCAGGACAATGATCTGCTGTTGCCGACCTTCACGGCGACCGCACGGGCCTTCGCTGCTGATATGGCCAGTGGAGAACTACCCGAGCGGGTGCGGCTGTCGCTCCTCGTCCTCGTCCAGGGGTATCTCGCCGGTATCGTGCTCGCCTTCGCGCTGACCACGCTCGCCGTCGCCACCCAATTGGGCCGGGACCTTTTGTCGACGCTGACGGCCATGTTCAACCCGCTACCCGCCATCGCCCTGCTTCCTCTGGCACTGCTGTGGTTCGGGCTCGGTGCCGGCAGCCTGATCTTCGTGCTTATCCATTCAGTGTTGTGGCCGCTTTCCCTCAACATCTTCGCCGGTTTCCAGGCCGTGCCAGAGACCCTGCGCATGACGGGCCGCAATTACGGCCTGCGGGGCGTACGTTATGTTTTTCAGATCCTGGTGCCCGCTGCCTTGCCGGCGATCCTCTCGGGGCTGAAGATTGGGTGGGCCTTTGCGTGGCGGACGCTGATCGCGGCGGAACTGGTGTTTGGCGCCTCGTCCGGCAAGGGCGGGCTCGGCTGGTTCATCTTTCAAAACCGCAACGAGCTCTACACCGACCGTGTCTTCGCTGGCCTCGCCCTCGTGATCCTGATCGGTCTGGTCATGGAGAACGTGGTGTTCGCGACGCTGGAAAGCATCACCATCCGCCGCTGGGGGCAGGTGCGCTGACCTCGGCTTACCTCAAAGTCACATTCTAGGGGCGCGGGCGCTTCGGGCCATCGGGAATGATCAGGGAAAGACGAACCATGTCGAACAGGATCGCATGCCACGCCGGCAATCATGACGGCTCCGCAGCCATGGGCAATGGCAGGCCGAACCCATGAGTGGGACTGGCGAATATCTATGGTACATCCCCAATGACATCAGGGCCGGCCATCGCGGTGATTCAGCCGTCGAGGATCACAACAGCCTCGAAACGCTGACTCGTCAGGCCAGGGCCCTGGAGGACCATGGCTGGAAGGGGGCGCTGATCGGCACCGGCTGGGGCCGGCCCGATACCTTCACCCTCGCCACTGCCCTTACCGTGCGAACCTCGACCTTCGAACCGTTGATCGCCATCCGGCCCGGCTATTGGCAGCCGGCCCAGTTCGCCTCCGCCGCGGCCACGCTTGATCAACTGAGCGGCGGCCGCGTGCGCGTGAACGTCGTGTCGGGCCTGGATAAACTGGCGGCCTATGGCGATGCCGAGGGGGAGCAGGCGCATCGCTATGCCCGCACCCGGGAATTCATGCGCCTCGTGCGCAGGCTTTGGACCGAAGAGAACGTCACCTTTGACGGTGAGCATTTCCGGGTTGCCGCTTCCACTGCGGCGCCACGCATTTCCCCGCATGGCCAGCGTCGACATCCCAGGCTCTATTTCGGCGGCGCCTCGGAGGCGGCGGAGCGCGTGGCCGCAACCGAGGCCGATGTCCAGCTTTTCTGGGGAGAGCCGTTTGGCGGCGTACGGGAGCGGATCGAACGCCTCAGGGCCTTGAGCACGGCACTCGACCGCGATCTTCCGCCTTTGGAGTTCGGCTTGCGGATCACCACGCTGGTCCGCGACACGACGGAGCAGGCCTGGGCCGATGCCGAGGCGAAGGTCGCCGAGATGGCCAGGACCAATGGTGCCGGCTGGCATGACCATCGCCAGGCCGTCGCCGAGGGGCAGCGCAGGCTGCTCGATCTCTCCTCGCGCGGCGACGTGCTCGACGACAATCTCTATACCGCTCCCGGCAAGTTCGGCGGAGGCGGCGCCGGCACGAACTGGCTTGTCGGCTCGGCCGCCGATGTCGCCCATTCGCTGCGCAAATACCGGGAGCTCGGCATCACGCATTTCGTGCTTTCCGACACGCCCTATCTCTCCGAGATCAAGCGGCAGGGCAAACAATTGCTGCCGCTGCTGCGCGATTGATATCGACATCGAGCAACGCGGGATAAGTGCCATTTCTCAGAACGGCATCCTCGTATCCGCCCCAAAGGTCATTGGAATAAGGGACCAGGCGGCACATGCGACTCACAATTTATTGGGCGCGGATTCGATCCAGATTCTTCTTCTCGTTCCTATATGTCGCGGCAAAGGAAGTGCAGCTTCGTTGCGCGACCCTTCGCTGACCAGGGCGAGCCGGTACCGCCTGCTCCAGGCACTTGTCCAGGCGCCTTTTACTGTCGGCCGCCTTGCGTTCGGCAAGTCCGATATCATCGGCCTTCATATCCGCGGCGTTGGACTTGAAGGTGAAGCAGCTCTTGGACGGGCTGGTATTGCCGGTGTAATCGCAGTTTCCGAAGGTGAAATAGATGCGGCCACCGACATCGATGACCTCGTAGCCCCCCACATTGCGCTGATAGGTCACCCTCTGGAATTGCCGCAATTTGATGCAATCGGTGGGAAGCGGGCGTCCCGCTTTGATCTTGTCGAGGGAGACGAAAAGCGTACAGGCGGGCTGGCCAGGGTAGCGCGTGTATTTCTCGCCAAGCAACTGGGCCGATGCCGAAGTTGCTGCCGCAAGCGATAACGACAAGATCGCAAAGAGGGACAAACTATGCATGGCGCACTCCTACTTCCACTGTGATCGAACGAAACTGATCATTCAGGTGTGGAGTAAGTGAGGCCAACAGGCGGTTGCGGGACTTTTGGGCATGGCTTGGCGAAGGTTCGGACAGCCAGCAGCGGACGCGACGCCGCATTTTTCCTAGCCGCCGATCTGCTCCAGGACCGCATCACAATGGTCGACGAAGGCGTCAGCATGCTCCCTGCCGAAGCAGAGGGGCGGACGGATCTTCAAGGTGTTGCCATAGGCGCCCGCCGCGCCGATCAGGACCCCG
Organism: Labrys sp. HAY1-8F; assembly: GCF_056754975.1. Taxonomy (NCBI): domain Bacteria; kingdom Pseudomonadati; phylum Pseudomonadota; class Alphaproteobacteria; order Hyphomicrobiales; family Xanthobacteraceae; genus Labrys; species Labrys sp. HAY1-8F. The sequence continues at coordinate 799,775 of NZ_JBPGWZ010000001.1, read as the reverse complement.
CGCTCGCGCAGTCCGTTTATCATGGCACTGGCCGTTTCGGGCGCCGGGGTCTTGCTTTCGCGGTCCGTGACGAATTCCAGGCCGATGAACAGGCCGGCACCGCGAACTTCGCCGATGGCAAGATGCCGGTTGGCAATCTCCTGCAGGCCGTTGCGAAGATAGCGGCCGATCTCTCGGGCATTCTCGATGAGGCCTTCGTCCCGGATCACGTCGAGCACGGCGAGGCCCGCGGCGGCGGCCACGGGATTGCCGCCGAAGGTGTTGAAATACCTGTCGCGGGCGTTGAAGGCGGCGAGCAGATCCGGGCTCAGCGCCATGCCGCCCATGGGGAAGCCGTTGCCCATCGGCTTGCCCATGGTGACGATGTCGGGAACGATGCCGTGGCGCTGGAACCCCCAGAGGTCGTCGCCGGTACGCCCGAAGCCCGGCTGGACCTCATCGGCGATGAAGAGGCCGTCCTGGGCGTGCACGGCGGCGATGACGGGCGCCAGCAGGCCGGGCGGGTCGGCATAGACGCCATCGCTCGAGAAGATGGTGTCGGCGATCATGCCGGCAAAGCGGATGCCTTTGCCCGCCATGTCCACAATCGCTTCGGTCACGGCGGCGGCCATGGCCTCGCCGGGATGCTCGTCCGTTCTGCGGTAGGAATCCGGTGCCGACACGGTCCGCACATGCGGTGCAAGCGGGCGGCCCGGGCGCGAGGACGGCGAGATGTCGGTCACCGCCGCCGTGTTGCCGTGATAGGCCATTTCGGTCACGATGAAACCTGTGCCGCCAGTGGCCGCCTGGGCGACGCGCAGCGCAAGGTCGTTGGCCTCGCTGCCGGTACAGGTGAGGACGACATTGCCGATCGGCTCCGGCAGGGTCGCCAGCAGGCGCTCGGCATAGCTGTCGACGACCGCATTGAGATAGCGTGTGTGGATGTTCAGCGTGCCGACCTGCTGCCGGACGGCCTCGACCACACGCGGATGGCAGTGCCCGACGGAGGGCACGTTGTTGTAGACGTCGAGATAGCGCCTGCCATCCGCCCCCTGGATCCACACGCCCTCGGCGCTCACCGCCTCGATGGGCTCACGATAGAACAGCACGGCTGCTCGCCCGAAAGCACCCAGGCGCCGCTCCACCGCGCGGCGCGTTTTTTCGTCGCCGGGCGCGGCCGCCGCTGGGTCATAGGCGTTGAGGGCGAGGATTTCCTTCTCAATCTGCATGGCTGGTCCAGGCGGTTTCCGGTGGGGCTGACGGGCATCTCCCTGCGGGAGATGAGCAACTTTGCATCCAACATTGAATTGTGTGTGAGGTTCCACAATCTTTAAAGACGCTCAGCACACAGTTCGAAGAATATCGGTGTCAGACCGTACCTCATTTTGAAAATTATATAAAAACCGACATTTATTTTATCCATTTGGTCAAGAAACAGAATGGTTGAGAGAAGGCGGTAGCATGTGGATATGAGGAAGGTTCCGCATTTTTTGTGGACATTCCACATTTATTGGAACAAGATCATGGGAGAGGACGCCAAGTCCCGTTTCCAGCAGCGACGCCAACCGGTGGAGTGATCGATGGCAAGCGATGCACCGTCCGCGGAGAAGGAAGACAGACATTCCCGTTCGGCTCAGCCGAGCCAGGAACGCGACCGGCTTTCCAAGGAAGTGCGCCAGCAGCGCATCATCGCGCAGCTTTCCGCCGCACCGACCCTGCGGGCGTCCGAACTCGCCGCCGCCCTCGGTGTCTCCGGTGAGACTATCCGGCGCGACCTCCTCGAATTGCATGAACAGGGCCTGATCAATCGAACCTATGGCGGGGCTTCGCGTCCCTTTGCGCACGAACCCTCTCGTAGTGATCGCCGCCATGTGATGATCGCCGAGCGCGAAGCCATCGCCGCGGCGGTGTCGGCCATGATCCTGCCTAAGGAAGTGCTGATGCTGGGTGGCGGCACCACGACCTATCATGTCGCCCGCTTCCTGGCCGCCCGCAACCGCGACATCACCGTCATCACCCATGATTTCGCCGCCGCGATGGCGCTCGGCACCAACCCGACCATCCGCGTACTGTTCTGTGCCGGCCGCGTCCATGCCAGCGAAGGCTATCTGCTGGGATCGCAGACGATTGCCAGCATCAATGGCTACGAGGCCAATCGCGCCATTGTCGGCGCCACTGGCCTGGGTGCCCGTGGCATCTACGATGCCGACGAGGAGGCCGGTGCCGTCTATGCCGCCATGGTCCAGCGGGCCGCGGAGGCGATCGTGGTGGCCGATCACGCCAAATTCGACCAGCTCGCGGTCGCCATCTGCTCGCGCTGGGATGCGATCGATCGCCTGGTCACCGACAGGCAGCCGCAAGGCTCGCTCGCAGGCGGCCTCAAGGAGGCCGGCACGGAGATCATCGTTGCCGGACCGCGAAGCGAGAATACCGGGGAGGGGACGCGCTAGAGCATTTTCCAGAAAAGTTGACAGACTTTTCGATCAAGAAAAAGCGTTAAAACAAAGAGTTAGAGAAAGTTGCGATCCGCTAGAATCGCAACTTTCTCTAACCTCTCAGGCCAAGTGGCCGCAGAGCCATCGATAGGCCGAGTCTGCACCAGATTGCGGGCCGAACCCATAACAAGACCGAACACCATCCAGACAGATCGAACGGGGCCACCTCATGCATCATCCTGCCATCCGCACGCGACCCGCGGCATCACGGCCGATCCATATCGGCCGGCTCACTTTGGAAATCACGCAGGCCGAGGGAGAGCGGGTCTGTCATTGCGAGCCGGCCAGAGGTGCAAGCGAGGCCTGTTACATGCTCCTGGTTCCCCTGAGCGGGAGGCTGCACTATGCGCAGGCCGGCCGTACAGGCAGCGTGGGGGCCGGCGAGTATGGGCTGTTCAGCCAGATGGAATTTCACGAGTTCTCTGCCCAGGAGAACACCACGCTCATGGTGTTGCGCATTCCCGTGCTGGAACTGCGGGGGCGGATGACGTCGGTCGACGATCACATCGGCCGCCGCTTCGGAGCCAATGTACAGATGACGCGTCTCATGGTGGATCTGTTGCGCAGTGTTGCAGAAGTCTTCGCCGATTGCCCGCCGCCCAATCCGGAAGCGCTCGCCACCGAGATCTTCAGCTTCGTGGCGCTTGCTATCGGCGCGGAGGATCGCGGCTCGACCGTGGATGTGCGCAATGCGCGCTATCATCTGCGCCGGCGCATTTTCGAGTTTATCGAGAAGAATCTCGGCGACCAGGAACTGACACCTCGCAAGATCGCCGCCAGCAGCAGGATCTCACTGAGCTATCTCTACAGCCTGTTCAATGACGACGACACCACGGTGAGCCAGTTCATGCAGTTGAGGCGTCTGCAGCGGGCCTATGAGCTGCTGGTGGGCGATCCGGGGGGACGACTCACGGTCTCGGAGATCGCCTACCAGGTCGGCTTCAAGAACGTCTCGCATTTCTCGCGCAGCTTCAGCCGCCAGTTCAACATGGCGCCGCGTGATGCGCGGCGTACCGCGCAGGAGGTGCCAGAGCTGAAGGCGCCGCTGCCGGCCGTGGAGACGCAGGAGCGCCTGCCGCGCCATAGTTTCAGGTCTCACACCCTGCAGGCTTCGCCTTGATTGGGGGGCGGGTCTTCGGACCCGCCCAACCTTGCCCGCAGGTGCGGTGCATGAAAGGCTGGTCGCAAAACCAGCCCCCCAAGATGATCAGATCTGCCGCAGCCAGCTCTCCCACCGCGGGTCATACATGACCTGGCGCGCACGCATGTATTTCCACACGCCATATTTCTGGTAGTCGAAGTCCCAGCTGTTGAGCTTGCGGTTGACCACGGCCCAGCTCGCCCATTTGACGTCGGCCAGGGCGCGGTTAAGCATGACGCGGGCAACCATGTCGGGCCGGACCGAGCCGCAATATTCCTCGATGAGCTCCAGGGTCTTGCGCTCGTCGTAGAACATCTCGGCGAACAGCACACCGAGCTCATAGGCCCGTTCATTGTTGGAGGCGAACTCATAGTCGATCAGTTTCATCGGCCGCGAATTGGGGGCACCGTCGGCACTGATCAGGAAATTGCCGGGCATCGGGTCGTTGAAACAGGGTACGAGATCGAGCCCCGAGGCCAGGAAGGCGGTTTTGGCCTGGCGATAGCGGTGCTCGATCCAGGGCATGGCCGGCGGAAAATGGGCGCCGAGTTCGTGGCCCTGCTCGATATGCTCCTCGATCATGTCGAAGATGGTCTTGGTCAGGGACAGAGCCGGGCTGGCATGCAGGCGGCGATAGATGTCGAGCACGTCGGCCTGGATGGCCGGATCGGAGAAATCGGCATTGGTGCAAGCCCGGTAGCCGTTGAGGAATTCGCTGATCTCCAGGCCATCCGCCGCATCGAAGAACACCACTTCGGGCGCCACGTCGATCGCGTGGGCGTTGCGCGCGGCTTCATTGGCGGCGACGCGGTCGATGAACATCTCCGAGCCCGCACCAGGCACCTTGATGAAATAGCGCCTGGCATCGCCTTCGATCTCGGCAACCCAGTTCTGGTTCATCAAACCGCCGACCAGGGAGGTATAATGCACGCCGCGGCCTTGCCAGGACGGCACCCGGGCGACTGCTTGCTCGAGGCGATGTTCGGCTTCGCTGGCGGCTTCGCCGAGACGTTTCTTGACGGACATCAGATCCTCCGCAGCGCTTCGCCGAAACGGGGCGAATGCGCGGCCATGCGGCAGCGCACCAGGCGCCAGCTGGCGAATTTATGGAATTCCAGGGTGTTGCGCGGCGAGCGGGCGGCTACCAGGGTGCCGATCAGCCCCCAGCGCAGATCATCCGCCACGCCGTAGAGCCAGGCGCGGTTGTAGGCGGCCTCGTCGAAGCCGCCCTGGCTGCGGGCGAAAGCATCCCTCGCCTCCGGTTCCTGGTCGAAGGCTTCGGCGAGGAAGCTGCCGAGATCCTCCAGTGGGTCGGCATTCCCAGCCCTGTCCCAGTCGACCAAGCGGATCTCGCCAGCCTCGCTGATCATGATGTTGGAGACATTGCCGTCGCCATGGCTGGGCACCGGCGCCTTTCGGCCAGGCGCCAGCGCCTCGCCGGCATAGCGCAATTCCGCCAGCAGCCAGTCCGCATCGGCAGGCAATTGGCCTTTGGCCGCGCGAGCATCCCGGTGGAAGCGCTCGATCTCGTCGAACACGCTGCTGGTGCGGGAGAGCGCGGAGCTTTCCTGAAAACGCCGGCGCGCGACAAGAACGCGATCGACGATATCCTGTTCGAGCAGGCGCTCCAGCGTGGCGGTACGCCAGCCGGCGTCGAGGTCCTCCATCACCATGGCCCCCGTGCTCTCGTCCGCGAGGTAGACATGAGGACCGATACCGAGTTCGGAGGCCTGCCGCGCCGCCTGGAAGGCGCAGGCGACATCGATGTAGAAGGCGGCGTCGGGATGCATGAGTTTGACGAACAGGCTGTCGCCGCTTGCCTTGTCGCGGACCCGCCAGGGCGAGCCGTCGACGCCTCGCCAACTCGGTGAGGCAAGCACCGGTATGGCTGGTTCCGTCGTGATCGCGCGTGCTGCCCAGCCGGGCAGCTGTCGGACATGGGCCTCGGCCCGTGCCCGCTCCTCCTCGAACATACTCATTCCGTCGTCGGCCCCCGGAGCCTTTGTGGTGTCGCCAAGACCTTTGCGAAATCGCCTGGAATCACAAAGGCATGTCGAAACAAGGAACTAGAGCCGGAGCGTTTCGTTTGACGCACTTTGCCCTAGCGATGGTGATTTTGGAGGCTATGGCGCAAGCCATTGCCCCGATCCTATCTTCGCCGCGAAAGGCTGCGGTGAGGATGTCTGATGCTCCATGATTTCTTGTCCGGCAGACTGCGCCTCTACCCGAGCTTGGCCAAAACCCGTTAGGTCGAGCGGTATCACCGGTGCTCCTATCCGCGCCGGAACAGGGAGCCTTCCATGTCCATCACCAGCCTTGTCGCCATGAGTGTCGGTGAGATCGTCGACGCCTATGCGGCAGGGGAGCTTTCCCCGGTCGAGGTTACGCGCACGGTGATCGAACACGCCGAGGCGACCAATACCGCTGTCAACGCGCTGTTCTGCCTGCGGCCGGACGAGGCCCTCGCCACGGCCCGGGCCTCCGAGGCCCGCTATCGGGCCGGTACGCCCGCTGGTGTGCTCGACGGCATCCCGGTCACCGTCAAGGACAGCGTGGCCATGGTGGGCTGGCCCTACACCCACGGCATTGCCGCCAACCGAAACCAGCCGGCCTCGACCTACAATTCGCCGCCCGCCCTTGCCCTCATGGAGACCGGCGCCCCGATCTTCGCCAAGACGACCATGCCCGATTGCGGGTTGATGGCATCAGGCATCAGCTCGCTGCACGGCATCACCCGCAATCCCTGGGGCCTGTCCTGGAATACGGGCGGATCCTCCTCCGGTGCCGGTGCCTCGGTCGCGGCCGGCATGGGCTTCCTGTCTGTTGGAACCGACATTGCCGGCTCGGTGCGCCTGCCCGCGGCCCATTGCGGGCTCGCCTCGCTCAAGCCGAGCCACGGCCGGGTGCCGCATCTGCCACCCGACACCATGCGCATGGCCGGCCCGATGGGACGGCGGGTCGCGGACATCGCCCGCATGCTGAGCGTGCTGACGCGTCCCGACGAGCGCGATACCTGGAGCTTCCCGGGCGACGGCATGCAGTATCACCGGCATCTCGAACGCGACCTCAAGGGGCTGCGCATCGGCGTCCTTACCGATATGGGGTTCGGGCCGAAGCCGGAATCCGCCGTGCATGCAGCCGTAGAGGCTGCTGGCCGGTTGCTGGAGGGGGCCGGGGCTATCGTCGAACCCTTCGTCTCGCCGCTGGACCAGGACGCCTATGCCCCCATCGACCTCTATCTGCAGGTCCGCGGCTTCGTCGAATATAGCGACCTGCCTGCACATGACGGCAACGGTATCAATCAATACGTGCGGGATTGGGCCCTGCAGGGGGCTTCGCATTCGGGTGAGGATCTCTTTCGCAGCCTCAGCGCCATCACGAAGATGAAAGCGGTGCTGCTCGCCGCTTTCGAGGGCTGGGACTATGTGATCGCCCCGACCTTGCCGGTGGTGAATTTCCCAGCCGAGGAACCGGGCGTCTCGCGGGAGGTGCCGCTGGCCCATACCGTGTTCACGGCCCTGTTCAACCAGACCGGCCAGCCTGCCTCCACCGTCTGCACGGCCTTTGACGATCGGCATCTGCCGATCGGAATCCAGGTCATCGGCCATCGCTGCGACGATCTCGGCGTCTTGCAGGTGACCAAGGCACTGGAGGACCTTAGGTCAATCACCATGGACTGGCCGCTCCAGCCCCGGGCATGAGGCGAGCATGACCTCGACATTGAACAGCCTGCTGGAGACTTTTGCGCGGATCGGCGCCACGCCCGATGGCGGCGTCTGCCGCCTGACCGGAACATCGGAGGACGGGCAGGCCCGTGCGCTGCTTGCGGCGGAAATCAGTGGCCGCCAGCTCGCTCTGCATGTCGATCCCATCGGCAACATGTTCGGCATTGCCAGCCTGGCCCCGTCGTCGAAGGATGCGGTGGTCGTCGGCTCCCATCTCGACAGCCAGCCGACCGGCGGTCGTTTTGACGGCGTCTATGGCGTGCTGGCGGGCCTTCTGGCGATCGAGGCGGTCGCCGCGCGTGCGGCCGTCGAGCCGGGCAAGGCCAGGCGCAATCTCGTCCTGGCCAACTGGACCAACGAGGAGGGCGCCCGCTTCCAGCCGAGCCTGACCGGCAGTTCGGTCTTTGCCGGCACGCTTGCGCTCGATGCCGCCCTCGCTCTTGCCGACGGTACTGGCGTCACCCTGGGGGAAGCGCTAACCGCCATCGGCTATCGTGGCACCGCAGACCTGACCCTGGAACCCCGGCGCTATGTCGAGCTTCACGTCGAGCAGGGGCCGCTTCTGGAGGAAGAGGGGGTCGAGATCGGCGTCGTCACCGGCTGTTGGGCGGCACGCAAGCTGTCGCTGGTCTTTCATGGCGAGCCCTCACATACGGGCCCGACCCGCATGGCCCGCCGCCGCGATGCCCTGCGGGCGGCTGCCAGGGCGATCGAGCTGCACCACTGCCTGATCGAACTCAGCCGCACCGGCGCCCATGCGTCAGCGGCCCGCATCACCGTCTCTCCCAATTCGCCCAATGTGACGCCCAGCCGGGTCCAGGTCTGGTTCGAGTTCCGACATGAGGATGCCGCGATCGCCCGCGGGCTCGGCGACCGCTTTCTGGCCGAGACGCGGGCTGCAGTGGCGTCCTTGGGCGTCGACGTCGAGGTCGCGGCCGACGAGCAGCGCGGCACGGCAGCGCTCGATCCACATGGCGCAGCGCTGACCGCTTCGGTCGCCCGGGATCTGGGCTTTTCCTTGATGGAAATGAAGACGATCGCCGGCCATGACGCGCTTGCCCTCAACAAGTGCGTGCCGGCTTCATTGATCTTCGTGCCGAGCCGGGACGGCCTCAGTCACAACCCCGCCGAATTCACCGACGAGACCTCCCTCGACAAGGGGCTGGCAGTGCTCACGGAGGTGATCTGGCGCCTGGTGACGGAGGAGTAGGGGCGGGATGCTTGAATCGCGGCGGTAGCCGCTTCATGCTTTCTCCATGAATGAGCCGCGTTCCTATCGACAATCCAGCCGCAAATTCGCGCGGGAACGCCGGCGGCTGATGACCAAGTCGGAGAGCATGTTGTGGTGGGAATTGCGAGCTGGTGGCGTTGGCGTCAAGTTCCGCCGGCAGGTGCCGATAGGTCCCTATACCGTGGATTTTGCTGCCCATGAGGCCGCCCTGGTCATCGAGGTCGATGGCCGCACGCATGAGAATGAGGAAGCTGCGGCTTATGATCGAGAGCGCTAGGCCTGGCTGGAACGCCAGGGGTGGCGCGTATTGCGCCTGCCGGACGATCTGGTGATCGGATCCTTGCAGTTGGCCGTCGACCGCATCAAGGCGGCTTGTGTTCGCCTTACAAAATAGAGCGCAACCAGCCTTCTCCACGTAGTGGGGAAGGTGTCATTTCGAAGAAATGACGGATGGGGTGTGGCGGGCAGCGCGCTGAAAGCAACGCGATGGCACTACCGTCGTGCCAGCTTTCGGAGAATGGAGAGTTGCTCACCACACCCCATCCGACCCGGCTTCGCCGGGCCACCTTCCCCACTTCGTGGAGAAGGCTGGTTGCGCTTTATTCCAGACTAATCGTTCTATTATGCCGCTGCCGACTTTTCTCCCGCCTCCGCATCGAGCAAATGACAGGCGGCGAAGCTGCCCGGGCGGTGTTCTCTCAACGCGGGTGTCTCGGTGCGGCAGCGCCCGAAAGCCTTGGGGCAGCGGGAAGCGAAGCTGCAGCCGGGCGGGATGTCGATGGGGCTCGGCGGTTCGCCTTCGAGCAGATAGTCCTGCGGATCGAAAGGCTTTTCCTCCAGGGTCGGCGCAGCTGAGAGCAGGGCCTTGGTGTAGGGATGCTGCGGCTCGAAGAAGAGATCGTGATTGTCGGCGATCTCGACCATTTCGCCCAGATACATCACCGCGATGCGGGTGCACACCTTCCGGACCATGGCGAGGTCATGGGAGATGAAGACATAGGTAAGATCGTTCTTCTCCTGCAGGCTGGAGAACAGCTCAATGAGCTTGGCCTGTTCGCGCTGGTCGAGGGCGGACAGGGTTTCGTCGAGGATCAGCAGCCTGGGCGAGAGCACGAGGGCGCGGGCGATCGAGATGCGCTGGCGTTCGCCGGTGGACAAGGCATTGGGCAATTCGTCATAGAGGCGGGGCGATAGGCCGACCTCCTGCATGGCGGCGAATACGCGCTCGCGCAGTGCTTTGCCGCTATGGCTGCCGCGGATCAGCAGGCTTTCCTCGATCATCCGCCCCACCGTCGTGCGTGGGGGCAGGGCGTTGTAAGGATCCTGCAGCAGCAGCTGGAACTCGCCGCGCTTGGCGAGCAGCTCACGGGCGGAAAGGGTGCGCAGCGAGACGCCACCAAGGATGATGTCGCCCTTGTCGGGCGCTTCCAGCCAGGCGAGCAGGCGGGTCAAGGTCGACTTGCCGCAACCGGATTCGCCGACGATGCCGAAATTCTCGCGCGGCAGGATGTCGAAGCTGACGCCACGCACCGCCTGGATATGGCGATAGGTGTTGAAGGTGCCGCGCTTGCGGGCGAGATAGGTGCGATGAGCGTCAGCCACCCGCATCAGCGGCGCGTCGGCCTCGTTGCGGCGCGAGAGCGGCTGTTCGCTTGTCGACCAGATGCGTGGCACGCTGGCGATAGCGCGGCGGGTGTAGTCGTCCTGCGGCATCCGCATCAACTCGGAGAAGGGCTGCTCTTCCACCAGGCGCCCCTGGTGCAGCACGGCCGTGCGCCCGCCGAACTGGCCGAGCGTCGCCAGCGACGACGACAGGTAGATCGTCGCCATCTTGTGGCGTTGGCAGAGATCATGCAGCAGTGCCACGATCTGGGCGGCGATGGTGACGTCGAGCGGCTGGGTGATGTTGTCGGCGATCAGAACGGCCGGCTCGGCGCAGATCGCGTCGACGATCATGGCACGCTGCATCATGCCGCCGGAGAATTTGGACGGGTATTCCCAGTAGCGCTCCCTCGGGGAGGGGATGCGTACCTCGCCGAGCAGCTGGATGACACGCTCGTGGCATTCCTTCCTGCTCCAGGCCGGGCGCACACTGCGGAGCTTTTCGCAGATCTGCACGCCGACCGGCTGGGTCGGATCGAGCGAACTCTGGGGCTTGGAACCGATATAGGCGATGTCGCGGCCGACGATGAAACTGTTGCCGGCGGAATCCGTGGTGACGTCCTTTCCTGCGAACAGCACCGAGCCGCGGCGATAAGCCAGGCTCTCGGGCAGCCAGTTGGCGAGGGCACGGCTGAGCACCGTCTTGCCGGCGCCGCTCTCGCCATAGATGCCGAAGATCTCGGCGCTGTGGAGCGTGAGCGCGATGTCGTCGAGCACCGGCGCCTCGTCGCGCGGCGAGCCGACAGTGAGATGGCGGGTTTCCAGGATCGGGGAATTGTCCATCTCAGGCGCCTCCATAGATCTTGTTGCGCGCCTTTTCGAGGGCGGATCCCATCAGGTTGATCGATGTCAGCGCCAGGGCCAGGAACACGCCGGGGCTGGTGGCGATCCACCAGGCATTGATGAGATATTTGCGGCTGTCGGAAATGATCGAGCCAAAGCTCGGCGTCGGCGGCTGGATGCCGAGGCCGAGAAAGCCGAGGATCGCCTCGAAGATCATCATGCGGGCGACGTCCAGCACGGCGACGAAGGCAATCGGCGGCAGGATGTTCGGCGCGGCATAGAGCAGGAGGATGCGCCAGTCGCCGGCGCCGAGCACCCGCAGGCCGCGGACATATTCCTTGCCGCGCTCGGTGACGGCGGCGCTGCGGGCGACACGGGCATAGAGCGGCCAGCCGGACAGAGCCAGCACGATGATGATGGTGTGCACTTCGGGCTTGGTCACGCCCAGGATGGTGATGGCCAGGATGATCATCGGGATCGAGAGCTGCGCGTCGGTGATGCGCATGATGACGGTATCCCACCAGCCGCCCTTGAAGCCGGCGAGCAGGCCGAGCCCGCAGCCGATCAGGAAGACCAGCGCCACGGTGACGATACCGATCAGCAGCGAATAGCGCAGGCCGATCAGGCAGCGCAGCAGCATGTCGCGGCCGAGCTGGTCGGTGCCGAGCGGGTGGAGCCAGGTCCACTTCTCGCCCATGAACAGCGGCGGAATGAACTTGTCCTTCACCACCATCTTGGTGGCGGAGATAGAGGAGAGCTCGGGATAGATTGCCGAGACGAGGAGCAGCGCCAGGAAGACGAACAGGCCGACGCGAAAGCTCGGCATGGCCCAGGCGCTGGCCAGGATGCGCCGGCTGATCGACTGGGCCCGTTCATGGACGGGCACGGCGTCGCTGGTCACGATACTCATGCTCAGATCTCCACGCGGGGGTCGATGAGATAGGCCACGAGATCGACCAGGATGTTGATGAAGACGAAGACGGCGCTGGTGGTGATGGCGATGCCCTGGATCACTGGAAAATCGCGGCCGAGCACCGAGACCACGGTGAGATTGCCCAGGCCCGGATAGTCGAAGATGTATTCGATCACCAGCACGCCGCCGATCAGGGTGGAGAGCTGGATGCCGAGCAGGTTGACCAGGGGCACCGAGGCGTTGCGCAGGGCATGGGAATAGACGATGCGCCGGCGCGACAGGCCGCGTACGCGGGCTTCGTCGATGAAGGGCGCCTGCATCACCTCGCCCAGCGAGGTGGTCAGGGTGCGGATGATGAAGGGCGAGATCTCCACCGCCAGCACGAAGGCCGGCAGCAGCACATAGCTGAAGCCCTTGTACCCGAGTGCCGGTAGCCAATCGAGCTTCACCGACAGGAACAGGATCAGCACGATGGCGAGCCAGAAATTCGGGATGGAGACGAACAGCGACTGCACGCCGAAGGCTAGCGCATTCGGCCAGCCGTGTTGGTTGAGCCCGCCCGCGAGCCCGATCGGAAAGGAGATCAGCAACGCGAAGACCAGGGCGACACCGGCGAGCTGCAGGGTCAGCGGCAGGCGTTCGAGGATGAGGCTGGCCACCGGTGCCATCTCGGCCTTGGTCGGGTCGACATATTGCCCGCCTGCCGCGACACCGCCGCTGCGCGGCCTGATATAGGATTGGCCGAGATCGCCCTTGGCGAGGCCTACCATGTAGCGGCCATATTGCACGATGATCGGATCGCGCAGGCCCATCTTGGTGGCGACTTCTTCGACGACATTATCCGGCGCCATGCCACCCACGATCAGGCGGACCGGGTCGCCCGGAACCACGCGCAGCAGCGTGAAGATGATCAGCGACGTCAGGGCCACGATGAGCAGGCCCTGGGCGATCCGCTTGATCAGGAATTCGACAATCAGCATCGGCAACGATCCCGCACCGCCTGGAAAAAGAGGAGCCGGCCGGGGGGACCGGCTCCAGTCCCTTGCGGCTCAGGCCAGGTTTGCCTTGCTCATGTCCTGCATGCCGTTCGGGTAGATGTAGAGACCGTCGAGCTTCTTGGAGTAGGCGTGGATGAACACCGAGGTGAACAGGGCCAGCGCCGGCGCCTTGCGCGCGATGGTCGGCAGGGTTTCCGTCTGCAGGATTTTCTTGCGCTCCTCGATCGAGGCGGCGTTGCGCTCCTTGTCCAGTACCGCATCGATCTCCTTGTCGACGATGCCGGTGATGCGCTTGGAGGAGGAATGGAAATGGGTGCGGATCACCAGGTCCGGCTCGGGCGAGCCCGTGCACCAGCCGCAGTCGATCATGTTGCCTTCACCGCCGCCGGGCTTGTCGTAGAGCAGATTGCCCCAGGCCGCGACTTCCAGGGTTTGCAGGTTCACCTTGAAGCCCTGTTCCTCCAGCATGCCGGTGATCAATTCGGCATATTCCTTGGTCTTCGGATAGAAGCCGACCGAGGAGTAATAGGTCAGTTCCGGCAGGCCCTCGCCCTTGGGGAAGCCCGCCTCGGCCAGCAGGGCCTGGGCCTTGTCCGGATCATATTCGGGATAGTCGGCCACTTCGGTGTAGCCGAACTTAACAGGCGAGATATGGGCCTTGGAGAAGGTGCCGGAAACGCCGAGGACCTCGAGCACCTGCTTGCGGTCGATCGAGTGGCAGGCGGCGAGGCGGATGCGCGGATCGTCGAAGGGCTTCTTGGAGCAGCGGAAGAACAGATATTTGTTCTCCACCGAAACAGCCTTGTGGATGGCGAAACGGTCGTCCTTGGCGATGGTGTCGACCTGCTCCTGTTCCAGGCGCTCGATGATGTCGGCCTGGCCGTTGAGCAGGGACAAAGTGCGTGTCGTGGTGTCGCCGACGAAATGATATTCGACGCCGGGGATCTTGGGCGCGCCGAATATGAAATCGGTATTGGCGGCCAGGATGGTTGTGTCGCCCTTCTGGTCGACATATTTGAACGGGCCGGTGCCGTTCATGCGGGTCGAGAGCTGTGCCTTGTTGGCGATGTCCTTGGCGGCCATGATCGGCAGGAAGGACGAGAGGTAGTAATAGAGCGCAGCCGGATAGCCATAGTCCTTGGTGTTGATATGGCAGGTGTGCTCGTCGACGATGTCGACCTTGACCTGGCCCGGATACCATTGCGCCGGCCTGTCGGGCTGCGAGCCATATTCATAGGTGGCCTTGACGTCTGCCGAGGTGAAGGGCGTGCCGTCGTGAAACTTCACGCCTTTGCGCAGCTTCACTTCCAGCGTGTAGGTGTCGATCGGCTTGAGGGACTCAGCCAGTTCGAACACCAGTTCTTCCGGATTGTCGGGCTTCATCGGTGCCCGGGTGAGATAGCCGAACACGAAACCCTCGACGATGAGCTGGCCGAGATTGGTATGCGTGGTCGGGTCCCAATTGCCGGTCAGCGCCTCGGCGCCGAGGAAGCGCAGGGACCGGCCTTCGGCGGCGAAGGCCGAACTGACCAGGAAGTCGGGGTTGACGCGGCCGAAGCCGAAGGCGCCGGCTCCAGCCAGCGCGCCCAGCATAAGGTCTCTGCGGTTGATCATCTCTCGTTCCTCTGAATGGGGGCGCAGAAGTTTTTCGGGCTCGCCTTCCGATCCGACGCAGTGCCGAGCCGTCCCACCTTGTCGTTGGTGGGTGATGAAACTCTAGACCAGATGGCGCCGGAGCCTGATGCCTACAGCTCCACGATTCCATTGCTGACCCTTCTCGCGCCATGCCCAATCAAGAGGCATGGAAAACCGGACTCTGCGCGGGGTGGTTACGGGCACAGGAATGCAGGAGTTCAGGCAATGGCCGCTGTGTACCAGGCCAGCCTATGATCCCGGCCGAATCGTGTCAGGGAACCTCGTCGATGCCGTCATTCCAATCCATGAGTCTGAAGGGGATCGTTTCGGATCTCGATGGGGTGGCCTATCGTGGCGACAGCCCGATTCCCGATGCTGTCGAGGCCTTCCGGCGCTGGCATGCCGACGGCATTCCCTACGCCTTCGTCACCAACAACGCCACGAAATCGGCTGATGATTTCGCCGCTAAGCTGACGCGGATGGGCATTGTCGCCGAGCCCGGGCAGGTCTTCTGCGCGGTCTCGGCTACCGCCAGCCTGATGCGCCGGCGCTGGCCTGCGGGGGCGCGGGTCTTTGCCATCGGCGAACAGCCCTTATTCGCAGCGCTGGAGGCGGCGGGCTTCACCCCGGCGGGGGACGATGCCGAGGTCGTGGTGCTCGGCTTCGACTATCAGCTCAGCTATGCCAAGCTGAGCACGGCGGTGCGCGCGGCACTCGGCGGAGCCGCGGTGGTGGTGACCAATCCCGACATGCTGGCTCCGGTCGAGAGGGGCTTCGAGCCCTGCGTCGGCGTGCTGATGGCGGCCGTCCAGGCGGCGGTGCCGTCCTGCTGGCCGATCGTAGTGGGCAAGCCCGAGCCGCTGATGATCGAAGAGGCGCTCGGCTTTCTCGGCACGCCGCGCGAGGGGACGATCATGATCGGCGACCAGATCGCCACCGACATACTGGCCGGCAAGCGGGCGGGCATGCGTTCCGTGTTGGTCACGACCGGCGTGGTGGCTGCCGCCCGGCCGGATGTGACCCCCGATCTCGAGGTGGCGAGCCTGCTGGAGCTGTTCGGGGATTGAAATACGCAACCTGGAGGGTCGATCTCCAGATCGACCATCTTCGCCTTCAATCGCGCGCGAGGTTTCCAAGACGGTCGATCCCGCTCCATCTCTTGATGGGGCTGAGGAGATCGGCCCTCCAATCTCGGGGCATTTCTGCTCTCAGGCGAAATAGATGCTCACTGAACCATAGGGGCCGAAATCGGCGTGGATCGTGTCGCCATGCCGCGCCTCGATGGGACGGATGAAGGAGCCGGCGAGCACGATCTGTCCGGCCTCGATGCCCTGACCATACTCGGCCAGCCGGTTGGCGAGCCAGGCGATGCCTCGCGCCGGCTGGTTGAGCACACCGGCGCCGAGGCCGGTCTCCTCGACCTCGGCGTTGCGCGTGACGATGGCACCGATCCAGCGCAGATCGACCTGATCCGGTCGCATCGCTCGACCACCGGTGACGATGCCGGCATTGGCGGCGTTGTCGGAGATGGTATCGAAGATGGTGCGGGCCTTCCCGGTCTCGGGATCGACGCGAAGAATGCGTGTATCGAGGATTTCGAGGGCGGGGGTGACATAGTCGGTGGCTTCAAGCACGTCGAAGACGGTGACGCGTGGCCCCCGAAGCGGTGCCTTCATCACGAAGGCGAGTTCGGCCTCGACGCGCGGCTGGATGAAGCGGTCGGCTGGGATGGTGGCGCCGTCCTCGAACAGCATATCGTCGAACAACACGCCGGAATCGGGAATGTCGATGTTCAGCGCAGACTGCATCGCCTTGGAGGTAAGGCCGATCTTCCAGCCGATCACCCTGGCGCCGCGATCGATCTTCCTGCTCACCCAGCGGGCTTGGATCGCATAGGCGTCGGCTATGTCGATACCGGGATGCTTGAGGGAGAGGAGGCCGGTCTGGATGCGGGTGCGCTCGGCCTCGTCCAGGCTTTCCGCGGCGGCTTCGATTTCAGCTGCTGTCATCATCTCAGACCTCGTCGGCGATCGTGTTGCTGAGGGTGCCGAGACCCTCGGCGCTGACCTCGACGACGTCGCCGGGCTTGAGCCAGATCGGCGGATCGAAGCGCGCGCCGGCCCCGGTCGGCGTGCCCGTGACGATCACGTCGCCGGGAACCAGCGTGGTGAAGGTCGAGACATAGGCGATGATCCGGGTGAAGGAGAAGATCATCCGGCTGGTCCGGTCCTTCTGGCGAATCTCGCCATTGACGCAGGTCGTGAGTTCGATGTCGGCAAGCTGGGTGCTGTCCATATAGGGGACGAGCCAGGGGCCGATCGAACCGGTGCGATCGAAATTCTTGCCCTGGGTGACGTTGAACTTGGCGTGGCGCACCCAGTCGCGGATCGTGCCTTCGTTGCACAGCGACAACGCGGCGATGTGGTCGAGCGCTTCGGTCTCGGCTATGCGCCGGCCACCCTTGCCGATGACGATGACGATCTCGCCCTCATAATCGAGCTGCGGGCTTTCGGGCGGGCGGATCAGCGGCTGGCCGTGGCCGGTGAAGGAGCGCGGAAAACGGATGAAGAGGGAGGGGTTGGCCGGCGCGGCCTGGCCGTCCTTGTATTCCTCGTTGCGGTCGGGAAAGTTCACGCCCACGCAGATCAGCTTCTCCGGGGCAGGGATCGGAATTTCGAAGGTGATGTCCGAAAGGGCATAATCGGGGGTTAGCGATACTGCTTCCTCGGCGAGTTGTGCCAGGGCGCCGGCTTCGATCACCTCCCGCAAGCTCGGCCAGCGCTCGCCATGGCGCTTCGACAGGTTGATGATGCCCTCGCCCTTCGCAAGGCCGTATTTCAGGGCTCCCTGATGGGAGAAGGCGGCAAAACGGGGCCTGTCGGTCACAATCGTCTCCTTGACAGTGCAGGGCGGAGTGCATTCAGGACAGAACACGCTCCGTTTCGTTGGTTCCGGGGCAGCGATGCCCAAACTGGCGATCAGGGGGCGATGATCGGCTGGGCCTTGAGGATGGGGTCGATGATGGGCGTGTCGGCGAAGGGACTGCCATGCTCGAACCAGGATTTGGGGGCGGGGGCTCCCCACAGAGTCTGGCGCTGCGGATCCTTGAGGTCCCATTTGATCGGCTCCAGATCGGGATCGACCGTCTGGTAGTCGGAACAATAGATCTCGATGCGATGCCCGTCCGGATCGAGAATATAGAGGAAGAAGGCATTGGAGATGCCATGGCGCCCGGGACCGCGCTCGATATTGGCAACCCATCCCGACGTCGCCATCAGATCGAGCAGGTCGATGATGTTGAGGGGGGTCGGCACCCAGAAGGCGGTGTGATGCAGGCGCGGCCCGCGGCCATTGGTAAAGGCGATGTCGTGCACGCCGCCCTTGCGATGGGTCCAGGCCGCCCAGAGCCGGCCGGTTTCTTCGTCCTCGGTATATTCGGTGACGCGAAAGCCGATCTCGTTGTAGAAGGCCACGGCCTCGTCGACATTGGGCGAGAAGCAGTTGAAGTGGTCGATGCGCAGCGGCTTGACGCCACGATAGAGCGCGTATTTCTGGTGGATGGGCGGCAGGCGCTCCATCTGGGCATAGAATTCGAGCGGAATGCCCTGCGGATCGCGGGTGCGGAAGGTCCTGGCCTGGTAGGGGCGCTCGATCCATTCGACCGGCAGCTCTCTGCCTTTGAAGAAATGTGCCGCCCTGTCGAGGTCGTCCTCCGAATAGACCTTGAAACCGAGGTCGCGCGCCTCGGCGGTCTCGGCCTTTTTGAGGACGATGCAATGATGGCCGCGCTCCTCCATCGCCCTGAGATAGATGGTGTCCGATGTCTCGTCGGTCACCTGCAGGCCGAGAATGTCGACATAGAAGGCGCGCGACTTGGCCAGATCCGTCACGGCGAGTTCGACATGGCTGAGCCTGACGATGTTGAAGGGTGGATGGAGAACAGGTTGGGGTAGGGGCATCGGATCTTCCTCCCGCCCGCTCCCATCGAGGGGCGGGCTGTATTCTATGACGGCCAGGCCTGGGGCCTATTCATGAAGTACCGGTTTGAGGCGTCATCCTCAGCCCAACTTGCGCTGCAAATTGGGGCGACAGCACCACCGCAGGTGGCGGGAAGGGGATCCAGGGGCCGTAAGTTGAGCCATTGAGCCCCTGATCCCCTTCTCCTCGCCCTCTCTCGCTGCGCTCGCGAGTGGCTTGGCAGGGGATGACGGTGTATTTCTGGTGAGCGGTCAATCAGCCGCCCAGCTTCGTGATGGCGTGGGGCTTGGTCGCGAAGGCGATGTTCTTCGTCTCCATGTAGAAGTCGAAGGACCAGTCGCCGCCGTCGCGGCCGATGCCGGAATTCTTGACCCCGCCGAAGGGCGTGGGCAGGTGGCGCACATTCTCCGAATTGACCCAGATCATCCCGGCTTCGAGATGGTCGGTGAAGCGCAGGGCCCGGCCGAGGTCGGCGGTCCACAGATAGCCCGCCAGGCCGTATTGGACGTCGTTGGCCAGGGCCAGGGCTTCGTCCTCGTCGGTGAAGGGGATCGCCGTCAGCACCGGTCCGAAGATCTCTTCCTGAGCGATGCGCATACGGTTGTTGGCACCCGTAAACAAGGTCGGCGAGACATAGCATCCCCCGCCCGGTCCCTCGACCTTGGTGCCCCCCGCGGCCACCTTGGCACCTTCGGCCTGGCCGATGGCGATATAGTCGAGCACCTTCTTCTCATGCACCGGGTGGATCAGCGGCCCGACCACCGTTTCCGGATCGAGCGGATGGCCGACCTTGATCCGGCTGGCCTTCTCGGCGATCAGTGCGGTGAACCTGTCGTAGATGCTCTCCTCGACGAGCAGGCGCGAGGAGGAGGTGCAGCGCTCGCCGTTCAGCGAATAGATCATGAAGACGGCAGCGTCTGCCGCGCGTTCGAGATCGGCATCGGCGAAGACGATCACGGGGTTCTTGCCGCCCAGTTCGAAATGCACGCGCTTCAGGGTTTCGGCGCCCTGCCGCATGATCATCGCGCCGGTGCGGCTCTCGCCCACGAAGCCGATCGCCTTGATCAGGGGATGTTCGGTGAGGGCGCGGCCGGCATCCTCGCCAAAGCCATTGACGAGGTTCCACACGCCCTTGGGCAATCCGGCCTCCTCGGCGATCTCGACCAGCAGCCTTGCCGTCAGCGGCGAGAATTCGGCCGGCTTGTGCACGACGGTACAACCGGCGGCGAGGGCCGGTGCGATCTTCCAGGTCGACAGCATGAAGGGTGTGTTCCAGGGGGTGATGATGCCCACTGGTCCGATCGGCACGCGCGTGGTGACGTTGAACTGGCCCTCGGCACGCAGGGATTTGCCGTCACGGGCCTCGGGTGCCCGGTCGGCGAAGAAGCGGAAATTCTCGGCGCCGCGCAAGGCTGCCTTGGCCATGAATTTCAAGGCCTGGCCGGTATCCATGCATTCGACGAAGGCGATTTCCTCGGCGCGCGCCACGATGGCATCGGCGATCTTGTGCAGGAGCTTCTTGCGAGCCCCGCCCGGCATGGCCGCCCATTCGGCGAAAGCCGCCTTGGCCGCCTTGGCGGCGCGATCGACATCGGCGCCCGAGCCGCGCGCCACGCGGGCCAGCGACTTCAGATCGATCGGCGAGATCGTCTCGAAGGTCGCGCCATCGGCTGCTGCGACGTCTTCGCCGCCAATGCGGTTGGGCACGACCATGCCCTTGAAACGAGCCAGATAGGCTTCGGCCTTGGCCAGGTTTTCCTGCAGTGTCGACATGAATGGATCTCTCGGTGATCGGGGGCGGCCGTCGCGCAGGCTATTTGCCGCGAAGGCGCGGATGGATGGCATTGCGCTTCCAGCTCAGCTCCGGGTCGATTTCCCGGATCTCCAGCGAAAGCGCGAAATGAGGGGTTGCGAACAAGGCAGCGAGCACCTCGCCCGCCGCGGCGAACAGGGCCTCGCCCGTACGCTTCTTTTCATCGGCACTGCGGCCGTGGCCGATGCGGAAGTTGAGGTCGACGAAGCCGTTCTCGGGCAGGCGGTCGGCTATGGTGAAATGGTCCGCCTTCAAGGCCCGAACGCGAATGGCGCCGAGCTCGAAGAGCCCCGTGGCCAGAATGGCGGCGTGCAGCCGGTCGCAGAGCGCGCCGATCTCGACGCGCCCTTCGAGATTGCCGGAATATTCCACGGTGAGGTGCGGCATGGCCTTGGCGTTTCCCGATCTATTTAATTAACATGTTAATAAAATTGTGAACCGTGTCAAGGGTCGATTTGCACAGTCTCGGCCAGTTGAAAGCTTTCTTTCAGATAACGCGACAGGCGTTCGGCGGCGTCGGGGGTCTCAGGCCGTTGCGCCAGCCAGCCGATATAGGTCAGGCTCCGCAAGAGGAGGAAGAGCGGCAGGGCCGCCAGCGCCTCCTCGCTGAGGCCGCGGCGGCTGCGATAGCCGGCGACCAGCGCCTGCTCGATGGCCGGATAAGCCGGCTCGCGCCGGTTCTTCAGCAGCGCCGTGGCAAGGTCGAACAGGCGGTAGCCGTGGCCGCAATCGTCGAAATCGATGAAGGCCACGCCGCCATTGGTCATGAAGACGTTCTCGCGCACGAGGTCGGCATGGATGAGGCCGTAGTCGAGGCAAGGGGCGTGGCTGTCGAGGGCCTGGCGGAGCCTGATCCGCAGCTTGGCAAGAGCTTCGCTTTCCCGTGGCGAAAGGCCCGGACAATCCCAGAACCGTCCCCAGAGCGGCTGCTCGCCCACCAGCCCTTCGATATCCCAGGCTGGCCGATGGAAACCGGATGGCCGCTGCCAGCCATCGGCGAGATCGTGCATGGTGGCCATGGCCTGGCCGATCCTAAAGAAAAGCTCGGCCTGTTTTTCCGGTGGCTGCGCCAGGGGCATTCCCGTTTGGCCGAGCGGCACGCCGTCGATCCAGCTGACGATGTCGGCATGTTGGGCAGCAAAACGGTGAGTGGCTGGCAGTGTGACCAGGGGGTGCCCATCCTCGGACGGAATGGTGGCGGGTACCGCCAGGCCGCCCTGCCGCAGGGCCGTCATCCAGGCCAATTCCGATTGCAGTGCTGCCTCGTCGTGATAGCCCGCCCGGTGCAGCCGCAAAGCCGCCGGCCGGCCATCGGCGAGGACGACACGGAAAACCGCATTCTCCCGATATTTGAGGAGTTGCGGCTGCTGGGCCGGCGCCGGCCAATGCTGCAGCGCTTCGCTGGCTCGCTCAAACAGCGTGTTCTTCAGTTCTTGCGCCGGATCGCCCATCATCACCGCCTCACAGACCCGACAGCACATCGTCGAGGGTCGACAGCATCAGATCGGCATGTTCCTTGGAGAACGGCATGGGCGGGCGGATCTTGGTGGCGCATTGATGCACGCCGATCTTGCCCATCAGCACGCCGCGCTCCCGCATGGCGTTGACGATGCGGGTGGCGAGATCGGGAGCCGGTGCCCTGGTCGAGCGATCCAGTACGAATTCGGTGCCCATGAACAGGCCGCTGCCGCGGATGTCGCCGATGAGGGCATGCTTGCCTGCGAGACGCTCGAAGCCGGCGCGCGCATGGGCACCGACGGTGCTAGCGTTCTCGATCAGCCTTTCTTCCTCGATCACGTCGAGCACCGCCATCGCCGCGGCGCAGGAAACAGGATTGCCGCCGAAGGTGTTGAAGTAGCGGAAGGCCTTGCGGAAGGTGTTCAGCGTATCGATGTTGGCGACCACGCCGCCGACCGGATGGCCATTGGCCATGGGCTTGCCCAAAGTGACGATATCGGGAAGGAAGCCGGCGCGCTGGTGGCCCCACATATGGCTGCCCGTTCGGCCGAAGCCGGGCTGGACCTCGTCGGCGATGACGAGTCCGCCGGCCTTGCGCACGGCTGAGACCGTCCGGTCCAGAAAGCCCCGGGGCAGATCGGGAAAGCCTTCATTGGCGAAGAAGGGATCGATGATCAGGGCGGAAAAGCCGTGCGGGCTCGCCTCCAGCGAGGCGATCGCCTCCTCGATCTTGGTGGCGAAGGCCACCGCGAAAGCCTCGCCCGGTACGCCGCCCAGCGGACGGTAGCTGTCCGGCGCTGGCACGTGGCGGACATGGCCACCGAAGCCGCCGACAGGCGGCATGCGGGTGGAGAGCTGCGATACCGCCGCGGTATTGCCGTGATAGGTGTGGTCGGTGGCAATCACCCCGATCCGGCCGGTCATTGCCTGCGCCATGCGCAAAGCGACGTCATTGGCCTCGCTGCCGGTACAGGTGAGGATCGCCGCGTTCAGGTTGGTGTCGAAGGTCGCGGTCAGGCGTTCGACATAGTCGAGGATTTCCTCATGCAGATAGCGTGTATGCGTGTTGAGCGTCGAAGCCTGGCGCGTGATCGCCTCGACCACGCGCGGGTGGCAATGGCCGACATGCGGCACGTTGTTGTAGCAGTCGAGATAGCGCCGGCCCTCATCATCCCAGAGCCAGACGCCTTCGCCGCGCACCAGATGCACCGGCTCCTGGTAGAACAGCGACATGTTGCGCCCGAGCAGCCTTTCGCGGCGCGCGAGCAGAGCGGCATTGCCGGCCATCTCAGCGTCCTCCCGCCGCGGCCAGCCCGGCATCGAGGGCGGCAACGATGCGCGCGACGTCCTCGGCGCTGATCACCAGCGGCGGCGAGATGATGACATTGGCGCCGGAGGTGCGCACCAGCACGCCGGCCTCATAGGCGACGTCCTGCACCTTCTGCACCACATCCTTGGCGGCCGGCGTCTTCTTGGCGCGGTCGCCGACCAGTTCGAGCGCCCACATCAGGCCGATGCCGCGCACGTCACCAACCAGTTCGTGCCTGGCCTTGAGGTTTTCGAGCCCTTGGCCCAGTTCCGCGCCGCGGGCGGCGGCGTTGGCGGCGACGTCGAGCCGGCGAATTTCCTTCAGCGTGGCGATCGCCGCCGCCGCGCCGATGGGGTGGCCGGAATAGGTGTAGCCATGGCTGATGGTAGCGAGCGTGTTCTTGTTGCTCTCGAAGGCCTGAGCGATCGTCTCCGAGATCATCGCCACGCCGAAGGGGAAATAGCCGTTGGTGATCGCCTTGGCTGTGGACATCAAATCGGGCTTGATGCCCCACAGGCGCGAGCCGGTCCAGGCGCCGGTGCGGCCGAAGGCCGTGATCACCTCGTCGGCGATCAGGAGAATGCCGTGCCGGTCGCAGATCTCGCGCATCAGCGGCAGGAAGTTCTCATGCGGCACGATGATGCCGCCGGAGCCGAGCACGGGCTCGAGGATCAGGGCAGCGATGGTATCGGCGCCCTGGAAGGCGATTTCCTCTTCGAACAGCCGGCCGATCGCCGCCGTGATCTCGGCGCCATCGCTGGTCCCGAACGGATTACGGTAGGGCCAAGGTGCCGGCAGGTGGTATACGCCCGGCAACAAAGGCTCGTAGTTGCGGCGGAAATGCTGGTTGCCGTTGACGGAGGCGCCGCCGAAATGGGTGCCGTGATAGCCCTTCTTCAGCGCGATGAACTTGGTACGCTCGGGCTGGCCGCTGACCCGGTGATATTGCCGCGCCAGACGCAGGCAGGTTTCCACCGAATCCGAACCGCCGGAGGTGAAGAAGGCGCGGCTGAGTCCGTCCGGCTTAAACCACTCCGCCAGCTCATAGGCGAGCTCGATCGAGGGCGCGTTGGTGGTGCCCCGGAAGGTCGAGTAATAGGGCAGTTCGTCGAGTTGGTCCTTGATCGCCTGTTTGATCGGGTCGCAGGAATAGCCCAGATTGACGTTCCAGAGGCCACCGACGCCGTCCAGCACCGTCTTGCCGTGGATATCGGTGATCTCGACGCCCCTGGCCGAGGTGATGATGCGCGGCGGATTGGCCTGCATGTCGGCCGGATGCGCCATCGGATGCCAGAGCTGGCGTGCATTGTTCTCGATCAGGAAATTGGTCTCACGCATCGTTCATTCCTCTTCAAATTCAAATGCCGAGCATGGCCAGAGCCTGGGCATAGCCCTGGGACGGCCGGGTGACGTCGAAATGGACATGGGGCAGGCGCACTGCTCTGGCGCCTTCGATGTTCTTGAGCTGGTCGTCGACGAAGACACAAGCCTCGCGGGGCAGGTCGAGCTCGGCGAGGACCTGCTCATAGGCGCGCGCATCCGGTTTCAGAATGCCGGTATGGGTGGCATCGACGATGACATCGAAGCGGTCGATCAGGGGAAAGCGCTGGCGGAATTCGACGCCGTAGAACAGGTCGAGTTCGTTGGAGAGGATGGCGAGCTTCAGCCCCGCTGCCTTCACCTGCAGGATGGCCTCGCGCGCTTCCGGGCGCAGCACCAGCTCGGGTTCGGCGCCGCGGGCCCGGCGCACGAAAGTCTGCATATCCGTCCAGTCTTCGCCGACCATGCGGCCGACCTCGCCGGCTCGTGTGAGCCAGTAGTCGCGCTCGCTGATCTCCTGGCGTTGCATCGAGACCCAGAGCGGATCGGTCTCCGGGGCGAAGGGGCCGCGCCAGGTAAGCGTATCAGGCGCCAGGCCGAGGGTGCGCTCTGTGACATCGTGCGTTTCGAACAGGGTGCGGGTCACCACCCCACCGAAATCGAGGATGAGGGCGCGCTCGCCGGTCATGGCCGTCCCTCCGGTACGATGCCCTCGGCCACCCATTCGTCGAAGAGCGCGAGCGCGACGTCCGAGAATTGCGGCGCGTTGATGTGGGCGTTGATCTCGCGAAGGGTGACGCTCGGGGGCAGGGCCTTGCGGATTTCATCCACAAAGGCGGCGTGGCCGGCCGGATCGTGCAGGGGCTCGCCCGGTTTGTCCCATTCCTGCAATCCCTCGATCGGCAGCAGGAAGGCGGTTCTCCCGGCGGCCCGCTTGAGCTTTGCGGCGATCACCCGGGCGATCTCGCGCCGGCCCTCGGGGGAGGCGGTCACCGAGCCGATCAGGCGGTTATGGGCGTGATAGGGGCGGTCCGCCAGGATGGGCGGCGGCTCGCGCCAGGATGGCAGGTCCACCATGTCGACGGCGCCCGGGGCGACGATCTGGGGAATGCGGGCGCGCCCGGCATTCTCCAGGCGGTCGGGACCGGAGGTGACGATGCTGCCGTAATGGTGGTTGCTGACTTCCTGGATGCAGAAATCGAACACCGCCGCAAAGCCACCCTTCTCAGCGACCGCCTCGAAGGCGCGTCCGCCCATGCCGGTGGCATGGAACACCGCGACGTCATAGCCGCGCCGTTCCAGCTCGGGCTTGAGATGCTTCATATATTTGAGGCAGGTGGAGCCGAGGGACGTCATGCCGATCAGGGGACGCGCGGAATCCGGCTTCCGGCCATGTCGGGCCGCGCCGACCACGGCGCCGCAGGCCTGCGAGAGCACGGAACAGCAAATGCCGCTGAGACCGTAGAGGCCGCCAGCCCACAGGATCATCATCAGGTCCGGTGCGATGCGCTCGGGCGGAAGGAGGTGGGAGTAGGCGATCGTCGAGACGACGAATTTGGGAACGCCCACCGGCAGGACAGCGGATACGTCGAGGGCGAGGTCGGTGCCCATCGAGCCGCCGAGCGCGATGATGCCATCCACCTTGCCGGCTCGGTAGAGGTCGAGGACGAGGGCTGCCGCCCCCTGTGCCATCAGGGCCATCGCGCTGTTTTCGTCCCCGCTGGCGATGATGGCATCGATGGAGGTACCGGCAGCCGTGGCGATATCGTGCCTGGAATGATCGGGGGGATAGGGCGGATCGCCCAGGATGCTGACATCGACCATGGCAGGGTGTCCGCCCGCTTCCCGGATGACGGAGGCCATGAATTGCAGCTCGTCCGATTTGGTGTCGCCCGTTCCGATGACGAGTATTCTGGGCGCCGAGACCGCCACTCTCATCAGGCAGTCCTCCCGAGACGAGCATTGGTTTCAGCGGGCCGTTCCAGACCGTAATATTTTTCCGAGATGACCTCGGCCGTGGCGACGGCCTCGGCACCCAAGGCCTGCAGGGCGGTCTTGCCGACACGCACCGTCGGAGCCGCAACGGCGATGCATCCGATCGGCTTCCCATTGGGCGCACGGATCGGGGCGGCCACGCTGACCACGCCGACCTCGAAGCCCTGATGGCCGATCGAGAAGCCGCGGGCTCTGGTTTCTTCAAGCAATTCGCCAATCCTGGCCGGGTCGGTGATCGTATGCTCGGTGAAGCGTTCCAGCGGCGATGCCAAGGCAGCTTCGATCTCCGCCGCGGGGCGAAAGGCCAGGAAGGCTAGCCCCGACGCCGTCGCGTGGAAGGGCAGGATGCCCCCGACATCAACGATGACCCGATGGGCTTTGGGTGAATCCTCGACATGGATGGTGGCGAGTTGGCTGCCCGAGAATTCGGAAAGATGCACCGTCTCGGCCGAGGCTTCCGCCAGCGCCTTGATATGGGGCAGTGCGATGCGCAGGAAGGGGTAGCGGGCCTCGCGAATGCGGGCGAGGCGCACCGGCGCTGCCCCGATGCGGTATTTGCGTGTCACCGGATCCTGCTCGACGAAGCCATGCTTGGTGAGTTCCACCAGGAAGCGCCGGGCGGTGGCCTTATCGAGGGCGCAGAGCCGGGCGATGTCGGTCAGCCCCGCCTCCTCCTGCAGGCGCGACACGGTGTCCAGCAATGAAAGGGCCTTGCCGATCGTGCTCATTCTTCCTCCACCGGGGGTCGGTTCGTCTTGGCTTCCGGTGCGCCGGGAGCCTTGCGGGTTCTTCTGCCGCGACCCGAGATAATTAACATGCGAAATAACTTGACAGCTGCCGCGGTTCTTTGCAAGTCTATATTTGAAGTAATGGTTCAAATAATGAACCGAAGTTCGCGCATCAATACAGACGGCCAACAAGAATAAGGGGCAGCATCGTTCGCGCCGTTTCTGACGAAACGGCGGGCGAGCCTTCCCCACGCATGCCGGCGCCTTCAACAGGGGAACGAACGCCCATGACCGTGCAAGATTCGCGGCAAGACACGCGACAAGACTCGCAAAGCCAACCATCCAACCAGCTCCGCAAGAACAGCCTCGGCGTGGGGGCGATCACCTTTCTGGTGGTCTCGGCGGCAGCACCCCTGACGGCGGTCGCCGGCGGCGTGCCCCTGTCCATGCTGCTCGGAAATGGGCCCGGCATCCCGCTGACCTTCGTCCTGGTCACCCTGATCCTGTTGCTCTTTGCCGTCGGCTATGTCGCCATGGCCCGCCATATCCGCAATGCCGGTGCCTTCTACGCCTATACGGCGCAAGGGCTTGGCGGCCTGATGGGGGGAGCGGCGGCCCTCATCGCCATTCTCGCCTATAATTGCATGCAGATCGGCGTGTTCGGCATGTTCGGTGCGGCGACAAGGGGATTCTTCGCCGAGCAGTTCGGCCTGGACCTGCCCTGGTGGGTGTGGACCTATGTCGGCATCGCCGCGGTGGCTGTTTTCGGCTATCGCCGTGTCGATCTGTCGGCCAAGATCCTCACCGTGCTGGTCGCGCTGGAATATCTCGTCGTGCTGGTCATCGATGCGGCGATCTTCTTCAAGGGAGGCGATGCCGGCCTCACCTTCACGCCCTTTACGCCGGCGGCGTTCTGGAGCGGCACGCCTGCCATCGGCCTCCTGTTCTGTTTTGCCGCCTTCATCGGTTTCGAGGCGACGACGATCTACAGTGAGGAGGCCCGCGAACCGCACAGGACCGTGCCGCGGGCGACCTATATCTCGGTGCTGATCATCGGCGTATTCTATATGCTGACCTCATGGCTGATGGTGAACGGCGCCGGCGTCGACAAGCTCGTGCCGCAGCTGCAGGGCCTTGCCGATCCGACGACCTTCCTCTTCGGCCTCGCCGAACGCTATGTCGGCCACGGCATCACCGTGGTGATGAGCCTTCTGTTCATCACGAGCCTGTTCGCCGGTGTTCTGGCCTTCCACAATGGCGTGGCGCGCTACCTCTATGTGGCCGGCCGCGAGGGGCTTCTGCCGAGATCGGTCGGCGTGACGCATCCCCTGTTCCAGAGCCCCCATGTCGGCTCGATGATCCAGACCGTCATCGCCGCGCTGGTGGTCGCGCTGTTTGCCGCCACCGGCCTGGATCCGGTGCTGGCCCTGTTCTCCTGGCTCACCAACGTCGCTACCTTGGCGATCATCCTGCTGATGGCCTTCACGGCATTGGCGATCGTCGCCTTCTTCACGCGCAATCCCGAGCTTGAAGGCAATGTGCTGGTGACCAAGATCCTGCCGGTGGTGACCGGCCTGGTCCTGCTGGCGCTGATCTATTTCATCGCGGTGAACTTCGGCGCGCTCGCGGGCGCCAATGGCGTGCTCGCCGTGCTGCTGCCTGGACTGGTTCCGATCGCCGGCATCATCGGCTTCCTTTCCGCCATCCGGCTCAAATCTACCGACGCCACTGCTTTTGCCCGGCTCGGCGTCGGGCAGGAGGCGTGATGAATTCCGGATGCAAAGCAGGCCGAGATCCCTCACCCCTAACCCCTCTCCCCTCAGGGGAGAGGGGGCTTCGACTGGGAGAGATGCGAGGGGATAAGAAGAAGCACAACGCTGATGCCTCCCTCTCCCGGGCCGGGAGAGGGTAAGGGTGAGGGATGACGCAATCCGCCCATCCTGCCGTCGCCCTCGACTTCGTGACCCGTTATCGTGTGAGAATTGAGAAATGCAGGACCAGATCGATCGTCTCCGGCTCCTTCCCGTCGCCCCGCAATCACTGTTCATCGGCGGCAGCTGGAGCGAGCCGCAGGATGGCGCTGTCCTGGACGTCATCTCGCCGATCGACGGGCGCAAGCTGACCACGATCGGCGACGCCGGGGCAGGGGATGTCGACCGCGCCGTGCGCGCCGCCCGTCTTGCCTTCGAGAAAGGCTCCTGGTCGAAGTCGGCGCCATCGGTGCGCAGGAAGGTGCTGCTGCGCATCGCCGAGCTGATCGAGCGCGACGCCCTCGACCTTGCCGTGCTGGGCGTGCGCGACAACGGTACGGAAATGGCCATGGCCCTGAAGGCCGAGCCGGGCAGTGCCGCGGCAACCTTCCGCTACTATGCCGAGGCGATCGACAAGGTCTATGGCGAAATCGCGCCGACGGCCGGTGACGTGCTCGGGCTCGTGCATCGCGAGCCGGTCGGCGTCGTCGCCGCCATCGTGCCATGGAATTTTCCGATGATGATCGGGGCCTGGAAAATCGTGCCCGCGCTGGCGGCCGGCAATTGCGTGGTGCTGAAGCCGGCGGAAGGGGCTTCGCTGAGCCTCCTCAAGCTGGCCTCGCTCTGCGCCGAGGCTGGTCTGCCGGAAGGCGTGCTGAACGTCGTCACGGGCAGGGGAGCGGTGTCCGGCGAGGCACTCGGCCTGCACGGGGATATCGACGTCATAGCCTTTACCGGGTCGGGCGGTGTCGGGCGCAAGCTGCTGGAATACTCGGCCCGCTCCAACCTCAAGCGTGTCTATCTGGAGCTCGGCGGCAAGTCGCCCAACATCGTGTTTGCCGACGTGCCCGACCTCGACCGGGCCGCGAAAGTCTCGGCCCATGGCATCTTTCGCAATGCCGGCCAGGTCTGCGTCGCCGGCTCCCGGCTGCTGGTGCACGCTTCCATTCGCGAGGCCTTTACCGAAAAGCTCACCACCATCGCCTCGTGCATGAAAGTCGGCGACCCCCTGCAACTCTCCACGGAGATCGGCGCGGTTTCCAGTGAGGCTCAGTTGAGGAAGGATCTCGCTTATGCCGAACAGGCCCTCGGCGAGGGGGCCAATCTCAGGACCGGCGGCCGGCGGATCCTGCAGGAGAGCGGCGGCTTCTACATGCAGCCGACGATCTTCGACGTCACTCCCCAAATGACGCTGGCACGGGAGGAAGTCTTCGGCCCGATCCTGTCGATCATCCCCTTCGAGACGGAAGCCGAGGCCATCGCCATCGCCAATGCCAGCGATTACGGTCTTGCTTCCGCCGTCTGGACCGCCGACCTTTCGCGTGCTCATCGCATGATCCGCGCCCTTCGCGCCGGCGTCGTGCATGTCAACACCTATGGTGGTGCCGACAACACAGTGCCGCTCGGCGGCGTGAAGCAGTCCGGCAACGGTCATGACAAATCGCTGCACGCCTTGGACAAATACAGCGATCTCAAGACGGCCTGGATCCAGCTTTGATTGATGATCAATCACGGGCAGGGCGCCGGGCATGGCGCCCCGCCTTATAGATCGAAACTATTGATTGATCTCGGGCTCGACCAGCCGGGCTAGATTGCGCAGCGAGTCCTGCCAGCCGAGATAACAGGCATCGGGCGGGATGAGGTCGGGAATGCCGGCCTGCTCGATATTCAGCTCCGTGCCGCAGGACACTTTCTTCAGCGTCACCGTCACCACGATCTCGCCCGCCAGATTGGGATCGTCGAACTTGTCCGTATAGCGCAGCCGCTCGCCCGGGACGAGTTCGAGATACTCGCCGCCGAACGAATGGCCATGGCCCGTGGTGAAGTTGCGGAACGACATTTTGAACGTACCGCCGACCGTCGGCTCGGAGTGATGCACGGTGCAGGTGAAGCCGTTCGGCGGCAGCCATTTTGCGAGGGCATCTGCTTCGAGGAAGGCGCGGTAGACCTTCTCGGGGCTGGTGGCCAGAACGCGGTGCAGACGGATGGTGCTGGGCATGATCGTTGTCCTCTTGGCTGGGAGAAGAGCTCTTGGCTTGGAGAGCAGGAAGTCATGGTAGAAAGCATCTTGCCATGCCCCGAGGACGAACGCCGCTCTGCCCGCCCGACAGAGCGACGCAGATTTTTTGCGGGGTGCCCGCCTTTATCGGCCTCTCCCACAACGGGCAGTTCCCCGGCTACGCCCAGCAGCATGCCTTCAAGACGATTTTCAATTGGAGGTTTTGACGAGCGATCCGAGTTCAGGTCGGCGCCAGGCGGGATCGGTGCCGGTTGATTGCCTCGCAAAGCCGATTTCCGCTATATTGTTCACTCAACCGGACAACAATGATCACGGGTGGTTCTCGCGGCTGCGATGGACCGGGCGCGGCATCATCGCGGATCGAGGCTGGGGAACGTCATGGCGAGTTTCGTGCAGTTCCTGCAATATTCCGGGGTGTTTGCCGCGCAAAACTTCATGGTGGTCCCAGAGGGTGGCTTCAATCTGGTTTGCCTGCGTGACGCCAAAGGCGTTCACCTGTCCTACGATCAGGCCCGACTGCAGATCGACGATGTCCGCGTCGAGCAGGTCGAGCGCGTCGCTCAGGATTATATCGACGCCCGGTACGGCAAACAGCAAAGCCAGGAGCGCGACGACCAGTTGCTGCGGCTGCGCACTTCACTCTATGGCACCATACGGCCGCAGGCCGGGGCACGTGCCCTCAAGGTCCAGGCCAAGGGGACCGGCATTCCCCCGCTCACGGGCACGCGTGGCGGCACGGTCATCAAGCTCGATGTCGCCATCATGCCGCGCAAGAGCTACACGCTCGCCTTCAAGTTCCTCAGGCATTTCGACCGGGCGGGCAAGGTTGTCAACGCAACGAAATTCAAGCCTGATGACGCGTCCTGGTTCCTTACCCGGCTGAACTGGATCTTCGGGGCCCAGACGAACATCTTCTTCACCCCGGCCGGCGCCGACTGGATCATGGTGGAAAAGGCCCTGGGGCCGAAGATCATGCGGGATGTCTTCCGCCAGGACATCGTGCCGCTCAAACAGGGCGGCGCCGATCTCACCTGCTTTCTCGTCGGCGATTACGATGCCACGGACAGTGAGGCGGCGGGGCAGTTCCTGCCGGACGAGCAGGTCTGCGTGGTCGTCGACCAGGGTAATCCAGGGGTGTTCGACTATGGCGAGGCCTTCATCGGCGTGATGGCGCACGAGGTCGGCCACTTCCTGCACCACAAACGCAAGCTGGGCGGAAGTGGTCACCATGATCGCGGCGGCATCCTGCTTTCCAGCGGCCTCGAAAGTCTGTCGCTGGACAGGCAGCTCGTCAGCGATCTCAACGCCTGGACATAGCCGCCCGGTTTTCGGAGGCGTCCTGACCCTCCTTCGGCGGATTGAGGCCGCAAGGCTGCGACTTCAATGGTAGGGCAAGGATACGCCGGGAAACCGTATTGGGCCTTAGCCTTAGGCCGGCAGCACGACCACCTTCGTCCCCACCGGCGTCTGACCGTAGAGGTGGAGCATGTCCTGGGTAAGCAGGCCGGTACAGCCGCTCGTAACGCCGGAGCCGATCGACTGGGGAATGATGGTGCTGTAGAGTGTGTAGAGCGTGTATTTGCCGTTCTGATATAGATAGAGCGTGCGGGCGCCGAGCGGGTTGTTCAGGCCGGGCGGCATGCCGCCGGCATATTTAGCGGCCTCCGGCTGGCGCGCGATCATCTCCCTGGGCGGCGTCCACACCGGCCATTCGGCCTTGCGCCCGACATAGGCGTCCCCATGCCACAGGAAGCCCTGGCGGCCGACATTGGCGCCGTAACGGGTGGCGATCCCGTCGCCCTCGATGCGGTAGACATAATATTTGCTCGGATCGACGATGATCGTGCCGGCCGCTTCCTTGCTGGGGTACTGCACTTTCCGGCGATAATATTTCGGGTCGATCTTGCTGACATCGACCGCCGGGATCGGGAATTTCTCCTCGGGCACCGCCGCATAGAGCCTCGCCGCCTCGGCCCGGCTCATGCCGCCTGACGTCGCGCAGCCGGCCAGACCGAGTGCGCCAAGGCCGGCGGCGGAGCCGACCAGGAACGAGCGGCGGCTGAGAAGCCCCGATCCGAGCCCGAGCTTGGTGGCCTCGTCCATCTCGCCGGTATCGGCAATTCCACCGTCCATGATCATGATCTTCGCGTTCCCTTGTCCCGTTGTCCGACCAGAGAAGACAGCGGCATCGGCCGCCGAATGTCTCGCTGGGCTGAAATTGCCCTCCCGCGACCCGATTGGCAAGCTTTGGGTCTTTGTGCGCGCGCAGCCATGCACCGAAGTCTGCAAGGTCCACGCGGTCTTGCGGCCTCACTTCGCGCTGACCTCCAAGGTGGCCGGCAGCAATATGGGCGTTTTGGAACCGATTATATGAAAGGCTGCCGTTCCTAACATTTGGCTGGCTGGCACCCGGCTTTGCGAATGAATTCACCCGCAGCTGAAAGCGCGCGGCGGCCATCGTCCAGACCAGCGTTCCAAAGTGGCCAAGCGTGAATCATATGCGGCCATATCTCAAGTCGCACCGACACATCCGCAATCCCTGCTGCCTCGGCAAGCCGCGTGGCGTCCGACAGCAACGTCTCAGCCGAACCAACTTGGATCAACAGCGGCGGAAAGCCGTGCAGATCGGCGAACAGCGGCGAGATGAGCGGGTCGCAATACTCTTTCCCCACGGGGACATAGGCGCCGGCAAGCTCCTCCAGATAGGCCTTATGGATGATCGGATCGATCGAGTCCTTGCTGGCGAGCGACGAGCCGGACATGGTGAGATCGGTCCAGGGCGAAATCAACCATGCACAGCGGGGAAGAGGGTCACCAGCGGCGCGCAGGCAAGCGATCAGGGCCAAAGTGAGATTGCCGCCCGCACTATCACCACCGACCACAATGTGTTCGGCGGCGATGCCTTGCCGCCGCAGAAAGCGCCATGCGGCGAGTGCGTCTTGGTGCTGGGCCGGAAAAGGGTGCTCGGGAGCGCGGCGATAGCCGATCGCAAGGGTTCGCATGCGCGCCGCGCGGCCTGCTTCCGTCACCAGCCGGCGATGGCTTTCAATAGAGCCTGAGCAGTAACCGCCGCCGTGGAAATACAGCAGCACCTTCTCAGCGTC
Organism: Labrys sp. HAY1-8F; assembly: GCF_056754975.1. Lineage (NCBI taxonomy): Bacteria > Pseudomonadati > Pseudomonadota > Alphaproteobacteria > Hyphomicrobiales > Xanthobacteraceae > Labrys > Labrys sp. HAY1-8F. The sequence continues at coordinate 765,518 of NZ_JBPGWZ010000001.1, read as the reverse complement.
GCTGCCCGGCGCCATCGACCATTCACCGGGGACGCCGTCGCACTGGACAGCTGTGCACAGGATATCATCGGCAATAGGCCAGTTTGTTCCGACCTCATCGAGCCGTGCGCGCCGCTCGCCCCATCCGACCGGCCGAGGCTTCGAGGTCAGAAGTTCGCGGATGGCTGCGATTTCCTTCAGGGTGCGTTCGTGATCGGTCACAGCCTGTTCCTTGATAAAGGTTGGCGCATCGTGACACTATGCTTGGTAATCGATCTTCGCAATTAGTAGTAATTTCAGCCGTGGAAGTGAGGTTGATATGAAGCGCGTAATATTTTTTGCAACGGCGGACACTCTAATCTTCTGAGACGGAGTAATGTGAGAGCGTCGTTGTGTTGCCAGGAAACGATCCCATCAGAAGAAATGGGATGGTTGGTCGTCAGGCCGAGCAGGTTGAAGAGCGCTGATTGGGCTCCAAGCGAGAGAACAGCACCCGGCGACGCGGCGCTGCAATCTCTCCGGGGCCATTCGCGGTAGGAGGAGGCTGAGATCCAAATGCTGCCGATAATACATGCTGACGATGCGAAGGCCGCCTCTGGCGTGTCCCTTCCAATCGCTTACTCGACCGCGGTCCTGGGGTGGCTTCTTTCGGCTGGCGTGTACATCGCGGCCAAATGGGTGGCGCCGGAAATGGGGCCGTGGGCGCTCTGCTTCTGGCGGCTGTTGCTTGCTTGCGCAATTTTGCTGCCGATCGTGCATCACCACTATCGCGCGATAATTGCGTTGATCCGATCGCGGGCGGTGGAGGTTCTGCTCATAGGAACGATTGGTCTGACCCTGTGTCAAGGAATGATCTACACAGGCCTCCATTCCACCAATGCCACCACTGCCGGCATCATAATGGCACTTTCACCCGTCATGACCATGGTTATCGCCCGGATCGTGCTTGGCGAACCGCTTGGTCTCCGGAAGGCAATCGGAGCGTTACTTGCCTTGGCCGGCATGATGGTGATTGTTGCCCAGGGTGATTTCCGCGCGCTGATAGGGCTCCAGTTCAGTATCGGCGAACTGTGGATCGTAGGAAGCGCATTCTGCTGGGGCCTTTACACTGTGCTCTTGCGCCGTTCCAAATTCGGCATCGCCCTCCTGCCCACGGTCGTGGTTCTGCTCGGGGCCGGCTCCCTTGCCGCCTTTCCTTTCTATCTGTGGGAGTCAATATACGGCGGCGGCTCGGCATTGCACGCGAATGGCCTGTTGGCGCTTGCCTACTTGGCCGGGCCAGGCGGCGCACTGATGTACTACCTCTACAATCGCAGCGTCGAGGTGCTTGGCGCTGGCCGCGCCAGCATGCTGCTTTATCTGCAGACCGTCTTCGTGGCCTTGCTCGCCTATCTTTTGCTCGGGGAAAGTTTGCACTACTACGACATCTGGGGCGCGGCCTTTATCATCGCCGGTCTGGTATTTGCACATTGACCGTGCAAGGCCCGACGTTGCTCAAAAAAATAAGACGGACGCCGGGGAGCCGTCGGCGCCACTTGCGCCGGCGCTGCACTCGAAGGTGCGCACTGTATAGCCCGCCGCAGCTCGACAATGGCTCATCCTGCCATGAAGCCGGCTTCGCCCGTTACCAACACCGTTTTATTTGGACCTCAAGTAATGAAACCAGGGGTAATTTTGGTGTAGTATAGAGGTGTTGCGCTCTCGGGGCGGATGCACGTTGATGGATCAGGAGAGAATTCTAGCTGCCGTCCTCTTGGTCGATGTCGTGGGGAGCACGCCGCTCTATGAGCGCATCGGCGATGTTGGTGCTCTGCGGCAAATCTCGGAATGCCTGGACGCGATTCGCGAGATCACCGCCCGATACGGCGGTGAATTCATTTCCTCGAAGGGCGACGACGTGCTCAGCCTGTTCAAGAGGCCGGAGGCGGCGCTGAAGGCTGTCGGCCAGATCAGCAGCCAGCTGACGAATGGGCCGTTGAAGGCCAGGGTCGGATTGCATTTCGGAGCGGTCCTTCGAATGCGGGGCGACATATTCGGCGATGTTGTCAATGTCACCGCGAGGTTGTCGAGCACGGCAAACCCCGGGGAGGTGCTGGTCAGCCAGAGCTTTTTCGAAGCACTTATCCCGGGCAGCCGCGGTGCCTTGCGGCTCCTCGATAGCATGGCCTTCAAGGGGAAGCAGGAGCCCTTCGATGTCTATACCCTGCGGGATGACGATGGTGTTGTCAGTACGCAGCTTGCCCACCAGAGCACCGCTTTCGACAGGATTGCCAGCCCGACACGGCACCTCAATCTCATCATCAGATATGGGGATCAGTTGCGATCCTGCCGCAACAATGAATCCGTGACCGTCGGCCGATCCCCAGAGTGCAATATCGTCGTGCCGCGGCCTTGGGTCTCAAGGCATCACGCGACCTTCACCATTTCGAACGGCAGGGCCAGGCTTGCCGAGCGAAGCTCGTCGGGCACATTCGTGTCGACGGGACCCGGCATTGAGGTATTCGTGCGGCGTGAAGACGTTCTACTCTTCGGCTCCGGTTTGATATCGCCCGGAGTGCGATCGTCCCTCAGCGAGGCCCAGATCCTTCACTACGAGATCATCTCGGGGTGACCAGGGACAAGTTCCGGCCAAAGCGCTTCGTCCATCGTGCCGGCATCGGCGGCCGGACGTCTCGCAGGGCTGAAATTGCCCGCGCAAGGCGCGATAGGCAGGTTGGGGCCTCTGCCGCGCGGATTGCCATGCACCAAGATCGCGGACGCCCCGCAGCCAAGCCGGGCGTTTCACGCCTCGTTTATGGCGCGGGGAGCCCGCGGCTTTTCCAGTCGCTGCGCGGAACCGGATTGCCGACCTGGAAGGCGAAGGCGATGACCTTCGTCACCTTCGCATCGACTTCGCAACGATAGCTCAAATCGTACCATTGTGACTTGGAGGCGAACGCTGCCTTGGAATCCTCGAGCACGGTGCCTTGCTCGAGCTGTTCGCGAGGGAGCATATCGGGGACATAGGAGGGCGAGGCATGCAGCAATTGCTCGTGCAGTTCCGTGACGCAAAGCTGGCCCACCCGCTCGCCGCGAGACATGCTTCCCATCGCAAGCATCGCGTTGATGTCGTTGGTCGTCTCTTGCGAAAACAAGGTCCTGGATTCGGGCAGCTTCGGACCTGGTTGTGCCTGATTTGGGGCCTGGGGTTGGGTGGGTGCAGCCGACGCCTCTGTCGCAGCAACCTGGGGAGCCTGCTCGGTTGGGGCCGGCGTCACGGCCGGTGTGTTCGAACCATTTGTTTGAGCCGGATCAGGCCGGGCCGGGGGTAGGGTCGAGCCGTTTTCAGGGCTGTTGCCGTCCGGCGCCTTTCGGGGGCCGCGATCCTTGTCGCCAAACAGAAACACCGGCTTCATGACAGGCTGCGTGCCCTGCCGTTCGTCCGCAGCCTTCGGCGGCGGTGGTTTCACGGCGCTTTCTGCCGGTGGCCGTACCGGTTTGGCTGGCGGGGGCGCTTCGGCTTTCGGCTTCGGTGGCGGATCGACCGACTGCACCAATTCGACCGTTATCGCCTGCTCTTCCTTCAGAGGCGACACCAGTGGTCGCGGCAGGATGAGCGCGGCGACCAGCAAATTGAGGAGAAGGGAGGCCAGCAGGCTCCATTTCCACCATCGCTGATCCGGCTGGTCGTTTCTCATCCCGGAAGATGTGGCGTGAAATATGGGCCGTATCAAGCACGCTGGCAGGCAGGATTGAAATATCCGTCCGGCAGGGAGGGGCTTGCCGGCGGTCGAGTTCACGGCTGCCGGTGTTAAAGCATAGCGATGCCTCGTCATTCCGGATCGTTACGGATGGTCTGAGCAGACGGACCGTTATCGCTATGCGATTGTTGGCAAGGGCGCATCTTCTTGCGGATCACGCGGTGCGGATTGATCGAGGAGATATTAGTCGGTGGCGCTGAAGCAAAAAATACATTCGACGCTGTGACAGGAATGAATAAGATCAATATCGCTGTGATCGCGGTCGTTCGGCACGGGTAGAGCGGACGTGTTGTTGAATTGAGTAGATTTTTACCGCAATATCCTGCCACGCCTGTATTGCAATTCGGAGTGGAATAAAGATTTACACATGTTCAATGGTGTGTGGATCCTACCCAGGGGAAACGACACGAAGAATTCTAACCTGAAGCGATCCAGTTTTTAGGGCTCAGGTCATCCTACCCCCCAAAACTCCCCGCCTGCCCGAGCACTTGCGCATACCCCCTGTCGAAATAGAGCAGCGCATGGCCATCCTTGCGGCTGCGCAGATCCACCACCTCGCCGATGAAGATGTGGTGGCTGCCGATGAGATGCCGGTCGATCAGGCGGCAGTCGAAGGAGACGATGGCGTCGGCCAAAGCCTGGTTGCCGGAGGGAAAGTCGATCCAGTCGGCGGCGGCGTAGCGGGCCTCCATCTCTGCGCGCTGGCCGGCGAAATAGCCGGCGAGGTGCTGGTGGTCCGGTGTCAGCACGTTGACGCAAAAGCGGGCGTTCTCGATGAAGCGGCCTGTTTGCGCCGAGCGGCTGTTCATGCACACCAGCAGGGTCGGCGGCTCGTCCGTCACCGAACACATGGCGGTGGCGGTGAAGCCGCCGCGCCCGGCCGTACCGTTGGTGGTAACCACGTTGACGCTGGCGCATACCCGCGCCATGGCGTCACGGAAAGCGTTTTTCGAGGGGCGCTCCTGCATGGCGGCCTCATTCGGCGGCGGCGCGGGGCGGTATGGCCTCGCCGAGCGGGGGCAGCCAGGTCTCGCTCGTCCAGCCCTTCTCGTCATAATCGGCCATGCATTGGTCGACGAGGGCTTCCATCTCCTTGAGGCGCCCGCCGCGCTCGGCGCCCTTGAGCACCTGCAGGCGGACTTCCTCGGGTGCGCCGGCGTAATTGAGCTCGTATAGGGCGTGGCGACCAGCGAATTCCGTGCCCGTCGCATCCCACAGCAGCTTCATGATCTTGATGCGCTCGACATGGCCCATATCGTTGGAGCCGCGCACATATTGGGCGAGGTAGCGGTCGATCTCGGGATTGGCGAAATCCCGGGCCGAGGATGGCAAGTAGATCAGGCCCGAGGCGATGGTGCGCCTGACGATGTCGATCACCCTGGGATAGGCCTCGGACATGAAGGTGCGGTAGGCGAGCGCGGCTTCCAGGTTCGGCAGCACGGCACCATTGGCCCAGGGCAGGGGATTATGGGCCATGGCATTGGCGAAGGACCAGAACTGGTGGCGGATGGCGATCACCTCGCCCAGCATCGCCTGGTTGCCGCGAAAGGCGTCGCCCCCGGTGGCGCGCAGGGCCTTGGCCAACAGGCCGGCGAGGAAATCGAGCTTCACCCCGAAGCGGATGCAGCCCTGGAAGCAATAGCCGTGCATGAAGCCGGATGCGGGATGGAAGGACAGGATCTTGCCGGCATCGCGCAGCACCAGCACGTCCTCCCAGGGGATGAAGACATTGTCGAGCACCAGGATGGCGTCATTCTCGTCGAAGCGGGAGGAGAGCGGATAGTCGAAGGGCTGGGCGCCGCGATTGGCCGTCTCTTCGTAGGAGGTCCGGCAGAACATCTTCACCCCGGGCGCGTTCATCGCCACGATGAACATCACGGAGAGGGACGGGTCCTCGGTGACGGTGGCTGAACTCTGCGCGAGGAAATTGTAGTGGGTGAGGGCAGAGGAGGTGGCGACCACCTTGGCGCCGGAGACGTGGATGCCGGCATCGGTCTCCTTGGTGATGTGGACGAAGACGTCCTTCACCGCATCGGCCGGCTTGTGGCGGTCAATCGGCGGGTTGACGATGGCGTGGTTCATGAACAGAACAGCTTCCTGCGCCCGCTTGTGCCAGGCCAGCGCATTGTCCTTGAAGGGGCCATACCAGTCGGCGTTGGCGCCGAGCGTGTTCATCAGCGCCGCCTTGTAGTCGGCGGTGCGGCCCATCCAGCCATAGGTCATGCGGGCCCAATGGGCGATGGCGTCCTTCTGCGCCACCAGTTCGGCCGAGGAGCGGGCGACACGGAAATATTTGTGGGTGTAGCCGCCGGAACCGGTATCGGTCGGCGCAGTCAGGATCGGCCTGGTTTTCTCGTCATGCAGCGCGTCATAGAGCCGTGCCAGCGAGCGCACCGAATTGCGCATGGCAGGGTGGGCGGTGACATCGGCAACCCGTTCGCCATTGATGTAGACCTCGCGCCCGTCGCGCAGCGAAGCCAGATATTCGGCGCCCGTGAAGGGCCGTTTCTTATCGGCGCGGAAATCTTCCGATCGCATCGCCTTCCTCCCTGATGTTCGTTGACGCCAGGCTAGGCCTTGCCGGCGGCGCGTACCATGGACAGAATGGTAAAATCACTTGTACTTTTTTAAGAAGGCGCCCGTGTCCGACAAGGTTCCCAGCTTCTTCGTCTATGGTGAGCCCGATCGCCCTGTTGATGTCGGATTCCTGCATATGGAAACGGTAATGGAGCGAAAATCGCTGCATTCAGGCCAGGTTTCCGCCCATAGACATGATAGGATGGCACAGATCACCTTCTGGACCAGAGGTCGCGGCGAATATTTCATCGAGGACAGGCGGCTGGACTTTATCGCACCTGCGGTCAGCTACATCCCCAGCGGCGTGGTGCATGGTTTCACTGTCGCGCCTGAGGAGACCGACGCCATCGTCGCCTCGATCGCCGACAGCGCTCTGCCGCCGATCGCCGCGCTTTCGGCCCTGCCGATCGAGGAGCCGATCATGGTGCGCGGGCAGAGCGAGAGCCGTTTCTGGCTTTCTCTGGCCGCGACCATGCAGCGCCTGCTCGAAGACTATCGGCAGGGACAGATGGCGCCCCTGGGGGCCTTGCTGGCGGTGGCGATGAACGACATCGCCTTGCTCGGCCAGACCGGCGGCATCGGCGAACGCGAGGGCCATGACCTCGCCTTGGCCTTCAGGCGCCTGGTAGACCGGCATTTCCGGGACGCCTGGCCGATCGAGCGTTATGTTACGGCGCTCGGCACCACCCCACATCTGCTCGCCAGGGCCTGCGGGGCCTCCCATGGCCTGTCGGCCAAGGCCTTCATCGACAGGCGGCGCCTGATCGAGGCCAAGCGCCTCCTGGTCTTCACCATCCGTTCGGTCGAGGACGTCGCTTATGAGATCGGCTTTCGCGATCCGGCCTATTTCTCGCGCTTCTTCCGCAAGCATGTCGGCGAGCCGCCAGGCGAATGGCGCATCGGCCAGGCGCGCCATGGCGGTGCCAGGACACCATGAACGGCGCCCGGAGTTTGCGCAGCGGGCAGAGTATGCAAGTAGTGCTCAAGCCCCAGAGCCGCTATCGGGTGACGATGCATGGATGAAGTGAAGGAAACGCCTCCGGTGATCGAGGAAGCAAGGCTGAAGGAAACGCGGCGTTCGCTGCCGATCGCGCTCCTGAGGGCGCGCGAGGCGGTGATGAGCCATTTTCGCCCCATGCTCGCCAATCACGGCGTGACGGAGCAGCAATGGCGTGTGCTGCGCGTGCTGAACGAAGCCGGCATGCTGGACGCCTCCGAGGTCGCCGATCGCGCTTTCATCCTGGCGCCCAGCCTCACCCGCATGATCCGCTCGCTGGAAGAGCGCGGCTTCATCACCAAGCACAAGGACAAGGGGGACGGGCGCCGCGTGCTTCTGAAGCTCGCGCCCGCGGGCCAGGCCGTCATTCGTGAAGTCCTGCCCGACAGCCGCAAGATCTATGCGGTGCTGGAAGAGCGCTTCGGCCGCGAGCGCATCGATCAGTTGGTCGATCTCCTGGGGGAGCTTGCGACGTTCCGCAACGATTCCGAAACACCCGAGGAGCTTGCGTGAGCCGATGACCGCCCCCGCTTCAGGCCTGCACGAGTTGCCCGGCGGCGAAGTGCTGCTCGCCTGGTTCGGCCGCGTGCCGCGCTTCCACGATGGCGAATTGCTGGAGATTGCCTTCTTCGGCAAGGGGGAGGGCCTCATACGCATCCACGCCTGGAACCTCACGGACAAGGCGGATGAGTCGGGTCATCTGATTACCGACAGGCATGCCGTCGTCACCTTCGCCCTGGAAGGCGTGAGCACCATCGACTGCACCGATTTCGACATGATGCCGGGCATCATCTTCGAACTGGATGTTACCCGGGTGGAGGAGGGCCTGCGCTTCGAATGGAGCCCAAGCTATGGCGTTTGCGGTGCCGTCACGGCGCGGCAGGCGCGCATCGCGCTGGAGCCGGGCAAGCCCTGAGGGCGGGACCCACTCGCCTCGACCAACTCAACTCGTGGCCAACTCAACTCGCCGCCTGGCGGGTTGAACATTCATAGATCCTGGTTCCCGTCCGCGCGTCGATGCCTTCCAGGCTCACCTCGTAACCCCAAAGGCTGCGGATATGGCGCAGCGTCGCGTCGCGGCTGTTGGGCTCGAGCACGATGCCGTCATTGACCTTGTGCTGCAGGCGCAGATGCCGGTCGCCCAGCAGGTCCACATCGACGACCTGGATGTCCGAGCGGTTGGCGCCGATGTCATAACTGTGGGCGAGGGCAGCGCGGATATTCTCGTAGCCGCGCTCATTGTGGATCGAGGCGACCTTGTAGAAGGATTCGTTGGCCGCATCGGACAAGACGAACATCCGCCATTTGCGGATCAGCGCGGGGCTGAGATATTGGCGTATGAAGGACTCATCGCGGTAATTGGCCCAAGCGTCGAGCAGGACCTCGCGCCAATTGCCGTTGCCCGCGAATTCGGGAAACCAGTCGCGATCTTCTTGCGTCGGTTCGGTCGAGATGCGTTGGATGTCCTGCATCATGTCGAGGCCGAGCGCATAGGGATTGATGCCGGAAAAGCGGGGATCGTCGAAGCCCGGCTGGAACACCACGTTGGAATGGTTGCGCAGGATCTCGAGCATGGCGCCCTCGCTGATCCGACCTCGGTCGAACAGCGCGTTCATCAGGGTGTAATGCACGAAGGTCGCGCAGCCCTCGTTCATCACCTGGGTCTGCCGCTGCGGATAGAAATATTGTGCGATGACACGCACGATCCTGACGAGTTCACGCTGCCACGGCTCGAGGATCAGGCTGTTTTTCTCCAGGAAATAGAGCAGGTTTTCCTCCGGAAGATTGAGCGACTTCTTCCGTTCGGGCATGCCGTCCTTGGCTTCCTCGGCCCTGTCCCCGCCCTTGGAGGCCGGTAGCGTGCGCCAGAGATCGTTATAGGTGCGTTCCTCATATTCCAACCGCTCGCGCACCCCTTCGCGCTGCTTTTCCGAGGACAGTTTGGGCGGGCGGCGATATCTGAACACGCCCTGTTCCATCAGCGCGTGGGAAGCGTCGAGAATGGCCTCCACCGCGGCGACGCCATGGCGTTCCTCGCAGCGGGTGATGAAGCCCTTGGCAAAATCGAGATAACCCAGGATCGCGCCGGCATCCGTCCATTGCTGAAAAAGATAGTTGTTCTTGAAGAAGTGATTATGGCCGAGCGCCGCATGAGCCGTCACCAGGGCCTGCAGCGCCATGGTGTTTTCTTCCATCAGATAGACGACGCAAGGATTGGAATTGATGACGATTTCATAGGCGAGCCCGCGGCCACCCTTGCGATACATGAGCTCCTGATGAAGGAAATGCTTGCCGAACGACCAATGCCGGTACATTAGCGGCATCCCAACGGATGAATAGGCATCGAGCATCTGTTGGGACGAGATGATTTCCATCTGCACGGGATAGATGTCGAGGTGGAGTTCCTCGACCGCCAGCGCCTCGATGGCGTCATAGGCCCGAGACAGCGTCTTGAAATTCCAGTCCGAGCCTGAGAACAGCAAGTCGGCGTTGGGCGCATGCTTGGGCGTAGGCTTGGGCATCGACGCTCCTTTTAGCCGCCCTTCGAGGCGGACTGCCTGGTAAAGAGCCGGCGGAAAACCGGGTAGATGTCCGAAGCCTTGGCGATGCGGCTCATCTGGAAGTTCGCCCAGCGCTCGGTGACGGCCGCATAGGCTTGCCAGAGTGAGGTTCCGTTCTCGGTGCCACCGAAAATGTGGCTCTCACGTTCATCGATGATCTCGACATAGGCGAAATACTGGCAAAGGCGCATGATCTCGCCATCAAGCAGTGCGATGCAACGCCCGGAATCGGTGGCGATATTGTCGCCATCCGAGGCCTGGGCGGCATAGATGTTCCATTCATTGGAGGGGTAGCGCTCCTTAATGATGCGCTGCATCTCCTCGAGGGCTGTGGAGACCACAGTGCCCCCGCTCTGCGTCGAGTAGAAGAAGGTTTCCTCGTCGACCTCCTGCGCCTCGTGAGTATGCCGGATGAAGACGATGTCGGTGCGCTCGTAGCGCCGTTTCAGGAAGAGGTGCAGCAGGACGAAGAAGCGCTTGGCCAGATCCTTTTCCCGCTCTCCCATCGAGCCGGATACGTCCATGAGGCAGAACATCACCGCATTGGCGTTCGGTACGGGCTGCGCGTCGAAACGGTTGAAGCGGATGTCGACCGGATCGATATAGGCAATCACCCGGCGCCGGCGCTCCAGGCGGTCAAGCTCCTCGCGCAGTTCCGCGATGCGCTGGTCGGCTGCGGCACCTGCCGGGCCGGCTTCCAGCCCTTCCAGTTCCTGGAGGATCGTATCCATCTCCTCCTGTTTCGGACGCTTGAGGGCAATGCGGCGCCCATGGCTGTTGCGCATGGTCCGCCCGACATTGATGTTGGTCGGCGAGCCGCTCACCGCATAACCCGCCCGCCGCGGCTTGACGATCAGGATCTCCTTGAGATTGAGCTTGATCATGTCGGGCAGTTCGAGATCCTCGAAGAAGAGGTCCAGCACCTCCTCGCGGGTGAGCACGAAGCGGAAATCATCCTCCGAGTCGCTCAAGCCGGGAGACGAGCCCGACCCGGCGCCTTGATTGGGCTTGGAGACCCTGTCACCCGGTGCGAACTGCTTGTTGCCAGGCAGGACATGATGGCGGCCGCCGCTGTCCCTCGCCTCGCGGAAGGTCGGCTCGCTCGTGCCGTGCACCGGCATCGAGACAGAGTGCTTGGCATCGACATCCGCGATCTTGCCGGTCTTGATCTGGTCGCGAATGCTCTGCTTCAACTCGGCGCGCGCGCGGCGCAGGAAGCGCTGGCGATTGCCCAGGCTCTTGTCCTTGGGATTGAGGCGGCGATCGATAAAGATTGGCATGGGAACACCACCCGGCCGGGATCAACCCGCCTTGTTTACACGCATGTACCAATCCACCAGTCGACGCACCTGGCGCTGGGTGTAGCCGCGCGCCTCCATGCGCTGCACGAACTCCGTATGCCGCTTCTCGGTCACGCTGTCCTGCTTGGAGCCGAAGCTGATCACCGGCAAGAGGTCCTCGACCTGGCCAAACATCCGCTTTTCAATGACTTCGCGCAGTTTTTCATAGCTGGTCCAGGCCGGGTTGCGGCCATTGTTCCTGGCCCGGGCGCGCAGGGTGAATTTCACCACCTCGTTACGGAAATCCTTGGGATTGGCGATGCCGGCCGGTTTTTCGATCTGGGACAGTTCCTTGTCGAGCACCTCGCGGTTGAGGACCTGGCCGGTATCGGGATCCTTGTAGTCCTGATCCTCCACCCAGGCATCGGCATAGGCGATGTAGCGGTCGAACAGGTTCTGGCCATATTCTGAGTAGGATTCGAGATAGGCCTTCTGGATCTCGTGTCCGATGAACTCAGCGTAGCGGCTTGCCAGCTCCGATTTGATGAAATCGAGATAGGCGGTTTCCGTTTCCTTCGCGAACTGCTCGCGCTTGATTGCCTCCTCCAGGATGTACATCAGATGCACGGGATCGGCGGCCAGTTCCTGGGTGTCGTAATTGAAGGTCTGCGACAGGATCTTGAAGGCAAAGCGCGTGCTGACGCCGGTCATGCCTTCATCGACGCCGGCGGCATCGCGATATTCCTGCACGGCCTTCGCCTTGGGATCCAGTTCCTTCAGGTTTTCGCCGTCGTAGATACGCATTTTCGTATAGAGCGGCGAATTGTCGAACTCGGCCAACCGGGTCGACACCGAGAAGCGGCTGAGAAGGTCGAGCACTTCCGGCGCGCAAGGGCTGCTGGCCAGTTCGCTCTCGCGCAGAAGCTTCTCGTAGATCTGCCTTTCCTCGGTGACACGCAGGCAATAGGGCACCTTGACCACCAGGATGCGGTCGAGGAAGGCTTCGTTGTTCTTGTTGCTCTTGAACTGCAGCCATTCCAACTCGTTGGAATGGGCCACGACGATACCCTGATAGGGGAAGGCGCCGAAATTCTCGGTGCCGTTATAGCTGCCTTCCTGCGTTGCGGTCAGCAGGGGATGCAGAACCTTGATCGGCGCCTTGAACATCTCGACGAATTCGAGCAGCCCCTGGGTCGTGCGGTTGAGCCCGCCGCTGTAGGAATAGGCATCCGGGTCCGACTGGCTGAAATGTTCGAGCTGGCGGATATCCACCTTGCCGACCAGGGCCGAGACGTCCTGATTGTTCTCATCGCCCGGCTCGGTCTTGGCAATGCCGATCTGGCGCAGCCGCGAAGGCACGAGCTTGACGACGCTGAATTTGGAGATGTCGCCCGACAACTCATCGAGGCGCTTGGTTGCCCATGGAGAGATCAGGCCGTTCAGACGCCGCCGTGCAATACCGTATTTGTCTTCCAGCAGATCGCCCATCCGGTCCGGATTGAAGAGACCCAGCGGCGATTCAAAAACCGGGCTTATCTTACCGCCGACCTTGAGCGTGTAGATTGGACGCTCCTCCATCAACTTCTTCAGCCGTTCCGCCAGGGAAGACTTGCCGCCACCGACAGGGCCGAGGAGGTAGAGGATCTGCTTGCGCTCTTCCAGTCCCTGAGAGGCATAGCGGAAATAGCCGACCAGACGCTCGATCGTATCTTCCATGCCATAGAAATCGGCGAAGGCCGGATAGGTCTTGACCGTGCGGTTGGCAAAAATCCGTCCGAGGCGCTCGTCCTTGCTGGTGTCGAGCAGCTTCGGCTTGCCGATCGCGTCGATCATCCGCTCGGCCGCGGAGGCATACATCGATTGGTCCTCGCGGCACGCGAGCAAATATTGCTGGAGGCTCATCTCCTCCTGGGCCGCGTTGGTATAAAGTTCCGCAAACAGGTCGAAAACGTCGCTGTTTCTCTCAGTCATGGCAGCCTCCCATGGTGGCTGATCGGGTTGACTGCGCCCTTGCTCACTCAACTGCAGGAAACCCGTAGAGTTCCGAGTGACTCACAAAGAACATCCGCTAAGATTGCGGCATATTATGGTAGTCTGGTGCCGGTAAGTATTTTTATCCAGAGTGCGATCGAAAAATTAATGTTCGTCGCCCGGCCACCTCACGCTTGTGGCTCTAGCCGCAAGTATAAATCGGCTGATCAACAGGGATCAATCTAACGCATCATCGTTGATTCGTCCGTGTGCATGCGCACCATTCACAGCCAAATCCGGTATCGATCGGTGGGCAATTGGAGCGAATGCTGCACTGCAGCCAACACGCCGCGGCAAAGCGACGCGACCGGAGCCGGAGACTGTCTTCGCGGGGCTGAGGTCAGCGATAGCTGGCAAAGACCTGGGTGGTGCCATCCTTGCGCAGCAGCAGGACGTCGTATGGCTCGGCATCGGCGCTGCCTTCTCCCATGCCGGGCGAACCGACAGGCATGTCGGGCGCCGCCAGCCCAACCGCGTCGGGGCGTTCGGAGAGCAGGCGTGCAATCTCGCGGGCTGGAACATGGCCTTCGACGACATAGCCCCCGATCAAGCCGGTATGGCAGGAGGCAAGATCCTGTCGCACCCCCAGCTGCAGCTTGCGCTGCTGCAGTTCGCTCGACGGGAGTTTCTGGACATCCGTCGTATAGCCTTCTCCCTGCAGATGGCGGGCCCACCCGATGCAGCAACTGCAGCCCTCGGTGGTGAGGATCTCGATCACGGGACCGGTGGCATGGGCGAGGCCGGGCAGAGAAACCAGTATCGCAATCGAAAGGCTTCGCAGAGGTTTCAGAACATATTTTCTCTTCATGTTCATGCCTTTGTCTCGATAATTCGACGTAGTTTCTGAAGCTTGGTCTCGCGCGGTTCATGCATGTCGAGCATGCTGGCAAACTTGCCGTCGGCACCCATAACATAGACGCTGGCGGTATGATCCATGCTGTACTCGCCACCTTCGATCGGCACCTTGCGGGCATAGGCCGCGAAGGCCTTCACCGCTGCATCCGTTTCCGCCCGACTGCCGCGCAAGGCCAGGATGCGTTCATCGAACGAGGTCATGTATTGCGCCAGCAGGCCCTGGCTGTCCCGTTCCGGATCGACGGTGATGAACAGGACGTTGAAGGCCCCGGCGGCGGGCCCGAGGGCACTCATCAGTTCGGTGAGATCGGACAGCGTGGTCGGGCAGACGTCCGGGCAATGGGTGAAGCCGAAAAAGGCGAGATAGGGCTTGCCGGCCAGCCGGGCATTGTCGATCACCTCTCCCTTGTGCGAGGTGAGCCGGAAGGGGCCACCCACCGCCGCCATGTCGATGACGGGCTTTTCGAGCGCAGACTGCTTAGGTTCGCCTTTCCATGCGTCCGGCAGCAGGGCATTCGCCCCGAGCAGGAGAGCGGCGACCGCGATCGCGCTCCAGGCGGCGACGCGGATGACTTTCAGGGCGATCATTGTGCCGGTTCCTTACGCGGGCGTTGCCCTGCCAATTCCAATACCAATTTCTGTCGTCTCATTCGCTTTGGTGCGTCCTGGGCCGCCGCCTCGAAGGCAAGGAGCGTATCGGCGACCTCGGCCCTGAACCAGGACGAAGCCGGATCCTGGTCGAGGCGGGATGACCACACCATCGAAACCGCCGGCAGCGTGAGATCGAGGGGAGCAGGGCCTGCCGTCAGGCCGAAGCGCGGTCCGTAAAGCTGTGCCATGCGGGTAGGGATCGTGGTGATCATCGGCGAGGCGGCGACGGTCGCCAGGACGCTCAGAAACTCGGACGATGCCGACACCACGTTGAGCTTGGCGTCGATGGCATCGAGGGCGGCCTCTAGACAGCCTTGCAGGCTGTCGGTCAGCGTGACCAGCGCATGCGGCAGCGCCAGATAATCGGCCAGGCTGATCGGCAGGTCGATATCGAGTCGGTCGGGATTGAAGACGCAACTCAAGGCCTGCTCGAACAGGAATTGTGCCTTGTGGCGCTGCGCAACGGCCTGGAAACAGCCGACGGCCAGGTCCAGCGTGCCTTCATCCAGCAGGCGATGAACCTCGTCGCTTCCCGTCTGCCGGCTGAGCAGCCTCAGGCCGGGTGCGGATCTGCGCAAGCGGGCCGTGAGCTCGGGTATCAGCAACAGCTCCACCTCGCTGGAGAAGCCGAGGCGGAATGTGCGCTCCTCCGTCGCCGGCTCGAAGGTGGAGGGCGCATGGAGAGCGGCTTGAATCTGCGCAAGGGCCACGCGAACCGGGTCGGCCAGGGCGAAGGCATAGGCGGTGGGCTGCATCACGGTGCCGACGCGGACGAAGAGTTCGTCCAGCAACAGCACGCGCAGGGTCGACAGGCTGTGGCTCATCGCCGGCTGCCCGACCTTGAGGCGGGCCGCCGCGCGCGTGACGCTGCGCTCCTGCATCAAGGCGTCGAAAGCCACCAAGAGGTTGAGATCGAAGGAACGAAGATCGAAATGGTTGATGTGCGACATGAGCCGTATCGATTTCTAATATGACATCGATAGCGCTAAATCCTGCATCGGACAATGCCGTCCTTCGAGGCGGCAGATGTGGAGCAGGATATGGAACAGGACACGGAACAAGCCCTCGGATCCTATCGGGTCGGCGCAGCCACCATCACCAAGATTCCGGAGTTGGCCCTCGAGGGGATCGATGCCGCTCTTCTCTATCCCGAGTACGATTCCGAGGCGGGAGCCGAGGAAGTGCGAAAGCTGGGCCCGGGATCGGTCGACCGGCAGACGGGGCTGTTGCGCCAGAGCGTTCACGCCTGGCTGGTCACCACCCCCGATCGGATCATCCTCGTCGATACGGCTTCCGGCAACGACAAGGAACGCCCCGGCCTGGCAGTGCTGCATCATCTCAATGAGCCGTTCCTCGAGCGATTGAGTGCGGTCGGCGTTGCTCCGGGTGACGTCGATCTGGTGCTGCTGACCCACATCCATGCGGACCATGCGGGATGGAATACGAGCAAGCTCGGAGAGCGATGGATCCCCACCTTTCCGAACGCCCGTTACGTCTTTTCCGCCCGCGAGCGCGCTTATAACGCGGCGCTCGCGGCGGCGACGGGCTCGGATGCCGCGATCCGGGCCGAAGCAAGCCTGGGGCCCATGGCTCGCCTGCCGCTTCCGGGCGTGTTCGAAGACAGCGTGGTTCCCATCCTCGAAGCAGGGCTTGCCCGTGAAATCGTGGTGGATGGTTCGGAAGTGGAGGAGGGCTTCTCCTTCTTTCCCAGCCCAGGGCACAGCATCGACCATGCTTCGATCGGCTTTCGCTCGGAAGGCGAATACGCCCTGTTCTGGGGCGATGTGCTGCATCACCCCCTCCAGGTCGCCAGACCGGATTGGAACTCGACCTATTGCGAATTCCCGCAGGCGGCCACGGCGTCACGCCAGTGGGCGCTGAACCATGCCGCCGAGACCGGCGCCCTCGTGCTGACCACGCATTTCGCCGAGACCTCAGCGGGCCGCGTCCGTCGTGACGGCAGCGCCTTCAGCTGGCAATTCGTCTGATAAGGAACCTGTCATGACTTCAGCCGATACCCTGTCGATGCCGCGCATCATTGCCCGGACCCTGCTGATCGCAAGTGATACGCCGGGCATCCAGTTGCAACTCCTCAACAAGCGACCGGACGGTGTGAGCACGTTCAGGTCCGAGCGCACTTTGGTGATGATGCATGGCGCCACCTTTCCCTCCGCGAGCCTGTTCGATGTGCCGGTAGGCGAAGGCTCGTTCATGGATGTGCTGGCCCGCGCCGGATACGATGTCTGGGCTGTCGACGCCCGGGGCTATGGCGGCTCCACCCGTTTGCCCGAGATGGAACGACCGCCCGAGGACGGCGTTCCCCTGACGCCGGCCCATACGGCAGTCCGGGACCTCGCCGCCGCGGTCGACTTCATCCGTAGCGAGCGCGGCATAGCGCGGCTCGGTTTGCTCGGCATGTCCTGGGGGGCGACGGTGGCCGGCATTCTTGCCAGCCAGCCGGATGCGCCGGTCGAGAAACTCGTGCTGGTGACGCCCCTCTGGCTCTCGGAAAAGCCGGTGCGCATCGATGCGGGAGGGCCGCTCGGAGCCTATCGCCTGGTGAGCCCGAAAGCTTTCGAGGCGGCATGGAAAAGCCCGGCACCGGAAGAGGCGAGAGGGACATTGATACCCGAGGGCTGGTTCGAAACCTGGGAGAAGGAGACGCTCGCGACCGATATGGGCTCGCCCATGCCCGGCACGATCAGGGCGCCCTCCGGTGCCGTGCAGGACGTGCGCGAGCATTGGACCGCTGGCAGGCCGCTCTACGACCCCTCGGACATAGGCTGTCCGGTGTTGCTGGTCGGTGCGGAGTGGGACATCGATGTCCGGTTCGACATGGCGCATGATCTGTTCGTCCGCCTCACCAAGTCGCCCTGCAAGCGCTTCGTCGAGATCGGGCAGGCGACGCATATGGTGCTCATGGAAAAGAACCGGGGGCAGGCCTTCGATGCGGTGATCGGCTTCCTTAATGAAGGTTTCATGCGGGGCGATTACTTGGCTCGGTAGCAGGCGGGCATTGGCGCGAGCTTGGCCTGCTCTGGTTTACGGGTCGGGTCGCCGAGATCGGCGGGCCCAAGGAGGCGAAAGCATGAGGGCGAGTGCGATCGGCTGGCGCAGAACCGGGATGACTCTCGCCATCCTTGCCACACTGGCCGGCCTCGTCCTTTTTTTCTTTCTCTCGCGCTTTCTCGATCCCGATGCCCTCTGGAAAATCGTCAACGGGCAATGCGTGCCGGAACAACAGCAGCAGGCCGAGCGCCGGCATTGCGCCGAGGTCGACATCAGCAAGGGTGTGGATCGCGGTTTCGCCGTACTCAAGGACAATGCCCCGACAAAACCCTACAATTATCTGCTCATTCCGACGAAACGCATCACCGGGATCGAGGATGCGACCCTCCTGGCGCCCGGTGCCGAAAACTATTTCGAGCATGCCTGGGCCGCGCGGTCCTATCCCGGCGCAATCCTCAAGCGCGACCTGGATTGGAATATGGGCGCGCTTGCCGTGAATTCGGCGAAGGACAGATCCCAGAACCAGCTTCATATCCATGTCAGCTGTGTCAGGGCGGGCATTCGCAACGCCCTGAAAGACAATGAGGCGAAGCTTTCGGAAGGCTGGGTGCCCCTGAAGCCGACAGCGTCCGATCCTTCTTATCTCGTTTTCAGGCTGAAGCGGGACAACCTCTCCGGCTTCAATCCATTCCAGGCGGTTGCCGACGGCATTCCCGAAGCCAGGGCCGCGATGGGCTTTCAGACCATCGTG
Organism: Labrys sp. HAY1-8F; assembly: GCF_056754975.1. Classification (NCBI taxonomy): domain Bacteria; kingdom Pseudomonadati; phylum Pseudomonadota; class Alphaproteobacteria; order Hyphomicrobiales; family Xanthobacteraceae; genus Labrys; species Labrys sp. HAY1-8F. Next base: position 747,087 of record NZ_JBPGWZ010000001.1, on the reverse strand, counting down.
GTGGTCGGTGCGGTCTTCAGGGATGGAAGCAGAGGCTTCTACATCCTCGGCCGCCGTCGGGAGGATGGTGCGCCGGCTCATGGCGAGGACCTGATCGACCCGACTTGTCAATCGGTGAAGCAGGCGCAATAGGGTGGTTCGAGGGCGCTGCACAAGACGGGCGCAAGCTCTATGTCGAAATGAGTTTCGCCCTTATGGAAGCCGACCAGGGCATCCTTGGTTCCGTCTCGGTGGCGCGTGGCGTCACAGAGAGGATCGAACGGGAACGGCAAGCGCGGCCCGATAGAGAGGTTTCAGGCGCCTGGAGCCACCAAATCCAGGACATGGCACTCAATCGACGATGCCGTCCCTGCCTTCGATCGCCATGAGCGTCGCGGTCAGCACGGCGGTCAGCCGTTCCTTGCCCTCGCTCTGCGCAAAGACTTCGGCCTGTGCCAGCGTCAGCGTGCGCCCGGCCTTGACCACCTTGCCGCGCGCCACGATACGCTCGCCCGCCGCCGGGGCCAGGAGATTGATCTTGAACTCGACCGTCAGCACGCCCTGGTCCATCGGCATCAGGCTGAGGGCAGCATAGCCTGCCGCGCTATCGGCAATGGCGCTCACGGCTCCGGCGTGAACGAAGCCATGTTGTTGAGACACCGCGCTGCTGGGCACGAGAGCGATCTCGACCCGGCCCGGCAACACGCCGGCCAGCGTTGCCCCGAGCGTATCCATAAGGCCTTGCTTTGCGAAGCTGGCCCGAATGCGGGCTTCGACCCGCGGGATTTCCAGTTCCGTCACCTGGCCTCCATTCGGATAGTGCTCGATGGGGCATTATCCATGATGCGTCTCGCTGGCACCACATTATTTGAAACTCAGCCGCTGATGCCTCGATGAAGTCGTACAAGAACATGCTTCCGGCCTACCGAAAATCCTGATCGGAAAACGTCTTGCATTCTACGTTGGATGGGCCGGCCAGGATAATAAGACGCATTGAAGTTACTGGGCTTTCTTGAGATAATGATGCCAGTGCAAAGAACGCCTGCCGAGGATGTTCTCAAGCAAGGCACGGTTGTCCTCGCGGGCGTTTGAGCAAAGCTCATGACCTTGAGAGGAGGCGCATTATGGCAACGTTCAACGTCATGGGGCCCTTGGGGCTTTTGCAACACCGACGCTGGGAGGACATCGCCTCGATGATCCTCGGCGTCGCGATCGTCATCTCTCCCCTATGGTTCGGTAGCACCGAAACGCCCACCGTGATGCTGGTCACGGCCCTGGTGGGCGCGGCCGTCGTGGTGCTTGCCGGGCTGGAGGTGGTGTTCCTGCGGCGCTGGGAGGAAATCTTGTCGCTCGCCTGCGGTCTGTGGCTGGCAATACAGCCATTCGTGTTCGCCTATGGTTCACCGCTGCGCAACTGGCACATCGTGCTTGGGGCGCTCGTGGCCATACTCGCGATCCTGGAACTCTGGCAGGATCGCAATCGCGATATGGCGGCGTAGGTTGCGTCGGCAGCGCGATAGGGCCGGGTCTCTTGTGGGCCCCGGCCTGTTCACACGAGTGTCCTCGACCAAACCCGGATTATGCTCTGGCGCTCTTGCCGCGACTAAGGGGCTCCAAGGATCAACTACGAGGCGTGGGACCCGGCAGGTGCAAGCAGCAAATCGGACAGGCTCTGGTCGTGGCGCAGTCTCAACAGATCGGCCGCATCGCGTACCACTTTCGAGATTTCCAGGAGTTGTTTGACGAGGGGGCTGGTCTTGCGCCAGATCATGCCGATGGTGCGCGAGGGTTGGGGATCTGCGAAACGGGCGATGGAGACATGCGCCGAGCGTGTTTCCATCGGCATGGCCATTTCCGGGATCAAGGTGACCCCGATACCGGCCCCGACCATTTGAACAAGTGTCGACAAGGAACTGCCGTCCAGCAATTCGCGCGTCCGCAGGGATGGGGCATTGCAGAAGGCGAGCGCCTGATCGCGGAAGCAGTGACCCTCTTCCAGCAAGAGCAGCCGCATCTCGCTGAGCATTTCCCGGTCCGGCACCGGCTTTCCCTCGTCCTCACTCGGCCTCACCAGCACGAAGCTTTCGGTGAACAACGCGACCTCGTTGAAGGACGGCTCCGATACCGGCAAAGCGACGATGGCGGTATCGAGACGCCCGTCGATGAGTTCCTGGATCAGTCGGGGCGTCACAGTCTCGCGCACATGGATGTCCAGGCCCTCATGCGAGCGGGCGAGATTGCCGACGAGGGTCGGCAGCAGATAGGGAGCAACCGTCGGGATGATGCCAATGCGCAGCGGCCCGACCAGCTGGTCCTGCCAGGCTTGGGCCAGGTCTCCCAACGCCTCGACTGCGCGCAGAATGTCGCGGGCCCGTGTGGCGAACTCGTTGCCGAAGCTGGTGAGCCTGATCTGGCGCGCGCCTCTTTCGAACAGCGCCAGGCCCAGGCCTTCCTCCAATTCCTTGATCTGCATCGACAAAGCGGGCTGGGAGATCGCGCACGCATCCGCCGCCCGGCCGAAATGGCTATGCCGGACCAGTGCCTCGACATAGCGCAACTGCCGGAGCGTCAGATTTTTCATAAGCTGGCCTTATCGCAATAATCGGAAAAGCTGACTTAAACTGATGAGAGAACTCTAGTAAAGCTCTAAACGGGGGCGATGAGGCGAGTCGGATGTGACCCAGATTCCGCGTTGTGATCCCCGAGACATGCCGCCTCGAAGGCGCACAGAATTCGGGTGGCTGCGATTAATGTCGTTTGCAGGGTGTTCTATTGCGGTCAAGCGGTCGGCGAGAAGCCATACCGCGTTCGTGAGCCACTCTCTCATGGGCCACTTTGTCATGGACCATGACACGCAATTGTCTTTCTGAGACGCGATAGTTCCTGGCCAAAGTCCTTGGCCAAGCGAATTTCATCAACAAGAACCATTGGAGACGATCATGGACGGAAGCGATACGCCGACCCCCGGCAAGTGCCCGGTTGCGCATGGGGCGCGTCCCGGCTTTGAGGTTCGCTCGAACCGAGACTGGTGGCCGAACCAGCTGAACCTGAAGATCCTGCACCAGCATTCTGCCCTGTCCAATCCGATGGGCAAGGCGTTCGACTATGCTGAAGAGTTCAAGAAGCTCGACCTTGCCGCGCTGAAGCAGGACCTGTTCGCGCTGATGACGGATTCGCAGGACTGGTGGCCGGCCGATTTCGGCCATTATGGTCCGCTGTTCATCCGCATGGCCTGGCACAGTGCCGGCACCTACCGCACCGGCGACGGGCGCGGCGGGGCCTCCTCGGGCACGCAGCGCTTCGCCCCCCTCAATTCGTGGCCCGACAACGTCAATCTCGACAAGGCCCGCCGCCTGCTCTGGCCGATCAAGCGCAAATACGGCAACCAGATCTCCTGGGCCGATCTGATGGTCCTGACCGGCAATTGCGCCCTGGAATCGATGGGCTTCAAGACCTTCGGCTTTGCCGGCGGCCGCGAGGATGTGTGGGAGCCCGAAGAGGACATCTACTGGGGCACCGAGAACGTCTGGCTCGACGACAAGCGCTACACCGGCGACCGCAATCTGGAGAACCCGCTCGCCGCCGTGCAGATGGGCCTGATCTACGTCAATCCGGAAGGGCCGAACGGCAATCCCGATCCTCTGGCGGCGGCGCGCGACATCCGCGAGACCTTCGCCCGCATGGCGATGAACGACGAGGAGACGGTGGCGCTGATCGCGGGCGGCCATACCTTCGGCAAGACCCATGGTGCCGGCGATGCGGCCAATGTCGGTCCCGAGCCCGAGGCGGCCGGCATCGAGCTGCAGGGCCTGGGCTGGCACAACAAGTTCGGCACGGGCAAGGGGGGCGATGCCATCGGCTCGGGCCTTGAGGTGACCTGGACCTCGACGCCGACCAAATGGAGCAACAACTTCTTCTGGAACCTGTTCGGCTATGACTGGGAGCTGACCAAGAGCCCGGCGGGTGCCCATCAGTGGCAGCCCAAGCACGGGGCGGGTGCCGGCTCGGTGCCGGATGCGCATGACCGCTCCAGGCGCCATGCCCCCTCCATGCTGACCACCGACCTGGCGCTGCGTGTCGACCCGGCCTATGAGAAGATCTCCCGGCATTTCTTCGAGAACCCGGAGGCCTTCGCCGACGCCTTTGCCCGGGCCTGGTTCAAGCTGACCCATCGCGACATGGGCCCGCGCGCCCGCTATCTCGGCCCGGAGGTTCCGGCCGAGGAGCTGATCTGGCAGGATCCGCTGCCGGCTGTCGACCATGCCCTGATCGACGAGAAGGACGCGGCCGATCTCAAGGCCAGGATCCTGGCTTCGGGCCTGTCGATTTCCGAACTCACCGCCACGGCCTGGGCCTCGGCCTCGACCTTCCGCGGCTCCGACAAGCGCGGCGGCGCCAATGGCGCGCGCATCCGTCTCGCCCCGCAGAAGGACTGGGAGGCCAACCAGCCGGCGCACCTGGCCAAGGTGCTCGCCACGCTGGAGGAGATCCAGCAGGGCTTCAATGCGGCGCAGGCCGGCGGCAAGAAGGTCTCGCTCGCCGACCTGATCGTGCTGGGCGGCAATGCCGCGGTCGAGCAGGCGGCCAAGCAGGCCGGCCATGAGGTGACGGTGCCCTTTGCACCGGGCCGCACCGATGCGAGCCAGGAGCAGACCGATGTGGAATCCTTCGCCGTGCTCGAGCCGGTGGCGGATGGCTTCCGCAACTATCTGAAGACGGACTACAGCGTTCCGGCCGAAGGGCTGCTGGTCGACAAGGCCCAGCTCTTGGGCCTGACGGCGCCGGAGCTGACGGTGCTGGTCGGGGGCCTGCGCGTGCTCGACGCCAATGCCGGCGGTAGCAAGCATGGCGTGCTGACCGACCGGCCAGGGGCGCTGACCACCGACTTCTTCGTCAACCTGCTCGACATGGGCACGGCCTGGAAGGCGACCTCGCCGGCCGAGGACGTGTTCGAGGGCCGCGACCGCGCCACGGGCGAGGTGAAGTGGACCGGCACCCGCGCCGACCTGGTGTTCGGCTCCAACTCCCAGCTGCGGGCGCTGGCCGAGGTCTATGCCAGCCAGGATGCCAACGCCAAGTTCGTTACCGACTTCGCCGCCGCCTGGACAAAGGTCATGAACGCGGATCGCTTCGATCTGGCGTGATCACCGTGAAGGTTGCCTGGCTCCGTCGGGAGCCGGGCACAGCATGGAAAGCCACCCTCACAAAGGGTGGCTTTTCGCGTTCAGGGCAGGCTTTCTGGTTGCCGATGCTGCCGATATGCTCCAGTGGCGAATGAAGCGCGGTGCGAGGATTGCAGATGCCGATGTCCGATTTTCTCAAGGACCTGCTGGCGCGGTTCCCGCTCGAGCTCGGCTGCGGGGAGGTGGGAACCCTCAGCGAGTCGGCCCTGGATCATCTCGACTGGCGCGTGCGGGAAGCTGCCGCAGCGGGGGCTTTGCGCAGCCTGGAGACGGGAACCGGCCATACCACGCTTCTGCTCGCCCGCTACGCCAGATGGCACAGCGTCTATGCCGGCGGCGAGCAGGCCACATTGCCGGCGGGCAGAGGCTTCACGGCGGAAAACATCACCTGGATCGACGGCCCGGTTGCCAGAGCCATGCTGGTGCAGCCGCCGCAGGAGGAAGTCGACATCGCCGTTCTCGGCGGCGCCGACGGCTATCCGGCGGCCGATCTTGCCTTCGCCGCCATCCGCGAGCGGCTGAAGCCGGGCGCCTTGCTGGTGATCTCGGACATCCGCATCCCCAGCGTCCATCAACTCTATCGCTTTCTTCTGACAGACGACGCCTTCCAACTCGACAAGGTGGCCGTTACCACCGCCTTCTTCCATTACCGGTCGGGAGCCGAGGCCAAGGGGCTCGCCGCAACCTGGTGGCAACAGCGCCATAATGCCCAGCTCTTTCCGGCTTTCGAGGCGGGAGCGCTGGAGGTTGGAGCGAGCCTGCCCGTGCGGCTGGCCTTCGATGGCGTGCTGCATCGCCGCTCGCCCCACCTTCTGCGCGGCTTTGCCCTGGAGGATGGCCGTCCGGTCAGCGAGGGTCGCGAATCCCATCTCACCTTGAAGTTCGCCGAGCCGCAAACGGGAAGGCGGCAGGTCGTCATCGAGCTCGAGCCGATGGCGGTCTCAGCGCGGCGGCAGGCAGGGCTTGCGCCGGGTGTCACGATCCGCGTCGGGTCCTGGGAGGCTGCCTCGATCCGGTTCGAGGATGACCGGCGTCTTGCGGTCGCGTTCAGCCTGGATCCGAAGTCGGAGGACCGGCTCGACCTCGTCTTCCAGCACGAGGGCCTGCCCATGGCCGACAGGAGCCTGAACGGCCGGCAATGCAATTTCCGCCTGCACGCTCTCAAGGTTTCCGCCGAGCGGGCGGATGCACCGGTCAATCTCGTGCAGCGGGTCGACGGCTCCGTGATGTCGTTCGATCAGGCTGGCCGGCGCTTTTCCTTTTTCGTCGATGATCTCGGCGATTCCGTGCAGAACTTTCATGTCCACGGCCGCTTCTACGAGCTCGATGATCTCGAAGCGCTGCGAACCTTGGTTGGCAGCAAACCACGTATCCTGGAAGTCGGCGCGCATGTCGGCAACCACACGGTCTATTTTTCCCATTTCTTCGACGCAGCCATCGTCGTGCCTGTGGAACCCAATCCACGCTCCCAGGCGATCCTGCGCCTCAATTGTCAGCTCAACCATTGCCGGAATGTCGATCTCAGCCGCGTCGATCATGCGCTCGGAGCGAAGGCCGGGCGGGGCAGGGTGGTCGCGGTGGCGGACCACAATTCGGGCGGAGCAATGGTCGAGCCCGGGAATACCGGCCCTCTTGTGATTGTCAGGGGTGACGACCTTTTCGCGAGTGAGGATTTCGACCTCGTCAAGGTCGATGTCGAAGGCATGGAGTTGGAGGTCCTCGGCGGTCTCGACGGCCTGATCGAGCGCTGCCGCCCCCTGCTGTTCATCGAAGTTCGGGACGACCATGAAACGACCCTGGAGCGCCTGCTCGCCTCCTGGCATTATCGGATCATGCGGCGAAGCCGGATGTATGAAGGGCTGACGAACGTCGTTGCGCGCTTCGAAAAGGAGGAGGAAGCCTCCCCGCCGCGACGTTTCGGCTGGGTGTTTCGCCGTTGATCCTGCCATTCTTTCTCGTCGTCCCTCTATGATTGAGGGGATGAACGCGTGGCGGCAAGAAATTCTCCTAAAATACTATAATGTATCACCATAATTATTTGAAAATATTAGCTATTTAATAAAATTTTTGTAATGAGACATGATGCGGAGCCATTGGTGTGGCTGGCCACGAGTAGGCGCGGCCACAGTCTTGCACCATCCGGGCGGCCAGTCTTTTCACCACCCGAACGAACAGGATTTCTACCCGTCCGGGCGTTTCCAACCGCGGCAAAACGCGATCTGCTAAGCCAACCAAAAATCCCCAGGACGAAGCATTCGGGGGAACAGGCAAGAGGCCGGTGTCGGGCTGCCTGCGGTATCATGGATAGATGACGGGGGACGCCTTGGATGGATGAGAGCAGGCCACTCAGTTTCCGCGAGGACGTGCGCAGCCTGCTGTTCAGGCTGCTCCTTTCTGTCGTCAGTGAACGCGAGCCTTCTCTGGCCGCGGTGCTGGCCGGCACCGAGCCTCTGGATAGGCTCGACAAGAAGCAGCGCATCTGCGCGCTGCAGGCGACCGGAATCTGGTTCCAGCTCGTCGCCATTGTCAACGAACTCCTCGCCGTGCGCGCTCGGCGCGAGCTCGAACAGATCGGCGGCGCCGACGAAATCGTCGGCTCCTTTTCCAACGTGCTGGGCGAGATCGCCGCCGCCGGCTATCCGGCCGAGGAAGTGCAGGCGGCGCTCGACCAATTGTGGGTCGGGCCGACCATGACGGCACACCCGACCGAAGCCAAGCGGGTCACCGTTCTCGAGATCCACCGGCGCATCTATCGCAAGCTCACCGAGCTGGAACAGCATCGCTGGGCGCCGCGCGAGCGCGAGCAGCACGTCAACGACCTCGCTAGCGAGATCGAGCTGCTGTGGATGTCGGGCGAATTGCGGCTCGAACGGCCATCGGTCGAGCGCGAAATCGCCTGGGGCCTCCACTTCTTCCGCGAGGTCATCTTCGAGGCGACGCCCCGGATCTACGAGACGGCCAAGGAGGCACTGGGGCGCCACTACCCGGAATATGACCTCAAGGTACCCTCCTTCCTGCATTTCGCCTCCTGGATCGGCGGCGACCGCGACGGCAATCCCAATGTCACGGCCAAGACCACGGCCTATGCACTCGATGCTTGCCGCCAGGCCGTCATCGGCTGGTATATTCAGCAGGTGCGCCGCCTGGTGACCTTGCTCAGCGTCAGCGCCAACGTCGTCGACATTCCCGAGGATTTCGGCCAGGCCCTGGCGCGCCTCCTGAGCTCGACGGGCACGGCATCGGCCGTGACGGCACGCAATCCCGGGGAGCCCCTGCGCCAGTTCGCGGCGGGCATGCTGGAGCGTCTGCGCGCCCTGCGCAGCGAGTCTCTCGCCGAGCCCTATGCCCGGGCGGATGCCTTCAACGCCGATCTCGGCGATCTCGAAAACGTCCTCATCAAGCTTGGCGGCTCGCTGACGGCGCGGCGCCTCATTCGCCCCCTGCGCCAGCAGGTCGAGAGTTTCGGCTTCCGCACCGTCTCGCTCGACATCCGCCAGAATTCCACGGTCATCAATCGCGTGCTGGCCGAGTTATTCGGCCAGATCGCGGCAGACGCGGTGCTGCAGCCAGAAACCGGGCAATGGAGCACTCGCCTGCGTTCCGAGCTGCAATCAGGCAGGAGACCAACGCTTGATCGGGCAACCTTGTCCGACGAAGCCCGGGAATTGCTCGACCTCTTCGACGTCATCCGCGACGCGTCGGTGGATCCGAGCACAGGCGCCATCGGTGCCTTCATCCTGTCGATGACACGCTCCTGCGACGACCTGCTCGCTGTCTATCTGCTCGCCCAATATAGCGGCCTGGCCACGGCCGCCGACGGCAGCGGCACCATCAACCTGCGCGTGGTGCCGTTGTTCGAGACCATCGCGGATCTGCGCGCTGCCCCCGACATTCTCGACCAATTGTTCGGGATTTCGATCGTGCGCCGATCGGTGCGCGAATTCGCCAACCGCCAGGAAGTCATGCTCGGCTATTCCGACAGCAACAAGGATGGCGGCTTCCTCGCTTCCAACTGGGAGCTGAGCAAGGCCCAGCGGCGCATCGCTGCGCTGGGTCTCAAGCGCAAGGTCAAGATCAGCTTCTTCCATGGCCGCGGCGGCTCGGTCAGCCGTGGCGGGGCGCCCACCGGCCGCGCCATCGCGGCCCAGCCGGCCGGGACCATCGACGGGGTCATGCGTGTGACCGAGCAGGGCGAGGTGGTGTCGTCGAAATTCGCCAATCGTGGTACCGGCCTCTACCAGCTCGAGATCCTGGCCGCGAGCGTGTTCGCCCACTCTGTCAAGTCGCGCAACGAGAGCGAGCTCAAGGATATCCCCGAGTTCAACGAGGCCCTGGAAGCGCTGACCGGCATGTCGCAGGCTAGCTATTCCGGCCTGATCCGCGAGCCCGGCTTCATCGACTATTTCAACCAGGCCAGCCCGGTCGAGGAATTGTCGCTGCTCAAGATCGGATCGCGCCCGGCGCGGCGCTTCGGCGCCCGCGACATCTCGGATCTGCGCGCCATTCCCTGGGTCTTCGCCTGGAGCCAGAACCGGCACCTGATCACCAATTGGTATGGCATCGGCAGCGCGCTCAACTCCTTCGTGGGCGTTCGCGGCGATGCCGGCCTCGACCTCCTGCGTCAGATGTTCGAACGCTCGCGCTTCTTCCGGCTCGTCGTCGACGAAGTGGACAAGGGGCTCTACCAGACCGACATGGAGATCGGGCACCTCTATGCCTCGCTGGTGCAGGACAACGAGGTGGGTGAACGCATCTATCGTAAGATCGCGGCCGAATATGACCTGACCCGCAAGATGATCGGCGAGGTCAATGGCGGACTGGCCCTTTCGGAGCGATTTCCCTCTTTCAAGCGCCATTTCGACCAGATCCGCCCGCAGATGGATGCGATCCACCGCCTGCAGGTTCAGCTTTTACGGGAAGTCCGCACCCAGGACGGCAAGTCCGCCAGCCCCAAGCGGGCGGTCAATGCCCTGCTGCTTTCAATCAACTGCATCTCAGCCGGGCTCGGTTGGACCGGCTGACGATGGTTATCAGCGCCTCCGGGCGTCACAAGGGAGAGTTTCATGGATAGCCCCGTCAGATCCGGCAGCACGGATACCGGCCATTTCTTTCGCGATACCCTGTCCAAGGCCGATCCGGCGGTCAGCGGCGCCATCGGCCGCGAGCTTCATCGCCAGCGCGAGGAGATCGAACTGATTGCCTCCGAAAACATCGTCTCCAGGGCGGTGCTGGAGGCGCAGGGCTCCGTCCTTACCAACAAATATGCCGAGGGCTATCCCGGGCGCCGCTACTATGGCGGCTGCCAACACGTCGACGAGGTCGAGGAACTTGCCCGCGAGCGGGCGCGGCAGTTGTTCAACTGCAGCTTTGCCAATGTGCAGCCCAATTCGGGCAGCCAGGCCAACCAGTCGGTGTTCATGGCCCTGATGCAGCCGGGCGATACTTTTCTCGGCCTGAACCTTGCCGCGGGTGGCCATCTCACCCATGGTGCGCCCGTCAACCAATCGGGCAAGTGGTTCAACGTGGTTTCCTATGGCGTTGACCCCAAGACGCATCGGATTGATCTCGACGAGGTGCGCGCCCTCGCCAAGACCCACCGGCCCAAGCTGATCCTGGCCGGTGGCTCGGCCTATCCGCGCATCATCGACTTCAAAGCCTTCCGCGAGATCGCCGACGAGATCGGCGCCAAGCTGTTCGTCGACATGGCGCATTTTGCCGGCTTGGTTGCAGGCGGCGTCCATCCCAATCCACTCGACCATGCCCATGTGGTGACCACCACAACGCACAAGACCCTGCGCGGCCCGCGCGGCGGCATGGTGCTGTCGAATGACGAGGACATCGGCAAGAAGATCAATTCGGCGGTCTTCCCCGGCCTGCAGGGAGGGCCCCTGATGCACGTCATTGCCGCAAAGGCCGTCGCCTTCGGCGAGGCGCTGACGCCCGAGTTCAAGACCTATGCCGCCAATGTCGTTGATAACGCTAAGGCCCTGGCGGAGGGACTGTCCAGTGGCGGCGTCGACATCGTGTCTGGCGGTACCGACACCCATCTGATGCTGGTGGATCTCACCCGCAAGAACCTCACCGGCAAGGCGGTGGAAGCCGCGCTCGGACGCGCTCACATCACCTGCAACAAGAACGGTATTCCGTTCGATCCCCAGGGACCGATGGTCACCTCCGGCGTACGCCTGGGCACGCCGGCCTGCACGACCCGCGGCTTCATGACCGAGGAGTTCAGGCAGGTTGCACGCCTGACGCTCAAGGTGATCGACGGTCTTGCCGCCGATGGCGAAGAGGGCAACGGCGCCGTGGAAACCGGCGTGCGCGAGGAGGTGCAGGACCTGCTCACCAGCTTCCCGATCTATGATTGAGGCTTGAGCGACAGGCAAGTTAGGGCGCTCCAATCCCGATTCTTGGCTTAACTCGTCCAAGACCGGGATTGGCAGCCCAGCTAGTCGGGATCGACCGGCCCGGCCTCGGAAACCGGCCGGCCGAGCGTATCGGCCACCCATCGCGCCACGCTCGGGCCGATGACCAGCACGATGATCAGCCGAACCGTCTGCAAGGCCATGACGAAGGGAGTGTCGACATGGGTCGAGGCCGCGATGATGGCGGCCGCATCGACCCCGCCCGGGCTGGTGGCGAGATAGGCCGTCAGCGGATCGACATGCAGGAAGATCACGAGCAGCCAGGCCAGAAAACCGCAGAAGGCCATGAGAAGGACGGTAGCGCCCACGCTCGGCAGCAGGGCCCGGGCGGCGGCGGCCAGGATCTGCGGGGTGAAGCGCAGGCCCGTGTTCCAGCCGATCAGCGCATAGCTTATGATCAATGCGATCGGCGGCAATTCGATCCGGACCCAACCCAGCACATTGAAGAGCGCGCCGAGGGCCAGGGGCCCGAGCAGCATGCCTGCCGGGATGCGCAGGAGGCGGCCGAGGCCGCCGCCGGCAAGCGCGATGGCTGTCGTGGCCAGGAGATCGGCGAGCGCCATCGGCGGGAAGAAGCCGGTCGCGAAGCGGCCGCCACCGCCCTGCACGAAAAGGAGGGCGACCAGCGAAGCGGCCGCGGCCACCAGCACCACGCGCAGATATTGCATGAAGGCGACGAGGCGGAAATCGGCACCATAGGCTTCCGCCATCACCATCATCACGGTGGCGGCGCCCGGCAGCATGCCCCAGACGGCCGTGTTGCCGGCGATGATGCGCAAGCGGCTCATGCTCCATCCGATCAGCATGCTCGCAGCGACGGCAAGGCCGACCACGACGCAGAATACCGGCCACTGCCGAGCAAGGCTGGCAAGGATCGTTGGATTGATCGCCTGGGCAATGAGGCAGCCGATCACCATTTGTGCTGCAGCGGTCAGGGGTGGAGGAACCTTGACCGATCCGCCCGCCATCTGGAGCAGGACACCGGCGGCCAGGGGCCCGAGCATGAAGGCAGGGGGAAGCTTCAACCCTTGCAGCAGGGCCGCAAGCAGGATGGAAGAGGCCAGCAATACGGCCCAACGTCGAGCCGGCGGTGCGGATTGAAGGGAGAGTCGGGCAAGGCCCGGCCATCGAGCCGGGCGCTTCATGACTGCAGCGAGACCTCGTCGGCCTTTGCCACGCGGGCGAGCAGCGGGAAGATGCGTTCGAAGGCGAAGGCGTGCATGTCGGCAGCGCGGCCCGCGCAGGCATCCTCCACCAGCACGACGGCATAGCCGTGCTCATGGGCAGCGCGGGCGGTCGAACTCGACGCCGATATTGGTGGCGATGCCGCCGATGACCACGGTGGTGATGCCGCGACGCCTCAGCTGCAGGTCGAGTTCGGTGCCGTAGAAGGCGCCCCATTGGCGCTTGGTGATCCGAAGATCGGAGGCTTCTGCAAGGCCGTCGGCCAGATCAGCCCAGCCGTCGGGAAAACCGCCGGGCGGTATTTTCATCGGCTGATCGACCGCCCCCCTGGGCGCGTCGCCGAAATCCGGAGAAAAGGCGACATTGACGAGAATGACGGGGGCGCCAGCGGCGCGAAACCGCCTGGCCAGGAGTTGCCCTCTGGCAAGCACGTCCGAGCCGGAATAGGGCTCGGTCGGCGTACCGACAATGCCCTTTTGCAGATCGATCAGAATGAGGGCCGTGGTGCGGGCGGGTAGGGCGAGCATGGAACCATCCTTTCGCCGGGTTCTCGACCGTCCTGGGCCGGGTTGCGCCGTGCGGGGAAGGTCGCTATTTATTTGAGGAACTACTCAAGCAACATATCTATTTGAGGATGGACTCAAATTTGTCAAGCCAGAAACGCAAAACCCTGGCGCCGCAGCGCGAGGTCGGCCGTCAACGCGTGGCGGAACTGCTGGAGGCGGCGGCGCAGGTGATCCAGGAGCGCGGGTTCGAAGCGACGACGATGGCGGAGATCGCCCTGCGCGCCGATGCCCGCATCGGCTCGCTCTATCGCTTCTTTCCCAGCAAGGACGCGGTGGCGGATGCCCTGATGGACCATTATGCGGCGGTCCTTGCCGCGGCCTATGACGCCGTGCGCGACCAGGCGGGACGTGTCACGCCGGAGGAACTGGCGGACCTCCTGATCGAGCTCCTGGTAAAGCTTCATCCCAAGGCACGGGCCGTCACGGCCTTGTTGGATTCGAGGACGGATTGGACGCAGATCCGCCTCCGCTTCCGCGCCCAGGCTCTTGCCGGCGTACGCGTAGCGCTGAAGGCCAACGCTCCAGGCCTGGCCGAGGCCGAGGCGGACGATATAGCGGCGGTCGTGCTCAACAACATGAAGACCATGGTCGGCATGATGCGCAGGGATGCGCCCACGACCCCCGGTGCTCCCGACCAGCTCAGATTGATGAACCGTCTCTATCTGGCAGCCAGCTTGGCGCCCGCACGGCCATGATGATTGATAATCTGGGCGCGCCGTGGCTCTCTCTACCCTGGCGCAATCGCATCATGCCCACGAAATCTTAAACCTCTAACCTGATTTTGCTTGTCAAGGCGATGGAAGGTACCGCAAGTACGATCCAGTTTGAGGATGCCGCGTCCATGCGTTCGAGTGTGTTGCCCGTTCTAGCTTTCCTTGGTCTGGGTGCCGGTTCGCTCGTCTCCGGCTTGCCGGCGCATGCCGATGAACGCTCTCCCTATTCGGTACTGAACTTCTCCTCGCAGCCTGATACCGGTCCGGACTGGATCGTGACATTAGGCGTTGGGGTTCAGTACGGGCCGACCTATGAAGGCGCTTCGAAAACCAGCGTCACGGTGCTGCCCTCCGATTTCGACATCAGGCGCGCCGGGGAAGCGCCAGGCTGGGGCGCCCCCGACGATGCGTTCTCCTTCGCCTTGTTGGAGAGCCATGGCTTTGCCATCGGGCCCGCGGCCGATTTCCGCGGTGGCCGCTCACGGTCGGATGAGCGGGACCTCACCGGGGTGCACACGGTACCCGCGACGCTGGATGCCGGCCTGTTCATGGAATATTGGCTGATCGAGAACCAGTTGCGTGCCCGGGCGGAGGTACGCCAGGCCCTGCGGGCGGGACAGGGGTTGGTCGCTGATTTCTCGGCCGATTGGGTGCTGCCCTATGGCGCCTTCACTTTTTCCATAGGCCCGCGCCTGTCGGTCGGCAACGGGACCTATATGCGCTCCTCCTTCGGCGTGACGGAGCGCGATGCCCTGCGTAATGGGCAGGTGATACCCTACGACCCCTCGGCCGGCATCAAGGCCTATGGCGCCCTCGCTTCGGTTTCCTATCAATTCTCGCCAGCCTGGAAGGCTACGGTCTACGACAAGTTCGAGCGCCTGACGGGCGATGCCGCCGACAGCCCGGTCACAAAGCGCTTCGGTTCGGTCAATCAGAACACGGTCGGCCTCAGCCTGAGCTATTCCTTCGGCCTGAAGTTTCGCTAGAACGCGCTTTACGCCAAGACTTGTTGAGATTCAGGCTTCCCATTGAAGACTGATTACGATTCAAGCTTTGGGTGGAACGATTTGTACTGCCCCCCACGCGCCTACCATGAGTGGAATGTCGATCGTGACTTTCGCGCTGCTTTCCAGGCGAACTTCAGGATGGGGGCGGTGGTATTCAGCCCAGCCAAAAAGACAATGAGGGTTCGTCATCAAGCGACTAGGTTACCAGATTATAGTATGAACGAATGTTGCCGTATCTGCGCGATAAGGCAACGCGGTTGACAGGCTTGCTGTCGCGCAATCACCTCATTGAGAAGGATCGTGCTTATGGATGAAGCCACTTCAACCGCGACACCGAAGACGGTACCTGCCCCGCGTGACCAGCATCTCCGCGACATGGCAGATTGCATCAGGTTCCTGTCGATGGATGCCGTGCAGAAGGCCAAGAGCGGTCATCCCGGCGCGCCCATGGGCATGGCTGACATCGCCACTGTCCTCTACAAGGATTTCATGACGTTCGATGCGGCGGAGCCCCACTGGCCCGATCGGGATCGCTTCGTTCTCTCCAACGGCCATGCCTCGATGCTGCTCTACAGCCTGCTTTACCTGACAGGCGAGAAGGACATGCCGATCGAAGAGCTGGAGCGTTTCCGCCAGGTTGGCAGCAAGACACCAGGTCACCCCGAATACGGCCATGCCGCCGGCATCGAGCTCACCACTGGACCTCTTGGGCAGGGCATCGCGGATTCGGTCGGCATGTCTCTGGGCGAGCGCATCCTGAACGCGACCTTCGGCGACGATCTGGTCAACCATTACACCTATGTCTTTATGGGCGATGGCTGCCTGATGGAAGGCATCAGCGAGGAAGCGATCTCGCTGGCCGGCCATCTCAAGCTGGGGCGGCTCATCGCCTTCTGGGACAACAATTCCATCACCATCGACGGGGCGACCAGCCTCGCCGTGTCCGACAACGAGATCGAGCGCTTCCGGGCCTCCGGCTGGCATGTTCAGGAGATTGACGGCCATGACACCGACGCCATCCGCGAGGCGATCACGGCCGCCCGCGCGGTGACGGACAAGCCGTCGATGATCGCCTGCAAGACGATCATCGGCTTCGGCTTCCCCACCAGGGCCGGCACGCAGAAGGCCCATAGCGATGCGCCAGGGGAAGAGGAGATCGCCGGTGCCCGCAAGATACTGGGCTGGGACTCGCCGCCCTTCGTGATCCCCGACCACCTCCTGAAGGCCTGGCGCGACATCGGCTCGAAGGGAGCAAGCGCTCGCGCCGCCTGGCTGGAGCGTGTCAAGGCCACGCCGGAGCCGCTGCGCGCGGAATTCGAGCGCCGCCACAGGGGCGAACTGCCGGCAGATTGGAAGAGCGCCATTGCCGCCGCCAAGCAGGAGTTCATCGCTGGCGACAAGGGCATGGCAACCCGGCAGGCGAGCGGCGCCGTGCTCGAACACCTCGCCAACGCGATCCCCGAATTGCTTGGCGGCTCGGCCGACCTCACGCCCTCCAACAACACGAGGACCAAGAGCCAGGTCGAGATCAGGCCGGGCGCCTATGCCGGGTCTTACGTCCACTACGGCGTGCGCGAGCATGGCATGGCGGCTGCGATGAACGGCATCGCGCTGCATGGCGGCCTCGTCCCCTACGGCGGAACCTTCATGTGCTTTTCGGATTATTGCCGCCCAGCCATCAGGCTTGCGGCGCTGATGCGCATCCGCACGATCTTCGTGATGACGCATGATTCGATCGGTCTGGGCGAGGACGGCCCCACCCATCAGCCTGTCGAGCATCTGGCGGCGCTGCGTGCCATCCCGCATCTGGGTGTCTACCGCCCCGGCGATCCCGTCGAGACGGCCGAATGCTGGGAACTCATTCTCGATCAGCCGCGCCGTGCCGCACTCATCGCACTGTCACGCCAACCCATGCCGCTGCTGCGCCGGGAGGCGAGCCTGGAGAACAAATCCGCCCGCGGTGCCTATGTCCTGCTGGAAGCCGAGGGCGGAGCGCGCAAGCTGACCATCCTGGCGACAGGTTCCGAACTGCATCTCGCCGTCGAGGCCCGCGAAATCATGCAGCAGGAGGGAGTGCCCACGGCCGTTGTCTCCATGCCCTGCCGCCTGCTCTTCGAGGAGCAGAATCTTGCCTACAAGAAGGCGGTGCTCGGCGAAGGGACCGCGCGCGTCGCCGTGGAAGCAGCGGTGGAACTCGGCTGGGAGCGCTATCTCGGCTTCGAGGGGCGCTTCGTCGGGATGCACGACTTCGGTGAATCCGGCAAAATCGACGATGTCTACAAGAAGTTCGATATTACGACGGATGCTGTCGTTCGTGCCGCCCGTGCTGTCGTCAGCGGCGATGGTTCGTGAAACGGCATAGGTCTAAGTGACCGCCAAAGTGGCTGAGAACGACCCAGCGCAAGAAGCCTTTGGCTCCTTGCCTTGTGCTGGCGTTTCCTCGACTTCTGACCGCGCGCAATTGCCGCGCGGTCATTGGACGTCCGTCAGCACAAATCTGTCCAAGCAAAGCTTCGAAACCATAGCTGACGACACGTCCTAGAACGAGTTGACGATCCGGCCCGCCCGCATGTCGCTGATCATGGTATGGGCGTGGTAATGCATGGCGCATTTGATCGCATAGATCTGCATCACCACCGGCGACTGGCGACGCTTGAGCATCGTCCACAGGCGCTGGCGATAGACCCGCCGCAGTTCCTTCTGGGGCACCCGGCGCATCAGACGCAGGAAGATGCCGGCGGCTTCGAGCATCCACATCAGGTTGAGCTTCGCCAGGCGCAGCGGATGGCGGCGCAGATGCCGCAGCCTGGAGCGCTCCGGCTTGATGCGTTCGTCGAGATAGAGCGCGTCCAGCCGGTCGAAAAAGGCCTGGGGCTGGTGAAGATCGGCCATGACCTCCAGATAGCCGTCGCGCAGTGCCTCGCGGCTCAAATTAAGAGGGATGACATTGGTGCCGTAGGGCTGCCGGTCGGAGAGATCGAGACGGCCTTCCTTGGCGAGCCGAGCGTAGAGCGGCGTCTTGGGAATGGCGGCGAGCATGCCGACCATGGCGTTGACGATGCGGGACTCCCGGATGAAAACGCGCTGGGCTTCGAAGATGGAGGCATCGTCGCTGTCGAAACCCAGGATCATGCCACACCATACCTCGATGCCGCTGCGCTGGATGGTGTGGACCTTTTCCAGCATGGTGGCGCCCTTGCGCACGTTCTGCAGCTTCTTGGTCTCGCGCAAAGCGGCTTCATTGGGTGTTTCGATACCGATGAACACCACGCGGATATTGGCGTCCACCATCAGTTCCATCAGTTCGGCATCGTCGGCGAGGTCGATGGAGGCTTCGGTGACGAAGGTCATCGGATAGTCATGCGCGACCTGCCAGGTGACGACGTCGCGCAGCACTTCCTTGATCGCCTTCTTGTTGCCGATCAGATTGTCGTCGACGATGAAGGCGGTATCCATCCCGGTCGCCAGCAGCGCCTCCAGTTCGGCGATGACCTGCCGGCTGGTCTTGATGCGGGGCTTGCGGCCAAACACCACGATGATGTCGCAGAACTCGCAGGTGAACGGGCAGCCGCGCGAGAATTGCACGCTGCCGACCGCATAATCGTCCATCTTGAGGAGATCGAAGCGCGGCACCGGCACCGTTGACATATCGGTCTTGTCGGCCTGCTCGTAACGACGGGCATGGCGATTATGGACCCAGTCATCCAGAAAGCGTGGCCAGCTCTCCTCGGCTTCGCCGATGAAGGTGACGTCGGCGTCGTCGCCAAAATAGTCCTCGCTCACCGTGATCCAGGGACCGCCGACCGCTACGAAGCACTTGCGACGCTTCAACTCATCGAGGATCTCGCGCATGCGGAAACGCTGCACGATCATGCCGGTGAGGCCGACGATATCGGCCCGGGCGCAGAGCTCATAGTCGATTGCCTCGACGTTTTCGTCGATCAGGGTGACGGTGTATTCGGCCGGTGTCAGCGCCGCCAGCAAGGGCAGGCAGGCGACCGGCAGGTTGGCCTTGGCATCGAACAGGGGCAGGGCATGTTCCAGGCCCCAATAGGAAGCCTCGAAGCGCGGATTGATCAGCACGATATGGGCCATGTTCGTCACCGTTCGGTGGAGTTGAGGGAGATTCTTGCGGCTATTCCATCATTTCGTTTGGTTCAGGGGGCAGTCCGGGCAGTCTGAGAGGAGACGAGTCGGGCGCGCCTCCTCAGGCTACGTTTCCAAGCTGGGTGTCAGCGGGCGTAAACTTGCTGGCCGCCGGCCGGCGTTCGGCGCTGATATAGTCGCGTGTCATCGGCAGGGTCTGGTTGGATCGGGCGAGCTGGATCTGGAACACCACCAGATCCTCGCAGCGGAAGGCGACCTCGGCGGCGGCGAGGTAATATTCCCACATCCGGCAAAAACGCGCGTCATACAGCGCCTCGGCCTCGCCCCAGTGTGACAGGAAACGTTCGCGCCAGGCCCTCAGCGTTTCGGCGTAATGCAGGCGCAGCACTTCCACATCGGTGACGATCAGCCCGGCCCGCTCGATGGCCGGCAGGATCTCCGAAAGCGAGGGGATGTAGCCGCCGGGGAAGATGTATTTGTCGAGCCAGGGCGTGGTGAAGCCGGGTTCGGACGAACAGCCGATGGTATGCAGGAGCATCACGCCGTCGTTGGCCAGAAGCCGGGCGGCGGTCCGGAAGAAGGTCTCGTAATAGGCAAGACCGACATGCTCGAACATGCCGACGGAAACGATGCGGTCGAAGCGTCCCTGGACACTGCGATAATCGATCAGGTCGAAATGGACGCGGCCCTCGACAACGCCCTTGGGCCGTTCGCGGGCAAAGGCGAGCTGTTCTTCCGACAGGGTGACGCCTCGGACCTCGGCAGCTCCGGCCTCGGCGATCGAGCAGGCGAGACCACCCCAGCCCGAACCGATGTCGAGCACCCTGTGCTGCGGCCCCACCCGAAGCTTTGCGATGATGTGCTGCTTCTTGGCGGCCTGGGCGTCTTCCAGGCTCTGGCCGGGATATTCGAAATAGGCGCAGGAATATTGCCGGTCGGCATCCAGGAACAGGTTGTAGAGGCGCCCGTCGAGATCATAGTGATGCGCGACATTGCGCTTGGAACGGCCCGGCAGGTTACGCAGCCGGAACCGGCGCAGAGCGGCGCGGGCCCGATCGATGAGGCGCGCGGGCAGGGGATGGGTCTGGTTCTGGCCCTCGCGCAGGATGAGATGGACGAAATCGTAGATCGAGCCCTGCTCGACCAGGAAGCGCTCGTCCATGTAGAGTTCGCCGAGCCGCATGTCCGGATCGGCCAGCAGCGCCACCACAGCAGCCCGGTCCGTCAGGCGGACGGTGACAGGTTCGCCGCTGCCGTCACCGAAGACGAGCCGGGTTCCGGCGGGTGTCACCACCGTCAGATTGCCGCGGCTGACGATCCTGGCAAAGGCCCAGCGCACGATGCGGTCCAGGATGGAATCCATCTCATGATCTCCTATGGGGCGGCGTCAAAGCGTTTTGCGGTTCGTCGGAATCGCCAAGAATCGCAAAGACGCGTCGAAACAAAACAATGAGAGCAACGCGCGTTCACACCTGAACGCGCTTTGCTCTAGGAGCGCGGCCCGACCGTCTTGGAGACGGTGATGTCGTATTTCTTCAGCCGGTGCCAAAGGCTGCGTTCATTGATGCCGAGCAGTTCGGCTGCGCGCACCTGCACGCCGTCGGCCCGCTTCAGGGCTTCGACGATGAGGCCGCGTTCGAAGGCGGCAGCTGCATCGTCTAGTTGAATGGGAAAATCCTGCGCCGCGCCGTTGCCGGGCTTTTCGGCGATATAGGGCGGCAGGTCGGTGGCCGAGATCACCGGGCCGCGCGCCGAAATCAGTGAACGTTCTACGCAATTCTGCAGTTCGCGGATGTTGCCGGGCCAGCGATAGGTGGTCAGCACGCGCACGGCGTCGGGGCTGAAACGGATGTCGCGCTTGCCGAGCGTGGGCGCGAGGTCGTCGGCGAAAAGATCGAGAAACAGCGGAATGTCCTCGGCGCGTTCGCGCAGAGGCGGCAAGGCGATCGGGAACACGGCGAGGCGGTAGTAAAGATCCTCGCGGAACTTGTTCTCGGCCACCATCTGGGTGAGGTCGCGGTTGGTCGCGGCGATGATGCGCACATCGGCCGTGCGTGAACCCGTGGCTCCCACCGGCTCATATTGGCGCTCCTGCAGCACGCGCAGGATCTTGGCCTGCAGGTTGAGCGGCATGTCGCCGACCTCGTCGAGGAAGAGGGTGCCACCCTCGGCCTGGGCGAAACGGCCGACGCGATTGCTGACGGCGCCGGTGAAACTGCCCTTCACATGGCCGAAGAACTCGCTTTCCAGCAGTGCCTCGGGAATGGCGGCGCAATTGACCGCGACGAAGGGTTTGCGTTGGCGCGGACTGTTGAAGTGGATGGCGCGGGCCACCACTTCCTTGCCCGAGCCACTCTCGCCGGTGAGCAGCACCGTGGTACGCTGCTCGCACACCTCGCTCACGGCACGCAGTACCTTCTGGAAGGCAGGGGATTTGCCCACCAGCGTGTCGAACTTGTAGCGTCCGGCCAATTCCTGGCGCAGGCGCTCGTTGTCGCGCAAAGCCTCGTGAAGCCGCAGGGCGTTGGCGAGGGTCGTCGCCAGCTCCTCCTGTTCGATCGGCTTGTCGATATAGTCGAAGGCTCCGTCCTTGATGGCCTGGACGGCGTCGCGCACCGTCGAGTAGGCGGTCATGATCACCACCGGCATGGAAGGATGGCGGCGGTGAATTTCGGCCAGCAATTCCTGCCCGCTCATGCCGGGCATGCGCAGATCGGTGAGCACGAGATCGACCGGTTCCTGCTCCAACCGCTCGAGCGCGGCGGCACCGCTGTTGGCGGTAAGCGGGCGATAGCCCAGCCCCTCCAGCACGCCGCTCAACACGTCGAGCAACTTCACCTCGTCGTCAACGAGCAGGATCGTTTGGGACATCGCCTGCCCTCCGTTGAGATGCGGGTATCACGAGTTCGAAAATGGCGCCGCCATGCGTGGCGTTGCGGGCCTCGATCCAGCCGCCATGACCTTCGGCGACGGCGAAGACGCGTGCGAGGCCAAGCCCGGTGCCGCTGTCCTTGGTGGTGACGAAGGGATCGAAGATGCGGTCGATCAGGGTTGACGGGATGCCAGGTCCATTGTCGGCAAAGATGAAATGCACCTCGTCTCCCTCGGTGGTGATGCGAATGTCGAGGCGGGGGCGAACGGCAAGCCCGGGTGCCGTCGCCAGTTCTGGCGTTCCTTCCATGGCCTGCAGGGCGTTGAGCACCAGGTTGAGGCAGGCCTGGATCATCTGGTCGCGATCGACATGGATGCGGGCTCCGCCGCTTTCGTCCTCGACATTGACGAGGACCTGTTGGTGCTCGATCTCGCTCTGGCAACTGCCGAGAACCCGGTCGACAAGATCGACGGGAGCCAGGTCCGTCATGCGCTGCGGCGGCCGGGCAAAGGCCAGGAAGTCGCGGATCAACTGGTCGATCCGGCGGACCTCGTCGATGACATAGCCCAGGCGCCGCGTCTCCACCTCGGTCAGGTTGGCGCTGTTCTGGAGGAGCTCGGCGGAGGTCTTGATGATGCCGAGCGGATTGCGCACCTCATGCGCAAGGCCGGCGGCAACCTCGCCGAGCGTGGTCATGCGCTCGCGCCTTCTGAGCTTGGCTTCCATCTTGCGCAGCCCCTCGAGCTGTTGGGCCATCGAGTTGAACGCGATGGACAACTGGCCGAGTTCATCGTGGCGGCGGGTCGGCACGCGCTGGGTGAAATCCCCCTTCGCGATGGCGTTGACGCCCTCCGCAAGACGAATGACCGGGCTGGTGAGCAGGCGCGACATGATCAGGCCGGCGCCGAGCGACAGCAGCATGCCGAAGGCGAAGATGGCGATGAACAGGTTCTTGCTCGTCACCCAATCGGCAATGCCCGACTCCGAGCTGAGGCCACAAAACAATACGCCAATGAGGGTGTTGCCATCTCGGATCGGCGCATAGATGCCGATGGAGATATCCTCGCTAGCGATGTCGGCGGATGTATACTCATCGACGCCATTGCCAGCGACCTCGGCCAGCGTCGCCGCGGGCAAGGCAATGGGTGCTTGCCCGTTGGAGGCATAGACCTGCGTGAACTGGCCATTGACCTTGTAGTAGAGGCGAACAGTCAGCGACGACAATGCCCCCATATTGGCGACGAAGCTTTGGTCGACCAGCGTACCGATCAGCACGTGGTAGCGCTGGCCTTGATAATCGAAGGTGCTGGAGCCCGCCGCCATCAGGGTCGGCGTGCCGTCGATCACGTCGAGATAGAGCTTCTGGCCCTCGCCGAAGGGTACGCTGGTGATGTTGGTGGCCGGCTTGGAGGAGAAGACGACCTTGCCCTCATTGTCGGAGATCAGCAGGAGATCATAGCCGAGTGCATTGATCATATGCGACACCGCCGGCGGCATCTCGTGCGATTGTCCGGTGACGAGAGCGGTCAGGCTGCCATTCTCGGCGAGCACGTCGGCGATGCTGGCGGTTTCCCGACGCTGGTCGAGGATGTTGGCCACGAAAAAGTGCGAGGTCTGGAACAGCCAGGCCTCGACATTGTCCTCGAACGTGGTGGAGACCACTTGCGTGGCGAATTTGGTCGCGATCAGCATCGGAATGACGCTGATGATGACGAACACGCCGACGAGCTTCCAGCGTATCGAGCGGCTCCACCATTTATAGAGAACGGTGAGCATCGTCACCCGTCGCCTCCCCCCATGACGACCACCCCCGCCACGATCAGGCCGATGCCCACCATGCGCCAGGGCGAGAGTTCTTCACCAAAGACATAGTGCGAGGCGATGGCAACCACCAGCATCACCACGGCGGTGAGAGGAAAGCCGAAGCTGAGCGGAATGCGATCGAGAATGACCATCCAGGCGGAGAAGGCCCCTAGATAGCCGAAGACCCCGACGATGACCCAGGGATTGCTCGCCGCTTCCATAAGCCAGGCGAGGCCGAAGGGAAGATGCGCCAGCGCCTCGCCGCCGATCTTGAGGGCGAATTGCGAGGTGGTTTCGAACACGAGCAGAAGCAGCCACGCAAACAGGGTATTGCGGTAGCCCGGACGCGGAGTGGATATCGTGTTGGTCATGCCGCATCCTTCACGAGATTGGCGATCGCAGGATCGAAGCGGTCCAACCGCACGAATTTGGCGACGACTTGCAGTATGGTGTTAATTGCCGCGTTGCGATGGCGAAAATATTGCCAATTGGGTTGCAGCCGGCAGCCCAGCCGCAGCTTGGGGCCATAGAAGGCCTGGCCGCTCTGATAGACCGGGATGCCGCGCTCGATGCAATAGCGGACATTGTGCAGCCAACTGTTGAAATAGAGACTGAATTTCGGAACGACGGCGTAGTTCATGCCGATATATTTGTCGATCAGGCGGTCCGCGGTCTCGATCACGAAATTGAAGGCGACCAGCTCATTGCCATGCCAGTAGAGGAAGACGCTAGCTTCGGGGGTAAGAAAGCGCAGCAACTGCGGGAAATAGTCCGGCGGCAGATACTCGAACTGAAGGTCGCTATGGGCGACCGTTTGCTGGTAGAGGGCGGATACCTCGCCAACCACGTCGTCGATCTCGCGGCGCTGCTCGACGCGAATATCCTTGAAGGCCTTGAGCTTGCGCCGCATGTCCTTGCGGGTGGCCTTACTCAAGCTTTCGAGATAGGCGTCGAAAGTGGCAAAAGGCAGGTCGAGCATGGCCGTCGGCAGGCCGGGCAGGCGAGTGAAGCCGCTTGGCGTGAGCGCGCTGCGCCACAGGCCGTCATCCCGGGAGGGGGCATCCTTGATGCCGAGCAGGCCGTAGCGCTTGGCGGCGCCGAATTCCTGCAGGGCGGTGACGATACGCCGGAGCAGAGCCGGCCGGTCATAGGCCGGCACCTCCGGAGCAAAGCCGAGATGGCAGATTTCGGCAACCGGCGAGCCGAAGGCGATCAGGCGCAGTGACAAGAGAGCGGGCAGCACGCGATGGATCTGGTTGGTGATCCGCTTCAAGACCCCCTGCACGGTGGTGTCGAGGCGATATTCGGTGCCGAAGGCCGGCACGACGGCGACCAACCGGCCATTATCGCGGATGGCCGCGTAGTACCAGGTGAAGCCCGGAGGGCCGGCTTCCTCGCAGGCACGATAGAAGGCCCAGTTTTCCGGATCGGACGGAAAGCAGCGATTCCAGTCCGCACTGTCGAAGGCGGCGATCGAGTTCTCGACGACGGCGGTCAGCGTCATGATCGTCCTCGATTGAGCGCCAGGCTCAGCGTGGGCTGGGCGAGCCGGCGCGGCTCGGTACGCTTGAGGAAGCCGACGGAATGGTCGACCACCAGATCGCGCTCCTGGTCGAGCGTGATCATGTGATAGCTGTTTTCGAGCAGGATCTTCTCGACATTGCCGCCGAGATTGGCCGCCAGATAATTGGCATTGCGGATGCTGGTGACGTCGTCCTCGCGGGCATGCAGGACCAAAGCGGGCATGCGCAGAGCGGGCAAACGTGGTTTCAGATCGCGAATGAGGTAGAGAAGCTGGGCAAGGCTTCGGCCAGGCATATAGAGCAGGCCCGCCTCTTCACTGCGGCCGGATTCCATGGCGGCCTGCACCCGGGCCCGCAGTCGGTCGTCCTTGATGCCGTAAGGAAAATTCTCTCGGAAGCGGAAAAAGCGCCCGAGCCCAAGCAGGATGGCCACGTGCAGAAGCACGCTGCCGCGCGGCACGCTCCAGCCATCATAGAACATGGTCGGTGAATAGAGCAGGCAGCCCGCGACGCGATCGGAACGGTGGGACGCCACCAGGAGGGCCAGCAGCGCACCCATCGACAGGCCACCGACGAACACGGCATCGTGGTTCTGGCGGATCCGGTCGAAAGCTTCCAGGGCACTGGCGAGCCAGTCCTTCCAGCCGGTCGCCATGAGGTCGGCTTCGCTGCCGCAATGGCCGGCGAGCTGTACGCCGTAGACGGAATAACCGGCCCGGGCCAGGCCCTTGGCGACCAGCTTCAGCTCGGCCGGCGTGCCGGTCAGCCCATGAATCAGCAGGACGGCGGTCGGGCCGCCGGCATAATGGAAGGCATGGGCCTGAGGAGGAGCGGACTGGGTTTGGGTCTCAGATTTGCCGATCGGGGGGGTATGAACGTTCATGTCGAAGTCCCCACAATAGCGACACCCACGGCAATGAGGGCGGTCCCGAGCCAGCGCCGGCGCGATACCGGCTCCTTGAGAATGAAGCGACTTGCGAGCGCGATGCCGCAATAGGAGAGGCTCGCTAACGGGAAAGCGACGCTCAATGGCATGCGTGACAGCACGAACAGCCAGGCGCCGATCTCGATGGCGTAGGTCGCCACGCCCAGCCAGATCAAGGGCGTGGTCGCGACCTTGAGCCAGACCGGACGGGACGAATCCCCGCCTGTGACACCGTCGAGGCCAGCCTTGAAACAGAGCTGCCCGACGACGTCGCACAGGATCGTGCCGAAGAGGACGAGGAAGGCAAAACCGTTCATAGGACAGCCTCGAAGGCAGCGATCAGCCGCTCGTTGGTATGGGCATTGATAGTGAGATCCGGCTCTGCATCGACGCGCGGCTGGTCGAGCCGGGATTCGATGAGCTTGAAAGGATTGCGGTGGCGGATCGGCGCATATTCGCCGCAGATGTCAGCGCCGACCACGCTGAAATTGGCCGCCAGGCGCTGGATGGCTTCGATCAGGCGCTGCAGCGGCAGCCCGCCCTGGTCCCAGTTGGTCACGGCTTCGGTCGGCGGCAGCACGTCCTTGTCGATGGTGATCCAGATCCGTTCCGTCGGTACGCGCTCCATCAGGGCGCAAAGAAAGCCGCTCCAGTCCTGATCCACCAGATTATGCCAGCGGATCAGTCCGTCGGCGGCAACATGCCCGGCACCGCTGCGGACTTCCTTGCGCGTTTCCGAGGGACCATGCCACCAGGGGAAGAGCTCCAGGCGCCCGTTCGACAAGGCCTCCAGATTGGCCCCCTTGCGATCCGGACGCACCAGATCGTCGCTGCAGGGGCCGATGGTGACCACACGCTCGACATGCGGCAGGGCGAGCGCTTCGTTGACCCACGACCCACAATGGCGGCGGGGCATGGTCCAGCACCAATCGGGATGATTGTCGAAATGAACCACTGTCAGCGGTCCCGGTGCCGAGGCGATGAAGCCGGCTGTGAGATGATGGAAATCGCCCGAGCCCACCAGGGTGAGCGCTGGCTCGGACGGCACCGGCAGGCTGGCCCAGAAGCTCTCGAAAGCCGCATAGGTCTGCCGGCGCGCCCACAGACGCAAGGCCGGGCCGAGCGAGCGCAGATCATGCAGCACCGCCTGGCCGGACTGAAGGCGCCGGGCGATCGGCTTCTGGCCGGGCAGGCTACCGTCGAGATCCAGGATCCTGATCGGCATCATGGCAGCACCCTGGCTGGGATGCAGGTCTCGAGCAGGCCGGTATGCTTTTCCTGCCCGAGGAAGGCTCCATCGGGGACCTGCACGGCCAGACCGGCCAACCCGGCGCCGAGGCTCGGCAGTCGTTCGGCCAGAAGCTGCGTGACCTCGGCAAAATCCCTGTAGGGCAAATGCACGATGCCGCTGGCCTGGCAATGCTCCAGAAGGCCGGCCTTGGCGAAGACGAGATCGACGGCCCCGGCCGCGCAATAATCCGAGCGGCCGTCGCCGACCAGGATGGTGGTATGCGGCCCCGCTCCGCCAGTCGCCCTGACGGCCTCGCATTTGCAGGTTCCAGCAGCCGAACGGCAGGCCGTGGAGGCGTAGGGGCTGAGCATGGCATGACGGTCTTCGGCCAGGAACATCAGGCGGTTGGCGATAACAGGCAGGTCACCCAGGCCAAGACGCGAAAGGATGCGTCGGATGGCATAGTCGAGGCCGTCGCTGACGATGGTCGGCTCGATGTCATGGTCCCGGCAGAAGGCGACGAAATCGACGAAGCCGGGATCGATGTCGATGGAATCGAGCAATCGATCGAGGGTAGGGCGGCTGCAATGCAGGAGCGCGACCTGGCGCGCCATGCAATCGGCGGAGCCAATCAGGCCTGCCTGCCATTGGGCTTCGATGTCGCGCCAGCCGGGGGCCGCGAAAGCCTCGAGCAGGACGTCGGTAACGTCGCTGGTCGCTATCGTTCCGTCGAAGTCGCAATATATCCGATACGCCATTTCACGATCCGCTGGCAGAAGGTTTGCCTCTCGGGTGGCAAGATGCGTGCCAGTCGGCTTTCTTGGGGTCGCAAACCGGTGTGCCGGTCTCCAGACCGGCATGGAGACGAGTGCTTGCCGGCGGAAATGCCGATCCCGCTCCATCGACCTGCCGATGGAACGGAGAAGATCGGCACGCCTAGGCCGCGGCTTCCTCGGCTCCCTCCAAATTGCGAGCTACAAGTTTTGTAGCTCGCGTCATGAAATGTCGGAGTGGCAATCGGCGCACTGCGCGCCGCCATGGCGGGTAATGTGCCAAAAACCTTGGTGGAAGGCGGCCATTCCCTGCTTTGGCTATCTTGGCACGTTCCTTGCGGTTGGTGCGGCAGCCGCTCTGTTGGTTGCCTGACCAGGCGACCGAACCAGGAACGTTCAAGATGCGCATGCTGCAATACTCAAAATGGGACTGGGTACCCGTGGTACTCGGCACCGCTCATTTCCTTGCCGTGATCGGACTGTTTTTCGCCTTTCCGCATTTGTCGTGGTGGAGCTTCATCTGCCTGGCACTGATCTATTCGCTGTCGATATCATGGAATATCAACAGTATATCCCACAACTTCATTCATAATTCGTTCTTTGCCAGCCAGACCTTGAATGTCGCCTTCAGCTTCATGCTGTCGATTACGCTCGGGTTTTCGCAGATCATGTATAATTTTGTTCATATGCGCCATCACAGTGGCAACATGGACCGCCCCGACGGCAGTGGCAAGACGATCGATTATCTGTCGATCTACAAGCATGGCCATGACGGAAAACCCGAAAACGTCTGGGCCTATACCTTCCTGAGCTATTTCCGTGATGACCCTGCCGAGATCCTCAGGGCCATGGCGGTCAGGCGTCCGGGCGAGGCTCGTCAGGCCAAGTTCGAACTTGCCGTGATGATCGGCTTCTACCTGGTGCTGGCGCTGCTCGACTGGCGCTTCATCGTCTGCATGCTGCCCTTCAACTATCTGGGCCAGTGCCTGTCGTCCCTCAACGGCTATTACGAGCATTTCGGTGGCGACCCGGAAAAGCCGCTGGCCTGGGGCGTGAGTACCTATGAAAAGGTCTACAACTGGACCTGGATGAACAACGGCTATCACGCCGAGCATCACTACAGGCCCAAGGTCCATTGGACCAAGATGCCCGAGCTCCACCGCAACATTGCCGCGGAGCAGGAACAGGCCGGCACGCGGGTGATCCGCCCACCCCATCCCCTCGGTTTCCTCGACGCCGATCTCACCCAGCACTGAGCCCAGGAGCACCCGTCGAAGGACGGGGCGTTCGCCAACTCCCTCTTCAATCGAGATAGTTCCGTGAATTTCATCAGCACCACTCTCACGCGCACCGCCACCAGCGCCGCCCTGTTCGAAACGGCGCGCCACGTCATTCCAGGGGGCGTGAACTCGACCGCCCGGGCCCAATGGTCCGGCTGGCTGCCCTATCCCCTGTTCGTCGAGAAGGGCGAGGGATCTCGGCTCGTCGATGTCGACGGCAATCACTACATCGACTATTTGCTCGGGCTCGGCCCGATGATCCTCGGGCATCGCCCGCCCAAGGTGACCCGCGCCGTCGTCGATTTCATCGAGCAGCGCGGCACCGTTTTCGCCCTGCCGACGGCGGACGAGGCCGTCCTGGCCGAAAAGATCGTGGCCGCGGTACCTGGCGTCGAGCAGGCGCGCCTGTGCAATACCGGCACCGAAGCGGTGCTCTATGCGACGCGCCTGGCGCGGGCCTTCACCAAAAAGCGTAAGATCATCCGCTTCGAGGGCATGTATCACGGCTTTTCCGACGGCGTGTATTGGAGCAAGCACCCGCCGATCGACAAGGCCGGACCGGACCACAGCCCCACGGCCGTTGCACAGGGCCCCGGCATGCCACGCGGCGTGGAGGAGAACCTGATCATCCTGCCCTGGAACGATGCGCAGGTGCTGGCCGACGTTCTGGCCAAGCATGGCGAGGATATCGCCGGCATCATTACCGAGCCGGTGATGTGCAATACCGGCTGCATCCTGCCCAAGCCGGGCTATCTGGAGGCGATGCGCGATCTCGCCACCCGGCATGATGTCGTGCTGATCTTCGACGAGGTCATCACCGGTTTCCGCCTGGGCCTTGGTGGCGCTCAGGCGCGGCTCGGCATTCGGCCTGATTTGTCGGTGTTCGCCAAGGGGCTCGGCGGCGGCTTCCCGGTGGCGGCCCTCGGCGGCAGGAAGGAGATCATGAGCCTGGTCGCTGACGGGACCGTGTCGATGGCGGGCACCTATACGGCCAATGGCATCGCGGTCGCCGCCGCCAATGCGGCGTTGAACGAACTCGGCCAGAATGGGGTCTATGAGCAGCTGGATGCTGTCTCGGACGAATTGAGGACAGGCCTCGACCGCGTCCTGAAACAGGCCGGGCTACCCGCCTACACGGTTGGTCTCGGCCCCCTGATGCAGGTGTGGTTCGCCGACAAGCCGATCCACAACTATCGCGATGCCGAGCGCTATGCCGACCAGGAACTGTTCCGGCGCTGGTGGGAAGGCATGCTGGAGCGCGGCGTGCTCTTCCATCCCGGGGCCTACGAGAACCTGTTCGTGTCGACGGCCCATAGCCGCGAAGACATCGCAGTGACGCTGGCGGCCGCCAAGGATGTCGCCGACAGCCTCGCAGGGACGATGTGATCCATCCGGCCGCTGCTTGCTTTCTGCTGGCGGCGGCCGAAGTGTTTTCCATGCGATGATTGCTGAATGACCCTGAACCAGACCCTGTTCGCGATCCTCAATGCGGGCGTGCCGGCCAGTGCGGTCGGCCTCGACATCGGCTATCTCGCCGCTGTCTTTCTGATCTTCAGCCTGCCAGCGAAGCTGATGATCGACTGGCTATGGGGCAATTCGCGTGACCGTGGTGCCGCGATGGCCGTCGTGACCGCCATCTTGTTGGCTCTGGGGATCAATCTGTTGATCTCGACCGGGGTTCAGATACCCAGGCCGCACGAGGCTGGGATCGGACACAGCTATCTGGCGCATGCTGCCGATAGTTCGTTTCCCAGCGATCATGCGACCGTCCTGTTCGCCGCGGCCTGGGCTTATGCGTTCGCCGGACGGGCGGCTAGCGCCTGGCTGTTTGCCGTCATCGGGTTGATGGTCGGCTGGGCGCGCATCTATCTTGGCGTGCATTATCCTCTCGACATTTTCGGCGGCGCGCTAAGCGGCCTGACAGGAGCCATGCTATCGCGGGGCCTGATGGTGCTCGCGGGAACGAGGCTGCTCGCCTTTGCCGAGGCCTGCTATCGCCGCCTTTTCTCCATGTTGATCCGGGCCGGGTGGGTGCGGGCGTGATCCCGTGCCCGACGGCGGGCCGGTTCCGGCCTGCCTGATCCCGCGGATCATCCATGCGCGCCGCTGTCGAAAACAAGCGAGCGGTGCGCGGACACACCTGCCATCACACCGGCTGCAGACGCCAGCGTCGCATTTGCCATCATGCTGGTGACATCGCCAGCGGCAAAAACGCCCTCGATGCTGGTGCGCTTCTGGTCGTCGACGCCGATGAGGGGCCCGAGGGGGCCGTCCTCGATGCGGCATCCGAGCTGTTCGGCAAGGGGAGACGTCAAATAGGTCTGTGGTGCGGTGAAAATGGCTTCGACCGGCACCGTCAGGCCATCCGCGGATCGGACGGCCTCGACCGCCGTGCCGGATCCGATAATCTCGACGATCGGGCTGCGTTCGACCTCGATCTTGCGCATACGAAACAGGGGGAGGAGTTCCTCATCCGGCTCGAACCGGCCCTGAGTGAAATAGACAGTCGGGCCCCAGTCCGACACGAGGACGGCCTGATGCGCCGACATCGGATGGTTGGCGATTACGCCGAGGCGGCGATCCGCGACCTCATAGCCGTGACAATAGGGACAGCTGAAGATGGAAAGGCCCCAGCGCTCGCGCATGCCGGCGATCTCCGGCAGGTCGTCCCCGACGCCGGTTGCCAGGATCAGCCGCCGGCCGCGCACGGTGCCTTTTTCTCCCAGATCGATTTCGAAGAAATCTCCGTTCTTGCGTGCCTGCAGGGCCTGTCCGGCGAGAAAACCGAAAGTCGGATAGGCGGAGAGCTGGGCAAGAGCGGTGCCGATGATCTCGCGCGGGGGCCGTCCATCCTGTCCGAGAAAGCCATGGGCGTTCTCGACGAAGCGGTTTCGCGGCTGGCCGCCATCGACGAGAAGCACGCGGCGTCGGGCGCGGGCGAGCTGCATTGCGGCCGAGACGCCGGCAAAACTGCCGCCGATGATGATGACGTCGTGATCAGCGGCGTGGCGAGGGCGGTCGATACCGTCGAGAGGCGATGCGGCGATCATTGGAGCACCTGTAGGTCCGGAGTTGAGAAACGGCTCGCTGGCATGCCTGCCAGATTCGTATCATTAAGAGTTACATGATATGCGAGGCGCTCAAGAACGCAACTTTTATTGTTACGAGATCATATTGCGGCTATCTCTGCATCAGCGGAATCTGCGTGCAACGGTGCGATTGCCGGAGCGGGGATGCCGGAAGAAAAGGGAACGGAAATGGCTCGCGACAGCCGGCTGTCACGCATGCTCCATGTGCTGCTCCACATCGATCAGGCCGAGCGCGGCCTGACCTCGGATGAGATCGGCAGGATGCTCGATACCAATCCCGTGGTGATCCGCCGCACCATGGCCGGACTGAGGGAGCAGGGCTATGTGACGTCGGAGAAAGGCCATGGCGGCGGCTGGAAACTGGCCCGGCCCCTCGATCAATTCACTTTGCGCGATGTCTATGCCGCCATCGGCGAGCCGCCCATATTCGCCCTGGGTCTGGCCGAGGACCACCCGCAATGCCTGGTCGAACAGGCTGTGAATGCGCGTCTCGACGATGCGCTCGGCAAAGCCCGCCAATTGCTGCTCGATCAGTTTGCCAAGGTGACGCTGGCGGATCTCTCCGGCGATTTCCAGGCGCGCCTGGCGGCGCACCGTGAACGCGGCTGCGATGGGCATGGGGAGGAACGGTAGAACGACCTGCTGCGCCAGCGAGCAGGGGCTCAGTTCTTCTCCTCCATATCTGCTCCACCCGGTGGGCTGCGGACGAAGGTGTCCTGCGCGCCCAGCACGCGTCCGTCCTGGGCACGAAGCTCAAGCCGTCGCACGGGCAGGGTGGTTTTCTTATCCACCAACAGCACATGGGCTTCGTCCGGCTCGAAGAAGAAATCCTCTCCCCATTGCCGCAAGGCCACCAGAACCAGGAATAGGCCGCGGCCCTTCTCGGTCAGGACGTATTCGTAATGGGGACCGCCGTCACCGGCGGGCGCCAGATCCATGATGCCGTGGGCCACCAGGTTGCGGAGCCGGGCCGAGAGGATGTTCTTGGCCAGGCCAAGGCTCTTCTGAAACTCGCCGAACCGACGCAGGCCATCGAAGGCGTCGCGCACGATCAGCAGCGACCACCAGTCGCCGATCGCATCCAGCGGCCGGGCGACGCCGCACGCAGATTCCCGGTGGCTTACCCGCTTGGCCATGGCACTCGCCGATCCATCCTTGTTCGTGCCGAGGGGACGGCTCGACTGTCACGCATCGAAACGCGCTCCAGCCGTTCCCGGCTTGTCCCTCGAACTCATAGCATATCGGTTGCAAATTAAAACTGCAGGATTTAGTCCTGTCATGGTTTCAATCTAAAACCATGACAGGAGATATTCCCAATGATCGAGGCGGAAGCGACCTTCGACGGCACCTTTCCATTCGCTCCACACTTCACCAATGCCGCCGGTTTTCGAATGCACTATGTCGATGAGGGCCTCGATGATGGCGAACCCGTCCTGTGCCTGCATGGCGAGCCGACCTGGGGCTATCTTTTCCGTCATCTGATTCCCGTTATGAGCCGGACGCATCGCGTGCTCGTTCCCGATCATATGGGTTTCGGCAAGAGCGGGACCCCGGCAGGCCGCAGCTATTGGCTCCAGGACCACATCGACAATCTCGAGCGCTTCGTCCTCGCGCTCGACCTCAGCCAGATCACTCTCGTCATGCATGATTTCGGCGGCCCCGTCGGCATGGGCCTTGCCGCCCGGCAGCCGCAGCGGATCCGTCGGATCATCTCGGTCAATGGACCGACGCCCTTCGGGCAAGCCGATCTCGTCGAGCGCCTCACGGCCAATGCACAAGCGGCGCCCTGGTTCCAATGGATTGCCCGGGCCCATGCCGGGGGCGTGTTGAGGAGCGTGCTCGGCCAGCTCGGCTTCAACATCCTGAGCACACTGAAGCTCAACGGTTTCGAGAACAATGCCGTCATCACCGACGCATGGCTCTCGGCCTATGGCGCTCCTTTTTCAGATCCGGCTGAATGCCTGGGTGCCATCGGCTGGGCAGAGGGTTTTGCCCTAGGCGCCCACCGTTTCGAGCAGCCGGGCCCAGTGGCCTTCGAGATCATCCGCGACAAACCCGCCTTGGCGATCTGGGGCGAAGCAGACCGCACATTGCGGGCAGCGCATTTCCTGCCCTTGTTCTCCGAACTCTTCCCCCAGGCTCCCGTCGAGCGGCTCGCCGGAGTCGGGCATTATTGTTTCGAGGACGCTCCCGATGTCATCGCCGATCTGATCTGCAATTTCATTTGCCGGTCGTGATTTGACGCAGAAGGCCTCGGTGAGAGGCTCAATGAGTGGGCGATCCGGAAAGGCTGGATAGCATCGATCGCCCAGGCTGAAAGGCCTCTTATCGAACGCTTGGCGAACCGGTTTGCGCCTGGAGCAACTGCATGGCGAGGCGAGTTACGTCCTGCAGGCGCTCGCGCGATACGCCGTCCCGCGCCTTGACCGACAGGCCATGCATCACGGTGGCGAAAGTGTCGCCGAGGGCGCGGGCATCCGCCTCGGGCCGCAACTCGCCCTCGCGGATGGCGCGATCGAGCCGTCCGGTGATCGCACTCGTCTGAGCGCGGCGGCGCTCGGCCAGCCAGTCGCCTATCTTCGTATTCTCGGTCGCGCAATTGGTGGCTGCAGTGACGACCATGCAGCCCCAAGGCTTTCCCGGCCGCGTATAGGTGTCCACCGCCTCCCGAAAGATCCGTTCGGCCGCCGCCAGGGCCGTCGGCTCCTGGGCCAGCGCCCGTTCCACGAAGCCGCCTTCTTGCGCTTCGTAAAGCGCGACCGCTTCCCGGAACAAATCCTCCTTGGAGCCAAAGGCGGCATAGATGCGCGCCGAGGCGAGGCCAAGTTCGCACACGAGGTCGGCCATGGAAGTTCCCTCATAGCCACGGCTCCAAAAGACGTCACGTGCCTTTGCCAGGGCCTCGCCACGATCGAACTCCCGAGGGCGCGCCATCGAAGCCTCCATTCTTGTCCAATCAACAAATAATTCTTCACGAGCCACATGGCAAGCCGTGCGCCTGCAGGCGCTTTTTCCGGACGACAGACGTTCGGCGCGTTCAGCCTGCATATCGAGGTCAAGCAGCAGGGGTGAGCGTCAGGACGTTTTTTGAATGTTTGACATAAGGAATGCTATGGAATAATTTGAAATATATGAATTAAATCATATTTTTTGATTGAGTTTCATCCGACGGGATGAAAGGGCGAGGTACAATCCGGCATGACAGGCTCGATCGGTTCTGCCGGTCAAATACTGCAATGAGGAATCAGCATGCTTACCAGCCAGATCAGGCCCTTCCTGCCGTTCATACCCGTTGCCCTGCTGGCACTGACGGCCTGCGCTTCCAATGCCGCACAGTCGGGGCCATCTTCATCTTGCGTGGCGGGGGCGGCGCAGCGTCTGGTCGGCCAGCCCAAGCCGGCGGACGATGAGGCCAGGAAACTGACAGGTGCCCAGATCGTGCGCCAGATCAAGCCGGGCCAAGCCGTCACCTTCGATTTTCGTCAGGATCGGGTCACTATCACCACCAACCCGGCGACCGGGCGGGTGGTCAGCGCCAGTTGCGGCTGAGCGACTGCCCATCCCCACCGGCAAGGTTCCTTGTTCAGGGTGGCCTGGTTACATCCAGCTTCTGCCGTCGCCGCTGGAGCAGCCATAGGGCGGCAGGCGGTCCCCGAAACGCTTTTGCAACTGATAGCAGCCCCATTTGCGCAGGGCCATCGGCATGCGGCTGTTGAGCTCGATGCCCACTTCGTCGAGCGGGTCCTTGGCAGCCGTCACATAGTCGTACCAGCGATAGCCGGCCGTGCCGACGATGGCGATGACGGCCACAGCCACGATCATGATGAGTTTTCGCAAGATCAGCATATTCGATACCTCAAGCAGGGCGCGTTCAGAGCTGGAGGCATATTTGCTCCAGCTCCTTGTTTCCAAGCCAATCCGACGGATTGGCTTGAGCGTCTTTGCGATTCTGGCGATTCCGTCAAATCGCAAAGACGCTTCAGGGCGTGATGACATCCTACTGGAATGAGCGGAATTTCTGCTGGAGAGCCATCGCGGCCTGTCCCTTGGCGTTGAAATCGTCGAGAAGCGGCTGCAAGGCCGACAGGGTCTTCTGATCCTTGGCGGTGATCATCATGCCGCTGACCTCGAGCCTGTCCTTATTGCCGGTGATGAAATCGGAGAGCCGCAAGGCAGCAGTGGTCATGTCCTGGACCGGCGGCAACATCTGCTTGACGTTCCTGGCAACCTCCGTCACGTCCCGCTCATAGGCCTTGTCGAAGACGGCCTTGAGATCGTCCGGCTGCTTGAGCTGCGCCTTGGCAGCGTCGGCCTTGGCAAGGGCCTGGTCGATGGCGCCGCCGAGCTCGCCGACAAGATTGTGCACGGCTGCCAGATCCTCGCGCCGCGTCGCCAGATCGCTCATCGAGCGAATAGAGCCCTTGGCCATGATGGCGCCGAAGCGCTGCTGTAGATTGCCAGGCTCACCCGTCGGGCCTGCCGCGAAGTCGATGATGATGGCGTAGTCCTTGACGTACGGGCCGAAGGCGTCCTTCTGGTTGCCGCTCAATTGCGGCACATGGGCGCCGGGCTTGTCGAGAATGCGGGTTTGCAGGAATTCGATGAATTCCTTGCGCTGGCTGGGTTCCTGGTCGCCGCAGGCGGAAAGGGCAAGGCAGAGTAGAACACCCACAAACGCTATGGGTCGGGCAAACACATTCATACTATCGATTCCAGGCAATTCGAATTGCGTGATTTGATGAGCGGTTCTAGCAAGAACATTGAAATCATGTCGATTTCCAGCTTTCCAACAGCAGGACGAAGCCAATCGAAGAAAAGCAAGAACAAGAGGAAGGCAGGATAAGTATCTCAAGAGCAAAGCGCGTTCATGGCTGGCGCTCGTCAGCTCTAACGCCTTGTTTGGACGCATCTTTGCGATTCTGGGCGGGCTCGCCGAACCGAAAAACGCTTTAGCATGCCGCACCGTTCATTCAAGCCTTGTGCACGACTAGATCGATATGCGCCCTCCGGCGGTCGGCGAAGTCTGGGCCGAGGTGCCCCGAAATTGTTCATTGAAGAAAATCATATTGAGGCTTCCATGCGCGACGATACGGCTCCGACATTTCTATCGTCGACGGTCTCAGCTCCCGCTGCGTATTTCCTGCGCGAGATCTGGCAAGCCGTCGGCGGAGATCCTGCGCATCTCAGCCATCTGACGATAGAAGGCGCCGGTGCTCTGCCCTCGACATTCCACGTTACCGATCTCGCCGGCGCGGCGGTGGCCGCCGCCAGCCTCTCTGTCGCCGAACTGGCGTCGTTGCGACAAGGCAAATTCCCCGCCGTGCAGGTCGATCGGCGGCTGGCCTCGTTCTGGTTCCTCACCACGCTACGGCCGCAGGGATGGTCGATGCCGCCGCTATGGGATGCTGTGGCCGGCGATTATAGGGCGGCAGATGGCTGGATCCGGCTGCACACGAATGCTCCGCATCACCGCGATGCAGCCTTGGCTGTCCTGAGGACGCATGCCGAACGCGAGGCGGTGGCTGCCGCCGTGAAGCAATGGCAGGCGGCGGCCCTGGAGACGGCCATCGTGGCGAAGAATGGCTGCGCCGCCACCATGCGGACGCTCGCGCAATGGGCCGATCATCCACAGGGAAGGGCCGTCAATGCCGAGCCGCTGCTGCATCGTAGCAGCACCGCTGGCGGTGACCGGCCACACCTACCGCTGTCGGCAGGTCGGCCTTTGCAGGGCATCCGCGTACTGGACCTGACGCGCATTCTTGCCGGTCCCGTTGCGACGCGCTTCCTCGCGGGCTTTGGGGCAGAGGTTCTGCGCATCGATCCCCCGGGTTGGGAGGAGCCGGGCACCGTGCCGGAGGTCGTGCTCGGCAAACGCTGCGCCCGGCTTGATCTGAAGAACCCCGACGGTCTGCGCACGCTGGAGCAACTGCTCGCGCGGGCGGATATCTTCGTTCACGGCTATCGGCCCGATGCGCTTGCCCGTCTCGGGCTTGATTCGACGCGCCGCCGGCAACTCAATCCGGGACTGGTCGATGTGTGCCTGGACGCCTATGGCTGGAGCGGCCCCTGGAGCGGACGGCGAGGCTATGACAGCCTGATTCAGATGAGCACGGGCATTGCCGATGCAGGCATGCGCGCGGCAGGGCAAGACCGCCCGACACCGCTGCCCGGGCAGGCAATCGACCATGCCACCGGCTACCTCCTGGCCGCCGCGGCCGTCCGGGGGCTGGTGGAACGGCTGCAGACGGGGCGGGGATGCGAGATACGCGGATCGCTCGCGCGCACCGCGCGCTTGCTGGTTTCAGGTGGCAACCAACCGGACGATACCGAAGCGCCAGCGCCCGAGCAACCTTTCGACTGGTCCGACCTCGTCGAGCAGACCGGTTGGGGACCGGCCCGCCGCATCCGCCCGCCCGTTGCGATCGCGGATATCCCAATGATGTGGGATTTGCCCGCGCCGAAGTTGGGATCTTCAGCGGCGGCCTGGCTGGCCGACAAGGCCTGACCACGCACCCGCAGCAGCGCTGCTCATGCCTGAACGCCCCCGCTCCTTAGGCCGTGGCTCTAGGACTTGGCCAGGGAAGCGCGTTTTTGTGCCGGGTGATTCCAATAGGTGGTCTGGCCCTGATAGGCCGTGACCCCGGCAATGGCCGTGGTCACGAGCGCCGCGGCGAGCGTCGCCACGATACAGACGGCGAAATAGTGCTGGCGACGAGCGATCCCCCGGCGGACCTTCCTGGCCCGGGATTTTCCCTCGATAAGGTCCAGCAATGTTTCTTTCCGCACCAAGATTTCGCCCTCGAACTGTCGATATGACGTAACGACAAGGCAGGACGCAATCAGACCTGTCAGTGCGATTTCGCACATTGCGATCATCATCTGGCCGCAATGGCTGAAAAGGGGAATGAGGCCGGCGCGACGACCGTTGCATACGGGATTGCCGTCGGAACCCGCGAGGAGGCGGGTTCCGTAAACGGCCGTCAAAAGCCCATGCCACCGCCTCCGGGCATGGCTGGCGGCGCCTCCTTGTCAGGCAACTCAGCCACCAGAGCTTCGGTGGTGATCAGCAGGGCGGCGATTGACGCCGCCCCCTGCAGGGCTGTCCGCACCACTTTGGCGGGATCGATCACGCCGGCCCGGACAAGATCTTGGTATTCACCCGTGTAGGCATTGTAGCCCCAACTATAGCTATCCTTTTCCAGAAGCTTGCCGATGATGATGCTGGCATCGGCGCCGGCATTCGCCGCGATCTGCCGCGCCGGCACTTCGATTGCGCGTCTGACGATATCGATGCCGGTCTTCTGGTCGCTATTGCCCGGTTTCACGCTGTCGAGGGCGCCGAGCGAACGCAACAGGGCTACGCCACCGCCGGGAAGAATGCCTTCTTCCACGGCCGCGCGGGTGGCGTGGAGTGCATCGTCGACCCGATCCTTGCGCTCCTTGACCTCGACTTCGGTAGCGCCGCCGACCCGGATCACCGCCACGCCGCCCGCCAGCTTGGCCAGGCGTTCCTGCAGTTTCTCCCGGTCGTAGTCAGAGCTGGTCTCCTCGATCTGCGCCCGGATCTGGGCGATGCGGGCCTGGATCTCGGCCTTCTTGCCAGCGCCGTTGACGATGGTGGTGCTTTCCTTCTCGATCACCACCTTCTTGGCCTGCCCAAGCATTTGCAGGTCGATATTTTCGAGCTTGATGCCGAGATCCTCGCTGACGACGCTGCCGCCGGTGAGAATGGCGATGTCTTCCAGCATGGCCTTGCGGCGGTCACCGAAGCCCGGCGCCTTGACGGCGGCAATCTTCAGCCCGCCGCGCAGTTTGTTCACCACCAGCGTGGCGAGTGCCTCGCCATCCACATCCTCGGCGATGATCAGCAGGGGGCGGCCACTTTGCACGACGGCTTCGAGCAAGGGGAGCAATGCTTGAAGACTGGAGAGCTTCTTTTCATGGATGAGGATGTAGGGATCTTCGAGGTCGGCCCGCATCTTCTCCGCATTGGTGACGAAATAGGGCGAGATGTAGCCCCGATCGAACTGCATGCCTTCCACCACCTCGAGTTCGGTGGCCAGCGCCTTTGCTTCCTCGACGG
Organism: Labrys sp. HAY1-8F; assembly: GCF_056754975.1. NCBI lineage: Bacteria > Pseudomonadati > Pseudomonadota > Alphaproteobacteria > Hyphomicrobiales > Xanthobacteraceae > Labrys > Labrys sp. HAY1-8F. Next base: position 706,343 of record NZ_JBPGWZ010000001.1, on the reverse strand, counting down.
TGATCACGCCCTCATTGCCGACCTTCTTCATCGCCTTGGCCAGGAACTCGCCGATCTCCGCATCGCCATTGGCCGAGATGGTGCCGACCTGGGCGATTTCATCGTTCTTGGTAACCTTGCGAGCGTGCTTCCTGAGATCGGCGACCACGGCTTCCACTGCCATGTCGATACCGCGTTTGAGATCCATCGGATTCATGCCGGCGGCGACAGCCTTGGCGCCCTCCCTGACGATGGCCTGGGCCAGAACGGTAGCGGTGGTGGTGCCGTCACCAGCCGAGTCCGAGGTTTTGGCGGCGACCTCGCGGACCAATTGGGCCCCCATATTCTCGAACCTGTCTTCCAGTTCGATTTCCTTGGCGACGGTCACGCCATCCTTGGTGATGCGGGGGGCGCCGAAACTTTTTTCGATGACGACATTCCGGCCCTTGGGGCCGAGCGTCACCTTGACCGCGTTCGCAAGCACGTCCACGCCTTGCAGCATCTTCTCACGTGCTTCGGATGAGAACTTCACGTCCTTGGCAGCCATGACAATTCCTCCTTTGACTGGCTCGACGTTTGGCAGAAATGCGCCTTTTCGCGCTAACTTCTTGTTTTGTCGTGTTTTCTTAATCGAAAAGTGTATCAACTTTTTCGGAAAACGCTCTAGCCCAAATATGAACCTGGCTTCTCTCCTGTTCTAGCTCTCAACATTTCTGCGACGGAAGAGCAAACGGGCCGGAATTATCCCTTGGCGCCGGCAAGAGGGCGTCGCAAATGTCGGAAGGGGCCGCTTTGTGCACGGTTGCGGGAATGCTCTGCAGCAGACCTTGGCTGCGCCGCGAGGGTCCCTCTCCATTCGATCGGCAGGTGCGGTCGTCGAGTGGATACGCTGCCGGAAGCGCACCTGAAGGTGCAATGATCCTGCAAGGAACCCGGTATAGTGGATATTGTCGGTGGGAAGAGGACGATATTTCGCATTCCACCCGATCTGGCGGTTTGCCAAGCACGGTCGAGGGTGTAATGCTTGCCGCGTTCCACGACTCGCCAACAAGCATACATTCCTGAATGAAACCCCCCTCCAAGCCTTTCTTTGTCGAGGTCAGGCGATCGCGATCGACTCCGACCCAGGCCTCTCCACCCCCGCGACAGACGTCGTCCTGGGAGGATACGCCTGAGCCTGCGAGTTCGCGATCCAGAGCTTGGCAACATGCTGAGCAATTCTTTCAGCCTCGACCTGTCGGCCCTGGGGCCGAGCGCCCAGAGCCTGCTCCTCTGGAGCCTGTGGCTGTTCCCGCTCAGGCCGCAGTCGAGCAGAAAAGCGAGGCCGAGGTTTCCCCGCGAGTCGAGGCTCGTGGTGGAGAGGAAGGCAAGAACGGCGCCAAACGCGGCCGGAAGGTCGCTAAGGTCCCGGCGCTTGAACCGGAGGAGGCGAAGACTTCTTCGGTAAAAAAGGCGCGCAAGAAAAAGGTGCCACGGGAAGATTCCGTTTCCGTGCAATCGCAGCCATCAGCCTCTCGGCCGGAGGAGGCCAGCACGGTCCTGCATAAGGCGCCTTCTGCTTCGAGTTCATATCTGGACGGCACCGCCGCCGAGGATGAAGCCGAGGTGGGCGGGCGAAAGCCCCTGTCGGCGCGCGCCGCGCGCTCCGCAGCCAAGCCTGCAGAACGCTGGACTTGCCGGTTGCGGCATGTCCGCCGGAGTTCTGGGCGCGGGCCGCATCGGATAATTGCGTCCGCAACACACTTCCAGTCTCGCCAAAGGCATCGCCTTTCGACTGACGCTGTTGGTACGACCGTCTGCCTGCCGGGCGATGCCCGGGCCTGCGTGCATTCAGCGCGGAGGGTAAAGGCGTTGGCTGTTCGGCAAAGCGGGGGCTGAAGGTGTACACGGAACAAGGCATTCTCAAAGTCTCGATCGCCGTCACGATTTTCGTGGCCGGCTTCGGCGTCGTGTTCGGCCTGCTTTCCGGCTCCTTCTCCATCGTCTTCGACGGCGTCTATATGCTGGTCGATGCCAGCATGAGCGGCCTTGCGCTGATCGTGGCGAGCCTGATTGCGGCCAATTCGTCTCCCGCCACCGCCGTGGGCAAGCTGCATGAGCGCTTCACCATGGGCTTTTGGCACCTGGAGCCGATGGTTCTCGGCCTCAACGGTGTGATGCTGATCGGAGCGGCCATCTATGCGATGATCAATGCCATTGGCAGCCTGATGGTCGGTGGCAGGGATCTCCAATTCGGATATGCCATCCTCTATGCAGCCGTGGCCTTGGCGGCCTGCGTCGCCATGGCCGTGGTCGAGACCCGCATGAACCGGACCATTCGCTCCGATTTCGTGGCGCTCGATGCCAAGGCCTGGATCATGTCGGCCTCGATCACCGGGGCGCTCCTTCTGGCCTTCTGCATCGGCTACGCGATCGAAGGGACCCGTTTGGACTGGCTCACGCCCTATGTCGACCCCGCGGTCCTGCTCCTGCTTTGCCTGGTCATCATTCCTCTGCCGGTTTCGACCGTCAGGCAGGCCCTGTCCGAAATCCTTCTGGTGACGCCATCCTCTCTCAAGGACCATGTCGACACCGTCGCCAAGACCTTCGTCGCCAAATATGGCTTCCTGACCCACAAGGCCTATGTCGCAAAGGTCGGCCGAGGCCGGCAGATCGAGCTTTATTTCATCGTGCCGGCTGGCCGGCCCGCCATGCGCCTGGAGGAATGGGATCGGATCCGTGACAAGATCGGCGAAGCGATTGGCGGGGAGAGCCGGGATCGTTGGCTGACCATCGCCTTCACCACCGATGTCGAATGGGCGGTGTAAGGCGGGCCAAGGTCGCCAGTCTGACCTCCAACCTCGCTGAGGCTGTAATTTCTGATAGAAATTATTTATTTATATCAAATTTTTACGGTTATTTTCTAAAGTAACACAGAAGGGAGGTTAAGGCAAAATCCTGGCCTTGAGCCATAGGAAGAGGGGCAGACGCGTCCACTGATTGAGGCGGTCCGTATTCGCAATGTCGGGAACGGGCTCACGCAGGGCCGTGATCGCCAAGCCCGCTTGCGAGAGCGCGGCGACATAGTCCTCGAGCGGCTGCGACCAACCGGCGAAGTGCATGCGAAGGCCATCATGCTCCTCTTCGCCCTCGAAGCGCACGCGGCCGTAATAGCTGCCCTCCAGGACGAAGGGCGCATCGGGTGCGGGGCCGGCGAAGTGACCCCGATCCCGAAAGGGATGCACCAGTGAAATCAGGAACTCGCCGGCCGGCTTGAGGACGCGCCGGGCTTCGGCAACGGCAGCAGGGACATCCTCGACATCCATCAGGACGTTGTAGGCCACGACCAGATCGAAGCTCGCAGCAGCGAAGGGCAGGCGAGCAGCACTGGCGACGGCATAAGCGTCGGCCGATTCCGCTTCCCGGGCAGCATCGACCATGGGCGCCACGGCATCGGTTGCCGTTACGTGATAGCCCAGCTTGCGCAGTTCGCGGCTGACCCGCCCTTCACCGCAGCCGATCTCCAGAGCCTTGCCCTGGCCGGGGCCGATGAATGCGAGCAGTGACTGGCGATAGGCCCAGAAGGCGTCATGTTCGGGCGAGCGCGCCCAAGCGATCCATTGCTGGGCGACACCGGTCCAATGGGCTTCGTCCGATGAACGGTCCATCTTGTCTCACTCCGATCGGATTGCGATGATTCGAAGCGGCGAACCTAAAGCAAGGCGCGTTCAGGCGGAAACGGCCTTTGTCCGGGCCTTTGTTTCGAGACGCCTTGGTGATTCCGATCGTCACGTCGAACCGCGAGATGCTTTCGGAGAGTGCCCACAGCGCGCGCAAAAGACCATTGCCGTCTCCAGGCTTTTCTCGCGAGCCGAGCGGCAAACCAGCGCGGTTGCGGCACCACTCGACGAAATTGCTTGCGGGCATGCCGGCGCTCGGCGCAAGGACAGGCGCGAAATGGCCGGCCGTCATATGCTCCACGATGGAACGGTCAGGTCTTGGTTACGATCGAGGTCTTGGCCATGATTGAGGTCTTGACCCCGATATTGCTTGGAGGCGGGGGTCCATGGTTCAGGTCATCAGGCAATCGAGCGATGTGCTGGTACTCGGTGCCGGCATCATCGGTGTCTCGATTGCTCTGCATCTTCAGAAATTGGGACGATCCGTCATTCTCGTCGACCGGCGCCCCCCCGGCGAGGAAACCAGCTACGGCAATGCGGGCCTGATCGAGCGCGCAAGCGTCATTCCCTACGGCTTTCCGCGCGAGCTCTCGACGGTTCTCCACTATGGGCTGAACCTGTCGGCGGATGTGCGCTACCATTGGCGCTTCCTGCCCAAGGCCCTGCCGTGGCTCGCGCGTTTCTGGTGGGAATCCTCTCCCAGGCGGCTGCGTCAGGCTGCCCTCGACATGCTACCTTTGATCGAGCATTCGGTCGATGAGCATGCCAAGCTGATGGCCGATGCCGGCATTTCGGAACAATTGCGACCGACCGGCTGGATGGAGGCCTATCGCACCACCGCGGCCTTTGAAAAAGCCTGTTCGGCGGCCAGACAGCTCGACGAATTCGGCCTGCGCTACGATCTGCTTGGCGCTTCCGCTCTGCGCGAGAGAGAACCGAATCTTGCGGGGGTGTTCGCAGGCGCGGTGCATTGGCGCGATCCGGCCACGATTGCCGATCCCGGTCGGCTGGTGAAGGATTATGCCGCGCTTTTCAGCCGCAATGGCGGCAGCTTCGTTGAAGCCGACGCGACCGCCCTGCGCCAAGAGGAGGACGGCTGGAGCCTGGAGACCCCGACCCGACACTATCATGCGCGCGAGGCCGTCGTCGCCCTCGGGCCGTGGTCGGACCGGCTCTACACGAAATTCGGCTATCGCATGCCGCTCGCGGTCAAGCGCGGCTATCATGTGCATTTCAAGCCAGCTCCCGGCGCCGTACTCAATCGACCTATCGTCGACATCGAGCGCGGTTATCTGCTGGCGCCGATGACCCGCGGTATCCGACTGACGACGGGAATCGAGTTCGCCTCACGCGATCACGCGCCGACGCCGGTGCAGCTCGACCGGACCGAACCTCATGCCCGCGAGGTGTTTCCGCTCGATCAGCGCGTCGAGGCCGAGCCCTGGATGGGATCGCGCCCATGCCTGCCGGATATGCGTCCCGTGATCGGCCCGGCACCGCGCCACAAGGGTCTTTGGTTCGCCTTCGGCCACAACCACCATGGCTTGACGCTCGGCCCGGCCACGGGGCGGCTGCTGTCGGAAATGATGATGGGGCTGCCCACTTTTGCCAATCCGGCTCCCTTTGCGATGGGTCGATTCGGCTGAAGGCGACGGCCAGCCGGCGCGTTCAGCCATGAGCGCGCTTTGCCCCAAGCGACATGGTGGTGCGGATCTTGGTGAAAAGGGCGGCCGGCAGAACCGGCTTGTGCAGCAGGGGAATGCCGCTGGCCTCCGCTTCGCGCAGCCGTTCAGGCGCGGTATCGCCAGTGATGAGAATGGCAGGCAAGCCGGGGATTTGTTCCCGCAGGATCGCAATCGCCTCCGCGCCGGTCCGCTGCTCGCGCAAGCGGTAGTCGCAGATCACCAGATCCGGCGCCAGACGGCCGAGGCAAAGCCGCGCCTCCTCGATGCCTTCTACCGCCTCACACTGCGCTCCCCAGGTTGTGAGCAGGCGCAGCATGCCTTCCCGGACGGCTTCGTCGTCGTCGATGACGAGGATCCGGCATGGCGCGCCCAACGCCGTGTGTTCGGCCAAGGATTCGGACGGCGCGGGATCGGCAGGCATACCCGCCTGCCCTGTGGCGAGCGGCAGGACGAGAGCGAATTTGCTGCCGCGGCCGACCACCGAGCGAAGCCGTAATTCATGATTGGCCGCCCGGGCGAGCCGCTCGGTAATGGCCAATCCCAGGCCAAGTCCCTTGCGGCGGTCACGCTCGGGGTTGCCGAGTTGATGAAACTCGCGAAAGATCTCCTGCTGATTGTCGGCGGCGATACCGATGCCGCTGTCCCAGACCTCGACATGCACCTGATCGAAACGGCGCCGGCAGCCGATCAGCACGCCACCGCGATCAGTATAGCGAATGGCGTTGGAGATCAGATTGCGGAGGATCAGTTCAACCAGCGCTGGGTCCGATTCCACCACGACATCGGTATCGCGCTGGCGGTAGACGATGCCTTTTTCATCCGCCGACGGGGCAAGTTCAGTGCCGATCCTGTTGAGCAGAGGCTGGAGTTCGAAACAGCGCTTGCTCACCGTGACCACGCCGGCTTCGAGCCGCGAGAAATCGAGAAGCGTGTTGAGCATGTCGCCCGAGGCGCTTGAGGCGGCGCGGGCATTGTCCAGGATTTCGCGTTGCTGTGCCGTCAATTGGCCGCGGGCGAGCACTTCCAGGAACAGGCCCTGGGCATGGATAGGTTGGCGAAGATCGTGGCTGGCGGCGGCCAGGAATTTCGATTTCGCCTGGTTGGCCGTTTCTGCCTCGAGGCGAGCAGCCTGGGCGACCGCCGTCTCCTGGCGCAGGCGCTCCACCAATTCGTTGTTGTCGAAACGCAGCTCCACCATTTTTTGGAAGGTCTGCGAAGCGCTTCGCGCCGAAGCGATGATGGCGATGCAGAATAATATGCTGCCGATCGCCATCCCCCAATACATTGGATCGCCAAGCGTGATCAGCTTGAGGGCCAGTAGGGCGATGAACACGACCGAATAGCCGACAAAGGCCGGCAATACGGGAGCCATGAAAGTGAGGGATCCGGCCTGGATGCCGGCCATGAAGCAGATCAGCAACGCTATGGCGAGCGGAGAAGCCTGATCGAAGGCGATCCAGGGCAATATGCCCCGCAAGACGCCGATCGCCGTGGCAAGGATGATGGTATAGCGCTGATAGCGGCCGACCTCGGCAACGGGATCCGGGCTGTCGCGAAAGCGGCTGGCGAGCAGGCGCAAAAAGGGCACGGGGAGAGAAGCGCAGACCGCCCAGATTGCCAAGGGAAGCACCGGAGCATCCAGGGCGAAGATGACGGCCATCGCCGCATTGCCGATGCCGCCGATGATGAAGGCGAACGGCGCCGTGCCGAGCATGAAGCGAAGCTGCTCCGCAGCAATGCGAGCTGGGACCGGCTTGAACCAGGGAACCGCCATTCAGCGCATCAAGCCACGTTCGCGGGCCACGGCCACGGCCTCAGCCCGGCTCGCCACATTGAAGGCGGCCAGCAATGCCTGGACATGCACGCGCACGGTATTTTCCGACAGGTTGAGGTGTCGCCCGATCACCTTGTTGGAATAACCCCGGCCCAATTGGTCGAGAACCTCGTATTGACGCGGCGTGAGCTGGGCCTGGCTTCTGGCGGCGGAGTGGGCAACCTCGCCGGGCGGCATCTCTCCCCGCAGGGCGCCTTCGACGGTGGCGACGATACGATCGGTCGGCTCCGCCTTGGACAGGAAGGCCGCGGCGCCCTTGGCCAGCGCTTCCGCCCGGGTGTCGACATCGTCATGCGAGGTGAGGATGATCACCGGCGCGCCCGGCCAGCGTCGCCTGAACACCGCAAGCCCTTCCATTCCGCTCAGGCCGGGCATCTCGATATCGAGCAGCACCGCATGGGGCCGCACCTGATTCTCGGCGATGGCCTGGGCGATCGAGCCGGCTTCGCGGATCATGGCATGCGGCAACCCCTGCTCCAGCACCAGGCGCAAGCCCGCGCGCAGGAGCGAGTGATCGTCGATCAGGAGCAAGTGCAGCGGCGATGGGGCGTGCATGACACCTCACTCTAGGCCAGTTGCCGAGCTTAGACCATTAGTCCATGCAGACTAGTCCAAGACAGACTATGGAAAAGGCTCTAAGAAGTTTCTAAAGTCGCTTTGACCAACGGGTTGGAGTTGAGTGGAGCAACTTAGCGGGATTGGTCTCACGACGAGCTTGCCGGCCGATTTTGGCTAGACCGCTTGCCGCAAGAGAATCGGATGGATGAGGCTTTCGCCTCGTCGATCTACCGCCGATCCTGGCAAGCGGGCCGCGCTTTCAATGGTAGCCAGCGGGACAGGGTGGCGCACTATGTGCTTCGGCAATTCGCCGCCGAAGGTCTCATGGTCCATTTTCTTGGTGAAAGACCCCTCCCGTGGAAACGATACCCGCTCCCCATTTTCCCGAACAAGACCGGCAGGGTGCGCCGTGGACGATCGCCGTCATCGACGAAAAGCAGCTCACCCGTAGTTGCCTGACACACAGCCTCATTTCTGCCGCCCCCGCTTTTGCTGCGCGCGGATATGCCAGCCTGGCGGAATGGCACCAGAACGGGGGAGGGCACGCATCGTGCATCGTCCTGCTTTGCGTCACGGGTCAGAAAGCAACCGAGGCGATCGTGGAGCTCGATCTCGATTATGTGTCGCGCCATGAGGGCGACGTGCGGGTGATCGTGGTTTCCGACATCGAGGATCCCCGACTGGTCGTGGCGGCTCTCGGCAGGGGCGCCAGGGGCTATATCGGCATGAGCGCCAGTCTGGATGTTGCCCTCGCGGCCATACGCCTGGTGGCGGCGGGAGGCGTCTTCGTCCCGGCGAGCGGCCTGTTGCCGTCCAAGTCACGCGCCGGCCTTGGCGGCGAGGAAAGCCAGGATGAAGGGGTGCCGCGGCAGGCAGCATTCACGCCCAAGCAATTGGCCGTGATCCAGCGTTTGCGTCAGGGCGAGTCCAACAAGATCATCGCCTACAAGCTGAATATGGAGGAATGCACGGTCAAAGTGCATATCCGCAACATTATGCAGAAGATCCGGGCGCGCAACCGTACCGAAATCGCCTACATGACCAATAATCTGTTTGACGGCGATATCCAGTGATGCAGCCGGAGGGAGGCAGCGAAGCTCCGGCCCGCCCCGAGGACCAGGCTCGCGGCGCTGCGAGCCTCAAAGCGCGCCGGCTTCAATGATGCGAACGCCGGATCGTCGGGCCCGCGCGACCAGGTCCGCACAATCCTTGTCGCCCGGAAAGGCGATGACCAGGAAGGGCTCGTAGCAGTTGAGCATATGCTCGTTGCGCAGCGGACCTGCCGACTTGCCATATCGAAACCAGGACGCGCGCTCGACGATCGACCGGACCCGATGCGCGACGGCCCATTTGGTCGCCAACAGGTCGGCGCCACGCTTACCGCCATGAACGATACGAAACGCGCCTTCATCCATGAGAAGACGGTCCAGGATCGCAAACACGCGTTGCTCGTCAATGACCCCATCATTGCCACAGACGAGGACGGTCTTGAGCTTGTCGGGCGGCCGGCTCGCGGTCTCCCCGCCGGGAACCTGCGTCAGCGCGAGACTTACATCGTGAATGTCCATCGTCATGATTGCCACCGGCGGGACCCGCGACCGTATTGGATCGCAATTTCCTGTATTTCTTCGTGCTGATGCATCTGCCTGGGCAGAACGTCTTTTTGCTCTCTCAGGGAAATGCCGTGGGTCTAGCCGCGATGCCTGATGTCGAACACGTGCCGCAGCCGGACACCGGCTCGGTACCTGGTTCGGGTCAAACCCTCAGCCCTTCCATGCTGCTATTAAATCGCCAACCCGCGTGACAGGGATGTGATCCGATTGCCCCGTCAGGGCAGGGCCAAATAAGGTTGGAGCCGTTGCGCGCGAGCGCCCCATCAGTGCCCAACTCTCGTGGCATCCTTGCCCCGCAATTGAGACCGATCTCTGTCCTTCAAACCTTTTTGGTATGCGCCGCCCTTGTTGAGTATCGCCGACGCCCTCATCCACGCCCTGACATCCATCATCCTCGCTTTGGCAGCCATCCGCGCGACCGGCATCATTGCCCTCACAGCCGCCGGTTTGCTGGTGGCAGGCGCGGTAGCGGCGAGTATCCGGCGAAGAAAACGCGGGTGAGGGGCCTTGCCAGCCGTCGGCATCCGGGATCGCGCGCGCTGGGCCTAACGCAGCGGGTTTTCCACCGCCGGCTCACGCTGATAGGTCGCCAACACCTGCCGCAGCTTGCGGCCCAGCAAGAGAAGGGCTGCCAAGCCGGCGCAGAGGCCGAAGCCGAGGGCGACGACCTGCAGCATGGACAGTTGACCATCCAGAACTCGCGCGTAGCCCGGCCCCAGCAGCGACCTGCAAGGCGATGCCGGGCAGAATGCCAACGCCGGTCGCCACCAGGAAGGGGCCGAAGGCGATCGACGTCGAGCCGAACACGAAGCTGACCAGGCTCGAAGGCGCGATCGGCGCGCAGCGGCACAACAGCACGATGCGCCAGCCGCCCAGCCGGACGGCCTCGCGAAGCGGTTCCAACAAGCGCCAGCGCCGGGTGAGCCGGTGCCCGTAGCGGCGTCCGACCACCACACCCAGCCAATAGGCCACCGACGCACCGAGGATGGAGCCGATCAGGGCGAGCGGAATGCCGTAAAGCCCGTAGGCGGAGCCGGCTACGATGCAAAGCGCGGGCCGGGGCAACAAGGAGACCGCACTGACGAAGAAGAGCAGCAGCAACACGGCCGCTCCCCATTCACCAGCAAAGCTCAAGAAATCCGCCTGCATGCCCAAGCCAGTCCCGATGTCGTTCGCCGTTCATACCGCGTCACAGGCAAGATGCAACCTCGGGGGCTTTGCTCAAGGAACATTCCCGCGATTCGCAGAGCGCCTTGCCGATCTTGCCGCCCGAAAACAAAGCACCCGGCGTGTCGGGCGCCGGGTGAAAAGTTGGTTGCTATGCCGCCGATTTGCGGCATGGGCGCACTATTGTCGGACGATGTGACACAGCCGTGAAAGTGCTCGCCCAGACCGATTTGCGAGGTGACGAAGTCAATAGAGATAGAAAAGCATTTAGAAACAGCCGGGTGCGAACGCGCTCCGTTTTGGAATGAAGCGTGACGCCCGGTCGCAGACGCACCCTCGAAAGCCGAGCAAGCCTGTCAGAGTATAGTTTCGAGGATATTGGCCGCGTCGCCGATATCGGCCTGGATGGCGCGTACGGCGCCGGCGTGGTCGCCGGATTTCAGCGCCTCCACCAGGACACGATGGTGCTTGTTCGAAACGACGAAATTGCCGCGTTCCTGCAGCAGGTTGAAATAGGGGCTGACCTGGAGCCAGAGAGTTTCGATGATGCCGAACAGGGTTTCCGAACCGCTCGCCTGATAGATCTCGAAATGCAGGGCCCGGTTGGCGCGCAGATAGATCTTCCGCGCCTCCTTGTTCGGCTTGATATTGTCCATCTCCTCGACCAGTTCGTCCAGCCGGGCGAGTGTCGCGGGCTGAAGGGTGGGCACGGCCCATGACACCGCCAGGCCTTCGATCTCCAGGCGAGTACGCGTCAGATCCGCCAGCCTTTCGCGGGTGAGATGGGGGATGCCGAGGCTTCGTCCGGCCACCACGGTGAGGGCCTTTTCCGCTGTCAGGCGAAGAATCGCCTCGCGCACGGGCATGGCGCTGACGCCGAAGGCATCGGCCAGCCACTGAATGGTGATGGACTGGCCCGGAGCCAGATCGCCATTGAGGATCAGTTCCTTGGCCTGGCGATAGACGTCCTCCTGCATGGTGGCGCGCTGCACACGCACGACCGAGAGCGGCTCTCGCGCCTTGGACCTGATTTCGCTCATGACACCTCCGCGTTGCAATCCCAATGCCGGGTTCTCGTCTTGTAGGTCGGTTCGCCGTCCGGAGAAAGCGGTCCTCTGCGCTTGCAAAATTTCTGATCTTTGATTTATGATCAAAAGTAGCTCAAAGAAGCTGGCTCATCAACGAGTCGAAGTGCCCGCCGCAACGAAGCGGGCTGACAGGGAGGGAAGAATGGGATTGGTAAAGCGCGGCGCTGCCCTGGTGGGCGCGGGACTGCTCGGCCTATGCGCCCTTGGCGGGCAGGCCGAGGCCAAGGACAAATACAAGATCTATCTGTCGATGAGCTATATCGGCAATGACTGGCAAGGCGAGGCCGCCAACATGGTCAAGGCCATGGCCGCCAGCAAGGAGTTGGCCGATAAGGTCGATCTCCAGGTCCAGGTCGCCGGCCCCAATGCCCAGCGCCAGATCCAGCAGATCAACGCCATGGTGCAGGCCGGCGCCAAGGCCATCGTGGTCTTCCCGATCTCCCCCACTGCCTTGAACGCAGCCGTGAAGAATGCCTGCGGCAAGGGCGTGGTGGTGATTGCCTATGATGGCGAGATCACCGAACCTTGCGCCTACAACGTCACGATCGACCAGAGCGAGGCAGGGCGGGTCACGGCCGAATGGCTGGCCAAGAAACTGAACGGCAAGGGCAACATCATCGCCATCACCGGCGTACCCGGCACCTCGGTCGATACGCTGCGCACCAAGGCCGCCAAGGAAGTCTTCGCCAAATATCCCGACATCAAGATCGTCAACGAAGCCATCGGCATGTGGAGCCAGGCGGTGGCCCGCACCGAATTATCCAAGATCATGGCCACCCGCAAATGGGACGAGATCGACGGGCTGTGGATGCAGGTGGGCTGCTATACCGCCAACACCATGCAGATCGAGGCCGGCGCTACTCCCGACAAGCTCAAGCCTTGTGCCGGTGAGGGCTCGAATGGCGGGCGCATCCAGATGCTGCCTGTGGGCACCGAGGTCGAGGGCGCCAACGGCACCTACACACCAATGGCCGCCCCCCGCATTTCCTATGCCTCACCGCCTTATTCGGGTGGCCTGGCCCTGAAGCTCGCCATCGCCAAACTCGATGGCAAGGACATCCCCAAGCACACGGTGCTGCCTTTGCCAATCGTGACGAACGAGACGATCAAGCTTTGCCAGGAGGGCAGTTGGGCGGAGATGAAGGCCGGCTGCAATGCCTTCAAGCCTTCTCTCGTTTCCAATCCCGGCTGGTTCGCCTCGATCTATTCGGCCGAGACGCCCGAACTAGGGCTGTCGGCGGCGCTGGTCGGCCAGCCCGAGAACTGACGGCGGCGTGGGTCTGCGCCATCCTTGCTGACCCACCTGTACTGCTTTGAGCATCGTACCGAAAAGGGGGCGCCGGTTTTCGGCAAAAACGATGCGGCATCAAAGATCTGCAGCACCAGAACCGATTCCGGCTCCGGTGCTGCCGACAACACCAATTTCCAGGGACCGGCTCGTATGTCATCCATATCCGTTCAGACGGCCTTGTCGAAAACGGCGGTTGCGGCCTGCGATATCAGTCGCTCCTTCGGACCGACCATCGCCGTCGACGGCGTCTCCTTCGAGGTCCTGGCAGGCGAGGCCCACGCACTGCTGGGCGAAAACGGCGCTGGCAAATCCACGCTCGTCAAGCTGCTGTCCGGCCTGATCATGCCCACGACGGGCCATTTCGAGATCTTTGGCCAGCAGGCGGTGCTCGGCAGTCCGCGCGCAGCCCATCGGCTCGGTATTCAGACGGCTTTTCAGGAACTCACCATCGTCAAGGACCTGACGGTGCTGGACAATATGCTGTTGCCCTATCCGCCGACCCTGTTCGGCCAGATCCGCCGCTCGGAGGCGCGCCGGCAGGTGATTGATCATCTGGAAGCGCTCGGCCTGGAGGCGATCGATCTCGATACCGACCTGCGCGATCTCGATCTCAACATTCGCCAGAAGATCGAGATTGCCCGCGCCTTGTTCCGCCGCCCCAGGATCCTCCTCCTCGACGAGCCGACTTCCACCTTGTCCGGCCGGGACATCGACTGGCTGGGCGGCCTGATCGACGGGCTGAAGCGCGACGGCGTGACGGTGGTGTTCATCTCTCATCGCATGGCGGAGGTGAGGGCCTTTTGCGATCGGGTCACGGTCCTGCGTGGTGGCAAGCATATCGCTACCGCCAGCCTTGCCGATGTCGCCGACGAGGACCTGATCGGCATGATAGCGGGCAGAGAGCTGGGTCGTTCCTTTCCGCCCAAGCCGCCGGTGCCGTCGCTGACCGGCGATCCCGTGCTGTCGGTGAAAGGACTTGGCACCCATAAGAGGCTCGATGAGGTCAGCCTCGATCTGCGTGCGGGCGAGATCCTCGGCGTCGCGGGCCTGCAGGGCATGGGCCAGCTCGAGCTCTTCTCGGCCCTGTTCGGCATGGAGGAATATCGCGGCGAGATCCGAATTGACGGTCAGGCAGTGACCTTGACCTCGCCCCGTGACGCCATCGAGGCGCGTATCGGCATCAGCCTGGTTCCCGAGGACCGCAAGACCGAAGCTCTTTTCCTCAAGCTCGACGGGCAGCGCAATGTCTCCCTGCCGGTGATCGAGCGCTATACAAGGTTCGGCCTGATCGACGAAACCCGCGAGGAGGCGGATGTCGCCAGGGTCTTCGGCAGGCTCAACGTGCAGATGCGCGCGCTGTGGACCAGCGTGAAGTCCTTTTCCGGCGGCAACCAGCAGAAGATCGCCATCGCAAAATGGCTGTTCGCGCAAAGCCGCGTGCTGCTGCTGTTCGACCCGACCCGCGGCATCGACGTCGGCACCAAGCACGAGATCTATGCCTTGATCCAGCAATATGCCGCCGCCGGCGGCGCCGTCCTGTTCCATTCCACCGAGATTGCCGAACTCGACCATCTCGCCCATCGCGTCCTCGTGCTCTATCGCGGCAAGGTTGCGGCCGATCTCACCGGCCCTGCGATTTCCGAAGACGCCATTCTGCGCGCCACGCTGGGCAGCGCTTCCACGATCCGGGAGGCATCATGAGCGCGGCCCACGTCGACATGTCCCTCAAGCCGTCGCGGGCCAAGCGCGCGGGCCTGCGCTGGTCGCGCCATCGGGGTGCGCTGATCGCAGTCACCGCCTTCCTGGCCTGCCTCGGGCTGATCCGCCTCGTCAGCGGATCCCTCAACTATTACGATGTCTCGACCATTGCTACGGGCGGAGCCACGCTGGCGACGGCTGCTATCGGCCAGACTATCGTGGTGTTGTCGGGCGGGTTCGACCTGTCGGCGGCTGCCGTGGTTTCGCTGGTGAACGTCACGCTGGCAAGCCACATGCAGGACGATCCTTCCAGCATCCTCTTGTGGTCCTGCGCCGGCATCGCCATCGGAGCGGCGGCGGGGGCGTTCAACGGTTTCTTCATCGCCTTCCTGCGCCTGCAGCCGATCGTCGTGACGCTCGCGACGATGTTCATCCTGCAGGGGGTGACGCTGCTGGTGATGGACAAGCCCGGCGGCCAGCTTCCCGCTGACTTCACGGCCTTCTTCACGGCCGACGCGATCCCCGAATGGCTGCCGGGACCGGTTCTCATGCTCGTACTCCTGGTGTTGGGCTGGCTTTTCCTCAAGAATACCGTCTTCGGCAAGGCGATCTACGCGATCGGCTCTGACCGGGACGCGGCCCGGGCGGCGGGCCTCAACACCCGCCTGTGCGAGTTCTTTGTCTATGTGCTGGCCGGCGGGCTCTACGGCCTGGCCGGCGTGTTCATCAGCGCGCAGACCGGCTCGGGCGACCCGCTGGTCGGCAATCCCATGCTGCTGCAGATGTTCGCGGCCGTGGTGGTTGGCGGTACATTGCTGGGCGGCGGGCGCGGCGGGCCTGTTGGTACCATCTTCGGCGCCTATGTGCTGATGATGGTGGTCAACATCCTGCTCGTCCTCAACGTGCCGGCCTTCTATTCCTCCGTCGTCGAGGGCACCATCCTGATCCTGGCGGTGCTCGGCGCTTCGATCACCCGCACATCGGTGCTCGCCACCACCCTGCGCCTGATCGGCCATCGCTTGGCGGCCTGGCGCCAGGGCCGCCTGCCGCGGCAGCTGTCACTGCCGGAAACGCGGTTGCGACTGCCGGCCGAGCCGGTTCAAGCCGCGCGATCTCAGATTGCCCGTCCCAGCTTCTGGATCCGCCGCCAGGAGGATCTGCGCACGGTCCTTCCAGCCTTTGTCTGCTTTGCGATCGTCCTCATCGTCAGCCAGTTCGTGCTCGGCAGTACGCTGGCGTCGTGGGGCTACTACAATTCACTGATCGTGCTCGCGAGCTTCCTGGCCATTCTCGCGCTTGGGCAGGGGAGCGTGATCCTCACCGGCGGCCTTGACCTCTCCCTGCCGTGGACGATCGCGTTCTGCGGCATCGTCAGCGCCGGCCTGATGAAGGGATCGGATAGTGCGATGCTCTATGCCCTGCCGCTGGCCCTGGCGATGGGTACGTTCATCGGCCTGTTGAACGGCCTCGGCATCGTTGCACTCGGCTTGTCGCCGATCGTGATGACATTGGCGATGAACGGCATCCTGCAGGGCTTTGCGCTGGTCTATTCCGGCGGGACGCCCGACGGTTTTTCGGCCCCGGGGCTGCGCTGGATCATGACCGGGCAGGTGATGGGCGTTACGCCGATCGTGCCTCTCGTCGTCCTGTTCGTGTTCCTCGCCATCGTCCTGCTCGGCCGGACCGCCTTCGGCCGGCGTGTCTATGCCATCGGCAATGGCGCGCGCGCTGCCCAATTGTCAGGCGTGCCGGTCGGCGCAACCACGGTCAAGGTCTATATGCTGTCCGGCTGCTGCGCGGCCCTGGTGGGCTGCCTCCTTGCCGGCTTCTCCGGCCAGGCGAGCCTGGGCATGGGCGATGACTATCTGCTGCCGTCCATCGCCGTCGCCGTGGTTGGAGGAACGCTGATCACCGGCGGGCGAGGGCGCTATATCGGCATGATCGGCGGCGTGCTGCTGCTGACGGCCCTGCAGACCCTGCTGGCCGGCACCACGCTCCCTTATGCGACCCGCGCCATTCTCTACGGGGTAGTGGTGCTTTGCGCGGTTATCACATTGCGTGAAAAAAATTCCTGAAAACATTGTAAATCAAGGAAATATCCATGACCGGAATTGCCCTCAAACCTGGCCTTCGCGTTCTCATCACAGCCGGAGCTTCCGGCATCGGCCGCGCCATTGCCGATCTCCTAATCGACAATGGCGCCAGGGTGCATGTGTGCGATGTCGCCGAGCAGCATCTTGCCGATTTCAGGGCAGCTCATCCCGGACACGGCGCCAGCCTGTGCGACGTCTCGGACGAAGAGGCCGTGGCTGGGCTCTTCGACGACGTGCGAGCCGGGCTCGGGGGCCTCGATGCGCTCATCAACAATGCCGGCATTGCCGGGCCGACCGGTGGTGTGGAGGAGATCTCGCCCGCCGATTGGCGCCGCACCATCGATATCTGCCTCACCGGGCAGTTCCTCTGTTCTCATCACGGCGTGCCCCTGCTCAAGCAGGCGGGCGATGGCGCCATCATCAACCTGTCCTCGGCGGCGGGGCGCTATGGCTATGCCTATCGCACGCCGTATTCGGCCGCCAAATGGGGTGTCATCGGCTTCACCCAGAGCCTTGCCAAGGAACTCGGACCCTCCGGTATCCGGGTCAATGCCATCCTGCCCGGCATCATCCGCGGGCCGCGCATGGAAGGGGTGATCCGCGATCGCGCCACCCAGGTCGGCGTGCCCTATGAGGCGATGGAGAAGCAATATCTCGACCGCATCTCGCTGCGCCGCATGACCGGCCCGGAGGATGTCGCTGCGATGGTGCTCTTCCTGTTGTCACCGGCCGGAATCAACATCTCCGGCCAGTCCCTGGGCGTCGACGGCAACGTCGAATCCCTGTGAGCGCCCCCCTCTCAGTCGGGAACATTCCCATGAAGACAGCCATCATCGGATCCGGTTTCATCGGCCGCGCCTGGGCCATCACCTTCGCAAGGGCCGGCCATGAGGTCAGGCTCTGGGACAAGGACGCCGACGCCTTGCCGAAAGCCTTGGCCTTCATCGACGAGATGTTGCCGGATCTTGCCGCAAATGACCTTCTCGGCGGTTCCGAACCTCGCGAAGTCAAGGCACGCATCCGCATCGAGCCCGATCTTGCCGTAGCGCTCGATGACGTCGACCACGTCCAGGAGAACGCGCCCGAACAGGTCGAGCTGAAGCGCACTCTGTTCGCCGATCTCGACCGGCTGGCGCCCGCCAAGGCGGTGCTGGCAAGTTCGACTTCGGCGATCCTGCCTTCCGCCTTCATGGAGCATCTTCCCGGCCGCCAGCGCTGCCTCGTGTGCCATCCGATCAATCCGCCCTACCTGGTACAGGCGGTGGAGGTCTGCCCCTCGCCCTGGACCTCGCAGGAGGCCATGTGCAAGGCGGCCGACTTCATGCGCAGTTGTGGCCAGTCACCTTTGGTGATGAAGCGCGAGATCGACGGTTTCATCATGAACCGCCTGCAGGGTGCTCTGCTCGAAGAGGCGTTCCGCCTGGTCGCCGACGATATCGCCAGCGTCGAGGACATCGATATAGGCCTGCGCGACGGGCTGGCCTTGCGCTGGTCCTTCATGGGGCCCTTCGAGACGATCGACCTCAACGCGCCCGGGGGCGTGCGCGACTATGCCGAGCGCTACCAAGGCATCTACGCCAACATCTTCCCGTCGGTGCAGTACCGCGTCGATTGGGCTGGCCCCGTGATGGAGCGCATCGAAGCGGAGCGCAGCGCCCTTCTACCGCGCGACAAGCTCGGTGAGCGCCAGAAATGGCGCGACCGCCAGCTGATGGCTCTGCGCGCGCACAAGCGCAGGGCCGCCAAGGACATCGGAAAGTGAGTAAACGGCATGGCCCGCAATAAAGTCATCATCACTTGCGCCGTAACCGGCGCCATTCATACGCCCTCGATGTCGCCGCATCTGCCGGTGACGCCGGAAGAGATCGCCGATGCGGCGGTCGGCGCCGCCGAGGCTGGCGCGGCGATCGTGCACCTCCACGCCCGCAATCCCGTGACCGGTGAGCCCGACCAGACGCCGGAGGCCTTTGCCAGGTTCCTGCCCCAGATCAAGCAGCGCTCGAACTGCGTCATCAACCTCACCACCGGCGGTGCCCCGACCATGAGCATCGAGGAGCGCGTGCGACCGGCGGCGACCTTCGCGCCGGAGGTCGCCTCGCTCAATCTTGGTTCCATGAATTTCGGCCTGTTCGGCATGCTCGATCGCTTCACCGATCTCAAGCATGAGTGGGAGCGAACCTATCTCGCCAACAAGGACATCATCTTTCGCAACACCTTCGGGCAGATCGAGCACATCCTGACCACCTGCGCGGGCAACGACACCCGTTTCGAGTTTGAATGCTACGACACGGCGCACCTGTACAATCTAAAATATTTCTTCGATCGCGGCCTGGTGAAGGCGCCGCTCTTCATCCAGACCGTCTTCGGCCTGCAGGGTGGCATTGGCGGCCATCCCGACGACGTCCAGCACATGAAGCGCACCGCAGATCGCTTGTTCGGCGACCAGTATCGCTGGTCCGTCCTCGGTGCGGGCCGCAACCAGTTCAACATTGCGGCGATGTCGGCTGCGATGGGCGGCAACGTCCGCGTCGGGCTGGAGGAACTCGCTCTGGAACGGGCCCGGCGTGCTCGCCCGCTCCAATGCGGAACAGGTCACCAGGGTCCGCCAGATCATCGAGGGGCTGGGCCTCGCCGTGGCGACCCCGGACGAGGCCCGCGAAATACTGAGCCTGAAAGGCGGCCATGCCGTGAATTTCTGAGCACTTAATCGGGGCTGCCAGCCGGAAGGCTGACGACAAAACGGCTGAAGGAGAGGGAACGAGCATGCGTATCGAAGTCTTGCTGGATGTGAAGACCACCCTGGGGGAGGGCCCGCTTTGGGACGTCGACCAGCAGCGTCTCTACTGGATCGACAGTTTCGACGGCCGCGTCTTCCGTGCCACTGCCGATGGTAGGGAGCTCCGGGCCTGGGACGTGCCGCAGAAAATCGGCTCCATGGCGCTGCGCCAGGACGGCTCGGGCGCCGTCGTCTCGCTGGCGCGTGGCTTCCATCTTCTCGACTTCAAGACGGGTGACGTCGAACTCATCCACGATCCCGAGCCCGACCTGCCCAACAACCGCATCAATGACGGCAAGGTCGACAAGCGCGGCCGCTTCATCGCCGGCTCGATGGACACGATGGAGGAAGGGCCGAACGGGGCGCTCTACAGCCTGTCGACGGATTTCAAGGTCACCAGGCTCGATTCCGGCATCATCTGCTCGAACGGGCCGTGCTGGAGCCCGGACGGTACTATTTTCTATTTCACCGACACGTGGTCCGGCGAGATCTCTGCCTATGACTATGACCAGGACACTGGCGGCGTGTCGAACCGCCGGACCTTCGCCAAGGTCGACGGATCGGGTGGTGGTGCGGCCGACGGCTCGACGGTGGACGCCGAGGGCTGCCTGTGGAATGCCTTGGTCTACGATGGCAAGCTGGTGCGCTATCGGCCGGACGGCTCGGTCGACCGGGTGATCGAGATGCCGGTCAAGAAGGTCACCAGCGTGATGTTCGGCGGTCCCGATCTCGATGTGCTCTATGTGACCTCGATGGCCAAGCCGCCTTTGCCGCGCTTCCCCGGCGACGGCGTGTTGCGGGGCAGCCTCTTCGCCATCCATGATCTAGGCATTCGGGGCATTCCCGAGCCCCGTTTCGGCGGGTGAGGGGATCGGAGAATGGCAGGGACGTGGGAGCGGTTCCCGGTCACGGCGTGCGCGGGCGTCCTGTCAGAGGCGCCCTGACACGAACTCCGATGGGTTGGCTCGTTGAAGTTAAGGATAAGAATGACCTTGTGCCGATAACCTGACCTATACGAGGTGGCCACGCTAAATTGGGTCGCTCATGCACCGAGCGCGCATACCCGTTTGGCGCATCTTGTGCCTATGCGGAAAGGGCAGGCCTCTTCTTGTATTTCTACAAAAGGTATTATATATCAATGACATATATAATATTCCTGTATCGATATCTTATCGAGCTGATCTGCTTTGTCAGGTGTAGTGCATAACCTATATCCGCCACTCTTATGGCGATAGAGGCGTGCCGAAGTGCCATGCCCTGGTCCGCGCTTGCTGAAGCAGAAGCCCTGATCTTCCGGCTGCTGTGTCGCGCAGCCGGAAGATTTCTCAATCAACTCTGCAGCGAGCCCGTTCGAAGCGAGGCACGGCCGCAAGCGAGCCCTATTCTACAACCTGTACGATCCGACGGGTGCCCGGATCGACCAACACCACCTCGTCGTTGATCACCGTATATTTGTAGCGGACTTCACCATAGTCCGCGGGCACGTCATAATATTCGATACCGTCCTCGGGCAGGACGACGCCCACATTGACGGGCTCCTCATAGCGGTAGGACGGAACGTGGCGCTCGATCACATATTGGCGGAAGCGGGGGCGCTGCTGAATTCCCAGCAGTCCGTTGATACCGCCCGTCACGGCGCCAACCGTGCCACCGACGATGCCACCGATCGGCCCTGCGTTCTCATTGCCGCGTTCCGCCCCTTCCTGGGCTCCGCCCATCACGCCTTGCGCCTGGGCAGCAGCTGGCAGCCATAGCGCCACCAAAGATACGCCAATCAAGTTCATCAACCTGTTTGTCATGGTCTTTCTCCGCGATTGTTGAGTGTACGCACTCCCGATATGAGCAGTATAACAATCAGAGGATAAAATTGTTCCCATATAAATTTTCCTAAAATAAGAATTATGGCAGCTGCCTTCAAATTAACTTTGATTTCTCAATGAGAACACATTTCAGATAAATGTATGGCGTTTATATTATTCTGATAAACTCTGAGGGTGCCGATCTATATAGAACGAGAGTTCTTATTGGTCTTGCTTACACGGGCGGCAATGGGTTCTCGATCCCAGCGTGAGTAAAGGTCCTCCAGGGTACATCAGATCATTGTCCGCCAACCGGATTCGCCATCGTCCGTTGGGCGCCACGCCATGGCGTATGTGCGAAATCGCACATACGCCGCCGGGAGATACCTCTATCGCTTCACGCAGTTTGTAGGCCTGCTGAATAGGGGCGGTCTGATATAAGGTAATATGGTAATGGGTACTGCTGTTCTTTCCGACGCCTACAGGAGCGTCGACATGTTTGATCGCTCGCCGAGACTGCGCGATGACGCAGTGCGACCGACGGCACCCATTGCCACGCCCTCCATCACGCCTCGGATTGCAACAATCCCGGTCGTCATCATCAGCGCGGCAACGCTGATCCGAGACTGTTTGGCGCGCTGCCTCGCCGATTCCGAATTGAACTGCACGATGAGCGGCTACGGATCGGTAGACGAATGGCGCCCGTTGGACCCAGCCGCTCCCGTCACCGTACTGCTGTGCTCAACTGGCGACTGGGCGACGGAACGCGCCATCTGCGACGACATTGCCAAGCTGCAAGCCAAGGCTCCCGATAGCCAGATCATCGTACTCTCCGATGCCGAGAATCCCGCTTTGGTTCGCCGTACCCTGGAGCAAGGCGCCCGTGGTTTTGTCGGTATGACCTTCAATCTGGATATGGCGGCGGCTGCCATTCGTCTGGTCCAGGCCGGGGAGAGGTTCGTGCCTGTTACGAGCCTCCTGGCTGCGCAGACAGCTCCCATGCCGGCTGCGGAGAAGGGGCCATTCCGCCAGGTTCTTACCCAAAGGCAGATCGACGTCATCGACCACTTGCGCCGCGGCGAGTCCAACAAGATCATCGCCTACAAGCTCGAGATGAGCGAGAGCACGGTGAAGATCCATATCCGCAACATCATGCGCAAGATCAAGGCGCGCAATCGCACGGAAGTGGCGATCCTGACCCAGGATCTGTTCAACTGATCGCGGGGATTTCCCTCAACGGTCGTACCGACCGCAATTCCAGTTGAACCGCGTCAAATCTCAAAATGCTCCAAGGCTCCCCAAGGGGAGCCTTTTTCGTGCGTCGGCGGCAAGACGGGAACATGGCGCCAGGTCGGGCGTTATAGTTCGGTGCGGTGCAGGCTGCGAGCCACCGCCGTCACGGATCACCAGAACGGAGAACATGATGGCCGACTCGATTTCCTCGGACGATGTGCGCAAGGAACTGGAAAAGCAGATTACCGAACTCAGAAAGGAAATCGGCGCACTTGGCAAATCCATCGCGGACCGTGGCGCCGAAACATTGGAGCGCACGCGCGAGGCGGCCTCGGAGGCCGTGGATCGTGCCAAGGGACAGACGCGAGCTTCCTTCCAGCAGGCACGCGAGCAAGCGCACGCCGTGACCGATGCGGCGAGGGAACACCCAGGCACCGCCGCGACGATCCTGTCCTCAGCCGGCATTGTCGGGTTCGTAATAGGGCTTCTGGTCGGCGCCACCCTGCTCGGAAGCGAACGCCGTTGATGTTTGCGTGTCGAGCAAGCATCGACACGCTGTTTTGAAACAGTTTTCGGCCAGGTGTGCTTACTTGTCGACCAAGGCAAAGCGCAGCCTGGCCGGTTCGCTTGCAAGATTTGGCCAACCCAGGGTCGAATTGGCAAAGGCATGAAGGAGAGCAGCCAGCCGGGCGCAAGGCTCCGAGCCGGCGACGACCGCCTTGCTGGTTTCATCTGCGTCTAAACTATATCGTACCTGGCATTGAAACTGTTCCAGGCCGCCATCGAGCGACCGGACACTCAACCGGCTGCCGGGCAGCAGGCATTGCCGAAGTCTTTCGACGGCATCGACGGAGGCTGTGAGCGCGTCAGGCTCGGCACGATGCGAACCATTGGCTGAAGACAGGCGATGGTCAGGCAGGACGACCAGCCAATCGGCGAACATGCGACCATCGAGATAACGAAGGCTCAGGCAGATGTCGCGATCGAGCGATGGATCGCTGCCGCTCAGCCGACTGGCTCTGTCGGCAAATGAGAAAAGCGCGCGCACGTCATAAGCTTGCATCGGATCCGTACCTTGATGATTGTCGATGGCGAGAACCACCGCCAACAGCAAAGGTTTCTGGCCTGCGACGAATTGGAGCAGAGCCACAGGGTCAGCCGGCGGGAACCACGGGGCCGGTTAGCAGGTTCAGCAGCAATGCGTTTGGACATCAAGGCCACGGCGATTGGGCGGGGTCTGCGGCTTGAAAAGGGGAGGACGATATGCGTGGCCTTGGCCTTCTGGCTTCATTTGCGGGACTGATCACCATTGCCAGGCTTCTGGATGACAATCATCGACTGCGCCGGAAACTCGAGGTGCTTAATGCGCACGGCGCGGCAGCCGCCGGTAGGCGCCGGAATATGGCGATGCAGCCTGCCGATCCTTGGGACGAGGTCGACGAAGCGAGCGACGAGTCGTTCCCTGCCAGCGATCCGCCCGCTTTCACCGCACGCCGCGGGACCTGAAACAGGCGAGCCTTGAAACCATAGCGCGTCTTCGCACTTATCGACGCTATAGGTTATTGTCGTCGCATCGTTTTTGCCGAAAACCAGCATCCACTTTTCAGAACGACGCTCTAATCGCAAAGCGCTTTGACGATCAGGATAAGGGCGGCGGCGATGATTACGCCTCCGATCAGCCGCGCGGCGAGTGGACCGTTCGGTGCGAGACGCTCGAAGCTGATGGCCGCCGTGACGGCTGCCATGATGCGCAGATCCATCATCCCGGTCATCAGAAGGATCGTGGTCAGGCCGACGGAGTTCAGGCTGCAATGGGCCCCCAGCCGCAAGCCGTCCAGCAAGGCCGCGTGCGCCGGTCGCTCGACTCTGTTTGTTGGCATACCGTGCCAGCAGGCGAGCTGGTGGGCCTTCCATGGCGTGAATTGCCAGGCGCCGGCCAACAGAACGATCAGGCCTGCGGCGAGCGGTACGGTACGCGACAACTCCGGCAGCTTGGCGCATGCTACCGCGAAGGTTGCGTTGCACAGGAAGACAAGGCAGCCGACCAAGGCCCACACCGAGAGATAACCCAGGCCGATCAGGGCGATAAGATGGCCGGGACGCTTTTTCCCGCCGCGACCAGAGCCTCGCGACGGCGCCATAGAACGGGCGACAGGCTCGGCAGCATCATGGCTGCCATCATGGCCAGCCACATGGCGAGGAAGGATAGGGCCAAGCCGGGCCAGCTCTGCCCGCATATCGGCAGCCACATCATCGACATCGTCCAGTTGCCGGGCATCGGGATCTCACCCATGCCGGCCATCGCCAGCGACCATTCCAACATGATCGCCGTGCCCAGCGCGAAGGCGAGACCCAGACAGCCGACAAAGGCAAGCCGGGAGATCCATCCGGCGCCGTCATGCGCTGGGCTGTTCCATATCCTGCTGGCGTGAATGAGGCTCATGACGGGTCTCACTGCGTTCTCGATACGATCCGGTGTTTCGTGCTAGTCCGGGAGTGTCGGATGGTGGGAGTGACAAGTTTGGCGGGATTCGAATGGACTCGCTGATTACGGCCGCGGCCCGTGCGCTCGCCGCCGGCGACCCGCTCGGTGCCCTGAACCGGGTTGCCCTGCGCGACGATGCGCCGGCATTGGCCCTGCGCGGCATCGCAATGGCGCAGCTCGGGGACCTCGATCGCGCTCGGACACTGATCCGAAGCGCGGGCCGTGCCTTCGGCACCAGGCAAGCGGTGGCGCGCGCAAGATGCGTTGTCGCCGAGGCGGAGATCGCCTTCGTCTCGCGCGATCTAGGCTGGCCCGCCAAGACCCTTCATGCGGCGCGCATGACACTGGAACAGCATGGCGACTGGGTGAATGCCGCACATGCCAGATATCTCGAAGCTCGGCGCCTGCTGCTGATCGGGCGCCTGGACGCCGCCGAGGCAGAGCTTGCCAATTTCGATCCCGCGCCGCTGCCGCCGGCCTTGAGGACGGCGCATGACCTGGTGGTTGCCGGCATTGCGATGCGCAGGCTGCGGACCCGCCAGGCCCGTGCGGCGCTGACCCGGGCCAAGCTGGCCGCACGCCAGGCCGGGATCCCGGCATTGGCGGCGGAGGTCGAAAGCGCCATGCGGATTCTGGACACACCGGCCGCGCGCCTGATCACCGGCTGCTGCGAACGCCCCGTGCTGCTCGATGAAGTCGAGGCTTTGCAGACATCGAAAGCCTTCCTGGTCGATGCCTGCCGTCATGTCGTGCGCGATGCAGAGAAGGGGGCTTCGCTCGCCAGACGGCCGGTGCTGTTTGCCCTTGTCAGGGCGTTGGGCGAGGCCTGGCCCGGCGATGTGACGCGCGACGAACTGGTGGCGCGCGCCTTCGGAGCCAAATCGGCCGACGAGTCCCATCGCGCCCGGCTTCGGGTCGAGATGGGCCGCCTGCGCGCGATCTTGCGGGGAATGGCCGCCGTCAACGCGACCCGGCGCGGCTTTGCCCTGGTCCCTCGCCGTGCCGGCGACGTCCTGGTACTGGCCCGGCCGGTCGAAGAGAAATATGCAGCGGTGCTGGCGTTCCTCTCCGATGGCGAAGCCTGGTCGAGCTCGGCTCTAGCGCTTGCGCTCGGTGCCAGCCAGCGTACGGTGCAGCGCGCCCTCGACGAGCTCGCCTTGGCCGCCAAAGTGCAGTTCTTCGGCCGCGGCCGGGCACGCCGCTGGGTGACGCCGCCCGTGCCGAGTTTCGCGACAACCTTGTTACTCCCCGCGCCTTTGCCATGAAGTTAGGGTCGCCCGATGAAACGGACATCAGCAGAAATCCTTCGCGAATATGGCCCTTTTGCCGGTGTCGAGGCCGTGCACGGGGTCAGCTTCGATGGTGACAACGTCTGGTTTGCGTCCGGCGACAAGCTGAACGCACTCGATCCCGACAGTGGCAAGACGGTGAGGTTTCTCGATGTCGCCGCGCATGCCGGCACCGCCTTTGACGGCCGGCATCTGTTTCAGATCGCGGAGGATCGCATCCAGAAGATCGATCCGGCCACCGGCAAGGTGCTCGCCACCATTCCAGCGCCCGGCGGCGGCAAGGATTCAGGCCTGGCCTGGGCGGAAGGCGCCCTTTGGGTCGGCCAATACCAGGACCGCAAGATTCACCAGATCGATCCTGAGACCGGCGCCACGCTACGCACCATCGAATCCAACCGTTTCGTCACTGGTGTGACCTGGGTGGATGGGGAGCTTTGGCACGCCACCTTGGAAAATGACGAGAGCGAATTGCGGCATATCGATCCGGCTACCGGCAAGGTTCTCGACAGCATCGAGATGCCGGCCGGCCTGGTCGTCTCCGGGCTCGAATCCGATGGGGGCGATCGCTTCTTCTGCGGAGGTGGTGCCAGCGGAAAAGTCAGGGCCGTCCGCCGGCCCTCTAGAGCAAAGCGCATTCAGGACTGAACGCTTGTTTGCTCAGACGAGCACCGGCCGGTTGGACACCAACAGATCGGCGAGAATGCCAAGAGCCTGATCGAGCTGATCGATTGCCGGAGCGCCGAGGCTTATCCGCACGCCGCCCTGCAAAGCGGCGGGATCGGCCATTGCTGCGCGCGCCGGCATCAGAGCGACCCCGTGCAGGGCGGCGCGAGCGACGAAACGGTCTGCCGCCTCGGCCGGCATCGGCAGCCAGGCATGAAAACCGCCATTGACCTTCAGTGACGCATGCTTGGGCAAGCGTTCGGTGGCGAGCGCCGAGCGTCGGGCCGCGTCCGCGCGGACCGACGCCGCAACCGCTTCCGCTGTCCCGTCCACCAGCCACATCTCCATGATTTCGGCCAGGAGTGCCGACGCCATGGTGCTGCTCGCCTGCAGCCGTGCCTCCGCCTCGGCCATGCGATCGGGCGGGACGACGAGCGCGCCCATGCGAAGCCCGGGACTCAACGTCTTGGAGAGGCCGGTGACATGGAAGGTACGTTCGGGCGCAAGGGACGCCAGGGGACAGACGCCTGCGGGCGCGAAAATGCCGTAGACGTCGTCCTCGATGATGGCGACGTCGTGGGCTCGGCATAGGCGGACCAAAGTCTGGCGGCGTTCGGCGCCCATCGTCGCCGTTGTTGGATTGTGCAGGGTCGGGGTCACATAGAGCACCCGATGCCGGCCGCGCTCGGAGCCGAGTGCTTCGGCCAGGGCGTCGGGCGTGAGTCCTTCCTCGTCCATCGCGAGACCGACGGTCTCGAGGCCGGCCTGCCCTGCCGCCAGCAACGCCCCCGGATAAGTCAGCGCCTCGGTCAGCAAGATCGTTCCCGGCGGGCAGGCGATGGCCATCGCAATATAGAGAGCGTGCTGGGCGCCATGGCTCAGCACGATACAGTCCGGCCTGGCCTCAAAGCCCCATCTGGCCAGCCAGCGCGCCATCAGGCGCCGATGCTCCGGGCGGCCTGCGGGATGGGAATAGGCTCCGAAGGTGCCGGCATCGAGGCGCTTTGCCAGTGTCGACAGTGTGGCCTGTAGCAGCCTGTCGCTCAGCATCTGCGGAGGGGCGTTGATGCCGAGGTCGATTGCGCCGGCCGCCGCGGCCGAGGAACCGGCCACGAACATGCCGCGGCCATGGAGTGATCTCACCAGGCCGCGCTGCTCCAGCCTGGCATAGGCCTTGGTGACGGTGCCGACGCCAACGCCGAGACGCCAGGCAAGGTCGCGATGGGCCGGCAGACGGTCGCCGGCGCAGATCAGGCCGGCGGCAATGTCGTCGGCAAGCGCTGCGGCAAGCCGCTCGAAAGGTGGCCCACCACCTTGTGCCAAACGCGGTACCCAGGGAGATGCGAGCTTCACGGCAGGACCATCAATTGTGTCACATGACACTATTGCATATTTCAAAATAGTGTCACGCCGCTATGATCCCGTCAATTCTCTACGGAGCGGCCACCTCCCATGACACCCGACTTCCCATGACACCCGACCTGCTTATCGCCTTCGTCATCTATGCCTTCGTCACCTCGATCACGCCCGGCCCGAACAATACGATGCTGCTGGCCTCCGGAGCCAATTACGGTCTCAAGGCCACCATGCCTCATCTTCTCGGCATCAATCTCGGTTTCTGTGTCCTCGTGCTCGCCGCCGGTTTCGGCATAGGCGGCCTGTTCACGGTCTTTCCGCTCCTGCACACGCTGTTGCGCTATGGCGGTGCGACCTATCTCCTCTACCTTGCCTGGAAGATTGCCAAGGCAGGCAGGCCGGATTCCGAAGGCGGCCAGGATCGCCCGATGACCTTTTTCCAAGCAGCGGCCTTCCAGTGGATCAATCCGAAGGCCTGGATCATGGCTATCGGCGCCATTGCCACCTATACGCCGGCCAGTGGCTTCTTCGGCAATGTCCTGGTGGTGGCGGCCATCTACGTTCTGGTTAATGCACCCTGCCTCTTGGTCTGGGCGGCAGCGGGAACCGCTTTGCGCGGTTTCCTGTCGAAACCTCTACGGCTGCGTCTTTTCAACATCGCCATGGCGTTGGCACTGGTCGCCTCGCTCTATCCGATCCTGGCTGAAGCGGGGCATTGACCGACAGGCGCATCGACATCCCTTGTTAGAGGTCGAAGGTGAGATAGTAGGTCAAGAAGGAGAACAGCAAGGCAAGCAGCACACTTTCGAGCATCGGCTTTGCTCCGGTGAAAGAGGCCGTCACCATGCGCGCACTGCCTTAACCTGCGATTTCCATTTGTTTCGCCGTGATGGTGATATCGCGGCATTTCGCGGTCTCCCGCCCAGCGATGCCGCGGGCATGGCAAGGGCGCAGCTTGCCCCATTCGTCACGACGGACTGTATGTTGCGAATGTGGGGGATTCGCCTTTCTGATAGACTTGGATCGAGAGGCCGGCTGGCGTCACTTCGGTCTTCACAGGCTTGAACCCGAGAGGCTGCCCGCCTTCCTTGAAGAGCCTGCGGCCCTGTCCCAGCACGACGGGAGCGACCATGAGCCTGAATTCATCCACCAATCCAGCCGCCAGCAGCGAATAGGCGAGCCGGCCGCTGCCATGGATCTGGAGTTCGCGGCCGGCCTTTGCCTTCAACGCGGCGACGCCGCCGAGAATGTCGCCCGACAGGATGGTCGAAGGCGCCCATGTGGCCTGCTCGAGTGTGTTCGAGGCCACATATTTCGGAGCGCCGTTCAACTTGCTGGCCACGGGATCATTGGGATCGTCCATCTTCGGCCAATCGCGCGCGAAGCTTTCATAGGTGCGGCGGCCGAACAGGAAGCCATCGGCTTCGGAGACCCAGTCGGTTACCGAGCGCATCAGGGCATCATCGATGAAGGGGACGAACCAGCCGCCACGGACAAAACCGTCCGTCGTGTCCTCGTCAGGGCCTCCCGGGCCCTGATAGACACCATCGAGAGACAGAAATTCCATCAATACCAGCTTCATCACATCACCTCTCGCGGTTTTATTGCAGCTGCTGTCCGGGCCGAGGCCGGAGACAATCAATTATCCTCGGAGCTAACTATCAGTCTTTAACACTTAGCGCAAGAGCTTAGTTTTTGTGCGTGATGAGCCGGCTTGCCGTGAGGCAGGGAGCGATGACCGACAGGTGGGCTTCCGCCTGTGACGGGTGGTCCGGCGACGAGCGGGCAGGGAGGTCGGGTTAGTGGAACTTGGTTTCCCGCAAATCGAAAAAGCCCTTGCGATCGACCACGGCGATCAGCAGTTGCAATTCCGTCATGGCGTCGGAGACCACGATGATGTCGCCGGTGGTCGTCGCGCGCGCCATTGGCCGAATGTCCCTATACTCGCCGTGCTGCGTGTAGAGGCGGGCCTCCTTGAGGACATCGGCGGGTTTACGGCCGATCAGTTCGAGCGTGCCGGTCATCGCGTATTTCTTGGCAATCTCGTAATTGTACCAGGCGTCGCACGGCCCGTAACGGGCACCGGGGTCGGAGCTGAAGCAAACGGCTTCGTCTTCGATCGTATCCGTGGCGTGAAAGATGTCCACCACATAGGTTCTGGGCTGGGGAGCGTCGATCTTCCCCATCTCCTGGAGAACCGCGACGGCCGCGTGCACGGCGGCACGATCCGTGCAGTGCCTGACGATGTCTTCGAGGCCCTTCACCACCTGTTGATAGGTAAGCAAGCCCGTAGCGCTGGATTGCATGGACATGGCGCAACTCTTGAGATGAAAGATTATCGAGATTTTGAATGAGGAGCCGGCAAGAAATTTCGAAGAGAATGTGAGATGGCGCGAACCTGTTCTTCTGCATAGTGGTGCGAAGTCGGGCGGGAGAGAGCTCGCAGCGACGATAGGTGGGTTCGCGGCGAACCAGTTCGGACCCCGTTCAAGCGTGAATCTGCTGCATCGGCGTAATCAGGTCGCTCCACTCGCATGGCGCGGGATCCGCCAGCCCGGTGCGCGGCAAATTCAGAGCGTCCATCCGGACAAAGACGCCGAGATTGACAGCCATATGGGCCGCGATGACGGGCTCACCCGCAATGGTCTTTGGCAGCCCCATCGGGAAGGGGTCGAAACCAAGTTCACTCGCTCTGGTAATCCAGCCCGGATGGGCCTGCCAGACCAGGGTCTGGATATCGAACTTCAAGGCGACATAGGCCACGCTCCGCAGCAACAGACCAATCGGGCCGTTCCAGCCTCGACCGGCGCCGCGCGCCCGCTTCGCCGTGCCCATGCGGCTCCACTCCCAGGCCCTGGGGTCTCGGATCAGTCCCCGCGAAGCCAGGCCGGGATAGACCTCGGACAGAACATGAGGCTTGATCGTCGGGTTGAGCCGGCTATAGGCCTGAACCTGCTCATCCTTCATGGCCAGGATGTGGATGGTGTCGTCGGTATCGAATTGATCGATTTCCCTGCGATCAGGCCGGCGCAGATTTTCCCAGCCGGCTTCTTCGACAAACGCTTCGTTCCGAAAACGGAAAGCCAGTTCCAACTCAAATTGCTTAGAGGAATCAAATCCCTTGATAATGTGTAACATAGCAGAACCTCTCCATTTGTCCGGAGAGACTTGCCGCCATGGTACAGTATTGCAATACCCCAAAAATGGGGCAGTGTCATTGTAGCAAATGTAGTCTATATGCTCTTGAAACTGTATGGGCTTTGGTTCGGGTTCCGAGTTTTTTGGCAACATTCTTGAGGTATTTTGTTGCCGTTTCTTCGGATATTCCCAGGATGCAACTGATCTCCCACGCCGTCTTACCTTCCGCAGTCCAGCGCAGACATTCGGTCTCGCGAGCCGAGAGAACAGGTCCGCCACCGCCGGAAGGACGCGTCGTTCGCAAGCGCCGAATGGCTTCGTAGGCATAGATGCTGATCATGTGGATCGCGGCATTCTCTTCCTCGGACAGAATCCAGTTCTTTTCCGGTGTCGAAATCGAGATCAGCCCCGCGACGGAGGTGAGGCCATGAATGGGAACGCAGAAGCCGTCGCCCATGCCGAAATCCGAACGGGCCTCGGCCATGATCCGGTTTGCGATCGAGTTGTCTTTGAACGCCTCGGCGGCCTCATGCCAGTAATAGGGGTTGATCTGCCGGCCGACATTGTTGGGTATCGGATCATGCATGGCATAATCGCGCTCCACATAGCGCTGCTGCCATGCCTCGGACCAGTTGGAGGCGTGCAGTTCGCGAACACCAGGCGGTGCGCCTGCCGGAATGTCACAAATGACAAAGGAATGGGATCCGAAATTCTGTAGCGCTAAACCAAACGTCGATTTCACCTCATCGACCGTCTTGGCTCTGCGCAGATCATGCAACGTCTCAAAAGCCATGACTTCCAGCATTTGACCGTCTCCCGGGGCTGATAGCCCATCGCCTGTGTAGCTGGTCGAATACTTGCCGCCTTGCGACCGGTGATGAAAATCCGCAGGCACGCTACCGGTACACATTATTATTGTGCATGAATGCCCCAAGATTGCCAAGTCCAGCTTGAAGTAAAGAAGGCAAAAACAGCAACCTCCGCTTGCATCATACCGAAAAGAAGGAGTTCATTCGCGATGATATTGGCTGGAGCATAATACTTTAGACGTCTCGCGAGGAGGCCCTTCCTGACCCCGGGCCTGTGCTGGTAGTGACGAATGAGGCCACTCCATGTCGGCACCTTCGACTGAGGGAGGCTCCTCAAGGGCAGCACAGGCGCGATGCGCGATAGTGAGAGGCGTTACTGAGGGATGCCAAGTCCCACCTGGCACACAAGCGGCTGGACGCGTGAAGCGATGCAAGCTTCTTATGTGCCTCAAATGCCATGACGCAACGTCAAATAATGAAAAACGCCGTGGAGGCGAGTGCTCCACGGCGCAATTGATCGATAGTCGACTGTGTTCGGGTGAGAGAGCCCGCCAAGTCTCCTATTGGGCGTCGATGCGCTGGCCGATATGGGCGATGGCCTGCTGATAGACCGAGGCGGCATTCCAGGCCTGGATGGCCGAGAAATTCGGCTCGCCCGGCTGATAGCCCTGGCCAGCGCTCCAGCCATGACCCTTCAGATAGTTGGCGGTCGAATCGAGGGCGCCGGCCGCACTGTCGAGATTGCCGACACCATATTGCAGCACGGTCTTGGGCATGAACTGGGTCTGGCCCACTTCACCATGCATGGAACCGCGGGTTTGCGCTGTGAAGCGGCCGCTGTCGACAAGCTTGAGCGCGGCGTAGAGCTGGTCGGTGAAGAATTCGGGCCGGCGGCAGTCATAGGCAAGCGTTGCCACCGAGGAGAGCATGTTCTGATTGCCCTTGACGGCACCAAAGCCCGACTCCATGCCCCAGATCGCCAGCAGCGGTCCGGGGGGAACGCCGTAACGGCGCTGGATATCGGCAAACAGCGCGCCTTGGGATTTCTTGAGCTGGCGCCCGCGCGCGACGATCGTATTGCCGCCGCGCTTGGCAAGGAACTGATCCAAGGACAGCTTGAAGCTCTTCAGGCCACGATCGGCGTTGATGGTGGCTGTGGCGTAATGGGTGCTCATCAGCGCGGCGATGCCGGCCTGACCAACGCCCTTGGCGCGTGCCTCGGCTGAAAACTCCTGCTTCCATGCTTCATAGCCGGATGCGTTCTTGCCGCATTGGGCAGCATGGGCTCCGCCTGAAAGCTGGAACAGGCTCAAGACCGCTCCGGCCAGTGCCGCTACATGTATCCTCGTGCTCATTCCAATCCCTTTTTTGAGAACATCCAGGCTGCTGGCGACTACAGCAGTGACGCGGGGTCAAGTCAATCGATGCAGAACGGTGCCCACATCTGGCTTTCGATTTTGGGTTTACGAAGCGGTTAAATCTGAAGTGTCTGGTGTCATCGGCCGAGCATTGGGCATCCCCGACTGCGCCACCTGAACCTTCGTGGGTGAATGGCGGCCGAGCCCGATGCGTTCAGGGTAGCAGATCCCTTGCCCTCGGAGCGCGGTGATTTGGCTCCCGAACCCGCCACTCAGCGGTGAATTGCGATTTCCCCACATCGACGTTCTGCTCTAACTTTTTGTTTCAATGTACTTTCCTGTAGCCAGGAAGCCCATAAACTTTTCAGGAAAATGTTTTAGATTGCGGCCATGCCGGATTTGTTCAGTCTTAAAAAAACCGAGACCTTCAGACAGGAGGTCAAGAAAAGTCGTTTTCTGGCCACAGCGGCTCCCGCCACGGATGAAGAGGCGGCCAAGGCTTTCATCAAGCACCATTCCGATCCAACGGCCAATCACAATTGCTGGGCTTGGCGAATAGGTCCGCTCTACCGCTTCAACGATGACGGCGAGCCCAGCGGCACTGCGGGCAAGCCGATCCTGCAGGCTATCGACGGCCAGGCCTTGGATGGTGTCGCCGTCGTGGTCACGCGCTGGTTCGGCGGTATCCTGCTTGGCAGCGGCGGCTTGATCCGGGCCTATGGCGGTACCGCCGCATCCTGCCTGCGCGCCGCCGAGAAGCTGCCGATCGTCGCCCGGGTGGAGGCGCGTATTGTCTGCGGCTTTGCCGATCTGGCGTTGGTTCAGGCGCGATTGTCGGCGCATCAGGCGGTGCAGATTCTTGCTCAGGACTATACCGCGACGGGGGCCGAATTTGTCGCTGCGATCCGCGAGGAGTGTCTGCCCGATGTCCGGCAGTTGATGGCCGACGTCACCAGCGGTCGCGCCGTGCTGTCCATTCTGACTCAGGGCGAGCCTCCGGCTCGTGTCTGATCGGTGCCGTGATTCTATCCCTGATCTTCCGTCTTGCGCTTGCTTTCGCCCTTTTCCTTGCGGGGTTCGGCCGGGCTTTCGCGTTCGACGCTGACGGACAGCTTCTGATAGACGCCGAGACCGACGATCATCGCGGTGCCGCCGAAGAGCAGGAGCGCCGGGTAGAGCAATTGCTCCGGGCTTTGCTTGGCCACCTTGAACACGGTCACCAGGGCTTCGAGGAAAACCGCGATCACGATGGCCGACATGAATTTGGTCAGGCTGCGCCGGGCTTCCACGGCGTCGCGCATTTCGCGGGCGCGCAGCACCTCCTCCTCGAGGAAATAGCGCGCCACGTCGAAAACCGCGATGCCGACGACCACGAAGCCGATTGAGTCGAGCAGCGTATTGTCGAACTGGCCGTCTGAATATGCGGCGCGGAAGACCCGGACGCCGGCAATCGCCACAAGGCCGCCCGCCAACACCATCAGGCAGATGCTGGCCACGGTGAAAACGAGCCGAGATATAACTTCCATAGGCCCCCGCAAAGTCTCATCCATCAGCCTCTACCAGGCTGCACGGCGCTGGAAGATGGATCTCCCGGACAGGATCTAGAGCCGTTTCCTTCGCGGTTTCAATAGCAACTCCCGGCCGAAGGTCGACCGGGAGCCTGTGCTTCATCATTTCAGTCGGCGACCAGGAACCAGGAACGGCGCGCGAAGGTGAGGCCCACCGCATAGATGCTGAATGCGGCGACGGCCGTTGCCGGCGCGGACAACTCCGCATAGGCGCCGCCGAACAGATGCAGGCCGATGCCGATGGCGGCGCCGGCAAACCAGGCGACGAGGCCAAGCGGATTGAAGGCCGGCACATGGCTCGAACGGTACTCGATCGTATCGCCAGCCAGGCGCCGGTAGCGGTCGCTGAGGATATGGGCCATCGCCACGGCAACCCAGGCCACCACGAAGATGCCCTGATAGGCGAGGGCTTGCAGGAGATAGGCAAAGACATCTGCCAGCATCAGGAGATAAACGATCAGGCCGACGACGACCGCCCAGCCGATGCGTCCGAAGGGCAGCTTGCCGAAGAGCTGGACCAGGGCCTCCATGTTGACCGCGGCGAGATAGTAATTGGCCGTGTTGATGCGTGTCTGCGTAACCCAGACGAAGAGCAGGCCCCAGACGCCCATCAGCTTGAGCAGGGCGAGGAGGACGGTCACTTCGCTGACCGTGCCGAGATCGGGGACGGTGCCGATCATGAACATGCCGAACAGGCCGCTGACCAGGAAGACCATGACATAGAAGGGCATGCCGAAATTGAAGAAGGCGTGATAGCCGGCGTCCTCCTCGCGGCCGAAGCGGGCATAGTCGAAGGTGAACATCATCAGCACCCACACGCCCATGTAATAGACGAAGCACGACCACCAACCGCCAGCCGGCGCGCCGCCGGCCGGGCCGAGATTGAGCCACTTGTCGCTGTAGCCATATTCGGCGATTGCGAGACCGACGGCGACCACGAGCCCGAGGATATAGAAGGGCAGCAGCACGCCGTTGAACTTGTCGAGCCAAGTCTGGATGCTGCCGAAGATCAGCGGCACCGAATAGAGCACGACGATCAGGGCAGCGATCGCATAGGACACGGACGGAAAAATGGTGTGGATGCCGACGGCGATCACCGACCCTTCGAACACCGCGTAATAGATCGCGGTCGCGCAGAAGATCAGCGTCGCCAGCCCTGCGCCGACATTGCCGAACAGCACGCGTGAGAACAAGGCGACGGACAGGCCGGTGCGAATGGCGAAGCGGCTGAGCACGGCATTGATCAGGCCATAGGCGATCACCGACAGTACCATGCCGATGATGGCGTTGCGGGTGCCGAAGCCGAGGGCCAGGGCGGCTCCGACGACGATATAGAACACCGCGCTGCACACGGCCCACCACGCCATGGTCAGGGCCATCTTGGGCATGCGCTGATCGGGCGGGACGGCCCGGTTGGAATAGTCGAGTGTATCGGCTTCGGCGGCCGCGACGGTGCCTGCCATGATGGTTCCCCTCTCACTGGTTCTGGATGCTGTTTTTGGATGCTGTTCTTGGGTCGCGCGGCCTTTTCAACCGCTTCGGCCAGGGTGGATCTAGCTGGAGGCCAGCACGGCCCGGATGCAGGCGAGCAGCGTTGCGCGTTCGGCGCGAGCCGCCAGCGCCGTGGCCATGTCGACCTCGACGAATTGCGTCGGCGTGTTGGGCTGCATCTGGCCGATGAGGTCCATGTCGGCCGAGATCACGGTGCCGAGCATGAAGTAGCCGCCGCCGGATACCGCATCACGATGCAGGATGATCGGTTCGGTGCCACTGGGCACCTGGATAGAACCATAGGGATAGCAGCTGTCGACGATGTTGGAGGGGTCCGATCCCGCTCCGAAGGGGGGCTCACGTTCGACGAAGTGCAGGGGACGGCCACCACGGAAGCGATAGCCCATGCGGTCGGCTTCCGGTGCGACCTTCCACTGGTCCTCGAAAAAGGCGCGTCCCGACTGTTCCTGGATGCGGTGCCAATACAGGCCGGGCAGGACACGAAGCTGCGCGGTCGCGCCCGGGCGGCGACGCAGGGGCTCGGGCACGCTCCACCCTTCCTTGGCCGTGCCCGCTTCGCCGATCGCGAGTTCGTCACCCTTGGCCAAGGCGCGGCCCTTATAGCCGCCGAGAGCGCCGATCACGTAAGTCGAGCGACTGCCGAGCGCCAGGGGAATGTCGAAGCCGCCGGCGACGGCGATATAGATGCGCGCGCCCGCCTTGAGGAAGCCGAAGCTGAGCGTCTGACCCGCCTTGACGCCGAGGGCGGTCCAGGACGGCTGCTCGACCCCGGCGATCTTGATCGGCATCTCGGCACCGGTGATCGCGATCGTTGCATCCCGGGTGAATTCGAGTTCGGGGCCAAGGAACACGGCCTCCAGGCAGGCATCTCCTTCGTCATTGCCGACCAGGAGATTGGCGGCGCGCAAAGCCAGCCGATCCATCGCCCCGCCGATGGGAATGCCGAGATGGAAATAGCCCGGCCGGCCGAGATCCTGGATGGTGGTGGAAAGGCCGGGATTGAGGACCTTAACGCCCATGGATCATGCCCTCCAGCCTGGCATTGTAACCGTCGATGTCGTTCTGGAATTCCCGGAGGTCGAAGGTGACCTCGTGCATCTGAGGCGCATAGCGGCCGGAGGCGACGTCGGCGGCGATCGCATCATGTTCGTCACGGCCGATCGGCTTGAACTTGACGATGTCGCCGGGCCGGAAGAACACCATGAAGTCGCGGAGATAGCCGGTCTTCTGCTCGGGATCGAAGATCGGCATAGGCGTGATACCGAACATCTGGTAGCCGCCGGCGCCGCGCACCGAATAGATGCACGAAAAACAGCCGCCATGGCCGACCGTCAGCTTCGGCGTATCGGTGCGGGGCCTCAGATATTTGGGAACCTGGAGTTGCCGGGAACGCTCGACCATCTGGTACATGAAGGGCAGGCCCGCGACGAAGCCGACCATCGAGACGAACCAGGGCGAACCGCTGTGGGCGGCGACGAAATCCTCAACCGAGGCGAGGTCGTTGACGCGCGCGGCATATTCGAGATCGGTGGCCCCAGGGTCCTGGTGGCGTTCGCGAAACCGCATCAGGGTCTCATCGAGTCCAGGGATCCTGATAGAACACCGGGATCTCGATGATGCGGGTGCCGATCACCGGATCTGCCTTCGCCGCGACCGCCTCGATGACCTTCACCTCCACCAGGATGTCGTCCGGCTTGATGCGATCGGGATCGAAGCGGATCTGGAAGGATGCATTGGCCGGGCAGATCTCGGTGACGCCGGCAATGCCAGCCTCCCGAACCGCGCGGGTCATGGACAGGCTCTTGAAGAAGGCCTCCAGCGACATGCTCTCGTCGCATTCGACGAACAGGTGCTCGTCGCCGCCAAACGAATATCGGCTCATCATCGGGCGGCCTCCTTCACCGGTTCGGCTGGCGGCGGCGCAAAACGGCTCTCGAGCCAGCCTTCGAGAAAGCGCGTGTGGAAACGCCCCGCCGCCACATCGGCGTCGGCGGCAAGGGCCTCGTGCAGGGGAATGGTGGTGGGAATGCCTTCGATCTTCAGGCCGGCCAGCGCCTGCCGGAGCGTGGAGAGGCAGGAGGCACGGTCGGCGCCGCGCACGACGAGTTTGCCCAGCAAAGAGTCGTAGAAGGGCGGCACCGCATAGCCCTCAAAGAGCATAGTGTCGAAACGAATGTCATCGCCTTCGGGCACCCATAGCGCCGTGACCACGCCCGGCCAGGGCATGAAGTTCTTGAACGGGTCTTCGGCGTTGATGCGGCATTCGATGGCATGGCCGGCGACGGCGACGTCCTCCTGACGGACGGAGAGCGGCTCGCCGCCAGCGATGCGCAGCATTTCCTGGACCAGGTCGAGGCCGGTGATCATTTCCGTTACCGGGTGCTCGACTTGTATGCGGGTGTTTACTTCAATGAAGTAGAAGTCCTGGCTTGCCTCGTCATAGAGATACTCAACCGTGCCCGCGCCGCTATAGCCGACCGAGCGGGCGAGGGCGACGGCACTTTGGCACAGGTGCTCGCGCACCTCAGGCGACAGGCCGACGGCCGGGGCTTCCTCCCACACTTTCTGGCGCCGGCGTTGCAGCGAGCATTCGCGCTCGTAGCAATGCACGAAGTTCCTGCCATCGCCGAGGATCTGCACCTCGACATGGCGCGCCTTTTCGATGGCCTTTTCGATGTAGAGGCCGCCATCGCCGAAGGCTGCCGCCGCTTCAGCGGAAGCCTGGGGGAACTGCCGGCGGAACTCGTCCATGTCCGCGGCAACGCGAATGCCACGTCCGCCGCCGCCGGCCGCAGCCTTGATCATCACCGGAAAGCCGATGCGTGCGACGATCGCCTCGGCCTCCTCGATATTGGCGATGCGCCCCCCGCTGCCCGGCACGGTGGGCACGCCCGCCTTCTCGGCTTCGGCCCGCGCCGCGACCTTGTCGCCAAGCAGGCGGATCGCAGAGCCGGCGGGCCCGACGAATTTCATGCCAGCCGCCACGACGGCATCGGCAAAATCGGCATTCTCCGCAAGGAAGCCATAGCCTGGATGCACGGCGTCCACCCTGGCCGCTTTGGCGGCCGAGATCACCGCCTCGATATTGAGATAGGATTTCTTGGCGGCGGCCGGCCCGATCTCGACGGCCTCGTCGGCGAGCTGTACCGCCAGCGAGTCCTTGTCCGCTGCGCTGTAGACCTGCACCGTGCGCAGCCCCAGCGCCTTGGCCGCGCGATTGATGCGCACGGCGATTTCGCCGCGATTGGCGATGAGGACCGAACGGATGTTCATGCCTCCACCTCGGCGAGTGCCTGGCCGGCCATCACGGCGTCGCCGTCATCGACGAGGAATTTGATATTGACGCCGCCGATGCCCGCATTGATCTCGTGGAAGGACTTCATCACCTCGATCAGGCCGATGACATCCGCCGCTGTGACGGCCTCTCCATCCTCCTTGAAGAACGGGCTGTCAGGGGAGGGGCGTCTGTAGAAGACGCCGGGCAAGGGTGACATGATCTGCGAAATTGCCATTCTTCATCCCCTCGTGATGGCTTTGAACGGGTGCGCCAGCTCGCTCGCCGGCATGATCTTGATGCCATCGGCCACCAGGGCCGCACGCATGGCGCGGGCGATCGCAAGGCTGCCGGGCGTATCGGAGTGAAAGCAGATGGAGTCGAAGGCGATGTCGATGTCGTCGCCCTCGACGGTCCGCACCCGCTGCTCGCGGCAGGCCCGCACCACCTTGTCGGCGATTGCCGCCGGATCGAGCCGGCCGGTGCGGCGGGTGAACACGATGGAGCCCGAGCGGCCATAGTCGCGGTCGGCGTAGAATTCGCGGATCACCGGCTGGCCGGCCTCGACGGCGACGCGATGGGTCAGCGAGACATCCATGCAGTAGATGAAGGCGTTGGGAGCTGTGGCCTGCATCGCATGGACGAAGGAACGCGACAGGTCCTCATTGGCAGCCAGTTCCATATAGAGCGCGCCATGCGGCTTCACATGCTGCAGACTGGCACCATGGCGTCGGGCAAATTCCCGCAACGCTCCGGTCTGGTAGACGATGTCGTTGACGATCTCCTCGGCCGCTCCCTCGATGCGGCGGCGGCCAAAGCCCTGGAGATCTCGATAGCCGGGATGGGCGCCGATGCCGACGCCGTGCTGGGCCGCCAGCCGGACGGTGGCGTCCATCAGCGATGGATCCCCCGCATGAAAGCCGGTGGCGATGTTGGCGGAGCTGATGAGCTCCATCAAGGCGGTGTCGTCCGCCTCCGCCAAGCGCCATTGGCCGAAGCCTTCGCCCATGTCGCAATTGATGTCGACCGCAGCCAGCGCCAAGCCAGCCTCCCTCTGTAATTAGTCCTGCGCCGGCATCGCCGCCGGTCTTGCTCTGACGTTACGGCGAGACGGATAGATTGAAAAATTCTATAATCAGATGCTTGTTATCTGATTTTCAGAAATAGGAGATTTCCTGACTTCGCTTGAATTTCCCTCATATTGGGTCAATTTTCCGGAGATAAGCCCGCAGGTATGAGATTCGGTGGAGTTCTGGTCGGCCATCTATCGATTTTATAAATATTGATGTAGAGGTCGATCTGAAACGCGAAGGGAGTTGTTCATGCCGGTCAGTCTGCGCCAGATCCGCTATTTCGTGGCGACAGCCGAGCATGGCCAGGTGTCCCAGGCCGCGGGCGAACTCGGCATCTCGCAATCGGCGATCACCACCGCCATCAAGGAGCTGGAGCAGATCGTCGGCGTCGAACTGTTCACCCGCTCCACCCAGGGCATGGACATGACGCCGGCGGGCCGCCAGTTCCTGTTTCACGCCTATGAAATCCTGAACAAGGTCGAGGAGGCCACCAGCCTTCTCCTGCCCGCCAATGATTTTGCCGGCCGGCTGACGGTGGCGGCCACCTACACGGTCATCGGCTATTTCCTGCCCACCCATCTCGGCCGACTGCGACGGGCCTGGCCCAATCTCGACATCCAGCTTTTCGAGCTCAACCGCGAAGCGATCGAGGACGGGTTGCTGGCCAATCGCTACGACATGGCGGTGCTGCTGACCTCCAACGTGATCAATCCCGATCTCACCACCGAGACATTGATGAGCTCGCGCCGGCGGCTGTGGGTGCCGGCCCGCCACCGGCTGCTGGCGCAGGGCGCCGTCAGCCTCAAGGAGATCGCCGAAGAGCCCTATATCATGCTGACCGTGGACGAAGCCGCCCATACGGCGCTGCGCTATTGGAGCCTGTCTTCCTTCCGGCCGAACGTGACGCTGCGGACGTCGTCGGTCGAGGCCGTCCGTTCGCTGGTGGCGGACGGGCAGGGGGTGGCGATCCTGTCGGACATGGTGCTCAGGCCCTGGTCGCTGGAGGGCAAGCGCATCGAGACGATCGTGCCGACCGAGCCGATCCCCTCGATGGATGTCGGCCTGGCCTGGCGGCGGGACGCGGTGTTCACGCCCGCCATGGAAGCCTTCCGCTCCTATTTCCGCCAGGCCTTCTTCCTGCCGCCCAATCGCTAGCGACAACAGCCCCGCGAGCGAAAGGAGAGCAGGAAAGGCAGGCATTGCCGGTCAATCCTTGCGGGTCAGCAGATAGCTGCCGCTTTCATGCAGGCTTGCGGTCCAGCCCGGCTCGATGACGATGGTGGTGGTGACCTCCTCGATGATGGCAGGCCCTGCAACTGACACGCCCACGCCCAGCTTCGAGCCGTCATAGACAGGTGTAGACGTCGTCTCGCCCGATCTGTGGAAGATCGCGGGCCGTCGGTCTTTCAGGGCCTGTTCCAGGCTACCGGTGCTGTCGAGGCGAGGAGGCCTGGGTTTTTCGATCAACCCGAAGAGGGTGGATTCGATATTCACCACCTCGACCGGGTTGTGCCGCTCACAATAGGTGTAGAGTTCTTCGTGACGGGCATGGAAGGCTTCCTTGACCCGGTCGATCGTGGTGTCGTCGATCCTGAAATTATCGATGTCGACCGTGCATTCATGCACCTGGCCGACATAGCGCATTTCGAGGCTGCGCTTGATGGCGATGCGGTCGGCAGCAAAGCCGTCTGCCTCCAGATGGCGGACACCCTGGGCCTCGATCTCGGCGAAGAGCACGTCGATCTTCTCGCAGGCGCCGGCATTGTCCAGGCGCAAAGGAGCGGTTGCCATATAGTTGTATTTGACGTCCGAGATGATCTGCCCGAAGGCGCACAGGCCGGAGGCGAGCTTGGGCAGGATGATGGTATCGATGCCCATCTCGCGCGCCAGAGCGGTGATGTGGGCGGCGGTGGCGCCGCCGGCCCCGACCAGGACGAAGTCGCGCGGATCATAACCACGCTCGACCGACACGCGCCGGATGCCGTTGACCATGCCGCTGTTTACGATCGTGAACATGCCATAGGCAACCTGTTCGACGCTGATGCCGAGCGGCCCGGCGATCCTGGCGATGGCCTCGCGAGCTCGTCCGACGTCGAGAGGCAGCTTGCCGCCGAGCAGCCCCTCGGGATTGAGATAGCCGAGCACGAGATTGGCATCGGAGGTCGTGGGATCGGTTCCTCCGCGCCCATAGCAGGCCGGGCCGGGCTCGGAGCCCGCTGATTGCGGACCGACCTGCAGCAGGCCCAGGCTGTCGATCCAGCCGATCGAGCCGCCGCCGGCACCGAGCGTCTCGACCTGGATCATGGGAACGCCGACGCGGTAGCGCAGGAAGTCGACGTTCTTGTTCAGGTTGGTCTGGCCGTTGCGGGTGAGCGTGATGTCGAAGGAGGTGCCGCCCATGTCGACGGTGATGACATTCTCCTTGCCGAACGGGGCGCCGACATAGAGGCCGGCCTGCGGCGCGGAGGCGGGGCCGGAATTGATGGCGTAGACGGAGCGATCGGTCATCACCTGCCCGACGGCTAGGCCGCCATTCGACTGGAAGTAACGCACGGGCTGCTTGGCACCGAGATCGCGGAAATAGCGGTCGACGGCGGTGACGTAGCGCCGCATCACCGGAGCCAGATAGGCATTGGTCACCGCGGTGGAGGTGCGGGTATATTCACGGATCTGCGGATAGAGTTCGCTGCCGACGGTGAGGATCACGTCGGGCATCATCTCCCGCACGATCTCGGCGGCGCGGCGCTCATGCCCAGGATTGAGCACGGACCACACGAAGGAGATC
Source organism: Labrys sp. HAY1-8F (assembly GCF_056754975.1). Lineage (NCBI taxonomy): Bacteria > Pseudomonadati > Pseudomonadota > Alphaproteobacteria > Hyphomicrobiales > Xanthobacteraceae > Labrys > Labrys sp. HAY1-8F. Next base: position 662,560 of record NZ_JBPGWZ010000001.1, on the reverse strand, counting down.
GCTACCGTCTCCACTTTCTCAGCGAGGAACAGGCGGCAGGCCTGCCGCACGTCCTCTTCCTGTATCGCGGTGCGGACGGAGCCATCCGATAGCACGCGCTCGCGCACGCCGCGCCTGAGATAGCGCGGCACCAGCATGGTGGCCGCCGGATATTCGGGGTCGTAGCGAAAGCCGTCTTCCTTATGGCCGTTGCGGATCTCGATGGAATCCTCATGGCCCGCCGTGCAGATCAGCCCGGTCTTGCCGCCCCGATGGGTGATCAGGGCATTGAGGCCGACCGTGGTGCCGTTGATGCAGAGGTCGCAGTCGGACACGATGGCCGAAGGCGTCGTGCCGAAATTCTCGGCGATCTGCTTCAGGCCGTTCTCGATCGCCCTGGTCGGATCGGATGGCGTGGACAGTGCCTTGAACAGTTTGACGTCGCCGCTGGTGCGATTGGCGATGACGAAATCGGTGAAGGTGCCCCCGGCGTCGATGCCGAGACGATAAGCGTGTTCCATGATGATTTCTTTCAGGCCGCCCGGAGCCGTTGGGTTTCGGCGAGGTCGACTTCCAATGTTTCGGCATTCGTGATGGACACGCCGTAGTCGGCGCGAGCGCCCTCGATGGAGACGAGTCCGTTGCGCACATCCCAGACCACCTTGTCGACAGGACGCTCGAACGGATTGCCATAGCCGCCGCCACCGGGGTTGAGATTGGTGATGGTCTGGCCGGGCTTGATGGTCTCGATGATGTTCTTGCGCTCGACCGTGACCTCGCCGCCGCGCCGGAGCTCGACGCGGCCGACTTTCTTGTCGATCAGGGCAGACTTGGCGCCGGCCGCGCCCATGGCTGGAATGCGTCGTCCTTCGCCGAAGCCGATGCACAGCATGTCGCCGTTCAGCGGCTCGACCTCCCAGGCCGTGCCGGAGCCGCCGCGGAACTTCCCGGCGCCGCCTGAATCGGTCATCAGCGCGTAGCGGTGAATGATGATGGGATAGGAATATTCCAGAAGCTCGACGTCACCCGAAGTGAGGGCGCCGAAGCAGCATTCCGGACCGACGGCATGCCAGCCGTCCTGCTGGGGAGTGGCGCCGCCGCCCGAGATGATGGTGGCAAGCACCATGGTCACGAACTCCTCGCCGTTGCGGCCGTCCTTGCCGGCGATGTTGAGCCCGTTGGCATGTCCCCAGGAGGCCGCGACCTTGGAAGGCATCGCCTTCTCGAAGGCGAGCCGAACCGCATCCGTCAGCGTTTCCATCGGCGTGGTGGTGCAGTTCATGTGGGGCGCGGGCTCCTGCGCGTTGCACAGCGTGCCCTTCGGCCCGAAATCGACGCTCACGCAACGATAGAGCCCCTCATTGTAGGGCGGGGGCAAAGCGGCGAACATCATCAGGCCGAGATAGACGCCCGAATGGGAGTTGCCCTCATAGGAATTGATGAAATAGGGCACTTGGGGCGGGCTGGAGATGACGATGTGACAGGCGTCGCCGGTGATGGTGACCTTGGCGCCGATCTCGAAGTCGCCGAAGCCGTGCCCGGCATCCTCGAGGATGGCCTTGCCCTCATAGGTGCCATCGGGAACGCTCGCTATCAGCGAGCGCATATGCCTGTCGGCCATGTCGAGCAGCGTGTCGATGCAGGCATCGACCGTCGGCTTGCCATATTTGTCGAGGAGGGCGATCAGGCGCCTTTCACCGACCTGGCAGGCGCCAATCAGGGCGCGGAAATCGCCCTCCTGGTCGCGTCGCGCCCGCATGTTGGAGAAGATCAGGTTGAGCACGTCCTCGCGTGGCTTGCCGCGGTCCCAGATCTTCACCGGCGGGATACGCAGGCACTCGGCGTAGATCTCGGTGGCGTTTGGGTTGTAGCCGGCCGGAACCGGGCCGCCGATATCGGTGAGGTGTCCCTTGCAGACGGTCCAGTAGACCAGCTCGCCCTGGTAGAACACCGGCTTGTACATGCAAGTATCGATGGCGTGGCTGCCGCCGAAGACGGGATCGTTGTGCAGGAAGAGATCGCCTTCATGAATGTCGTCACCGAAGAATTTGGCGACGGCCTTCATGGCCGGGATCAGGGAGCCGAGATGGATGGGAATATCCTGGCCCTGGAGGATCATTTCCGGACGGGCATTGAAGAGCGCGGTCGAATAATCGTGGGCCAGGTTGAAGACGGAGGAACGCGCCGTCTTTTCCAGGGCCAGCGTCATCTCGCGCTGGGTGGTCTCCAGCACCCCACGCACCACCGATAGTGTGATCGGATCAACTTTTTCTCGCTCTATCGACATCCATCCTCCCCAGAGCAAAGCGCGTTCAGACGTGAACGCTTGTTTGCTCTCACTCTTTGGTTCCAAGCCAATCCTACGGATTGGCTGGAGCGTCTTTGCGATTCTTGGCGATGCCGCCAAAATCGCAAAACCCTCCGGCCAGCCGCAAGCAAGGCGGGAGAAGTCTGTCCCCCACGATCCCCTGCAGCGGCGTCTCGCGCACCGTTGTTTCCATCAGCCAATCAGGTTTGCCGGCGGCCGTCTTTGCAGGGAGCGAGCAATGGTTTGACGCTGAGTGCACAATCGGCCGGATGGCCGGACCGCGCGATTGCCATCCTCGCCTCTCGCGCCTAGTCTCGATAACCGTTCTGTGGAGCTGTCATGAAGACTTCCGTCACCACGAGCGCGACCCGCACCATGGATCGGAGCCGGCACTGGCACCAGGCCATTGCCGGGGCCTATTTCCCGCTCGACCTGACGTTCCGCCATCCGGATCATTTCTTCGGTGACCTCACCATCTGGCAGTTCGGCGACGTATCGATCTCTCGGCTCTCTTCGGACGGGCTGCAATATCTGCGCCTGCCGCATCATTTTCGCAGTGCCCGCAAGGAAGAGTTCCTGGTGACGGTGCCGACCCGTTCCCAGGTTTCTTTCTCCCAATGCGGCAGCGAAGTGCGCTGTTCGCCCGGCGGCTTCTTCCTCGAGCGCAGCCACGAGCCCTATGAGTTCAGCCACGCCGATCCCGCCGATCTCTGGGTGCTGAAGGTGGCCTCGCAACCGCTGTCGGAGCGTATCCGCAGTCCGGACAGGCTGTGTTCGCTGCAGTTCGACGCGGCCAATGGAGCGGGCGGCCTGTTTGCGGACATGCTGCACCTCCTGCCCCAGCGCTTCGAGGCGCTGGACGAGGAGGCCCGCACTGCCGTGGGGCGCCAACTCATCGATCTCCTGGTGCTGGCGGTCAAGGCGGATGATCGTATCCTGACATCGGGCAGCTCGACGGTGCGCGAGGCGCATCTTGCCCGGATCGAGGCCTATATCCGAGCCCACCTCAACGATTGGCGCCTCGATCCCGACATGATCGCGCGGGCCTGCGGGGTTTCCATCCGTTATCTGCACGACCTGTTCCGCGACACCGACCAGACGGTGGCGGGTTGGATCCGCGATCAGAGGCTGGCGGCCTGCCGCACGGCCCTTGAAAATCCCGCCAATAGCCAAACGGCCGCCGAGATAGCCTATCAGTGGGGATTCACGGACCAGGCCCAGTTCTCCAGGAGCTTCAGGGCCCGTTTCGGCGTGCCACCCGGAGAGTATCGCCGGCTGAATCGTCGTGCCGGCACGTCGGGGGCGCCTGCGCCGGACATGTCCGGCACCGCTTAAATCGACATCCGGCCGCCTGCATCAGTCGTGCCGCTCTGCCAGAAACACTCGATCCGATTTCTGCCCCCTTGCGGGTTTATAAGCATGGCTCCGCCTGTTCTTCCGACGTTGAACACAGGAGGCCGCCGTGCCGATCAACCGGACTTTGGCGGATGGCTTGGTTTTCGTATTCCTGGCGTCCGCGACCGCTCTGCTCCTGGACCAACCGAGCGATGCTGAGGCAACTGCCGCCATGCGCGCAATACCCGCGCTGGCCGCCAAGCAGCAACAGACTGCCCATATCAATACTTGTGTGCCCGCCGTCGGTCGCCCGGGCGTGACGTGCACCGCCACGGTGAAGGACACGCCCCAGGCACAAGCGAGCCCAGTCCGTATCTATTTCGCCCGCGGTCCGGACAGTGCCTGGATCGCCGAGATCCTGCACTGAACCTTGAGCACTGTGCCGGAGCGTGGAATTTGTTTTCAGCAAGAAAGAAGCGATAACAACAGGCTACAAAGTTTGTTTAAATGGGAATGTCTGCTTTTTGCTTCCGACTTATCTGCGGCAGCGGGCACAGGCTGCCGCAATCCTCCACGCCCGGCAGAAGATAGCGCAGGCAACAGACTTTCCGCCGGCGCACGGGTTGTCCCTGTTCCAGGGGATAGCGAACCGCCCCGCAAATCGGATTGGGACGACCATCGCCGCCACTGCGCTGCTGCAGCAAAGCACGGCCTTCCTCCAAGGCGACTGGGCAGGGAACGCCAACGTCCAGCACCTGCTGCAATGTCCACTCGAAAATCGCAGCAGCATTGGTCCACAGCAAACGCTTGGACACGCCAAATCGCGCCTCGAAATCGTGGATCAGCGGTTCGACATGCCCTTCGAAAAGGCGCGAGAAGCGTTTGGTGGCGTCGCCGGGATGCAGCCTGCCCTCATCCGGGATGACCAGCGCGGCAGTGCGCCCGCTTTCATGCGGAACGATGCCGATCGCATCCAGATCCACGGGCAATTCCCGGTCCAGCAGCAAGGTTGCGGCCGTTGCCGGGATGACCAGCGCCCCGAAATGCCATTGCGTCCACATCGAGACAAGTGCCTGGCGGTCGGCGCCGGGATAGGTGTCGGCAAAGCGTGACATCAGATCCTCGGCCACGCCTTTTTCGAGAAGGCTGCGACCGGCAATCAGGCGTCCATGCACGCCCGGCAGCGCCACGCTCTCCTTGTACCAATGGAGATTTCCAGCAAAGCAGGGCGCGAGGGATGCGATCATCGACCGTACGGAACTCCGACCAGCGCCTCTGCCGGATCCTTCCGGGCAGCGGACCGCACGGCGACGCGATGGCTGAGAATGGCGGCGATCGGCGCGGCAGCCAGAGCGAGAAATGCCGCCATGCCGAAATAGGGCCCATAGCCCCAATGCTGGGCGACCCAGCCCGAACCCATGCCACCCGCCATGCTCACCAGCGCGTCCATGCATTGCAGCAGCGTGAAGTCGATGCCGGCCTGGCGGGGATCGGAGACCACCATAAACTGGGCATAGAGTGCGACGAAGCCGAGAGCCATGATGCCGGACGAGCTTGCCAGTGCGAGGATGAGCAGGAGGGGTTGGCCGATCCCGCCCTTCCAGGCGGCGAAGGCCAAGCCCGACAGCGCGATGGCCTGCAGGACGAGCGCCAGTGCCAATACGGTCCGCGCGCTCAACAACCGCACGAGGGCACCGCCGATCAGGGCACAGATGAAACCAATGGCCATGCCGCCGACGCCGTTGACGATGCCCAGCGAGGTGAGGTCGAGGCCGCTGTCGATCAGAAAGGGGCCGAGCATGCTGACGCCCCATTTCTGGGCGATGACGTTGACCGCTGCCAAAGCCAGGCCCAGATGCATGTCCTTGCGCCGCAACGCCTGGCGCAGAGAGGGCCGATGGTTGCGCCCGGGAGAGAGCGGAGCCGGCGACAATACGAAAAGCAAGCCGAGCACGATCAGCAGGCCTGCCATGGCAAAGCAGGAGACGCCCCAACCATACTGGGCAACCAGCACCAGAAAGAGCCCCGATCCGATCGCCGACCCCAGATAGGCGCCGCCGACCTGCGCCGCATTGCCCCAGCCATGATAGCGCTCGGACAGGGTTTCCACCGCATGCCCGTCACAGGCGATGTCGCTGGTGGAGGTGGCGAAGGCAATCAGCAGCAGCACGGCGAGCAGGGGCATGAAACTGGTTGGCCCGATCAGCCCGGTCAACACGAGGCCGGCAGCCGAGATCAGGCCGCCGACCAGGACGATCGAGCGCGAGCGGCTATGGCCGGCGGGCGGTAGCCTGTAGCGTTCCACTGCCGGCGCCCATAGGAATTTGAAGGCCCAGGGCAACACCGCCAGATAGAGCATGCCGATCTGGTCGAGCGGCAGGTTTCGCTCCCGCAGCACGCTCGGCAAGGCGATGAAGGTCAAGCCGCCGATGATGCTCTGGCCGACATAGAGCCCGCCCACGCCGAGCACGATGGCGAGTGGAGAGGACAAAGTGTACCTGCTCGGCGTGCCAGGCTCGATACTGCTCACCAGCGGTAGCGCAGGCTGGCAATGACCTTGCGTCCCTCGTCGAAATAGCAATAGCCGACCGTGCAGATCTGCTTGACCTCATTGAGCAGATTGGTGGCGCTGACCTGCACGCGCATGCCGGCGAGTTTTGGATTGAGGTTTTCGAGGTCATAGCGGATCGATGCGTCCACGAAGGTTCGCGGCTTGTTTTCGAGTATCGCGCGATTGAGATTATCGCCCAGGCTCGAGCCGACATAGCGCACGCCGCCGCCAATGCCGAGGCCGGTGGCCGGCCCCTCCTGGAAGGCATAATCGAGCCAGAGCGAGGCCATGTGATAGGGCACGCTCGACAGACGGTTGCCCTCGGTGTCGGGAGTGAGCTTGAGGATGCGGGCATCGTTGTAGGAATAGGAAGCCTGGACGCTGAGCCCGTTGGTCAGCGAGGCCACGCCCTCGATCTCGACACCGCGCGAGCGCACGTCGAGCTGGACCTGCTTGTTGAGACCGTCGATGACTTCATAGACCACCGCATTGTTCTGGCGCATGTCGAAGACGGCGGCGCGCAGCGACGCGTTCATGTTGGGAATGTCGTATTTGACGCCGATTTCGGTCTGTTCGCCGGTGGTGGGCACGGCGACGCCGCCATTGAGCACCGCACCCGGATTGGGCGTGAAGGAGGTGCCATAGGCGACATAGGGGGCGAGGCCGAAATCGGTGACATAGCTCAAGGCCGCCCGTCCGGTGAACTTGGTGTCGCGGCTCTTGCTTTGCGTCATGCCGCTGCCGACCGTGCCCTTGCTGAAGCGGCTATAGAGCCAGTCGTGCCGGCCGCCGAGCGTCAGGCGCCAGTTCTGCCACTTGACTTGGTCCTGGACATAGATGCCGGTCATCGCCAGCGTCTGCTTCGACTGGGTGGTCAACGGTGGGTCGACACCAAGGGGCACGCCGCCATAGCCTTCTGCCGAACGGTAATGCAGATAGCTGGTGTCCAGACCCGTCACGAGCGTGTGTTCGAGCGGACCTGTGGCAAAGTGGCTTTCCAGGCTGGTATCGCTGGCAAAGCCGGCCGTGCTTTCGCGAGTCAGGCCAGGGCCGAAATAGTAATATTCCTGATTGGTGCCAAGTTGCGAATAGCGTGCGTTCTGGCGCAGGATCAGGGCATCGCTGAACTTGTGCTCGAACTCGTAGCCGATGCGCCCCTGCTGCTGGCGAAAGTCGTTGTAGCGGCGATCGCCGGCGAATACTTTGGTGGCGCCAACCGACTTGTCGGTGACGTTGCCCCGACTATCGACATAGGGCGCGTAGCGGTTGAGGTAGACCTGAGTGCCGCCAACGGTGGAATCCATATATTCGCCAAGCAGCGTGAGCTTGGTGGCATCGTTGGGCTTCCAGGTTATCACCGGTGCGATGAAGACGCGGTCGTCCCGGCCGGCGCTCAGATCGGCCTTGGCATTGCGGACGACGCCGGTCAGCCGATAGAATACAGTCTTCTCGGCATTGAGAGGTCCCGACAGGTCGAAATTGCCCTGGAGCCGACCGAAGGAACCTGTCTGCAATTCGATCTCGCGGAAAGGCGTCTCGGTCGGGCGCTTGGAGATGATGTCGACGATGCCGCCCGTGCTGCTGGCACCATAGATGGAAGCGGCCGGGCCACGCAGGATGGAAATCGCTTCCACCCCATAAGGTTCGAGCCTGAACAGGCCGTTCGGGCTGTTGAGTTGCCGCAGTCCGTCGCGGAACACGCCGGTATTGGTCATGTCGATGCCGCGGACCATGAAACCGTCATACCGGGAATCGAAGCCATACATGCCCACGACGGCACCGGGGGTGTAGGCGATCGCCTCGAGCAAATTCTGTGGCTTGCGCTCTTCGAGCTGGGGCTGCGTCACGGTGGAGACGGATTGCGGCACTTCCAGCAAAGGAGTGTCGGTCTTGGTGGGGCTCCGACCGGAGGTCGCGACATAACCGGTGGTTGCGATCACGCCCGCTACTCCGCCGCGGTCCTTGCCCTCCACCACCACCGGATCGAGCTCGATCGGCGTGGCGCCATTGGATTGGGCATGGACGACACCAGACATCAGAACAAGCGATGCGGACGCCAGAAGGGCGGATTCAAGTTTCACAGGCCGAGAGCTTTCTTCAAGAAAAAATCAGACCCGCCTAACAATATCCTTCAACTCAAGTCAACGAGTACATATTTGAATCATTCAAGATTGGTACTTTATAATACGGTATTTTAAATATTGAAAAATATATAGATAATTATAAGATTTTGCGTAAATTTATACTTACATTTATGCTTGAAAATCCACACTATAAAAACAAAAATATATCTTATCGATTGCCAGTGACACTGCGGCAGGAAGTCAAGAGCGCCGCCTCGAATCGTGGATCGCCACAGGCAGCCGCTGCGCTCGAACATGGCGATGGGATGATGCCTGCTCCAGGTAGGGCAGGGGCCTCGCCAGATCGGCAGGGTCTCGTGACCACTGGGTTGGCCTGTGACCGCGGCCGCTGAAACGGGGGCTTCGCCCAGGCTGCCGGCACCCGCAAGGCATGCACGGATGTGCCTCCTTCATAAAAGCATGTTCTGGGAGTAAGTCCTTCATTATGAAGAGATTAATGTTTGGTTGGCATATCTGGTTGCATGAGCGCGTCGGCTAGAATCAAAGCTCCGAAGGGGTCGCCTTGATCCGATCGTGTGGTTTGTCGGAGCCGATGGTCGCAGGAATGCGACGGGGAAGCCCGTCGATCCGAATGAGCATGTCGCGAAGGATTTCGGGTGGGGGATGAATCATGTATGGCCTCAGCGCCAGTGTCCATCAGTCCGGCGTGCTTCCATTTGCGGAACCTGGCCTTACTCGTCATGGATTTCGATATAGCTTTCCCTACGGATTTCGTCGTACGGTCGTGTCATATTACCATGCTCGACGTGCTGATCGTTGCAAGACTGAAATGACGTGGCAACTTCCATGAAACAAGTAACCATCCGCGCGCGTATAATGCTGAGTTTCGGCATTATCCTTCTGGTCGTTCTAGCCATCGGGCTGTTTGCCTATTGGCAGCTCAAGTCGATCGATGACCATGTCACCGGTCTCAAGTCCGACTCCGTTGCCGGGCTACGACAGGCAGCTTTCGTCAAGGATGGACTTTTTGCCGACTATCTTGCCTTCGTCATGTCACGCGAGGCTGCGGCCAAGGCCCCGACCGACGATCAGCTTGCCGACGGCAGAACCAAGATGGAGCAACTTTTCAGGGGCTATGAGGAAACGATCGTTGCCGACGCCGATCGGCAGCTTTTCTCGCGCTTCAAGGACTCGGTCGCTTCCTATCAGAGCCTGAAGGAAGGCTTTCTCAAGCAGGCGGCGGCGCGCAACGGCACGCCTGGGAACGGGGAGGCGAATGCATCGGCCGCTTCAGGTGTCGATGCGGCTTTCAACACGGCCTTCAAGAACCTCACCGATGTAATAGCGTTCAACCAGCAACGCGCCTTTGCCTTGCCCGATATCGTCGGCAATGAAATCCTCTCTTTGCTGAGCGCCATGATAGTGGCCTTCGCATTTGCCCTGGTGGTTGCCGCCTTTGCAGGCTTTTCGCTGCTGCGCGCCATCACCAAGCCCCTGCTGCAGTTGAAGACGCTGATGAACACCATGCGCAAGGGCGACTTTACCCAGCGCATGCAGATCGTTCGGCAGGATGAGTTGGGCGATCTCGGCGAAGGCTACAACCGCATGGCCGACGAAGTGATGGAACTCGTCGGCCAGGTCCAGCGCTCGGGTATCCGCGTCAGCACGTCGATGACCGAGATTGCGGCGACGTCCAAACAGCAGCAGGCAACGGCCTCGGAAGTCGCCGCCACCACAACGGAGATCGGTGCGACCTCCCGCGAGATCGCAGCAACCTCCAAGGAATTGGTCAGGACCATGTCCGATGTCGTGACGGTGTCCGAGCACACCGCCAGTCTGGCATCGGGAGGCAAGGTCGAGCTGGCCCATATGGAGGACACCATGAACCAGGTGATGGGCGCTGCCAGCTCCATCACCGCCAAGCTTGCCGTGCTGAACGAAAAAGCCAGCGACATCAACCAGGTGGTCACGGCGATCACCAAGGTTGCCGATCAGACCAATCTCTTGTCGCTCAATGCCGCTATCGAGGCAGAAAAGGCCGGCGAATACGGGCGCGGCTTTGCCGTGGTGTCTTCGGAAATTCGGCGTCTAGCCGACCAGACGGCCGTCGCCACCTACGACATCGAGCAGATGGTCAAGGAGATCCAGTCCGCCGTGTCGGCCAGCGTCATGGGCATGGACAAGTTCTCGGAGGAAGTGCGACGCGGCCTGCATGACGTTCATGAGATCGGAGCCAAACTTTCCGAGATCATCACGCAGGTGCAGGCGCTTACGCCCCGCTATGAATCCGTCAGCGAAGGCATGCAGGCGCAGGCGACGGGGGCCGAGCAGATCAGCGAGGCGCTCATACAGCTGACCGAAGCGACGCAGCAGACGGTGGAATCCCTGCGCCAGTCCAGCTCGGCGATCGACGAACTCAATCACGTCGCCAGCAATCTCAGCGGAAGCATCGCACGCTTCAAGCTCGAGATGGCCTGACGCGCAAGGGCGCATGGAAACAAGAAGCTGGAGCTGCAGCGCGTTTTCGCCAGAACGCGCTTTTCTCCAGGATATGGCGGAACTCAGAATGCTCTTCCTCTATTTCCGGATCGGCGATGAGGGCTTTGCGATGACGATCGATCCGATCGTCGAGGTCATGCCGTTGACGGAATTGAAGAAGGTGCGTCAGGCGCCCGAGGGGGTCGCCGGCTCCTTCGAATATCGCGGCCGTTATGTACCGGTCATCGATCTGTGTACCCTCGAGCTTGGCCGGCCGGCGCGCCGGCGCCTGAGCACGCGCATCATCGTCATACGCCATCCGCAGGACGATACCGTCCTGCTGGGTCTGATCGCGGAAAATGCCACGGAGATGCTCCGGCTGGATCCGGCCGAATTCGCACCTTTCGCGCCCGGCCCGCATGGCCTGGTTCAGCGTGTTCAACTGGAAGGCCTGCTCCCAGCTGCGCTTCTCACCGCCGTTCGCAGCCAGCCGGTGGCCAGCCAATGAGCGACCCGCGCTTCGAGCAATTCCTGGGGCGCGTCATCGGGCTGAATGCTGCCTCGATCGGTCCGTCGGCGATCGAGCGTGCGGTGGTGGCGCGGTACAAGGCGTGCAAGCTCGACGGCGCCCAGGCCTATTGGGAACTGCTGCAAAATTCCGAAGAAGAAGTGCAGGAGTTGATCGAGGCGGTCATCGTCCCCGAGACCTGGTTCTTTCGCGCTCCCCAGGCTTTCGTTGCCTTGGCGCGGCTGGTGACGCGTGGAATGTTTCAAGCTGATGCTTCTCGCCCATTGCGCCTCCTCAGCCTGCCTTGCTCGAGCGGGGAGGAGCCTTATACGATCGCCATGGCGCTGCTCGATGCGGGCTTGACCGTCGATCAATTCCGTATCGACGCCGTTGATCTCAGCGCTCGCTCGCTTGCCCTTGCCAAACAGGGCATCTATGGGCGCAACTCGTTTCGGGGGGAGAACCTAGCTTTCCGCGACCGCTATTTCGAAGCAACCAGGGACGGATACAGGCTTTGGGACGCCGTCCGCAGCCCCGTGCAGTTCAGCCTGGGCAATATCGTGGCGCCGAATTTCTATGCCGACCCGGCGAGCTATGATTTCGTTTTTTGCCGCAACCTGCTGATCTATTTCGATGCGGCGACGCAAAGGCAGGCGATCGCCGTGATCCGGCGCCTGCTCGCGCCCCATGGGATCGCCTTTGTCGGCCATTCGGAGGCCGGGCTGATGGGGGCCAACGGCTTCACCTCGACCAAGATTCCGATGGCGTTCGCCTTCCACAAGGAAAGCGCCCGCCTAAGCACTACCAAGGCAAGACCCACGCCGTCGGCAATCGCGACCCCGCCACGGCGTGAGCCGCCGCCACTGCCGAAACCGAGGCCTTTCGCTCCCGCCCCCCCTCGACGCGAGGAGAAGCGGGAAGCAGCGCTGCCAGACCTTGACGAACTGCGCCGGCTGGCCGATCGGGGCCGGCTGGAGGAGGCTGCGCGTGGATGCGAAGCGTTGATCCGTCAGGATGGCGCAACTCCCGACGCCCTGGCACTGCTGGGCTTGATCAGCGACGCCTCCGGCGATCTGGGCACGGCAGAGCGCTATTACCGCAAGGCCCTCTATCTGGATCCCGCCAATACCGAGGCGCTCGGCCATCTCGCCCTCTTGCTCAGGAAACAGGGCGATCATGGCGGCGCCAGACTGCTCGACGAGCGCTTGCGACGCCTGGACGAACGGAGAGTGCGATGACGAGCTTGGCTTCCGACGTTCCCGCCGCAGCGTCGCCCTTCGAGATCGACAATTGCTGGCAGCGGATCGGCGTGCGCGGCGACAAATCATGCCCGGAACTCCGGCGCCATGCGCATTGCCACAATTGTGAGGTGTTTTCACGCGCGGCCTCTCGATTGCTCGATCGTGACGTTCCCCCAGGAGAGATCACCGCTGCCCTTCCGCCAGCGGAGGCGGGCGCGATCGCGCGTTCGTCCAATAGCCAATCGGTACTGGTCTTCCGGTTGGGCAGCGAGTGGTTTGCCTTGCCCACGCTGGTCCTGGACGAGGTGACCGGCCTGCGCCCCATCCATTCACTGCCGCACCGGCGCAATCCTGCGCTGCTGGGCTTGGTCAATGTGCGCGGCGAATTGGTGATCTGCGTCTCGATCGCCCAGGTCCTCATCGGCGGCGAGCAGCATTCGCCGCAGGGCCGGCTGATCGTCGCCCACCATGCCGGTTCCCGCTTTGCGTTTCCCGTCGACGAGGTCCAGTACACCCATCTCTATGTGGAAGCGGAGCTGAAGCCTGTGCCGGCCACCGTGGCCCAGTCGAGTTCGGGTTTCACCCGAGGCCTGCTGTCTTGGCGCGACAGAAATGTCGGCCGGCTCGATGAGCATGCGTTGTTCGAGACCCTCGGCAGGGGGCTGGCACGATGACACAGGATCTCAGCCAATTCTCGATGCGCGACCTGTTTCGCATCGAAGCGGAAGGACAGGCCGAGGCGATGACGACGGCCTTGTTGGCGCTCGACAAGGATCCGGCGCGAGCCGACCAGATCGAGGCCTGCATGCGAGCCGCTCACTCCCTCAAGGGGGCTGCCCGCATCGTCGAGATCCATGCCGCCGTGACGATCGCGCATGCGATGGAAGATCTTTTCGTTCTGGCCCAACAGCGCGGCGCCCGGCTGGATCACGGTCGGATCGACGTACTCCTGCGCGGCGTGGATTTGCTTCTGACTTTCGCCAGATCGCCGGATCTCGAAAGCGGTTCGCGCGACGAGGCCTGGCAGGCCGAAGCCGATCAGTTCGTCCTGGAACTCAGCCAGCCTCAAGCCGAAGCTGCGGAAATGCCGGCGCCGGTGCCGAAGCAGACGCCCGAGCCCACCCCACTGCCCCTACCGGTGGCGGAGGAAACGACCTCAGCCTCCGGATCAACCGACCGGGCCCTGCGAGTCAGTGCCGAAAATCTCAACCGGCTCCTCGATCTCGCCGGTGAATCACTGGTGGAATCGCGATGGCTGGGACCTTTCGGTCAGTCGCTGCAACGCCTCAAGCGTCTCCAGCTCGAGGCGGCGAGTGCATTGGAGTCGCTGCGCGCTGTCTTGCCGGTCCACGCCCTGGATGAACGGGCGCAATCGGCCCTCGACAAGGCCCAGCAACGCCTTCTGGAATGCCGGCAGCATCTGTCGCAGCGACTGGGAGAACTGGAAGCCACCGACCATCAGGCCACCACGCTCGCCCACCGGCTCTACGATCAAGCGCTGGCGATACGCATGCGTCCCTTCTCCGACGGCATCGCGGCCTATCCGCGCATGGTGCGCGACATTGCGCGCGAACTCGACAAGAAGGTGCGGCTGGAGATCGTCGGCGAGCGCACGCTGGTGGATCGGGACATTCTGGACAGGCTCGATGCTCCGCTTGGTCATCTCCTGCGCAACGCCCTTGATCACGGTATTGAAAGCCCCGACGAAAGGGTTGCCGCCGGCAAGGCCAACGAAGGCGTGGTCCGTCTGGAAGCATCGCACCGCGCGGGCACGTTGCAGATCACCGTCTCGGACGATGGGCGCGGTATCGATCTCGAACAGATCCGCCAAACCGTGATTGCACGAAACCTTGCCAGCTCGGACACGGCGAACAGGCTCAGCGCCCATGAATTGCTCGAATTCCTGTTCCTGCCCGGCTTCTCCATGAAGGGAAAGGTCACCGTTATTTCCGGCCGGGGCGTAGGGCTGGATGTCGTGCAGGAGATGATCCGCCAGGTTCGCGGCCTGGTGCGAGTAACGTCCGAGCTCGGTGAAGGTACACGCTTCAAGCTGGAGCTGCCGCTCACGCTCTCGGTGGTCCGTTCGCTGATCGTGGAAATCGGCGGGGAGCCCTACGCCTTTCCCTTCGCCCATATCGTGCGCGCCATCAAGATCGCCGGCGATCAGGTCCAGACCCTGGAAGGGCGCCAGCATTTCAACCTCGATGGACAGCTGGTCGGCCTGGTCGCGGCACATCAGGTGCTGGGTTGTCCGCCGGCTGATGATCCCAACGGCGAATTGCGCATCGTCGTGGTCGGCAGCCCCGGTGCCATGTACGGACTGGTGGTCGAGCGCTTCCTCGGCGGTCGCGAGCTGGTGGTGCAGCCGCTCGACCCGCGCCTCGGCAAGATCAAGGATATCAGTGCGGCTGCCTTGATGGAGGACGGCTCGCCGCTCCTGATCATCGACGTCGAGGACATCATCCGTTCCATGGAAAAACTCTCCTCCGCTGATCAGCTTGCTCAGATTGGCCGAAAGAAGGCCGGCAGGCAGGAGGAAAGGCGCAAGCGCGTGCTCGTCGTCGACGATTCCCTCACCGTGCGCGAGCTGCAGCGCAAACTGCTCGACCATCGCGGCTACGAGGTCGAAGTGGCCGTCGACGGCATGGATGGCTGGAACGCCTTGCGCAACGGCCGTTTCGATCTCCTGATCAGCGATATCGACATGCCGCGCATCGACGGGATCGAACTGGTCCACCGCATCCGGCAGGACGCCGATCTCAAATCGCTGCCGGTGATGATCGTGTCCTACAAAGATCGAGCGGAGGATCGCCAGCGCGGCCTGGACGCTGGGGCGGATTATTATCTTACCAAAGGCAGTTTCCAGGATGATACTCTGATCAACGCAGTGGTGGATCTGATTGGCGAGGCTGGGGTATGAGGATCGCGATCGTCAATGATTTGCCGCTGGCGGTGGAAGCAATGCGGCGGGTGCTTGCCATGGCACCCCAGCATCAGCTTGCCTGGGTCGCCGCCGATGGCGTGCAGGCAGTGGAGTTGTGCAGCCGGGACCTGCCCGATCTCGTGCTGATGGACCTGATCATGCCGCGCATGGACGGTATCGAAGCCACCCGTCGGATCATGGCGCAGTCGCCCTGCGCCATCCTGATCGTGACAGCTGATGTCGAGACCAATGCGGCACGCGTTTTTGCCGCCATGGGGGAGGGGGCTCTCGATGCGGTCGACACGCCACTTCTAGGCTCGCGCGAGACGCGTTGGGGGGCACGCCCCCTCCTGGCAAAGATCGACGTGATCGCTAATCTGGTCACCGACGGCAATCCCAGGCAAAGGTCTGCCGATACGGCACGACCACAGACCCAGCAACTCATCGCAATCGGCGCATCGGCCGGCGGTCCCACCGCATTGGCCACGGTGTTGAAAAGCCTGCCCGGTAATTTTGCTGCCGGCATCGTGATCATTCAGCATGTCGATGCCCGCTTTGCGCCCGGCCTTGCCAACTGGCTCAGCCAGCATTCCGCTCTTCCGGTCCAGCTCGCGAGTGAGGGAGATCGCGCTTTGCCGGGACAGGTTCTGGTCGCCGGCACCGACAATCACCTGGTTTTCAAGGTCGGCGGGCAATTGGGCTATACGCCCAATCCGGTCGATCAGGTTTATCGTCCGTCCGTGGACGTTTTTTTCGACAGCGTGGCACGCCTATGGAAAGGTCCGGTGACCGGCGTCCTGCTGACCGGCATGGGGTCGGATGGAGCGCGCGGCCTGAAAGCGCTCCGTGAACTTGGACATCACACTATCGCGCAGGACCAGGCTACAAGTGCGGTCTATGGCATGCCCAAGGCGGCAGCCGCCCTGGGTGCCGCGACGGACATTCTGCCGCTGGACAGAATCGCCTCGCGTCTGACCGAACTGCTCGGCTCGCCGCGCCTGAGAAGAGGAACTGCCCCATGAGCCAGCCAGCAGACGTCAAATCCCACGGCGCCGCCTCCCTCGACACCATCCATCAGTCGGTCATGGTCCTTCTGGTCGATGATCAGATCATGGTCGGCGAGGCCATCCGGCGCGCGCTGATCGATGAGATCGAGATCGAATTGCATTATTGCTCCAATCCGCTGGAGGCCCTTGCCATCGCCAAGCGGGTGAAGCCCACCGTGATCCTGCAGGATCTGGTGATGCCCAATATGAATGGCCTGACCCTGGTCCGCGAATATCGTGCTGACCCCGCCACCAAGGCCATTCCCGTCATCGTGCTCTCGACGGAGGAGGAGGCGGCTGTCAAGAGCGAAGCTTTTCGGATCGGCGCCAATGACTATCTCGTCAAGCTGCCCGACCGGATCGAGTTGATTGCGCGCATCCGCTACCATTCGGCGGCCTATCTGACCCAGATCCAACGCGACGAAGCCTATCGTGCCTTGCGTCGAAGCCAGCAGGAGTTGATGGAGACCAATCTCGAGTTGCAGCGCCTGACCAATGCTGACGGCCTGACGGGCCTCAGCAACCGGCGCTATTTCGATCAATATCTTGATACCGAGTGGCGCCAGGCCATACGCGCGAAAGAGCCGATCTCGTTGTTGATCATCGATGTCGATCACTTCAAGCAATATAACGACACCTATGGCCACCTTGCCGGTGACGAGGTGTTGAAAACGGTGGCGACAGCGGTGAGGGGCACCTTCCATCGCCCCAAGGACCTGGCAGTACGCCTGGGGGGTGAGGAATTCGCCGTGGTGCTGCCGCAAACCCAGGCGGGCGATCTTGCCTTTCTTGCAGATAAGGTGGTGCAGGCCATCGAGGCGCTAGGGCTGCCGCACGCGGCCTCTCCGATCGCCGACAAGGTCACCATCAGCGTTGGCGGCGCAACCCACGTTCCGGCCAGCGACGACCGGCCCGAAAAATTGATCGAGGCGGCCGACAGGGCGATGTATGAAGCCAAGAGATCCGGCCGCAATCGCGCCACTACGGCGGCGGGCCTGTAGGCCATTTTGCGACCTCGTTGAGTCACGCAGAATCGCAAAGACGCGTTTAAACAAGGACTTCGGCCAAGAAAGCGCTCTGTCGTGAACACGCCTTGCCATCGGCAAAGTGTGCTCTCTCGCAAAGAGACACTAATGACCGGGGCATTTGCGCGCCAGGGCCTGCAGGCCGGCGAGGGCGAATGTTTCCAGCGCGCATGACATCGGTTCGATCTCCCGTTCGCGCTCTGCCAGGCTCGGGGCGATGGATTCCAGCACACCGCGCTCCACCGTAGCCAGGACCATGAAGGGTGCGTTGAGCGCCAGTTCGGCCCTACCGATGTCGGGATGATCCAGCGGACGATCTAGCATGCGGGCAAGCAGGTCACGCAGCCAATGGACCTGGGGCGCCAGAAAATCCTCGTCCACAATCAGCGTGGAGACTGTGGGCGTCACCATCTCGCGCGTGACCAGCCTGATCTGCCATGAGCGTTCGGCCGGCGACAGCAATCGCCGGGCCATCAGGCCATAATAGGCCTTGAGCTGATCCAGGGGCTCGGCGTGTTCCAGAATGGCCGCGAATGCCTCGGGCGGAATGACGACCTCGCGCCGTGCCTCTGACACCGCCGCTTCATAGAGCGGGCGGATACCACCGAAATAATAGTTCACCGCCGCTGTGTTGACGCCGGCCAGATCGCAAATTTCCCGGCTCGTCGACGCATGGTAGCCCTTGTCGGCAAAGACCCGTCCGGCCGTTTCGATCAGGTTTTGGCGCGTCTTCACGCCACGCTCCTGGCTGTCTGGCGAAACACGACGGGCATGCAGGGGTCTGGGCATGAAGCTTGGACACTGTCTCTTGAGAAGTAACTTTTTACCCACGAGCTTTAAAATGTCAATTTCATATTCGGATTTGACATTGCGGTGCCGTTCGAGCAACCTCACGTTCTGCTGAGGCAATGGCTGTGCGCAAAGGCACATGCGGTCTCCGTTGAGCCTGCACCAACCCGCTGGAACCGCGCTATGCCCTTATCTTCGTCGGCGCCTCGCAAGCCAACCGCTCCGGTCGCCGACGAGCAGCACGCCGTTCCCGCGCCGATACCGCAACATACTGCGGGGCAACTCCCGCTCGATCACAGCGTGCCCGTTCCAGCCGTGCAGATATATCGGGATACCAGCGCACATGTCGTTGTCATCTGCGCCAATGCCTTGACCCGGACCTGCCTCATGCATTGCCTGACAGGCTCTGAAACCGGATTGGTGGTGGAGGGTTACGCCGACGTCGAAGAGTGGGGCAGGCGGGGGCAGGGCGCCTCCATCGCATTGCTGTGCGTCACCGGTACACGGGAGACGACAATCGCCGTCGAGCGAATGGTGAGGCGCGTTCTTGCCGTCACGCCCGGTGTGCGGGTTGTGGTGATTTCCGACATGAAATCGGCAAGCGACGTTTCGAAGGCTCTGGAGCAGGGTGCCAGTGGCTTCATCGCCATGGATTCCAATGTCGATGTCGCCATCGCCGCCATTCGCCTGGTCCGCAGCGGCGGTGTGTTCGTGCCCTCCCACAGCGTGATGCAGTCTCGAACCGAGACCATGCCTTTGCCAAGTGGTGGGGGATCCTTGCGGGATCGGGTGACCGCAAAGCAGCTCGAGGTCGTCGGTCTGATCCGCAGGGGACTGCCGAACAAGCTGATTGCTGCTGAACTCGAGATGAGCGAGTTCACGGTGAAAGTGCATGTCAGGAACATCATGAAGCGTCTCAATGCGCGCAACAGAACAGAGGTTGTGGCCTTGACCAATACCTATTTTACGCGCGACTACGCGACGGATGATGGCATCTGAAACACGACCCTGCGGGTAGGGACGGCGGAACATCGTCACCAGACCGGGCGTTAGCCGAATTGGCCGCCAAATCGCGCTCCGGCAGAACCTAATACTCTATAACCTATTGTTATTAATAGTTTTTTGACCAGGAAAACGCCACCTCGCTGCAAAGAGCGGGGAATGCCATCTCGGCCCTCCGCAACAGGCCGGTGGGCATGGTCGTGATTCGAGGAGCATCGAGCATGACGCATCCACTTTTCAGCCTGTTGCGAACGCTGGATCAGCAGCAGCTTTGGTATGTGCTGGACCGACTGACGCCCGACTCGATCACCCTGACGGTGACGGCCGCCGACAGTCGGTTCGAGATCGACATCTACGAGAATGGGCGTGTCGAATATACGCATCCCCCGACAGGCGGCGAGACTGATCGGGCCAGCCAGGCATTGGAGGGGCCCCTCAAGCTGCTGGCCATCGCCGCACGCAGAGTCGCCCGGCCGGATCCGTAGACTTGAAGCATTTTTCTCCATAGTATCATACTTAATCTAGATGTTAATAAAATGTCTATAATATATTGATATCGCTTAATATTTATAGATATGAATCCATTCATCAGCAGTTCTCTCTAGAAGAACTGGCTGAGGAACACCGCCGCCTCGTCCGTGATGCCGATGATCTTGTTCGTCGCTTGCCGATAGAATTTGAAATTGAGCTCCGTGCCGGGGTGGCCGTCCTGCCAATTGCTGAGACGTTTGAGCTCGCGGCGCCCCAGTGGCCTCCGGGCAAGCGCGATGCGGCGCACGGCAATGCTCACGCGCGGGGTCTGCCGCAGGGTGTTCTGTTTCTTGGCAACCGCCTCGGCAGAGGTCACGACGCCACGGGCGAAAAGACCCTGGCCCCCCTCATTTTCACTCGCAAACAGGAAGATGATGTCGCCCTCAGCGATATGCTTGCCGCCATACATCGTCTTCTGTGCGGTGAAGCTGAGATTTTCCGCATCCAGGTCACGAATCTCGGCCTTGATCGCAAATGCCATGCTTCCACGCCTTGTCCTGACGCTTGGGGACCGCCCGTCCGTGCTTCCCGGCTTGCGCAACAGTGAAACCTGTCCGGTTGCCGTGCGCAAGGCGGTCGGCGACACTGGCGGGAAGGGCGACGGCTTTCGAGCTGGCGTATCCGGTCGAATGTCGGAAAAGTGCGCACTGCTTCGTCCTTGAGGCAGGTAACGATAGGAGAGCAGGAGGAATCATGCCCGAATTCGTCACTGTGAAGGCGAACCGAGCCAACTGAGACGGCCAGCGATGGTCTTGGATCTTGGGATGATAGGTTTCCTCATGCCAAATATGCATTCTGAATACGGAGCAGGATCATGAAGGCACTGATTGCGGGAGCTGGCATCGGTGGGTTGACCGCTGCTTTGTTCCTTCATCGGGTGGGAGTGGACGTCGAGATTTTCGAGGGCGCAAAGGATGTGCGTGAACTGGGCGTCGGCATCAACATGTTGCCGCATGCCGTCGGCCTGTTGACGGAGCTGGGGCTGATCGAGGAACTCGATGCCGCGGGCATCCGGACGCGCGAATTGATCTATGCGAACCGGTTCGGGCAGGTGGTGTGGCGCGAGTTGCGCGGCATCGATGCAGGTCTCGCCGCACCTCAGTTCAGCATTCACAGAGGCAGGTTGCTCGGCCTGATCCATCGCGCCGTGATCGAGCGGATGGGCCCGGCGGTGATCCGCACCGGATGCCGCGTGAATGGTTTCGAGCAAAACAGTAATGCCGTCATCGTTCACCTGTCGGACAGCCTCGGCAGGCCGACGCAAGCTGTCGGTGACCTGTTCGTGGGGGCCGATGGCATTCATTCGGCCGTGCGTGCCGCACTCTATCCTGGAGAGGGCCAGCCGATCTGGAGCGGCATCATGCTCTGGCGTGGCGCCACCCCCTGGCCGAAATGGCAGGACGGTCGCACCATGGCGATCGCGGGTGGAAACTCTGCCAAATTCGTGTTCTATCCAATTGAAAAACATGAACAAAACTCAGAGACGCACCTCACCAATTGGGCGGTGATGGCACGAGCAGGCCAAGAGAGGGTTCAGAGCTTCTCCCTGGGAAACTGGAGCAGGCCCGGCGTGCTCGAAGAAGTCCTGCCATTCGTTCGCGACCGCTTCCACCTCGACTATGTCGATCCCGTCGCAATCATCAAAGCCACGGACGCGTTCTACGAATATCCCAACTGCGATCGCGAACCACTGCCGCGCTGGTCGTTCGGGCGCGTTACCTTGCTGGGGGATGCAGCCCATCCCATGTATCCGGTCGGTTCGAACGGCGCGAGTCAGGCCATTCTCGACGCCCGATCCCTGTCGGAGCACCTCCGCGCCGCGAATACGATCGAGGCGGCCCTGGCGGCTTATGACGCAGAGCGACGCCCCAGCACCGCCCAGATCGTCCTGGCCAATCGCAAGGGCGGTCCCGAAGGCGTGATCGATATGGTGGAAGCTCGGGCGCCCGACGGTTTTGCCGATATCGAGGCCGTTGCAACCTATGAGGAGCGAGAGCGTGTCGTGCGTGGCTACGCCTCATTGGCTGGATTTGGGCGTCAAGCGCAACCCGATCCGCCATTTCCCTCGACCTGAAATATCAGATATCAATTTAACAAATTAATTCAAAAATTTGTTTCATATAATCAATTTCTGATTGGAATGGCGGGGAGGGGCTTTGTTCTCCCACACGGTCCGCGCTTGTCGCCAAGGCCTTTTTGGAAGAGCATAACCTGGGGGCATTGGGCATTTTGATATTGAGCTTCGTGCCGGGCTGGCCGCGATACCAGTTGCTGAGGCGTTTGAGCTTGCCGTGTCTGGGCAAACGTGACGCGGCGCACGGCCCGCTTACCTCTCGGATTTGGGGAACCAATAGACCGTCGAGTTCGTAGCCGATCCATCTACGCTGCTCTGGCTTGACCCAAAACGATCTGGCTGCACGCGGGGCCTGCGTCAAATAGGTCAGACTATATCTTCACAGTCATGCGCCGAGCCTCTGGACTGTTCGAGGCCCTCACGGCAGATAGATCGATGAATGTGTTGGAGGGAATCCCCTGTGTATTTGAAATGGTCCATCCCCAGATCGGTGCTGATGCTTCTTGCCATGACGGGCGTCGCTCATGCCGAAGGCGAGCTCAACATCTATAATTGGGGCAACTATACCAACCCCAAGCTCATCAAGAAATTCGAGGAGCAATACACGGTCAAGGTCACCATCACCGACTATGATTCCAACGATACGGCCCTCGCCAAGGCGCGCCAGGGTGGTTCAGGTTTCGATATCGTCGTGCCCTCGCAGACTTATCTGCCGATCTGGATCAAGGAAGGATTGCTGCTCGAAACCAATCCCGGCCAGATGGAGAATTTCAAGAACGTCACTCCGGAATGGGCGGATCCTGGTTTCGATCCCGGCCGCAGATATTCCGTGCCGTGGGCATGGGGTACGATCGGCGTCGTCGTCAATACCGAGGCGTATAAGGGCGACATCAACACCTGGGATATCATCTTTAAGACGCCGGACGAGCTGAAGGGCAAGGTCAACGTCGTTCCGGAGATGAAGGACGTCATTACGGCCGCCATCCGCTATGTCGGCGGCGAGCAGTGCACCGGCGACAAGCAGGTATTGAAGAAAGCCCGTGACCTTCTGACGGCCGCCAAGCCGAACTGGATCGCCATGGAATACAATGCCATCGAAAAGATGGGGGCAGGCGACTTCAAGGCCTCGTTGACCTGGAACGGGGCGGCCCTGCGCACGCGCCTGGCGCATCCCCAGATCCATTACGGTTATCCCAAGGAAGGCTTCACGTACTGGTCCGACAATGTGGCGGTGCTGAAAGAAGCAAAGAATGTCGACAACGCCAGGCTGTTCCAGAATTTCATGATGGATCCTGAGAACGCTGCACTGAACTCCACCTTCCATCATTACGCG
Source organism: Labrys sp. HAY1-8F (assembly GCF_056754975.1). Classification (NCBI taxonomy): domain Bacteria; kingdom Pseudomonadati; phylum Pseudomonadota; class Alphaproteobacteria; order Hyphomicrobiales; family Xanthobacteraceae; genus Labrys; species Labrys sp. HAY1-8F. The sequence continues at coordinate 639,353 of NZ_JBPGWZ010000001.1, read as the reverse complement.
AATGGCATCGCAGGCTCGGAAAAATACATGCCAGCCGAGATGAGGGACGCTCCTGAGATTGTCGTTCCCGCCGATGCCAAGGCCCATGGCACCGTGGCGCTGATGTGCCCGCCGGAGGTCGACGCGCTTTACAAGAAGATCTGGACCGAGCTTCGCAAGTAAGCACTCCAATCAAAGGCGGTGTCTTTGACACCGCCATCATCACACTGAACTTCCAAGGCGTTGCGCCTTGGAAAAGAGATATGTCCAATGAGGAGAGGTATGACCGTTTCAGCGGAGCGCTACAGGGAATTAATTCGCATAACATATCTTATGGAACATAATCCCATGCCTCCGGCCGGGCCAAGGGGCATTTTCGACAGATGGTCGTTGCCAAAGTCAATGTGCCCTGCATCCCCTCAAGCCGGTCCGGGCGTTCGAGATCGGGGCGCATCTAATCGGATGGCCTTGTCAGCACGAAGCTCGCGGTTCCGGCAGCAGAGATGTGAGTGCCATACTTGCTATACCGGCTCTGGCGCGCATCCGCTTGCTTGTAAATAGCGAGCGGAGACACGCTCCATGACGAGGATCGTCAAAAATGCGCGATCAGGTGTTGCCCAACATTGACAGGGCATTATCGGTGGACAATTCCTTGACTGAGAAGGACAGCACCTTGGGTGCTTCATAAGGGGCTCGGGCGACGAGAATGCCCGTCTTCTTGATAGTGGCCACGGGAGCGGCGCTCCCGGCATCGAGTTTCTTCGCAGCAGTGGCGGCCATCTCATACCTCATCATATATCGCAGCAGGCGGATGCCATTTAAACGCATAATCAATATTCATTAGGTATCGGATTAGAGTCTGTCAATCGATATGGCCGTTCGAAGCGACGATTATGAATGATCAGAGTGTATCTTGGTTAGACAATTCGAAAAATCCAAGCGCGTGGTGGATATTAAGCATGGAAAGGAGGTAAAATTTGACCGACAGTGCTGGTAATTGTTGCAATTTCGCCACATGTAATTCCGATAATGCGATATATTCCCTAAGGTAATTTATATTCTTTTGACTCGAAAACGCGACGTCCCCATAGCTTCTGAAATAGGAAAGTTTCAGCGCCAGCCGCTGGATTTTCGGTGAACACATGTGGGAGAGAACAATTTATGTTCAAGGCAGTTTTCGTACCGACCGTGATGGTCGCAGCCTTGGTTGCCGGCGGCGCTGACGCTGCCGACCTCGCACCGCGACCGGTCGAACCCGTCGCTCCCGTCTATACGCCCTATGACTGGTCCGGTCCCTATATCGGCCTGCATGCGGGCTATGGCTGGGGCCGCGAGAACGACAATTATTCCGAGAACGGCCCGCTCCTGCCCCCTACCCCGGCCCAGACCCAGTCGGTTGCTGATCATTTCAATATGAATGGCTTCGTGGGCGGCGCTCATGCCGGTTACAACTACCAGATCAACCAATTCGTGATCGGTGGCGAGGTGGATATCGACTACGCCGATCTCAAGGGCAGCCATCGCTACAGCTATTATGGTGGAGGCTGGAGCGGCCGCCTGCAGATGAAGAGCGAGTGGCAGGGCTCGGCCCGGCTGCGCGCCGGCTACGCTCTCGACAACATCCTGCTCTACGCCACGGGTGGTATCGCCTTCGCCAACGGCAAGCTGTCGGATTCCGGCCAGTATTTCGGCACCGCCTACGGCACCAGCGACACCAACACCCATATCGGGTGGACCATTGGTGCCGGCGCCGAATATGCCTTCACCCAGAATTGGATCGGCCGCTTGGAAGTGCGCTACACTGATTTCCAGAAAAAGCGCTATGTCGTGACGGACCCGAGCGTCAAGGCCGGCTGGAATCAGACCACCGTCAATCTCGGCATCAGCTACAAGTTCTGATACTCATCAGCCAGAATGCAAACAAGGCCCGGCGATATGCCGGGCTTTTATTTCTGCGCCCTGCAGCCAGATCGTGAGAATAGCGGCAGGGGGCGGCAACACTCTGCAAAACGCTCTCCTTACCACCTCCCCTTTGAACGCCATAAGGGCCCTATTTGGTAAGAACCTCCTGAAACTGCTCCTCCAATTTGGCAACTCGATCGACGAGATTGATCGTGCCGTGGACGTGAGTTTCCAAGATGGAGACGATCAGAGAGTTGAGAGAAAGGCCCTTGAGCTTCGACTGTCCTTCGAGGAGCTTTCGCAGTTCGGGATCCATGCGAAGCCCAAATGGGCTGATTTGCCGTTTCGGGACGATGTACTTAGGCATGTATCCTCCTCATTCTTGGAAGAACCTTACCGGGGCCCCGAAACAGAGCGAGTCACCAATTAGACTTAACGCAACGGCACCCTGGCGAACCCCACGATGGTTCCAAGCTCTTCAGGCGAGGCGAGTGCCCGTCCTTCCTTTGGATAAACGCGGCTTGATCGCCGCGGCCCCAATCGATCAATCGCAATGATTGCCTCCTCACAAAGGAGCGCGATAATTACGTAACGTAATATAAAAGAGACATTGGACAAACAAATATAATTTCGTAACTTAAGTGACTGGCTCGAGAAAATGGACTTTTCCCTGCGTGCTGATCCTATTCTATGATACCCTCTGGGGAGCGCCGCTCGATTTGCCCGGGCCTGTTGAGGGAATCGAGTTCTCGACGGATCGTGGCCTTTTTAGCGCTGCCGACGCAGTCGTCTTCCATCTGCCCGAATGGCGGTTCAAGCGGACGCCGACCGCTGGGGCGGGCGAAACGCCGCCAGAAAAGCGCCCAAGACAGCTTTGGGTCGCTTGGTCCATGGAGTGCGAGCAACACTATCCATTCATGTCCGACCCCAATTTCATGGCGGCCTTCGATCTCACGATGACTTATCGACGAACCGCAGACGTCACGTTGAATTACGCGAACCCTCATGGTGACATCGCCGCCATGTATGAAAGCTTTCGTCGGCCGCCGTCGCATTACAAAAAAAAAGACGCGCTCGTAGCTTCCTTTATTTCCAGCCGGTTCGATCAAAGTGGCAGATCTGGCTATCTCCAGGACTTAGCCCAGTACCTAGCAATTGATTCCTATGGCCGGTTTATGCGGAATCGCGTCCTTGATCCTGATCTTGGACGTAGGAGCAAACTGAAGACGATTGCCGACTACAAATTCACCATTGCATTTGAGAATGCCTGCGCCGAGGACTACGTCACCGAAAAATTCTTCGACCCACTTTGGGCGGGATCCGTTCCGGTCTATCTCGGCGCACCTAATATCGAGGAATTTGCTCCGGGAGATCGGTGTTATATTGATGCCAGTTTGTATCCTGACCCGCAGTCCCTGGCAAAATACCTCTTGGAATTGGCGTCGGACGACCAAGCATATAACGCCTTTTCCAACTGGAAAACGAAGCCGTTCCGCAAGACTTTCGAGGATCTACTGACAGACTATACGACGCACTGGTCACAGCGCCTCAGTAAATGTGTAAAGGAGCACCTCATTTCTCGAATCAAATACGATTCGCCGATCGAAATAGATGCGACTGGGTTCTCGGAATAGCAATGACACGAGGAATTGGAGCCGAGGCGGATCGAGGTACCGGCAACCATCAGGGCGGAGCCGTTATGCTCATATGGCGCGCCGTGCTCTCCCGCGTGACCAACTCGTAACCCAGATCGATCAGCCGCGGCTCGATATGCTTTCCGCCAATCCTGTCGATCAACATCCTCATGGCTTTCCTGCCCATATCTTCTCGGTGGGTTCTGACGCTGGTGAGACCGGGATTCGCGACAGCCATGATGTCCAGATCGTTGAAACCGCAAATGCCGAATTGCTGGGGGACGGCAATACGGCGACGCTGAGCTTCGAAGAGCACGCCGACCGCAAGGTCGTCATTGTTGCAGAACACGGCATCGGCGTCGGGCGCTCGCGCCAGCAATTCGGACATCAACTCGCAACCCAGCGACACGGTGGATGGCCTGGGGGTCGTGACGATGAGCTTTTCATCGAGCAAGCCGGCTTCGTCCAGCGCTTGGATGAAACCTTGAAGGCGCCTCTGCGTGCGCGGATCCATGCGCGCACCCAGAAAAGCGATCCGCCGGTATCCGCGCTCCACCAGATGCCTCGTGGCAGCGAATGCGGCGCGATGGTGCGAAAACCCGACCATCATATCGACAGGGTCGTGGCCGACCTCCATGATCTGGACGATCGGGCACTCGGCCTGCAGGAGCTGCGCACGGGCCGCCTCCGATTGATCGATGCCGGCCACGACCAAGCCGGCCGGGCGCTGGCTGAGGAACACCCGGAGCAGCCTTTCCTCTTCGATAAGGGAATAGCGGGTATTGCCCAACTGTACCCGGAAGGCGGTAGCCTCTGCCTCGGCATAGACCCCACGCATCACATCCGCGAAAACATTGTTGGTCACTGACGGAATCAGCACGCCGATGACATTCGTCCGAGCCGAAGCCAGCGCGCTCGCTGCAGGATCGGGCACATATCCCAGATCGTCGACGATTTGCTGAATGCGTTGCCTGAGCTCATGCGAAACGGATTGCGGATTGCGAAGGGCGCGCGACACGGTGATAGCGCTAACTTCCGCAGCCTCGGCAATCTCGACCAATGTTATGCGTTTCTTCCCTGAACGTTTCTTGGGTCTTTTCATGTCGAAGGCCCGTCGCTGTTTTTTCGATGCAAAGATAGACCTTGCAAAATGATTGCGCAATCACTAAGGAGTTCGACCAAAGTTGAACGGGAGGAAAATGTGGCAGGACCGGCATATAGGCTGGTTATGAGCCTCTTTGATGCCGGTCGGCAATTCTTGCGCGCCGGGAAGTGTGATCACCTTTCAATACTCGTCTAGACACCCCGCCTTTCTCCAAGAAGGCAGGCGAATTTACGCTGACTTCATCTCCAGGACTTGGATCCTGCTCTCGGCTCGCCACCTGTGCGAACCGCTCTCGAAATGGAACTGCGGCCATTCGGAAAGGTCGTGACGAACGCCACGAACAAACGCCTACGGGAGGAGGAACCCGATCATGCATACGACACCCGCTAGTTCACCCGCGCGGGGTGGCAGTCAGAAAGCGCCTCCTGGCGCCTCACGCACCCGCTATATCATCCTGACATTGTGTTTCGCGGGCCTGGTCATCAACTATCTCGACCGGGCCAATATGAGCGTGGCGCTGCCCTATATCGATGCGGATCTCGGCCTCAATCTTACTAATACCCAGAAGGGACTGATCCTTGGCGCCTTCTTCTGGGCCTATGACGGGATGATGCTGATCGCGGGCTGGTTCACCGACAAGGTCGGCTCGCGCCGGGCCTTTACCATCGCGGCGATCTGGTGGTCGATCTTCACGGCGCTCACCCCCCTCGCCCGCAGCTTCTGGGGCTTCTTCGCCTTCCGCTTTGCACTGGGCGCCGGCGAGGCGCCGGCCTATCCGGCGGCAACCAAGGCAGCTTCGCGCTGGTTTCCGGTGGGCGAGCGTGCCTTCTCCACCGCAGTGATCGATTCCGGCTCGCGGGTCGGCACGGTGCTCTCATTGCCCATCGTCACCAGCCTTCTCGTCGTAGCGACCTGGCATTATTCCTTCGTGATCCTCGGCATGGCCGGCATCGTCTGGGCGCTTGTATGGTATTGGTACTATCGCGATCCCGTCGATCATCCCGATGCCAACGACCTCGAGCGTCAATACATCGCCGACAATGGCGGACGCACCGAGGCCAATGACGACAGCGAAGCCACCAAGATCCGCTGGTCGCAATTGTTCGGCTACCGTACGGTCTGGGGCATGATGCTCGGCTTCTTCTGCCTCAACTTCGTGATCTACTTTTTCCTCACCTGGTTCCCCGACTATCTCAAGAACGCCCGCGGCCTCAATCTGAAGGAACTGGGCACCCTCGGCATGCTGCCGGGTCTTGCCGCGGTGGTGACGGCCTGGATCGCCGGTGCCTATGCCGATCGCCTGATCCGTGGCGGCGCCAACGTTACCACGGTGCGCAAGGTCGTGATGGTCGGCGGCCTTTTCGGGCGGGGCCGCTATCCTGCCCGCCGCCTTCGCCTCCTCCATCTATCTGGCCCTATTCTTCCTGGCGATCTCCTATTCCAGCCTGGCGATCGCCGCGACCGGGATCTGGTCCCTGCCCGCCGACGTGGCGCCAAGCTCGCGCCATGTCGCCTCGATCGGAGGCATCCAGAACTTTGCCTCCAACATTGCCGGCATCATCAGCCCCTTCATGTTCGGCTTCCTGCTCGACATGTTCCATGGCGATTATACGCCCGCCTTCGCCCTGGCGGCCGGCTTCGCCGTGCTAGGCGCCTTTTCCTACGCCTTCATCGTCGGTAAGGCGGAACCTCTGCCTCTGCCGGAGAATGCAGGCCGCTGATTGGCGGGCTCCCCGGCAATCGGACTTCGTCACAGCCGCCGCGCATCTTCGGATTGCGCGGCGGTTTCTCTTTGCAGTTTCATCACCGGCCAGATTGCCAGGACGCCCCCGGCCGGCTAAGCAATCCGCCAGCAAGCGTTGGGGCGCCGAGGTTCGATTTTGCCTAAGTAAATACCGGTCTCTTCCTTTCCATCCCATCGCCTGGGCGGCCAGCCGGCAACCCGGCGGGTAATCGTGTTCACCGGGTGGTGGTCCGAGACCGGTCTGGCTTGTCCGAATGTGCCATGCACACAGGCCGCTGCCCCAGCTCCCTCCCCAGCGAACATCGCCATACCGTGCCCGTAACGGGCCTCTCCGATCGCCATCTCGTTGGACTTCCTTACGGAAGACCGAGACGGTATGTGCAATCTTCTCAGGGTCCGCTGGACCGTCACGCCCCGAAGCCCCCCTGAACCCTGGCTGGCCTGCACCGGATGCGGCATCGCCCGCCCCTTCCGTTGCAGCGGCAAGGCAAGGCTCAATGCCAATGGCCGACGGCTCGATGCCTGGCTGATCTATAAATGCCCGGTTTGCGACAAGAGCTGGAACAGGCCGCTGTTCGAGCGCCGGCCCGTGCAGGGGATATTCCTCCGGACATGCTCGCCGCGTTGCAGACGAACGACCCGATTTGGATTGGTCGCCAGGCTTTCGATCTCGCAGCCTTGCGCTCGCACGCCTTCCATATCGAGGAATGCGCCGAGGTCGACGTCACCAAGCGAGTGCTCGACCGGCCAGATGGCTGGTCCATCCTGCATGTCGAACTCAGTGTCGACCTGCCAGCGGGAATTCGCCTGGACCGCCTCCTGGCGCGCGAACTCGGCCTGTCGCGAGCAAGGCTGCAATCGCTCCACCGCCAGGAACGGTTGCGCCTGGAACCCGGCCGTTCCGACGCCCTGCGCAAGCGCGTGGCAGATGGCGCCTCAATCACGCTCAACCTTGCCGATGAGGCGGACCAAACGATGATCGGCGATGCGGCCTCGGGACATTCAAGGCCGTAGATAGCTGCCGCCTTCATGGCGGGCGGAACCACGTCTGCCCGGGGCTCGGCACGAGGCCCCCACGCCGGAAACTTGCGGCGCGGGGGTACTTCATACCATCAGATCGGCCGCGGCCGCGGCTGCGCTTTGCCGGCCGGCAGATCATCGCCCGCCTCTTCCGCCGCGCCATCAAACAGCCGGCCGATGCGCCGGCGCTCGGCCTCATTCTGTGGCAAGGCGTAGGACAGCGCGACATAGACCAGCGTGTTGACGATGAGGCCAACCACCCCCGAGGTCATCCCCGCCAAGGCTGGAATGGACACGGGGTAGAGGAACTGCAGTACCACGGCCACCGAAAAACCAGCGACCATGCCGCTGGCGGCACCCGCCGCGTTGCCCCGGCGCCAGAAGATGCCGAGATAGAGCGCCGGGGCGAGCTGGACGATGCCTTGATAAGAGGCGAGCGCCAGAGTGAGCAGGCCGGCAGTGACATTGGCGGTCGCCACCGCCCCGACCACCGCCAGCAAGGTAGCGATGACGATGGTGATGCGCGCGGTACGGGTGTTGGTGGCCTCATCCGCGCCGCCGACATGGATGATATCCTGGGCGGTATGGGTGCCGACCGCAGCGGTGATGGCGTTCACATTGCCCACCGTGGCGGCGAACACGGCCACGCCCGCCAGCGCCAGGACGAACGGCCCGCCATGCCCGGCCGCCAGGAACCAGACATTGTCCGGTGCCTTCGCCACCTCCGGAAGCTGGGAGGCCAGCATGCTCATGGTCAGCATGATGGCGAGGAACACGAACATGAACGGCGCCGCCTTGAGGGCGGAATTGCGCACCGCCTGGGCACTCCTGGCCGTGAACAGGCGCACGAAGATATCGGGCCAGCACCACGAGCCCATCGCGCCGGTGAACACCAGCGAGAAATAGTAGAGCGGGCCGAGATCGCTGTGCAGGCCCGGCAGGCTGGCAAAGCTCTCCGGCAGGCCGGCAAAGCCCAGGCCCTGCGACATCAGCCAGACGATCAGGCCGAGCGCCACCAGCCCGCCGATGCCATAGGCGAAGATGCCCTGGATCATGTCCGAGATCACGATGCCGCGCATGCCCAGCCGCACCGTCCAGATCTGCCGGACGGCCAGTACCGCGATGCCGACGAATACCGCCATCGTCGGCGCAACGGCACCGAAGGACAGATAGGAGAAGACGAGGCCAAGCGACTGGAAGGCGAGTACCAGCCAGGGAAAGGCCGAGATCACGCCGATCACGGCGGCAATCACGCGCACGCTGGTGGAATTGTAGCGCATGCCGACGAAATCGGCCTGAGTGCGCAGGTTGAATGCCTTGCCCCAGTCGAACACGCGCTGCGCCATCAGGAACATGAACAGCACCGCCAGCAGCGAATAGGAGATCACATAGTAGCCGATCACCCCGGCTGAGGCGGAAAGCCCGGCGAAGGCGATGAAGATCGTCCCGGGCAGCCAGGTGTTGAGGAAGGCCATGGTCTGGAACCATGACCCGAAGGAGCGGCCGGCCACCGCATAGTCGGTGAAGTCCCGGCCCTGCTGGCGGGTGCGCTCCAGCACCACGACGACGCCGATGAAGAACAGGGCCAGCAGCCCATAACCGATCAGGAAGTCCATGCCCCTATTCCTCTTCCCGGTCCGGGCTCGCCCGATGCAGATAGGTGAGGCTGACGACCAGGAACAGGCCGCTGCCCATGAAGAAGAACATCGCCATGCCGAGACTGCCGCGCGCCATCGCCAGATGGATCGGCGGAAACAGCATGATGATCAGGTTGAGCCACAGCAAAAGGCGGCGGACACGGCCAAAGTCAGACGCTTGCCTTTCCATTTCGTCCTCCCATCTCGATATTCTCCTGCTGGGTGGGCGGCGCGCCGTCGAAGCCCTTGGCTGGGCTTCCGCACGCACCATTCTTGTTGTTCTTCACGTCGCGGCCAATAGGCGTCAGAGGCCGCAAGCCTGTATCACCGCATCGACCAGGGCCTTCTGGTGCGGCTGCAGATCCTGTCCGGGCAGGTCCTTCCAGAAGGCCTGATAGGGATCCTGGACGCCCGTCTCGACGCCGCTGAGCGTCTCAACCACGGCCAAGCCGCAGAAAGGCACGTAGAAGGGCGAATAGCCGCCCTCATGGCTGATCACCAACCGCCCCCCGCAGATCGAAGCGGCGAGATCCATCAGGCGACGGGTCATAAGGCGATAGGAGCCGGAAACCAGCATCATGCGGCCGAGCGGATCGGCATTGGATGAATCGAAGCCGCTCGCCACCATAATGACATCGGGCTTGAAGCGGGCAATTGCCGGCAATACCACCCGGTCGAAGGCATCGAGATAGGCCCCCTCACCCGAGCCCGCCGGCAGCGGGATGTTGATCGCCGAGCCCTTGCCGGCACCGACACCGCGATCGGCAACCTTGCCTGTATCGGGCGGGAAATTGCCATCCTGGTGCAGGGAGATGGTGAGGATGTCGGGATCGGCTTCGAAACAGGCCTCGGTCCCGTTGCCGTGATGCACGTCCCAGTCGACCACCGCCACGCGCTTGATACCGAGCTTGGCACGTGCATGGGCGATCGCCACGGCGACATTGGCGAACATGCAAAAGCCCATGCCCTTCTCCGGGCGAGCGTGGTGGCCGGGGGGGCGCACCAGCGCATAGGCATTGGCGACCTCGCCCTGCACCACCGCCCGCAACGCACTGATGGTGCCGCCGGCAGCCAGGCAGGCGAGGTCCACGCCGGCAAAGCCGAAGGGCGAAACGCCGTCGCCCATGTCGCCGCCGCGGATGTCGGCACTGAGCGCCTTCATCTTGTCGAGATGTTCGCTCGTATGGACACGCAGAATGTCCTCGTCGCTAGCCTTGGTGATCTCGATGCGTTTCAGAGCCTTGCCGATGCCGGAGACCTCCACCAGGGAGGCGAAACGGGCCTTTGATTCCGGCGACTCGACATGCTGCAGGGGCTGGATAAATTCGCCCTTCAGGAACCCGGCCGCCGTGCCGGTGTCGTGCCAGCCGAAACGCTCATGCCACACCCATCCCGTGGTCATCGCAGTTCTCCCTCATCTGCATGCTTTCCGGCAGGCTAGCGCATGCAAACAAGGCGGGAATGGTGCAGATGCACTATTGGCGGCGGGCACCAACCTTGTGACGAACACCGTCCGCGGTTAACATGACAAAAATACAACCCTCCATCCGGGGTCGGTGCATGTGACTTCAAAACTGTCCATGTTCTCGCAATTCGTGGTCGATCTTCATCAAGCCGGCCGGCGCGCCGACAAGGATGCCGATTTCGACGTGGCGGCCCACGCCCTCGAGCTGTTGCGCCCCCTGCTCGGTTTCGACTGTGCCTGGTATGGCTGGGCTCGCTTCGTGGACGACCGCACCACTGTGCCCGCCTCCTCCACGCTTGGCCTGCCGGACGGTTTTGCCCCGTTCTGGTCGACGATGGCCAGCCAGGACCTGGTCGCCACGGCCTTGCGCCGGGACCGCGGCAAGGTCTGCATCTATGACCGTGGGCAGCCCCGGCAGACCGACGAGATGGCCGAATTGTCGGAGCGCTACGGCATCCGCAAATGGGCCTCCGCCATGCATAATCGGCCGGGGCGCGCGACCACCTTCTTCGTCTCGGTCTATCGCACCCGGTGCCATGATCCGCATTGGGACGGGGAGGACCTGCAGCTTCTGCAATGTGCGGTGGATCACTTGTTCCTGACGCTGCAGGCCGCGTTCGAGCGTCGCAGTGCGGACGGGCCGGGCGAGCGGGCGACACTGGCGGTCGACGAAGCCGGCTTCGCCCATCTCGGCCTGGATCAGTCCCATAGTTTCCTCAAAACCATCTGGCCCGGCTGGAACGGCGATCGCCTGCCCCGGCCTCTCAGGCAGGCGGCTCTGCATCCCGGCATCCATCTGTTCGAGCGCGAGGGTGTTGCGGTGAGCTGTCGCGAGGATCGCGGAGCAGGCCGGCAGTCGAGCCTGATCAGGGTGGAACTCTCGCTGCTATCCAAGCTCGACCGGCTCTCGCCGCGCGAGCGCGAAGTGGCGCACCTGCTCGCCAGCGGGGCAACCCACAAGCAGGCGGCGCAGATGCTGGGCAGCGCACCGGCCACCATCCGCAACCAGACCCAGGCCATCTACGACAAGCTGGGCATCCGTTCGCGGGCGGAACTTGCCAGCGCCGTGCGGCGCTGAGCACGTAATGGCCGACTTTATCAGCCACCGCCTGCCGGCAATTCCTCGCGCCACAAGGCGTGAAAATGATGGACGGGGCCGCGGCCGCGCCCGACCGTCAACCGACCGGACGCCTTCAGTGCCTCGGTAAGATAAAGCTCGGCCTCCTCCACCACTTTTACCAGGGGAAGCGAGGGCAGGAGCGCAGCGATCGCCGCCGACAGTGTACAGCCGGTGCCGCGCAGATTGCCGGTCGCGACACGCGGCGCCGCATGCTCGGTGATGCCGCCTCGGTCTGGATCTGCCGGGAGCAATCCTCGCCACTGCCGGCATCATCGCCGCGAGCCTCGGCTTGATCGCCAGCGGCGAACAGGCCTGGACGTCGGATGCCGTATGCTGGCCTGTCGCCGCGGGCATCGTCTTTCTGAGCGGCTTCGTGGCAGTTGAACTAAGAACCCGGGATCCCCTCCTCCCTCCCCGCTTCGCCTTCGATTCCTGCCGCGCCGTCGGGCTGGCCGGCATGCTGTTCGCGACCGCCGGTTCTGCCGCCGCCGAATTCGCACTTTCGCTCCACCTCCAAGGCATCAGGGGCTGGTCTCCCTTGCAGACGGCCATTTCCTTCCTGCCCTTCGCTCTCGGCCTGAGGCCTCGCCGTCCTCGCCTTCATCAATGGCGCAATGTCCTACGGATTGGTGCTTCTGCCCGGCCAAATCCTGCTTGCAATCGGCCTCTCCCTGATCTTCTCGGGCTCGGCCGTGCTCGCTACCACCCATGTGCCCGAGCACCAGGCCGGTCTTGCCGGCGGCGTCATGAGCACCGCCACGGAACTTGGACCGACCCATCGGTGGCCGCGCTGATGTCGGTTGCCGCAGGACAATCGGATGTGGTCGCCAGCTATGCCACGGCATTTGCCGCCGCTGCCCTCGTCTGTATCATTGCCGCTATGGGTCGAATGGCCTTGGTGAGGGGCGGCTGCAATCTTCAGTCCGCGCGGGGTACCGGATGAAGCGCAGGCGACCGCCGTGCTTTCGCGCAAACCACCCACCCAAAACGCCCAGACCATGCGGTCTAAAATCCGATTCGACAGATAAGAGGTATAATTAAACCTTGAAATTTCGTGCGACCTGGATCTGCATGTAGCACATTGTTTCAACGACGGTATCGGAGGCAGGATCGAGCAAGTTGACCAAACGGCACTTTCCCTTTGTTTGCCAAGATGATGTGAGGGATTCTGAGCCACGTTTCCCCTTTCAGGAAGTGCACCTGAAGGATATCCTGGTTGCGTCAGGCTTTTTCGTGCGCCATGTATCGGCGCTGTTGCATCTCGATATTCGGAGGTATCTCAATACACCCTCCGAGGGGCACCATGAATGTCCTGCGCATTCGTGGCTGGAGAGGGGGAGAAGATGCCGGTTTTGCCGGAACCCATGACCGTGGCGGATCTTATCGATCTGCTGCGCGAGCAGAACCCGGAAGCTCTGGTCACCATTGGCAATCCCAACACCGGGCCCGATTGTGCCGGTGCCCTCTTCAGCGGCTTTGTCCGGCCTCAAGGCAAGTCTTTTCGACACATGCCGTGGAGCCAGGTTCAGCATGAGGGATATCTGCCGGCCGTCGTGCTGGAGCGCCATGTGCGACGGAAATGAACTTGGCGTCTTGGCCCGCGGATGATGGCGATATGCCTGCGTGCCACTCCCGCCCAGGCTTTTGTCGATGGCTTTTTTGCTTGCCCTGCCCGCGCTCCGCGCCTACCTAAAGGGCCATGTATGAGGATAGAAACAGTCAGGACAGCCCTGGCAATTCGCCCTCGGCTGGCGAGATGGTCTTTGCGTCAGCCTTATCTGAGCCCGACAAATGGGCGGTTTTCCTGGATATCGATGGCACGCTGATCGATCTTGCCGCGACGCCGCTGTCGATTACCGTTCCCCCGACGCTGCCCGATGACCTCTGGGCTCTTTCACGGCATCTGGGGGGTGCCATGGCTCTGGTCACTGGCCGGAACATCGTGCTCGCCGACGAATTATTTGCCCCCCATCTTTTTCCCATCGCGGGCTTGCATGGTGCCGAACGGCGTGATGCTTCCGGCGCGGTGGACAGCCTCACCGTCCCTTCGGCTTTCGAGCAGCTCAAGCGCGACATCGCCGACGAGGCTGGAGCGTGGTCTGGCGTCGTGGTCGAAGACAAGGGCGCGGCATTGGGGGTGCATTACCGCCTGGCTGCCGAGCGCAAGGCCGATGTCGAGGCATTGATGTCGCGCTTCGCCCCAACCATGCCCGACTGGTCGCTTCAGCACGGTAAGATGGTGGTCGAATTGCGCCCTGCGCGTGCAAGCAAGGGAAAGGCGTTGGAAGCCTTCCTGCAGGAAGCACCTTTCAAGGGCAGAGTTCCCCTGGCGATCGGCGACGATCTCACCGACGAGGCCATGTTCGAGACGGTCAACAGCCTCGGCGGCCAATCGATCCGTATCGGATCGGCAGGGACCCAAACGCGCGCTCGCGCGTTGATATCATCGCCAACGGCATTGCGGGCCTTGATCGCCCGCGTTGCGGCCTAATCCGATTCCGTCATCAATATTCGAAAGTTCCCATGGGTCGACTTGTCGTCATTTCCAATCGAGTTCCCGTTCCCGCGCGCAGCGGTGAAGCCCCCGCCGGTGGTCTGGCGGTTGCCCTGAACGCCGCCCTGCAGGAGCGCGGGGGCATCTGGTTCGGATGGTCCGGAAAATCCAGTCCCGGCGTCGAGCCCCCTCCCCCCAGATTCCAGCAGCAGGGCAATATTTCCTATGTGCTGACCGATCTGACCGAGACCGACGTGGAAGAATATTATCACGGCTTCGCCAATCGGGTGCTCTGGCCGATCTGCCACTACCGGCTCGACCTTGCCGAATATGGCCGCAAGGAAATGGCGGGTTATTTTCGCGTCAACCGCCTGTTCGCCCATCGCCTGGCTCCGCTGATCAAGCCGGACGACATCCTATGGGTGCATGACTACCACCTGATCCCCCTCGCCTTTGAATTGCGGCAGATGGGTATCAAGAACACCATCGGCTTCTTCCTGCATATCCCTTGGCCTCCTTCGGATGTGATCGCCGCCATGCCGATGCATGAGGAAATCATCCGAGGCCTATCCCACTACGATCTCATCGGCTTTCAGACCGACTACGATCTCGACAACTTCGCCGGCTACCTCGCCCGGGAAGGCATCGCCAGGGATCTCGGGGAAGGCCGGTTCGAATATCACGGGCTGCATTTCAAGGCCGCCGTGCATGGCATCGGCATCGAGACCAAGTCCTTTGCCCAGATGGCGCAGGTCGCGATCGGCAACAGCGCTGTCCGCAAGGCGCGCCAGAGTGTCGAAAGCCGCGACCTCATCATCGGCGTCGACAGGCTCGATTATTCCAAGGGCCTGACCCAGCGCATCGATGCCTTTGAGCGCTTCCTGCGCGCCTATCCGGGCTATCACAACAAGGTCACCTATCTGCAGATCACGCCGAAATCCCGCTCCGAGGTGCCGGAATATGAGACGATGCAGAAAATGGTGGCCGAGGAGGCCGGGCGGGTGAACGGGGCCATGGGCACGCTCGACTGGGTCCCCATCCGCTATGTCAATCGCTCGGTCGGCCGTCATATCCTGGCGGGTCTTTACCGGATCGCCAGGGTCGGTCTGGTCACGCCTCTGCGCGATGGCATGAACCTGGTCGCCAAGGAATTCATCGCAGCCCAGGACCCCGACAATCCCGGCGTGCTCGTTCTATCGCGCTTCGCCGGCGCCGCGCGCGAGCTCAATGGCGCAGTGCTGGTCAACCCCTACGATACCGAAGGGACGGCCAACGCGATTGCCCGCGCCTTGAGCATGTCGCTGCAGGAGCGGCGCGAGCGCTGGCAGAACATGATGAATTTCCTGCTCGTGCATGACGTGTCGCACTGGTGTGACGCCTTCCTTGATGATCTGGCGCAAAACAAGCAGGTACTGCAAGCGTCGGTCTCGGCAAAGGCCAGTGCCTGAACGCGCCCAGGAAACCGAAGCTTCAATAAAAATATAGGACTTTCATATAACATATTGAATTTCATGTCTTATTTTTACCAAGAGAACGGAGGGAGCAACGATGCTCCCTTCCCCTCTGGATGACAGCGGCGTCTTTCGTTCGGCAGCTTCGGCGCGCGGATAGGCCGCGCCGTGCCAGGCGTTTTCGATGTGCGGATCATTCCAAATCGGAATGCCCTCTTGCCCATTCATGGATATCGGAGCCAGACAGGAAGCGATAAGCCTAGCCCTCATGCCTACGGCGAATGGATGTCGCCTGCATCGGGCATCTGCGCAAAACAATCGTGTCCCTTTGGCGAGATCCTACCGTGCTGAATGATCCGCGCTCCCACGGCCTCTGGGAAAAGACCGCTCCCCGCGCGCCGCAAACCGAACCGCTCCGCCAATCCGTTATCGCCGACGTCGCCGTCATCGGCGGCGGCTATACGGGGCTGTCGGCCGCCCTGCATCTGGCACAGGCCGGCGCATGCGTGCATCTGCTGGAGGCCGTCGAGATCGGTTTTGGCGGCTCCGGCCGCAATGTTGGCCTGATCAATGCCGGCATGTGGGTCATGCCGCAGGACCTGCCCGGGGAACTGGGCCCGGTCCATGGCGAGCGTCTGCTGGAGATGCTCGGCGACGCGCCGGCCGTGGTCAAGGACCTGATCGCCCGTCACGACATCGCCTGCGAGCTCAGGACGAATGGCACCCTGCATTGCGCCATCGGCCACAAGGGACTGCAGGAAATCGACGAGCGTGCCCGCCAATGGCGCAAGCGGGGGGCTCCGGTCGAACTTCTCGATGCCGAGGAGACCGCAAGGCGGGTGGGCACCAACGCCTATGCCGGCGCCCTTCTCGACAGGAGGGCCGGTACGCTCCAGCCCTTGGCCTATGCCAGGGGCCTCGCCGATGCGGTGCTGCGCCAGGGTGGCCACATCCATACGGGCAGTCCCGTGACCAATGTCGAGCATCGCGACGGCCGCTGGCTGGTGACGACCCCGCAGGGCCAGGTCACCGCAGGCTGGATCGTGGTTGGGACCGATGCCTATGGCCAGGGACCCTGGGAAAAGGTGCGCAAAGAGCAGGTGCATCTGCCCTATTTCAATCTGGCTACGGCTCCCCTCGCCCCGGAACTGCGCAAGCAGATCCTGCCGGGTGGCGAAGGCGTCTGGGATACTCGCACCGTGCTCTCCTCCTTCCGCATGGATCAATCCGGGCGGCTGGTCTTTGGCAGCGTGGGCGCTCTCAGCGGGGCCGGTGCCGCCGTCCACAAGAACTGGGCCAGGCGCGCCTTGCGGAAACTGTTCCCGGCCATCGAGCAGGTTGAATTCGAACATGAGTGGTTCGGCAAGATCGGCATGACCGGCAATGCTCTGCCCCGTTTCCACAGCTACGGGCCGCAGGCCGTCGGCTTTTCCGGCTATAATGGCCGCGGCATCGCACCCGGCACCGTCTTCGGCCGGGCGCTTGCGGACCACATCCTTGGCACGATGAGCGAAGCCGAACTGCCTCTGGCGAGGACCGAACTCACGCCAGCCACCTTCAGGTCCTGGAAGGAAGCCGGCTACGAGGTGGGTGCCCGGCTCGTTCATATGATCGATAAACGACTCTGAATAGAAACTATAAATAATATATATATCAATGCATTATATATAATTTATGATCCAATACATCACCACACGGATGGCGATCACCTAGTCGTCCTCGACCGAGACCTGTGTGCGAAGCCATTGCCGGAAGGCCAGCAAGGGCGGGTGCATGGCGCGATCGGCTGGCCAGACCAGGTAATAGGCCTCCGCGCTCACCATCGGCAGATCGAGAGCGCGAACCAGCCGACCGGCTTCCAATTCCTCGAGGATGAGGAATTCGGGCAGCAGGGCAACCCCGAGCCCGGCGATCGCAGCCTGCGCTGCCGTGGCGAACTGGTCGAACAGCATGCCCCGCACCGATTGGGCCGGCGCGCCATGCAGGGCGAACCAGCGTTCCCAGGCATCGGGCCTGGTGGTCAGATGCAGCAGCGAGGCAGTGCGGAGATCGGCAGCGGATTTGAACCCGAGTTGGTCGCGCAGGACCGGGCTGCAGGCAGGCACCACGGTCTCGGAACGGATCTTCTCCATTTCACCGCCGGGCCAGTCCGGGCTGCCGAAATGGACGGCGGCATCAACAGGATCCTGCCGGAAATCGAAATAGGACAAGCGCGTCACCAGATTGATGGTGATGCCGGGGTTGTGCGTCAGGAACTGCGGCAGCCGTGGTGCCAGCCAGCGCGTGCCGAAGGTCGGCAGGATCGCCAGGGTGAGCGTTCCCCCCAGCGGGTTGGCGCGAAGCATCAGCGAGGCGGTGCTGATCTTGCGCAGAGCATCGCGGATCTCGCGAGCATAGGCTTCCCCACCCGGTGTGACGCTGATGGTTTGTTTTTCGCGATGGAACAGCTCTACTTCGAGTTGCTCCTCCAGAAGTTTGATCTGTCGGCTGACGGCGCTTTGCGTGAGGTTGAGCTCCTTGGCCGCAGCCGTCACGCTGCCCGTGCGCGCCGCCGCCTCGAAGGCGCAAAGCAGGGAGATCGAGGGCAGGAAACGTCGTGGACCCTGCATCGCTTCACCCTCGGACCCGCATGGACCGCCCCAGAGATCGAGCGATCGACGGTCTCTTCCAACAGCGATATTGTTTCATCATTCCCCCAGCTTGGCTGACGGCCATGTTCATTCCCAACCGGTATGAGTTGTTGAGATAACATTGCTATTCAACCCGTGTCCATTGGCGCATGAGTTCCGACAACATGACGATTGCGAATGAGATCGTCGCGCAATCGAGTCGCAGTGGGAGCCCGGGATATGGCCAATCAGACCTTCTTGCATCCAGACGAGATCCGCACCCTGTTCTCGACGGCCATGTCGCAGATGTACCGGACCGAAGTGCCGCAATATGGCACGCTGATGGAGCTGGTCGCCGACGTCAACGATACCATCCTTGCCGACGATAGCGAGCTGCGGGAGACGCTGACGCGCAATGACGAACTGGCCCGCTTGAGCGTCGAGCGCCATGGCGCCATCCGCCTCGGCACGGCGGAGGAATTGTTCAATATTCGCCGCGTCTTTGCCGTGATGGGCATGTTCCCGGTGGGCTATTACGACCTTTCCGTTGCCGGCGTCCCGGTTCATTCGACCGCCTTCCGTCCGATCGACGATGCCTGCCTGCGCAGCAATCCCTTCCGCGTCTTCACCTCGCTGCTGCGGCTGGAATTGATCGAGGACGAGGCCCTGCGCAGCGAGGCAGCCCGCATCCTCGCGGCGCGGCGCATCTTCACGTCACGGGCACTGGAACTGGTCGACCTGTTCGAAACCAAGGGCGGCCTCACACCTGGCGAGGCGCAGGAATTCGTCGAGGAGGCGCTCGAAACCTTTCGCTGGCATTCCAAGGCCACGGTCTCGCTCGGCACCTATGACAAGCTGCACGATGCCCACCGCCTGATCGCGGACGTCGTCAGCTTCAAGGGGCCGCATATCAACCATCTGACGCCGCGCACCCTCGATATCGACGCCGTGCAGGTCGCCATGCCCGCGCGCGGCATCATTCCCAAGGCCGTCATCGAGGGCCCGCCCCGGCGCAAATGCGCCATCCTGCTGCGCCAGACCAGCTTCAAGGCGCTCGAAGAGACGATCGAGTTCCTGGCCGAGGACAATGATGGCCGTGAGGGCACGCACACCGCCCGTTTCGGCGAAATCGAGCAGCGCGGCATCGCGCTCACCCCGAAGGGGCGTCGGCTCTATGACACGCTGCTGTCGGGCGTGCGCGCCGATGTCCGCGTCGGCCAAGGCGGCGCCAATGCCGGCGACTATCAGTCGGAACTTGCCGAACGCTTTCGTGCTTTTCCTGATGAATGGTCCGAGTTGCGCGCCCTGGGCCTGGCCTATTTCCGCTATTCGGCGACCGAGCAAGGCCTTGCCGCTCGGCAGGACAAGCGGCTTCCCGCAAGCGTCGACGAGTTGGTCCAGGCCGGCTTCCTGCGCTTCGATCCGATCGTCTACGAGGACTTCCTGCCGGTCAGTGCCGCCGGCATCTTCCAGTCGAACCTCGGCACCGACGAACAGCAGAATTATGGCGAGCGCTCCAACCGTATCGAGTTCGAAGGCGCCCTCGGCGCACCCGTCCAGGACGAGCTCGCCCTCTATGCCGCCACCGAAAAGCGATCGCTGGATCTGGCCCTCGCACAGCTCGGCGATCCCCATTTGGCGATGATGGCCATCGCATAAGGATCGGCGCGGCCATGAATATGAGAGTGCAGGTCGAGGAGAAGGCCGTCCCCCCGGGGCTCGATGCCTTCCTGTCCGCGCTGGTGCCCGCCGGCTATGCCGGCGACATTGCGCGCGATCGCGCCACTCGCATCGTTCATGCCACCGACAACAGCATCTACCAGGTCGAGCCGGCTGCGGTGCTGTTTGCCCGCGACGGCGAGGATGTCGCCCGCGTCGTCCGGCTGGCGGCCGATCACGGCATTCCGCTCTCGCCGCGTGGCGGCGGCACCGGCACCAACGGCCAGTCGCTGACGCGCGGGGTGCTGGTCGACACCTCCCGTTACATGAACCGCATCCTCGAGCTCGACCTCGAACGTCAGATGGTGACGGTCGAGCCGGGCGTGGTGCTCAACCAGCTCAACGACTATCTCCAGCCCTACGGCTTGTTCTTCCCGCCCACCGTTTCCACCGCCTCGCGCGCCACCCTGGGGGGTATGGTCGCCACCGATGCCTCCGGCAAGGGCTCGCGCATCTATGGCAAGACCTCCGACTATATCGAGGCGATGGAGATCGTTCTCGCCAATGGCGAGACCTTTCAGGTCGAGACGATGCCGGTTGCCGAAGCGCGCGAGCTGGCGCGGCGGGAAGATGCCGCAGGCCGCATTCATCGGGAAGTCTTGCGGGTCGTCGACGAAAACGCCGGACTGATCGCGTCGATCTTTCCGGAGATGAACCGGGGCCTGACAGGCTACAATCTCAAACATGTGCTCGGCGAGGACGGCAACTTCCGCCTGCCCTATCTGCTCGCCGGGTCGGAAGGCACCCTCGCCTTCACCACCCGCCTGACCTTGCGGTTGCGCAGGCGCCCGGCTTGCCGTGCGCTGGTGCCCGTGCGCTACGCCACTTTCCAGGCGGCCCTCGTCGACGTCCAGCGCCTGCTGCAGGCCGAGCCGGCCGCGATCGAAATTCTCGACGACACCATCCTTTCGCTCGCCAGGCAGGATGTGGTGTGGGGAGAGATCGAAAGCGTTCTGGGAAGCGATGACGACAGGCCGGTGGGTGGGCTGAACTTCGTAGAGTTCGTTGGCGAGACGCAGGACGAAGTCGATGCGGCTCTGGCCCTCTTGTCGAACCTGCTCGCAGCGCAGCCGGGCACGGTTCTCGACTGGAAAATCGTTACCGACGCCAACACCATCGCCGGCCTCTGGTCCCTGCGCGAAAAGGCCGTCGGGCTGCTCGGCCGTCTCGGCGGAGGCAAGCAAGGCACGCCTTTCGTCGAGGACACCGCCGTTCCTCCCGAAAGACTGGCACCCTATGTGGAAGAGTTCCGCGCCATCCTCGATCGGCACGGCCTCGCCTATGGCATGTTCGGCCATGCCGATGTCGGCTGCCTGCATGTCCGCCCGGCCCTCGACATGCGCCTCCCCGAAGATGCCGCGCTGATCCGGCCGGTCAGCGATGCCGTTGCCGCCCTCACCAGGAAATATGGCGGTCTGCTCTGGGGCGAGCATGGCCGCGGCTATCGCGGTGAATATTCTCCCTTCTTCTTCGGGGGCAAGCTCTATGACGAGCTATGCGCTCTCAAGCGGGTGTTCGATCCGCTCAACCTGCTCAATCCCGGCAAGCTCGCCAGTGTCGATGCCACCCTGTATCCGGTCGAACGCATCGATGCCGTGCCGCTGAGGGGCGAGAAGGACCGGGCCATCGCCGCTCCTCTCCAGCGCGATTATGACCGGGCGATCGCCTGCAACGGCAATGGCGCCTGCTTCAACTGGGACAGGCATGATCCGATGTGCCCGTCCTACAAACTTACGCGCGACCGCCGCTATTCCCCCAAGGGGCGGGCCGCGATGCTGCGCGAATGGGCGCGATCGACCTCGACCACCACGGGTGACGCACTGCCAGACGCCGCAATCGAGGAACAGCTCAAGGCCTCCCTCGATCTTTGCCTGTCCTGCAAGGCCTGTTCCAGCCAATGCCCGGTCAAGGTCGACATTCCCGCCATGAAATCGCGATTCCTGCATCGCTATTTCAAGCACCGCCCCAGGCCGCTGCGCCACAGGATCGTCGCTGCGATGGAGCCCGGCCTGTCGCTGGCCAGGCGTTTTCCCACAGTGGCCAATCTGGGTTTGCGGCTGATGGCCCTGTTACGACTGGCGCGTTGGACGCGCCTGGTCGATCTGCCGGCTCTGTCCGTGCCCCTGCCCGCTCCGCATCTTTCCCGCGCCGATCTCGACCGGCTCGCCGCCGACTCCAGGCATGACGAGATCATCCTGCTCGAAGACAATTTCACGAGTTCGTTCGACGGCCACGTCGTTGACGCGGTCGCCGGCCTGCTGAGCCGCCTGGGCTATCGCGTGCATCGGGCCGGCCCCACCGCCAATGGCAAGGCGCTGCATGTCCTGGGCATGCTGGATGAATTTGCCAAGGTCGCCGGCACGGCCAGGGCCTATCAAAGCGGTCTGCTGGCAACGGGATTGCCGATCGTCGGCATCGAGCCCGTCACCGTACTTATGCGCGACCACGAATATGCCGGCCCGGGACTCGGCGAGCCGCTGCACATCCAGAGCCTCGATGAATTCCTGGCCAAGGCGCTTGAAAGCGGCCGGCTGGTACAGGCTCATCCGGCCTCCACGGCGGCGGCCTATCACCTCTTCCCCCATTGTACGGAGAAGACGGCAAAGCCCGGCACCGGCCAGGCTTGGGCGCGCGTCTTCCGTCATTTCGGGCTCGACCTCAAGCTACCCACGGCCGGCTGCTGCGGCATGGCCGGCCTTTTCGGACATGAAGCCGAGCATGCGCAGATGTCGAAAAACCTGTTCGCGATGAGCTGGGCCCCGCGTCTTGCCGACCTTGATCCCTCGACGGTGCTGGCCACCGGCTTTTCCTGCCGCTGCCAGACCAAGCGCTGCGCCGGCTTTTCTCCGCTCCACCCGGCGCAGGCTCTTCTCGCTCATCTCGACAGCCTTCCCCGATCCCCGCAGGACGCAGTTCCGAATTCCCGGCCAATTCCGCATTCCCAGCAAGGAGAACCCCGATGACCGCATCGTCCGCCCAGCGCCACGCCGGCGCCGAACCCAGCACCGCGCCCCTGTCCGTCGCCGCCGACGCCATCGCGCTGCTCGAGCAGGTCGGCGTCAAGGCCAGCCTCTATACCGGCGGCACCCTTGCGGCCCGCTCGCCGATCACGGGCGAGACCCTGGCGGCCGTAAAGGAAACCAGCTCCGAGGAAGCGCTTGCGCGTATCGAGATGGCCCATCGGGCCTTCCGGGCTTGGCGCAACGTGCCAGCCCCCCGCCGTGGCGAGCTCGTCCGCCTGCTCGGCGAGGAATTGCGCGCGCATAAGGCATTGCTCGGCCGGCTGATTTCGATCGAAGTCGGCAAGACCGCCTCCGAAGGCCTGGGCGAAGTCCAGGAGATGATCGACATTTGCGACTTCGCCGTCGGCCTGTCCCGCCAGCTCTACGGCCTCACCATCGCCACCGAACGGGCAGACCATCGCATGATGGAAACCTGGCATCCCCTCGGCGTGACCGGCGTCATCTCGGCCTTCAATTTCCCGGCGGCGGTCTGGTCGTGGAACACGGCGCTTGCCTTGGTCTGCGGCAACGCCGTGGTGTGGAAGCCCTCGGAAAAGACCTTGCTGGTCGCCCTGGCGACCGAAGCGCTGGTGGAGCGTGCCTTGGCGCGTTTCGCGGTCGAGGGTGAAGCGGCCCCCGCCGGCCTGCACGGCGTTCTCTACGGCAATCGTGACCTCGGCGAACTCCTGGTCGATCATGATAAGGTTCCGCTGGTTTCGGCAACCGGCTCCACCGCCATGGGCCGCGCGGTGGCACCGCGCCTGTCCCAGCGGTTTGCCCGTGCAATCCTGGAGCTCGGCGGCAACAACGCCGCCATCGTCTGCCCGTCCGCCGATCTCGATCTCACCCTGCGCGGCGTCGCCTTCGCGGCCATGGGCACGGCCGGGCAACGCTGCACCAGCCTGCGCCGCCTCTTCGTGCATGACAGCGTCTATGAGGCCCTGGTGCCGCGCCTCAAGCGCGCCTACGCCTCGGTCTCGATCGGCAGTCCGCTGGAAGCAGGCACGCTTATCGGCCCGTTGATTGACGAAGTCGCCTTCAAGGCCATGCAGAAGGCGCTTGTCGCTGCGAAGGAGGCCGGCGGTGCCGTCCACGGTGGCGGACGCGTCGATCTCGGTCTGCCGGACGCCTATTACGTCGCTCCGGCCCTGGTCGAAATGCCGGGACAGGTCGGCCCGGTGCTCGAAGAGACCTTTGCCCCCATCCTCTATGTGATGAAATACAGCGATATCGACACGGTGCTGGAAGCGCATAACGACGTGCCGCAGGGACTGTCATCCTCCATCTTCACCAACGACATGCGCGAGGCGGAGACCTTTCTGTCGGCGCGTGGCTCCGACTGCGGCATCGCCAATGTGAATATCGGCCCCTCCGGTGCCGAGATCGGTGGCGCCTTCGGCGGCGAGAAGGAAACCGGCGGCGGCCGCGAGTCCGGCTCGGACGCCTGGAAGGCCTATATGCGGCGGGCAACCAACACCATCAATTACGGCCGCACGTTGCCGCTGGCCCAGGGCGTGAAGTTCGACGTCGAGTGAGCCCGTCATGAACATGAATGTGCAGATGGCGCGGGGCTTTCGCCCCGCGCGCCGGATCGAGGCCATCGGGGTGTCGGAGATCCTCCGGATCACGGCCCTGGCCCAGCAGCGCAAGAAGGCCGGCCGGGACGTGATCATACTCGGTGCCGGGGAGCCCGATTTCGATACGCCCGCCAATATCAAGGAAGCGGCTGTGCGGGCTATTGCCGACGGCAAGACCAAATATACCGCCCTCGACGGCACGGCCGAGCTGAAGGCGGCGATCCGCGAGAAGTTCCGGCGCGACAACGGGCTGGACTTCGGCCTCGACCAGATCACGGTCGCGGCCGGCGCCAAGCAGGTCCTCTACAACGCCATGATGGCGACCATCGACGAAGGGGATGAGGTGATCATCCCCACCCCGTTCTGGGTAACCTATGCCGACATCGTCAAGATTGCGGGCGGCACGCCCGTGCTCGTGCCCTGCCGCGAGGAGAACGGCTTCCGCCTGACGGCGGAGGACCTCGAGTGCGCGATCACACCGCGAACGCGCTGGCTGATGCTCAATTCGCCGTCCAATCCGTCAGGCGCGGCTTATGCGGCCGAGCATTACCACCCCCTCATCGAGGTCTTGCTGCGCCACCCGCAGGTCTGGCTCATGATCGACGACATGTATGAGCACATCGTCTATGACGATTTTGCCTTCGTGACGCCGGCCGCGCTCGAACCTCAACTGGCCGGGCGGACCTTGACGGTGAACGGCGTGTCGAAAGCCTATGCCATGACAGGCTGGCGCATCGGCTATGCCGGTGGTCCGGCTCCCCTGATCGCGGCCATGGCCATCGTCCAGAGCCAGTCGACCTCCTGCCCCTCCTCCATCAGCCAGGCCGCCGCCGTCGAGGCCCTGGCCGGCCCGCAGGCGATCGTCGGCGAAAGATGCCAATCCTTCAAGGCGCGCCGCGACCTGGTCGTCGAGGCGCTGAACGCGATCGAGGGTATTTCCTGCCGGGTTCCCGAGGGCGCCTTCTACACCTTCGCGAGCTGCGGCGGATTGATCGGCAAGACGACGCCGGATGGCGTCATCCTCGATAGCGACCATGCTTTCACCGACTATCTGCTGCGCTCGGTGGACGTGGCCGTGGTTCCCGGATCGGCTTTCGGTCTCGGCCCATATTTCCGCATCTCCTATGCCACTTCGACCGGCGAATTGCAGGAGGCCTGCCGGCGTATTACAGCGGCCGTTGCACGCCTGTCCTGAGCCCATCGCGATTTGACGGAATCGGCGGAAATGGCAAAGACGCCTGAAACAGGGTGTGAGAGCGTGGGGGATGCTTGCGCTCGAACGCATCTGCTCCAGGGATGGCAAGGGCAAGCCGCTCTCCATGCTCGCCTCCCCTGCAAGGGAGGATTGCGTGCCGATCGACATGATGATCCGCGATTTCAGCTCCGCCGACCGCGAGCCTTGCGCCAGAATCCTGTCCAAGGCCGGGCGGATGGCCTTCTACTGGGCCGATTGGCCCGTCTTCGACGGCCCCGGCTTCGATGAGGTCACCAAGGGCGAACAGATTCTGGTGGCCGAGACGCACAATCAGGTCGCCGGATTTGCCGCTGTCTATATGCCGGAGAATTTTCTGCATCACCTCTATATCGATCCCGACCTCGCCGGTTGCGGCATCGGGGCCACGTTGCTCGGCGAGACCATCAGGCGATACGGCCCGGCCCTATCGTTGAAATGCCAGACGCGGAACCAGGTGGCGCGAAACTTCTATCGCAAATGCGGCTGGCTCGAAGACGACCAGCCTGGCGGGGCCGACAGGCTCGGCTCCTGGCTGTTCATCCGCAGCCCTGGGCCATTTTGAAAGCCGTTGCCTCCTCCAGCAATCTCAGGCCTCGGCTGCCTCGTGCGGCACGATCGCGGCCTCGAGCCCGGGACGGGCGGGTGAGACAGCGGTAGGATCGAAGCCTTCGGCCAGGACCGCCTCTTCGACAGGCCGGCAGCGGACGAGCGCGGCAGCAGCTCTCGCGAGAGCCGGCGCCGTCTGGATTCCGTAGCCGCCCTGCCCCGCCAGCCAGAAGAAGCCCTCGGCCTTCGGATCATAGCCGACCACCGGACTGCGATCGGCGGCGAAGGTCCGTAAGCCGGCCCAGCGCCGGGCGATGGTACGGACCGGCAGATCGGCCGCGCGCTGGATGCGGTCGATGGCAATGGCGATGTCGAGTTCCTCGGGCTGGGCGTCGCAGGGATCGCTCGGCGTCTCGTCGGCCGGCGACGCCAGCAGCCGGCCGGCATCCGGCTTGAAATAGAAAGCCTCGTCGATGTCGATCGCCATCGGCCAGGCGGTGCCATCAAAGCCACGCGGCATGTCCAGCATCATTCCCGTCCGGCGTAGCGGCGTCAGCACCACGGTGGAGGCGCCGGCCAGCCCACCGACGGTGCTGGCCCAGGCTCCGGCGGCGTTGATCACGGTCCCGGCTTCGAACGAACCTGAAGAGGTCCGGATCCGCCAATGCCCGGCCTGCCGGTCGAGGCCTAGCAGCTCGGCCGAAGTGACGAGTTCGGCGCCACGCGCTTTCGCGCCCCGCAGATAGCCCTGATGCAAAGCGTGCACGTCGATATCCCTGGAACTGCCGTCGAGCAGCGCCTGGGCGACATAATCGGTCCGCAAGATCGGCACATGCGCACGCGCCTGAGCGGTATCGAGCACCGTCGGCTTCTTGCCACTCGCCTCGGCGAGGATGTCGGTGAAGGCGGCAAGGCGTGCTACCTGATCGGCGCGCGCGATGAACAGAACCGGCCGCGGCGTCAACAGGGGAAGATCGGCAAATCCGGCAGGCGGCGCTTCGTAAAGGCCGCGGCTGGCCCGCGTCAGCGCCCGGATCGTAGCGTTGCCATAGGTTTCGGAAAACAGGGCTGCCGACCGGCCGGTCGTATGATAGCCGCAGAACTGCTCGCGCTCGATCAGCAACACGCGGTCGGTCTCCGCCAGTTCATAGGCCAGGGACGCCCCCGCCATGCCGCCGCCGATAATGACGAAATCGAACGCTGCCTTGCCCACTGCCAATCCCGCTGGAAAGATAATTTTCCTATTGATCAATTATTTTTCCGATTTGCGCAAGAACCTGTCTGCGTTATCATTATCGTGATGAAAAATCAGAGCAGGCCACCGATCAAACTTCCCGCCAAGCCAGCATCCGCGACGGAGGCCAAGGCCAGCCTGGGCGATTGCCTTCGGGACATACGAATCCGCAACCAGTGGACCCTGTCGCAGATGAGTGCGATGACCGGGCTGGCGGTCTCGACCCTGTCCAAGGTCGAGAACAACCAGATGTCGCTCACCTATGATCGGCTGATCCAGCTCGCCGAAGGGCTCGGCGTCGACATCGTCGAGTTGTTCGGCACCCGCACGGCCGAGGCCAGCCAGGCGCCGCTGGCCCGCCGGGCCATTAGCCGAATCGGCGAAGGGCGGCCGATCAAGACCAGCAATTACGATTATTTCTACCTCTGCACGGACATTTCGAAAAAGGCGATGGTGCCGATCATGGCCCTCGCCCACGCCAGAAGCATGACCGAATTCGGCCCCTTCATCCGCCATGTCGGGGAAGAATACACCTATGTGCTCGAAGGCGAACTCGAATTGCATACCGAATACTACGCGCCGGTGCGGCTGAAGGCCGGCGAATCCTGCTATTTCGATGCCGCCATGGGGCACGCCTATATTTCGGTTAGTGAGGAGCCGGCTCGCGTGCTCTGCATCTGCTCGATCAGCGAGACCGACCTAATTGCCGCCACCCAGGATGCCAGGCCGGGACCCGCTGCACGCAAACCGCGTGCGAAAAAGACTGCCGGCGACATATAGCATCAGAAAAATTGATTGCGCTTCGGAAAAATCGCGGCATTCTTACGCGATGGATCACCAAGCCGGAAACCGGCACAGATCTCATCCATCCAATGCCGGAGAGGGCGCATGATCTCGACTCAACTCAAAACCATAGGGCTCGCCCTGCTTCTCGCCACCTGCCTCAGCCAAGGCGCCATGGCGGGAGCCAAGGACGTCTTGGTAGTGGCGCGATCCGAGGATGCACCCACCGCCGACCCCGGCGTCGAGATCGACAATAAGGGTTATACCTTCACCTATGCCGCCTATGAGCGGCTGGTCGCCTATAAGGGCAGCTCCACCGAGGTGATACCAGAGCTGGCCGGAAGCTGGACGGTTGATGATGCCAAGCTGGTGTGGACCTTCAAGCTGGCGCCCGGCCATCAATTCGACGATGGCTCGCCGGTCGACGCCGCCGCCGTCAAGTTCAGCTTCGACCGCCTGATGAAGCTGAAGGCCGGCCCTTCGGACGCCCTGCCCACGCTGAAGACCGTCGAGATCGTCGATCCCATGACAGTCCGCTTCGTCTTGTCAGCGCCCTTCTCGCCCTTCCTTTCGGCCCTCGCCACCTCAGGTGCGGCCATCGTCAATCCCAAGGTGATGGCGCATGAGAAGGACGGCGACATGGCCAAAGCCTGGCTCGCCGAGCACAGCGCCGGCAGCGGTGCCTTCCGCATTGCCAGCTGGGAGCGCAACCAGAGCACGGTGCTGGAGCGCAACAGCCATTATGCCGGCCCCGCGCCCGCCTTCAAGCAGGTGGTGGTGCGTATCGTCGGTGACATCTCGGCGCGCCGGCTGCAGCTTCTCAATGGCGATGCCGACATCATCGAGCAGGTTCCCGTCGAGCAGGCCGAAGCGCTCGGCAAGGAATCCTCCGTGGTCGTGGAGAGCAATCCGAGCCTCTACGTCACGTATATCTATCTGAACAACACCAAACCGCCGCTGAACGACCCACGCGTGCGCCAGGCGATTTCCTATGCCGTCGACTACAAGGGTATCGTCGAAGGCATCATGCTGGGCCAGGCCGAACAGATGCGCGGCGCCGTACCCGATGGCATGTGGGGCCATGACCCCTCGGGCTTCCAGTACAGCTACGATCCGGAAAAGGCCAAGGCCCTGCTGAAGGAAGCCGGGCAGTCGAATCTGCACTTCACCTATACCTTCTCCCAGGCCAATCCGATCTGGGAGCCGGTGGGTCTGGCGCTGCAGGCCAATCTCGCTGATGTCGGCATCAAGCTCGATCTGCAATCGCTGGCCGACACCACCAAGCGCGAAATGGTGGCCAACGGCAATTTCGAGCTGGCGGCCGGCGATTGGACCCCCGATTTCGCCGACCCCTACATGTTCATGAACTACTGGTTCGATCCAGACCGCAAGGGCGCCCCCGGCAATCGCGCCTTCTACGACAATCCCAAGGTCACGGCGCTGATCCGCGAGGCCGGCAGCATCGTCGACCAGCCCAAGCGCCAGCAGCTCTATTTGGAGGCTCAGAAGCTGTCGACACAGGACGCGCCCTATCTCTATCTCGTGCAGAAGAACGACATCTTCGCCCGCCGGGCTGCGGTGAAGGGCTATGTCTACAATCCCATGCTGATCCAGGTCTATAATTTCGCAGCCATGTCCAAGGCGGACTGACGATAGCCGGAGCCGGTGGTACGCGGTGCCATCGGCTCCGTTTGCGTTAGATCGCAGGATGGCCAAGCCTCACCAGGCACCCCAGCAAGGAGAGACAAGCCGATGACATTCGCGCGCATCATTGGCCAGCGCGGTCTGTTCCTGTTCCTGGTGGTGTTTGGCGTTGTCGTCATCACCTTCGTCATTTCCCATCTCATTCCCGGTGATCCGGCCCGGCTGATCGCCGGCGATCGGGCCAGTGCCGAGACGCTCGAAAATGTCCGCCGCGATCTCGGCCTCGATCGCCCGGTGACGGATCAGTTCGCGATCTATGTCGGCAAGCTCGTCCAGGGCGATCTCGGCACCTCGCTGCGAACCCGCCGGTCGGTCGCCGCCGATATCGCCACCTTCCTGCCGGCAACGCTGGAACTGGGTATCACAGCCCTGTTCCTGGCGGTGCTGATCGGCGTTCCCCTCGGCGTGGCATCGGCGGTGAAGAAGGACGGGCTGGTCGACCAGATTGCCAGGGTGGTCTCGGTCTGCGGCATTTCCATGCCGGTGTTCTGGTTCGGCCTGATCCTGATCCTGCTTTTCTACGCCAAGCTGCAGATCCTGCCGGGTGGCGGCCGTCTCGCCATGGAAATTCCGCCGCTGCGGCCGATGACCGGCTTCTTCCTGGTCGATTCCCTGCTCCAGGGACGCCTCGATGCTTTTGCAAGCGCCGTCCGCCACCTCATTTTGCCAAGCGTCGTGCTCGCTTTCGCCAATCTGGGCGTGATCACCCGCCAGATCCGCGCCTCGATGCTGGAAGTGCTGCAGGAGGACTATATCCGCACCGCCTGGGCGAGCGGGTTGCGCCGGCGGGCCGTCATTTTCAATCATGCCCTGCGCAATGCGCTGATCCCTTCCATCACCCTGCTCGGGCTCGCTCTCGGCGACCTGCTCTATGGCGCCGTGTTGACCGAGACGATCTTCGCCTGGCCGGGTATGGGCAGCTATGTCGTGACTTCGATCCAGACCCTCGATTTCCCCGCCATCATGGGTTTCACCGTGGTCGCCTCGATCGGCTATGTCCTGATCAACCTCATGATCGACCTGGCCTATATGGCCGCCGACCCGCAAATCAGGGAGATCGGCTGATGACCATGCAGGCGCCCGAAGCGACCAGTGCACGTTCTCCCTCGAAGCTGCGCGAACGCCTTGCCTATCTCGGCTATCTGTCGCGCCGGCAACCCCTGACCGTGATCGGCCTTGCCATCGTCCTCATGGTCCTGGTGATCATCGCCGCGGCACCCCTGCTCGCACCCTACAATCCCGACAAGGTCGCCCTGTCCCTGCGCCTGAAGCCGCCGAGCGCGGCCCATTGGTTCGGCACCGACGAAGTCGGGCGGGACCTGTTCTCTCGCGTCATCTATGGTGCGCGCGCCTCCTGCGGCGCCGCCTTTCTCATCGTGGCGATCTCGACCATCGGAGGCGCGCTGATCGGCTGCCTGTCGGGTATCCTCGGCGGCCGTCTTGACACCGTCATCATGCGGCTGATGGACGTCCTCTTGGCACTGCCCGCGCTGGTGCTCGCCATGGCTCTGGCGGCCGCACTCGGACCGAGCCTGGTCAACGCCATGCTCGCAGTCGCCATCGTGCGCATTCCCGCTTATGTCCGGCTGGCGCGCGGCCAGACCTTGTCGCTGCGCGAAAGGGTCTATGTGCGAGCAGCCCGCACTTACGGGGCCTCGCCCTTCTATATCCTGCGCTGGCATGTGCTGCCCAACGCACTGTCGCCTCTGATCGTGCAGGCAACGCTCGATCTCGGCAACATCATCCTCATCGCCGCCGCCCTCAGTTTTCTCGGGCTCGGGGCGCAACCGCCGACCTCGGAATGGGGCGCGCTCGTCAGCAGCGGCCGCCGCTTCATCCTCGACCAGTGGTGGTACAGCACCTTTCCGGGCCTTGCGATCCTGGTGACGGCCATGGGCTGCAACCTGCTCGGCGATGGTATCCGCGACCTCCTCGATCCCAAAATGAGGTCGCGCTGATGGCCGCCGCAACTGCTCCCTCCGCGCTGCCGCTGTCGATCAGCGGCCTGTCGCTGGAATTTCCGACCTATGGCGGCGCCATCAAAGCGCTCGACGACGTCTCGATCGAGGTCGGCCAAGCCGAGATCGTCGGCCTCGTCGGCGAGTCCGGCTGCGGCAAGTCCGTCACCACCATGGCGGCGACCCGCCTGCTCCCGCAAGGGGGCTATCGCGTTACTGCCGGCAGCATCCGCCTGTTCGGCCGCGATCCCTTTGCCATGGATGAGGCAACGCTGCAGGATGTGCGCGGCAAGCTGGTCTCGACCATCTTCCAGGAGCCGATGAACGCCCTCAACCCGACCATCCGCATAGGGCGGCAGCTCGTCGAGGTGATCCGCCGGCATGAGCAGGTCGGCCGGGACGAGGCCGAGCGAACCGCCCGGGCCATCCTGGCCGACATGCTCATCCCCGAACCGGAACGGGTGATGCGGGCCTATCCCTTCGAGCTCTCCGGCGGCATGCGCCAGCGCGTCCTGATCGCCATGGCGTTTTCCTGCAATCCAGGCCTGATCATTGCCGACGAGCCGACCACGGCGCTCGACGTGACCGTGCAGGCGGTCATCCTGCGGCTCATCCAGAACCGCGCCCGCCGCACCGGCACCTCCGTCGTGTTCATCTCCCACAACATGGCGGTGGTGTCGCAGCTGTGCGATCGCCTCTACGTCATGTACGCCGGACGCATCGTCGAGGCAGGCCCGACCCGCGCCGTGCTGGAGGAGCCGCAGCATCCCTATACCCAGGCTCTGCTGCGCTGCCTGCCGGAGCGCGTCGCGCCCAAGGCCGAGCTGGAAGCCATTCCCGGCACGGTGCCCAATCTGTTCGATCCGCCCGAAGGCTGCTTCTACCGTCCCCGCTGTCCCGAGGCCACCGCCCGATGCCTGACCAAGCCGCAGTCGACCTCCCCGGCCCCGCAACGTCTCGTCGCCTGCTGGCAGCGCCAGGCCATTCGGCACCAGGGGAGCGCCTCGTGACGGAGGCGCCCCTGCTCGCCGTCGAGGACTTGCGTGTCCGTTTTCCTCTGCCGCGCGGCTGGTTCGAGCGTGAGAGACCTTATGTCCATGCCGTCAACGGCGTCGACCTCGTCGTGCGACCGGGCGAAAGCTTCGGCATTGTCGGTGAATCCGGCTGCGGCAAGAGCACCCTGGTCCAGGCGATCATCGGCCTTGTCGGCCACGGCTCTGGACGCGTGCTGATCGGCGGCGCCGAATTGCGCCTGGCGCAGGGCCAGGCGCAGCGCGACATCCGCCAGCGCATGCAGATCGTCTTTCAGGATCCGCAATCCTCGCTTGATCCGCGCATGCCGGTATGGCGCTTGATCACCGAACCGCTGCATGTGCGCGGCGGCATGACCAGGGCGGCCCTCAGGGCGCGCGCCGCCGAACTCGCGGCGGCGGTGGGCCTGAGACCAGAGCTTCTCGACCGCCTGCCACACGCCTTCTCCGGCGGCCAGCGCCAGCGCATCGCCGTAGCCCGGGCGATCAGCACCGATCCGGACCTGCTGATCCTCGACGAGCCGACCTCGGCGCTCGACGTCTCCGTGCAGGCGCAGATCATCAATCTGCTGCACAAGCTGCAGCGCGAGCGCAATCTCGCCTATCTCCTGATCTCCCACGACGTCTCGCTGGTGCGTCATTTCTGCGATCGCGTCGCAGTGATGTATCTCGGCCAGATCGTCGAATCCGGCCCAGCGCAGGCGGTGCTGGAGCAGCCCGCCCATCCCTATACCCGCACGTTGCTGGCAACGGTGCCGAGCCTCGAGCACCCATTGCCCCAGCTTGCGGCAAACCGGGTCGGCGAACTGCCCAACAACCGGGTGCTGCCCGCCGGCTGCTTCTATCGTGAACGCTGCCAATCCGCCGCCGCAGGCTGCGACAGGCCCCAGGCACTGACGGTCTATGACGAGGCCATTGCCGCCATGGAGGGGCGCCGGGTGCGCTGCCACAGGGCTGCAGAGTTGAAGGCGGCAATCTAGGGTATCCCGCCGATGGTCAGGGAGTCTTCGATAAAAAATACATTAGATAATTCTACTAATTTATTGAAAAAACGAATAATTATATATTCGTAGTGGCTACTGCATCGGGGCGCTGTTCCGTCAGGTGCCAGCCTCGGCAAAGGGGTCGTCCACCTTGGGCCAATAAGGCCGCGCGAGCTTGGTGTAGGGTATGCGCTCGAACCGCGGCTGCAGAGCCCCTGGTGTCGCAACATACAGGATCTCGCGAGCAATCGGCTCGAAACCCGCGCGGAAGTGGTTGATCGATTTGACCAGCACGAGCTTGCGCGTGGCCGGATCGAGACCGAGCGCGGTCATGCATTCGGGATGGAAGGCCTGGCTGCGCACGCTGTTGAGCACGAGATCGATCCCGTCGGCGCTGGCCCAGGCCGCATCGCCGATCGCAATCGGCACCTGGCCGAAACGCTGGGTGATGCCGGAAGCGACGCGCCGGACCGTGACGGTCAGATCGATCGGATCGCCGGAAGCGACGCCGATCTTGCCGCCGATCCTGAGCGGCAGCGTGGCTCCCTCGCCCGCCTCCCGGCAAAGCCTCACGGCGATCGGATCCCAATAAAGGCAGCTCGCGACATTGCGAATGCCGCGCTCGATGACACGACGGAGCAGGAAGGTGGAGTCGCCCGGCGCGCCGCCACCGGCATTGTCGGAGACGTCGGCCAGCACGACGGGACCGCCCTCGATGGCGCAGGCCCGATCGAGCGCCTCGTCCATGTCGAGATAATCCGGCTGCAGTCTGTGGCGCTGTGCGAAGATCTCCTGGCCGAAGTGGGCAGCCACTGCCCGTGCCTGCCGTCCATCACCATCGGCTACCACCAGCATCTTGGCGCCGACATCGGCGACATCGCCCCAGGGAAAGCCATGTCCGAAGGAGACGGACAGGATGCCGTCACGCCCCTGCTGTGCCTTCATGCGGTCGACGAGGTCGCGCAAGGGCTGCTCATGGACGCGGAAGGTGCCGATCATCCGGCAATCGAACAGCGCCATCACAGGACGGGCCTCGCCGGCAAGCACCTGGGCCATAAGCCCGAACAAATGGTCGGCCCGTTCCTCGATATCAGTGTGGGGATATTCGAGATAGGTCGCCAGCAAAGTGGCCTGATCAAGCATGCGTGCGGTGAGGTGGCAATGCAGGTCGAGTTCGGCACCCACCGGCACGTCAGGTCCCACCAGCGCGCGAACATGGCCGAGAAGATCGCCCTCGACATCGTCATAGCCCTCGGCCACGCAGGCCCCATGCAAAGCGAGCAGGACGGCATCGACCGGCATGGCGGTGGCGAGATCGCGCAGGATCTCATCGCGGAAGGCCTCATAGACCGAGCGCGTGGTGACACCGCCGGGCTCGGCCACGGCGCACAGGCTCTCGGCTACATGCCATCCCCGCACCTCGGCTCGGGCTCGCCAGATGGCAAGCTGCGCCGAGCAGCAATTCAGCGGCCTCG
Organism: Labrys sp. HAY1-8F; assembly: GCF_056754975.1. Lineage (NCBI taxonomy): Bacteria > Pseudomonadati > Pseudomonadota > Alphaproteobacteria > Hyphomicrobiales > Xanthobacteraceae > Labrys > Labrys sp. HAY1-8F. Next base: position 603,947 of record NZ_JBPGWZ010000001.1, on the reverse strand, counting down.
AAGTGGCATCGCCATGGGCAATCAGATTCTCGGCATAGGATTCATAGCCCGTGTGCATCGGCGAAAACGTGTTGGTCTCGGTATCGAGACCGGCGATGAACAGCTTCAAGGCGCCCTCCTCTCATTGGAAAGTTATTTTCCTAAAAGAAAATAGATTTACCATCGGAAAGTCAACCGACATCAAGGCCGGGCGCATTGCTTGGAACGGGTTTCTCGCGGAAGCGCCCTCAGTCGCCAATCGAACGAATGATCCTGGCCGGGTTGCCTGCGACGAGCATATTTGGGGGCACGTCCCTGGTGACCACGGAACCCGCCGCAACAACCGAGTTTTCGCCGATCGTGACCCCACCGATGATCGTCACGCCGGCTGCGATCCAGACATTCCTCTCAATCGCAACGGGCTTTGCGATGACGGAGGCGCGCCGTTGCGAAGGCTCGACGGGGTGGCTGGATGTGAGGATGCTTACATTCGGGCCAATCATCACGTCATCGGCAATATCCAGCCCGCCAAGGTCGTAGAATGTACAGTTCTGATTGACGAAAACGTTGAACCCCACGCGGATGTCCGTCCCACCGGTGGTGTAGAATGGCGGGATCAACATAAAGCTGTCGTCCACCTTCCTGCCGATGAGGTCGCTGAACAACGCCCGGACTTCATCCGCATCGTTGAACGTCAAGCGGTTGAGGGCGGCAGTGATCGCCATCGCCCGCTTGACACTTGCCAGCATGACCGCTGATTCTGGTGTTCTTCTGGGAATTATCTTGGCGTGACCATTATTCGCCATTCTTCATTTCCTCTGGTGCAGTCGAACGAGTATTCGGCGCATGATGGCGGTGCCGAGATTCGGCGACTATAGCCACATGGCCTTTGCGGGTGATTTACGCGGTCGCACGCACAGGATTTCGCACTTTCGCGCAGGCGAGCCCTGCCCTGGCGGGCACCAATGGGCTATCGTCGGTGGAGTCCCGTCTCGAGCTTTCTGACGAAGAAGCCATGCCGATCGATCGCAGCCCCCCGCTTCCCGTGCGTTTTCCCGAAAGGCGCGACCAGACTTCGGGCCTCAATCTGGTACAGGCCGCCGATCACAATCTGCGCGTCACCTTGGAGGCCTTGCGGCGCGGCGGTGCGATGACGCGGCTCGAACTCGCCCATGTCACCGGCCTCACCGTGCCGGGCATCGCCAATATCCTTCGCCGCCTGACCGGCGAAGGCCTGATCGAGACCAATAGTTCGGCGCGTTCGAACCGCTTCGCCATTCGCCAGGGCAGCGCCGTGTCGATCGGTGTTGACCTCGCCGGCGAGCGGGCGAGGCTGATCGCCACCGATCTTGCCGGCACGCTCCTCTTTGCCGAGGAAGCGCCGGGCTCGGTGCGCGAACCGGCCGAGGCCGCCACCTGGATCCGGCGGGCGACCTCCCGGCTCTCGACGGCGGCGCCGGGCGGCCGTCTGTTCGGCATCGGAGTGACGGCAGGCGAACATGCCGAGGCTATCCGTGCCGCGCTTTCTCCCTACCGGGCCATCGTCGAACGCGATACGGTCGCCGCAGCGATCAGCGAGAGGCAATCCGGGATTGCAACGGCCGATGATAGTTTCGTCTTCGTCCTGCTCGGCGCCACCGTTCGCGCCGGCATGATCATCGGCGGCACCGTCTTCGACGGTGCGGAGCACAAGGCTGGCTTGGTCGGACTGATGCGCACCGGCCGCGACGGGCGCTATCTCGACGAGGTGGCGGCGACCAGCCGCCTGCCCAGCCATGATCTGTCGGACCCTGCCGTGCAGCAATGGCTCGACGATGCCGCCGAGCATCTGACCGACATGATCATCGCCATGGCGGCCTTCATCGGACCGCGCCTGATCGTGGTGGGCGGCCGCCTGCCGACGCCGCTTCTGGAAGCGCTTGCCGCACGCCTGCAGGTGCTGCGCCGGAGCCGGATGATCGACCCGACACACCCGTTCTGGTTGCCGGAAATCCGCTGCAGTACGCTGTCCGAGCAGGGCGTGGCTCAAGGGATGGCGGCGATTCCTTTCCTCGACATCCTGCTGCCGGACATGCGCCGGACCGTCCTTGTCCGCCAGAACGTTAGCGAAGATCGCGGGCACGCAAGGGCGAACGCGTCCGCTGTGCCGGATCGGCCGCCTCCAGCCTGAGGGCGTGGGCGAGCGGCATGGTTGCCGCCCCCAGCGCCGCCGCATCTTCCGAACCACCGGCACGATAGACCGGTGGCATCGGCCTTGGATCGCGCGCAAGCTCCTCGTGAACGAAGAGCAGCAGCTTGTCCATCAAGGTCACCGGCAGGCGACCGCCGATCAGCACCGCATCGGGATTGATCAGGAGGCCGATATCGATGGCTGCCTCGGCCAGATGCCGGGCGGCCATGCGCAGCCAGATCACCACCAGATCCCGACCGCGTTCGTCGAGGGCCAGCAATTGCTGCGGCTGCGCGACGGCGATGCCGTGCCTGGCGAGAAAATCGTAGAGCTGCAGCAGCGAGACGAGCTGACCGAGCGGCTGGACGCCGTCGCCTTCCCGCCCACCCGCCGGCGACAGCGGCAGCCAGCCGATTTCCCCGCTGATGCCGCTCGAGCCGTGATAGCAGGCACCATCGAGCACGATGCCTCCGCCGAGTCCCGCGCCGATGAAGATGTAGAAGAAGCTGCGAATCTCCACGCCGAGCCCGTAGGTGAGCTCCCCGATCGCCGCAGCCGTCGCATCATTGTCGATGAAAACGGGCTGTTCCGTGAAGGCGGCAAAGCGGGCGCGGATATCCGTCTCTTCCCAGACGGAATAGGCCTCGGGCATGCCGATGAAGGGGATCTCACCCAGAAGGTCGGGAATGGCGAGGCCGATGCCAACCAGCCGGTTCTCGTCGATGGCATGGCGGCGGCGGAAGGTCTTCAGGGCTTCCTTCACTTCGGCGAAGAAGGCGTCAGGTAGGAGATAGCGTATCTCCCGATGGAGCCGGTCGCGTACCGTGCCAAGCGCATCGACGGCGACGATGGTGAGGTGATCGCGCCCGAGGCCGATACCCACCGAAAAACAGCCTTCCGGATTGATTTCGAGCTCGATCGCCGGCTGCCCACGCATGCCGTAGCGCCGGCGCGCCTCGATGATCAGCCCGTCGTCGAGCATCTTTTCGGTGATGCGGGCAACGGCCTGCTTGCTGAGGCCGGAGCGCCGCGCGAGCTCGGTGCGCGAGATCGGCTGGCTCCAGCGAATGGTGCGCAGGATGACAGCCTGATTGTGGCTCGCGGCATGGCCGGAATTGGAGCCGGCGAGTTCGCCCGGCAGGAGGGAAGACTTCATATCCGGACCGATCAAGCCGCACGGTATCCCATCTTGTCAACCATGGCGCTCGGTGTGGGCATTCTCCTGGCAGCGCGGGGTCCCCGCCCGCTCTCGGAAAGGAGGTGCTCGATGAGAGGGAAAAGCGGATCGTCCGACTCTCACTTGAGTGTCGTAGGGACGTCCGCGCTCCCAGGAAGCCACTCTGCGGTAGCCGTTCAGCCTTTCTTCAGCACCCAGCTGCGCACTTCGAAAGGCTTGAGATCCGGGCCGTCGGCACGCGACACCGGCTCTTCGAGGATATCGACGGCATCGCCGAGCCGCCAGCCCGTGGCCAGTTTGACGGCAAAGGCACCGCGGGCGCCGGCGGGCTCATAGACGCGCAGGATGAGCCCCCCACCCTCTTCGGCCTGCTTGAGACCGCCGAGCCCGGCCGCGATGCCCTCGACGGCGAGCGGCTGATGCGACCCGGGCTGGAGGCCGGTGGTGGCGAGCGCCAGCAACGGCTGGTTCAGATCGAGCGCCTCCTCGCGCACGCCGCCCTCATGCCAGCTGCCCTGATGCGGCAGGAGCGCATAAAGGAAGCTCTGCTCGCCCTCGTCGGCCAGCGGATCGGGATAGATGGGTGCGCGCACCAGGCTCAGCCCGAGCACATTGCCCTTGACGCTGTGGCCATATTTGGCGTCGTTCAGGATGGCGACGCCGAAACCCGGCTCCGACAGATCGGCAAAGCGATGGGCCGGCACCTCATATTGGGCGCTCTCCCAGGAGGTGTTGTCGTGGGTCGAGCGCCTGACGACACCGAAGGCACATTCGAAGGTGGCGAAGTCCGAACGCACCGCCACCGGCGTCAGGGTTCTGAGCAGCACGCGGCGGTCATGCCAGTCGAGATCGGTCCTGATCTCCAGGCGCGGCGAGTTCGCCCATAGCCGCAGGGTCTGGGTGATGGTGGAATCGCGGAAGCGCCTCACGATCCTGACGGCGACGCGATGCGGACCGGTCTCGACGACGTCGATCGCCTCCACCGCCGTCAGCTCCTGGCCATTGGCGGTGTAGTCGTCCTCGATGTCCCAGGCATCCCAATTGCGCGGCTTGTCCATGGCATAGGCCCAGAGCTGGTTGCCACGGCCGGCCAACGCCTCGCGCCCGGCACGCTTGTCGTAGAGGCTGGCGAGCGTGCCGTCGCCATTGAGGGCAACCCGCACAAAGCGGTTTTCGAGGCCGATCTTCGAGACAGTGAGGCCATCTGACGGATGTAGCCCGCCGCGGTCGAGAACAGCAATGCCGAGCGGGGGCACCGTCCCTTCCGGTGCAAGGGGAACACCACCGATTTCGCAGCGGATGGGTCGCGCATGGAGATCAGGGTTGACCACCACCAGCACGTCCGTCGACCCGCTCTTTGGTAGCTGCGCCGCCACTGCCGCGAGCCCGGCCTCCTGCGCTTCACGGCCGGTCGCCAGCGCCTCGCCGAGTTCGCGCTCAGCATCCTCGTAGATCTCGCGAATGCCCGAGCCCGGCAGGATGTCGTGGAATTCGTTCTTGAGCACCTTGCGCCAGGCCGGCTCAAGGCTCTCGGGCAGAGGGCCGCCGAGCAACGCCGCCAATGAAGCGACGGTCTCGGCCGTGATCAGCGCCCGTTCAGCATGGCGATGCAGCTTTTTGGTGTGGCTTTGCGTGGTCAGCGTGGCCCGGTGCAGTTCGAGATAGATCTCGCCAGACCAGACCGGGATTTTCTCCGCCGGCACTTCATCGTGTATACGAGCGTAGAAATCCTCGACCCGAACCGGCCTGAGCGCCGGGATCGCCGGGAAATCGACGAGCTGGGCCTGGCGTTCCAGCATTTCGGGCGTGGTGCCACCACCGCCATCGCCATAACCGACGGCGAGCAGGCTTTCATCATGGATGTCCTTGCGGCGGAAATTCTTCCAGGTCGGAATGATGGCCGCCGGCTCAGTCGAACCATTATAGCCGTGCAGTGGATTGTCGAAGGTGTGGGCAATCACCTGGCTGCCGTCGAGGCCTTCCCAGAAGAAGAGGTCGTGCGGGAAGCGGTTGGTTTCCGACCAGTTCACCTTGATGGTGAAGAAGGAATCCATGCCGCCCTGCCTGAGCAGTTGCGGCAGAGCCGGCGAGAAGCCGAAGCAATCCGGCAGCCAGCAGACGCGATGGCGCACGCCGAATTGGCGCAGGAAATAGCGCTGGCCATACAGGATCTGGCGCACGAAGCTCTCGCCGGTCGGCATGTTGGTATCGGGTTCGACCCACATGCCGCCAATGGTCTCCCATTGGCCCTTCTTCACGGCGGCGACGATATCGGCAAACAGTGCCGGATCGTCCTCCTCGATTTGGGCATAATAGGCGGCCGTTGACTGGTTGAAGATGAAGCTCGGGAACTGCTCCATCAAGCGTAGCGCGGTGTGGAAAGTGCGCCGGGCCTTGCGCCGGGTCTCGTCATAGGGCCAGAGCCAGGCGAGATCGATATGGGCATGGCCGGTGATGCCGAGCTTGCCCTGCTGAGGAAAGCGGGCCTTGAGCGCGCGCAATTCGGCCACCAGTCTGTCATGGGCCGCCGCCACGCTGGCGCGGTGGTCCTGCCGCAGCCCGTCAGGGTTCGGTTTCAGTGCCGGCAATTGCCAGATCGAGCGCTGCTGAGTGTAGTCGCCCATGCGTGCCACATAGTCCGAGGTCGCCGAGGGCCAGTCGAGCGCAGCATAAGTGCGCTCCGCTGCGCCGACGAGATGGGGCACGACCTCGTGGTCGCCCAGCAGGTGCGCCACCTCGGCCACCTGCTTGAGCATCAGGCGCAGGCGATGCACGGATGGTTCGAGGCGCACGAGGCGTGCCGCGACCAGCCGAGGCTCGGGCACCGGCTCGCCGAAGGGCAGCCGGGCAACACTGTCCGTCTCGATCGAGAAATGCCGGCCGGGCACCGGATATTCCTGATGATAGGGATCGTGGCCGTAGCGCTTCTGTCCCGCCTCGCTCTTCAGCGTGATCAGGCTCTCGCCGCCGAGATCGAGGATCAGGCGAGTCTCCTCCAGCGGCCAGGACTGGGGCACCTCGGCCTTGGCCATGAAATGCACGACACCGTCGCGCCTGGGCCAGTCGGCACCGAGAGCGATCGGTTCGCCATTGAAAGTCCAGCCTTTGATGGCAACCTTTTCGTGCTCTCGCCAGAAACCGAGCTCGAGCACGCGGACATTCAGGCGATCGATCCGCTGCTGGATCGTGAGTGACATCTTAAACTCCTAGATAAAACAATATGTTACGATCTAACCTTTAACTGCTCCGGCAGTTAGCGCTCCTACCACCATGCGCTGCAGCGCCACGAAGGCGATGATGGCCGGCACCACCGCCACCAGGCAGGCAGCCGCCAGTACCTGGGTGGTGGAGGCATTGGACGTGCCAGCGAAATTGAAGATCGCCACCGAAATCGGCAGCTGCGGATCCTTGTTGAGCAGCAGAAAGGGGATCAGGAACTGCGACCAGTTGAGGATCATGATCAGGATGAAGGCCGAGGCGATGCCCGGCGTGATCAGCGGCAAAGTGATGCGCCAGAAGATGCCGAAGCGGCTGCAGCCATCGATGGCGGCCGCCTCCTCCAATTCGCGCGGAATGGCGTCGATGGCGCTCTTGAGCAGCCAGGTGCACATGGGAATGCCCACGGCGATATAGACCATGATCACGCCGAAATGGCTGTTGAGCAGGCCGAGATCGCTCATATAGCGATAGAGCGGCACCAGGATCACCAGCGGCGAGACCATCTGAAAGGCGAGGATCGCCATCATCAGGGCCGAGCGGCCGGCGAACCAGAAGCGCGAAAAGGCATAGGCGGCGGGTGCAGCCACCGCGAGGCAGCCGAGCCCCCCGAGCGCCGAGAGCTTCAGACCGTTCCACAGATAGACCAGGAAGGTGGGATCGCTCAGCACCTGCGCGAAATTGGCGAGCGTCGGGCGCTTGGGGATGAAGCGGGCAGCCCCGAGGAAGACCTCCTGGCGCGAGCGCAGCGCCAGCGACAGCAGCCATAGAAGCGGCGTCAGGAAGAAGGCGGCGATCAGCACGGCCAGTATATAGGTGGCGACATCGCCCCATTTCTCGCGGCGCTCGCCCTTCATGTCCGATCCTCCCAACGCGGCAGGAAGGCGGCATAGAACAGGGCCAGTGCCAGGCTGATCGCCAGCATCAGCACCGAGAGCATACTGCCGCCGGCGAGGTCGTAATTGCGGAAGACGGTGTTGTAGGTGAAGAGCGAGAGCACTTCCGTCGCCCGGCCCGGCCCGCCGCCGGTGAGCGAGATGATGGCGTCAAAGGTGTTGAGCGTTTGGATGGTGATCAGGATCGAGTTGACCAGGATGGCACTGCGCATCATCGGCAGGGTGACGAAGCGGAATTTCTGCCAGCCATTGGCGCCGTCGACATTGGCCGCCTCATAGAGCGTAGGGTCGATGCCCTTGAGCGCGGCATAGAACACGATCATCGAGAAGGCCGTGCCACGCCAGACATTGGAGATGATGGCCGAGATCATGGCGTTGGTGGGATCGGACAGCCAGGCCACCGGGGCGATGTGCATCAGGCGCAGTACGCTGTTGATCGCACCGAACGGCGCTTCGGAGAACAGCATCTGCCAGATCAAGCCGTTGGCGATACCGGGAATGACCCAGGCGATCAGCACGATGGTGCGGATCACCGTCATGCCGGGAAGGCGGCGGCGCTCGCCACGCACCACCACCAGGGCGATGCCGAAGCCGACCGCCTGCTGGCCGATCACGCTAGCCGCGCAGAAGATGAAGGTGGTGAGGAGGATATCGCCGAGCGCGGCATTGCCGAGCATGGCGTAGAGGGTGTCGAGCGTGTAGCGCTCCTCGGAACTGAGCAGCGTCGCATTGGTCAGGGACAGGCGGAAGACGTCGATAATCGGGTAGAGATAGAAGGCGGCGAGCAGCAAGACGGCCGGCGCCAGCCAGGAAAAGGCATTGGTGTCGATCCGCCCTGCAAGGCCGAGCCCTCGCTGGCGGCGCGGCACGGCGGCGATGGCGGCCCTGGTCGTCGACATGGCGTCCCTCTCCTGTCTGGCATCAGTCCGCGGATTCGGTTGCCCCTCCCCTATTTCTGCCGGGTATAGGCCGCCTGCACGGCGGCATTGGCGGCATCGAGGGCCGTTTCCGGCGTCTTGGTGCCGGCCAGCACTTCGCCCATCATCACCTGGATCTGGTTGGAGATTTCCGCATAGATCGGCACGCCCGGCCGGGCCTGGCCGTGGGCGAGCGCCGCCGCAAAGGTCTTGTTCGCCTCGGTCTTGAAGACGTCGAACTTGTCATATTGCGCCTTGGAGGTTGGCAATTGCTGCTGGAGGGCATTGCCCAGGCCCGAATAGACCTCCTTGGCGATCGCCGCGCACATGGCAACCTTCTCGGGATCGTTGGCGAAGGCTCCGACCGTCCAGCCGCCGGTACCGGTGGCGTTCTGGCCGGCGGTCGGTCCCGGGATCTCCGAGAAGGTCCATTGCTCGAAGGCTTCCGGTTCGAGAATGGTCTTGAGCTGGCCATATTGCCAGTTGCCGCCGATGAACAGAGCGGTTGTCCCGGCGGCGGCCGCGGCGTTCAACTCGTCATAATTCATGATGGTGGTGACGCGCTTGGGCGCGGCGCCGGAATCAACAAGTTCCTTGAAATATTTGACGGCCTTCAGGAATTTCTCGCGGTTCTCACCCTCTGCGAAGACGGGCTTGCCGGTGTCGTCGACGAGTTTGCCACCCTGGCTCCAGAAATTGGCGAGCCAGTCGAAGGTCGTGGCCTCCCAGCGCCCGGCATTGAAGAGCAGACCCTCCATACCCTTCTCCTTGGAGGCGAGAGCCGCTGCCTTCAACTCGTCCCAGGTCTTGGGGGCCTCCGGCACGACGTCTTTCTTGCGGTAGAGCACGCGCAGATCGGTATCCCACCACCAGGCATAGATCTTGCCGTCCTTGCCGGTGATGCCCTGGCGCACGAAGGGGAAGAGATCATTGACCTCGTCCTTCGTAAAATAGGCATCTAGCGGCTTGAGCACGCCGGCGCCGATGAACAGGGCCAGCACGAAGGAATCCACCGCGGCGCAATCGGGTCCTCGCCCGGCCTTGGCCTGTTCGAGCATGCGGGCCTGTTCCTGGCCGATATTGTCGGACATGCGTTCGAGCTCGATCTTCCAGCCGGGATGGCGCTGGATGAAGTCGCTGAACAGCTTCTTGTAGCCCTCCGCCCAGACCGGGTCGGTGCTGTCAGGCCCGTCTCCCGTCAGCCGGAAGGTCAGTGATTTCGGAGCATCGGCCGGCCCGATCCGGCTCTTGGTGACGAGGTCTTCGGCCTGTGACGAGGCGGTTGCGAAGGCAACGGCCGAGGCGAGCAGCGCGGTAACCAGACGCTTGCGCATCTTGTTTCTCCCTGGGGTGTTTCCTCGATCGGGCGGATCGGTTCCGCCTCGTGATGGGCGCAGTGACGCCACGCGAATAAATCACATCGATTTTATTGAGGCAAGCCTCTTGGGTACCGAGAGAAAATACGGGGGGCAGCGACACAGGCGCTATTCCCGGACAGCGCCCCGCGATGGCCGGCCGAGGCGAGGCCATGGCATCCACGATACAAGCAAGCACCGATCTAACGCTGGGGGGCGGCTTGCGGGCGCTTGTCGGTCCATTCCGGCGGCGCCCCGAATCTTTCGGCGACGACGCCCAGAAGACCTGGCGCCCGGCCGAAACTGTCGCAGGTCGCATATTTCGGCTTGCCGCCCAGCCAGGATCGTATCCGCTGTCCGGATGGCAGCCTGATATCCAACGTGCGCGGCTCCTTTCCGGTAACGAGCATGCGGGAGAACTCGCTCCCGAACATCGTCGCCAAGCCATAGGCGTCACCGACTTCGGACATGCGCGGTTTGTTCGAGATCGAGTTGGCGCCGCGGGCCCAGAGCATAGCGGCGCGCTGGTTGCCCTTGCTGTCGACGGCTTCTGCCTCGACCGCCAGACCACCCAGGCCGAATGGAAGCCTGGGAACGCTGACCGGCAGGGCAAAGCCGCTGCCCAATGTCACGGCAGTCGCGAGCACCGCCACCGCCCTGTTGGTCGGTAGGATGTCGGTGACCACAGTCCGAACCATCAGGTCGGCAGGCGCGCCCGGTCTAACGACCTGAAACTTGTCGCTCAGGGCGACGCAGATCTCGCGATCAAGCGCATTGGCAACCATCGCCTGATCGCTCACCGTTTTCACCCGCGCGGAGGCCGACTGAGTCAGCGTGGTCGGCACGATACCGACAGTCTTCACGGAAGCCAAAGCACTGGCATCGACGTAATTTCTCGACTTTGACAGCAGTCCTTTTGGTTCGCTGAGCTTGTCATAGCTCGTCAACGTGCCTGCAGACTTGAGAGGAACCGAAGCACATCCGGTGGACAGTAAAGGCAGAATCAAACAGGCCGTCGTTACCCGAACTTGTATCAGGACATCCCGCAGACAGGCCGTCATAGCAGCGTGGGGATCGGTTGCCTTTTCGCTCACCCTACCGAATGTCACAAGGCCCGTGCGGATTCGAAACACGGCCAGCCGCCGTGAAAGAGGAAAACTTGTCACGCCCAGCTCCAAATATAGGATACACTGGCGCATCTAGTTATAGCATTATGGTGGAAATAAGATGCGAACATGCATCTTATTTAGGTAAGGAATTTCATGCAGCAGCGACGTCGGGGAGCGGATCTCGAACAGGCGATTCTGGAAGCAGCGTGGTCCGAACTGGTCGAACGCGGCTATGCCGGGCTGACGATGGAGGCCGTAGCCGAAAGGGCCGGTACCAGCCGCCCGGTGCTCGGGCGTCGTTGGGACGGCAAGGCGCCCCTCGTCGTCGCGGCCATTCGGCAGCAAATGGCGAAAAACCCGATTGACGTGCCGGATCGAGGCAATCTGCGCACGGAGCTACTGGAATTCCTGGACCGGGCCTCGGAACGCACCTCCGCGATCGTCGCTACTTTCTCGCTGCTTTCGAGTGCGTATTTCACCGAAACCACCTCCACGCCAAAAGACCTGCGCGCTTCGCTCATCAAGGGGGGGCATGGGCAAATGCTTCCGACGATCCTCGAGCGTGCCGTGACGCGCGGCGAGGTTGATCGGGAAAAACTCGCCCCGCCCGTCGATTCCCTGCTGAGCGATCTTTTCGGGGGGCATATCCTCATGACGTTTTCGGCGCCGCCGCCCGCCTTGTGGAAAGCTTGGGTCGACAGCGTGTTTCTCCCGCTCGTTCGAGCCAAGTAGAGCCGTCGTGCCATGAGGTCAGGACCGAGTGGTCGTGCCGCCTAGAGGGCGCCGGGGCGGAATTGAGGCCCCTCCAACAGCAAGCGAAAGACAGGTTGTGGAGAAGCAAGGGCCGGTGGCCAGAGGCATGGCGATCCCGCCCCGCCTTGCCTATGGTGCGCGACTCATTGTCGAGCGAGGAGCGCATGAACGGCAAGCAACACGCCACCGGAGCCGGCCTGCGCCTGGCCACGATCATTGCAGCCGAGATCGGCGCCAGGCCGCAGCAGGTCACGGCCGCCGTCGCTTTGCTCGACGAAGGCGCCACCGTCCCCTTCGTCGCCCGCTACCGCAAGGAAGTGACCGGCGGGCTCGATGACACGCAGTTGCGCGATCTTGCCGAACGCCTCGCTTATCTGCGCGAGCTCGAGGCCCGGCGCGAGACCATTCTTTCCTCCATCCGCGAGCAGGGCAAACTCGACGACGAACTCGCAGCCAAGATCGCCGCAGCCGCCACCAAGGCGGAGCTGGAAGACATCTATCTGCCCTACAAGCCCAAGCGGCGCACCAAGGCCGAGATCGCCCGCGAGCGCGGGCTCGGCCCGCTCGCCGAGGCCGTTCTCGCCGACAGGGCGGCGGCACCCGCGGAGCTGGCGGCTGCCTATCTCGGCGACGAGGTCCCTGACACCAAGGCGGCCCTGGAGGGCGCGCGCGACATCCTGGTCGAGCGCTTCAGCGAGAACGCCGAGTTGGTCGGCCGGCTGCGCGCCTACATGAAGGAACATGCCTTCCTGCGCGCCCGCGTCATCGACGGCAAGCAGGCGGCCGGCGCTAAATTCTCCGATTATTTCGACCATGTCGAGAAATGGTCGGGCGTGCCCAGCCATCGCGCGCTCGCCATGCTGCGCGGCCGCAACGAGGAGGTGCTGTCGCTCGACATCGAGGTCGACGCCGACAATGCCTCCGCGGTCAAGCCGGTGGAGCGCATGATCGCCCAGGCCTATGCGATCGCGGGCAGCCTTCCCGGCGACCGCTGGCTGATGGAGGTTGTGGGCTGGGCCTGGCGCGTCAAGCTCTCCCTGCATCTCTATGTCGACCTGATGGGCGATTTGCGCGAACGGGCCGAGGAAGAGGCGATCCGGGTCTTCGCCCGCAATCTCAAGGACCTGCTCCTCGCGGCCCCCGCCGGCTCGCGCGCCACCATGGGCCTCGATCCCGGCATCCGGACGGGCGTGAAGGTCGCGGTAGTCGACGGCACCGGCAAGGTCCTGGCCACCACCACCGTCTATCCCTTCCCGCCCAAGAACGATTTGCGCGGCACCCAGACGGAGCTCGCCGCCCTCGTCCGCCGCCACGGTATCGAATTGATCGCCATCGGCAACGGTACCGGCAGCCGCGAGACGGAAAGGCTGGTGATCGACATGCTCGCCACCCTGCCCCCGCCCAAGCCGCTCAAGGTCATCGTCAGCGAGGCGGGCGCTTCGGTCTATTCGGCGTCGGCAACGGCCGCTGCCGAGTTTCCGGATCTCGACGTGTCGCTGCGCGGCGCGGTCTCGATCGCGCGACGGCTCCAGGATCCCCTCGCGGAACTGGTCAAGATCGAACCTAAATCGATCGGCGTCGGGCAATATCAGCACGATGTTGACCAATATCGCCTGGCGCGCTCGCTGGATGGTGTGGTGGAAGATGCGGTGAACGCGGTCGGCGTCGATCTCAACACCGCCTCGGCCTCGCTGCTCGCTCGCGTCTCCGGCCTTGGCGCCTCACTCGCCGAGGGCATCGTGGTGCATCGCAATGCCAACGGTCCCTTCGCCAGCCGCAAGGACCTGCTCAAAGTCTCCCGCCTCGGCCCGCGCGCCTTCGAGCAATGCGCCGGCTTCCTGCGCATTCCTAATGGCAGCGAGCCGCTGGATGCCTCGGCCGTGCATCCCGAAGCCTACGGCGTCGCCAAGAAGATCGTCGCCGCCTGCGGGCGCGACGTGCGCACGCTGATGGGCGACAGTGCCGCCCTCAGAAAGCTCGATCCGCAGGCTTTCGTGGATGAACGCTTCGGCCTGCCGACCGTGCGTGACATCATCGCCGAGTTGGACAAGCCCGGCCGCGACCCCCGTCCCGAATTCAAGACCGCGACCTTCGCCGACGGCATCGACGACATCAAGGATCTCCGGCCCGGCATGCTTTTGGAAGGCACGGTCACCAACGTCGCCGCCTTCGGCGCCTTCGTCGACATCGGCGTGCATCAGGACGGCCTGGTGCATGTCTCGCAATTGGCCGATCGTTTCGTCAAGGACGCGCACGAGGTGGTGAAGGCCGGCGACGTCGTGAAAGTGCGCGTGGTCGAAGTCGACATTCCCCGCAAGCGCATTGCCCTGTCGATGCGGCGGGACGGCAATGCCAACTCCGACAAGCCAGCCAGGCGCGACGACAAAGCCAAGCCGAATCCGCCTCGTCCCAGCCAGGGCCGTCCCGACAAGCCATCCTCGCAAGGGGCTTTCGGGGCGGCCTTGGCCGAGGCGTTGAAGAAGCGTTGAAGTGTCTTCCTACCGTCTTTCCTGTCCCCAGACGTATTCCGGGGAAGGTATTCGTATCGGAAGCGGTCTATTCCGACAGGGGCAAGGGCCGCGGCCGGCCGGCCCGCCCGAGTTCGGTATCGGCGAAGCTTTCGGCAATATAGTCTTCGAGGCGAATGATCGCCTCGCTCGAATTGCCGGCAAGCCGGTGCAGCCTGAGTTCGAGATGGCCGAGCGGCGGGAAATCGTCGCGCTCACCGAGCATGCGCACGCCCGACGGCGCCGCACTCTCCGCCATCACCGTCACGCCCAACCCCGCCCGCACGGCGGCGGAAATGCCGTCATAGCTCGAGCTGAGATAGGCGATCCGGCAGGGCCTGCCGAGCCCGTTCAGTGTCTCCAGGATGCGGCGCCTGTAGATGCAGGGCGGCGGTGCCACCACCAGGGGCAAAGGGCTCTGGGTGTGGCGCTCATGGTCGGCGCTCGTCATCCATACCAGCGGCTCGGTGAAGATCTGGCGTCCCTCCGTCAGGTTCGGCTCGTCGTGCAAAGCAATCACGAGATCGAGATCGCCATCGGCCTGGCGGCTGAGCAGGTTCTTGCTCAGGTCACTCGTTACTTCCAGCATCACATTCGGATGGGACTGGGCGAACTTGCCAAGGAAGTCCGGTAGCAGCGAAGCCGTATATTCATGGGGGGCACCCAGCCGGATGCGCCCGGCAACCTTGGGCTGGCGCATGCTGGCAAGCGCCTCGTCGTTCAAGGCCAGGATGCGGCGCGCGAACTGGGCGAGCAACGTTCCTTCCTGGGTGAGTTGCAGCTTGTGCGCATCCCTTTGAAAGAGCTGTGCCGCCACGATTTCCTCGAGCCGGCGAACCTGGAGGCTCACCGCCGACTGGCTGCGGCCGACCAATACACCGGCGCGCGTGAAGCTGCCTGAATCGATGGCCTTCACGAAGGTACGCAGGAGTTCTGTGGGAATATTCTGCATGGCTTTATCATGAGAAATTTCAATCCTAGCATTTGAACTATGAATTTCTGCAATGTCAAACGATCTGGCATATCCGAGCTGTCCGAAGACGTTGGCGCAGTCGACGGCCCCGGGATGCCATGCCTGCGCATGGGTCCATATTTTCGATATTTGGCCTGAGAAGAACCACCACCGAGGACATGCCCATGGACGACAAGATTGAACCTGGCAGGAATGAACTTGGAAAGACGCCGCTGACCGCGCTCAATGCCGCGCTCGGCGGCAGAATGGTGGAGTTTGCGGGCTATGACATGCCCGTGCAGTTTCCCGAGGGCGTGGCGAAGGAACACCTCCACACCCGCGCCTTGGTAGGGCTGTTCGATGTCGGCCATATGGGCCAGGTCGTGCTGCGCGCAAAATCCGGCAAATATGAGGATGCGGCGCTCGCGCTGGAGCGGCTGGTCCCGGTCGATGTGCTCGGGCTGAAGCCGGGTCGCCAGCGTTACGGGCTCTTCACCGATGCGGGGGGCGGTATCCTTGATGATCTGATGTTCGCCAATCGCAGCGACCATCTCTTCCTGGTGGTCAATGCGGCCTGTAAGCAGCAGGACATTGCCCATCTGCGTGCTCATCTGTCCAAAGACTGCGAGATCGAGGAACTGACGGATCGTGGGCTCATTGCCTTGCAAGGCCCGTCCGCGGAGGCAGCGCTGGCCAAGCTTGCTCCAGAAGTCGCCGCTATGGCCTTCATGGATGTAAGAGACCTTTCCATCCGCGGCGCCTCCTGCCTGGTTTCCCGTTCGGGCTATTCGGGCGAGGATGGCTACGAAATCTCGGTGCCATCGGCCCAGGCGGAAGAACTGGCCAAGGCCCTTCTCGCCGATCCCGATGTGCATCCCATCGGGCTTGGCGCACGCGACAGCCTGAGGCTCGAAGCTGGGCTCTGCCTCTACGGCAACGATATCGACACCTCGACGACACCAGTCGCGGCGGCGCTCGAATGGGCCGTGCAAAAGGTGCGGCGCAGCGGCGGTGCCCGCGCGGGCGGCTTTCCGGGAGCAGAAGTGATCCTACCCGAATTCGAGCGTGGTGCGCTGCGCCGGCGCGTCGGGCTCGCCGCCGAAGGCCGCGCGCCGATCCGGGACGGAGCGGAGCTGTTCGCCGACGAGACGGCGGCAGCGCCGATCGGCCGCGTCACGTCCGGCGGTTTCGGTCCCACCCTCGGCGCTCCCGTCGCGATGGGCTATGTTCCCACTGCCAGCGCCGAGCCCGGCACCCGGCTGTTCGCCGAGGTCCGCGGCAAGCGCCTGCCGGTCGTCGTCGCTACCCTTCCCTTCATCACCCCGCGCTACAAGCGCAGCTGAGAGGCCCACCATGACGAAATTCACCGAAGACCATGAATGGCTTGATATCACCGACGGCGTCGCCACGGTCGGCATCACCGGCCATGCCGCCGAGCAACTCGGCGACCTCGTCTTCGTCGAGCTGCCAGGGGTCGGCAAGCACTTGTCGAAGGGGGACGTCGCGGCAACGGTCGAGTCCGTCAAAGCAGCCTCGGACGTCTATTGCCCGCTCGATGGCGAGATCGTCGAGGTGAACGAGGCCATCGTCAACGACCCCTCTCTCGTCAATTCCGATCCGCAGGCCGGTGGTTGGTTCTTCCGTCTCAAGCTGGCCAATGCCGATGATGCGACTGGCCTGATGGACGAGGCCACCTATAAAGCTCACATCGGCTAAAGCGTTTTGTGATGTGACGGAAACATCAAGAATCGCAAAGGCGCTCGAGCCAATTCTTTGAATTGGCTTGGAAACAAGGAGTTGGAGCAAACAAGCGTTCGGTCTCGAACGCGCTTTGCTCTGAGAGGGTACGATGTCTCATACCGAAACCACCTATGATCCCTATGATTTCGCCAACAGGCGCCATATCGGCCCCTCTCCTGCTGAAATGACCGAGATGCTGAAGGCGGTCGGCGCCGACAGCCTCGACGCGCTCATCGATGCCATCGTACCGGCGGGCATCCGCCAGAAGGCTCCGCTCGCCTGGGGGCCGGCTCTGTCCGAGCACGGTGTGCTCAACCGCCTGCGCGAGGTCGCCGACAAGAACCGCGTGATGATCTCGCTGATCGGCCAGGGCTATTACGGCACCGTCACGCCGCCGGCGATCCAGCGCAACATCTTCGAGAACCCGGCTTGGTACACCGCCTACACGCCCTATCAGCCCGAAATCAGCCAGGGGCGCCTCGAGGCCCTGCTGAACTTCCAGACCATGATCTCGGATCTGACCGCCCTCGACGTCGCTAACGCCTCGCTGCTCGACGAAGGCACGGCCGCAGCCGAGGCGATGGCCCTGTGTCGGCGCTCCGCCAAGTCGAAAGCCAACGCCTTCTTTGTCGATCACCATTGCCATCCCCAGACCATCGCGGTGATCGAGACCCGCGCCGCCGCGCTGGGCTGGAAGGTCGTGGTCGGCGATCCCTTCGCCGATCTCGATCCGGCAAGCGTGTTCGGCGCGCTGTTCCAATATCCCGGCACCTACGGCCATGTGCATGACTTCAGCGGCGTAATCGAGGCGCTGCACCGCGCCGAGGCCTTGGCCTGCGTCGCCGCCGATCCGCTCGCCTTGACCATCCTCAAGGCGCCGGGCGAGATGGGCGCCGACATCGCCGTCGGTTCGACCCAGCGCTTCGGTGTGCCGATGGGCTATGGCGGCCCGCATGCCGCCTATATGGCGGTGCGCGACGCGCTCAAGCGCAGCATGCCCGGCCGCATCGTCGGCGTTTCCATCGATGCGCGCGGCAACCGCGCCTATCGCCTGTCGCTGCAGACCCGCGAACAGCATATTCGCCGCGAAAAGGCGACTTCGAACGTCTGCACCGCCCAGGCGTTGCTGGCGGTGATGGCCTCGATGTATGCGGTGTTTCACGGCCCGACCGGGCTCAGGGCGATCGCCGAGCGCGTCCATCGCAAGACGGTACGCCTGGTCAAGGGCCTGGAGAGCCAGGGCTACAAGGTCGAACCATCGACCTTCTTCGACACGGTGACGGTCGAGGTCGGCGCGGTCCAGGGCGCCATCCTGAAGGCGGCCGAGGCCGAAGGCATCAATCTGCGCCGGGTTGGCACCAGCAAGATCGGCATCGCCTATGACGAGCGCACCCGCCGCGGCCATACCGAAGCCATCTGGCGCGCCTTCGGTATCGACCGCAAGGATGACGACCTCACCCATGAATATCGGCTTCCCGAGACCCTGGAACGGACGTCAGCCTATCTGACCCATCCGATCTTCCATTTGAACCGCGCCGAAGCGGAAATGACACGTTATATGCGCCGTCTGGCCGATCGCGATCTCGCACTCGACCGCTCGATGATCCCGCTCGGCTCCTGCACCATGAAGCTGAACGCCACCGCCGAGATGACGGCGCTGAGCTGGCCTGAGTTTGCCGACGTCCATCCCTTCGCACCCGATGGCCAGACCCGGGGCTATGCCGAGGCGATCGCCGATCTCGAGGTCAAGCTCTGCCAGATCACCGGTTATGACGCCTTCTCGATGCAGCCCAATTCCGGCGCGCAGGGCGAATATGCCGGCCTTCTGACCATCCAGGCCTATCATCAGGCGCGCGGCGACCATCATCGCGACGTCTGCCTGATCCCGACTTCGGCTCATGGCACCAATCCCGCCTCGGCGCAGATGTGCGGCATGAAGGTGGTGGTGGTCGGCGCATCGGCGAATGGCGACATCGACCTTGCCGATTTCCGTGCCAAGGCGGAGGCCCATTCGGCCAATCTCGCCGCCTGCATGATCACCTATCCCTCCACCCATGGCGTGTTCGAGGAGACTGTGCGCGAGATCTGCGAGATCACCCACGCCCATGGCGGCCAGGTCTATCTCGACGGCGCCAACATGAACGCCATGGTCGGCCTCGCCCGTCCCGGCGACATCGGCTCCGACGTCAGCCATCTCAACCTGCACAAGACCTTCGCCATTCCACATGGCGGCGGCGGTCCGGGCATGGGGCCGATCGGCGTCAAGGCCCATCTGGCGCCTTACCTGCCGACCCTGCCGCAGACCGGCGATAAGGGCGCGGTATCCTCGGCGCCTTATGGCTCGGCCTCGATCCTCCTCATTTCCTGGGCCTATTGCCTGCTGATGGGCGGCGAGGGCCTGACCCAGGCGACCAAGGTGGCGATCCTCAACGCCAACTACATCGCCAACCGCCTCTCGGCCTCCTATCCGATCCTTTATTCGGCCAAGGGCCGGGTGGCGCATGAGTGCATCCTCGACACCCGCGTGCTGAAGGATCGCGCCGGCGTCAGCGTCGACGATATCGCCAAGCGGCTGATCGACTGCGGTTTCCATGCCCCGACCATGAGCTGGCCGGTGGCGGGCACGCTGATGGTGGAACCGACGGAAAGCGAACCCAAGGCCGAGCTCGACCGCTTCATCGCGGCGATGCTCGGCATCGCGGCGGAGGCCGAGGCGATCGTGGCGGGTAAACTCGATCCCGAGGACAACCCGCTCAAGCATGCGCCGCACACCGTCGAGGATCTGGTGGGCGAATGGAACCGGTCCTATAGCCGCGAAATTGCCTGCTATCCGGCCGGCGCCTTCCGGGTCGACAAATATTGGTCGCCGGTCAATCGCGTCGACAATGTCTATGGCGACCGTAACCTGATCTGCTCCTGCCCGCCACTCGAAAGCTATGTCGAAGCGGCCGAGTAAGGGTTGATAGCTACGCGCCCGGCAGGCGGTCCTTCAGGGCCGCCTGCCTTGATTAGAGAGCGTTGATTAGAGAGCTTGGCATGTTTCTGTCGATTTTCGACATCTTCAAGATCGGTATCGGGCCTTCCTCGTCCCACACCATGGGGCCGATGGTGGCGGCGGCCCGTTTTCTGGAGGAACTGCGTGCCCTGGTCAGGCACGAGCCTGCAATGACGGGCCTCAGGCTCAAGGCCAGCCTGCACGGCTCGCTGGCCTTCACCGGTCACGGCCATGCCACCGACCGTGCCGTCATCCTCGGGCTGATGGGCTTTCTGCCTGCCACCATCGATCCGGACCTGGCACAGGAGAAGGAAGCAGAACTCCGCCATGCCGGCGTGATCAGGCTGCCAGGCCTGCCGCCGCTGAGCTTTACCCCCGACACCGACCTCATCTTCGACTATGGCCCACCTCTGCCCGGCCACGCCAATGGCCTGATCCTCGCGGCCACGGATGCAGAGGGCGCGGTGCTTCTCAGCCGGATCTTCTATTCGATCGGCGGCGGCTTCGTCCTGTCGGCCGAAGAACTCGAAGCCCAGCGCAGCAAGGATGCGTCTTCGTCCGATGAGCCGGGTGCGCTCGGCTTTCCCCATCCCTTCGGTACGGCTGCCGAAATGCTGGCGATGGGCGCCGCCGCCAATCTCAGCATCGCCGAGATGAAGCGGGCCAATGAAGGCGTCGTCCACGGCGGCGCTCTCGACGACAAGCTCGATGCGATCTGGGTTGCGATGGACGGCTGCATCGACCGGGGTTTACGACACGACGGCATTCTGCCGGGCGGCCTGTCGGTGCGGCGTCGTGCACGCACCATTCATCAGCAGCTTCTAGCCGAACAGGGCCGCAATCTCGAACAGCCCCATGTCGTCAATGACTGGATCTCGATCTATGCCATGGCGGTCAACGAGGAGAACGCCGCCGGTGGACGCGTCGTCACCTCGCCCACCAACGGGGCCGCCGGCGTGGTGCCGGCCGTGATCCGCTACTATCGCGATCACTGCCGTGGCTCGAGCCATGAAGGCATCCGCGACTTTCTGCTGGTTGCCGCCGCCATCGGCGGCATCATCAAATACAACGCCTCGATCTCGGGAGCCGAGGTCGGGTGCCAGGGCGAGGTCGGATCTGCTTCGGCCATGGCGGCGGCAGGGCTTTGCGCAGCGCTCGGCGGCTCCAACGAGCAGGTGGAGAACGCGGCCGAAATCGCTCTGGAGCATCATCTTGGCATGACCTGCGATCCGGCCAAGGGCCTGGTGCAGGTGCCCTGCATCGAGCGAAATGGGCTCGGTGCGATCAAGGCGGTGAGCGCCGCCAGCCTGGCCTTGCGCGGCGACGGCAAGCATTTCATGCCGCTCGACAATTGCATCGAGACGATGCGCCAGACCGGCATCGACATGAATCTCAAATACAAGGAGACCTCGACCGGCGGGCTTGCCGTCAACCTGCCGGAATGCTGAGAGCCGACGAGACCAGTTACGATCGGAACGAAGGCGTTGCTCTCCACGCGCAACTCTGTCGCCGTCGCGGGGGCCTGGCTCACTCCTTCCTGGCGGCGAAGGCGTCGAGCGTGTGTTCGGCACTGGCGATGGTGGGAGTGGCGACCTCACCGGAGTCGAGATAGAGAATGCGCCCTTCCCGCGCCGATTTGAGGAACTTGTCCCAGCCCGGCATGATCTTGTCGAGCCGGGCGCGGATCGCTGCCTGCGAGCGGTCCTGGGCAATGAATGTCCTGCGGCAGATAGGCAATATCGCGGGCGAGCACGTTCCGCCCGATGGCCCGGACGGGGCCTTCCCGCCAGTGTGATCTCGCCAGCGCTCAGGGGCAAGAAGCCCATGATCGCCTCCAGCAGCGTCGATTTTCCGCAGCCATACCCATGCCGAGCTTCTGACCCGTCCCGAGGTAATCGGCTCGGCGCATTGGCGCGTCATCGGAACGACAGAGGACGCAACCGGGCAGATCGGGCAATAGGCCGGTGCCGTCACCATCGACGGCTTCATCATCCTGCCGGGCGGGTGAAGCATTGCAGCTGGCACTCGAGGACGTGGTGCCCCCTCAGGCATATTGCGCGAGGCCATGGCCGAGGGACCAATTGGCTTTCGCAACCTCAACCAGACTGACGAAGACGTCATCGGCCCGGATGCCGGGCTCTTGGCCGAGCAGTTCGGCGATCCGCCGGAACAGCGCCTTTTTCTGTTCCTTGCTGCGGGTGTCGTTGGCGGTGATCTGGATCAACACGAGATCGTCGCTGCGGGCGACACCGAGATAGGAGGCGCCATAGCGGAAATTTCCGGCCTCATGTTCCGTGATGGTCATGAACTGATCGTCCTCGGGCACGTCGAAGGTCTCGCGCATCGCGCGATAGAGGCCGTCGAAGATGGCTTGCCGGTAGGCCTCCGGCTTTCCAGCCCGCAACGAGATGTGTGTAAGCGGCATATCCGTTCTTCTCCATGATTTCCGTTCGAGATTAGCGGCCACCCCAACATTTTGATATTCTATGAAAGTGGATATCAATGATAACGATTGGAAATGATGGAACGCCCCCTCGACCTCGATGCCATCAGGGCCTTCGTCCATATTGCCGAGCTCGACAGCTTCACCCGGGCGGCGGAAGCCATGCAGACGACGCAGGCCGCCGTCAGCTTGAAGCTGAAGCGTCTCGAAATCAGGCTCGGCTGCCGGCTCGTTGAGCGGACACCTCGCTATGTGCAGCTCTCGGCCCAGGGCGCTACCTTCCTCGATCATGCCCGCGAGCTTCTCGAAGTGCATGACCGCGCGCTCGGCGTGTTTGCTGGGGCTCGTCAGCGCCTGACCATCGGCATCAGCGATCATGTCGCCGGGCCGGAACTGCCGGCGCTGATCGCGCGCATGAATGCGCAGGACCCGCAGCTCCTGATCGAGATCCGGATCGGCTCGTCCGGTGATCTGCTGCAAAGCTTCGACCGGCGGGAACTCGACACGGTGATCGTGCGCCTGCATGCCGGGCGAAGCGATGGCGAGATCATCACCGAGGAAAAGCTCGGCTGGTTCGCGGCGCCGGGCTGGCAGCACCGGGCGGACGAGCCTCTGCCGCTTGCGACATTGGCCGAACCCTGCGGCGTGCGGGTGATGGCCGGCCGGCTTCTCGACGCGGCCGGCATACGCTGGACGGAGATCTTCGTCGGCGGCGGTGTTGCGGCGGTAGCCGCCGCCGTCATGGCCGGACTCGGCGTCGCGGCGTTGGCGCCGCGCATGCTGCCCCTCGGTGCGGTCGAGGTGGGGCGCAGGCTCGGCCTTCCCGATTTGCCGCGCCTGCCCGTGCTGCTGCATAGCCGGGTTGGCAATGGCCGGCCACGCGAAGCACTTGCCGCTCTGTCCGCCGCCTTTCGGGCCGCGGTGCGCGGCTAATGCCCCAGGAAAAGCACGGAAGCATGAGTCGCTCTCCAAGAGTTAATTCTTTGAATTATATATTCATTCTAATTTACTGAAAAACTTAAGTATCTATGCCTTTCATGGGGTAGAGCGTAATGCCAACTCCCCGGCACCGGCAAACGGTATCGCCGCGAAACGGTTGATCGCTTGTCCGCTCGACAGTATCCCTCTTGTCGACAAGAGGATTCTGAAATGAAGAAAAAGTCAGAGGGCGGCCCGTCCACGGAGCGCAAGCGCGGTTCCGGCGTCAAGATGGTCTACGACCTCCTGCGCGACGAAATCCTCGATCTGGTGCTGCCACCCGGAAGCCCGATCGATGAGGTCCAATTGGCGGAGCGCTTCAAAATGTCCCGCACGCCAATCCGCGAGGCCCTGGTGCGACTCGCCGGCGAGGGATTGATCGACACCCTCCCCAATCGTTCGACCATGGTATCGAGCATCGATTTCCTCAACATGTCGCCCTTTTTCGATGCGTTGGTGCTGATGTATCGGGTGACGACACGGCTGGCAGCCGAGCATCATCGCCAGCAGGATCTGGACGCGATCCACGCCCGCCAGGCAGAATTTGCCGCGGCGGTCGAGGCCCAGGATGCCCTGGCGATGATCGCCACCAATGCCGCGTTCCATTCGGCCATCGCCGAAGCCGGCCGCAATCCCTATTTTGCCGGCCTGTTCCAGCGGTTGCTCGACGAGGGCCGGCGCTTCCTGCGCCTTTATTACCAATCCTTTGACGATCGGCTGCCGCAGCGCTTCGTCGACGAGCACGAAGACATGATCAATGCCGTCGTGGCGCGTGACGTCGACCTCGCCGAACGGCTGGCCAAGATCCACGCCGAGCAGATCGTCGAGCAAATTCGCAAGCTCCTGGTCCGCGACCGCCGTCTCGACATCGCGCTTTGAGGCGTTTTTCTCCAATTTTCCCGGCTCGCCGCGAAACGAAAAGAACAAGCGAAAACAATTCATTACGATAAGTATCGTTCATATAAGAGGGGTTTCGTATCTTTGCATGTCGATTTCTTGTCGACAAATAATATACAAACGCGTATGAAGACGTCGAAGGTGAGGAACCGGCGCCCTTGCGGTGCTACGATCAAGCCTATCCGACAGGCCAACAGAGGAACCCGAGATGAAGGCCAAGATTTTCTCCGGTGTCATCCCCGCGCTGATGACCCCGTGCAAGGCAGACCGCAGCCCGGATTTCGATGCTCTCGTGCGCAAGGGCAAGGAGCTCATCGCCGACGGCATGTCGGCCGTGGTCTATTGCGGCTCGATGGGTGACTGGCCGCTCCTTACCGACGCCCAGCGCATGGAAGGCGTCGAGCGTCTGGTCAAGGCCGGTATCCCGCTGATCGTCGGCACCGGCGCGGTCAATACCGCCTCGGCCGTGGCGCATGCTGCCCATGCCCAGAAAGTCGGCGCTCAGGGCCTGATGGTGATCCCACGTGTGTTGTCGCGCGGCTCGGTGGTCGCGGCCCAGAAGGATCATTTCAAGGCCATCCTCACCGCTGCACCCGATCTGCCGGCCGTGATCTACAACAGCCCCTATTATGGTTTCGCCACCCGTGCCGACCTGTTCTTCGCCCTCAGGGCCGAGCATTCCAACCTCGTCGGCTTCAAGGAGTTCGGCGGCCCGGCCGACATGCGCTATGCGGCCGAGAACATCACCAGCCGCGACGATGGCGTCTCGCTGATGATCGGCGTCGATACCGCCGTGTTCCATGGCTTCGTCAATTGCGGCGCCACCGGCGCGATCACCGGCATCGGCAATGTGCTGCCCAAGGAAGTGATCCATCTGTGCAAGCTGTCGCAGGCCGCCGCCGCCGGTGATGTCGACGCCCGCCAGCGCGCCCAGGAACTGGAGCAGGCCCTGGCCGTGCTCTCCTCCTTCGACGAAGGACCGGACCTCGTGCTCTTCTTCAAGCACATGATGGTGGTGAAGGGCGACAAGGAATACGCCCTCAACTTCAACGAAACCGATGTGCTGTCCGACAGTCAGCGCGGCTACGCCGAGACTCAGCTCAAGTTGTTCGACACGTGGTATGCGCAGTGGAGCCGCCTCCCCGGCGCCGTGCAGAAATGCGCCGCCTGACGGCATTGTCGAAAGCACCGAACTGAAAAAGGCCCTCCCATCCGGAGGGCCTTTTTGCTGCTGGCCGGCTCTACAATCGCAACGAGGCCGACAAGAACTCGATTTTGTCATGCCAGAGCTTGTCCCGGGCATCGAGATACTGCAACCCACCGAGATGGTGGCAGGATCACCGGGACAAGCCCGGTGATGACAAGAAGCGAAGGTTCCTGCGATCGGCCCGGTTCTAAAGAGCAGTCACCCAGCCAATACGAGGCCCCTCAGTCCACGGCGTCGAGGCCGAGGGCCAGCAGGCGGTCGAGCTGCTCTACCTCGGCCGCACTGAGGAGGATGCCTTCCGCCTGTGACTTGGAGCGCGCCACGAACCGGCGCTGGGACGGCAGCCTGGCGCCCTGCCCGACGATGGTTTCGAACAGAATCTCGGCGCGAGCGAAGGGATCTCCCGGGCGTCCGGCGGCGAATTTCTCGGGCGAGAAGGCAAGGATCAACTCGCCATGCGCCGGCGCCAGACTCGTGGTGCCCAGGGCTTCCAGTGCTTCGGGGCTGGTGAGATCCCCGATCATGATGCCGGCCAGGAGTTCGATCATGGTGCCGATCGCCGAGCCCTTGTGGCCGCCGAAGGGCAGCATCGCACCGGCAAGAGCCGCCACCGGATCCGTCGTCGGCTTGCCCTCGGCATCGATGGCCCAGCCCTCGGGCAATGGCTTGCCGGCCCGTCGATGCAGTTCGATCTCGCCGCGCGCCGCGACGGAGGTAGCGAAGTCGAAGACATAGGGCGGCTTGCCCTGGCGCGGCCAGCCGAAGCCGAAGGGGTTGGTGCCGAGCAAGGGCTTGTTGCCGCCGGTGGGCGCCACGGCCGAGTAGCTGGGGCACATCACGAGACCGGCGAGACCCTGCTCCGTCAAGGCCTCCACCTCGGGCCAGAGCGCCGAGAAATGGGTGCAGTCGTTGATCACCAGCGCGGCAAGCCCATAGGAACGCGCCCGCTCGACCAGCAAGGGAAGGCCGAGCTCGAAGGCCGGATTGGCGAAGCCGCCCTTCGCGTTGACCTTGACGATGGCCGAGGCGTCCTGAGCCGACAGTTCCGGCTCGGCGTCCGGCCGAACCTTGCCGGCCTTCACCGTGCGCAGCGCGCCCTCGATACGATAGATGCCGTGCGATTTGCAGGCGTCACGCTCGCCGGCGACGATCACCCGCGCCACAGCTCCGGCCTGCGCGGTATTGAAGCCGGCCTTGCGGAAGATCGCCTCCACCTGCTCGCTCAGTTCCCTCGTCGTCAAAAGACGGCTGTCAGTCATGGCATGCCTTTCCTGGTCGTTCGCGTTGCCGCTCGATATCACGGGTTGATAGAAAAAATACACGGTGTATACATATAATCGACAAGCGCGATGAAATTTCGCGTTTCCCCGCACGGCTCGGAAGGAATGGCATATGGGCTTCACTCCCACAGGCAAGCATCTTGTCGCAGGTGACTGGGTCGAAGGCGAAGGGTTCTTCGCATCGGCCCCCGCCCATGGGCCCACCCACCGGTTTTCGATCGGCACGAGCGCGCTGGTGAACCGGGCCTGCGAGGCGGCCGAGGACGCGTTCTGGCATTTCGGCTATGCCAAGCGATGGGAGCGCGCTGCCTTCCTGCGCCTGCTCGCCGAGGAGATCGAGGCGCGCGGCGAGGCGATCACCGAGATCGGCAGCCAGGAAACCGGCCTGCCTGCCGCACGCCTGCAGGGAGAGCGCGCCCGCACCACCGGCCAGCTCCGGCTCTTTGCCGATCATGTCGAGCTTGGCGGTTATCTCGACCGCCGCGTGGATGTGGCATTACCCGATCGCCAGCCCGCGCCGCGGCCCGAGATCCGCATGATGCAGCGCCCCATCGGCCCCGTCGCGGTGTTCGGTGCCTCCAACTTCCCCCTCGCCTTTTCCACTGCCGGCGGCGATACCGCCGCCGCGCTCGCGGCCGGCTGCCCTGTGGTGGTCAAAGGCCATTCGGCCCATCCGGGAACGGGCGAGATCGTGGCTGAGGCCATCGACGCCGCCATCCGCAGGAGCGGCATGCATCCGGGCGTGTTCTCCCTGATCCAGGGCAACAGCCGCGAGATCGGCCACGCCATCGTGCAGCATCCGTTGATCCAGGCCGTCGGCTTCACCGGCTCGCTCGCAGGTGGCCGCGCACTGTTCGATCTCTGCGCGGCCCGCCCGGAACCGATCCCCTTCTTCGGAGAGCTCGGATCCGTCAATCCGATGTTCCTGCTGCCCGAAGCCCTCAAGGCACGACCCGAGGCACTCGGCCAAGGCTGGGCAGCCTCCCTGACGATGGGGGCCGGCCAGTTCTGCACCAATCCCGGCATCGCTATCGTGATCGAGGGCCCCGACGCAGACCGCTTCACCACCGCTGCAACGGAAGCTCTCGGCAAGGTGGCGCCGCAGACCATGCTGTCGGACGGCATTGCCCGATCCTACCATGAAGGCCAGGCCCGCATGGCCGAACGCAACGCCGTCAGATCCGTGCTGGCGACGCCGATGTCCGGCCGCGAGGTCGCGCCCAGCCTGTTCGAAACGTCGAGCGATCGCTTCGTCGCCGACCACGCGCTCGGCGAAGAGGTGTTCGGGCCGCTCGGCCTCGTGGTGCGGGCATCGTCGCCGGAAGACATGGAGCGGCTGGCCCGCTCCTTCGAGGGGCAGTTGACCGCGACTCTTCATATGGAGCCGGCGGATCTTGCGGCCGCACGCCGCCTGCTGCCAATCCTCGAGCGCAAGGCCGGGCGCGTGCTCGTCAACGGCTTCCCCACCGGGGTGGAAGTCGTCGATGCCATGGTGCATGGCGGCCCCTATCCGGCCTCGACCAATTTCGGCGCGACCAGCGTCGGCACGCTGTCGATCCGCCGCTTCCTGCGCCCTGTTGCTTATCAGAACCTGCCGCAGGGCCTGCTGCCCGAGGATCTGGACGGCTGAGGGCAACGGCTGCAGCCCTCGATAGTAGCGGATCGCTACTATCCGCGAGGGGCACACTATTTCAAGCCTGATGATCCGAATTTAGGTGGGCCGCAGTCATAATTCGGTCCCGATAATGAGTATTTCATCAGTCGATTCACGCGGGGCCAGCGTCCACCATAATCATCCTCGGATGCCGGCTTTTGCTAATATGAATCTCATGAAGGCCCTTGCCTTCTTGGGCAATTGGACATCTCTCGGATAATTCAAATAATAGTCATATCCTGTATGTATGGCGCTGCCCTGCAATCTAATGAGTTGTCCTGCCGCAACGTCTTCATCGAGCAACGCCGAGAAAAACAGCCCAACGCCATGTCCATCGACGATGGCGCGCCGAAGTGCGTGAGAATCGGAGATTCGCTGCCCTCTGAAATTGTCAGGCATTTTCACATGGGCATTTTCGAACCACAGCCGCCAATGTTGCAAATCGAATTCGTAAAAGAGGGGTTGACCCAGAAGCTTGTTGGGATCGACCGGCACACCGATTTTTTCAATCAACGCCGGGCTGGCGACTGCCTCTAGGGATCCGTCAACCACCTTTATCTTCTCAACACCTGGCCACTCACCCGAGCCCCAGTTGATGCCTATATCGATGCCCTCCCTGCGGTGGTCGGAGGGATGATAAGAATGATGCAGCCGTAAATCAATTTCGGGGTGGACGGCCAAGAATTCCATGAGATGTGGAGTCAGCCATTGCGCGGAAAGATAGGGTGCCACGCTTATGGTGAGGATCTCCCTATCGCCGGTGTCGGTGATCTTATCAACGGTGCCGGCGATCGTTTCGAAGGCACGGTAGATGCCATCGAACAACAAGTCGCCTGCATCCGTCAGTGCATTCTTCGTTGACCGTCGCGATACCAGTTCTACCGCAAGTTCCCGCTCGAGATTCTTGATCTGACGACTAACTGCCGCTTGAGTAACACCCAATTCCTCTGCGGCTTTTGTAAAGCTGAACGTCCGAGCGACGACCTCGAAAGACCGAAGGGCGGTCAAGGATGGTAGCTTGCGTCCGCCCATAAACCATTACCTCAAGTTATGATGTAGTAAATTTAATCGTTTGATTTCAAACAAGATACCAACATTCTTAGCACCAATGTAATTTGGAGGGTAACAAAGTCCATGGGTAGTGAAGCGCAAAGGCACGCCGTAAAAAGTGCAGCCGAAATCCGCAAAGGAGACATGCCGATCTTGGCGCTGAGCGAAGAGGATGTTATGCGGCACCTTGACCCCCGCGAACTCCTTAGCCGCCTGTCGAGCGGATTTCAGGCTCTTGCACGAGGTGCCGTACAGTCTCCGCACCGGCCCGAGATCACGATTCCTGGAAAAGGATTTAGCTTGGCAATGCCCGCCTATATGGAGGGGATGAATATCGCGGTTAAGGTCGTAAATGTGTTCGAGGGAAACCTCGCAATCAACCTTCCGAACCATTTGGCTACGATCACCTTGTTTGATGCGCAGACCGGGGCGCCTGTATGCATCATGGACGGCACGTATATTACCGCGGTTCGAACTGCGGCATCGGCCGTTCTGTCAGTGGGCGCGCTTGCCCGCAAGAATGCTCGGGTCGCAACGATCATTGGGGCCGGAGTCCAAGGTCGCGAGCATTTGCTGCTACTGCCCTTGGTTGGTGATTTCACCGAGATCCGCATCGCCTCCCTTGAGTATGAAGATGCTGAAAAGCTCGCGCGCCTGAATCCAAAAGCCATTGCCGTCAGGGATGTCGAAGCAGCGGTCCGAACGTCGGATATAGTTTGCTTGGCAAGCCATTCCTACACACCGGTGATTGAGGCAGGGTGGGTACGTGCGGGGACGCATGTCACATCCGTTGGGTATGCGCCTCCGCACGGAGAATTGCCGGTCGAATTGTTGGAAAAGGCGAGCCTGTTTGTCGAAAGCCTTGAGGCTTTTGAGGCACCTCCCGTTGGTTGCGGCGAGCTTTGCGGGATTGATCCCGGCGTCGCGACAACGTTAGGTGACATGCTTTCGCGCTTGAAAAGCGGCAGGCAATTGGAAACGGACATTACCGTCTACAAAGCGATGGGCATCGCAATGGAAGACATGATAGCGGCCGATATCGCGTACAGACACGCAAAATCTAAGAAAATGGGTCAAGTTATTGTTCTATAGCGCAAATCTTTGTAGAACTTATCCATGTTTGCGGTATCGAAATTTCTTCGATCAGATACTATCCGTATTTCTTACCAAAAGACGACCCCAAATTATTGAGTCCGTCTTAAAACAATCCGAACTCAGTGCCGTCAAACGTGATCCCAAGCAAAGTCACTGCGCCCGAAATCTGAGTCGGAAATCCCGATAGACTCTGGTCCAAACGCGGATAATCCCGATCCGCCGCACTGATCATGCCCAAATGAGGGCATCTGTCATCTTCGGCATAGCCGAAGGTGTTGGGAGGAGATCAAGGGCCATTGCTGGCGCGCCTCGGATCCCGCTCCCGAGCGGAGCTTCTGAGAATAATGTCACCTGCGGTGGCACCGGGAGTAACAGATTGCGCCTTCGGACCATTGGCGAGAAGCGGTGTGGCGACGAGTGATGGGCACTCACGAGAATAACTTATGCCCACACATAAAATTCTTTTTGTATTCATGTTGTATTTTTAGTTGATTTCGCGCTCGAAAACGCAATAGTGGCCCCGCCGTGAAAAACACGGGCCAACGCAGGGAGAGAGCGTTAGAATGAGGAAATCGGTTGCCGCCTTCGGCCTCATGGCCGCCATCGCCATGGTCAGCCCCGCCAAGGCTGACAAGCTGGATGACATCATCGCTTCGGGAACGCTGCGCTGCGCTGTCGTGCTCGACTTCCCGCCCATGGGCGCGCGCGATGCCAACAACAACCCGATCGGCTTCGACGTCGATTACTGCAACGATCTCGCCAAGGCCCTCGGCGTGAAGGCCGAGATCGTCGAGACCCCCTTCCCCGAGCGCATCCCGGCCCTGATGTCCGGCCGCGTCGATGTCGGCGTCGCCTCGACCTCCGACACGCTGGAGCGTGCCAAGACCGTCGGCATGACCATCCCCTACTTCGCCTTCGAAATGGCGGTGACCGCCAATGAAAAGTCTGGCGTCAAGTCCTTCGAGGACATGAAGGGCAAGGTCGTCGGCGCGACCGCCGGCACCTATGAAGCCATCGCGCTGGAAAAGCAGGTCAAGGCCTGGGGCAGCGGCGAATTCCGTCCCTACCAGACCCAGGCCGACGTCTTCCTCGCCTTGAGCCAGGGCCAGCTCGACGCCACCGTCTCGACCTCGACGGTCGCACAGGCCAATGTGAAGACCGGCAAGTTCCCCGGCATCGCCGTGGTCGGCAAGGCGCCCTTCGACATCGACTATGTGGCGCTGTTCACCAATCGCGACGAATACGGCCTGATCAACTATCTCAACCTGTTCATCAACCAGCAGGTTCGCACCGGCCGCTACGCCGAGCTCTACAAGAAGTGGGTCGACGACCACGTTCCCAATCTCACCGTCAACGGTTCCTATCGCTGACCTGACCGTTTCACCGGCGGCGCGCTGGCAAGCTTCGCGCCGCCGATCCTACTCGAGAGGTGAAACGGCATGTTCAAATATGCCTTCCATTGGAACCAGGCGCTGAAGGCGCTGCCGCAGTTGCTCGAAGGCGCCCTGGTCACCCTGCAGATCGCGCTCCTGTCGATGGCGATCGGCCTGGCCATCGCCATCGTCCTCACCTTGTTCCGCCTGTCCGGCAATCGCCTGCTCAGCGGTTTCGCCTCGGCCTGGGTCGAGGTGGCGCGCAATACGCCGGCGCTGTTCCAGATCTACATGGCCCATTTCGGCCTCGGCAATTTCGGCATCCATCTGACGCCGTTCACCGCGCTGCTCGTCGGTATCGCCTTCAACAATGCGGGTTATCTGGCCGAGAATTTCCGCGGCGCCCTCAAGGCCATTCCCGACACCCAGGCCCGTGCCGGCCGCTCGCTCGGCATGACCTCGCTGCAGGCCTTCCGCATGATCGTGGTACCGCAGATGCTGCGCGTCGCCTTCCTGCCCGCCACCAACCAGATGGTCTGGGCCATCCTGATGACCTCGCTCGGCGTCACCGTGGGCATGAATACCGATCTCGCCGGTGTCACGCAGGAGCTGAATGCGCGCTCCTTCCGCACCTTCGAATTCTTCGCGCTCGCCGCGGTGATCTACTATTTGATCGCCAAGGCCGTCACTTTGGCTGCCCGGGCGATTGCCTGGCGCATGTTCCGGTATTGAGAGGGCTGATCATGTTCAACACCGCCCTTACCTGGAGCGATTTCGCCTTCCTCGCCCAAGGCGCCGGGATGACGCTGGCGGTGACGGCGGTCTCCGTCGCGGCCGGTACCGTTCTCGGCATCCTCTTCGGCGTGATCCGCGTCCAGCTCGGCCCCTATTGGTCGGTGCCGCTGACCTTCCTGCTCGACATCTTCCGCTCGGTCCCGCTGCTGATCCAGCTCGTGCTGGCCAATGCCTTCCAGTCCATCGCGCGACTGGGCTGGCCGCCCTTCACCACCTCCTGCGTGGTGTTGAGCTTGTATACGGCCGCCTACTGCACCGAGATCGTGCGCGGCGGCATCGGCTCGGTACCGACAACCACCCGCCGGGCCGCCCGCTCGCTCGGCATGAGCTGGTGGCAGGACATGCGCTATATCGTGGCCCCGCTGGCGATACGCGTCTCGCTGCCCTCCTGGATCGGTCTCACGCTCGGTGTGATGAAGGATTCCGCTTTGGTGCTCTGGCTCGGCCTGATCGAGCTCCTGCGCGCCTCGCAGATCCTGGTCACCCGCCTGCAGGAGCCCTTGTTCATCCTGATGATCTGCGGCGCCATCTATTTCCTCATCAGCTTCCCCATCGCCCGGCTGGGCGGCTATCTCGAAAGACGGTGGTCCCCCCATGATTGAGATCCAGAACGTCCGTAAATCCTTTTCCGCTCTCGAAGTGCTGAAGGGCATCAACCTCACCGTCGACAAGGGCGAAGTGGTCAGCATCATCGGCGGATCCGGCTCGGGCAAATCGACGCTGTTGACCTGCATCAACGGACTGGAGCCGATCAATTCGGGCAGGATCACCATCGACGGCACCGAGGTCCACGCCAAGAGCACCGACCTCAACAAGCTGCGCCGGAAGGTCGGCATCGTCTTCCAGCAATGGAACGCCTTTCCGCATCTGACCGTCCTGGAAAACGTGATGCTTGCCCCGCGCAAGGTGCTCGGCATGGCCAAGGCCAAGGCGGAGGAGATCGCAGTCAGGCAGCTCTCCCATGTCGGGCTTGGCGAGAAACTCTCCGTCTATCCCAGCCGCATGTCGGGCGGCCAGCAGCAGCGCATGGCGATCGCCCGGGCCCTTGCGATGTCGCCCGAATATATGCTGTTTGACGAGGTGACATCAGCGCTCGACCCGATGCTCGTCGGCGAAGTGCTCGATACGCTCAAGATGCTGGCAGAAGAGGGCATGACGATGATCTGCGTCACCCACGAAATGGCGTTCGCCCGTGATGTCTCCAAGCGGGTGGCCTTCTTCCACCAGGGTGTGATGGCGGAGATCGGCACGCCGGACCAGCTCTTCGGTGCGCCACAGAACCCCGAAACCCAGAAATTCCTGGCGAGCGTGCGGTGAGTTCCGATCTCGATGTCATCGTCATCGGTGCCGGCGTGGTGGGCCTGTCCTGCGCCATCGCCGCCAAGGCGCGCGGGCTCTCGGTCGCGGTACTGGACCGGGAAGGCCCGGCAGCCGGCGCTTCGGCGGGCAATGCGGGGGCCTTCGCCTTTACTGACATCCTGCCGCTCGCCTCGCCCGGCATCCTGAAGAAGGCGCCGAAATGGCTGCTGGATCCGCTGGGCCCCCTGAGCGTGCCGCCGGCCTATGCGCTGCAGATCGCGCCCTGGATGTTCCGCTTCTGGCGGGCCTGCTCGGCGTCACACGTGGCGCATTCGACCGCTGCGCAGACCGCCTTGATGGATCTGTCCAAAGCCGAGCTCGAGCCCTTCCTCACCCAGACCAGCACACTGCCGATGCTGCGCAAGGAAGGCAATCTGCAGGTCTATGAGAGCAAGGCGGAACTCGAAGCCTCGCTGCCGGGCTGGGCCGTTCGGCAGGCGCACGGTATCGAATTCCGTCATCTCGATGCCGCCGGCATGGCCGAAATCCAGCCCGGGCTGGCCCCACGTTTCACCCATGGCACCTTCACGCCCGGTTGGTACTCCATCGCCGATCCCAAGCTCTATACCCTGGCGCTGGCCGACCATCTGCGCGCCAGCGGCGGGCTGATCGAGCGGGTGGAGGTCAAGGCGCTGCGCCCCCACGAAAACGGCGTCGAGATCCTTGGTGCCGACGGCAGCGTGCGGCGAGCCGCCAAGGTGGTACTCGCGGCCGGCGCCTTCTCGCACCGGATCGTCCGGACCATTGGCGAGATCATTCCGCTGGAAACCGAGCGCGGCTACAACACCACTTTGCCGCCCGATGCCCTCGATTTACGTACCCAGATCACCTTCGGCGGCCACGGCTTCGTGGTCTCGCGCCTGTCGACCGGCATTCGCGTTGGCGGCGCCGTGGAACTCGGTGGCCTGGAGCTCAAGCCGAATTTCCGTCGTTCCGAGGCCATGCTGAAGAAGGCGCAGGCCTTCCTGCCCGCTTTGAAGCCGGAAGGTGGCGTGCAGTGGATGGGGTTCCGCCCTTCCCTGCCCGACAGCCTGCCCGCCATCGGCCGTGCCCGCGCCACGCCGCGCGTGATCCACGCCTTCGGTCACGGCCATCTCGGCCTGACCCAGTCGGCCGGT
This sequence comes from Labrys sp. HAY1-8F, assembly GCF_056754975.1. Lineage (NCBI taxonomy): Bacteria > Pseudomonadati > Pseudomonadota > Alphaproteobacteria > Hyphomicrobiales > Xanthobacteraceae > Labrys > Labrys sp. HAY1-8F. The sequence continues at coordinate 568,932 of NZ_JBPGWZ010000001.1, read as the reverse complement.
ACGGCGCGGATCGTCGCCGATCTTCTCACCGGCCATAAGCCCGCCATCGATATCGCTTCTTTCTCGCCTCAGCGTTTCTGACGAAAAGGTCCTGCCATGGCCAACCATACGTTCTCATGCATCGACGGCCACACTTGCGGCAATCCCGTTCGCCTGGTGTCGGGCGGCGGCCCACGCCTGGAAGGCGCGACCATGCTGGAAAAGCGCGCCCACTTCCTGCGTGAATTCGACTGGATCCGCACCGGCCTGATGTATGAGCCCCGCGGCCACGACATGATGTCGGGCTCGATCCTCTATCCGCCGACGCGGCCGGACTGTGACGTTGCCGTGCTGTTCATCGAGACCTCCGGCTGCCTGCCGATGTGTGGCCATGGCACCATCGGCACCATCACCATGGGGATCGAGCACGGCCTGATCACCCCGCGCGAACCCGGCAAGCTCTCGATCGACGCCCCCGCCGGCAAGGTCGACATCACCTACCGCCAGGAGGGCCGCTTCGTGGAGGAGGTTCGCCTCACCAACGTGCCCGGCTTCCTCCACGCGGAAGGCCTGACGGCCGAGGTCGAGGGGCTGGGCGAGATCGTGGTCGACGTCGCCTATGGCGGCAATTTCTATGCCATCGTCGAGCCGCAGAAGAACTTCCGCGACATGGCCGACCATACCGCCGGCGAATTGGTGGGCTGGAGCCCGAAACTGCGCGCCGCGCTCAACGCCAAATATGAGTTCGTCCACCCCGAGCATCCTGAGATCCAGGGCCTCAGCCATATCCAGTGGACGGGCAAGCCCACGCAGGCAGGCGCGCATGCCCGCAATGCCGTGTTCTACGGTGAGAAGGCCATCGATCGCTCGCCATGCGGCACCGGCACCTCGGCCCGTATGGCCCAGCTCGCCGCCAAGGGCGAGCTGAAGGTCGGCGACGAATTCGTGCATGAATCGATCATCGGCTCGCTGTTCAAGGGGCGGGTCGAGGCGGCAACCGAAGTTGCCGGCCGCGCGGCGATCATCCCCTCCATCGCAGGCTGGGCGCGCATGACCGGCATCAACACCATCTTCATCGACGATCGCGACCCCTTCGCCCATGGTTTTGTGGTCAAGTGAACTGGTTTCGTGGTGAAATGAATACCGCCTTATCCGCGCGCAGCATCCTTGCCGGCTCCGCCCACGGGCCTGTCATCGCCAGCGAGGAAGCGCTCAGCTTTTGGGGCGGTGTCGATCCCGCCACCGGGCGGGTGATTGACGTGCACCATCCCCTGCACGGAACCTGCCTCACGGGTGGCATCCTGATGATGCCGTCGAGCCGGGGCTCGTGCACGGGTTCGGGCGTGCTGCTCGACCTCGTCCTCAACGGGCGGGCGCCAGCGGCGCTGGTGTTCTCGGAACCCGAGGACGTGCTGACCCTGGGTGCGCTGATTGCCGCCGAACTCTTCGGCAGGCCCCTGCCCGTGTTGCGCCTGGCGCCGGAGGCTTTCGCGGCCTTGGCACGGGCAAAGTCCGCACGCATCGACGATACAGGCATCGAGGCCGAGGGTCTCACTTTGTCTCTCGCGCCCCCGGCTCTTGCCACGCTCGACCTCACCGATATCGACCGTTCCATGCTCGATGGACGCGACGGACCGGCGATACAGCAGGCCATGCGCATCATCTGCGCCATGGCCGCCCAGCAGGGCGCCCAGGGGCTTGTGGACGTCACCCAGGCCCATATCGACGGCTGCATCTATGCCAGCCCCGCCAACCTGACCTTTGCCAAGAAGATGGCCGAGATGGGCGCCCGTGTCCGCGTGCCCACCACGATGAACGCGATTTCGGTCGATCATGCCCACTGGCGGGAACAGGGCGTGCCGCCCTCCTTCGGCGCCCCCGCCGCGAGCCTCGCCGATGCCTATGTCCGCATGGGCTGCCGACCGACCTTCACCTGTTCGCCCTATCTGCTCGACAGCGCCCCCAATGCCGGCGAAACCATCGCCTGGGCCGAGTCCAATGCGGTGATCTTCGCCAACACCGTGCTCGGCGCGCGAACGGCCAAGCATCCCGACTTCCTCGACCTCTGCATCGCGGTGACGGGACGGGCTCCCCTGTCGGGTGTCTATCTCGATCGGCACCGCAAAGCCCGCCGCGTCCTTGACGTCGAACTGCCCGGAGATGTGGACGATGCCTTCTGGCCGCTGATCGGCTATCTCGCCGGCCGCGCCGCGCCCGAACGCATCCCGCTCCTGCGCGGCATTGCCACGGCCCGTCCTTCGCGGGACGACCTCAAGGCGCTCTGCGCCGCCTTCGGCACCACCTCGGCCGCGCCGATGCTGCATGTCGAAGGGGTCACGCCAGAGGCTGGCGGTGCCGTGGCCGATGACGCCGACCATGCCGTCATCACCCGCGCCGACATGGCTGCAGCCTGGCAGCGCCTCAACGAAGGGCCGGAACAGGTAGAACTCGTCGCAATCGGCAGCCCGCATGCGTCGCTCGACGAATGCCGCAACCTTGCCGAGGCGCTGGCAGGCCGCAGGTGTCTTGCGGATGTCGCCGTCATCGTCACCGCCGGACAGCAGGTCATCCGCGAAGCACAAAGCGATGGCACGCTTGCACGCCTGCAGGAGAGCGGCGTGCAGGTATTGCCGGACCTGTGCTGGTGTTCGATTTCCGAACCGGTCTTCCCGACGCGGACCCGCGCCGTGATGACGAATTCGGGCAAATACGCCCATTACGGTCCTGGCCTGTCCGGCCGCACCGTGCGCCTGGGCAACCTTGCCGATTGCGTGGCCGCAGCCTTGACCGGCCATGCCCCGCGCCGTTTGCCGACCTGGCTTTCCTGAGGAATTCCCATGCGCAGCACCAAGACCATCCATGTGATCTCGGCCCATGCCGAGGGTGAGGTCGGCGACGTCATCGTCGGCGGCGTCACCCCGCCGCCCGGCGACACCATCTGGGAACAGAGCCGCTGGATCGCCCGCGACCAGACCCTGCGCAACTTCGTCCTGAACGAGCCGCGTGGGGGCGTGTTCCGCCATGTCAACCTGCTGGTGCCGCCCAAGCACCCCGAAGCGGATGCGGCCTTCATCATCATGGAGCCGGAAGACACCCCGCCGATGTCCGGCTCGAACTCGATCTGCGTCTCGACCGTGCTGCTCGACAGCGGCATCCTGCCGATGCACGAGCCGGTGACGGAGATCACCCTGGAAGCGCCCGGCGGGCTCGTTCGCGTTCGCGCAGAGTGTCGGAACGGCAAGGCCGAACGCATTTTCGTACGCAACCTTCCGAGCTTCGCTGACAAGCTTGATGCAAAGCTTGAAGTCGAGGGGCTGGGCACGCTTACCGTTGACACCGCCTATGGCGGCGACAGTTTCGTCATCGTCGACGCCGCCGCCCTGGGCTTTTCGCTCAAGCCCGATGAGGCGCATGACATCGCCACGCTCGGCGTGCGCATCACCAATGCCGCCAATGCGGCGCTCGGCTTCCACCATCCTGAAAATCCCGATTGGCAGCATTTTTCCTTCTGCCTGTTCGCCGGTGCCGTCGAGCGTACGGCCGAGGGCCTGCGCGCCGGGGCGGCGGTGGCGATCCAGCCCGGCAAGGTCGACCGTTCGCCGACGGGCACGGCGCTGTCGGCCCGCATGGCCGTGCTGCACGCACGCAGGCAGATGACCATGGAAGACAGCCTGACCGCGGTTTCGGTAATCGGCTCGACCTTCACGGGCCGCATCGTCGGCACCACCGAGGTCGGCGGCCGTCCGGCAGTGCTGCCCGAGATTTCCGGGAGGGCCTGGATTACCGGCACCCACCAGCACATGCTCGACCCTTCGGATCCCTGGCCCGAAGGCTACAAGCTGAGCGACACCTGGGGCGCACGCTGAAGCGCTTGCCCGCTTCAGCATTGGACACCGTCATTGACCCGAGACTTCCCACCTGTATCGTCGGCTATCGATATCGATTTTCGGCGATACAGGTGTTTTCGAAATGATGGCGGCCCGCGCAGCAAGACGTCTCGGCCGGCCGGTTTTGCCCCGCCCCGTCTCCACCATGCAGCTCCGCGCGAGGCCTGCGATATCCACTCGATCCGCCGCTATCCGTTTGGAGGTCGGTCATGGATGGGCGTAGGCAAGCCCGTTCCCATGTCGAGCCAGCCAATGGTTCGCCGCTCGAGGTCTTTGGCATCTTCCTCAAGCTCGGACTGACCTCCTTCGGCGGACCGATTGCCCATCTCGGCTATTTCCGCGACGAATTGGTGGTGCGGCGCCAGTGGATCGGCGAGGCCGCCTATGCCGACCTCGTAGCGCTCTGCCAGTTCCTGCCGGGCCCTGCTTCCAGCCAAGTCGGTTTCTGCCTCGGAGTCTTGCGTGGCGGGGGATTGCTGGGCGGCCTTGCAGCTTGGCTGGCCTTCACCCTGCCTTCGGCCATTATCCTTATGGCATTCGCTCTCGGCGCATCGGCCCTTGCCGGCCCCCTGGCTGCAGGTGTGCTACACGGCCTGAAGCTGGTGGCGGTCGCGGTCGTCGCTCAGGCGATCTGGGGCATGGCCAAGACCCTCACGCCGGACAGGGAACGCGCCGCCATCGCCCTGGCGGCTGTTGCCCTGACCGTCCTGACGGCAGGCTGGTTCGGCCAGATCGGTGCCATCGCCATCGGCGCGCTTGCCGGGCTCTGGCTCTGCCGCGCTGAACGGAACGCCCCGGTCGGCCGTCTCGGCTTTGCCGTATCGCGGCGCAAAGGTGCCATCGCCCTGGCCCTGTTCGCGGCATTCTTCGTCATTCCCGCCCTCCTCACGGCTGCGACCGGCCCGGACACGATCTTCTCCGGCGTGATCGCTCTGTTCAATGCCTTCTACCGCTCGGGGGCGCTGGTCTTCGGCGGTGGTCATGTCGTCCTGCCGCTGCTGCAGGCAGAGGTGGTTGCGCCAGGCTGGGTCAGCAACGAGACCTTCCTCGCCGGTTACGGCGTGGCCCAGGCTGTGCCAGGCCCCCTCTTCACCTTTGCCGCCTATCTCGGTGCCATCATGACACCAATGCCCAACGGCATTGCCGGTGCGCTGATCGCGCTGGTCGCCGTCTTCGCGCCGGGCCTCCTCATGGTTTACGGCATACTGCCCTTCTGGGATGCGTTGCGGCTGCGGCCGGCGGCCCAGGCAGCCATGCGCGGGGCCAATGCTGCCGTCGTCGGCATCCTCGCTGCGGCGCTCTACAGCCCCGTCTGGACCAGTGCCATCCTCTCGCCGCGAGACTTTGCGCTGGCGCTGGCCGGCTTCCTGCTGCTGACGGTGTGGAAAGCCCCACCCTGGATCGTCGTCGGCCTGCTCGCCGCCGGTGGGATTGCCCTTCGCCTGAATTGAGCGCCGAAGTCGGCCATACCTCATATACAGGTCATAGGATCAATCGTTTTACAGTACATTTTGACAATTTGTCTGATCAAATCCGATCGATATTTTAAAAGATACAGTTGTCAATCGCTTCAGTGCAGTGTTTTATTGAGGCAAGAGCGGGTTAGTCCGCCACAACAATCCGGCGCAGAGGGGCAGGCAATGACATCGGCCCTCGATTTGTTCAAAGCCGTCAAGTTGGATACGGGCCTGTCCGAGACATCTCAGATTCATGAACTGTTGCGCAGTGCCATCATCGCGATGGCAATGGCACCGGGGGAGGCCATTCAGGAAGAAGAGATCTGCGCCCGTTTATCGATTTCCCGCCCGCCGCTCAGGGATGCAATCCAGCAATTGGCAGGCGAACGGTTCGTCATTATCGAGCCCGATGGCCAGGCGCTCGTTGCCGCGATCGACATCGACGAAGTGCTGACCGGCCAGATCGTCCGGGAAACGCTGGAAGTCCGGATAACGCGCCTCGCGGCCCGGCACTTCGTCCCGGCCCTGGCCAAGGATTTCGAGCATTCTCTGGCCCTGCAGGGCGAAGCCGCCGCACGGCACGATACCGATGCATTCTTCGCTCTCGACAACGCCTTCCACAAGCTGATCTGCGAAGTCTCAGGCGTCGGCAACAGTTGGCGCACACTCCGTGCCGCAACGGGACAGCTCGACCGCGTCAGGCTGCTCGCCTTTGCCTTCGAAAACAGTTTCGACGTCGTGATCGCCGAACATGGCGCGATTTACCAAGGCTTGAGAACCGGAAGCGAGCAGGCCGCTGTCACGGCACTTCAATTCCAGCTCGACAGCATGTTCGAAAACCTCCGCCTATTGCGAAAGCAGCGTCCGGCTCTATTTGCCGATTACGGCGATATCAATTTCGACATGATCCGTTAGGGTGCAGCACGCGAGCCGTCCCGAGCGCCTGTTCCGGGAAAGCGTTGACTTGCCACCCGCCTCGCTATCCGCCCCGGCGCCGGGCCCTGCTCAATGCAGCCCGCCGACCCCGAGTAGCCGCTCGATTACCTCCGGCTGCTCGGAGAGCGCGGCCGAGGCGCCCGACCAGGCGATGCGCCCCCGTTCCAGAATGACGACATGATCGGCGAAGTCGATCACGGTCTGGATGCGCTGCTCGACCAGCAGAATGGTCATCTGCCCTTCGGCGGCGAGGCGCGAGAACACGGCCATCAATTCCTCGCAAATGACGGGGGCCAGCCCTTCCAGCGGCTCATCCAGCAGCAGCACCGTCGGCCTGCCCAGAATGCTGCGGGCCGTGGTGAGCATTTGCTGCTCGCCTCCCGAGAGCTGGGAACCGAGATTCCCGCGGCGCTCCTTGAGGCGCGGAAACATCTCATAGGCTTCCTCGATCGCCGGGCGGCCACGGTTCTTGAGGCCAACGAAGAGATTCTCCTCCACCGTCAGCGAGGCGAAGATGCAGCGGGCCTGCGGGACATAGCCCAGGCCGCCGCGGGCGCGTGAGGCACTGTCGAGCGGGCTGATATCCCTGCCGCCAAGGCGCAGCGTGCCGCCGTAGCGCCGGGTCTGCCCGGCGATGGTGGCGAGCAGTGTCGTCTTGCCCATGCCATTGCGACCGAGTACGGCAAGACGCCCGCCGGCGGGAACGGCGAAGGAAATGTTCTCCAGCACCCGGGTCGGGCCATAGCCGGCGCTGAGATCGCTGATTTCAAGCGGCGTTGCGGTCATGCTGACTGCTTCTCATGGGCATAGTTTCCAAGATAGGCTTGGCGGACACGCGCATCCTTCGTCACGTCCTCGGGAGAACCGTCGAAGATGATGGCACCGGCCGCGAGCACGATGACGCGCCGGGCGAAGCGGAAGACCAGGTCCATGTCGTGCTCGATCATCAGCACGGCGAGATCGGGGGGCAGGCCGGCCAGCGCCTCCTCGATGCGGGGCGTATCGCTTTGCGGCACGCCCGCGGCCGGCTCGTCGAGCAGGAGAACCTTGGGCTTGAGCGCCAACGCCAGCGCGATCTCGAGCAGGCGCTGCTGACCATAGGCGATCTCCGCGACCGGACGGGTGGCGATCGCTGTGAGGCCGAGCGTGGCCAGCAATGCAGCCACTTCAGCCATCACGTCGGGTTTCGCACGATAATGGCCGAAAAGGCGGCCGGTACGGCCCGTGCGCTGCAGGACGGCGAGCGCCAGATGCTCTTGCGGCGTCATGTCGGGGAAGAGCCGGGTGACCTGGAAGGAGCGTACGAGGCCCTGGCGCACACGCTCCGTCGGCCCGAGCCCGGTGACGTCCCTGCCGGCGAGCACCACCTTGCCGGAATCGGGCTCGAGGTGGCCGGTGACCAGGTTGACGAAGGTGGTCTTGCCGGCACCGTTCGGACCGATCAGGGCGACACGGTCGCCGGCGTTCAGGCTGATCGACAGGCCTTGCGTGACGGCAAGGCCGCCGAAGGATTTTTTCAAATCAAGGGTCTGGAACACCGCACTCATCCGCCCCTCCCCTTGAAACGGGCAAGAAGCAGGACGGCCGAGCCATAGAGGCCACGCGGCGCGAACAGCACGACGGCGATCAGCAGGGCGCCGACAATGGTGAGCCAGTGAAACGGATTGGCCGCCGAAACGAAATCCTCGAAACCCATGAAGGCGATGGTGCCGACGAGCGCCCCATAGAGCGAGCCGGTGCCGCCGAGCACGAGCATGACCAGGGCCTCGGCCGAGAGGGTGAAACTCAGGCTATCCAAACCCACCACCTGGGTGGAAAGGGCGTTGAGCCCGCCGCCCAACCCGGCCACGGCACCGGAGATGAAATACATCTTCAAAAGCGTGCCCTGCACCGAAGCGCCCATGGCACGGATGCGCACGGGATCCTGCCGGATGCCGCGGCAGAGCATGCCGAAGGGCGAGCGCACCAGCAGTCTGAGCAAGGCGAAGACGACGAGGAGAAGCGCCACACCCAGGCCATAGGCGGTGCGACCCCACAGATCGAACTCGAACAGACCGAAGACGGGGTCGGGTGAGATGCCCGAAAGGCCGTCGCTGCCGCCGGTATAGGCAGAAGCCTTGTTCGCGGCTTCGTGGAAGAGATGGACCACCGCGATCGACAGCACCAATTGCGCGAGCCCCTGCCCGCGCAGGATCACCACCCCCGAGACCAGGCCGGCGAGTGCGCCGCCCACGGCTGAGATGGCGAGCATCGCCAATGGATCGGTGACGTTCCAATGCGCGGCGGCAATCCCCGCGGCATAGGCGCCGGCACCGTACAAGGCCGCATGGCCCAGCGTGGCGACGCCGCAAAAGCCGGTGACGAGGTCGAGCGAAAGCACGAGCAGCGCGACCGAGAGGATGCGGGTCAGCAGCGCCAGATTGTCGGGAAACAGGCAATAGCCGACGACGGCGGCGGCCAGGACGGCCGCAAGACCTGCCAGGTCGCGCCTCAGCCAGTTGGTTTTCGACATTTCTTCCCGACCGGGCACGGATTTGCCCTCCACCATGTCCATTCAGGCTCTCCTGCCCATGAGGCCGCGTGGGAAGACGCAGACGATGGCGATCACGGCGAGATAGAAGAAGAATTCGCCATATTCGGGCAGGAGATAGCGGCTGGTAGTGTCGACGAGTCCAAGCACGAGGCAGGCCAGCAAGGCACCTGGGATCGAGCCTGCTCCGCCGACGCAGACCACGACCAGGAAGGTCACCATGTAGCGCAAGGCATAATAGGGCTCGATCGGCAGGAGCTCGGCACCGACGATGCCGCCAAAGGCGGCGAGCCCGACGGCGACCGCAAAGCTCACGGCATAGACGATCGTGGTGCGCACGCCGAGCGAAGCAGCCATGGCGGCATTGTCCACCGAGGCGCGCAATTTGATACCGAACCCGGTTTTCTCGATCAGATACCAGAGAGCCAGGGCAACGGCCAAGCCACAGGCAATGGCGAATAATTTATGCGCGGCGATGGTGCGAAAGCCGAGATCGACAGGTCCGCGCAACGGCTCGGGCAAGGGGATGGTCTTCAGCGTGGGGCCGAAGACGTAATTGGCGATGCCGATGACGCAGAAGGTGATGCCGATGGTCATCAGCACCTGGGTCAATTCGGGCGCACCATAGAGCCGGCGGTAGAGCAGGCGTTCCAGCGGAAGGGCGATCACCACCGTGCCGGCCACGGCCACCATGATGGCGAGGGCATATCCCAGGCCGAGGGATTGCACGGCATAGGAAGCGATGTAGCCGCCGATCATGGCGAAGGCGCCATGGGCAAGGTTCACCACCCGCATCAGCCCCATGGTCACGGAAAGTCCGATGGAGATGACGAACAGCACCATGCCATAGGCAAGGGCGTCGATACCCACGCTGAGAATGGTTTGCATGGTCTGATCCAGCACTAGAGGAATGGCAATTTTGTTAAACTACCACTTACTCTATGTCCTTTTTCTAATGCATTTTCTGAACTCAAGGCCTGACTGTTCCAGAAGATGCTCTCCCCGGCGCCGCCTTGCACTTGGATCTCGGCGCGGCGCAGTCATTTCAAAGCGGCAAGGCCGGGGTCACCCTGTTTCTCGAAAGTGGCGATTTCCTTGTTGTAATAACTGCCGTCCTCGGCCTTGGTGACCACGCGCAGATAGATGTTCTGCGTGATGTGGCGGCTGTCGGGATCGATCGAGACGGGCCCGCGCGGGCTTTCCCAGGCCAGTCCCTTGACGGCGTCCACCGCCTTCTGGGCGTCCTGCTTGCCGCCGGTCGCCTCGATCATCTTGTAGATGACATGCATGCCGTCATAGGCCCCGACCGCGGGAAACGACAATTCGCTTGGGTTGCCGATGGCCTTGCGCGCCGCCTCGACGAATTTCTTGTTCTCGGCCGAGTCATGCGAGACGGCATAGTGGAAGGTGGTCGGCAAGCCCTCGGCGGCCTGGCCGAGCGCCGGCAAATCCGATTCCTGGGTCAGGTCTCCAGGCGCGAGTAATTTCACGCCTGATTTTGCCAGGCCATTGTCATTATAGGCTTTGACGAAGCCGAGCGTGGTGGGGCCGGACGGCAGGAAGGCAAACAGGGTATCGGCACCGGAATCCTTCACCCTCTGCATGATCGGGCTGAAATCATTGGTCGACAACGGCATGCGGATCGTGCCGACGACTTCGCCGCCGACACCGGTGAAGCTGGTCTTGAAGGCATTTTCCGCATCGACGCCAGGACCATAGTCGCTGACCACGGTGATCGCCTTCTTGGCGCCGCGCTCCAAGGCAACCTTCGCCATGGGCGCCGAGGTCTGCCAGGTGGTGAAGGAGGTGCGCACCACCAGGGGGCTCTTGGTCACGATGGCCGACGTCGCGGCATTCATCACCACGAGCGGCACATTGGCCTGCTTCAGCAGCGGGGTGACGGCCATGGCGTCCGGTGTGAAATAGAAGCCCGCGAGATATTGGACGCGTTCCTTGACCACCAGTTCCTGGGCAAGGGCCTTGGACTGCGCGGGATCGGCCTGGGGCACGTCGCGATAGACGATCTCGATGTCGTCGCTACCGACCTTGCTGCCATGCAGAGCCCGGTAGGCGTCGATACCGGCCTTGAAATTCTTGCCCTGGATGGCGAAGGGGCCTGAGAACGGACCGATCACGCCGACCTTGATGGTTTCGGCCAGGGCGCTGCCGGACAGCATGACGACCGCCAAGGTCGCGAGAACAGATTTGGCGGCGAGAACGGTTTTTTTCATTCTTTCCTCCTAGAGCAAAGCGCGTCCAGGTGTGAACGCTTGTTTGCTCTAACTCTTTGGTTCGGCGCGTCTTTGCGATTTGAAATGATACGATCAAATCACAAAACGCTTTGAAAGCCGGACCAGCACCTTTTGGGCACGCCGATCGCAGGCTTTCCATATTGGTCAAATGTGACGCGTTAATTGGTAATGTAAAATGAAAACAAACGCTCGAACCATAACCTGCAGGATATGTGACGGGCATGGGACTCCGAGATTTCAGTAGGGAAGACCGACATAGTTTTCGGCAAGTGCCGCTGACGCCATCTGTGAATGAACGAGATAATCGAGTTCGGCCTCCTGGATCCGTTGCCCGAAATCGTCCGTGTCCGGGAAGCGATGCAGCATCGTCGTCATCCACCATGAAAAACGCACTGCCTTCCATACGCGGGAAAGCGCCCGGCTCGAATAGACATCGATGCCAGCCGATGAATTCTCCCGATAGAACTCCCGCAATCCCCAATAGAGGTAGCGCACGTCGCTCGCGGCAAGATTGAGCCCCTTGGCCCCGGTGGGCGGCACGATATGGGCGGCGTCGCCAACCAGGAACAAGCGCCCGAAACGCATGGGCTCGGCGACGAAGGAGCGCAGCGGCGCAACCGATTTTTCGAAGGACGGTCCGGTGACGATGCCGGCGGCGGCCTCGGGCGGCAGGCGTAGGCGCAGTTCGTCCCAGAAACGATCGTCGCTCCAGTCCTCGATCCTGTCGTCGAGCGGACATTGCACATAGTAACGGCTGCGATGAGCCGAGCGCATCGAACAGAGCGCAAAACCCCGTGGGTGGTTGGCATAGATCAATTCATGACCGGCCGGAGGCACCTCGGCGAGAATGCCGAGCCAGCCGAAGGGATAGGCCCGCTCATACGTCCTGATCGCGGTCGACGGCACCGATTTACGGCTGACACCATGGAAGCCGTCGCAGCCGGCAATGAGGTCGCAATCGATGCGATGGCCGGCACCGTCCTTCTCATAAGTGACATAGGGCGCCTCGCCGTCGAAGTCGTGGAGCTCGACATTGCCAGCCTCATAGATGGTGGTCAGGCTTGCAGCCTCGCGCTTGTCCATCAGGTCATGCGTCACCTCGGTCTGGCCGTAGACCATCACCCGCTTGCCGCCGGTCAGGGCTGCCAGGTCGATGCGGTGCAGCCGGCCGTCGAAAGCCAGGGAGATGCCGTCATGCGGCAGGCCTTCGGCATGCATGCGCTCGCCCGCCTTGGCTTCATCGATGAGATCCAGCGTGCCCTGCTCAAGCACGCCTGCACGCACGCGACCGAGCACATGGTCGCGGCTGGCACGTTCGAGGATGATGTTGGCGATGCCCTCATTGGCCAGCAACTGTCCGAGTAGCAGGCCGGAAGGACCCGAACCGATGATGACCACCTGTGTGCGCATGTCCTGCCCTCATCGCCGCGAATTCCATGCCATCGGCAGGCTCGGGTCGGTTTTCGTTGCATTTCTGTTTCGGGATCGCGACTATCCGTCGGCCAGCACACCGATACTTCCGATCTCGGTGGCGAGTTCATCCGCCAACCGCAGCGACGCAGTGGCCGCCACGGCCATCTGTGGCAGAAGCAGCCATTCCAATGTCCACGCCGCGCCCGAGCGTTCCTGTTCGTGCAGCAAGGCCTGATGCATGCCGGCAAGCTGCGTGGCGTTGAAGCGAGCGAGCGTAACCAGCATCTCCGCCGCCACCGGATTTTGCTTGTGCGGCATGGCGGAGGATCCTCCGCCGGCGGACAAGACAATCTCGCCGCCATCCTGGGCCATCAGGGCGATATCCTGGCCGAATTTGCCGAGGCTTCCGGTGATCAGCGACAGCAGACCGGCGAAATCGGCAAGCCGGTCGCGCTGGCTGTGCCATTGCGGGGCATCGCCGAGACCGAGGCGAGCGGCGAGCCCCGCCCGAACGGCAGCGGCCTTGGTCCCGAGCTTGTCCAGCGTGCCCGCGGCCCCGCCGAACTGCACTACCAGCAGCGCCGGCCGCAGGGCTTCGAGCCGCGTCCTGTGCCGTTCCAGCGGTTCGCGCCAAGCCTGTATACGGTCAGTGACCGTAATTGGGATCGCCGCCTGCATGCGGGTACGGCCCATCAGCCTGCGGCTGCCGAATTCCAATTCCAGGCCAGCCAGTTTCGCGACCACCTCGACCAACAGGTCATCCAGCCGCTGCACTATCGCCACCAGTCGCAACACCAGGGCGGTATCGATGACATCCTGGCTAGTGGCGCCGAAATGCAGCCTGTCGTCATGCGGCGTTCCAACCTCGCCACGCAATTGGCGCACCAACTCCGGCACGATGACGCCATCACGGGCAACGCCACGCCTGAGCGCCTCGAAATCGGGGACGAACGAGGCCAGGCCGGCGGCGATCGCCGCGGCGGCATCGGCTTCGATTACCCCCTCTTCGGCTTCCGCCTCGGCGAGGGCAAGCTCGAAAGCCAGCATCGCCGCCATCTCCGCTTCGAAGGAGAACTGGCGTGCCGTTTCCTCATCGCCCAACAGGGAGGCAAGAACCGGATGATCGAGGGGCGAGACTGTCATATATCGAAGAACACTGTTTCCTGCTCGCCCTGCAGGTGGATGTCGAAGACATAAGCATCATCTTCGCGCGCCGCGACGAGCGTGGCGACGCGATGGCGATGCTCGATGCGTGCCAGCACCGGGTCCTCGGCATTCGCCTCCGCCTCGTCGGCGAAGTATAGGCGGGTCTGCAAGCCGAGATTGATGCCGCGGGCAACGATCCACAAGGTGAGATGCGGCGCCATCAGGCGGCCATCCTTGAACGGCACCCGGCCCGGCTTGACCGTCTCGAACAGGCACTCACCCGTCGTCATATCCGTCGCCTTGCGGCCCCAGCCGGCAAAGTTGGGATCGGCCTTGCCACGCCGTTCCGAAGGCGAATTGTAAAGGCCGGCGCTATCGGCCTGCCAGATCTCGACGAGCGCGTCCTTGAGCGGCGTCCCCAAGCCGTCGAGCACGCGCACCCGCACGCTGATGCGCTCGCCCTTGGTCGCGGCATTGACCATCACGTCGCCGAGGTCGCGGTCATAGACGCCCGCTATCCCCGCGAAATTCGGTGTCAGCCCGATATGCACGTAAGGACCGGCGGTCTGCGAGGGGCTTTCCTTGAGGCGATCGAGCGCCTGAACCATCAATTGCCCTCCAGGCGGTTCTCGAACATCGACGAGCGGCGGCCGCGCAGCACGATGTCGAATTTATACGCACGGGCATCCATGGGGATGGTCGCCTGCATGTCGAGGGCTGCGATCAAGGTTTCGATACCAGCCCTGTCAGGGATCGTCTTCACGATCGGGCACAGCCAGATCAGCGGATCACCCTCGAAATACATCTGCGTGATCAGACGCTGGGCAAAGCCGTGGCCGAACACCGAGAAATGAATATGGGCGGGACGCCAGTCATTGACGCCATTCGGCCAGGGATAGGGACCGGGTTTGATCGTGCGGAAGGCATAGCCGCCGTCCACATCGGTGATGGTGCGGCCACAGCCGCCGAAATTCGGGTCGAGTGCGGCGAGATAGCCTTCCTTCTTGTGCCGGTAGCGCCCGCCGGCATTGGCCTGCCAGAATTCGAGCAGTGCGCCCGGCACGCCCTTGCCACGCTCATCCAGGACACGCCCGTAGACAATGATGCGCTCGCCGATGGCGCTCTCGCCGGGCCTGGCGAAATTGTGGATGAGGTCGTCGTCGAGTGGGCCCAGCAGATCGTGGCCGAAAACCGGTCCCGTGATCTCGGACAGCGTATTGTCGAGCGACAGCAGCGCCTTCTGCGGCGAGCGCAGCACGGACGTCTTGTAGGGCGGCGTCAGGGCCGGCGGATGCCAGCTCCGGTCGCGCTGAAAGAAAGCGCCCGTCTCGGGCCGGAGGTCGGTGCGTTCAGCGGACATCGGATTTTCCGGCCTCTTCGTCCATCTGGGCAAACACCTGCTTGGCGATCTTGATGGCCCGGTTGGCTGCCGGCACGCCGGCATAAACGGCCACATGCAGGAAGGCTTCGCAGATATCCTCCCGCGTCGCGCCGGTATTGGCGGTTGCCCTGACATGCATGGCCACTTCCTCGTCATGGCCGAGTGCAGCCAGCAAAGCGAGGGTAACGATCGAGCGCTCCCGCTGCGTCCAGGTCGGGCGCGACCACACCGTACCCCAGGCAGCCTCGGTTATCAGGTCCTGGAACGGACGGTCGAACGCGGTCGAGGCCCCCTCCGCATGATCGACATGGGCATCGCCGAGCACGGCGCGGCGAACGGCGAGGCCCTCGCGATATCTGGCCGAGCGTGGCGCCGAAACACTCATGACAGGGTCACTCCGATGGCAAGCGTGCGAGAAACTGGGTGATGAGGGCAACGAGCACGGCCGGCTGCTCGATGCAGGGAATGTGGCCGGCGCCGGCGATGACCTCGAATTGCGAACCGGGGATGATATCGGCCATGGAACGCACCAGAGCCGGCGGCGTCGAACCATCCTGATCACCGACGATGCACAGTGTAGGAACGGCGATCGCCTCGGCGGTCCTGGTATAGTCGGCATCGCGGATCGCCGCGCAGGTCGCCGCATAGCCCGCAACGGGCTGACGGGCGAGCATGTTGCGGCAACCATCCAGCGCTGGCTTGCGCTCGGCATGAAAACGCGGCGTGAACCACAATTTCATCACGGTATCGGCGATCGCGGCGATCCCATCCTTCTGAACAGCGGCGATGCGGCTGTTCCAGCCATCGGCGGTACCGATCTTATGCGCCGTGTCGCACAGCACCAGGCCCTTGACGATGCCGGGTCGGCGGCCAGCAAGGCCGAGCGCGATCAGGCCGCCGACGGAAAGGCCGCACAGCACCACTTCCTTAATGCCGAGATGATCGATCAGGCCAAGGAGATCGTCGACATGGTCCTCGATCGTATAGGGCGTGGGGCCGAGATCGGACAGGCCATGGCCGCGCTTGTCATAGGCGAGCGGGGCGGTCGAGCCGTCGAACGCCCCGGCCACCTCGCTCCAGATGCGCAAATCCGTGCCGAGGGAATTGATGAAGACGAGGTGGGGTCGGCCCTGCCCGGCCGGTCTGAGATCGAAATGCAGCGTAATGCCGCCGATGGTGATGAACTGCACGGCCGTCTCCTCCCCGCGAAGATGGATGACGCAATTGGTTTGGTAAAATCATATTTTCTAGCGTTATCTTAACTGCTGGGTTATGGATCGCCATGATCGACAGCCGTGTCAAGTTCCGCCATCTTCAGACTTTCCTGGAAGTCGCGCGACAGAAAAGCGTGGTGAAGGCAGCCGGCGTGCTGCATGTCAGCCAGCCGGCGGTGACCAAGACGATCCGCGAGCTCGAGGAAGCCTTGGGCGTTTGCGTGTTCGAGCGGGACGGCCGTGGCATCAGGATCACCCGGACCGGCGAAGTGTTCATGCAGCATGCCGGCCTCGCCGTCAGCGCCCTCAGGCAAGGGATCGATTCCGTCGCCCTCGCCGGCGCCAAAGTGGGGCCACCCCTTCGCATCGGAGCGCTGCCGACGGTCTCGGCCCATATCATGCCGCTCGCCATGCGGTTCTTCCTCAAGGAGGACACCGGCGTCACCGTCAAGATCGTCACCGGGGAAAACAGTGTCCTCTTGGAGCAGTTGCGCATCGGTGAGCTCGACCTCGTGGTCGGGCGCCTCGCGGCACCGGACAAGATGACCGGTTTTTTCTTCGAGCATCTCTATTCGGAACAGGTCGTGTTCGTGGTGCGGCCTGGACATCCGCTGCTCGACAGCGGCGGCAATCTGTTCGAGCAGATGAGCGCCTATCCCGTGCTGATGCCGACGCGCGGCTCCGTCATCCGCCCCTTCGTGGAGCGCATCTTCATCACCAATGGCGTCGCGACGGTCCCGACGGAAATCGAGACGGTGTCGGATTCCTTCGGGCGGGCCTTCGTGCGCCAGAGCGATGCGATCTGGGTCATCTCGCACGGCGTGGTCAGCAACGACATCGAGGAAGCCACCCTGAGAACCCTGCCCATCGAGACCAGCGATACCAAGGGCCCGGTCGGCCTGACCATGCGCACCGACATGATTGCCCATCCCGCCTTCGCCATTCTGCTCAGGACCATCCGCGAGGCGGCCGGAAAGCTCGGCTGAAGCGCGCTGCAACGGGATTGCGATCCCGGCAAGCTCAAGAGATCACGCCCCATTCCTTCGCATCCTCGCTGTCGTCGTCTCGATCGCCATCGGCCTTGCGGGAAGTACAGTGAAGTGAAGTGCATTTGTTTCTGATTCTGAGCTTCACATATCGCAAATTAAGTGCACTTCACCGTAATTACTTAAGTCAGAACTCTCGGTGGGCTAGTGAAGAAGCGCCGCAACTCGCTGGCGACCAATCTTGGCTTGCCGACATTGTCGGAGGCCATGTGGCCGATGCCCTTGAGTTCGACCCGCTCCGCCTGAGGCAACTCGTGCTGCAACGCGTCGAGCGCCATCGGCAGATAGGGATTGGAATTGTCACCGCCCATGAGCAGGACCGGCATGCGGATGGCGCCGAAACGCTGAACCTGCCCGGCCGTGGCGGCGACCAGTTGCAGATCGTAGTGGACGGAGGGCACCAGTTCGCGGATCGCTGCCGCCTCTTCGCCGTCGCCGCGCAGCGCCATGCCCATCATCGGAGTCAGCAGCAGCCGGGGCAAGCCGGTGAACCAATCGCGTCGGTCGCCCGTCCCCTTCATCACCGTGACCATGGCGGCCGGCAAATTGCCGGCGGCAAGCTCGCGCTCATAGCGCGGCACAAAGTCCAGCGATGACAGTGTGCCGACCGGCAGCGGCGGCTCGTAGAGCGCAATTCTAGTGAGCGCCTGCGGCCGGTGCAGCGCCGTCCACAGCGTGGCGATGGCGCCTGAACTCAGCGCGAATACGTCGCGCGCGCCCGTTTGCGCCAGGACCGCCGACAGATCGTCGACCTCGGTCTCGATGCCGTAGTCCGGCCCCGGTGGGCCGCTGAGGCCACGTCCGCGCCGGTCAGGCAAATGCAGTGTGAAGCGATCGGCCAGCAACTCCCCCAACTGGGTGAAGTTGCGGCTGCTCTGCATGGCGCCTGCCAGCAGCACGAGGCTCGGGCCAGCGCCGACCTGCCTGTAACCGATGATCGTTCCATCGCGCGAGACAGCGTGACCCACGGTCCATTCAATCATGGCGTTTCTCCAAGCGCGCCGAGTCATAGGCATCGAAGCCGGTTGCGTTCGCCTCACCGCGCAGTACCGGCAGCAGGAGGCGCGCGAGCGCCGCGGCGCCGCCGAAGCCCTGGTCGAGTCCCTGCCCGCCGGTCGGTGAGTGGATGTGCGCTGCACCGCTCGCAGCTTGAACTCGCGGCTGAAACTTCGACATTCTTGGTCGGACATCCATTCTCCTAACGAGAACTGTCCCTATTTTGTCTGTCTCAGTCCAGGGGTTCACTCCAGTCGCAGATTGAGCGCGATAGCCGTAGTTACCAGCTTCGCCTGCGCACGCCGGAGCGACATTGCGATCCCGGCAGGCGTCACGAAATCACGCCCTATTCCTTCGTATCCTCGCTGTCGTCGTCGCCATCGGCCTTGCGGCGTTCGATGACCGCCTGCACCTGCGTGAAATCGGAGGGTGCCATCGACAGGCCCTCGATCTTCTCGCTGCCGATCTGGCCGACGGTCGCCCTCAGCTCACGCACCGGCACGACCTGCACGTCACCGCCATGCAGCATGATCGCCACTGTTCCCGGCTCCACCAGATCGCTGGCGACAATGCCGAGACCGTTCAACAAGATTACCTCACCGGTCACGCATCACTCTCCCCTGAGCAGCTTTCTGTTGATCGAGCACGGGCGCGATCAACAGAAAGCTGCAAGACACCAGACATTGCAGGCGTTCCCGGCGAAGCTCGTCCATGGGCCATGCCGAAAAACCCTGCTTGGTCTCTCCATGCACGTAGCATAGGGGGATCGGGAGAGCGTACCAACCTTTTAAGACTGTCGCCTCGTGCCAAGCTGCCCAAGCATGGAAATCACCGCTGGCTGGCGGCCGACGACGAAATCGGCGAGAAACAGGCGATCGACGGCAAAGCCTCCCTCGCCCCGGCATTTTGCGATTCGGCGGAACCCTCAGGGCCGGCAAGGGGCGCGCCAAAACAAGAAGCTGGAGCCAAAGCGCGTTTTCGAAAAATCGAACCTTGCTCCAACTCTTTGTTTCAACAGATTTTCTTAATCGAGAAGCCTCGTGGCGTAATTGCTCACGGTGGTGCCACCCCACCCATACCCTCGCCCCGTTCTTACAGCGAGAGGCCAGCCTTTGCTTTGCAAGGGCGAGGGGTGAGGAACGGTGCGACCTCAACGGCAGGGGGTGAGCAGTTACTTATCGGCTTTCCCAAAAACGCCTTAGGCGTTGGCTTTCTTGGCCCTGCCGCGCACGGTGCGGGCCGGAGCCTTCTCCTTGGTCTGGCGGCCCTGCTGACCCAGGCCAAGTTCCTTTGCCAGCCGGGAGCGATGAGCCGAATAGTTCGGCGCCACCATGGGATAATCGGCGGGCAGGCTCCATTTTTCCCGATATTGCTCGGGCGTCATGTCATAGGCGCTGCGCAGATGCCGGCTCAGCGACTTGAACTTGCGTCCATCTTCCAGGCAGATGATGAAGTCGGGTGTGATGGACTTCTTGATCGGTACTGCGGGCGTTGCCGCTACGGCGGCTTCGGCCGGTTTACCAGTATTCAGATCACTCAGCCGCCCATGCACCGATTGTATCAGTTCGGAAAGGGACGAAGAGGAGACCTGATTGTTTGCGACGTAGGCAGAGACGATGTCGACCGTCAGGTCGACCAGTTTCGTGTCAGCTTCAAGCACGTTCAACCACTTTCATTGTTGTGTTGATTTCAAAGTGAGTGAAGTTTTCTTAGTGGCCGCAGCGTTGTGGACCCGATTGCTGCGGCGAGTCTGAAACTCTCAAGCAAATTGCGACGCGTGTAAAGCCGGGTCGGGGAAGTCTTTGAACCTGTCCGCAGGCAACACCGACAGGGCCAACGATTCGACCGTATCGACCTTCGGACGCCATGCCCAAGACTGTCGATATGCTTGCGAAAAAGGCAGCCATCGGTGGTCGGCAGCGGCGATGGCAGCTACTCACCAGGATCGTGGCGCAAAGCAGCGGACCTCAGCCTCGCTCCCGGTCCGAGGTAAATCTCGGGCATGGCGAGGCCGGCTGGCGTCAGCGCTGGCAGCGCCAATAACGATGACCGTCCCTCGTATAATAGACGCGATGGCAGCCGACAGCACTCGCCGGCTTTCGCGTGGTCTGTCGGCGGTCTTCGCTGGGTGGCGCCGGGGGCGGCGTGGGTGGGGTGGCTGCGGTGGGTGGGGTTTCGGGGGCCTCCGCCGTCTCGATGGGGGCTGAACCGATCGGCAGCATCGCCTGCAAGGCGTGCAGGCGGATCCCCACGACCTTCGCGATCTGGCGGGCATCCTCCTCCTCGCAAGCGAGCCGGGTGAGTTGCGTGAGGGAGGACATCTGACCGATCACCAGGGCGGCCTGCACCGGCGCCACCGGCAGCGGCCCCCGCTCGATGCGCATGAAGTCCATATTGGCAGAGACCAATGCCCGCTTGATGTCGCTGCAACTGGCACCATCGGCCCAAGCCGGCGCGATGCCCAAGCAGGTGATCAGGCCGGCGCAAGACAAGGCGAAGGCAATCCTCATTGGTGAACTCTCCAGACCGGAGGGTGATATTGGCGACTTTCTCAAAGCCGTTCAATCGTCAGGCCACCATAACGGCGGCTGTTCCTGGCAACTATGAGGCCAGTTCTGATCTTCGCCGCGGCAGATGAAGCCCACGCGGCGTCCCGAGGCAAACGATTCGACGGAAAAGCCGCGGTTTGGGGAAGCGGCTCCCTCCGCCCCCAAAGGGCGAGGCTGCGCCGAGTTTCCCCGCGCTGTCGCGCGTACTTTACGTGGTGGTCGCGCTTATTCGCTGCCTTCGCAGATCGGGGTCGGCCGTGGCGGCGGCGCAGGGTGGTCGAGCTTGTATTGCGCCAAGACCGGCTCGAGGACTTGCCGCGACCAGTATTTGGGAGCGCCGATCTCCCTCAGGCAGGCAGCGTTCCAATAGAGGCCGGCCCGGGCAGGCGACTGCCCGGCCGCCACCGAGCGTGCGACATTGCTGACGTCGGCGGCTTCGGGATAGATGTAGAGCGTGGTCGGATAGTCCTTCACCATGGAGAGGATCTGCTTCACGTCCCCGAGCGACCAGCTGGTGCAGCCATTGCTGCGGCCGCCCGCATAATCCACCAGCTTGCCGAAGGGAACGTAACCATCCTGGTTCGCATAGGGGCTGCTCGGAGCCTTGCGCAAGCACACGCCCTTCAGGGCGACGGCGGCATGGCCGCCGATGGCGCGCTGGCGGGCGTTCGCGGTCTCGCCCACACCATCGAATTGGATGAAGGACCGCAGAAATGCCGCGTCCTGGTTTACGGCCACGCGATAATAGCCCTTGAACGAGGTTTTTGTCTCGGCAGTCACATAGGCGCCGCCCGTCGTCAGTTCCGAATCCTGCGCATTGCCGAAATGCCTCGCGCAGCGTCGTCCATTGGAGAAATCCGCCACGCCCCTCAGATTGCGGCCGCCACCATGCCCCGCCGAAATGGCCCGGAACGAGTGCTGGGATTCGCAGATGATGTAGAAGCGTCCGCCCGAGCTGCCGGGATCGTTGGGGCGCGTCGCATCCATGGCGAAATAGCAGGGATTGTTGACGGTTCCCTGGCTCGCCTTCTGCACATAGAGCGCTCGCGCCCTCTGCAGGACCGGCAGGGCAATCTGTCCCTGCCCCTCGCCGACATACGTCATCAACCAGCCGGGAATGCCGGCGGCCTGGCCAGCCGCCAAAGCCTCGAACGATCCCGCGCCGACAGCGGCGCCAAGAGACAGGCAGATGATACCCACGCCCTTCACCAGCCTGGATTTCAGTCGCACCGAGCCGATTTTCCTTGTGTAATGTGGTCCGAGGGCTGCTTTCAGGATCTCCATCCTGCGGATGGGAAGGGCCGCCTTGGGGGTATGCGCCGACCGAGCCATCGTAAGTTCTTTCCCTCTTTATCGCCGAACCGGCCCGCGAAGAAGGCGCGGCACGAGCAATGCGAAAGCCAGGCGAGCATGGCCATAATCCGCACGGGGTCAGGCTAGCCGGGAAGCGTTACGTTTCCTTTACCCACCTTGCATGTCGGCAGAGGACGGCAAATTGATGGAGAGCCGGCGTCCGGGTGCGAAGAAGTGAAGTTGCCCGCCAGATATTGGCGGCAGTGGAGGCTTCAGCAACGCTTCAGCGCACCTGCTTTTGAGCTGCCGGTCTTGCGATCGACGACGAGCTCGAAGCTCACCTTCTGCCCCTCGTGCAGTTCGCCAAGCCCTGAGCGCGTCACGGCGGTAATATGAACGAAGATATCCCGACTGCCATTGTCCGGTGCGATGAAGCCGTACCCCTTGGCGGGATCGAACCATTTGACAGTACCAGTGCTCATGCTGAGCCTCCTCCCAGAGGCTTCAATCTCGGCTTTTGGCACCCGATGCGATTTCGAACTTTTGCCAAGGACACCGGGCTGCCCCGGAAACACCGTTCGTTCAGACCGCGTACAATGTCCTCGGCAAGCTGCCGGCAGGCTATTCCCGACGGCACAGGCGAGCGGCTCGCGGTCTCGGCTCCATCCACGAAAGGCTCGACGGCCTGGTTCGCATTTTCTTGTCGCGGTTGGAAGGAGCGGCTGATCTCACCGTGGCGTGACCGCAATCGACAGCACGCTCGTTTCCCGGTGGCGGAGCCGGCAATACGTCCTCGTGGCCAAGGCGTTGCCGGCTGCGATGACCAGGCATCGGCCCAGCAGCTTTGGCGGCAGGTTCTCCATGACAGCCGCGCCGAACGTTCGACGCGGCGCCTGCCTTGCTCCGAGGTCGTTCCGCGTCATCGCCGGATTGCTAGACGTTGGATGAATGGATCGCATCGACCACCGCGTCAGTGACCTCCTTGGTGGTGGCCGTGCCGCCGACGTCGGGCGTCAGAATGCCTGAGCCCGTCACCCTTTCCACTGCCCGCATCAGCCTGGCGGAGGCATCCGCCTCCCCGAGATGGTCGAGCATCTGGGCGGCCGTCCAGAACGTCGCCACGGGATTGGCGATGCCCTTGCCGGTGATGTCGAAGGCCGAGCCGTGGATCGGCTCGAACATCGAGGGAAAACGCCGCTCCGGATCGATATTGCCGGTCGGCGCCACGCCGAGGCTGCCGGCCAGCGCGCCGGCGAGATCGGAGAGAATATCGGCGTGGAGGTTGGTGGCGACGATGGTGTCGAGGCTTTTGGGATTGAGGGTCATGCGCACCGTCATCGCGTCGACCAGCATCTTGTCCCAACTCACGTCCGGAAACTCCCCGGCGACCTCGGCGGCGATCTCGTCCCACATCACCATGCCGTGGCGCTGCGCATTCGACTTGGTGACAACCGTCAGGAACTTGCGCGGCCGTGATTGGGCCAGCTTGAAGGCATAGCGCATGATGCGGGTAACGCCGACGCGGGTGAAGATCGCGACTTCCGTGCCGACCTCCTCGGGAAGCCCCCTATGGGCGCGGCCGCCATGCCCGGAATATTCCCCCTCGGAGTTTTCGCGCACGATGACCCAATCGAGATCACCGGGCCCGCAATGGCGCAAGGGCGAGGTGATGCCCGGCAGGATCTTGGTCGGCCGGACATTGGCATATTGGTCGAAGCCCTGGCAGATCGGCAGGCGCAGCCCCCACAGCGTGATGTGATCGGGGACGTCGGGCGCACCGACCGCGCCGAAATAGATGGCATCGAATTTCTTGAGCCTGGACAGCCCGTCAGCCGGCATCATCACGCCGTGCTTCTTATAGTGGTCGGAGCCCCAGTCGAAATTCTCGATGTTGAACTTCAGCCTGCCGTCGCGCCTTTCGAGCGCAGCCAGCACCGTGGTGCCGGCGGCGATGACTTCGGGGCCGATGCCATCCGCGGGAATGGCGGCGATGGAATATTCGCGCATCTTCTATGCTCCAGGGGAAAAGAGGGATCAGCCATGCTGGCGGACAGCGCTGGTGTTGGCAGTATCTGGGGTGCTGGTGGCGGAACGGGCGAGGACCAGGGTCAGCACGGCCGACAGCACCAGAAGCCCGGCGACGAAATAGAGCCCTCCGGCAAATCCGCCCGTCACGTCCTTGATCCAGCCGATCATCGAGGGGCCGACGAAGCCGCCGAGATTGCCGATGGAGTTGATCGTGGCGATGCCGGCTGCCGCGGCCGGGCCGGAGAGGAACAGGGTCGGCATGCTCCACAGTGGCGGCTTCGAGCAGCTGATGCCGATATTGACCAGCATCAGGGCGATCAGGACGGTGACGATCCCGCTGGCGCCTGAAGCGAAGGCAAGGCCGGCCGCCGCCAGCAGGCAGGCGAAGACGACATGCCAGGTGCGTTCGCCGGTCCGGTCGGAATGACGGGCCCAGAACACCATGGCGATGACGGCCATCACGGCCGGTATGGCGTTGAGGAAGCCGACCTGCAGCGATGTCAGGCCGAATTCCTTGATGATCTGGGGCGCCCAGATGCCAAGCGTATACAGACCTGCGGAAGTGCCGAAATAGACCAGAGCAAGGGCAAGGACGCGGATATCGGCCAGACCCGCCCAGATGCCGTGGCTGGCCTTGGGGCCCTTGGCCTTCTGCTCGTCCGCCATGGTAGCAACCAGCCAGGCGCGCTCCTCCTCCGTCAGCCATTTCGCCTTCTCCGGGCGATCGGTGAGATAGAACAGCACGATGATGCCGAAGACCAGCGCCGGTGCAGCTTCGATCAGGAACATCCACTGCCATCCGGCCAGACCCATCAGCCCGTGCATTTCCAGGAGCATCCCGGATATTGGTGACCCCAGTGCCGTGGACAGGGGAGCCGCCGCCATGAAGATCGCCGTGACGGCGGCGCGGCGGCGGGCGGGGAACCAGAAGCTCAGATAGAGGATGATGCCCGGGAAGAAACCGGCTTCGGCGACGCCAAGCAAGAAGCGAAGGATGTAGAAATCCGTCACTCCCTGCACGCAGGCCATCAGGCCGGAAATGACGCCCCAGGTGATCATCACCCGCGCGATCCAGATGCGCGCGCCGACCTTGTTGAGGATGAGATTGGACGGCACCTCGAACAGAAAATAACCGAGGAAGAAGATGCCGGCACCCAGGCCGAAAATGGTCGAGGAGAAGCCCAATTCCTTGTTCATCTCCAGTGCAGCAAAACCGATATTCACGCGGTCGAGGAATGCAATGAAGTAAAGCAGCATGATGAAGGGCACTATGCGCCATGAAATCTTGCGTAAGACACGGCTTTCCAGCTCGCTTGCCACGGCAATCTCCTCCCATTTTTTGCGGAGCACTTCTGCTGCGCTTGTTCATCGTTTTTCCGCGGAGGAGCCCTGGACTTCAATGCATCCAAAATTATATAAATTATTTGTATAATTGGGAGAGGATCGTGGAACTCGGCCAACTCCGGTGTTTCGCCATGGTGGCGGAGGAACTGCATTTCGGCCGGGCCGCGCAAAAGCTCGGCATGCTGCCGGCCTCATTGGGCCGGCATATCCGGCTTCTGGAGGAATCGCTGGGCACGCAATTGCTGCTGCGCACGACGCGCAATGTCGGCTTGACCAGCGAAGGCACAACGCTCCTGCCGCAGGCGCGCCAACTCCTCGAGCAATCCGACGGCATTGTGGCCCGCTTCAGGGCGATGGGCGGGAACTCGGCCAAACCGCTGAGGATCGGTGCGATCGACAGCGCCGCCGCCGGCCTCCTGCCGATGCTCCTCCAGGACCTTCGAGCCGTTCGCCCGGACATGGCAACCCAGCTCATCGAGGACAAGACCATCCGGCTGCTGCCAAGGCTGCTGTCCGGGCGCATCGATCTCGCCTTCATTCGCCCGCCCGATGCGGTGGACCACCGCATCAAGACCGTCCGGCTGTTTCACGAAACCGCGGTGGTGGCGATGTCGGTCCATCACCGCTTGGCGGAGCGGCCCCATGTCGCGATCCGCGAGCTCGAGGACGAGCCGCTCATCGTTCCGGAGCGGCGATCCCGCCCCCACAGCCACGACCTCACCATCAAGCTGTTCACCGAAGCCGGCCTGCAGGCCAGGATCGCGCAATTGGCGGATGAAAAGCAGACCATCGTCAATCTCGTGGCGGCGCGGATCGGTATTGCCATCGTCCCCCAATGGACCGCCCGCCTCGCGGTCAGCGGCGTTGTCTACGTGCCCCTTGCCATCGAGCCGGGCGCGATGACCAACAAGCTGCCGCTTTCAGTGGCCTGGCTGAAGGGCGCACGCGATCCGGCCAGGGACAGGATCCTGGAGGTTCTGAACCGGAACCTATCGCGATACGAGGAATCAGCCTGAAGCGTTTTGAATTTTGATGGAACCGTCAAGAATTGCGACAACGCTTTAGCTCGTCCACAAGGCAGGTGCGTGGACGCCGATATAGTCCCAAAGGCGGTTGGCGACGGGACCGTGCGGGCGATCACGCCGTCGCGCGGCGACCAGCTCGGTTTCAACACCCGGAAAGGAGGCGCCGGCGATGGAGAGAAGGCGTCCATCCCGCAATTCCTGCTCGATCATGAAGCGCGGCAGATGTCCCCAGGCCATGCCGCGAAGGATGACCTCCTTCTTCATCGCGTGATCGGCGACCGTGCATTGCGGTGCCCCCTCCAAGACGTAGAAATTGACCTTCGCTGCCGCTCGCGTCGTATCGCGGATGATGCATTGGGTGAGCCCGCGCATTTGATCCGGTGAGATCCGGCGCGTGAGCTCGAACGGCAGAAACCGCGGGGCAACCACCGGCACGAACGACACCTTGCCCAGGTCGATCCATTCCAGGCGGGGATCGGCCTTTTCGACCCAATGCAGGATCAGATCGGCCTCATCCTCCAAAAGCCGTTCCGATGGGCCGCCGATCGTCTCGAAATGGAGGTCCAGTCGTGTCTGCGGGCATTGCGAGAAGAAGCCGCCCAGCAGTTGCAGGCCTTCATGCAGGGGGCAGGTGTCGCCGAGAATGACGCGCACATGCGTCTCTTCGCCCATTGCAAGCTGGCGGGCATGTATGCGCAGCGCCTCCATTTCGCCGAGCAAGGACTGGGCCTTGCGGTGGAACGAGCGGCCGGCCTCGGTCAGGGTTACGCGATAGCCGCTGCGGTCGAGCAGGAGGACGCCGAGATTGGTCTCCAGCTTGGCGATCGCCGCGAATATCGCCGCATGCGAACGGTGGAGCGCGGCGGCCGCAGCCTGGAAGCCGCCTTCGCGGACCACGGCATCGAAGCACTGGATTTCCTGAAGCGTGAAGGCTTGCATTGCCAATTATTATTACAAAGATTGTAAAATATTTTCAATTTTTATTGAAATTCTGCGGCCCTAATTTCGAAACGTCCAACGAGGAGCGCGGCTCTCGATCCCGGCGCTGCCGCCGGAAAGAGCACAGCATGAAAAGGTGCACGCTATGACCAACGCTATTGCCCGGCTGGCCACGCCGGATCCTGAGGAGCCGGCAACCCTGTCGTTCCTGACCACGGGAGACGGCATCAAGATCGCCTACAAGGCGGACGGCCCGGAAGATCGCCCGGCTCTCATCCTGTCCAATTCCATTGGCACGACCCTGCATATGTGGGATCTGCAGATCCCGCAGCTGTCGAAACATTTTCGGGTCATTCGCTATGATTTTCGCGGCCACGGCGCCTCGGAGGTATCGCCCGGCGCCTATTCAGACGGCCGGCTCGGCCGCGACGTGATCGAGCTGATGGATTGGCTCGGCATCGAGCGCGCGCATTTCCTCGGCCTATCCCTGGGCGGCTTCGTCGGCCAGTGGCTCGCCATCCATGCGCCGGAGCGCATCGAGCGCCTGGTGTTGAGCAACACGGCCGCCCATCTCGGCCCCGCAGCCTATTTCGACAAGGCCATCGCCGCCGTACTTGCCGCGCCGGATATGAAGGAGACTGCGGAAACCTTCATCGGCAACTGGTTTCCGAAGGCCATGATCGAGGCGAATGGGCCGGTCATTCGAACGTTCCGGGAGATGCTGCTGAACACCTCGCGGCAGGGTCTTGCCGGCAACTGGGCAGCAGTGCGCGATGCCGACCTACGCCGCCCCATCGCCCTGATCGCAGCCCCCACGCTGGTCATTGCCGGTGAGTTCGACACGGTCACCTCTCTCGGCAAGAGCGAAGAGATCGCCAACACCATCCCCGGCGCCCGGCTGAAGGTGCTGCCCGCCGTTCACCTCAGCAATATCGAGTTCCCGCAGGAGTTCGTGGCGGAGGTGCTGTCGTTCCTGCAAGTGGATGCGGCGTAATCGCGATTGGGAAAGGCGGGATTCACACGCGCTCGAGCGCGATGGCGATGCCCTGCCCGACGCCGATGCACATGGTCGAGAGCGAGCGCCTGCCGCCCTTGTGGGCCAATTCCAGCGCCGCCGTTCCGGTGATGCGAGCCCCGGACATGCCGAGCGGATGACCAAGCGCGATGGCGCCGCCATTCGGGTTCACACGCGGATCGTCATCGGCAATGCCGAGTTCGCGCAGTGTGGCAAGCCCCTGCGCGGCAAAGGCTTCGTTGAGTTCGATCACGTCGAAATCGCCCTGTGTCAGCCCCAGCCGCGTCATGAGCTTTTGCGAGGCCGGCGCCGGGCCGATCCCCATGATCCGCGGCGGCACGCCGGCCATCGCACCGCCCAGGACGCGGGCAATCGGGGCCAGGCCATGGGCTTTCGCCGCCGCTTCCGAGGCCAGGATCAGCGCGGCAGCGCCGTCATTCACGCCCGAAGCATTGCCCGCCGTGACCGAGCCCCCCTCGAACAGCGGCCTGAGCTTGGCGAGAGATTCCAGCGTGGTGGCACGGGGATGCTCGTCCCGGTCCATCACCACCGGATCGCCCTTGCGCTGTGGAATCGTGACCGGCACGATTTCCTGCGCCAGCCGCCCATTGGCCTGCGCAGAAGCGGCTTTTTGCTGCGAGGCCAGCGCCATGACGTCCTGCGCCTCGCGGGACACGCCGAAATCATCTGCGACGTTCTGGCCGGTCTGCGGCATGGAGTTGGTGCCATAGGCCTTGTGCATCGCCGGATTGACGAAACGCCAGCCGATGGTGGTGTCGTGGATTTCGGCATGGCGCGAAAAGGCGCTGTCCGCCTTGGGCATGACGAAGGGCGCGCGCGACATGGATTCGACGCCGCCGGCAATCATCAAACCGGCCTCGCCGGCCTTGATGGCACGGGCCGCGGCAAGGACGGCATCCATGCCCGAGCCGCAGAGCCGGTTGATGGTGGTGCCGGGAACCGTGAGAGGAAGCCCCGCCAGGAGAAGCGACATGCGGGCAACATTGCGATTGTCCTCACCTGCCTGATTGGCGCAGCCGAAGATCACGTCGTCGACATCGCGCCAGTCCACGCCAGCATTGCGGGCCATCAGTGCCTTCAGCGGCGCGGCACCGAGATCGTCGGCCCGAACCGACGCCAGCGCACCACCGAAACGGCCGATTGGGGTGCGGACATAGTCGCAGATGAAAACCTCGGTCATGTCATAGCTCCGGAACGACGAGATCGACAACCGGACCGGATACATGGAGCTGAGCCCCTGTCACGGCCTGCAATTGGCCGATTGAAAGAGAGGGCAGTTTCTCGCGCAGCACGAACCGACCACCTTCGATGTCAACAACGGCGAGGCTGGTATAGACCCGGGTAACGCAGCCCACCCCGGTCAGCGGCAGGGTGCATCGTTCGAGCAGCTTGGGCTGGCCGTCCCTGGTCGCGTGATCGGTAATGACGGCGACGCGCTTTGCGCCATGCACCAGGTCCATGGCGCCACCGACGGCGGGCACACCCTTCGGCCCGGTCGACCAATTGGCGAGGTCACCGGTCTGGGCGACCTGATAGGCACCGAGGATGGCCACGTCGAGATGGCCGCCCCGTACCATGGCAAAGCTATCGGCATGGTGGAAGAAGGCAGCCCCCGGCTTCAGCGTCACCGCTTTCTTGCCCGCATTGATAAGATCCCAGTCTTCTTCCCCCTCTGCCGGGCTCTCGCCGAAGTTCAGGATACCGTTCTCGGTGTGAAAGATCGCCTCGCGCCCGGCAGGCTGATACTGGGCCACCTTCTCGGGAAGACCGATACCGAGATTGACATAGGCGCCATCGGCGATGTCCTGCGCTGCGCGCCATGCAATCTGGTTGCTCGACAATCTGCTCATCTCAGGCCTCCAGCGGATAGGCGGCATTGGCGCGATTCAGGTCTTCTTCCTGATGCGGATGGGGCACTTCGACGATCTTCTGGACGAAGATGCCGGGGGTGACCACCGCCTCGGGATCGATCTCGCCCGCCGGCACGATGCGGCTGGCCTGCACGATGGTCACGGCCGCGGCCATGCACATCAGCGGGTTGAAGTTCCGCGCCGCCATCCGGTAGGTCAGATTGCCATAGGGATCGGCCAATTCGGCCTTCACCAGCGCGACATCGGCCTTGAGCCAGCGCTCGCGCACATAGGAACGTCCCTCGAATTCCGCCACCGGCTTGCCCGCCGCCAGATCGGTGCCGAAGCTGGTTGGCGTATAGAAGGCAGGGATGCCGGCGCCGCCGGCGCGGATGCGTTCAGCCAGCGTGCCTTGCGGCATGAGTTCCAGCTCGATCTCGCCGGCAAGGTAAAGCTGCGTGAACACCACCGGATCCGCCGAGCGCGGGAAGGAGCAGATCAGCTTGCGCACCATGCCCGCCTCGATCAGCGCGGCGAGACCGACATGCCCGTTGCCGGCATTGTTGTTCACCACCGTCAGGTCCCTGGGATGCCCCGTGGCGCGATAGCGGTCGATCAGTGCATGGATCAGCTCGATCGGCGAACCGGCGCCGCCGAAGCCTCCGATCATCACGGTCGTTCCGTCCTCGATCTCAGCCACGGCGCTGGCGAGGTTCGCGACTGTCTTGTCCATCTCAATCCATCCATGGGCCGAACGCGATCTGGAGGCGCAGAATTAAGCGCGATGGCGCATTCCGTAAATCCAATTTGTGCGATATGATGTTATTTGTTGACATATCGCACAAAGAAAATGGATGGCGATCAGCGAACGCGACATCATGGGAGGGTTGGCCAAAGGACTGGCGGTGATCGAGACCTTCACCGCCGAGCGCCCGCGCCAATCCATTGCCGAAGTCTCGGCCGCCTCGGGATTGGACCGGGCCACGGCCCGGCGCTGCCTGCTGACGCTCGCTTATCAGGGCTATGCCGATTACGACGGCAAATTCTTCACCCTGACGCCGCGCATCCTGCGGCTCGGCACGGCCTGCCTCGCGACCATGCCGCTGCCGCAGATCGTGCAGCCGATGCTGGACAGACTGTCAGAAGAGATCGGGGAAAGCTCGTCGGTCTCCATCCTCGACGGCAGCGAGATCGTCTATGTCGCCCGCGCCGCACAGAGAAAGGTGATGTCGGTGGTGCTGATGCCCGGCTCGCGCCTGCCGGCCTATTGCACCTCGATGGGGCGGGTGCTGCTCGCCGGCCTGCCGGAATCGGAAGCACGGGCGATACTGGGTACGGATACGCTGCCGGGGCGCACCTCGCGCACACTGACCGATCCCGAGGCTGTCGTCGCCGAACTGGTGCGGGTCAGGGCCCAGGGCTATGCCGCCATCGACCAGGAGGTGGAGGAAGGATTGCGCTCCGTTGCGGTGCCTCTCCTGAATGTACGCGGCCGCGTGATCGCGGCGCTCAACACCGGCCTGCCGGCTTCCGGCCCGGTGGCGGATCTGACCAGCCGCTATTTGCCGGCCCTGCTGGCCGTGCAGGCGCAACTGAAACCGATCCTGCGATAGAGGTACCGTCGCATTCAGATCTCGAGCAAGGCGTAGGGCCGGCCCGTCGGCTTTTCGATATGGGCCGCCACATTGTAGACGGGGGCGCCTCGCGGCGTCTTGCCCTGATAGGCACCACGATGGGCATGGCCATGGACCACGGCGCTGACCTCGAAGCGATCGATGGTTTCGGCGAGCCGCGAGGAACCCAGGAAGGGATAGATTTCAGGGGGCTCGCCGGCGACCGTCTCGACGATGGGGGCGTAGTGAAGCACCACCACCGCCCGATCGGCGCGAACCTGCCGCATGGCATTCTCCAGGCGCATCGCCTGGTCGATGCCCTCGGCCACCATGGCCTTGATGGCGGGCTCGCCGAACGAGCTCAGCATGAAGCGCCCGAAGCCACCTGCAAATCCCTTCACACCGACGAAGCCGACACCTTCGATCTCGACATGACGGCCGTCGAGCAGATGCACCTTTGCCGCTTCCAGAATGGAAGCCAGCCTGTCCGTCTCACCTCCCTCATAGTCGTGATTGCCGAGCACGGCGACCACGGGAATGCTGCATGCGGTGAGGTCAGCGGCAAGATGCTCGGCCTGTTTCGGCTTGCCGAGATCGGTGAGGTCGCCGGCCAGCACCAGCACATCCGCCGCCTCCGAAATCTCCTTGAAGAGATCGCGGTAGGACTCTTCCGGCGTATCCTTGACATGCAGGTCGGCCAGGGCAGCCACCTTGATGCTTTTTGGCCTGTCATTCATCGCTTCTGTGTCCCTTGGAAGCGCGGCGGTCCCCCTCACCGCCCACATCGGCAAACCCCCATTCCTTAACGTCGATCTCAAAGTCTATGCGTGAATACATGCGGCCCCGGCAGATCTTCATCTGTGGGGGCGGCAATTGCCGCTGTGCAGCGAGCCGCTCGAGTAATTCCGTCAACAGCCAGGCCGGAACGACGTCGCGCTCTGATGGATAGATCCAGCGGAAATTGAGCAGGTGCATCAGGAGCACCTCCCAATGCACCTCCATATGCGCAAGCAGGCGCTGCCAGTCAATCTGCGCATGCGTCTTGAGGATGAGATGGACCACGTCGGCGCCGTCATAGCGATGGCGCATCTGCACGAAACATTTGGACCAGATGAGATCGGTCGGTCCGACGATGCCTACCTTGCAATCATAAAGATGGATCTGGCGTCCCTGCTCGAACCAGTCGTCTCCCACCGGCATCGTGCCGTTCGGCGAGGCAAAAATGACGTCGAAGAACTTCTTGCCCTTGAAAACCTTGCCGAGCCAGCGATCATCCTCGATCTCGACGGCATAGTTCTCGGCCTGGAAATAGGCGAGCAGGCGCTGGGCATCCCCCGCCTTGCAGAAAATGTCCAGATCCTTGGTCAGGCGGGTGATGCCGGTATAGGCGCTGACGGCAAAGGTGCCGGCCACCAGAAACGGAACATCGCAGGCAGCCAGGTCGTGGATGGCCTGTTGCACGAAGCTCTCTGCTTCGTCGTCGTGCAGCAATGGCTCGGCCATAGCCTGCATCAGGTGCGACCGCTTTGCCTTGCCTGTCTGTTTCTTGCGGCTTGTCGCCATCCCCACCGCCTTTGCCCGCTCGAAGCATTGATCCTCCCTGTTGGAACCGACGTTGAACAACTTGGTTCCGAAGTGATCACGTCCGGTGAGCATTCGATCGCGCCGCAGCCGCAATCGAAGGGCTTGCCTGCCAGCCGCAGCGGTTACCCCGGGCTTCGCCGCGCGAGGGTGAAGTGGATGGCACAGTGATGGCAATGTTGCGACCACCACCGACACCGTGCAAGTGGCCTTGCAATGCATCGACCGGATGTCCGAGGCCGCCCTGGTCTCCCAGGCAGCGACCTCATCGATCCCGACGCTGCCGAATTGGCGGCATCGTCAGCCCCGACGAGCCGCCTCGATCGCCGCGACATCGATCTTCCTCATCGCCATCATCGCGTCGAACGCGCGTTTTGCTTCCGCACCGCCGGCGGCTATCGCCTCCGTCAAGGCGCGTGGCGTGATCTGCCAGGAGATGCCCCATTTGTCCTTGCACCAGCCGCACGCACTTTCCTGGCCGCCATTGCCGACGATGGCGTTCCAGTAACGGTCGGTCTCCTCTTGGTCATCCGTGGCGATCTGGAAGGAAAAGGCTTCGCTATGCTTGAACGCCGGCCCGCCATTGAGGCCAAGACAGGGGATGCCGGCAACGGTGAATTCGACCGTCAGTACATCGCCCTCCTTGCCCGACGGATAGTCGCCGGGAGCGCGATGGACGGCATGCACGTTGCTGTCAGGAAAGGTCTCGGCATAGAAGCGGGCCGCAGCCTCGGCGTCCTTGTCGTACCACACGCAGATCGTGTTCTTGGCAATCGCCATTGCTTGTCCTTTCGCTTTCAGAGCCAATGGAGCTTCTGACGGACTCGCGGTCGTTCGCAATCGGCCTGAGCACCGCACCATGACCATAGAATGCACTCCCGCCGCACAACGTTCCGACAGCTACGCCCAAAAAGTCAATGTTGGTGCAGGCACTTGTTGTTCGAAGTCACGGCTCGCGGGGCACTGCCTCGGCAGGATGGGTGAGCAAAGACGGTTCGATGAGGGCAGCGGCGCAGGCTACCAGACTTCCATCATGCCGCGTGGCAGGCGACACGCACGTCACCTTCGACCGTCCGCATTTCGGGCCGTTCGCGCTTGCACACCTCCATCACCAGCGGGCAGCGCGGATGGAAGGCGCAGCCCGAAGGGGGATTGAGCGGGCTGGGCAGATCCCCGGCCAGGGGCGCGCGATCCCGGTTGGGATTTTCGATATCGGGGATCGTCTCCAGCAGCAGCCGCGTATAGGGATGGCGCGGCGTGTCGAACACGGTGCGGCCCGGCCCCTCCTCCACCAGGCGGCCGAGATACATCACACCGATGCGGTCGGTGAGAAAGCGCACCACCGACAGATTGTGGCTGATGAACAGATAGGTCAGGCCGAGGCGCTGCTGCAGGTCCTTGAGCAGGTTGAGCACCTGCGCCTGGACGGAGACGTCAAGGGCGGAGGTCGGCTCGTCCAGCAGCAGCAATTCGGCCTCGGCGGCAAGGGCGCGGGCGATGGAGATGCGCTGGCGCTGGCCGCCGGAAAACTCATGCGGATATTTGGTGCCGTCACCGGGCGCCATCCCGACGGTCGCCAGGAGTTCACCGACCCGGCGCCGGCGCTCGGCGCCCGGCAGATGCCGCATCGGCTCGGCGATGCTGCGGCCGATGCGCCAGCGCGGATTGAGGCTGCCGACCGGATCCTGGAACACCATCTGCAACCGCACCGCCCTGCCACCGGCGCCGACGAAGTCGATACGACCCGCGCTCGGCGCATCGAGACCGGCGATCAGGCGGGTGATGGTGGACTTGCCGCAGCCCGACTCGCCAACGATCGAAAAGGTGGTGCCACGCTCAATCCAAAAGCTCACGCCATCGACGGCCCGGACCAGCTTGCGGCCGGCGCGCGTGACCACACGCTGCAGGAAGGGCGCCGAGACGTCGAAGGTCTTGGAGAGATCGGCGACCTCGACCAGCGGGCTGGCGTTGTCCTGCTTCATGGCGCCTCGCTATCGATCCATTGATTGTCGGCGGCCACGACACGGCCCCTCTTCACCACGAGCGCGCGCGGCGGGCGATCCACCAGGATCTGCGCCAGGTTCTCGCCCTCGATCAGCACGAGGCTGCCTTCGCAGCCTGCCTCGAGTCCATAGCCTTCCAGCCCGAGCAGGTCGGCACCGCGGCGCGTGCCCATGTCGAGCGCCCTGAGCAACTCGGCATCGGTGCGGCAATGCGTGCGGTAGGCCAGGAGCCAGCAACGGTCGAGCATGTCGCCATCGCCATGCGGGTTCCAGGTATCGCGCAGCGAATCGGAGGCAACGGCGCAGCGCACCCCGCGCGCCGCGAGCTCGAACATCGGTGGGAAGCCAATCTCGCCCGGTACGGCGGAAATGATGCCGATTCCGGCTTCGGCCAGCACATCGATCATGCGCTGCACCTTGTGCGCCGGGCCGTCGCCGAGGCAGAAGGCGTGGCTGACGACGACGCGGCCCTGCATGCCGAGAGCGCGCGTGCGCTCGGCGATCATGCCGAGCTCGAACAGGCCCAGTTCCCCTGGCTCATGCAGGTGGATGTCGATCTTGGCGCCCTTGCGGCTCGCGATGTCGAAGATGGTGTCGAGATGTCCCTTCGGATCAGCGTCGATGGTGGCCGGGTCGATGCCACCGATGACCGAGGCGCCCTCGTCCAGCGCCGCCTCCATCAGATCCGCGGTACCGGGATCGATCATCAGGCCGGTCTGGGGGAAGGCGACCAGTTCCAGGCCAACGGCATGCTTCACCTTCTGCCAGGCCTCCAGCACGCCGTGCAGATTGTCGAGCCCGTAGGTGGTGGAGATATCGACATGGCTGCGGATATGGGTCGAGCCCATCTCCACGCAGCGCCGCATCAGATTGCCGGCGCGCTCGGGCACGCCCCAGGGCAGCTCCTTGCGGATGGCGACCTCATTGTCGATCATGGCCCGCAAGGAGGGAGGCACATTGATGCTGTGCCAAGGCAGGCCCCACAGGATCTTGTCGAGATGGACGTGTGCTTCGACGAAAGGCGCGATGGCGATGGCCCCCTTGCCCTCCACCTGCGGCACGCCTTCGGGCCGGGCCAGGTCGCGGCCGACGGCGGCGATCTTGCCGCCGCGGATCAGGATGTCGGCGCTTTCCTTGGCATCCGGGCGGACATTGGTGAGAAGCAGATCGGTCATTTCAGGGCCCATGATCGACAAAACAGGGATCAACGAAGACGAGGATTGAGGACATCGCGCAACCAGTCGCCGACGATGTTGACGGAGAGGACGAGCAGCACCAGCGCGGCCCCCGGGAACAGGGAGATCCACCATTCGCCCGACAGCAGGAGATCGTTGCCGGCGCGGATGAGCGTACCGAGCGAGGGCTGGGAAGGCGGCATGCCCAGGCCAAGGAAGGACAGGATTGCCTCGGTGAGGATGGCGACGCCCAGCCCGAGCGTAGCGAGCACCAGCACCGGCCCGATCGTGTTGGGCAGGATATGCGAGAGCACGATGCGAAGGCTGGATACCTTGCTGATGCGCGCCGCGGCCACATAGTCCTTCTGGCGCTCGATCATGGTGGCGGCCCGCACCGTGCGTGCGAACTGTACCCAGTCGGCGACGCCGATGGCGAGGATGACGACATAGAAGCGCATGTCTTCGCGCAACGCCGCCGGCATCACGATCTTGGCGACCCCATCGATGAAGAAAGCGATCATGATGGTTGGAAAGGAGAGCTGCACATCGGCAAGGCGCATGATGAGGGCATCGATCCAGCCCCCGAAATAACCGGCCAGCAAGCCGAGGGTCACCCCGATGGTAACCGAGAACAGCACGGCTGCGGCGCCGACCAGGATCGATATGCGCATGCCGTAGAAGATGGCCGACAGAATGTCCCTGCCCTGCTCGTCGGTGCCGAGCAGGTAGCGGACGCTCCCGCCTTCCGACCAGACGGGGGGCAGGCGTGCATCCATGATGTCGAGCGTGGCCGGATCGAAGGGATCATGCGGCGCGATCAGGTTGGCGGCCACGGCGCACAGGATCAGCAGGCCGAGGATGAAGGTGGCGATGATGACCGCGGGCGAAGTGCGAAAACGCCAGGCGAGTTCGCTGGTGGCCATGGTCCGGACGATGGCGGCAAACTGGCTCATTTCACCCTCAATCTCGGATCGACCAGGAGATAGGTCAGGTCGACGATCAGGTTGATCAGCACGAAGCTGAAACCGACGAAGGCGAGATAGGCTGCCATCACCGGAAAATCCGCAAACTCGATCGCCTGCAGGATCAGGAGGCCCATGCCGGGCCATTGGAACACCGCCTCGACCACGATGGCGAAGGCGATCAGCGAGCCGATTTGCAGGCCGACGATGGTGATCACCGGCAACAAGCTGTTGCGCAGGCCATGGGTGAGATGAACAGCCCGGTCCGACAGGCCGCGGGCCCGGGCGAACTTGATGAAATCGGAGCGCAGCACCTCCAACATCTCGCCGCGGATCAGGCGCATGATCATCGAGACCTGGAAGACGGCGAGCGTGATGGTGGGCATGATCAGGGCCTTGAGG
The DNA here is from genome assembly GCF_056754975.1 of Labrys sp. HAY1-8F. NCBI lineage: Bacteria > Pseudomonadati > Pseudomonadota > Alphaproteobacteria > Hyphomicrobiales > Xanthobacteraceae > Labrys > Labrys sp. HAY1-8F. The sequence goes on along the minus strand of NZ_JBPGWZ010000001.1, from coordinate 530,895 downwards.
CCGCTCACCGTGAGGAAACCGGTGGTCCACCAGCCGATCCGCACCGTGTCGCCGCGCCCGAAGGCCGACAGCCAGCGCAGCTCCACCGAAAAGACCAGGATCAGCAGCATGCCGATCAGGAACTGCGGCATGGAAATGCCGAGGAGCGAGCCCATCTGGAACAGGCGGCTCAACCATCCGCGCGGCCTCAGCGCCGTATAGACCCCCATGGGAATGCCGACCACCAAGGCGGTCAGGGTCGCCGCGAAGACCAGTTCCAGCGTCGCCGGCAAGCGGGTGAGGATGAGATCGAGCACGGGCTGCCGGTTGCGGTAGGAGACGCCGAAATCACCAACCACCGCCCGTTCGATGAAACGCCAGAATTGCACGATCGTCGGCTGGTCGAGGCCGAGGGCAGCCCGCAATTCCTCGCGCTGGGCCAGGGTGGCATTGACGCCGAGTACATTGTTCACGGGGTCGCCGAGGAAATTGAAGATGCAGAAGGACAACCCGGTAACGACCAGCATGACCAGGATGACGCTGGTGAGGCGGGTTGCGAGCATGGAGATCATGAGGGTCTCTCGATCCCTGGCGCATTTTCCAGAAGAGACGAAGGAGTCTCCGGTCGAGAAAGTGCGTCAAAACAAGAAGTTGAGCAAAGGCTACGACCCAACGGCAATGCCCCTCGGTTTGTGCTGCCCCTCACCTTACCTCTCCCCGTAAGAACGGGGCGAGGAGGCACGAGCGTTGCGATTGATCTTCAGTCCCTTCATCTCGCCCGACGGTCGGGCGAGATGGCGTACCGCCGGCATGAAACTCGCCGCCAAAGCCCCCTCGCCCCGTTCTTACGGGGAGAGGGTATGGGTGAGGGGCTGAGCGACCTCATCAGAGTGAATAAGCTGAAATGCGGTCACACCCCACGGGACCTGCGGAGGGGCGGTGGGAGAAACCGCCCCTCCGTTTGCGCATGACGCCGGACAGTTTCGGGGGACCCGGAGAAAACATCATGCGGCAAGCGAAGACTGAGGGCATGGCGTCGCCGGCACAGGCCGGCTCGCAGCCCTAGTTCATGGTGTAGTACCAGAAGCGCGTATACTCGTCGGCGGGCACGACGGCATTGACCTTGTCGCTCATGCCCCAGGTCAGGAACTGCTGGTGCAGCATGATCTTGCCGACTTCGTCGCGATGGATCTTCACCACTTCCGAGATCATGGCCTGGCGCTTGGCCGGGTCGTATTCGGTGCCGATCTGTTCGATCAGCTTGTCCACCTTGGGGTTGGAATAGCCCTTGGGGTTCCAGGTGCCCAGATCGCCGGTAGGCGTATGGATCGTCGCCGACATAATGTTGTAGGCGTCGATCGAGGGCAGGCCGGCCCAGCCCAGCATGTAGAAGGAATATTTGCCGGCGGGCAGCTCGGTGTCGGTCTGGACCGGCGTGTGCATGGTCAACTGCACCTTGATGCCGATCTTTGCGAGCATGCCGACGGTGGCCTGGCAGATCCTTTCGTCATTGATGAAGGAACCGGCCGGGCAATCCATCGGCAGGGTAAAGCCCTTGGCATAACCCGCTTCCGCCAGCAACGCCTTGGCGGCGGCGACGTCATAGGGGAAGCGCACGTCCAGGCTGGCATCGTAGTAGGGAAGCTCGGGCGCGAGCGGCACGGCCGTCGGGCGCGAATTGCCGCGCATGATGCTGCGCTTGATGCCCTCGATGTCGATGGCCTGGTAGATCGCCTTGCGCACCCTGACATCGGCGAGCGGATTGCCCTCGACGCCGCTGCCCGGCAATGTCTTGCTCTGCTGGTCCATGCCAAAGAAGATCGAGCGCAGGTGCGGCGCGCGCATGATCTTCATGCCGGGTGTGGATGCGATGCGGTCCACATCCTGGGGCGGTGCATTGCGGATGAAGTCGACCTCGCCCGACAAGAGGGCGGCGACGCGGGTGGCGGCATTGGTGATCGGCGTATAGACGATCTCGTCGAGATTGTGCTGCGGCTTGTCCCACCAGTCCTCGTTCTTGACCAGCACGGTGCGTATGTCGGGTTGGCGCGAGGCCAGCTTGAACGGCCCGGTGCCGATGCCCTGGGTGGTCATGGCGCCGCCGGTGTTGGAGGACAGGTCGATCGGCTTGGTGGCACCGACCGATTCCTGGAATTTCTTGTCCAGGATGTACCAGCCGGCGAAATCGTTGAGCAGCAGCGCATATTTGCGCTTGAGCGTAACCACCACCGTATGGTCGTCGACCTTGGTAATCTTGGCGATCGGCTCGAGCAGGCCGGCGAAGGGAGAGCCCGGCGCGCCCGCCCGTTCGAAGGAGAAGATCACGTCGTCGGCGGTGAAGGGGTCGCCATTGTGGAACTTGACACCCTTGCGCAGGTGGAACCGCCACTCGGTGTCCGAAACCGCCTCCCAGCTCTCGGCCAAAGCCGGCTCGAGCTTGAGGTCGCGGTTCCAGCGCACCAATCCTTCATAGACATTGCTGAGCAGGCTGAGCGTGAAGTCGTCCCGCGCCGCATGCGGGTCCATGGAACTGATTTCCTGGGCTTCAGCGAAACGCAGCGTCTTGGCGCTGGCCGCTCCCGTGGCCAGCACGGCGCACGAGGCGATCAGCAGGATCTTCAAATAGGTCTTCACGGCCATCTCCCGGTTAAACGGTCCTTCGTCGGCGGTCACGACGGCGCGGCTTTATTTTTGTCTCGCGCTTCGCCACCAAGCGATCGGCTGCGTTCCGAATGGCTGGTGACACCGTTCTTCGCAGACGATCCATTCCCCTGCCCGTATCCAGTTCGGGCATTTCGATCATTCCATAAGCGGCACCAGCCGTCTACAAATTTGTACTATAACGAGTATACAATATTGTATGGCAGCGTTGGAGACGAGTTTACCCGGCGCGGGAGATGCCGCTCCCGCGTGATCGTCAGAGCGCTGTACCGCCTTGATGCAAGAAACAGGCCGCCGCGGTGGCGCCTGCAATGGCGAGCCGGGAACTCTCGGCCTGGCAGCGCGGACCGCTCTGCTGGCAACGCGGGTGGAAGGCGCAGCCCTTGGGCCAACTGCCCAGACGCGGCATCGCCCCGTCGATCTGCGCCAGGCGCTCGACCTGCCGGTTGAGCGATGGGATCGAAGCCATCAGGCCAGCCGCATAGGGATGGTTGGGCCGATGCACCACCGCTTCCACCGGGCCGATCTCGACCACTCGCCCGGCATACATCACCGCCACGCGGTCGGCGATCTCGGCAATCACCCCCATGTCATGGGTAACCAACATGATGGCGGTGTTCTTCTCTCGTGCCAGGCGCTTGAGCAGGGCCAGGATCTGGGCCTGAATCGAAACGTCGAGCGCCGTCGTCGGTTCGTCGGCGATGATCAGCTCGGGCTCCCCCGCCAGCGCCAGCGCAATGACGATGCGCTGGCGCATGCCGCCGGAGAATTGATGCGGATATTGTTCGAAACGATTGACGGGGTCGGCGATGCCGACTTCGGTGAGAAGGCGAATCGCCCGCTGGCGCGCTCCTTCGCGATTCAGATTGGGAAAATGCGTGCGGATGGTCTCGGTCAGCTGCCGCCCCACGGTGAACAAGGGGTCGAGGCTGGTCAACGGGTCCTGGAAAATGGCGCCGATCCGCCGGCCGCGGATCTGGCGCTGGCGGTGCGGAGGCAGGTTGTCGATGCGCTCCCCGCTCAGCCGGATGCTGCCCGCCGCGATGCGGCCCGGCGCCTGCAAAAGCCCGATCAGGGCGCTGCCGGTCATCGACTTTCCTGCACCCGATTCGCCGACCACCCCGAGGATCTCGCCCTGGCCGATGTCGAAGGAGACATTGTCGATGGCAACCAGCGTGCCCGTGCGTGTTGGGAACTCGATACGCAGATCCCGGACCTCCAGCACGGCCGGAGGCAACGTCGTCATCCCATCTGTTTCACTGTGTGAACTGGTCATGCCGCCTCACAATCCGGGTGCCGCCGCCTGGTTGCGGCCACCATGACAGGGGTTGTTTCCAACTCGGCAATATACAATGTAGAATACACTTGGTTTCCTCCGTTGAGTCAAATTGCAAGGCCACATCATGCCCCCATCGTCCGGGCCTCAAACGAAGCAAGCGCCGGTCGCCCCCAGGCGCCGCGGACGGGTGGACGAACGGATCCATTCGGAGATCTATTCGGCCATCATCAATCATCAGCTTCGACCGGCCACGCCGCTCCAGGAGGATGCCCTGGCCACCGCCTTCGGCGTCAGCCGCACGCTGATCCGCAAGGTCCTGCAGCAGCTTTCCCATGAAAAACTGGTCGAGCTCATCCCCAACAAGGGGGCGATCGTGGCCCGCCCCTCGGTGGAGGAAGCACGCCAGGTTTTCGAGGCTCGGCGCGAGATCGAGTGCATCCTGATCCGGCGCCTGGCCGCGACCATCACCGATGCGGAGATCACTCGCCTGCGGGCCGCGGTGGAAGCGGAGGCCCGGGCCCAGGAGCAAGGCGACAAGCGCCGGCGGCTGCAACTGTCGGGAGACTTTCATCGCGAACTTGCCTCCATGGCCGGCAATGACGTTCTCAAGGATTTCGTGCATGAGCTCGTGTCGCGCTCCTCGCTGGTGATCGCGCTTTACGAATCTCCCGGTGCGGTTCCCTGCGCCTATGACGAACACAAGCGCATCGTCGATGCCCTGGCCAAGCGCGATGCGCAGGATGCCGCCCGCAACATGGAGCACCATCTGCGCCATGTCGAAGCCCAGGTAGACCTGTCAGACGTTCCGGCCCGCATCGACTTCAAGTCGCTCTTCCGACCGCTGGGCTGATACGCGCCAGTCGGCTGGCGCGTAGGCGGCCAACTTGCCGGCATAGGGCTTGGCGAGGGGATAAGCGAGGTCGCCATGCTTGGAGGTTTTGAGGCCCATGCCGACCAGGGCCTCGGCGAATTTGACCGCGGCGCAGACGCCGTCGATCACCGGGATCTGTAACCTGTCCTCGAGAAAATCGGCCAGGCCGGCCATGCCGGCGCAGCCGAGCACGATCGCCCCGGCCTTGTCCTCCTCCAGCGCCATCTGGCACTCGGCCAGGATGATGTCACGAGCCCGCGTGCCCGGCTGCTCGAGTTCGAGTACCGGCAGTTCCGTCGCCCGCACGCGGCGGCAGTGATTGTGCATGCCGTAGTTGCGCACCAAATGCTCGGCGATGATACGCGTGCGCTCCAGCGTGGTGACGACGGAAAAGCCGGTGGCCACGAAAGCGGCCGCATGCATGGCCGCTTCCGCAATGCCGATCACCGGCGCGTCCGTGATTTCGCGCGCCGCCAGCAAGCCCGGATCGCCGAAGCAGGCGATCACATAGGCGTCCGCGGGCGGCCCGTCGCGAATCTCGTCGACGAGGCCGATCACGCTCATGGCTTCGTCGAAATGCCCTTCGATCGAGGCCGCTCCGGAACGAGAAGTCGAGGCGACGATCTCTGTACCGCGCGCAGCCACGGCGCAGGCGCTGATACGCATCGCCTCGGTCATCGACGCCGTGGTGTTGGGATTGATGAGCTTGATGCGCATGGGGTTCCTCGGACGGGGTGACGCATTTTGTTCTTAATATTGTATACGATATTGTATCTTTATGTGATTTCCCGCAGGCGTCAATGGCAATGATGGGGAACGATGCCGTCGTGCCATCCAGCCCTTCTGGGTTGAGGATCAGGATCGATCAGGCCCGAAGGAACCCTTTCACGAAGCGCATCAACTCAATCACCCCTCCTGGCAGGCCTGACCGGCACGCTTGCTGTTCATATTGACGGAATGTGGTGACGTTGCCCGATGTTCGGATGCAATGCCACCGCAGATTGAATTTCATTGTTGACACATTATTGTATACATGTGACGCTCCAGATCGTATCCGACAGAACCGCCTGCAAGGGAGATGTCGATGGATCGCGATACTAGGCCCGTCCTCAGGGTGCGCAATCTCAAGACCGGGTTTGCCACGCCGGCAGGCACGGTGGTGGCAGTCGACGGGGTCGACTTCGACCTCCATCGCAACGAGATTCTCGCGATCATCGGCGAATCCGGCTCGGGCAAGACCGTGACCGCGCTCTCGCTGATCCGTCTGATCACCTCGCCGCCCGGGCGCTATCTCGGCGGATCGATCGAGATCGGCGGGCGCGACCTCCTCACTCTCGACGAGGCGGCGATGGAGACGGTTCGCGGCAAGACCATCGGCATGATCTTCCAGAACCCGCGCGCCTCGCTCGATCCTTCCTTCACCATCGAATCCCAGCTCGTCGAGACGCTGATGCGCCACGATCCGGCCCTCGGCCGCAAAGGCGCCCGCGCCGCGGCTGCCAAGGCGCTCCAGGAGGTCGGCTTTCCCGACATCGCGCGCGTGCTGGCAAGCTACCCCCACCAGCTCAGCGGCGGCATGTGCCAGCGCATCGGCCTCGCCATGGTGCTGGCCTGCAAGCCGGAACTCCTCATCGCCGACGAACCCACGACGGCGCTCGATGTCGGTGTCCAGGCCAAGATCCTGCTGCTGCTCAAGAAACGCAGCCGCGAGACCGGCCTGCCCATCGTCATCATCACCCACGATATCGGCGTGGTGCGCGCCATCGCCACCCGCGTCCTCGTGATGTATGGCGGCCATGTCCAGGAGGCCGGCGACATCGATGAGGTCCTGTCCGAGCCGCTGCACCCCTATACCAAGGCCCTCATCCGCTCCATTCCCGATCCGGACGCCCGTTCGGACGCCATGACCTTCATCAAGGGCGAACCGCCAAACCTGTTGGCGCCACCGCCCGGCTGCCGCTTCGCGCCGCGCTGTGATCAGGCGATCGGGCTGTGCCATCAGAAGCTGCCGGACTGGCGCGCCGCCGGCCCGGGTCGGATGGTGCGCTGCCACCTCGCCGCTGCGGGTGCAACCCAATGACGCGCCCTGCCCTGATCGAGGTGCGTTCCGTCAACAAGACCTTCTCCGTCAGCAAGGGCGGCCTGCTGCGCCGGCCCGCCGCGAGCACCAAGGCGGTCAACGATGTCAGCCTGACCATCGCCAAGGGCGAGATCCTCGGCTGCGTCGGCGGCTCGGGCTCGGGCAAGTCGACGCTCGGGCGCATCATCCTGCGCCTGATCGAGCCTGACAGCGGCGAGATACGCTATGATGGAACCGATCTGCGGGCCCTCTCGCGCGAAAAGATGCGCCACTATCGCCGCCGGCTGCAGATCGTCTTCCAGGACCCGCTGCAATCGCTCAACCCGCGGCGCACGGTGGCCGAGAACATCGCCCGGCCCCTGCTCAATTTCGGCATTTCCGGCGCGGCGGCCAGCCGGCGCGTCGACGAACTGCTCGAACTCGTCGGCCTCGATCCGCGCCAATCCTATCGCTATCCGCACGAATATAGCGGCGGCCAGTGCCAGCGCATCGCCATCGCCCGCGCCCTGGCGCTCGAACCCGAGTTCCTGTTCCTGGACGAACCGGTTTCGGCGCTCGACGTCTCGATCCAGGCCCAGATTCTCAATCTCCTGGCGGAGCTGAGAAAGAAGCTCGATCTCACCTTCCTGTTCGTTTCCCACGACCTGAAGATCGTCAAGCAGTTCTGCGACCGCACCATGGTGATGTATCGCGGCTGCGTGCTCGAACAGGGCACCAGCGAGGAAGTCTATGCCGAGCCGTTGCATCCCTTCACCCGCGACTTCCTCGGAACCGTGCTGCATCTGCGCAAGGATTCGCGCTGGGAACAGGCGGCCGAGCGGGCCGAGGATCTGGAAGGAACCGCGGGCCTTATGGGAGCGGGCTGCATCTATGCCGGCAATTGCGCCGAGCGCTTCGAGCCCTGCACCCGATCGGCACCCACGCTGACGGCCATCGCCGGCGAAAGGAAAGTGGCCTGCTTCCGCCATGGCGGGCCCTGAACGTCAAAACACCATCCCAACGACAATGAAAAATCACGAGGGGAACCATCATGACGAAAGAGCATCGCACCGAACGAACGGGACCGCGCAGGTCGTGGAACGGCCTGCTGCGCGCGGGCGTGACGGCCGCCGCGCTGATCGCCGGCGCCTTTGCCGCCTTCGACGCGCCACCGGCGCTTGCGGCCGGCAACACCATCACTTTCGCGGTGGAATCGGATTTCAGCCGCCTCGACCCCCACGCCTCGCGCACCTGGAACACCTTCAAGGTGGTGCGCCATCTGTTCGAGACTTTCGTCGAGGAGGATCTTACCAAGGGCCCCGACGTCGCGCCCAAGATCGTGCCGGCGCTGGCCGAGAGCTGGGACGTCTCGGCCGATGGCAAGAGCTATACCTTCCATCTGCGCAAGGGCGTCCAGTTCCATGACGGTACGCCCTGGAACGCGCAGGCGGCCAAGTTCAATCTCGACCGCATGACGGACAAGAATTTCAAATATTTCCAGCCTGTCTCCCCCGGCCTGATGGGCTGGATGTGGCAGGACCTCGCCGGCTATGAGGTGGTCGACGACACTACCTTCAAGATCAATCTCAAGCAGCCGAATGCCGAGTTCCTGCGCCGGATGGCCGCCGGCGGCTCGGGTGCGCCGCGCATGATCAGCCCCACCGCCGTCGAGACCTATGGCAACGACAAGATCGAGCAGCATCCCATCGGCACCGGTCCCTTCAAATTCGTGGAACGAGTGGTGGGCGAGAAACTCGTCATCGCCCGTAACGACAATTACTGGGATCCAACGCGCAAGCCCAAGGCCGATCAGATCATCTTCAGAGGCATTCCCGAGGTCTCCACGCGCGAATTGGCGCTGGCCGGCGGCGAAGTGGACGTGATCGGCACGCCTTCTCCCGATTCTCTCGATTTCCTCAAGCAGCAGGGCATCCAGATCATCTCGGGCCAGAGCCCGATGATCTATGTGCTATGGCTCAACCACAAGGACGAGCATTTCAAGGATGTACGCGTGCGCAAGGCCGCCTGCATGGCGATCAACCGCGATGACATGGCCAAATATCAGCGCAAGGGCCTGGCCCGTCCAGCCTATGGCGTACTCAATCCCGGCGGCCCAGGCTTCGATCCCGCCTATAAGGACTGCAATTACGACCCCGAAGGCGCCAAGAAGCTGCTGGCCGAAGCCGGCTACCCCAACGGCTTCACCACAAGGATGGACTGGACCTTCGGTGCCGGCGCCGACGTGAATACCAAGGGCGACGCCGAGTGGCTGCAGCGCGATTTCGAGAAGATCGGCATCAAGGCAAGCATCGAGATGTTCGACAACAACACCTTCTGGGAGATGATGTCGAAGGGCATGCGCGAGGGCACCGGCCTGACATCGGCCTCCTGGGGCGAAAGCACCTTTGCCTGGCTCGACCAGATGATAACCACCACCGCCTTGCCGCCGAACTGCTGTAATTCGGGCTACTACAACAACCCCAAGATCGACACCCTCTTGTCGCAGGCCCGCGGTGCCGCCACGGCGGAGGCCATGGACAAGAAGCTGCATGAGGTGCGCGATGCCATCGCCAACGACATGGCTTTCACCTCCTATTACACGGCCGATTCCGTCTATGCGGCCCGGCCCGAAGTGAAGGGCTTCGTGCTGGCGCCGCAGCACTGGTTCGACCTCACCGGCATCACCAAGCAGTAGCAACAACCCTCCTCCAGTCGCCCCCGCTGAGATTTTGGTGTTCGTGAATCGACGCCGAAACGAGCAAAGCGCAACGATCCCTCCCCGGTTTCGGGGAGGTCGCACACAACTTGTGTGTGCTGGGGCCGGCAAAGCCGGCTCGGGTGGGGTAGCGTGGCGCTTAGGACGACCAACTGGTCCATGTCGCACCGCTCTCCCCCATCCGCCGGTGCCGCACACCGGCGCCTTCCCCGAAGTCCGGGAAGGATCTCAGCGCTCCATCTGTTCGGGTTGAGATGCGTGAATCCGAAAGCTCGATGGGGACGGCCAGATGCACCAATGAAGGGCTTTGCCATGTCCATCTTCGCTTTTGCCGGCAATCGGCTTCTCTATGCCATTCCGGTGCTGCTTGGCGTGACACTGGTGGTTTTCCTGTCGCTCCAGCTCATTCCCGGTGATATCGCCCTGACACTGCTCGGGCGCATGGCCACCGAAGCGCAGCTCGAAGCCTTGCGCCAGCGCCTCGGTCTCGACCAGCCGCTGATCCTGCAATATCTGCGCTGGCTGTGGAATCTCCTGCATGGCGACATCGGCAATTCCGTCTCGCAGCAATTGCCGGTGCTGCAGATCCTGCTACCCAAGATCCTCAACTCGCTCATCTTGATGGCCGGCAGCCTCGTGATCGTGCTGACCTGCGGCTTCGGGCTGAGCGTGCTCTCGGCGCCGCGTTTCCGCACCTTCACCGACAAGTCGGTGGTGGCTCTCACCTTGGTGCTGGCCTCGCTGCCGGTGTTCTGGCTCGGCATCGTGCTGCTCTATTTCTTCGGCTTCAAATGGAAGCTCTTCCCCATCTCCGGCATGTACAACATGATCGATCCCGGCGGCCTCGGGCAGTTGCTCCATCATATGGTGCTGCCGGCGATCGCGACCGCGGCCTCCTCGATCGCCGTCGTCACCCGCGTCACCCGTTCGCGCATGCTCGATGTCCTCGGCCAGCCTTATATCCTGGCCGCCCGCGCCCGCGGCCTCAGCCGCCGGCAGATCGTGCTGCGCCACGGCGTGCGTAACACCCTGCCGACCTTCGCCAGCATCGGCGGCCTGCAGATCGGCTATCTGTTCGGTGGCGTCATCTTCACCGAGATCATCTTCAACTGGCCCGGCGTCGGCCAACTCCTGTTCGACGCCATCATGCAGCGCGACGTGCCGGTGATCCAGGGCTGCGTGCTCGCGGTCGCCATCGTCTTCGTCCTCGGCAATCTGATCTCGGACGTCATCGTCCACGCCCTCGATCCCAAGCAACGGTGAGGCTGCCATGACCGCGGTCCCTTCCCTGGCGCCGACCAGCAAGCTTTCGCCGCAGCGCCGCGGCAATCTCTATTTCGTCTGGCGCGGCGTACTCGGCGATCCCGTCGCCCGCATCGCCGCCGGCATCATCATCGTGCTGGTCCTCACGGCGATCTTCGCGCCTCTTCTCGCCCCGTTCCCGCCCAACGAAGCCAATCCGGCCCTGCGGCTTCGCCCGCCTGGCACGCCGGGCCATCTGCTGGGGCTCGACCAGCAGGGCCGGGACATCCTTTCGCGCCTGATCTACGGCGCGCGCCTCACCTTGATCTCAGGCGTCATCCCCGTATTCCTGGGGGCGGCCATCTCGATCCCACTCGGCCTCATCGGCGCCTGGTATCCCCGGCTCGGCGAGGTGATCATGCGCCTGATGGACGTGCTGTTCGCCTTCCCCATGGCGCTGCTCGCCATCATGCTCGCGGCGCTGATGGGCCCCGGCCTCGTCAACATGATGATCGCCCTGGTGGTGACTTTGGTGCCCTATAACACCCGGGTGGTCTATGCCGCGGCCCGCCAGGAGTGCGACCTTGCCTATGTCGAGGCCTCGCGCGCCATGGCCACGCCCGATCTCAAGATCCTGTTCGTGGAAATGCTGCCGAACGTGGTGGCCGCCTCCGTCGTCTATAGCTGCACCATCGTCGGCGCGGTGGTGATCACCGCCGCCGGCCTGAGCTTCCTCGGCCTCGGCGTGCAGCCCCCGATCGCCGAATGGGGCATCATGACGAGCGAAGGCCGCAGCTTTGTGTTCGTGGCGCCCCATATCGCCGCCATTCCGGGCCTCGCCATCACCATCCTGGTCATGGCGTTCAACCTGCTCGGCGATTCCCTGCGCGACTCGCTCGATCCCAGGACGCGTCTCCAGTTGGTCAAGCACCGGGCCGATCCGGCCGGTGGCCAGGACAGGGAGCGGTGAGGCCATGCTGACATTGATCAAGGATGCGCGCGTCCTCACGCTCGATGAGACCAATGGCGAGCATTCGAGGGCCGACATCCTTGTCCGCGGCGACACTATCGAGGCGATTGCCCCGGACCTTGCGGCCGGAATCGGCATGGACGGCGTGCGGGTGATCGATGCCGCCGGCAAGCTCGCCATGCCGGGCCTGGTCAACGGCCACTTTCATTCACCGGCCAACTTCATGAAGGGCGCGCTCGACAACTGGCCGCTCGAGCTGTTCATGCTCTACGAGGTACCGCCTTTGATGCGCGAGGTCGTCTCCGCGCGCTTTGCCTATGTGCGCACCATGCTCGGCGCCATGGAGATGCTGCGCCAGGGCGTCACCTCCGTGCATGACGACTGCTTCTTCGTGCCGGTGGTCACACAGACGGAAGTCGACAACGTTATGCAGGCCTATGAAGATGCCGGCATGCGGGCCACGGTAACGCTCGACCAGCCCAATGTGGTCGAGCACGCCAAATACCCCTTCCTGAAGGATCTGCTGCCGCCCCACCTGCGCGAGCGCATGGAAGCGGTGCCCCTGATGTCGGACGCCGACCTGCTCGCCCATTACGAGGGCTTCCTCGAGCGTTGGCATGATCGCGCCGGGGGACGGCTGCGCTGTGCGGTGTCGTGCTCGGCGCCCCAGCGCGTCACACCCTCCTATTTCAAGGCGCTCGGCGCGCTCGCCCGCGAACGCGACCTTCCCTACAACATGCATATCCTGGAAACGCGCCTGCAGCGTGTGCTCGGCGAGGTCAATTACGGCAAGTCGCTGATCCGCTATGCCCATGATAGGGGCGTGCTCAACGAGCAGGCCATGGTCATCCACGCCATCTGGATCGACGAGGACGATCTGGCGCTCCTGGCTGATTCCGGCTGCTCGATCGCCCATAATCCGGTGTCCAACCTCAAGATCGGCAGCGGCATCATGCCGTTCAGGCGCCTGCGCCAGCGCGGCATCAATGTCTGTCTCGGCAATGACGAGGCGGCCACCGATGACGGCATCAATCTGTGGACCGTCGGCAAGGTCGCCGGCCTCGTCCACAACGTCGCCGATCCCGATTTCGACCGCTGGCCCCTGCCCCTGGAAATCCTGACCGCGCTGACATCGGCCGGCGCCAGGGCCATGCGCCTGCCCCGCCCGACCGGGCGGCTGGCGCCGGGCTGGCAGGCCGACATCATCCTCCTAGATCTCGACAGCTTCGCCTTCACGCCCCTCAACGACCTCAGGCGCCAGCTCGTCTATTGCGAGAACGGCTCGTCGGTCACCACGGTGATGGTGGGCGGACGCATCGTCGTCGAGAACCGCCGCCTGCTCACGGTCGACGAGAATGCGCTGAAGCAGGAAGCCCGCCTCCTGGCCGGCGAATTCGCCGAATACATGGCCCGCTGCAAATCCGCCGCTGACGAGCTCGAACCCCATTATCGGCGCATGTATCGGCAAGCGCTCGCCACACCCATCGGCCTCAATCGCTGGGCCGGGCCGATGACGCCCTGATCCACCTCCTCCTCAAGTCATCCCGAACGGACCGGAAATCATGACCACCACCAGAGTGAAAGCGCGCTATGTGATCGGCTTCGACGGCGAGCAGCACCGCACGCTCGTCGATGCCGAAGTCGTCTACCAGAACGACACCATCGTCTTCGTCGGGCGTGGCTATCAGGGTGAGGTCGACGAGGAAATCAACGGGGGCAACGCCATTCTCGGGCCGGGCTTCGTCGATCTCAATGCCCTGGGCGACCTCGACACCACCATCCTCGCCTTCGACAACCAGCCCGACTGGGCGAAGGGGCGCGTCTGGCCGGACGACTATCTTGCCGCCGGTCCGATCGAGATGTATTCAGCCGAAGAGCAGACCTTCAAGATGAAATATGCCTTCGCGCAATTGGTGCGCAACGGCATCACCACGGCCCTGCCGATCACCTCGATGTTCTACCGGCAATGGGCCGAGACCTATGACGAGTTCGCCCGCTCGGCCGACAGCGCGGCGGAGATCGGCATCCGGGCTTATCTCGGCCCCTGCTACATGACCGGTGTCACCATCATCCGCCAGGACGGTAGCTTCGATACCTTCTGGGACGAGGAGCGCGGCCTCAGGGGACTGGAGACGGCCAGGGACTATGTCCGCACCTATGACGGCGCGCATGGCGGGCTGATCCGAGGCATGTTGGCGCCCGATCGCATCGAGAACTGCACCCCTGAGCTGCTGCGGCGCTCGGCCCATATCCGCGAGGAGCTCGACTGTCCGATCCGCCTGCATTGCTGCCAGGGCATGGACGAATTCGAGACGATCGTGGAGCGCCATGACAAGACGCCGGTGGAATGGCTGGCCTCGCTCGGCTTCCTCTCCAGGCGCTCGCTGCTGCCCCATGGCGTCTACCTGACCGGCCACTCCAAGGTGGCGCGGAGGGGCGACGATGTCGGCCTGCTGGCGCAATCCGGCGCCACGCTGATCCATTGCCCGCTCGTGCTCTCTCGCTATGGCGGCGCCATGGAATCCTTCGCGCGCCTCAAGCGCCAGGGCATTCCGATCGGCCTGGGCACCGACACCTTCCCGCCCGACATGGTGGAGAACATGCGTATCGGTATCAGCCTGTGCCGGGTTGCCGATGCGGATGTCGGCGCCTGCAGCTCGGCCGATTTCTACAACGCTGCCACCCTCGTGGCGGCCGATGCCCTCGGGCGCCCCGATCTCGGCCGGCTTGCCGCCGGCGCCAAGGCCGACATGACGCTGTTCGATCTTGGTGCCTTCGAACTCGGCCCGGTCATCGATCCCATCCAGACCATGATGCTCAGCGGCACCGGCCGGGATTTCAAGACCACCATCATCAACGGCCGGGTGGTGATGCGCGACCGGCAATTGCCGGGCATCGACCTCGAAGACTATCGCTTGCGAGCCCAGGCCCAGTTCGAGCGGCTGATCGACAAATATCCGCTGCGCACCTGGCGCCACCCGCCGGTCGAAGACATCTTCCTACCCTCGTTTAAATTTGCATGAGCTGGTCGAGCCGGCCCGGCTGTGCTCCTTGATTGCGTCGAGGTTTCGTTGCCCCTCGCCCCGTTTACGGGGAGAGGGTTAGGGTGAGGGGCAGCGCAACAGCGACAGAGCGGCTGAACAACGAGAATCCCCGCGGCCATTGGTATAACTCTTTGTCTTGACCTATTTTCTCAATCGAAGGATCTCCAGCTCAAGCCGGAAGGCGTGAAATGCCGAGTGCCGATAAGACTCCAATGACCAAAGGGCACAGTGCGCAGCGCTTGTTCGCGTCCCAGGCCTCGCTCCACAAGCTCGAGATCTTCTGCATGGTCTGCGACCTTCAGAGCGTCACCCGCGTGGCGGAGCGGCTGCGCATCGCACAGCCGGTGGTCAGCGCGCATCTGCGCTTCCTGGAGGACAAGGTCGGCGCCAAGCTCTTCGAGCGCAGCGGGCGGCGCCTGGTTTTGACGCGGGAAGGCATCCGCGTCGAGGCCTGGGCTCGCGATGTCGTCACCCGAACCCGCGAACTGGAACGCGAGCTGGCGCTGTCAGGCGACGGGGAAGCCGGCAGCGCCGTGGTCTCGGCGTCCATGACGGTCGCCTCCTATGTGCTGCCTCCGATGTTCGCCGCCTTTCGCCGCACCTTGCGCGAGGGCGGCATCACCGTCCAGGTTTCCAACCCGCAATTCGTCACCGCCAGCGTCAGGGATGGCTCCTGCGATTTTGGACTGTGCATTCTGGATCCACGGCACGATGTCGATGGCCTCGGCGTCGAAAAACTATGGACTGAACAGCTCGTCCTGGTCGTCGCAGCCGACAGCTCGCTGGTCGGTAACAGCGCCGATCCGCAGGAGATCGCAAGCCTGCCCTTCGTCTCCTCCCCTCGCCAGCAGGTCCGGCGCGAGCTCGAGGAGGACGCGCTCTATGCCCATGGCATCCGGCATCGTGAGGTCGTCCTCGAATTCGGGCATCCGGAGGCCATGAAGCAGGCGGTGCGCCATCATGCCGGTGTCGCCTTCGTGCTGGAGAGCTGCGTGCGCGACGAACTCGCCAGGGGGCTGCTGCGGCAGGTCGCGACGCCGGGGCTTGACCTGCCTGTCCCCGTCTTCCTGATCCACAAGCGGGGCAAGACCTTCTCGCGCTTCCAGTCCCGGCTGATGGATTTCGTGCGGGAGGCAGCCGCAGATGGTCAGGTACCGAGTTTCGAGCCTCCTGCGGCGGTATGATGGCGGGCTGAGGATTCGTCCGTCAATAAACGAAACGAATTGGCGCTCCAGCTATTTCCGGGACGATGCCTCAGCAAGCCCGTTCGTCATTCTTCATTTCATAGGCATTTGGCTATGTATCGCTGCGAATTATATATTGGATTGTCGTAAAGCCCGGGCGTAAAACTCGACCCATGCTCGCGGGGAAAGAGAGCCCCGCGCCGGGACAGAATCCAATTTCAAGCGCGTTTCCAGCCGCTGTGCCATGCACGGCAGCCTACGCGCTCGGCCATGGATCATCCGGTACCAAGCTGGGAGGAAGTCCATGTTTCTGGGTGTCGATATTGGCGGCACGTTCACCGACCTCGTTCTGCTGGACGAGAATGGCGGCCTGATTACCACCAAGGCGCTGTCCACGCCGGGCGAATTGGAGGTCGGCGTCTTCAATGCCGTACAGGATGCCGCCGCGCAGCGCGGCATGACCGGCGAGGAATTGCTGGCTCGGGTCATCGCCTTCGGCCATGGCACGACCCAGGCGACCAACGCCGTCATCGAGCGCGACGGGGCCCGTACCGGCCTGCTCGCCACCCGCGGTTTCGGCGACACGCTGGCGATCCAGCGCCTGATGGGCTTTACCGCCGGTGTGCCGGTCGACCGGCTCGGCTGGTATTCGCGCCGGCGCTATCCCCAGCCGATCGTGCCGCGCCATCTGGTGCGGGAGATCCGCGAACGTGTCGACCATGCCGGCAAAGTGCTGGTTGCACTCGACGAGGAGCAGGTGCGGGCCGCGGTTCGCTCCCTGGCGAGCGAGGGGGTCCAGACCTTCGCGGTCGCCTTCCTGTGGTCATTCCGCAATCCCGAGCATGAGCGCATTGCCGCCCGCATCATCGGCGAGGAAGTACCGGGCGCCTATGTCAGCCTCTCGAGCGAGGTTGCCCCCGTCATCGGCGAATATGAGCGCACGGCCACGGCCGCGCTCAATTCCTATCTTGCCCCCAAGGTCGTCTCCTACCTCGATGGCATCGAGCAGATGCTCAGGAAGCGCGGTTTCAAGGGCGCCTTCTCCATCCTCAATTCGGCCGGCGGCGTCATGCCGGTTGCCGAGGCCGCGCGCCGGCCGGTAACACTGGTCACCTCCGGCCCGACCGGCGGGGTGATGGGCTCGGTCCATCTGGCCAAGAAGCTGGGCTATCGCAACCTCATCACCACCGACATGGGCGGCACCTCCTTCGACGTCGCCATCGTGGTCGACGACAAGCCGCTGATGTCCACCAATCACGAGGCCGGCGGCTTTCATATCGCCACGCCGATGATCGAGGTTCGCGCCATCGGCGCCGGCGGCGGCTCGATCGCCCGCGTCATCGACGGCCAGCTGCGCGTCGGCCCCGACAGTGCCGGCGCCCGGCCAGGACCGGTGTGCTACGGGCGGGGCGGCAGATTGGCCACCGTCACCGACGCCGATGTCGTGCTCGGCATCATCGATCCCCAGACCTTTCTCGGCGGCAAGATGAAGCTCGACAAGGCGGCGGCATCGGCCGCCATCGAGGAGCAGATCGCCAAGCCGCTCGGCCTGACCACCGAGGAGGCCGCCGCCGGCATACGCCGCATCGTCGATGCACAGATGGCCGATACGCTGCGCGAGGTCACCATCGGCCGCGGCCACGATCCGCGTGACTTCGTGATCTTCGCCTATGGCGGGGCTGGCCCGGTCCATTGCGCCGGCTATGGCGCCGAGCTCGGCGTGCCCAAGATGGTGGTGCCCGTGACCTCCATGGCGCATTCGGCCTATGGAGCGCTCGCCGCCGACCTGCAGTTCGCCGTCGAAAAGTCGCTGCTGATGCGGGCAGGCGGCGGATCGCGCGCGCCTGCCGACGGCCTGGTCGCCTCCGAGATCGCGGCGGCCTTCGCGAGCCTCGAAGCCGAATGCCTGGACGCCATGCGCCGGGCCGGGGTCGCCCGCGAGGATATCCAGCTCGTGCGCACGGCGGATCTGCGCTATCGCCGCCAGACCAACGACCTCATCATTCCCGTGCCGGCGGGCGAGATCGCCGCTGCGACGCTGGACGAACTCGTCGCGCGCTTCGAGGCTGTTTATGAGCAGACCTATGGCAAGGGATCGGCCTTCCGCGAGGCCGGCCTCGAGCTGACCAATGTCCGTGTCGAGGCTTTCGGCAAGGCGCGTCGGCCCGAGATCGCCCTTGTGGCCCCCACGGGCGAGCCGACAGTCGGCAAGCGCCGGATCTTCGAGCCTGTCGCCACCGCATGGATGGATTGCGCCGTCTATAATTGGCGCGGGCTGCCGAAGGATTTCATCGTGACCGGCCCCGCCGTCATCGAGCACCCCGAGACCTCGGTCTTCGTGGCGGCCAGTCAGGTCGCCCGGCTCGACGCCACCAACAACATCACCATCGAGCAGCGCTAGGACATGGTGCGATCCGATGGGATCGCAACCCGCCCTAATTCTTTGTTTTGACGCATTTTCTTAGCCGAAAAGTCTATCGACTTTTCTGGAAAATGCTCTTGGGAGGCAGCAATGTCTACGACTGACAACGCCATCGATCCCATCACCTTCGAGGTCGTGCGCAACAAGCTGCAGGCGATCACCGAGGAACAGGCGATCACGCTCAAATCGGTCTCCGGCTCGCCGGTGGTGACCGAGGCGACCGACTTCAACAACGGCCTCTATCTCGCCGATGGCTCGATCGTCACCATGGGTCCGCAGGTGCTGTTCCACACCGGCACGATGTCCTCGGTCATCCGTTCTATCAATGCCGAGTTCGCCGAGAATCCAGGAATCCGCGAGGGTGACATGTTCATCCTCAACGATCCCTATCGCGGCGCCATCCATCAGCCCGACGTCTCGATCGTCGCGCCGATCTTCCACCAGGGCCGCCATGTCGCCTGGGCCGGCTCCTGCGCCCACCAGCTCGATGTCGGCGGCATGAGCTTCGGTTCCTGGGCCATCGGTGCCACCGAAATCCAGCAGGAAGCCATGCTGCTGCCGGGCATCAAGCTCGTGGAGAACGGCGTGCTGCGCCAGGATCTGTGGCAGATGATCATGGGCATGACCCGCCTGCCCCATGTTCTGGGCCTCGACCTCAAGGCGATGATTGCGGCCAACACCGTGGCGGCCCGCCGCCTGGTCGAACTGATGGACCGCTATGGCGGCGACACGGTCGAGACCATCATGGCCGAGGAGATCGCCAGTTCCGAGCGCCAGATCCGCCAGGCCCTTTCAGCCCTGCCCGACGGCGTCTTCCGGGCGCGCGACTATATCGAGCATGACGGCCACGAGAACGTGCTCTACCGCGTCTGTGTCACCGCGACCAAGAAGGGCGACCGCCTCACCCTCGACATGACGGGGACCTCGCCGCAAGCGCCCGGCTTCATCAATTGCACGGCCTCGGGCATGCGCGGCGCCGCGCTCACCGGGCTCCTGCCGATCCTCGCGCCGCGCATTCGCTGGAACGAGGGCATCCTGCGCGCCGTCGATTTCGTCGCGCCCGAAGGCATCTTGTGCAACGCCTCCTGGCCGGCTCCGGTTTCCTCGGGCACGATCTCGACGGCCTGGATCGTCCAGAACGTCGTCGTTGCCGCGCTGTCGCGCATGGTGGCCTGCTCGCCCGAACATGCCGGCGAAAGCCAGGCCGTCACCAAGGGCCACATGATGGTGATGACCCTGGCGGGGCAGGACCGCGACGGCGGGCCGTTCGGTACCTTCCTGCTCAACTCGACGGCGGGTGGTGGCGGTGCCTTCCCCGATCATGACGGCCTCGACGGCTCCGGCGATTTCTGCGTGCCGCGACCGGCCATCGCCAATGTCGAGGCCAATGAGGCGAACGGACCCTTCCTCTACCTTTTCCGTGCCTTCGTACCCGATAGCGGCGGCCCCGGCCGCCAGCGCGGCGGCGCCGGCGCCTCCCTCGCCATCGCACCTTATGGTACCGACGCCCTGCATGCCATGATGCTCGGCCATGGCGTGGAGGTGCCCAATGCGGTGGGCCAGTTCGGCGGCCTGCCCGGCGCCTGCGGCCGCAACGTCATCCGCCGCGACGCCGGCGATCCGGCCGCCCTCGCAGGCCTTGCCGGCGATCTCGACGAATTGCTGGCTGCCGGAGTCGAGCAGATCGGCCCCAAACCCGGCCGCATGCGTCTCACCTCGCGCGACGTGCTCGGCTATGCCTTCCAGGGCGGTGGTGGCTATGGCGACCCGCTGCTGCGCGATCCTGCCGCCGTGCTCGGCGATGTCGCGAACCGCCATGTCAGCCGCACGGCGGCGGCCGCCCAATATGGCGTGGTGATCGCGAAGGGCACAGTCGACCTCTCCGCAACCGAACAGGCCCGGGCCGCGATCCGCAGCCGGCGCCTGGCCGGCGCCACGCCCAAGCATGCTCCCGGCAAAGGGGAGTTCACCATCGCCGAGGGGCGCTTTGCCTGTGGCTGCGGTTGCGACCTCGGCCCCGTTACGGCGAACTGGAAGGACAGGGTGCGCAGTTATCGCATCGAGCCGGAGACCTACGGACCGCATATCCGCACGCATGCCGATCTCGAACTGCGCGAACATGTCTGTACCGCCTGCGGCACGCTGCTGGAAGCCGAGGTCGTGCGCAAGGACGAAGCTTCCCTGGTCACGCTACAGCTCGACGTCCACCAGAGCCAGCCAGAACACGCGGCGGCCTGATCCGGCCCGCAGGAAAGGAACCCATCATGCAATCTTACCCGTCACGCGGCGCCGTCATCGTCACTGGCGCCGGCCAGGGCATCGGGCGCCGGCTCGCTCTCACGCTCGCCGGCGAAGGCGTCGATGTCTGCATCGCCGACTGGAACGAGGACAAGGGCCGCGCGGTGGCCGAGGAAGACACGCCGGGCACCGGCCGGCGCCTGTTCGTGCGCACCAATGTCGCCGATGAGGCCAGTTGCCAGGGAGCCGTCGCGGCGGCGGTCGAAGCCTTCGGCGGTGTGTTTGGCCTGGTCAACAACGCCTCGATCTTCTCCACCTTGAAGATGCGTCCCTTCTGGGAAATCCCCTCCGACGAGTGGGACCAGGTCCAGGCCGTCAATCTCAAGGGCGTCTTCAACATGACGCGTGCCGCTCGTGAGGCGCTGGTGGCATCGGGCGAAGGCTCGGTGGTCAACGTGGCTTCCTCGACCATCCTGTTCGGGCGGCCCAATTATGCTCATTACGTCTCGTCCAAGGCCGGCGTGATGGGTCTGTCGCGGGCCATGGCGCGCGAGCTCGGTGGCCACTCGATCCGGGTCAACACGCTGACGCCTGGCCCGACCTTCACGGAGGTCGAACGGGCGACCGTGACGCCCGAGCAGAAGGCCGCGATGATCGAGCAGCAATGCCTCAAGCGCGCCGGCGGCCCCGACGACATCGCCGATGCCATCGCCTTCCTGCTCTCCCGCCAGGCCCGCTGGATTACCGGGCAGCTCCTCAATGCCGATGGCGGCATGATCACCCATTGATGTCAGGCCACCCGCACGGGTGGCCGGAAAGAGCACGCAGACATGGCTTACGCGATAGAACATGACAGGATGCTGATCGGCGGCGAACTGGTGCACGCTTCGAGCGGGGAGTTCGACATTTCCATCAACCCCGCCACCGAGGAAGCGATCGGCCGTTCCCCGCGCGGCACGGCCGAGGACGTCGAGCGTGCCTTTGCCGCCGCCGATGCCGCCTGGCCTGCCTGGGCCGCCCTCACCCCGTCCGAGCGCGGAGCCCGCATGCGCGCCTTCGGCGAGGCCCTGCGCGCCCGCGCCGAAGAGTTCCTCAAGATCGAGGTCGCCGACACCGGCAACACCATCACGCCGATGCGCGGCGATGTCGGCCATGCCGTCGACAGCCTGACCTACTATGCCGGCCTCATTCACGAACTCAAGGGCGAGACCATTCCCGCCACGGCCGAGAATCTGCATCTGACCGTGCGGGAGCCCTATGGCGTGGTAGCGCGCATCGCGCCCTTCAACCATCCCTTGATGTTTGCCGTCGCCCGCACCGCCGCCATGCTCGCGGCCGGCAATGCGGTGATCGTCAAGCCGCCGGAGACGAGCCCCCTGTCGGCGCTGCTGCTGGCCGAGGTCGCGCGCGAGGCCCTGCCGCCGGGCGTGTTCAACATCGTCACCGGCCCCGGCGCCACGGTGGGCAATGCCATCGTCCGCCACCCCGGCATCAAGCGCATCGCCTTCATCGGTTCGCCCCAGACCGGACGCGCCATCCAGCGCTCGGCCGCCGAAGTGGCGGTCAAGCATGTGACGCTGGAGCTGGGCGGCAAGAACCCTCTGATTGCCTTTCCCGACACCGACCCCGAGATCATCGCGGCCGCTGCCGTGCGCGGCATGAACTTCAGCTGGCAGGGCCAGTCCTGCGGATCGACCAGCCGGCTGCTCCTGCACGAGGACATCCATGATGCCGTGCTCGAGCGCGTGGTCGAGAAGGTTTCCCACCTCAAGCTCGGCGATCCCTTCGATCCTGCCACCGACATGGGCCCTCTCAATTCACGCCTGCAATTGGAAAAGGTCGTTTCCTTTTTCGAAAACGCTAGGGATGACGGCTCGCGCCTGATGACGGGCGGCCGTAAGCCTCCAGGCGAGCGCTTCGCCAAGGGGTTCTGGGTGGAACCAACAGTCTATGCCGACGTCAAGCCCGGCATGCGGCTATGGCAGGAGGAGGTATTCGGCCCCATCCTGTCGGTTGGGCGCTGGAAAACGGTGGACGAAGCGGTGAACCTTGCCAACAGCACCGAATATGGCCTGACCGGCGCGGTGTGGACCAACGATATCCGCAACGCCCTCAATGTCGCCCGCAGGATCCGTTCCGGCCACGTCTGGATCAATGGCTGCTCCAACCATTTCCTCGGCGTTCCCTTTGGCGGCATGAAGAATTCCGGTGTCGGCCGTGAGGAAGGCATCGAGGAGATGATCTCCTACACCGAGGCCAAGACCATCAACATCATGCTGGGCTGAGCCGGCCGCGAAGGTCCATCAGGCGGGTTCGAGAAGACGGGCTTCCCGCTTGAGCCAGTCTATGAACAGATCGACGGCCTTCTTCCGTGCCTTACGCCGGGGCGCGATGAAGAAATAGGCGCTTTGCGTGACGATGGCTTCATTCGTGAGCCTGACCAGCCGGTTCTGGATCAGCAGATCCTCGACCAGCCGGCGCCAGCCGAGCGCGATGCCATGACCGTTCAAGGCGGCATAGATCGCCTCGGTATAGAAGCTGCAATGCATTCCCGAGGCTTTGCCGGGGGCCGCGACGGAGAACGCCGCAAGCCACTCGGCCCAATTGGTCCAGGTGGGGTCGGCGGTATCGTTGGTGATCAGAGGATAGCGCGTGAGCTGGGCGAGATCTCTGATCTCTCCGATCTCCTGCGCATAATCGGCACTGCAGATGGGAAAGATCTCGTCGCGGAAGAGAAATTCGGCGTCACTGTCAGGCCAAAAACCGCTCCCGAAACGGATGGCCAGATCCACGTCCTCGCCGTCGACCTTGATGGCATTGTCCTGCGTGATGATGCGCAGCCTGATGTTGGGATGGGCTTTCGAGAAGGAGGCAATGCGGGGGAGAAGCCAGAAATGGGAAAAGGCTATCGTCGCCGCGATGGCAAGATCGTCTTCCGCCTCTTCCTTCGACCAGTCCGAGATCGTCTCCGCAATGAGATTGAAGGCCGTCGAGGTCGTGGACGAAAGCTGCTTGCCCTTCTCGGTCAATTCGACCCGCCTGTGCAGGCGCCGGAACAAGGGAAAGCCGAACATATCCTCCAGGAGATGGATCTGGCGGCTGATCGCCGCCTGGGTGACGCCCAGTTCCGCGGCCGCCCTGGTGAAACCGCCCAGGCGCGCCACCGCCTCGAAGGCGGTGAGAGCGGTGAGCGGAGGAAGCTTTCGCCGCAGATTGGCCATGACCTACAGCCCTCGGGAATTCTGACGCGCCGAATGCACCGCGATGACGGTGGCGTCACCCGATACGCATTACATTGAGTTATGGGAAATGCAAACATTTGTGCCGTTGAGTGGGCGGTTTCAAGCGCGCAATATGGGAGGAAATCTGGTCAGGAAAACTCATGCTCAATACATTCTCGTCTGTGATTTCGCCCCTGCTGGATCAGCGCATGGCGGGCCATGCCCTTCCCGCCGGCCTCTACACGCGCGAGGATGTCTTCAAGGCGGATCTGGAGGTGTTCTTCCGCCGGCACTGGATCTTTGTCGGGCTGGAGTGCGACGTCCCCGAGCCGGGCGATGCTCATGTGCTCGATCTCGGCAGCTCCAGCATCATTCTGCTGCGCGACGACGACGGCCAGATCCGGGTGCTTCACAATGTCTGCCGCCATCGCGGCGCCCGCCTGCTCGACAGCGGCACTTCGATCGTCTCCAAGCTCGTCTGCCCCTATCATCAGTGGACCTATGAGCTGTCGGGCGAACTCGCCTACGCCCCGCATATGGGTATGACCTTCGACAAGACCTGCTGGAGCCTCAAGCCCGTTCACTTCCGATCGATCGGCGGGCTGATCTATGTCTGCCTTTCGGACAATCCCCCCGAAGACATCGGCACGCTCGAGACCGTGATGCGGGAGCGCCTGGCGCCCTACGACATCGCGAACAGCAAGGTCGCCTTCCAAAGCGAGATCATCGAGAAGGGCAATTGGAAGCTGACCATCGAGAACAATCGGGAATGCTATCACTGCTCGTCCAATCACCCCGAGCTCTGCGTCTCCTTCATCGATCTCGATTTCGGCTTCGATCCGGCCAGCCTGAGCCCCGAGGACCGGGAAGAAGCCGAGAAGCACCAGGCTCTCTACGAGGCACGCACCAAGGCCTGGGAGGCTGAAGGCCATCCCTCGGCACCAGTCGAACAACTCGTCGACTGCGCCACCAATTTCCGCACCCAGCGCCTGATCATCGCGGGTGCCGGCGAGTCCCAGACGCCGGATGCCACCGCCGCCTCCTCCAAGCTGCTTGGCTCGATGACGCGCAAGGATCTCGGCGACGTCCATCTATGGGGCCATAATTGCTGGCATCATTTCATGGGCGACCATGCCGTGAGCACCCTGATCATTCCGCTCAGCGCCGACGAGACCCTCGTCCGCACGAAATGGCTGGTGCACAAGGACGCCGTCGAGGGCCGCGACTACGATCTCGACAAGCTCACCAATGTGTGGCTCGCCACCAACGAGCAGGATGCGCAATTGGTCGCGCGTTCCTATTCGGGGGTTCTGGATCCGGCCTATGAGCCCGGCCCCTATTCCCCCTTCACCGAAGGCCAGCTCGACAATTTCGTCAGCTGGTACATCGATCGGATGCGCGCCAATGGCTACTGACGGCTCGCTGCAGGCAGGTGCAGGCATGACCATTGCTCCCCACGCCGAAGCGTTCGACCTGCTCCTCTGCGTCGATGTCCATGACGAAACGCATGACGTGAAAAGCTTCACCTTCCTGTCGCCCGAGGGAAAGGCCTTCGATTTCGCGGCGGGCCAGCA
The DNA here is from genome assembly GCF_056754975.1 of Labrys sp. HAY1-8F. Classification (NCBI taxonomy): domain Bacteria; kingdom Pseudomonadati; phylum Pseudomonadota; class Alphaproteobacteria; order Hyphomicrobiales; family Xanthobacteraceae; genus Labrys; species Labrys sp. HAY1-8F. The sequence goes on along the minus strand of NZ_JBPGWZ010000001.1, from coordinate 505,435 downwards.
CCTGTCGCTCGAGCTGGAGATCGACGGCTTGCCCGAAAGCCGCTGCTACAGCATGTCTTCCTCGCCGGCGAGGCGGAAGGCCATCACCGTCACGGTGAAGCGCACGGAAGGCGGCCGCGTCTCGAACTGGCTGCACGACAATCTCGTCCCCGGCATGACGGTCAAGGCCTTGGGGCCGCTTGGCGCTTTCGTGCGGCCAGCAGCCGCGCCGGCCAAGCTCGCGCTGCTGTCGGGCGGCTCGGGCATCACCCCGCTGATGTCCATCGTCAGGGATATTGCCGATTCCGCGCAAGCCGCGGACGTGGTCTTCGTCCATGCGGCGAGGACGCCGCGCGATCTCGTCTTCCGCGACGAGCTTTGCGTGCTGGCGAACCGGCTGAAGGGCCTGCGGCTGCTCCTGCTTCCCGAGCAGCTCATCGGCGAACCGTCCTGGCCGGGATTGACCGGGCGGATATCCAAGGCGTTCCTGTCGCTGGCCATCCCGGATCTCACCGAGCGTGTCATCATGTGTTGCGGCCCGGCGCCCTTCATGCAGGCCGTCCGCTCCTTCAGCGCCGAATTGGGCAGCCCGGCCCACAATTACTACGAGGAGAGCTTCGACGGTGTCGGCGTCGAGGAGCCGGCTGCCGATATCACGCCGCAGGCGAGACTCTTCAAGGTCGAGTTCGCCAAGCAGTCGCGGACCATCGAGGTAGCCGGCGAGCAGACGGTGCTGTCGTCAGCCAAGAAGGCGGGCGTTCGCCTTCCCTCGTCCTGCGCCAATGGCCTCTGCGGCACTTGCAAATCCAGGCTCGTCAGCGGCAGCGTCGACATGCAGCACAATGGCGGCATCCGCCAACGCGAGGTCGAGGCGGGCTTCTTCCTGCCCTGCTGTTCCAAGCCGCTGAGCGACCTGGTGATCGACAGATAGCTCCAATCCATGACCCGGCCGTTCTCGACTGGATGATGTCGAGGGGCGGCCCTTTCGACTGACTGCTCGGAATCGGATCCGCTATCCGTTGGCCTTCGGGGCAATTCGCAGCGGCTTTGTCCTACCCCGCATCGATCAAGCGTTTGACCACCCTCCCGTCCATGAGCAGGAGGGTGGTCAAACGCGTTTATCGTCGCCATGGTTTACCGCGCCGGCATGCTGAGGCACCATCTGTGCTGCGATGGATCGGAAAGGCGCGTGAACGTCTGTACAATTATGTCTACTAAATAGACACAATTGACGCTATGCTCGACATTCATGTGCATTTCGCCTGATCGCCGATTTGCCGTTTGATGGAGGGGGCGTCATGGAGCAGGTTTTGGGCGAAACGGGCTGGCGGGGCTCGGCCGAGGTCTGGCTGGAGGCGGCCTATGAACTCCTGCTCGAATCCGGGGTCAGCACGCTCAAGATCCTGCCTTTGGCCAAGAAGCTCGGCCTGTCGCGAACCAGCTTCTATTGGTTCTTCAAGGACCGCGAGGAACTCCTCGGCGCCCTGATCGAGCGCTGGCGCGACAAGAACACCGGCAATCTCGTCAAGCAGGCGCAGGCCTATGCCGAGTCGATCGCGGAAGCGATGCTCAATGTCAACGATTGCTGGATCGACAAGACGCTGTTCGACGCCCAGTTCGAATTCGCCGTGCGGAGCTGGGCCCTCGAATCGCCGGACATCCTCGCCGAAGTGCAAACTGCCGACCAGATACGCCTCGACGCCCTTGCGCAGATGTTCACGCGTTTTGGCTATACCGCGATCACAGCCGATGTGCGGGCCAGAACGACCTACCTCACCCAGATCGGCTATATCTCGATGCAGACGCAGGAAGACGTTGCCCTTCGCATGAAGCGCATTCCCGAATATGTCGAGATCTTCACCGGCGTAAGGCCGGAACAGCGTGAGCTCGACCGTTTCCATGCAAGGCATGGCTTCAAGTGAGAGCCTTGTTGCAAGGCCTGATCGACCCGGAGGGTCCTCAGGACTCCCTATCGGCCCGGAGCGCCCAGAAGGCGAATAGCGGCGTTGCGAGCGAGCGCATTGCATGCCGGATACCGGGCCTGTTGTAGAACGAGCCGCCGATACCCGGCGAAAACCAGTCTCCCTGCCCCTGACGGAACTCGCCGTCGGACAGCACCAGATAGACCTCTTCGGGAGCATGGTCATGGTCGGGATAGCGCACCTTCGGCGCCATCAGCGACACGCCGAGCCAGACGTCGCTGCGCTCCTCCAGGCCTCCGGGGCCCAGAAGCATCGCATTGGCGTGGCCGTCGTCGAAATTGCCGCTGGCGGTGCTGTCATTGTTCGGACGCCGGCGCCATTGGAGGTTGGGCTCGACCTCCCTGAAACGCTGCAGCAGCTTGTCGAGCGTGGCTTGGCCCGTTTCGATACCAAGGGCAACATCGAGCTGTTCGCAAACCGGCAGACGCCCGCCGGGGCCGGGCCGCACAGCGCCCGGTTCTTCCAACGCCGAGAAGATCTCGGCGATGGATTTCCGCGCCTTCGGATCCTGTGCAAATTGGCCGAAAGCTGCCTTGGCCGCATCGACGAAGTGCTGAAGGGCCGCGCTGCGCTGTGTCATTGAAAGCCTCTCCCAGTCCGGCAAGCATCGAAAGTCGTGGCACCGAGCTCAAAGATCCTTGGCCAGCCTAAGAGCATCATAGATGGCCGCATGGGTATTGCGAGCCGCAACCGCGTCCCCGATGCGGAAGAGCTGATACTTGCCCTCACCGTTGCGAACCACGGATTGGGGCTCCCCCGCGATCAGTTGATCATAAGACATCTCTCCGAGATTGCTCGAGGACGGCTTCAATTCGAAATAGAGATCGTCGAGCGGAATCGTTCCGTGATTGACGACGATCTGATCAAAGCTGCGCTGCCTGACAATGCCGCCATAGTCGCTGCCGATATGGGCAACCAGCAGGTTCCCGGACTTTTCGACGGCATGGAGGCGGTAGGTGACGGTGAAGGCGACATCCAGCTTCTGCAAGCTGCGCATATAGGGCACGAGGTTCATTGCCATGACTTCCGGCGCGAAGGAACGGTCGGGCGTCATGATCTCCACCTTCGCCCCGGCCTGCGCCAGCATCTCCGCCGCCTGCAATCCAGCGTGATCGCCGGCATCGTCGAAGATGAGCACGTTGGAGCCGGGCTTGACGTCGCCGGAGATGATGTCCCAGGCCGAGACGACGAGCTCGTTGCCCTTGGACAGCACCTCGGTGTGCGGCAGCCCGCCCGTGGCGACAACAACCACGTCCGGATTCTCGGCTTCGACCCTGTCGGCGTCCGCCCAGCTATCGAAATGGAAGGTCACGCCCAGCTTCTCGCACTGGCTCATGCGCCATTCGATGATGCTGATCATTTCCTTGCGCCGCGGGCTTTGGGCGGTGAGCCTGACCTGCCCGCCCGGCTTGCCTGCCGCCTCGAAGACAACGACCCGATGCCCCCGCTCGCCGGCGACGCGTGCCGCCTCCAGGCCTGCCGGGCCTGCGCCGATGACGACCACGGTCTTGCGGACCTTGGCTTGTTGCAGGGCATGCGGCATGGTCAGCTCGCGGCCGGTGGCCGGATTGTGGATGCAATAGGCGGCCCCGCCCTGATAGATGCGGTCGAGGCAGTAATTGGCGCCCACGCAGGGCCGGATGTCGTCCTCGCGCTTTTCGATGATCTTGCGCACCAAATGCGGGTCCGTCATGTGGGCGCGCGTCATCCCGATCATATCGACCTTGCCGGCGGCGATGGCGTGGCGTGCCGTGGCGACATCCGGAATCTTCGCGGCATGGAAGGTCGGGAATTGCGTCGCTGCGCGGATCTCGCCGGCGAAGTCCAGATGGGGCGAATTGGCCATGCCCTGGATCGGGATGACGTCGGTCAGCCCGGCATCGGTATCGATATGGCCGCGGATGACGTTGAGAAAATCGATCAGGCCGCTCTCCTTGAGGCGGCGTGAAATCTCCAGGCCCTCTTCCTTGGTCGTACCGCCCTCGAGCTGTTCGTCGGCAGTATAGCGCACGCCGACGATGAAGTCGGGGCCGACGCGCTCGCGGATGGCCTTCAGCACGTCGAAGCCGAAGCGCAGGCGATTTTCCAGCGAACCGCCATAGGGGCCTTCCAGCTCGTTGGTGAGCGGCGACCAGAACTGGTCGATGAGATGGCCATAGGCTTCCAGCTCGATGCCGTCCATGCCGCCGGCCTTCATGCGCTCGGCCGCATCGGCGAAGTCCTTGATGATCCGCTCGATGTCCCAGTCTTCCAGCTTCTTGGGAAAGGCGCGATGCGAGGCTTCCCTCTGGTGGGAAGGCGCCACGACAGGCAGCCAGTCGCCCTTGTCCCAGCGCGTGCGGCGGCCGAGATGCGTGAGCTGGATCATGACAGCCGCGCCGTGCTCGTGAACCGCGTCGGTCAGGTCCTTGAGCCAGGGCACGATCTCGTCCTTGTAGGCGAGCAGATTGTTGAAGACCGGCGGGCTGTCCTTTGAAATGGCAGCGGACCCCGCCGTCATGGTCATGGCAACCCCGCCCTTCGCCCGCTCCACGTGATAGGCCCGATAGCGTTCCTTCGGCATGCCGTCCTCGGGATAGGCCGGCTCATGAGAGGTCACGATGATGCGGTTGCGCAGCTTGAGATGCTTGAGCTGAAAGGGCTGCAGGATGGGGTCGTTCGACATGGCTCGGGATCCAGCGTTGCATGTGCCTCAAAAGGCTAGGCAGAATGTACACTGGTGTCAATCGACCTCTAACGGCCTAGTCATGTTTTTTGACAATGGTGTACATTTTTATTGCTTCTAAACGCGTGGCTATGGCAGCATGGGTTTCGTCCATGAGCGGCGACGCTTTCCGATAGGGGAGTTTGTGGTCGTTTCATTGCCAGGCATGGTTTCCGGCTGACCACATGAGCGGTTCACGATGAGCAGGCCCCTGAAAATCGGTGTGATCGGTGCAAATGGCTGGCTCGGCGGCGCCATCGTCCAGGCCCTGCTGGACGCCGGCCTGACATCGCCCGAGCATCTGGTCCTCTCCCTGCGCAGTGGGGAACCCGCGCGCTTTCCCACTGCGCGCTGGACCCGGGACAATCAGGATCTCGCCGACAGCGTCGATCTCATCATCGTCAGCGTGCGCCCGGCGGACTGGCCGGCGCTGAACGTCAAGGCTGCGGGTAAACTTATCATCTCCGTCATGGCCGGTATTTGCCTGGAACAGCTAATCTCGGGCCTCGGTTCTGAGCGCGCGGTGCGTTCGCTGCCCAACGCGGCAGCCGAAGTGCGGGCATCCTTCACGCCCTGGATCGCGTCCCCGGCGGTATCAGCCGAGGAGCGCCGCCTCGTCGGCCGGATTTTCGAGGCGTGCGGCAGGAGCGCCGAACTCGGGAGCGAGCGCGAGTTGGACTACCTGACCGGTCTTGCAGGCTCAGGCCCTGCCTTTCCGGCGCTGCTGGCGACGGCGATGATGCGCCATGCCACCGCCCACGGCATCGAAGCCGCAGTGGCCCGCCAGGCGGTGACCGCTCTTCTCGTCGGCACGGGACGGCTGTTCGAAAAGAACGGCGATGACCCAGAGAGCACCGTCGAGGTCTTTCTCGATTACCGAGGTACGACAGCCGCCGCCATCGAGGCGATGAAGGCGGGCGGCTTCGACCAGGCTGTCGGGGCTGGCCTCGCTGCGGCATTCCAGAAATCCATCAGCATGGGCCTGCCAGCCTAGCTGCAAGGGGCACGGTGACGGCGGCGCACCGACAGCCTGACAAAGCCGCCTGAAGCAGAGGGAAATGACCGTGAAGAAACTATTGTTGACGAGCTGCCTTGCTCTCGGCCTGGTCGGGCCGATGTCGCTGGCTCAGGCGGCCGAATGCGGCTCGGTATCCATTGCCAGCATGAACTGGCAGAGCGCCGAAGTGCTGTCCAACATCGACAAGTTCATCCTCAACAACGGCTATGGCTGCACCGCCGAGATCACGGTGGGTGACACGGTGCCGACGATCACCTCCATGGCCGAGAAGGGCCAGCCCGACATCGCGCCGGAAGCCTGGATCGATCTGCTGCCTGACGTGGTCAAGCGCGGCATGGACGATGGCAAGCTGGTGACGGCAGCGACCTCCCTGCCCGATGGCGGCGTGCAGGGCTGGTGGATTCCCAAATATCTCGCCGATGCCCATCCCGACATCAAGACGATCGGCGACGCCCTCAAGCATCCCGAGCTCTTCCCCGATCCCGAGGACTCCGGCAAGGGCGCCATCTACAACGGTCCGCAAGGCTGGGGCGGCACCGTGGTGACCGCGCAGCTCTACAAGGCCATCAATGCCGAGAAGTCCAATTTCAGGCTGGTCGATACCGGTTCGGCGGCCGGCCTCGATGGCTCGATCGCCAAGGCTTACGAACGCAAGAAGGGCTGGCTTGGCTATTACTGGGCCCCGACCGCCTTGCTCGGCAAATATGAGATGGTGCGCCTCGACCCCGGCTATCCGCGCGACGAGGCGGAGTGGAAGCGCTGCAACACCGTAGCCGATTGTGCCGATCCCAAGCCCAATTCCTGGGTTCCCGACAAGGTCTACACGCTGGTCGCCAAGAAGTTCTCCGAACGTGTCGCTCCCGATGTCATGGACTACCTGAAGAAGCGCGCCTGGCACAACGACACCGTCAACAAGGTGATGGCCTGGATGACCGACAACCAGGCCAATGGCGAGGACGGCGCCAAGCACTTCCTGAAGGAAAATCCCGACATCTGGACCCAGTGGGTGTCGCCGGCCGCCGCGGACAAGATCAAGGCCGCGCTCTGATAGCAAAAAGGCGGCGCGCGTCCGGCGCGCCGCTTTCGTGACGCCCATAGCAAAAACAACAGGGGCGCCGTCGCGGCGAAGAGGGGTTATCCGATGGAATGGTTCTACAAGTTTCCCCATATGAACGATGACAGCCTTCGCGACTTGAAGAAGGCGATCGACGAGGGGTTTCGCACGTTCACCCGCACCTATGGCGATGCCATCGAGAGCTTCTTCTCGCCGCTTCAGTATTTCCTGATGCAGGCCGAGCGCTTCATGACGCAGACGCCTTGGCCGATCATCACTTTGATCATCCTGGCCATCGCCTGGTTCGCCAGCCGCAGCTGGAAGGTGGTGGTCGCCTGCCTCCTCACCTTGCTGGCGATCGGCTATTTCGGCATGTGGGATGACACCATGCGAACGATCTCGATGATCTTCGTGGCGACGGTGCTTTCCATCGTGATCGGCATTCCCATCGGAATTCTAATGGCGCTCAATGACCGCCTCCAGAAGACGCTCAATCCGCTGCTCGACGTCATGCAGACCATGCCGAGCTTCGTCTATCTCATCCCCGTGGTCATGCTGTTGGGCATCGGCCGCGTGCCCGGCCTTATCGCCGTGGTCATCTACGCCATTCCACCCATCATCCGCCTAACCAATCTCGGCATCCGCCTGGTCGACAAGGATGTCCTCGAGGCGGCCGATGCCTTCGGATCCTCCGGCTGGCAGAAGCTCAAGAACGTCCAGCTCCCCCTCGCCTTGCCCACTATCATGGCCGGCATCAACCAGACGATCATGATGGCACTCGCCATGGTCGTCGTCGCCTCGATGATCGGCGTCCAGGGGCTCGGCCAGCCCGTGCTGAAGGCCATCGCCAACCAGTATTTCACCCTCGGCATCTTCAACGGGCTGGCGATCGTCGGCATCGCCGTCATCTTCGACCGGGTCAGCCAGGCCTATGGCCGCCGCCTCCAGAAGCATCGGGAGACGGTCCATGGTTGAGGGTACGAAGCAGTACGGCATCGAAATCCGCAACCTTTCGAAGATCTTCGGCCCGAATGCCAAGGCGATGGTAGAGCTTGTCCGGCAGGGAGCGACCAAGGCCGAGCTCAACGAGCGGCATCGCCATGTCCTCGGCCTGCGCAACATCAACATCAGCATGCCGGTCGGTGGCATCCAGGTGATCATGGGCCTGTCCGGCTCGGGCAAATCGACCCTCATCCGGCACATCAACCGCCTGGTCGATCCGACCGACGGCGAAGTACTGGTGGGCGGCGAGGACGTCGTGAAGATGAACCAGCGCGAGTTGCGCGAGTTCCGCCGCCACAAGACGGCGATGGTCTTCCAGAAATTCGCGCTGCTGCCGCATCGCACCATCCTGGAGAACACGGTCTACGGCCTCGAAATTCAGGGTGTGCCGCGCGCCCGGCAGGTCGAGGAGGCGATGCGCTGGATCGAACGGGTGGGTCTCGGCGGCTTCGAAAGCCGCTACCCGAACCAGCTCTCAGGCGGCATGCAGCAACGCGTCGGCCTCGCCCGCGCGCTCACCAACGACGCCCCGATCCTGCTGATGGACGAAGCCTTTTCCGCGCTCGATCCCCTCATCCGCATGGACATGCAATCCGTGCTTCTCGATCTGCAGCAGGAGATCAAGAAGACGATCGTGTTCATCACGCACGATCTCGACGAGGCGTTGCGGCTGGGTGACCGCATCGCCATCCTGCGCGATGGCGAGGTGATCCAGCAGGGTACCAGCCAGGACATCGTGCTCAATCCCGCCGACGATTACATCGAGAACTTCGTCAAGGAAGTGAACCGCGGACGCGTCATCCAGGTGGATGCGATCATGTCACCCCTCGTCGAGGGCTATGAGACGAAGGGCATGACGGTCTTGTCGGGCTCCACCCTGGAGGGCGCCATCCGGCTGCTCGCCCACCAACCACATGACGATGTCGCCGTCCTAGACCCGGCGGGCAAGCCCATCGGCGTGGTGAATCTCAGGCAGCTCGCGGCCGCCGTCGTGCCCTCGCACTGACGACCGGTCACCGCAGCAAGAAATCCGCGGGGCGGGGCGACAACCCGTGCCCCTCGGCAGCCCCCTCTCAACCCACCGGATGGCCACGGTGTCCAAACAGTTTCCCCGTCTGTTCTCATCCATCGCAATCGGCAAGCACGAGCTCAGGAACAGGATCGTTTTTCGGCGCCCACACCGCGAACATGGCGGTGAACGGGCTGCCGACGGAGCGCCATGCTGCCTATTATGCCGAGCGCGCCAAGGGCGGCGCCGGCATGATCGTGGTGGAGCCGATGCCGGTCCACCCCGCCGCCATTCTCACACGCGGCAATTTTCGCGTTTGCGACGACAGCGTCATTCCCGCCTTCCGGAAAGTCGTCAGCGCCATCAAGGACAACGGCGCCGTCGCCATCCAGCAGCTTTATCACATCGGCGCCCATGGCGATTCCGACAATTCATTCCATCCGCACTGGTCTCCCTCCGGGTTGCCGAGCTACCACGACAGCGACGGTTCCCATGCCATGAGCGAGGCCGAGATCCAGGAGACGATAGACGGCTTTGTGGAGGCTGCACGCCGATGCCGGGCCGCCGGTTTCGACGGCGTGGAGGTCTGGGCCGCCTATCTCGGCCTGGTCGACCAGTTCTGGACGCCCTGGACCAATCGCCGCGAGGACCAATGGGGTGGCACGCTGGAGAACCGCACGCGCCTGTCGAAGGAAATCCTTAGCCGCATCCGCAAGTCATGCGGTGAGGACTTCATCATCGGATTGGCCATCAGCGACGAGCCCGACTACAGCGTTGCGCTCAGCCGCGACGAACTGGCCGAAATCGTGAGCCTTCACGACCGGCAGGGCCTGATCGACTATGTCACCTGCGGTTCCGGCGGCTATCTCGACTTTCACAAGCTGATGCCGACCTTTCTCTATCCGGAAAAACTCGGCGCGGATCTGGCTGCCAGGATCAAGGCCGTCACGACGCATGCACTCGTCATTGCCGAAAGCCATATCCGCACGCCCGAAAATGCCGAGACTGTCCTGGGCGAAGGTTCTGCAGACCTTGTTTCCATCGTGCGCGGCCAGATCGCCGACCCGCATCTGGCCAGAAAGGCCAGTGAAGACCGGGCCGACGACATCAGGGGCTGCATCTCCTGCAATCAGATGTGCTGGGGACGCCGCTCGCGCGACTATTGGATCAGCTGTCTGATCAACCCCTCCGTCGGGCGTGAGTTCATGTGGGGCGGCGACCGTTTCGAGCCGGCGGCTGCAGCAAAGCACGTCCTTGTGGTGGGCGGCGGCCCGGCAGGCCTGGAGGCCGCTCGCGTCGCCGCCGAACGCGGGCACAAGGTGACGCTGGCCGAGGCCTCCAGCCGGGTGGGCGGCAATTTCCTGCTGGCTGGCCTGCAGCCCCGCCGTGCCCAGATCCTCGATCTTCTCGCCTGGTATGAGCGTCAGTTGCTTAAGCGCGGCGTCGATGTCCGCTTGAACTGCTACATGGAGGCCGAGGACGTGACGGCGATGGCTCCGGATGTCGTCATCCTGGCCACAGGCTCCCTTCCGCCCGACACCGGCTTTCAGAAAGCTATTCCGGCGGTCGAAACGCTGCCGGGCATCGACAAGGGCAATGTCTTTTCGATCGAGGCCGTCATGAGCCGCCAGGCCCGTCTCGGCAAGCGCGTGCTGCTGCTCGACGAAGGCGGCGGCTGGCGCGGATGCGGAACGGCCTGGAAGCTGGCGGAAGAAGGCCACGAGGTCACCATCCTCACGCCGGATGCCTTTGTCGGCAAGGAATTGCAGCGCACCACCGCCGATGTTCCCTTGCGCCGGACACTCAAGAAGCTCGGCGTTACCTGGCAGGTCGAGGTCAGCATTGCCGAGTGGCACGGCCGGGGCGCCACGATCATCGACCACAACAGCGGCGAAAGATCGTTCCTCGCAGCCGACAGCCTGGTACTCGCCATGACCAATATCCCGGCAAACTGGCTCGCCACGGACCTTGCGGCCCAAGGCGTTCCCTATGTCGAGATCGGCGATTGCGCCGCGCCCCGCCAGGCACCCTATGCCTTTTTCGACGGCCGAAAAGTCGCCCTCGGCCTTTGACCGGCTGCTGAAAAGCAAGGCGTAGCGTGCCGGCAGTCCTCTCGCCATCACCCTGTCCTTTCCCGAAGGCACCCGTACCCGGCCTTGCCAAGCCATTCAGACTCGTATATTGGCCTTGTTTAACGATAAACAAGGAGCGTGCTTTGCCCAAAACCCATACCGGCTTTCATGGGGTCTACCCGATGATCTATGCCTATTTCGACGCCGAGGGCGGACTGATCGAAGCCCCCGTGAAGGCTTCGGTCGAAGCGATGATCCGCCATGGTGTCCACGGCCTGGCCGTCCTCGGCCTCGCCTCCGAGGTCAACAAATTGTCTCGTGCCAGTCGGCTGCAGCTTCTCGATTGGGTCAGCGAGGCGAATGACGGGCGCGTACCGCTCAGCGTTACCGTGGCCGAGAACAATGTCGCCGGTCAGGTCGAGTTCGCCAGGCTGGCCAAGGAGCGCGGCGCCAACTGGCTGGTGCTGCAGCCTCCCCCGTCTCGCCGATCGACGAGTCCGAGCTTCTCGCCTTCTTCAGCGCCGTGATCGACAAGGTCGACCTGCCCGTCGGCATCCAGAACGCGCCGCAATATCTGGGCATCGGCCTCTCCAATGCCGGCCTCAGGGAACTCGCCCGCCGCCACGCCAATTTCCGCCTGGCCAAGACCGAAGGCAGTGCCGTTGCAATCGCCCGGTTGGTCGAAGAAACCGAGGGCATGTTCGACGTGTTCAACGGCCGCGGCGGCTTCGAGCTGCCCGACATACTGCGCGCGGGTGCTGCCGGTGTGATCCCAGGGGGCGAGAGCTTCGATGTCTTCGTCAAGGTGTATGACGCCATGCGGGCCGGTCACGCGGAAGAAGCAGAAAGGCTCTATCGCGAAGTTTTGCCGCTCATCGTCTTCCTGGAGGAGAGTATCGACCATCTGGTGACTTACGGCAAACAGGTCGCTGCCTTGCGCCTCAACGCGGACGCCGGCAAACCGGCTTTGCCCTCGACGGTGTGCACGCCCTTCGGCATGGCGGCAATCCGCCGCTTCGCGGACACCCTCGGCAAACTCTAAGCGTCTTGCGATTTGGCGGAATCGCCAGGGAGCGTTCCTGCTCCGGAGCATCAAGCCTTCCAGGCCGCGCAGAAGTGCGGCCCGGCCATAACAATCAAGCCATCAGACAGAACCAGAAGGGAAAGAGACATGACCGTTCGGATGACCCGCCGCCATTTTGCCGCCGCTCTCGCGGGCATGGCTGGCGCAGGCCTTATCGCCCCAACCATCGCCCGTGCAGAGACCGAGGATCTGCTCGCCCAGATCAAGAAGCGCGGCTTCCTGCGCGTCGGCACCTTCAGCATTCCGCCCGAGACCTGGATCGACATCGGCAGCGGTGAATGGAAGGGCATCGATGCCGATTTCACCAGGGCGATCGCCAAGTCGATCGGTGTCGAGGTCGATCCGGTCGTTCTCGTCCACGGTGCCCTTGCACCAGCCCTGGAGGCGGGCCGCGTCGACGTCATCGCCGGCCTCTACCGCACCGCCGAGCGCGAGAAGGTAATGGCCTACAACAAGGTGCCGTTCTGGTACGGCATCGACGTGCTCGTCACCCGCAAGGAAGGCGGTATCGACAAGGTGGAGGATCTCAAGGGCAAGGTCATCGGCACGGTACGCGGCTCGGCCCAGGAGCTGGAAGCGGAAGAATTGAAGAAGCGCTTCGGCGCCCAGGACATCCGCAAGTTCGATGCCGCCGACCCCATGCTGCTCGATCTCAAGGCCGGCCGCCTCGATGCAGCGATCTGGTGGGGCTATACCTTCGACTATGCCGTCCAGAAAAACCCGTCCTATGACTTCAAGGTGGTGGAATATCTCCCGCCCGAATATCTGGGCAGCGAAAAACTGCCGGCGACGCATTACGTCTTTGCGCGCAAGGGCACGCAAACTCTGGTCGAGGCCTTCGATGCCGAGATCCGCCGCTTGCAATCGGCCGGCGAGGACAAGAAAATCATGGAAAATTACGGCCTGAGCAACCCAGCCTATATCACCGGCGTGCTGAAGTGATGCCCACGGGAACGCGACGCGACTTGCATGTGGCGTCGTGTTCCCTGTCCCTGGATCAAAGTGCGGTTTCTTCGGACCGAACCTTGCTCTCCACCTCCTTGTTTCAATGCATTTTCTTGATCAAGAAGTCTGCCGGCTTCTTTGGAAAATGCTTTGGCGACTGACCTTTTGTCCGGAGTCCCCGCTCATGGCGGATTTTCTCGACCTCGCCCAGCGCTACTTTCCCTATACCCTGCGCGGCGCGGTGGTGACCCTCGAACTGACCGTGTTGTCCCTGGTCGGCAGCATCATTCTGGGCCTGGCTCTCGCTTTGGCGCGCATGAGCCCGATGCGCTGGCTGAAGGTCATTGCAGGCATCTATATCGAACTCGTCCGGGCCACGCCGGCCCTGCTGCAGCTCTTCATCATCTATTTCGGCCTGACCAGCTTCGATATCCGCCTGGGTCCCTTCGCCGCGGCGGCGCTTACCCTCGGCCTGATCGGCGGCGCCTATGCGGCCGAGGTGTTCAGGGCCGGCATCGAAGCGGTCGATCGCGGCCAGTACGAAGCCGCGCGCAGCCTCGGCATGCCCACGCCGCTCGCCATGCGGCGCATCATCCTGCCCCAGGCCGCCGTACTGATCCTGCCGCCGTTCACAAATTTCGTCATCGCCATGATCAAGGATACCTCGCTGGCGCTGACGATCGCCGTGCCTGAGATCATGTACCGCTCCTATGACGCGGCCAGCCAATCCTTCCGCAGCCTGGAAATCTACGTCATGGCCGGCGTCATCTATGTCGCGATCTGCCTGCCGCTGTCGCAGCTGGCCAAAGCGCTCGAACGGCGAAAGGCCCCCCGATGACCGAGATCCTGACGCTTCAGGGCCTGCGCATGGCCTTCGGCAGCCATGAGGTGCTGCGCGGCATCGACCTATCGGTCGCCGAAGGCGAAAGCATCGCCATCATCGGGCCGAGCGGTTCGGGCAAGAGCACGCTGCTGCGCTGCCTCAACCGGCTGGAACAGCCGACTGGTGGACGAATGACCTTCGAGGGCCGAGAATTCACGCCGGCCTCCGACGTCAATGCCTTGCGCATGCGCATGGGCATGGTGTTCCAGCACTTCAATTTGTTTCCGCACATGACAGCGCTCGGCAACGTCATCGAAGCGCCGGTTCATGTCCGCAAATTGCCGCGTGAGACCGCGATCTCGCAGGCAAAGGCGCTGCTGGCCAGGGTGGGTCTCGCCGACAAGGCCGACGCCTATCCCTCGCAACTGTCGGGAGGGCAGAAGCAGCGGGTTGCCATTGCTCGCTGCCTGGCGATGGAACCACGCCTGCTGCTCCTCGACGAGGCGACGTCGGCGCTCGATCCGGAACTGGTCGGCGAGGTGCTGGCGGTGATCCGCGACCTCGCCCGGCAGGGCATGACCATGCTGATCGTCACCCATGAAATGGGCTTTGCCCGCGACGTCGCCGATCGGGTCATCTTCATGGATGGCGGCGTGATCATCGAGCAAGGTCCACCTGCGCAGATCTTCGGAGCCCCGCGCAACGAAAGGCTGCGGCGCTTCCTGCACGCGGTGCTCGAACGCGACGCCCCCTGAGCCACCCGGCGACAGTTTGAACATCGTACCGAAAAATCGGCGCCATGTTCAGAAAATTATGCAACAACAATGAGTTAAATAGAAATTCGTTCACAGAGAAACGCTTTATTTCTATAACTCATTGTTTTAGAAATATTTTTGCGATCCAGCCGTTGCGGTGAAGGCGCTGCACACTTTGGCTATCCCATTTGACAAGGAACGGACATGTCGACCAGCTTCAGGCCCGATTACCACGTCGCAATCACCGGTGCCGCGAGCGGCTTGGGGGCTGCCGCGGCCCGCCATCTCGCCGCGCTCGGTGCGACGGTGGCCTGTCTCGACATCGACGAGGCAGGCGCCGCAAGGCTGGCGGCCGAAATCACCGCCAGCGGCGGCAAGTCACTGGCGGCCCGCCTCGACGTCAACGATCCCGCCAGCGTGGAAGAGGTCTTCGCCAGGCTCGACCAGCACCTGCCCACTTTGGATGCCCTGGTCAATTGCGCCGGCATCACCGGCACCACCAACATCAAGGCGCATGAGGTGGACCTGGCCGATTTCGACCGGGTGCATGCCGTCAATTTGCGCGGTGCCCTGATCATTTCGCAGGCGGCCCTGCGGCGGATGCTGCCAAAGGCCTATGGCCGCATTCTCCACGTCGCATCGATTGCCGGCAAGGACGGCAATGCCGGCATGACCGCCTATTCGGCGACCAAGGCCGGGCTGATCGGCCTGGTCAAGTCGATGGGGAAGGACTATGCCACGGCCGGCATCACCGTGAACGCGCTCGCGCCCGCCGTCATCCGCACGCCACTGGTGGAGGCCCTGCCCCAGGCAACGATCGATTACATGACCGCCAAGATCCCGATGGCGCGCTGCGGCGAACTCTCCGAAGCCGCCGAGATGATCGCCTGGATCGTCTCACCAGCCTGCAGCTTCACCACGGGCTTCACCTTCGACCTCAGCGGCGGTCGCGCCACCTATTGAGATGCGGCCTGCCTGCTTCACGCCGCCTGCGCAAATCGCCTCTCGCCCTCCCCGACCAAGTCCCTGTCGAGCTCGAAGCCAAGGCCCGGGCGCTGGAGAGCCTCGATCCAGCCCTGCTTCGGATCGAGGTCGGGCGAGGTCACGATATCCTTTTGCACCAGTTGCCACATGATCTGGTTGCCGTCGTCGAGATTGGGGATGGCGAGCGCGATATGATGCTCGGCACAGGTGGTGATGCCGGTGGTGAAGGAACTGTGGATGCAGATCTTCAGACCCGCCGCCTCGGCGACCGCCGCCGCCTTCAGCATCGGCTGGATGCCGCCGATCTCGCGTGGCCCGATACAGATCATGTCGGCGGCGCGCTGGCGGCAGATCTCATAGACATCGTAAAGCGTGAAGGCCGCCTGGTCGGCGACGATCGGAATGCCGACGGCTGCGCGCACATGCGCCATCGCCGGAATGCTCCAGCTTGCCGTCGGCTGCTCGATGAACTCGATCTCGAACCTCTCGAGCTTGCGGCACATGTTGATCGCCTCGTGCACGCCCCAGCCTTCATTGGCATCGAGCCGCAGGCGCGCATCGCCAATCTCCCGGCGCACCGCCGCGGTAATTTCCAGGTCGAGCTTCTCGCCTCGGCCGACCTTCAGATAGAAGACGCGCTCCCCGCGTTGGCGGCCCGCGGCAGCGTCCCGCGCCAGCTCCTCGGCAGTCTCTCCCTGCAGGAAATAGAAATAGCCGACGGCCTTGCTGTGGGCCCCACCCAGGAGCCGATGCACCGGCAGTCCCGCAAGTTTGCCTTGCAGGTCCCACATCGCCATATCTACACCCGAGAACATTTGGTTGGCGGCGCGCATGATATTGGCGCCGTGACCGAGATATTCCTGGTGGAAGATGCGCGCGATCAAGGGCGCGACGTCATAGGGGGACTGCCCGACCAGATGGCTCGCCACCCGCCTGAGGATCGCCGCCGTTCCCGCCTGATCCGGCGCCACCGTGCATTCGCCAATGCCGACCATGCCATTGTCGGCCTCGATCTCGATCAGATTGACGGCGAAATTCTCCCTGATGCCATAGGACCAGTGATAGGGCTGCTTGAGGGGCAGCACCAGCGGCCTGACGCGCACCTGCGAGACCTTGACCATATTGCTCGTTCCTTCCTGATATAGATGCGAGTGGCGTTGCCGATGCGGGGCCTATGCTCGTCCGTCGGCAGCTAGCGTCGAGAGAGCCCGGGTTATGCGCTCCATCGCGGCCCTCGCGCGCGATGCCGTGTTGCGGGCTCGCAGGAAACTGTGCGGCAGGCCTTCCTCCTCATGCCAGGAGGCGGGGACGCCCTCGGCACGCAACCGGTTGCAATAGATCTCGCCATCGGAGGAAAGCGGATCACATTGGGCCGTGAAGACGTAGGTCGGGGGCAGATGCCCGAAGCTTGAGCTCGCCAGCGGCGTGAAGCGCGGATCGGCGCTGCAATCGATGCCGCCGGTACGCATGCCGCGATAATAGATGACGTCGCGGGTCGTCAGCAGCGGTGCGTGGGCATGGGTCAGATAGGAACCCTTGTCGAAATCGGCTCCCAGAAGAGGATAGATCAGCACCTGCCCGATCGGTCGCCGCCCCTCTTTCCCCACATGATCCGCCAGGCAGGCGGCCAGATTGCCACCGGCGGAGTCGCCCGCCAGCACAACCGGGGGCCCGAGGCCGGCCGTCACCCAGCCATAGACGGCAATGGCATCCTCCAGCGCTGCCGTTCCCTTATGTTCCGGAGCCAGGCGATAGTCGACCGAGACGACCGTCAATCCCGTCGCTGCGCAGAACTCGGCACAGACATCATCATGGCTGTCGAGACCGCCGAGGACGAAGCCGCCACCGTGAAAATAGAGGATCGTCGCTCGACCATTGCCTCCCTCCGCCGAATAGATCCGGATCGGAATGGCATGGCTCGGTGTCTCCACAGCCGTGGTTTCGATGGCGATGCCGGGCGGCCGGCCGGCATGAAAGGCCTGGGCCATCCGGTCGTAGACTTCCCGGTTGCGTTCGATCGACCAGTCGACGGCTTCAGGCGGATAGAAGCTGTTCGTCCGGTTGATGAAATCCCAGGTTTCGGCATCTATGAGGCAGGTGTAGTCTGGCGTCATCATCGGGTACCGCAAGCAGAAAAAATTCGATTTTCAGCAATAATTCGGCTGTTATTGGGAACTCAATCGATCCGCAGGATTGGCATCGCAATAACAGTCATTCATCGTTCAAGTCCAAGAGCCATCAGAATTAAAGCAACCCCGCCTGCTTGAGATAGGCCTTGGCGACATCCTCGATCGCCTTCTTGTGGACGTCGACCTCGCCATTCAGAGCCTGCATGGTGGCGTCGTCCAGCTTGGCAGATAGCGCTTCGAGCGTGTCTTTCAGGTCCGGATGCGCCTCGAGTGTGGCCTGCCTGACGACCGGGGCGAGCGCGTAGTTCGGGAAGAAACCCTTATCGTCCTTGAGCAGGGTCAGCTTCATGGCGGCGATGCGCCCATCGGTGGCGCCGACCGTGGCGACGTCGATATCGCCGCTGGCGAGGGCGTTGTAGACCAGCCCGATCTCCATCGGCCGAAGATTGGCACGCCCCGCCTTGAAGCCGTATTTTTTCTCCAGGCCGATCAGGCCGTCCTCGCGTTTGGGAAACTCCGCCGTGGCCCCAAGCAGGACCGGCTTGCCATCCTTATAGGCGGCGGCGAGATCGGAGAAGGTGACCAGGCCGTCCGTCTTGGCATTATCAGGCCGGATCGCCAGCGCATAGGTGTTGTTGGCCTTGGACGGCGCCAGCCACACCAGCCCCTTGGCCCCATCGAGCGTCTTCACCCTGGCATAGGTTTCCTGTGGCGACAGCGGCTCCGTCACCTTGTTGAAGGTCACCAGCGAGGTGCCCGTATATTCCCAATAGAGATCGACCTGCCCGTTCTCCAGGGCTGATCGCACGATGTTGGTGCCCATGCCGTCTTTCTTGTTGACGGTATAACCCTTGCTTTCCAAGAGCTGCCTGGTCATTTCGGCGAGCAGGAACTGCTCGGTGAAATCCTTGCCGCCGACCGTGAGCGTGGCGGCAAAGGCGGTCGTGGACAACACGAAGGAGGCCGCGACGCACAAGGCGGCGATCGCGCGCTTGCGCAGAATGCTGATCATGATCTGGTTCCTTTGGCTCCATCAGCAAGTGACCGTCATCCCCGGCACGGCCGAAGGCCGTGGTATCCTCACGAGCCTTGCTTGTGAGTGGGGATGACAGGGCAGCTCACTTCAAGCCGTTCTGCTTGAGGAAATCGGCCGCGACGACTTCGACCGTTTTCTTGTCGACATCGACCTCGCCGTTCAGCTTCTGCATGGTGGCATCGTCCAGCTTGGTCGAAAGCGCCTCGAGGGTCGGCTTCAGGTCGGGATGGGCGTCGAGCACGGTCTTGCGCACCACCGGCGTGAGGGCATAGTTGGGAAAGAAGCCCTTGTCGTCGGCGAGCACGCGCAGCCCCAGCGCCGCGATCTGGCCGTCTGTCGCCTGGGCGGAGATGACGTCGAGATCCTTGTTGGCCAAAGCCCTGTAGGCAAGGCCGAGATCCATCGGCTTGACGTTGGCCCGGCCGGCCTCGAAGTCATAGGTCTTCTGCAGGCCGAGCAAGCCGTCCTGGCGCTTGGGAAACTCGGCCGTGGTGCCCATCATCAGCGCCGTTCCGGCCTTGTAGGCGGCGGCCATGTCGGAGACCGTTTTCAAGGCGTCGGTCTTCGGGTTGTCCTTGCGCACCACCATGGCATAGGTGTTGTTGGCCTTGGACGGCGCCAGCCAGACCAGTCCCTTCTCGCCATCGAGTTGCTTGACCCGATCATAGGTCGCCTGCGGCGAGAGCTTGTCCGTCACCTTGTTGAAGGTGACGAGGGAAGTGCCGGTATATTCCCAGTAGAGATCGACTTCGCCATTCTCCAAGGCGGCGCGGACGATCTTGGTGCCCATGCCGTTCTTCTTGTCGATCGTGTAGCCCTTGCTGGTCAGAAGCTGCGTCGTCATCTCGGCGATGATCTGCTGCTCGGTGAAATCCTTGCCGCCGACCGTGAGATTGGCCGCCGGGGCCACGCTGCCGGTCGCGGCCAGCACGATTACCGAAAACACCCCCGAAAACACGCACTTGCCCAGTTTCATCAGCATTGTCATCGTCTTTCCCTCTGTTGCTTGTTGCCGCTGTTCAGCGCAGCGGATTGATGCCTCGCGGGACGAGGTAGTATTGCAGCCGGCCCACCAGGAAATCGGTCATGACAGCCAGGATCGCGGTGGGGATGGCGCCGGCGAGCATCATCGGCAGTTCGTCGAGGGCGATGCCGGTGAAGATCAGCTCGCCAAGGCTGCCGGCCCCGATCAGGAAGGCGAGCGGGGCCGAGCCCACGCAGATCGCCAGAGCGGTGCGGATGCCGCCGAAGATGACGAACAGTGCATTGGGCAATTCCACCCGCCACAAGGTCTGCAGCGGTGTCATGCCCATACCGCGCGCGGCTTCCAGGAGATGGGGCTGAACCGCGCGCAGTCCTGCATAGGTATTGCGCACGATCGGCAGCAATGTCGCCGCCCACAGCCCGAACACGGATGGCAGTATGCCGATGCCGAGCCAGGTCATCGACAAGGCGAGGATGGCGAGCGTCGGGATGGTGCTGCCCAGATTGAAGATCTGCATCGCGAATTCGGAAAAACGTCTGAGGGCCGGCCGCGACAGCAGGATACCCACGGGAACGGCGGTGAGGATGGCGAGCCCGCCCGCCCAGGCGACCAGTTCGATATGCTGCAGGCTCAGATAGGTGATGTCGTCCCAGTAGGCGAGGATCTCGCCCGCCATGCCGCTGAGCCACAGCCACAGGCAAACCGCAAGCAGCACCGCCCACATGCCAAGCGGCACCCAAAACTGCGAGCGCCCCCTGCCCTGCCTGGTCGCTATTGCCGCCGCTGGTCCGCTCATCCGGCTTCTCCGGCATGGCTGAGGCTGGCGACGATCGAGCGATAGGTCAAAACGCCCTTGAGCTGCCCCACCTCGTCCACGCAGGGCAAAACGGGCATGTCCTGCGCAAACATGGAGGCCACCGCATTGCGCAGATCCGAATTGAGCGCGGCCGTGGTCTCGATCGGGCGCGCGTGGTCACCGACCATCCCCGTCGCAGTCCTGGCATGGTCGAGCGCCACCAGGCCCTCCGGCCGACCATCGCCGGAGACCATGATGATGGCGTGCTGGCCCGAGGCCTGCATTTTCTCGAGCGCGAGGGCGATCGGATCCTGGCGTCCTACCGTATCGAACTGGGCGGTCATCGCTTCTGCGGCCGTCACCAGGCGCAGACGCTTGAGGGCCCGATCGGAACCGAGGAAATTCTCGATGAAGGCATTGGCCGGCCTGGCCAGCAGCGCGTCGGGGCTGGCATATTGTTCCAGGCGCCCACTGCGGAAAATGGCGATCTTGTCCGCCATCTTCACCGCCTCGTCGAGGTCGTGCGAGACGAAGATGATGGTCTTGCGGATCGCCCGCTGCATCTTCAGGAACTCGTCCTGGATCACCTCGCGGTTGATCGGGTCGATGGCGCCGAAGGGCTCGTCCATCAGCATGACCGGCGGATCGGCGGCGAGTGCGCGCAGCACGCCGACGCGCTGCTGCTGGCCGCCGGACAATTCGCGCGGATATCGGCTGAGGAACAGGTCCGGCTGCATGCCCACCAGTTCGAGCAGTTCGGCCGCCCGCGAGCGCGACTTCCTGCGGTCCCAGCCCAGGAGATCGGGCACCACGCAGATGTTCTCGCAGATAGTCTTGTTGGGAAACAGCCCGATCTGCTGGATGACATAGCCGATCGAGCGGCGCAGCTGGATCGGATCGGTCGCGCTGGTATCCTTGCCGTCGATATAGACCTTGCCGCCGGTCGGCTGGATCAGGCGGTTGATCATCTTCATGGTCGTCGTCTTGCCGCAGCCCGACGGCCCTAGCAGCACGCAGATCTCTCCCGCCGGCAGGTCGAGATTGATGTCGTCGACGGCGACGAAGGGCTTGCCCGCCGTTTCGAAAGTCTTGGTGAGATGTTCGAGACGGATCATCGGCTCGCTCCGCCCTTGATGCCCTTGGAAGTCAGCAGCCACTGCACCAAAGCGAGGAACAGGTCTGCCGCGATCGCCAGGAGGGACACGGCCAGAGCGCCCGTGATCAACTGCCGGGGATCGGATTGGCTGATGCCGCGCGAGATGAAGGTGCCGAGCCCGCCTGCGCCGATATAGGCAGCAATGGCGGTCACCCCGATATTCATCACCACGGCGGTGCGCACCCCCGCCATGATCACAGGCACGGCCAGCGGAATCTCGACCTGGCGCAGCCGCTGGCCCGTGCTCATGCCCATGCCGGTAGCCGCCTCACGCAAGGCCGGGTCGACATTGGCGATGGCGGTATAGGTGTTGCGGATGATCGGCAGCTGCGAATAGAGGATCACGGCGATCACCGCGGGCACATAGCCGATGCCGTGACCGAAGGGCGATAGCAGCGGGATCATCAGCCCGAACAGGGCGATCGACGGCACGGTGATCATGATCGAGGCGAGATAAAGCACAGCGTCGGCGGCAGTTTTGGACTGGGTGATCGCAATGCCGATCGGCACTGCCGTGGCAAGGGCAATGCTCACCGCCACGAAGACGATGGAAATGTGTTCGAGTGCCCTGGCACCGATCACATGGAGATTGTCGGAGATAAAGGTCAGGATTTCCATCATGCCGCTGTGCCGCAATCCTCGTTTTGTCGCCGTCGTTCGAACCCGCAAACGCTCCTCAAAGTTCTGCATAGAGATCGGAGGCATTCTCATAGGTAAAGCGCAGGGGCACCGAGCCTCGGACCTGCCAGGCCTCGACTGGCTCGCCGGCGATCAGGCGGCATGCCTGGTCGGTGCCCACCACGGCTCCGCCATAGAGCCGATTTGCCAGGTTGAGGATGGCAGTCTGGTGCATGGCCGTGCTGGCCGTGCCGCAGGCATCCTTGACCAGGAGCACGTGGAAGCCGAGGGCTATCGCGTCCTTGACCGTCGCATCGACGCAGGCCTCGGTCCACACCCCCGCGATGGCCAGCCATTCGATGCCCTTGCGCCGCAATTCCTCCGCCGGCGAGCTGGCGCCGAACAGGCTCGGCTCCGATTTGAAGATGACTGCCTCCTCCGCGGCCGGCGCGACTTCGGCGCAGATGGCGATGCGCGGATCGTCCTTGTCGCTGAAAGCCGAACGTCCGTCGGCCTGCATGGGATGGAAGGGACGGCCGGGCTTCGCCGGATCCACGACATAGGCGGCGTGATAGAGCGGCACGCCGTGTCGGCGTGCCATATCCTGCAGACGGCGTGCCTCCGCCAGCACGCCGGCATAGCCTTTGACCAGATAGCGCGGATCGGCCCGATGCTCTTCCTGGAGATCGATGAAGATGGCGGCCATCCGGTTGCGGTCGATATGCAGCGTCCGTTTCACGTCAGATCTGTCCTTCCAGGAACTCGTCCTCATAAGGGAAGCGCGACAGCAATTCCGTGCCGGTCTCGGTGATGAGGACCTCGTCTTCGAGCTTGACCCCTTCGCGACCGCCCTTCTCGCCGATATAGCTTTCCACCGAAACGACCATGCCCGGCACCAGATGGCCGTCGCGGCCATAGGTTTCGTAATCCATCGAATGGGCGATGAACGGCGTTTCCCCATGCATGCCCACGCCGTGCATCACCGAGGTGTAGCGCTGGTCGACGAAACGCTCGGGGATCTTCCAGGCTTTCTCGGCAATCTCGCGGAAGGCCATGCCCGGCTTCACGATGCCGATATTGTGCTGCACCTGGTCGTAGGACATCCGATACAGCATCTTCTGATAGGTCGTCGGCTTGCCCGGCCCACAGCGGAATGTGCGGGAGAAATCGGAATAATAGCCGTAGCAGCCAATGGTGTCGGTATCGAGGGCCACCAATTCGCCCGGGCGGATCTTGCGCCCGCTCGCCTCGTTGAACCAGGGATTGGTGCGCTGGCCCGAGCTCAGCAGGCGTGTCTCGATGAATTCGCCGCCCTGCCGGATCACCTCGTGATACATGATGGCGAAGAGCTCGTTTTCCGAAACGCCCGGCTTGATCGCCTCCCGGACCGAGGCAACGGCCGCTTCGGCGCCGGCCATCGAAACCTGAAGGCACTTGACCTCCTCCGGCGTCTTGATGGCGCGCACCGCCAAGATCTCGCCCTGGCAATCCCTGACGTCGCAGCCGCGCTTTTGCAGCGCCACTGCCTGCAGATGGCTGCAGCGGTCGAGGCCGAGCTTCATCGATCCGCCGCCATGGGTCTTGAGGAGTTCGGTGATCTCGTCGGCGAAGGGACCGGCCGTCTCGTCGTCCCGGCCCGACACCGATGACCACACGAGCTTGGAAGGCCGGGCCTCGTCGATCGTGTCGAGCACCATCGAGACATGGTAGCTCTGCGGATATTCGAACAGGACGATCGGCCCCTCGGTGGGGATGAAGAAATAGCGCGTGGAGTTGCGCAGGAAGTAGCCGAACATATTGCGCGAGCCGGTGGCGTAGCGCTGATTATAAGGGTCGAACAGCACGACCGCCCCATAGCCGGCCGCGGCCATCCATTGGCGCAGCCTGGCAAGGCGACCCTTGCGCAGGGCATCGGCATCGATGAAGGAAGGCTCGGTATCGGAAAGCCACATGCCGCCGGCCGGATCCGCAGCCGCCGGATGGCGCATGCGATCCTTGAAGTCGACATCCTCGACACGATCCGGATCGAAAACCACAATGCTCATGAATAGTCTCCTGTCCATGAACAGTGACCAACCGGCGCGCGCATTGTTTGGCTGCTTTCCGCGAAAACTATGCGCGATTCCGCAAGGCCGCCCGCCGTGACCATTCTCGTCATGCTGGGTCTTGTCATATCCTGGGCGCCTCCCCCGAGATCGACTTACGCTGGCGCACGCCCCTCGGCGCGTAGCCGAAGCTGTCGCGGAAGGCCCGGGAGAAATTGGCCGCATTGTTGAAACCGCAGGCCAGCGCCACCTCGCTGACCCGCAGGCTCGAATGGGTGAGCAGATCGGCTGCCCGCCTCAGGCGCAGGCTACGGTAATAATGGTTCGGCGTGACGCCGAGCTCGGAGCGGAAGGAACGCTCGAGCTTGTCGGCTGAGACGCCGAGGCGCCGCGCCAGCGCATCCATGCGAAGAAGGTCCTCAACGCAGTCCTCCATGATCGCCACGGCGGCCAGCACGAGTTCGTCGCCGATGCCGGTACGCAGGCGCAGCGGCATCAGCCGCCTGTCCACGCTCGACCGCAGCGGACTGTGCACAAACCATTCGGCGACGCCAGCCGAGAGCTCGCTGCCATAATCACGGCCGATCATGTCCAGCATCATGTCGAGGCTGCCCACCCCGCCTGCCGCCGTGAAGCGTCGCCGGTCGATGACATAGAGGTCTCGCTGCATGTCGAGGCCCGGAAAGGCCTCGCGAAAAGCCGGCTGGCTGGTCCAGTGCAGGGTGCAGGCATAGCCGTCGAGCAGACCGGCGCGGGCCAGCAGGAAAGCCGCATCGGCGACCGAGCCGAGATGTGCGCCAGCCCTGAGGTTGCGGCGGATCCAGGCCATGGCATCCTCGGCGACCAGATGATCGGCATCGCCGCCCGAACACACCACGATGCGATCGACGGACGGCGCGTCCCGAACGCCGAAATCCGGCTCGATGTCGATGCCGTTGGAGGCCCGGACCTTCGATCCATCAGGGCCGACCGTGGTCCAGGCATAGCAGCGCTTGCCGGACAGCGTGTTGGCGGCACGCAGCGGCTCGATCACCGAACTGAATGCCATCAGGGGAAAGCCCGGGAACATCAGCACGGCAAAGCGGATCGCCTCACTGGCCTGCCTTTCGCTCAGCCTGATCTCCATGGCATCGATCCCTTCAAGGTTCCCCGGCGCCGATCTCCGTGCGCCGGCGCACGACATAGGCCTCGAGCTCCTCACGAACGGCTTCGCCCAGGGCCGGCTCCTGATATTCCCGCAAAGCGTGCTGCCAGAGGCCCGTCGCCCGGTCGAGTGCGTCATGCGCTCCGGCCTCCTGCCAGCTGCCGTAATTCTGCCAGTTGGAGAGCATGGGCTGATAAAATGCGGTTTCGTAGCGCGACATCGTGTGTTCGCTGCCGAAGAAATGCCCGCCGGCAGGCACGGCCTTGATGGCCTCGAAGCCCAGATCGTCCTCCTCGAAAGGCAGGGGACGCAGGAACTCCATCATGTTCTGGAGGATCTCGACGTCGAGGACGAGCTTTTCATAGGACGCCGTGAGGCCGCCCTCCAGCCAGCCGGCGGCGTGATAGATCAGATTGGCGCCGCCGAGGACGGCGCCCCAGGTCGCCATCTCCGTTTCATAGGCCGCCTGCAGGTCGACCGCATTGGAAGCATTGGCGTTGGAGGTGCGATAGGGAAGGCCATAGCGCCGCGCAAGCTGGCCGGCGATGATGTTGGCCTTGGTGTTCTCCGGCGTGCCGAAGGCCGGCGCGCCCGAGCGCATGTCGACATTGGAGGTGAAGGCTCCGTACATCACCGGCGTGCCCGGATTGACGAGCTGCGTCAGCACGACACCGAACAGGGCCTCGGCGTTCTGCTGGCACAGGGCCGCCGCCAGGGTCACCGGCGTCATCGCGCCCATCAGCGTGAAGGGGGTGACCGTTACCGGCTGTCCATGTTCGGCCATGGCCATGAGGCCGTCCGCCATGGCGTCGTCGAAGAGCCGCGGCGAGTTGACGGAAATGATGGTGATGACGCCGGGCGAAGCGCGCATCTCCTCCAGGGTGATGCCCCGCGCGATCGCCATCATGGCGATGGCGTCCATGGCGCGGCCGCGCCCGATGGCGCTGCAGTGGAAGCTCAGATCGCTGAGAGACAGATTGGCTTTGTAGGTATCGAGGTGGCGCGAATTGGCCGGCAATTCGATCGGCGCACACACCTGGTTGCCCAGGATGTGGATGGCGTTGAAATAATGGGCCAGGCGGGTGAAGTTCTCATAGTCGGCAAGATTGCCGGATCGCCGGCCGTTGATGCGGTCATGCACGTTGGGCGGCCCGGCCACCAGGCCGAAGACCAGCGCATTGCCGCCGATCTCGAGCTGCTTGTCGGGATTGCGGCCCGTCAAGGTGAAGCGACGCGGCGCGGTGAGAAGCGCTTCCTTCACCAATGTCTCGTCGATGCGGATGGTCTGGCTCTCCCGGTCGACGAGCGCGCCGGCCTTTTCGAACAGGTCCATCGCCCGCGTGCTCATCACCCGAATGCCGAGTTCGGAGAGAATGCGCATCGAGCTGCGATGCAGCATCTCCATGCGCTCTTCGTCGAGCATCTGCATGGGCGCATAGGGATTTGACACGCGCTGCCAGGGCAGTTGGGGAATGCCCCCGCCCCGCGCGCTTCTCGATCGGCGCCCCCCGCCACGCCTGTCCTGTGTCATGCCCGGTACGCCACCCTTGCTTGAATTCATCTGACAACTCGCCATGATAGGTGTGGTACAAGGCGCCTTTCACGTGATTAGTTTGGCGGCATTGCCCAAAAAAAATGATGTCATGGCGCAAAGCGGCGTTGAACCGGCGGAGGCAGTTGAACTAGCCTCCGGCAAACATCCAGAGCCGCCATGAAACCCCCTCCTCCGCTCAACTACATCCGCTCCTTCGAATGCTCGGCCCGGCATTTGAGCTTTACCGAGGCCGCCAAGGAGCTGGGCTATACCCAGGCCGCCATCAGCACCCATGTGCGGGCCCTGGAGCACTATATCGGCCGTCAGCTGTTCGTACGGTATCCGCGCAGCCTGAAACTGACCGAGATGGGCGAGGCCTTCCTGCCGACGCTCAGGCAGGCGCTCGATCAGATCGACCACGCCACCGAAGCCATCCTCGCCTCGGTCAGGAACCGGACGGTGGTGATTTCCTGCCCGGCGACGCTCGCCACCAACTGGCTCGCGGGCTGCATTGCTGCCTTCCATGCCAGGCATCCTGATATCGAAGTCGTGCTGCACGGCACGATCTGGGAGGATCCCAGCGAACCGGCGGCCGATCTCACCGTCTCCGCCCGGCGCTTCGACAACAAGCCACCAATGGCCATCCCGCTATGGGATGAGAGCCTGGCTCTGCTGTGCGCGCCGCAATTCCTCTCCGGGCCGAACGCGATCAGGTCCCCCGCCGATATCCTGAAGCAGGGCTGGATTTTCGTGCACAGCCGGCAGGAATATTGGCAATGCATGGGCGCGGCTCTCGGCATCGAGACGTCGGAGCACGAGAAATATCTCAGCACCAACTCCTCCAATATCGCCCTGGAGCTGGCGGTCGCCGGTGCGGGCTGCGTCGCCGTACAGCTTTCGCTCGCCCGCCCTTTTCTGAAAAGAGGGCTTCTGGCCGAACCCTTCGCTGTCCGCCCGCCCAGTCCGTGGGGCTATTATCTTTCCGACAATGCTTCATCCAAGGGCAGCGTGGTAAAAATCGTGAAGGAGTGGATTCTGGCCCGCGCCAAGGCCGACATGGTCTGACACGATCCTCCGATAGACTTCCCCGAGCCGATCCTACGTCTCAAGCGTTCGGCAACAAGCGAAGATCGCGAGGCCAATGACATCGTTTTATTTGGTCATTCTTTGCCGAACACCGCTTTTTTGCGCGAAAGGCTGCCTACCCGCCTCGTGCCCTGCTGCCTAGACTTGCCCGGTCACAACAGGCGAAAGCCCTGCCAGGATCTTCCGCGTGGATCTCCCAACGGCAACGGGCCTTCGCCGCATGATTGTTCATCGGGAAGTTCGTTTCATGCGTAGCCATGCCCAGGCCGTCGTGATCGGCGGCGGTTTGATCGGTTGCTCGATCCTCTATCACCTCGCCAAGCTCGGCTGGACCGAAATCGTCCTGCTGGAACGGGACGAACTCACCTCGGGATCGACCTGGCATGCAGCCGCCAACATCCACGGCCTGCACAACTCGACCAATATCAGCCGCCTGCAGCACTACACGATGGCGCTCTACAAGGAGCTGGAGGCGGAGACCGGCCAGGGCTGCGGCATCTTCCAGCCCGGCTCGCTCTATCTCGCCCAGACCCAGGAGCGCGAGCACCAGTTGCGGCTGCAGGAAGCCAAGGCGCGCCGCTACGCCATGAATTTCTACGAGGTCTCGCACGGTGAAGCCGAAAAGCTGCATCCGCTCGTGGATTTCTCAGGCATACGTTGCATCATGTTCGAGCCCGAGGGCGGCAATGTCGACCCATCGGGGGTGACGGCGGCCTATGCCACCGGTGCCCGCCAGCGCGGCGCCGAGATCCATCGCTTCACGCCGGTCACGGGCACCGAGGCGCAGGCCGACGGGAGCTGGATCGTGCGCACCCCAAAAGGCGATATCCGCAGCCAGTGGATCGTCAATGCCGCCGGCCTGTGGGCGCGCGAAGTGGCCGCCATGGCCGGGCTGACCCTGCCGCTGATGCCGACCGAGCATCAATATTTCGTCACGCAGACCATCCACGAGATTGCCGCGCTCGATCGGCGTCTGCCCTCGGTCGCCGATCGCGACGGCGAATACTATCTTCGCCAGGAGGGCCTCGGCCTGCTGGTCGGGGCCTATGAACGCGACATGCGGTTCTGGGCCGAGGACGAGACACCCGCCAATTTCGGCCATGAACTCTTTCCCGACGATCTCACCCGCATCGAGGACAACATGATGCGGGCGATCGAGCGCGTACCGGTGCTCGGCTCGACCGGCATCCGGCGGGTGATCAACGGCCCGATGATCTGGTCGCCCGACAGCGCCGTGCTGTTCGGCCCCATGCCGGAAATGAAGAACTATTTTTGCTGCAATGGCATCATTCCCGGCTTCTCCCAGTCGGGCGGCATGGGCAAGCTCGCCGCCGAATGGATGATCGAGGGTGAGCCCTCCCTCGACATGTTCGCCTGGGACCTCGCGCGCTTCGGCTCCTGGGCCGACAAGGCCTTCACCAAGGCCCGGGTTCGCGATCAATACGGCCATCGCTTCAAGATCCACTTTCCCAATGAGGAGCGCAGCGCCGGCCGGCCCGTGCGCACCCGCCCCATCCATGCGATGCAGCAGGAAATGGGCGCGGTGTTCGGCTTCAACTTCGGCTGGGAACATCCGCTATGGTTCGCCGTCGCGGGCGAACCCCGGGAGGAGACGGCCGGTTTCGCGCGCCAGAACTGGTGGGAGCCGGTGGGGCGGGAAGCGCGCATGCTGCGCGAGCATGCGGGCATCATCGATATCTCCAACTTCGCCAAATATGAGGTCACCGGCCCGGGTGCGCGAGCCTGGCTCGACGCGCTGTTCGCCAATCGCATGCCGACGCGGACAGGCCAGATCTGTCTCACCCCCCTGATCGGCCGGCGGGGCGGCGTCGCCGGCGACTTTACAGTCACCAGGCTTGCCGATGATCGTTACATGATCTTCGGCTCCGGCATGGCGGAACGCTATCATCAGCGTTTCTTCAACGCCGTACCCCTGCCGGAGGGAACGCTGTTTCGTTCGATGACGGAGGCCATGTGCGGTTTCAGCGTCGCCGGCCCCAAGGCGCGCGCCCTCCTGCAGAGCCTGACATCCGATGACCTTTCCAACAACTCCTTCCCTTTCATGCGTTCGCGCCTTCTCAATCTGGCGGGCATCGAGGCCATGGCCCTGCGCGTTTCCTTCACGGGCGATCTCGGCTGGGAGGTTCATTGCCAGGCCGGCGACCAGGAAGCGCTCTATCGCGCCCTCCTCGCGACCGGGAAGGAGCTCGGCGCCGGTCCTGTCGGCGCGAGAGCGATGACGTCGCTTCGCATCGAGAAGGGCTATGGCAGCTGGGGGCGCGAATATTCGCCGGAATATTGGCCTCAGGAATCCGGCTTGGCGCGTCTCGTCAAGCTGGACAAGGGCGACTTCCTCAACCGCGACGCCTATGCGGCCGTCGCCGACCGTCCGGCGCGGGACCGGCTCGTCACGCTGGCCATCGAGGCTGAGGATGCCGATGCGACTGGCGGCGAGCCGATCTTCCTGCCGGACGGCACTCCGCTCGGCCAGGTTTCCTCCGGCAGCTATGGCTATTGGGTCGGCCAGTCCTTGGCCCTGGGTTACGTCAAAGCCGATCTGGCCTGTGACGGCGATGCCGTGACAGTGGCCATATTAGGGATCCCGCATAAGGCGCGCATCCTCGCCGAGCCTGCCTTCGACCCAGGAGGCAAGCGCTTGAGAGGCTGAAGCTCCGCCCGGCCATGACCGTTTGCATATCGCGCACGCCGGCTGGCGCGACGCCGTGGCGATCATCGAGGATCATGGCCGGTTCGCGGGTCAGATTTGTGTTTCGGAACGGGCGGCCGTCACCTCCCAGTGCCGGTATGAAGGCTCGTCCGTCGGTGCGATCTCCGTCGCCAGCAGCACATAGCAACCGGGACAGAAGACCTGGCGCAGGCCAATCGGCCGATCGGTGAAATGCGACGCCGGGGCTCGCACACCGGGACCCGCATCCTGGGAAGGCCGCTCGCGGCGGATGGCGTTGGCGAAGGGGTTGCCCACACCAGCCCCCAAGGGATGATCGCAATGATCGCAAACGATGGTCCCGTCCGCCTGCTGCCTCACATTGTCATCGATCTTCATGGCTCTCACTCCGCAGCCTGGTTCGGGACGGGTTCGCCGACGCGTTCGCATCGGATCTGCCTGCGGCGCCGGCGGGTCGCCAGTTCGTCCGCGCTGCCATCGCCATTCAGCAGCACACCATAGATGTCGTTGGCCGCCTTGGCGGACACCTTGCGGGCCTCGACGTCGCGGGCAACGAGAACCGCATCGCGCAGGAGCGGATCACCGTAACCGCCGCCGCCCTGCCAATGGGTGTAGTAGACATCCTGCTCGCCCAGATGCGTCTCCAGATGCGCTTCCAGAATGTCGGCGGTGCCGCCAGCCTCCTCCAAGGTCGCGGGAATACGTCCGGCCGCGAAGAGTTCAGCGACACGGGCATTGCGCTTGAGAACATCATATTGGGTGCCGGCAGGATAGCCGCCGCTGATGCCGGTTGCCTGCGGCAGCGCCTTGCCGGTGGCTGAGACGACCAGATGCACGCCCCCGATCGGGGAATCATGCGGGATGAAGCAGCTCGATCCGCCCATGCCGCCGCGAAAACGGCCCGGTCCGCCGGAATCCGTTTCCTCTCGCCGCCACAGATAGAGCATGGGGAAGCTGAATTCGTTGATCTCGACATCGGCGACGCGGCCCATCGGGATACAGTTGAGACCACCGGTATCGACCCCGTCCTGATCGACACGGGCGCCGAGGCCCCCGGCCATGGAATCGCAGATCATGGTCACGAAGGGGTTCCCGCGCTGGTCGAGCCCGGCGAGCACGGCGAGGTCCCAGGTACCGCAGCACACGCACATCAGCGATTTGCGGTGCTCGGGATGCACATCGAGCATGCCCGCGACGCATTCGGACACCACGTTCTGCGTCGCCCAGGCCGAAGCCACCGAGGCCTTGCCAATGCCGGCCGGGAAGTTGCAATTGTTGATGGTGCCGGGCTCACTGACGATCTCGAGGCAGCGATAGAGGCCGCCCGGCGACCAGGGAATGTCGCCGCACAGCATGGTCAGCACGATGGGCATGATGCCGCCGCGAAGGCCAGCGAAAGTGCAGTTGGCAAAGCCCTCCGTTTCCTTGTCGGTGCCGGTGAAGTCGAACTTGAGGCTATCGCCCTGCTTGGTCATGGTCAGCAGGATCTTGTAGAGATTCCGGTCGCTGTGGCGGAAGGAATCCTGGTGGGCAACGCCGCTCCACGTGCCATCCGGCAGCGCCTGCAGCTTGGCACGCAGCCGCGCCTCGGCATCGTTCATCATGCGCTTCATCACCGCCTTGACGGTGAGCGCGCCATATTTGGCAATCAGGGCGGCGAGGCGCTCCTGGGCGATGTTGTTGGCACCGATCTTGGCCCGCAAATCGAGAGCAATCAGGCGCGGCACCCGGGAACGGCGCAGATACATGTCCTCGATGTCGGAGCGGATACTGCCGCCCTCGACGATCTTCACCGGCGGGATCGGCGTCGATTCCCAGAAGACGTCGCGCCCCTCCACCGACCAGCTTCCCGGCGAGACACCGCCGAGATCGACCTGATGGCAGACGACGGCGGTCCAGGCGAATACCTCGCCGTCATGGACGAGCGGGGCAAAGACGGTGACATCGTTCTGGTGCAGGCCGCCGCCAACCCAGGGATCGTTGCACAGGAACATGTCGCCGGCCTGGAAGCCAGGCTGCCTGGAGCGGTTCTCCAGCGTCCATTTGACCGCCATGTCGACGGAAGCGGCAAGCTGGGTGTTGTAGAGCCCGACGACGACGGAATCGCCGCATTCGTCGAGAATGGTCGCGCCGAAATCGTTGCAGTCCGTCACCACGACGGAGCCCGACATGCGCTTGAGGCCGTCGCCCATCTCTCCGGCGACGGCGGCGAGGCGGTGGCGGATGACCTCATAGGTCAGGGGATCGACGGCCTCGATGTCCTTGTCCGTCACCTGGTGCAGCTTCGCGCCCGATGCGAGCTTTCGGGTCTCGTCGGGTGCCTTCG
The DNA here is from genome assembly GCF_056754975.1 of Labrys sp. HAY1-8F. Lineage (NCBI taxonomy): Bacteria > Pseudomonadati > Pseudomonadota > Alphaproteobacteria > Hyphomicrobiales > Xanthobacteraceae > Labrys > Labrys sp. HAY1-8F. The sequence goes on along the minus strand of NZ_JBPGWZ010000001.1, from coordinate 472,483 downwards.
GCTGATAGGCGAAGCGCTCCGACCCTGCGATTTGAATGAGCGGCATGGTTTTCTCCCCCTCAGCCCTGTTCCGCGACGCGAATGGCGAGATTGCCATAGGCGTCCACCACGCCGTCAAAGCCTTCCGGCAGCGCGACGGTGGTGGTCGGTGTCTCCACCACGGCCGGTCCCGTCAGTTTCGACCCGGCGCCCAGGCTGCGATAATCGTAGATCTTGGTGTCCTGCCAGCCCTTGCGCGTATCGAGGAACACCTTGCGCATCGAGAAGGGAACCGGATCGGCGGTCGCGCTTTCATGCGCGGCGAGATCGGCCCGGATCGGCAGGATGCCGATAGCGCGCACCCGGTAGGTGATGATCTGCAGGCCGGCGTCGCTGAACCCGGCACCCTTGCCGTAGATGCGTTCATAGAGCTGCTCGAAGCTGGTGCCGATGCCGGCGATCTCCGCCTCCCCGAGCGGCCCACCCGGCACCGGAGTGGTTACCTCGGCCATCTGCATGGTGTAGCGCAGCTCGGCTTCCCGCTCATAGACCACATTGGCAAAACGCAGCTTCTGTTGGACCAGGCGTTCGGCGAGCTCAGCTTCGAGCTTGCCGAAATTGCCGTTGAGCGTGGCCGGCTCGATGGGGAAGTTGCCCGGATCCGACATTTCCGCGGTCAGCACGATGTCGGAGGAGGCGAGCCCATAGGCCGAAAACACCGCGGCGGTGGAGCCGAGCGGCACCACCACTTCCGACACGCCGAGATCGGCCGAATAGTTGACTGCATGGACCGGACCTGCGCCGCCAAAGGAATAGAGCACGAAATCGCGCGGATCATGCCCGCCATTGACCACGACGCTGCGCACGAGATCGGCGGTCTGGGCATTCTGGATGGCGTAGATCGCGGCGGCGCCCTGCTCCACGGTCAGGCCGAGCGGTTCGGCGATCCTGGTACGGATCGCTTCGGCTGCGAGGTCCTTGGACAGTTTCTTGCGGCCACCGAGAAAGTTGTCGCCATTGATGATGCCGAGCACGAGATCGGCATCGGTGACGGTCGGCTCCTGCCCGCCCTCGCCGTAGCAGACCGGACCGGGGCGGGCGCCGGCGCTGCGGGGGCCGACACGCAGATTGCCACCGCCGTCGATCCAGGCGATCGCACCGCCGCCGGCACCGATGGTGCGGACATCGACCATCGCGGTGTTGATCTGATGCTGGTGCAGCACCGTGGTCGTCGTCGTGCTCGGCTTGCCGTCGCGCACCAGTCCCACCAGGAAAGTGGTTCCGCCCATGTCGGTGGAAATGATGTTCTTGTGGCCCAGGCGCTCGGCCAGGCGCAGGCAGCCGATCACGCCGCCGGTGAGCACCGAACCCAGCGTACTGACGGCGTGTTTGGGCGCATCGGCCGCCTGCACGCAACCACCTGAGCCCTGCATGACCAAAAGGGAGCCCTCGAATTTCTTGGCGCGCAGTTCTTCCTCGAGCGGGGTGAGATATCCCTTCAGCACTGGGCCGATCTGCGTGTTGATGATGGTGGTGGCGCTACGGGTGTACTCGCGGATGCGCGGGCTGGTCTCATGCGACAGGGCGACATAGAGCTCCGGCGCTTCTTCCTGGATGAGCTCGCGAATGCGCCGCTCGTGCACCGGGTTGCGGAAAGCCCAGAGCAGCGAGACGGCAATCGCCCGCACGCCGTCATCGCGCAGCTTCCTCACCGCGGCACGGACGCCCTGCTCGTCGAGGGGAACGATGACTGCGCCCTTGTGGTCGATGCGCTCGTCGATCTCGATCACGTCGCGATGCGGCACCAGCGGCGCGGGCTTGTTGGTGCGCGAGATGTTCTGGACGGCGCTCGGACCGAGCCCAGCATAGCGCCCTTCCAGATTCATGATGCGGATGGAATCAGCATGGCCTCGAGTGGTCAGGAAGCCGACACGCGCCACGTCGCCGGTGACGACGGCGTTGAGCGTAGAGGTGGTGCCGTGAACGATGTAATCCGTCTTCGATAGAAGGTCCTCCACACTGCTTCCGACCGTGTGTGCCAGTTCTCCAAGGACGTTGATGAAGCCGCGCGAAAAGTCAGGCGGCGTCGAGTGGGCCTTGGCGGAGACCAGCACGCCATCCGTGCTGGCCAGGAAGCCGTCGGTAAAGGTACCGCCGGTATCGACGCCGATTACATATGTCATGGATCCTCCCTTTGTGTTGTTTTTGGTTAGGCAGCACCGTCACGCGGAAGCGAAACGCGCGTCCCCTGCTTGGTTGTCAGCACACAAAACTGGAATGCGGCCGGGTTTGTCCTGAAGGTTTCGCCTTCACTCTCCGCCTGCCTTGAAGGCCCGCGGATACTCCCTGGCTCATTAAACAGTATACATAAATTCAGTATGCTGTCAATATGGTCGCGACGCTCTGCCGGCGCCGGCTCACGCCCTCACCCCTTCGGCAGTACGATGTTGATGGTCTTGGTCTCGGTATAGCCCAGCATCTCTTCGATGCCTTCCTCGCGCTCCACGCCCGAGCTTTTCATGCCGCCGAAGGGAACGCCAATGAAATGCGCCGAAGAACCGTTGATCCAGGTGTGGCCGGCGCGGATCTTGCGTACCATCCGCAAGGCGTCGTTGATGTTGTTGGTCCACACCGCCGCCGTCAGGCCGTATTCGGTACTGTTGGCCTTCTCCACCGCCTCGTCGAAGCCCGTCCACTTGCCAACCGACAGGATCGGGCCGAACACTTCCTCCTGCCACAGCCGCATGCCCGGCTCGACATCGGCATAGACGGTCGGCTCGACCCAGTAACCCTTTTCGAACATCGGACCATAGGGACGCTTGCCACCGGTCATCAGGCGTGCGCCATCCGTCTTGGCGCTCTCGAAGAAGGAAAGCACCTTTTCCAGCTGCACCCGCGAATTGACGGGCCCCATGCCGGTATCGGGCGATTGCGGGTCACCGAGCCGGATCGCCTTGACCTTGTCGACGACACGCTCCAGCACGGCGTCGTAGATGTCGGCATGCACGAGGAGACGGCTGGTTGAACCGCAGGATTGGCCCTGCCACGCGAAGTTCATGCCACGGACCGCTGCATCGGCAATCCGATCCGGATCGACGTCCGGAAAGGCAATGAAGGGATTCTTGCCGCCCAGCTCCAGGCTGACATGCTTGACGCCGACCTCCGCTGCCGCGCGCTGGATGGCCCGCCCCGTCTGCGGCGAGCCGATGAAGGCGATGCGCTTGATCAAGGGATGCTGGACGAGAGCGTTGCCAACGACCCGGCCGTCTCCGGTGACGATGTTGAAGATTCCGGGCGGTAGCGCCTCCCGCGCAATCTCCGACAGGATCATGGCCGAGAGAGGGCTGGTTTCCGGCGGTTTGACCACGACGGCATTGCCGGCGGCCAGCGCCGCCGCAGTCCTCGCCACGGCAAACATCAGCGGGTGATTGAAGGGGGCGATGCGCACCACCACGCCATAGGGCTCGCGCAAAGTGAGGTGCAGATTTTCATGCGTGGAGGGGATCGTCGCGCCCTTCAGCTCATGGGCGAGACCAGCATAATAGTCGAGGCTGTCGACCGCGAAGCCGACGTCGCCGCGCATGGGCGTGACGGTGTTTCCGGTATCGGCGACCTCGACCTTGAGGATCTCCTCCGAGCGCGCCAGCAGGGCCTTGCCGAAGTCGCGCATCGCGCGGCTGCGTGCCAGCGGCGTGAGCGCGAACCATTCGAGCCAGGCGGCATCCGCCGCCCTGACAGCACGGTCGACATCCCCAACCGTCGCGCGCGGCACGCGGCCGATGACCTCTTCCGTTGCTGGGTTGATGGACAGGTCGAACTCGCCGCTGCTGGCATGAACGAGCTCGCCGCCGATCAGCATGCGATCCGCCTGGGTAACGTAGTTCATCGGATAGTGCTCCTCCCGTTCGACGGACCCGTCAGCAGGCCTGCCTTTGTTCTTCACCATTCCGCCTGTCGATCCATGAAGCCGGGACCCTTGCAGCCCTGCCATCTCGCAGGCTGCGCCACAGGCACCCCATGACGACATGGCACATGGTTCATTCGATAATTGACAGTATACGGATTATCAGTTAACTGTCAATTATCGAATACCCGACCGGGCACTACCGGGATCGCACCGCCCGAGGCCATCTGCCCAAGGCCGCACGATCATCCGATGCCGTACGGACCGCACCGGTTCCAGTGAACAAGCCAATGGAGAGGAGACACCGAAAATGCAGCACAAGACCGTCATTGCCGGCGCGGGAATCGGCGGCCTGGCAGCTGCGCTCGGCCTCGCCCGCAAAGGCCATGCCAGCATCGTGCTCGAGCGCGCTCCGGCGCTGGGCGAAATCGGCGCCGGCATCCAACTCGGCCCGAACGCCTTCCACTCCTTCGACTATCTGGGCGTCGGCGACGCCATGCGCAAACTGGCGGTTTATGTCGACCGCCTGCGTATGATGGATGCCCTGACGGCCGAGGAGATTGCCTCGATCGACCTGACCGAGCCATTTCAGAAGCGCTTCGGCAATCCCTATGCCGTCATCCACCGCGGCGACATGCACCGGGTTCTGGTCAATGCCTGCCGCGCCGATCCGCTCATCGACCTGCGCACCGGCTGCAGCGTGACCGGTTACGAACAAGACGGAACCGGTATCATGGCCCTGCTCCAGACCGGTGAGCGCATCGCCGGCAGCCTGCTGATCGGAGCCGACGGGCTATGGTCCAACATCCGTACCCAGCTCGTCGGCGACGGCGCTCCCCGGGTGACGGGCCATACGACCTATCGAAGCGTCATTCCCACCGAACAGATGCCGGAAGACCTGCGCTGGAATGCGGCAACGCTCTGGGCGGGCCCCAAATGCCACATCGTCCACTATCCGCTATCGGACTGGAAAAGCTTCAACCTCGTCGTCACCTACCACAACGACGCGCCGGAACCGGTTGCCGGCAAGCCGGTCAGCCAGGAGGAGGTGCTCATCGGCTTCCAGCATGTCCATCCTCGGGCGCAGGATATCATCCGTCACGGCAAGGACTGGAGGTTGTGGGTGTTGTGCGACCGCGATCCGACCGACAGGTGGACGGAAGGACGGGTCGCGCTCCTCGGCGATGCCGCCCATCCCACCCTGCAATATATGGCGCAAGGGGCCTGCATGGCGCTGGAAGACGCGGTCTGCCTGTCCGACGAAATCGCCGCCCATCCCGATGATCACGAAGCCGCGCTCACCTCCTATCAACGTCGCCGCGTGACCCGCACCGCCCGCATCCAGTTGATGTCGCGCGAGGTGGGCGATCACATCTACCATCCCGCCGGCGTCCATGCCCGATTGCGCAACGAGATCATGGCCGCCAAATCGCAGGAGCAATGGTACGACGCCCTGCAATGGCTGTATGGCGCCAACGGCCTTGGCGTAGCGTCGGCCCCACAACCTGTCGCGGCGGCCTGACCGCCTCGCACCGATCCAGCTTCACAACAATGCTTCGAGGACCATCCCATGTGTGTCGATAAATCCCACGCTTTCGAGGATGCCGCCGGCGCCATCGTCGCTGACCAGGCAGGCGCCGGAGCAGCCCCGTCACCGACACTGGTCGAGGACCTGGTCAACGCCAACCACATATTGTTCGATCAGGGCGTCGTGGACGCCTTCGGCCATGTCAGCGTGCGCCACGATCGCCGCCCGGACCGCTTCCTGCTCGCGCGCAACATGGCGCCGGGACGGGTGGCGGCCGAGGACATCATCGAATTCACGCTCGACGGCGAAGCCGTCAACGCCGAGGGGCGGCGTGTCTATCTCGAGCGCTTCATCCATGGCGAGATCTATCGCCGCCGCCCCGACGTGATCGCCGTGGTCCACAGCCACTCACACGCGATCGTGCCCTTGAGCGTGTCGAAATCCACAAGGCTGCGAGCCTTGTTCCACATGGCCGGATTCATCGGCCAGGCTGCCCCCGTCTTCGAGATCCGCGATGCGGGCGGCGACAGCACCGATTTGCTCATCAGCAACAACGCGCTCGGCCGCGCGCTCGCCGAACAATTCGACGCCAGCGACATCGTGCTGATGCGAGGCCATGGCTCGACAGTCGTCGCCCAATCGCTGCCGCAAGTCGTCTACCGGGCTGTTTATGCCGAACTCAATGCCCGCTATCAGCTCGAAGCCAGTCGTCTTGGCGATGTGACCTATCTCAGTGAGGGCGAAGGGCGCACGGCCGCGCAGAATATCGAGGCGCAAGTGCACCGGCCCTGGGACCTATGGGTCGAGCAGGCGAAGGCACGTCGCAAAGGGAGCTGACGAACGTCGATTTCGGACGATGGATGGATTGGCGAGGCGGCCGGCGTTCGCCCGTTACCAATCTGCGTTCGGGGCCTTGCCTGGTAGGCTGCTTTGATTTGCCTTGGCCGATGATTTAACTATCGTCCGGCGGAAATTGGGTAGCATTTCGATGACAGAACTCTATGGCATGCCGGGACACCTGATCCGGCGCGCGCAGCAGATATCGAGCAGCATCTTCGCCGAGGAGTGCGATGGCTTCAATCTGACGTCGGTGCAGTTCGCGGCGCTGTTCACCATACGCGCCAATCCGGGCCTGGACGCGACCCGGCTCTCGAGTCTGATCGCCTTCGATCGCTCCACCATCGGCGACGTGCTCGAGCGTCTTGAGGCGAAGAAATGGATTCGGCGGCGGGCCAGCCCGAGCGACAAGCGAGCCAAGCTGCTCTACCTCGCGCCGGCTGGCGAGAAACTCCTGAGCGACGTCGAGCCGGCCGTCCGCCGTGTGCAGGAACGCCTTCTCGCTCCCCTGCCGCCGGAGAGCCGCGCGACGATGATGCGCTTGCTGACTGAGCTCGTCAGCCTCCATAACGATAATTCGATCCCCTGAACGCGCTTTCCTAATCCGTGTCCGCCGACCATCGTGATGGAGCAAAGCGTTTTCAATTTAATTGACAGTATACATAATATATGTATACGTACTAAAATAACCCAACCGAATTGGGCAGGCTCGCCAAGCCATCACCGGACAAATCGGTCGTGAAGGCGATCTTGCAGGGCGGTGCCACCCGATTTCGGCAATTTTCAAAGAACGATTCCGGCCGGCTCCCTCGCGGATAAAGACCGGCAATTCGGGGAGAAACGAGACCATGGCGAGCCCTTCGCTCAACGTTTCGCGGCTGATCGACGAAAGGCCGATCAGCGGGCTGCAGATCGCGGTGATCGGCCTGTGCGGCCTGATCAACTTCTTCGACGGCATGGACACCCAGTCGATCGGCGTGGCGGCGCCGTTCATCGCCAAATCACTGGGCCTGACCATCCCCCAGCTCGGCCCCGTCTTCTCGGCCGGCCTGCTCGGCGCAGCTCTTGGCGCCATCGGCTTCGGCGCTATCGCGGACAGGGTCGGCCGCAAGCGCCTGTTGCTGATCGCCGCGGTGCTCATCGGCGTCTTCACCCTGCTCACCGCCTTCGCCCAGTCTTTCAACTGCTTGATGCTTTGCCGTTTCCTCGCTGGCATCGGCCTGGGTGGCGCCACGCCCTGCTTCATTGCGTTGACTGCCGAATATACGCCGGAGCGCCACAGGGCGACCTGTGTGACGCTGATGTGGTCCTCCTTCCCGCTCGGGGCGATGGCCGGTGCCTTCATCAATTCGCGGCTGATCGAGCATTTCGGCTGGCAGATGATTTTCTATATCGGCGGCATGCTGCCGCTGGTGATTGCCGTCATCCTGGCGATTTGGCTACCGGAATCACTGAAATTCCTGATCGCACGCCGCAATGACACGGCCGCGGCGCGACGCATCCTCAGGCGCATGGGTCTTGCCACCGTCACCGACAGCACCGTGCTGACCGCCGACGGCGACAAGACCGAACGGGCCTCCTTCGGCTCGGTTTTCCGCGGAGGACGCGCGCTCGGCACGCTCCTCCTCTGGGGACCCTTCTTCACAGGGATGGGCGTGCTGACCCTCACCGTGCTGTGGACGCCGTCCCTGATGGGCATGAACGGCATCTCGCCAGCGGACGGTGCCTTCGTCGTTGCCTTCAACGGTCTCGGCGCCTTCTTCGGACAGGCCATTGCCGGCCGCTGCATCCAGCGGTTCGGCATCATCCCGACCATGGTGCCGGCCTTCATCCTCGGTGCAGCCGCCACGGTCGGCCTGGGCTACAGCGTAGCGTCCGTGCCCTCGGCCGCCTTGTGCATCGGCCTCGTCGGCCTGTTCCTCGGCATCGGTACGGCCGGCGCCATCGCCATGGCCGCAGAAGTCTATCCCACCGCCATTCGTGCCACCGGCGTCGGCCTGAGCATGGCGGTCGGGCGGTTCGGGCAGGTCTGCGCCCCCTATTTCGTCGGCCAGATGCTCGCCATCGGAGCTCTGCCCAGCGTGATCATGATTACCGCCGCCGGCGCGGCCATCATCGGCGGCATCTTCGTGCTCTTCTTCAAGCTGTGGCTCTCGCACAGACCTGCCACGGCCGCCTCCGAACTGAAGGCGGCGTCCTGACATGGCCATCGTGACCCCCGTCCAGGATGCCGGCACCTATGACTTCGTCGTCGTGGGAGGCGGCTCTGCCGGATGCGTGCTGGCGCACCGCCTGACCGAGGGCGGCGCCAGCGTATTGCTGCTCGAGGCCGGGCAATGGGACCGCGATCCCCTCATCCATATCCCTGTCGGCATCGGCAAGATCTTCCCGCAACGCTTGCACGACTGGGGCTATTTCATGGAGCCAGATCCCGGCATCGACGGCCGTGGCATCGAATGCGCCCGTGGCCGGGTGATCGGCGGCTCGTCCTCCATCAATGTGATGGCCTATGTGCGCGGCCATCGCAGCGACTATGACCGCTGGGCGCAATCGGGCCTCGACGGCTGGTCCTATGCCGATGTGCTGCCCTATTTCCGCCGTTCCGAAACCTGGGAAGGCGGCGGCGATGCCTATCGCGGCGGCGAGGGTCCGTTGCGTGTGCAAAGGACCCGCTATCGCGACGCCATTCTCGGCGATTTCATCGAAGCCGGCCGCCAGGCAGGCTATCCCGTGACGAAGGACTACAATGGCGCACAGCAGGAAGGCTTCGACTACGTCCAGGAAACCATCCACGCTGGCAGACGCAACAGCGCCGCGACCGCCTATCTACGCCCCGCCCTGGGCCGGAAGAACCTGCGCGTCATCGTCAGCGCCCGTGCCGATCGCATCGAAATGGCGGACGGCCGCGTCACCGGTATTCACTTCAGCCAGGGCGGTCGCCCCCAATTTGCCCAAGCGCGGCGCGAGGTCGTCCTGGCCTGCGGTGTGATCAATTCGCCCAAACTGCTGATGCTCTCGGGTATCGGCGGCCCTACGCATCTGGCCGGGCATGGCATAGCGGTGAAGGTTGCCAGCCCCGGCGTCGGCAGCAATCTGCAGGACCATCTTTCGGTCATGGCGACCTACCGCCGCAAGAGCCCGAGCCTGTTCCAGCGCGAAATGCGTTATGACCGCCTCGCCGTTGCCATGCTCAAATCGCTGCTGCGCAAGGACGGCTTTGCTTCAGACGTGCCGATCGGCGCGACCGCCTTCCTCAAGACGCAGCCGGACCTGACAGCCCCCGATGTCCAGTTCCTGTTCCTGGCGGCGCCCTTCCCTGCCCGGCCCTATCTGCCGCCCTTCACCAGACCGGTGCCGGATGGCTTCGGCTGCCGCGTCGCCCTGCTGCGCCCTGAGAGCACCGGCTCGATCACGCTCAGCTCAGCCGATCCCGAGGCCAAGCCGCACATCACGCCGAACTTCCTGACCTCGGAGCGCGACCGCGACACGCTGCGCGAGGGGCTGCGCATCCTGCGCAGGACGATGAACCAGCCGGCGATGGCACGCCATATCGTCCAGGAAAACGCGCCGGGCGCTGCCGCCCAGGACGACAACGCGCTGGATGCGTTCATCCGCGCGACGTCTGTGACCGTGCATCACCCGGCGGGAACCTGCCGGATGGGCGCCGCGCAGGATGCGCGGCGCGTCGTCGACGGGCAGTTGCGACTGGTCGGCGTGGACGGGCTCAGGATCGTCGATGCCTCGGTCATGCCGGACCTGGTGGGCGGCAACATCAACGCGGTCGTGATGATGATCGCGGAAAAGGCGGCCGACATGATGCTGGGCAGGCCCGCCTTGGCCCGCGCCGCCGATGCGTATGAACAAACCGTCGTTGCATGAAGAAAAAACGGCGATGCCACGCAGCTTCGCCGGTTTTTTGATGATTTAGTCCGTAATTATTTGCCTGCCCGGGGCAGTAGAGTTGGGGAGGCCGAGGCGCCATCATGCCTCCCAGTCGGGCTGCTTCCTCGGATGGGCGTCGGCGAAGGCGGGAAGCGCCTCGCAGGCGGCATGAACGGCCAGGAGGCGCGGCATGGCCGATAGATCGGCGCCGAAGCGCTGGGCCGAGAAAACCTGAGGCACCAGGCAGACATCGGCTAGGCCGGGAGCCTCCCCGAAGCAGAAGGTGGAAGGCGCGCGACGGGCAAGCAGCGCTTCGCAGGCGGCAAGGCCATCGATGATCCAGCGCTGGCACCAGCCATCCAGCGCCGCCTGATCGGCACCGAAGCCGGTCTTCAGATAATCGAGAGCGCGAAGGTTCTGCAGCGGATGGATATCGCAGGCGATGACCTGCGCAAAGGCGCGCACCTCGGCACGCAGGTTCGCATCCTCGGGAACCAGCTTCAGCCCTGGCTGCGTTTCGTCGAGCCATTCGATGATGGCAAGCGACTGGGTGAGGCGGAAGTCGCCCTCCTCCAGTGTCGGCACCAGCGCCTGCGGATTGAGGGCGCGATAGGCCGGCGCCTTCTGCTGTCCGCCATCCCGGCGCAGATGCACAGACGTGAAATCATAGGTCACGCCCTTGAGGTTGAAGGCGATGCGGCAGCGATAGGCCGAGGACGAACGAAAATAGCCGTGAAAGCGGATCATTCCGCTGCCCCGATCGTGAGCTCGATCGGGTCGAGACCGCCGATGCCGCCGGTGATGATGTCTCCGGCCACCACGGCACCGACGCCGGCCGGCGTTCCGGTCATGATCAGGTCGCCGGGCTGCAGATGGTAGTAGTGCGAGAGATGGCTGACGATCTCCTCCACCTTCCAGATCAGGTCCCTGAGATGGGCCTCCTGCTTGATCTCGCCATTCACCGCCAGATGGATGCGCTGGGGTCCGATGGCGGCGAAATCAGCGACCCTGGTGATGGGGGCGAACACGGCGGATTGCTCGACATCCTTGCCGAGATCCCAGGGGCGCTGCTTGGCACGCGCTTCGAGCTGGAGATCGCGGCGCGTCATGTCCAGGCCGCACGCATAGCCATAGATGGCCTTCTGCGCCGCGGCGACGTCCGCCTTGAAGACCGGCGCGCCGATGGCAATCACCAGCTCCATCTCGTAGTGGAAATTCGACGTGCCGGGCGGATAGGCGACCACCGCACCACTCTGCTCGGCGGTCAGCGCCGATTTGGTGAAATAGAACGGCGCCTCGCGATCCACCTCCACGCCCATCTCGGCGGCATGGGCAGCGTAGTTGCGGCCCACGCAGAAAATGCGGTGAATGGGATAGGCGGCCGTCTCGCCCTTCACCGGCACCGTCGGCCAGGCGGGCGAAGGAAACAGGTTCGCACTCGTCATCGGATTCTTCCCTTGCTGTGATGTCGCCTGCCCTCAGGCTCGGAATTCGAGCGGCAGGTCGCGCAATCGTGCCCCATTGTCCAGTTCAAGGGCTCCGTGCCAAAGTCGGCGTGCCCGTTCCATCGCCGTGCCCCGCAAAGGCCGTGCGTGCCCCTCAACATCGGCCACAAGCGCCTCCCAGGCGGCACCCGGCAGATCGCGCCAGACCACGTTGAGATGCACGGCCGCGTGGTCGAACAGATGACGCAGGGCTCGGGCGGGCAGCGTGGCGCCGAGCTCGATATCCTCGATCCGCCCTGCCTCGTCGTCATAAAGGGGTGGGACCGCCTCGCCTGCTGTCGCCGCCTCCATCTGCCGGCTCATCGCCCGCGCCTGATAGGCGACGTCGCAGATGACATGCGCGCGGGTCCAGCCGGGAACGCGGGATGGCGCGTAGAGCGCGGCGTCCCCGAGTTCGCTAAGCTTGCGGGCGAAATAGGCCGTGCCCAGCCGCGCCAGCCGCAGATCTTCCGCCGGCGCTTCCGGCGCATCGTAGCGCGCTCCGAGCCCCTGCCGCTCCTGCAGGGCTCGGCGGGCGGCGTCGAGGTCGCTCATCGCTCCCCGTCCTCGACCAGCGTGCGATCAAAATTCAGGCGCTCGATGATGGGTGCGTCCGAAAAGCGGAACAGGTCGAACCGGGTTTCGGCCTGCAGCGACCAGGCAATCCAGGAGGGAACCACGAAGATGTCGCCCTTTTCGAGCTTGTGCGTCACGCCGCCCATCACCACCGCGCCGCGACCGTCGAAGACCTGGAACACCGAGGAACCGACCTCCCGCCGCACCGCCGTCTCCACGCCTTCGCGCAGGCGATGGAATTCGGCGCGGATGGTCGGCATCACGTCCCCGCCGGTGGTCGGGTTGACATAGCGGATCGCCGCGTGACCCTGCTCCACCGTGGCCGGCTGGCCCTCCTCCTCGAGCAGCAACTGCTCGGTGAGCGCTCGGTCGGTATAATCCCAACGATAGGCGCCGATGGGCGAGGAAACGGTGTTTTGCAACCCCGACAGCGGGCGCAGGCCCGGATGGCACCACAGCCGCTCGCTGCGCGAGAACTGCGGCGTGGCGTAGTCGGTCACGCGCTCCGAACCGAATTCGAAGAAGCCGACATCGTTCTGGTAGGAGAAGGGAATGTCGAGGCCGTCGATCCAGGCCATCGGCTGGTCGGTCTCATTGTGATGGCCATGGAAGTTCCAGCCCGGCGTCAGCAGGAAATCGCCCCGGCTCATGCGCACCGGGTCGCCATTCACCACCGTCCAGACGCCCCCGCCCTCGACGACGAAGCGGAAGGCGTTTTGCGAATGGCGATGTTCGGGTGCGGTCTCCTTTGGGCCGAGATACTGGATGGCACACCAGAGCGTGGGCGAGACATAGGCCTCGCCACCGAGGCCGGGATTGGCGAGCCCGATAGCGCGGCGCTCGCCCCCGCGGCCAACCGGAACGAGGGCACCCGAGGCCTGCGCCAGCGGAAACAGATCCGACCATTTCCACACATGCGGCACCGCCTTCGGACGGGGATGGCGCGGCATCAGCTCGCCAAGCTGCGTCCAGAGCGGATTGAGGTGCTGGTCCTTGAAGTCGGCATAAAGCTGGCGCAACGCCGGCGTGTCTTCAGGCTGCATCGCATTGGCCATTGTCGTTCCTCCCGATGAAAATAGTACGTATACTTACTATTTGATTTTGTCAATGGTTGTCGCGCATACGGAGCGCTGCTAAAGCGTTTTGCGATGTGGCGGTCACGCCAAGAATCGCAAAGACGCTCTAGCCAATTCGTTGGATTGGCTTGGAACCAAAGAGCTAGAGCAAGCAAGCATTGCCGTCTCAACGCGCTTTGCTCGAGGAAGCGGATATGGCGTTCATTCACCACCTTCCCGGGCACCTGATCCGGCGGCTGCATCAGCTTTCCGTCGCGACCTTCACGCAGAAGACACAGGAAGCCGGTTTCGATCTGACCCAGCTTCAATTCGCCGTGCTGTCCGTGCTGGCGGAGAATCCGCAGATCGATCAGGCCACGCTGGCCACGCTTGTCGACATGGACAAGGTAACGATCGGGGATGTCGTCTCGCGGCTGGAGGCGCGCCAATTGATCCGCCGCCTCGTCAAGGCATCGGATCGGCGCGCGCGCATCCTGACGCTGACCCCAAGCGGCAAGGCCCTGCTGGAAGAGGTGCGGCCTCTGGTGGTCGCAATTCAGGCAGAGATCCTGCGCACCTTGACGCCCGAGGAGCAGACTGGCTTCCTGGCTCTGGTCACCAAAATCTGCGGACCGTCGACCTGAGAGTGCCGCAGCTCAAACGACAATCGGCCGCACCGGACTCGATTGACCGCGCCGAAAAAGGCCGAGTGCCTCCGATCGCGGCGCTCTCAGCGCGCTCGATGGCAAAGCACCCGCCTCATACTGGCGACCCTGCCCTATTTCTTGCTGGGCAGGAGCGCGACGGCTGCCTCCGCTGTCAGCAGGCGGAAGGTCAGGCTTTCCTGGAAATAAAGCTGGACCGATGTCGCCGAATGGCTGGCATAGCCGATCGAGATGTCCTGGCCCACGGACAATTCGAAATCACCGCCTCGCGTCGTCAGCACCAGCCCGCCCTCGATCGCCGGTGCCCAGATAATTCCCCCCTCCACCAGGCGCTCGACATGCTCGAAGACCGGATAGCCGTCATCACTGCCGCCGGTGGCAGCCGTATAGGCATCGGCTCCCAGGACGAGCGCATAGGGTCCGTCCACCCCCGCCAGCCGCAACTGGCTCACTGCCTGTGCGACGATGTCCGGATAGCTTTTCACCTGGGCCGGCAGCGCCAGCGCCGGATTGGAGAGGCCCTGACGGATGCCCTCGATCCCGGCCGCGGCAAAGCCATCGAAGACCGCGCGATCCTCGGCAAAGGCGAGCTTGCGCGCCGCTTCCTTCACCGACGACCAGTCCGAATCCGCCGCACCCCGCTCGACATCGTCGATGGCCTGGCGTGCCAGCTCGAAGGGAACGCGCAGTTCCACCAAGGCCTTCACCTCCCGCTGGGCGGCTTGAACCCCCTCGCCCGGCCCTGCAAGCGGAAGGATATGACCGGTTCCCACCGCCGATGTCGCCAGGCCCTGCGGGCCCTCGACGTCCACCACACGACGGCCGGCCAGATGGCGCTTGAGGGTGCGCGTCGCCTCCTCCTCGATCTGCGCCCAGGCGCCGTCGGAGATCGGTGCCAGCTCCCGATGAAGATTATTCATGGCCTGCTTCCTTCTTGAGCGATCCAATACCGAGCGAGCCGTCACCGCCAGCCGGCCGCGAACCAGGGCTTTGCGCAGGCTCGATATCTGCGGGAACCGGTTCGGCCGTCGCCGGCGCGGCAGCATCGGCCGCCACATCGTCCAGGAACGTCGCCGACGGCACGAAGAACAAGGAGCCGGTCACCGCCCGGCTGAAATCGAGCAGCCGGTCGTAATTGCCCGGCGGCCGGCCGACGAACATGTTCTCGAGCATCTGCTCGATCCGGCTGGGCGAGCGGGCATAGCCGATGAAATAGGTGCCGAACTCACCCTTGCCGACGTCGCCAAACGGCATGTTGTCGCGCAGGATCTCCAAGGCCTCGCCATTCTCCTCGATCGAGGTCAGGACGTTATGCGCGTACGGCGCCTTGAGCGCATCGTCCTGCTCGATGTCGGACAGCTTGGCGCGCCCGATGATCTTCTCCTGCTGCTCGACGGGCACCTGGTTCCAACCGGTCAGATCGTGCAGATATTTCTGCACGATCACATAGCTTCCACCGGCGAAGGCGCCGTCCTCCTCGCCGATGAGGGTGGCATCCACCGCCGCCTGGTCGACCGGGTTCTCGGTACCGTCGACGAAGCCGATCAGGTCGCGGTCGTCGAAATATTTGAAGCCATGAACCTCGTCGCTGCCGGCGACGGCGTGCCCGATCCGCGCCATGATCTGCGTCGCCAGTTCGAAGCAAAGGTCCATGCGCCGGGCGCGGATGTGAAACAGGATGTCCCCCGGGGTCGAGACCGCATGATGGACGCCGCGGATCTCGCGGAAGGGATGCAGATCCCTCGGCCGGGGCGCTCCGAACAGCCGGTCCCATAGATCCGAGCCCAGGCCCATCACGCAGGACAGCCGCCCCTCCAGGTCCCGGAACCCCACCGCCCGCAAAAGCCCCGACAGATCCGCGCACAGCGCCCGGACCGCCGCCTCCAACTCCCCGCCGGGCTTGACGGTCACCACCAGGAAAATGGCTGAACGCGAGAGGGGAGCAACGACCGGCTGCGAAATGACGGGTGGCAAACTCGACTCCATCATCAATTCATTATGCGGCGAGCAAGCACGAAGGCCGCCAAAGACTCAAGACGATGCCTCACCATATCCCGAGCCTCATTCACAGCGGGGTGCCGAATCTCGACCGTCTGCAGCGGATGCCGGAGCGGCTTCTCTTATCTGCACCTTGCCGAGATCGATGTGAAGAAGGTTACGGCACTCTTCTTTGATAATCTGCAACGATCCTCACACCGGCCGGGTCTGGACGATATGTCTGCGCCGAGGCGCCTGGAAAGACAAACCATGCAAACATGGCGTCTGCCGCCTGTCGGCAGCGCGGCGATGCTCATGACAGTCCTGGCGGATGCAGACGCGGTCTGCCATCCAGCGTCGATGTACGTCCGGTCACAGAAGGAACTGTTGCTCCCTATCGCGGGCGCAGTTTCGTCGCTATCATCATACCGATGCAGCGTCGGCCGGAATTGCGCGGATAGTGTCGACGCGGGGCATGGTGATCTATTTTCGGTAAGACCTTTGGATATGAGCGACGATACAAGACAGCTTTTCAGGCAAAGCGTCGACGTTGAGAGCAACGAACTGCCCGACGGCTATGTCGTCTATGACCGGGAGCGCGACAAGGTCCATTTCCTCAATATTACGGCGGCTATATTGTTCGAACTGTGCGACGGAAGAAATACCGTCGCGGCGATGGCAGAATTCCTGCAGAAGCATTTCGAATTGCCCTATGTCCCGACGGCGGAAGTGGAAGGCTGCCTGGCGGATTTGCAGGCCCAAAGGCTGATAGAACACGCCCAGGCTGAAGCCGTTTAGGAGAGTTTCAAAGTGGCAGTCCGATCCAAAGGCACGACCTCGGCGCGAAGCGCCTGTCCGTCCGTGCTGGTGCTCACGCCCGTCAAGGATGCCGTTCCGCACCTCGACCGCTATCTCGGCCTGCTCGACAGGCTGGATTGGCCGAAATCGCGCTTGAGCATCGGTCTCCTCGAAGGTGACAGCGTGGACGGTACCTGGGACAAGCTCCAGGAACTCAAGCCAGGCTTGTCGGCGCGCGCAAGACGCCTGTCGCTGTTCAAACGCGACCATGGTTTCAAGATTCCGACGGGCGTGCATCGCTGGGCACCCCAGATTCAGCTCCTGCGCCGCCAGATTCTGGCGCGGGCCCGCAATCAACTTCTGTTCCGGTCCCTGCGCGACGAAGAGTGGGTTCTCTGGCTCGATGTCGATCTCGTCGAATATCCGCCCGACGTCCTGCGCCGCCTGATGGCGACGGGATTCGAGATCGTCCATCCCCACTGCGTGACCAGGCCGGGCGGGCCGACCTTCGACCAGAATGGCTGGCGGGAGCATGGCAGCAAGATGCTGTGCGACCTGCGGGAGAGCGAAGCCGTCCGTCTGGACGCGGTCGGTGGAACGATGCTGCTGGTCAAGGCGGACCTGCATCGTGACGGCCTGATCTTTCCGCCTTTTCTCTACGGCCGCAGCAATCCGCGGATCCGTCCCCAGCATCCGATCTGGGGACAGGGAGAGATCGAAACCGAAGGCCTCGGCATCATGGCCCAGGATATGAACGCCCAGTGTTGGGGGCTGCCCAACCTGGAAATCCTGCACGCAAACGGCTGAACGCCTGTTGGCTCAGCCCGTCCCTGTGGTTCTTGCCGGTCATCGCGGCAGATCGGGGGGCAGCACCCCCGTGAGAGCCAGCAGCCCGGCAAGGGATGACGGCTCCCGGGAGTCGGGCTCATAGACGCAGGAGGCCGCCAGGATCGCCAGGCTCAGAATGCAAATCATGATCCGTTTCATTGGAAGCCTCGCCGGGCGCGGCGATGCCGCGCCCTCTCGGTTGGGTGTGGAAGACGCAACGTGACGGTAAGCTCGCTTCCTCAGACGAGGGCGAGCTCCACATCGATGTTGCCACGCGTCGCCTTCGAATAGGGGCAGGTCTGGTGAGCTTCCTCTACGATGGCCTGCGCGAGCTCGCGATCGAGGCCGGGCAGGCTGACCTTCAGGCGCGCCTGCAGGAAATAGGCGCCCTCGGTGGTGCCGAGATCAACTTCAGCATCGACAGCCGTATCGGTCGGGAGCTTCAGCTTGCGCTTGCCAGCCGCAAGGCCCATGGCGCCGATGAAGCAGGCCGACCAGCCCGCCGCGAACAACTGCTCGGGATTGGTGCCTGGCTGGCTGCTGCCGGGAGGCGACAGCTTGATGTCGAGCCGGGCATCCTCGCTGCGTGAAGCCCCGTCACGGCCGCCGGTGGTGTGGGTCCGGCCGGTATAGAGAACCTTGTCGATCTTGGTCATGATACACTCCTGTCCATCTTGGGTTGTCGATACCGCCACCTGCGGCATCGGAAAGACCGGAGTGTCTTGAAGGGGGCGTTTGTCCGCCATGTTTCCGAAAACCCAGGAAGTGTAACAAACGGTAGTTTCCGGGGAGATCGACATGCAGGCATACCGCAATGCCGGAAAGCCTTGGAGAATGCTCCGGCAGTCAGCGGATGACGACTTCCGCCGCCAGCCCCCCGCCGTCGCGATTATAGAGCCGGACCGCACCGCCGATGGTGCCGGCCAGTTGCTGGGCGATGGCAAGGCCGAGGCCCGTGCCACCGGTCTCGCGATTGCGGGACTGTTCCAGCCGGAAAAAGGGCTGCATGGCAGCCTTCAACATGTCTTCCGGGATGCCGGGCCCGCGATCCATCACCGTGATGACAATGTTGCCCTCGGATCTGCGCTCCACGCCAATCTCGGCGGCACCGGCAAATTTCAGCGCATTGTCGATGAAGTTCGAGAGGATGCGCCGCAGCGCATGCGGCTTGGTCGATGCGACGCCGTCGACACAGCCAACCACCGTAACGGCCTTTCCGGTATCTTGATAGTCGTAAGCAATGCTGTCGACGAAGGAGACAAGGTCGATGCGCGCCGCTTTCTCGCCGCTGCTGTGCGAACTGCGTGCATAGGCGATGCCGTCCTGGACCAGACGTTCGATTTCGCGAAGATCCCGCACCAGCTTGTCCTTTTCCACTGAACTCATCGGCCATGTCGGCCCGCAGGCGCATGCGGGTGATCGGGGTTTGCAGGTCATGGGAGATCGCGGCGAGAATCTGGACACGCTCTTCGAGATAGTGAGCGATGCGCTCAAGCATTGCATTGAAGGCTCGGGCCGCATGGGCGACTTCGCTCGGGCCGGCCTCGCTGAGCGGGACGCTTTTCGCATTGGGATCGAGGGCGTCGGCCGCCGCCGCGAGTTCACCGAGCGGGCGGATGGCCTGCCTGACGGCAAACCAGGTACAGAACAGCAGGAGCGCCATCTGCAGCATCAGCACGTAAGGAAGCCAGTCTGCGATCGGCATGACGCCGCGCGGCGTGATCTCGATGGTCAGGGGGCTGCCGTCGCTCAAGGTCAGATGGGCCTGCAGGCGGTTGCCCTCACCCGGTATGGCTTCGATGCGCAGGGGGAAACGGGAACCGGCTGCACTCTCCAGTTTGGCCGCGATCTCCTGGCCATGGCTGGAGGTGTTGGGCACACCGGGAAGGCCCGGCCCCAGCGCGAGGTTGTAGTTGCCGCGGCTCAGCCAATCCAGCAACTCAGGCCTTTCGCTCGCCGGCGTCCGGTCGAGAACGGCGATCGAGGTCGCTACATCGTTTTCCAGCGTGCGCAGCATCAGCGCCTTCGCCGACATATAGCGTTCGGCGTAGAGGACACCGAACGACAGGCCATAGGCTATCGCCAGGCCTGCAAGCAGGATCAAAAACAATCGGGCGCGAAGGCTCTTGGGCCACCACAGCGGGCGGAATGCGCCGTCCACCATCATGGCCGGGGCTCCGAGATCTCCACGGGAACGGAGAGAACATAGCCTTCGCTGCGTACGGTCTTGATGTAGGTCGGCTCGCGCGCGTCATCGCCGAGTCGCTGGCGCAGACGACTGACCAACAGGTCGATCGAGCGGTCGAACAGGTCGGCATCGCGGCCTTGCGTGAGGTTCAGGAGTTGATCGCGGTTGAGGACGCGCTGGGGATGGTCGATGAAGACGCGCAGCAACCGATACTCGGCCCCGCTCAGCGCGATTTCCGTGCCCTGCCTGTCGAGGAGATGGCGGCCGACGGTGTCGAGCCGCCACTCGCCGAAAGTCAGAAGCTGGCCGGCCTCGCTGATCTGCAGATTGGGCGGCAGCATGCGGGTTCGCCGCAGGACGGCGTTGATGCGCGCCAGCAGTTCGCGGGCGGCGAAGGGCTTGGGCAGATAGTCATCGGCGCCCATTTCCAAGCCGATGATGCGGTCCATCTCGTCGCTGCGGGCTGTCAGCATCAGGATCGGTATCGCCTTATGCTTTCCGGCCCGCAATTCGCGGCAGAGCACGAGGCCATCCTGGCCCGGCATCATCACGTCGAGCACGATCAGGTCGACCGTATTGGCGTCGAGGAAACTGCGCATCTGGCGTCCATCGGCAGCGGCCGAGGCACGAAGGCCGTTCTTCTTCAGATAGCTCGATACCAGATCGCGAATTTCGCTGTCGTCATCGACAATCAATACGTGGTCGACATGTTCCATGCCTGAACTTCCTGCTTGCGCCAGTCACTCATACCTGCGCTCGAAAATGCCGACGCATTCGAGCCGGGTATTACATCGCAACACCATGTCTTCTAGAGCAACGTCTTCTAGAGCAATGCGCGTTTTGTTGAAAACGCGCATTGCGCCAATTCGTTGTTTCCAAGCCAATCCATCGGATTGGCTGGAGCGTCTCGGCGATTCCTGGTGACACCATCAAATCGCCAAACGCTTTTGGCTGCTGGAAGTCTCATACGAGAAGCAGAAATCAGGGCCACGGCAATGCGAAATTAGGCCAACGCGATGTATCCTGGATGTGTCCCTCGCCGGCGCCCATTGCATATGGATGTAGGATCCGGCGGGCGCGGATACGTTCCGATACAATCGAGGCTCTATCGGTCACTTCTCGGGTTTTGTGTCGTCGTGTCGCCACCAGAGCCCCGGCCTACACGCCGGTACAATCGCCCAAGGCCTCGGACACATTCACGATACGCGCGCACGCCACATCAGCCTCCTTGCTCGTCGGGCCTCCCTGCCATCGTGGGCCCGGCACTCCGTTGCACAGGAGACAATGATGGTTCTTCTAGCCATTGCCTATTTCGGCGGCGTGCTGACCATTCTCAGCCCCTGCATCCTGCCTATTCTCCCCTTCGTCTTCGCCGGAACCGGGCTGCCTTTCCTCCGCGGCAGGCTGCCCATGCTTGCCGGCATGGCCGGCAGTTTCGCACTGGTTGCGACACTGGCGGCTGTCGGTGGGAGCTGGGCCATCCAGGCCAACGAGTTCGCGCGCCTGGCTGCGATCGCGCTTCTGGCCCTCTTCGGCCTGAGCCTGATCTCGCCGCGCGTCGCCAACGCGATCACCCAACCGATCGTCGAGTTCGGCAACCGGTTGCACGGCGCTTCAGCGGCCTCAGGCAAGCGGACGGCCGCCAGCTCGCTCGTCCTCGGTGTGGCGACAGGCCTGCTCTGGGCGCCCTGTGCCGGCCCGATCCTTGGCCTGGTGCTGACCGGCGCGGCCCTGCAGGGCGCCAATGTCGAAACGACGCTGCTGTTGCTCGCCTATGCGGCCGGTGCCGCCACCTCGCTGGCCGGCGCCCTTCTGGTGGGCGGCAGGCTCCTTGCCGCCATGAAGCATTCGCTCGGCATCGGCGAGCGCATTCGGCAGGGTCTGGGCGTGGCAGTGCTCGTTGGCGTCGGCACCGCTGCCCTGGGCTTGGACACCGGCGTGCTGGCGCGGCTCTCCTATGCCGGTACGGTAACCATCGAGCAGGCCATCCTCGACAGGCTGCATGTGGATCCGCGAACCGCCGTGGCGTCCAGCCTCGCCGCCAGCGGCATGCTGATCGCGAGCGTCAAGGCACAGACACCCTTCCGCAGCGATCTTCCCGTCGAGGGCCAGGCTCCCTCGCTCGACGGCGCCGTTGCCTGGCTCAACTCGCCGCCGCTCAGCACGGAGCAATTGCGCGGCAAGGTGGTGCTGGTCGATTTCTGGACCTATTCCTGCATCAACTGCATCCGCACCACGCCCTATATCCGCGCCTGGGCGGACAGGTACAAGGATCAGGGCCTGGTGGTGATCGGCGTTCACGCCCCCGAATTCGCCTTCGAAAAGAAGCTCGACAATGTCAGGCAGGCGGTCAAGGATTTCGGCATTGGCTATCCCGTGGCTGTCGATAACGACTATCGCATCTGGCGCGCCTTCCAGAACAGCTATTGGCCGGCCTTCTACCTGATCGATGCCCGCGGCCAGATCCGCTACCACCATTTCGGCGAGGGCAATTATCGCCAGACCGAACAGGCGATCCAGGACCTCCTGCGGGAAGCCGGCAGTGACGGGCTGGCGAAAGAGGCGGTCGCGCCCGCGGCGAAGGGAGCGGAGGCCAGTCCCGACCTCGGCAATCTCGGTTCGCAGGAGACCTATCTCGGCTACAGCCGCGCCGATAATTTCGCCTCGGCCGAGCGCGTGTCGCCTGACGCGTCGCGTGACTATTCGGTGACGGATCCCGGCCTGAACCAATGGGGCCTGTCGGGCACCTGGACCGTCGGTCCGGAAAAAGCGGTTCTCGACAAGGCGGGCGGTGGCATCGCTTATCGCTTCAGCGCCCGCGACCTGCACCTGGTACTCGGTCCCGGAGTCGGCGGCAAGCCCGTCCGTTTCCAGGTCACCGTCGACGGGAAGGCGCCCGGCCCCGACCACGGAGCCGATATCGATGCGCAAGGAAACGGCCTGGTCAGAGAAACGCGGCTCTACCAGCTCGTGCGCCAGTCCGGCGGGGTGGCGGCGCGGACATTCGAGGTCCGCTTCCTCGACCCCGGCGTGGAAGCCTATGCCTTCACCTTCGGATGACGGCTTCTGCTCCAACCGCCATCCGCCCGTCCGGAACGCACAGCTCCCTGTATCGAGACGGCCGGGCATCGATACGGCGGTGAAAGCGGTGCATCCCTTCAAAATTTTTCTTGAACATTCGTTCCCGAATATTTAGACGATCGATATGGGAAGACTACGGGAATTCGACACCGACACCGCGCTCGACGCCGCGATCGGCGTGTTCAGGGAACATGGGTTCGAGGGCAGTTCGGCTCAGATGCTCGTCGATGCCATGGGCATCGGCCGGCAAAGCCTCTATGCTGCCTTCGGCGACAAGTGGCAGCTCTATTGCTCGGCGGTGCGCCGCTATGGGCTGGGAGAATGCTCCGCCCATTTCGATGCCCTGCGGAGTGGTGTACGCGCCATGGACGGCATCAAGGCGATGCTGCGCCGGGTGGTCGACACCGCCGACCAGGCCTGTCTCGGCACCGGTTCGGTCTGCGAGTTCGGTGCTTCCCGCGCCGATCTCGCCGAGATCAACGCTTCCTTGGCCAGAAGCCTGGGCGGCGTCCTTGCCGGCCGGATCCGCGACGCGCAACGCGAAGGCGATGTGGCCGCCGGTCTCGATCCGGAAAGAACGGCCGAGTTTCTGATCGCCAGCATCGCCGGCATTCGTATCGCCGGGCGCAGCGGCGCCGACCATCGGATTCTGACCAGCCTGGCCGACATGGCCTTGAGGGCTCTGCGCTAAGCTTTTTTTGCACAATTCAGGAACGATCATTCAATATAGGAGTCAATCAATGAAAGCCGTCGTCATGAACGGAATCGGCGGAAGCGACAGGCTGAGCCATGTCGAGCGCGCCGAGCCGGCACCTCGTCCCGGCGAAGTTCTGGTCGAGGTCGCCTTTGCCGGCGTCAACTTCATGGATGTCGGTGTCAGGCAGGGCATGGCCTGGACAGAAATCCCAGATCCCAAGATTCTGGGCGTGGAAGGCGTCGGCCGCGTCCTGGCATGGGGTGATGGTGTCGCGGACTTCAAGCCGGGCCAGCGCGTCGCCTGGGTCTATGCACCGGGCAGCTATGCGGAGCGGATCGCGATCCCGGCCAGCGCGCTGGTGCCTGTACCAGACGCGATCGATGACCGAACGGCCGCTGCGATCATGATGCAGGGGCTCACGGCCAGTCACTTCGCCACCGACTTCTATCCGGTCCAGCCCGGCGACACTGCTTTCGTCCACGCAGCGGCCGGTGGCGTGGGGTTGCTACTGACACAGATCATCAAGCTGCGGGGCGGCAAAGTCATTGGGCGGGTTTCGACGCCCGACAAGGTGGCCATGGCCAAGGCAGCCGGGGCCGACCATGTGATCGTCGACGCAGAAGGGCGGTTTGCCGGGGATGTCCTGCGTCTGACCAAGGGAGAAGGCGTCTCTGTCGTCTATGACGGTTCGGGTCCCACTACTTTCCAGGGCTCGCTCGACATAGTGCGCCGGTCCGGCACGTTCTGCTGGTATGGCCCGGTTCTGGGCGGCCCCGGCCCGCTCGACATCATGAGCCTGCCGAGGAGCATCAAGATCGGCTACGCCGTCTTTTTCGATCATATCCACACGCCCGAACTGCTGCGCAGGCGTTCGACCCAATTGTTCGACTGGCTGGCCGAGGGCAAGCTCGAGGTTCGGGTCGGCGGCGAGTATCCACTGGCGGACGCAGCCAAGGCCCATGCGGACATGGAGAGCCGCAAGACCACCGGCAAGCTGCTGCTCGTCCCTTAAACGCCGGGAGCGCCGTCTTTGCCGAAGCTCCGATCGGACCGGTCCCGAGGGCGCTGGCATCTTGATCTTCCCTTGTCGGGCCGCTCCATGCTTTGCTTGGCCGAATCCGATGAGGAGACCGACGTGGGCGCAGACAGCATTTCCGCATTCGCAACAGCCGCCGAGCTCGGCCGCCTGCTGGCGGAGGGTCATGTTACCTCCGAGGCAACCACAGGTCGCGCGCTGGAGCGCATCGCCGCCCATGACGGCGCGCTTCGTTCATTTGTCGCCGTTTTCGCGGAAGAGGCGCTGCAGGCTGCCATCGCATCCGACCAGCGCCGCCGCCGCGGGGAGGCGCGGGGCTTTCTCGACGGTGTCCCCTATGCCGCCAAGGACCTGTTCCACGTCAAAGGCTGGCCGACGAGGGCCGGCTCCAGGGCGCTCGGTGCCGAACCCCAGGCTGTAACGGCCAACGCCGTGACGCGGCTGGCCGAGGCTGGCATGGTGCTCGTGGGCAAGGTCCAGACCGTCGAATTCGCCTTCGGCGGCTGGGGCACCAACCACGTCACGGGCACGCCACTCAACCCGCGAGATCCGGGCCTGCCCCGGGCGCCCGGCGGTTCCTCCAGCGGATCGGGCGTGGCGGTTGCCGCCGGCCTCGTCCCGGCGGCGCTCGGCACCGATACCGGCGGCTCCATCCGCAACCCGGCCGCGATGTGCGGCATCGTTGGCTTGAAGACCACCGTCGGCCGGATCGGGCGCGGTGGCCTGCTGACCCTCGCCCCCTCGTTCGACAGCGTCGGCCCTCTCACCCGTTCGGTCGAGGATGCCGCCCTCCTCTTCGCCGCCATGGCCGGGCGGGATCCGCTCGATCCGGCGACATTCGGCGCACCGCCGGTCGCCCTGTCGAGCGCATCGGAGCATGATCTAGCCGGGCTTCGCCTGCGCATCCCCGCGGCGTCCGACCTTGCCGGTGTCGAGCCGCTGGTGCTCGAGCGGTTCCGGGCTGCACTCGCCGACCTCGCGGCCCTCGGCGCGGACATTCGGGAAAAGGCGATGCCGCGTGCGCCGGAAGCCTATATGACGCTAACCGGCGAGCTGATGTCGGCCGAATCCTGGCATCATCTCGGCCGCTATGCCGGGCCGGACGACGGCCTGGTCCATCCGGACGTGCGATCGCGCATCCTCAAGGGCAAGGAGATCGACGGCGCCCGCTACCAGGACCTGCTGGAGCAGCGGCGTGCCGCACAGATCGAGTTCGCCGATTATCTGGAGGGCGCGGATGCGCTGCTGACGCCCACGGCGCCGATCCTGCCGCCGCCGCTTGCCGAGATCGACGAAACCAAGACCCCGCTCGGCACCTTTACGCGCTTCGTCAACCTGATGGACATGGCCGCCCTCAGCGTTCCGGCAGGCCTGGTCGGAACAGGCCTGCCGACCGCCCTGCAGATCGCGGTGCCGCGCTTCGAGGAAGCCCTGGCCTTGCGCATTGGCCGGGCCCTGGAAATTCGCCGTGGCGGGTTGCTTGAGCCGCCGACCGCCTATGAGATGCCTTGAGCCAGGCCGTTTCCTGGTCGTGAAGCAAACATCCCAATCCCACTTGCACGGGCACTGGGGATGGGCACCCGCCCGGAGGGGCGAGCGCCCGTAGGACTAGCTCAGCGCAGCGACCTGAACGCCGCACGGACTTCCTGCACGAACAGCTCCGGCTGCTCCCAGGCCGCGAAGTGACCGCCATTCCCGGCCTCGCTGAAATAGACGAGGTTGTGATAGCAGCGCTCCGCCCAGCTCCGGGGCGCCTGATAGATCTCGCCCGGGAACACCGTCACCGCGACGGGCAGTTCGGCAATGTCGACGGCATTGAAATTGTTGGAGTGGTCCTCCCAATAGATGCGCGCCGCCGAAGCGCCCGTCTGCGTCAGCCAGTAGAGGGAGACG
Organism: Labrys sp. HAY1-8F; assembly: GCF_056754975.1. Taxonomy (NCBI): domain Bacteria; kingdom Pseudomonadati; phylum Pseudomonadota; class Alphaproteobacteria; order Hyphomicrobiales; family Xanthobacteraceae; genus Labrys; species Labrys sp. HAY1-8F. The sequence goes on along the minus strand of NZ_JBPGWZ010000001.1, from coordinate 446,075 downwards.
TCGTCGAGCATCTCATCCTTGGTCAGCACCTTCTCCGGATCGCCGCCGCTATAGGTCCAGGTCGCGAATTTCTCATACATCCAGGCGGCCATGCCCACGGGTGAATCCACCAGGGAATAGCCGATGGTCTGCGGCCGCGTGACCATCATGGTCGCATAGCCCGAACTGTCCTTGTAGAAGAGGTCAAGGGCGTCGAAGGCACGCCGCTCGTCTGGGGTGAGGCTCGTGGGCGCCGGCCCACCGGCCGTGAGGATCGCGGCGATATCCTTGGGCACCGTCCCCGGCATGTTGACGTGGATGCCGATCAGGCCGGGCACCTTCTGCAGCGCCATGCGGTGGGAAATCACCGAGCCGCAGTCGCCGCCCTGCGACACATAATGCTCATAGCCGAGACGCCGCATCAGCACGCCCCAGGCGCGGCCGATATGGTCGGAGCCCCAGCCCTTGGCCGTCGGCTTGCCCGAGAAGCCGAAGCCGGGGATCGAGGGCACCACCAGATGAAAGGCGTCCTCGGCCTTGCCGCCATATCTGGTGGGATCGACCAGCGGATCCATCACCTTCATGAATTCGAGGATCGAACCCGGCCAGCCATGAGTCATGATCATCGGCATCGCCTTGACATGTGGAGAGCGGATATGGATGAAGTGGATGTCGAGGCCGTCGATTTCGGTCACGAACATCGGCAGCGCGTTGAGCCGGGCCTCGACCTTGCGCCAATCATAGGATTCCGCCCAATAGGCGACCAGCGGCTTCAGCCTTGCCAGTGTCACCCCTTGCGAGAAGTCGGACACCGTCTCTTCGGGCCAGCGCGTGGCGCTCAAGCGCCGGCGCAGATCGACGATGTCCTCCTCGGCAATGGCGACCTTGAAGGGCCTGATATCGTTGCCGGCTTCCGCCGCGTAGAGCACAGTGGGGATCAGGCCAACGAGCGCCGCGGCGGCAGCCGATTTCAGCAAACCGCGTCGGGACGTGTCGAAATCATGCGAAGGCAAATTGCTCGAAGAAGACGAATTGTTTGAAGACATCTTGTTTGAAGACATGGGGCAACTCCATTCGTTTCACGGCAGCCCTGCTGCCGGTGCCCCGTCTTTGGCGATGTCATGTTTGCCCGATATGTCTCCGCCGCCCTCGATCCGCATCCTGCCGTATCCGGCTGGCGTGTCGATACATTGCCATACAGGCAGGCGGCGGCTGTGGCCGATTGTATCACTCTGTATCGAGGCGGAAAGGGCTTACATAGCCTTTCAAATCCAGCCGATGGCGACATAAGGCCGATACAGTGTTGCGGCTTTTTACGGCCACAACTTCAGCAATCGGGATTCATGTCGATGTCGGAACAAATCGATCAATCGCGCCGCGGCCTGCTCGGCACACTGGTGTTCGGTGCCGTTGTCGCGCCGCTCGGCGCAATCGGTGCCGTCAGCGCACAGACCAATTCCTCTTCGCCCGGATCCGGCCGCGGCACCCATACCGCCTTCGCCTCGCTCAAGCAGGTCAAGGCCGGGGTGCTCGATATCGGCTATGCCGAGGCCGGGCCGGCCGATGGCGCTCCCATGCTGCTGCTGCACGGTTGGCCCTATGACATCCACAGCTATGCCGACGTTGCACCGATCCTGGCGGCAGCCGGCTACCGAGTGATCGTGCCCTATCTGCGCGGCTATGGCAGCACGCGCTTCCTCTCGGCCGAGACGCCCCGCAACGGCCAGCAGGCCGCGCTGGGCAGCGACATCATCGCCTTCATGGATGCGCTGAAGATCGAGAAGGCAGTGATCGGCGGCTATGATTGGGGTGCCCGCACGGCCAACATCGTCGCGGCCCTCTGGCCCGAGCGCTGCAAGGCGCTGGTCTCGGTGAGCGGCTATCTCATCGGCAGCCAGGAACTGAACAAGGCACCCCTGCCGCCAAAGGCAGAGTTGCAGTGGTGGTACCAGTATTATTTCGCCACCGACCGGGGCCAGGCCGGCTATGCGAAATACACCCATGATTTTGCCCGGCTGATCTGGGAGCTCGCCTCGCCGCAATGGAAGTTCGACGACGCGACCTTCGCACGTTCGGCACAGGCCTTCGACAATCCCGATCATGTCGCCGTCTCCATCCACAATTACCGCTGGCGGCTCGGCTTGGCGCAAGGCGAAGCCAAGTATGATGAGTTGGAAAAGAGGCTCGCCGCCCTGCCGACGATCACCGTGCCGACGATCACCATGGAAGGCGACGCCAATGGCGCGCCGCACCCGGAGCCATCAGCCTATGCCAAGCGGTTCTCCGGCCGCTACGAGCATCGCCTGATCAAGGGCGGCATCGGCCACAACCTGCCGCAGGAGGCGCCGCAAGCCTTCGCCCAGGCGATGCTCGACGTCGCCCGTTTCTGAGCCAAGTGAAGGACTTCCACGATGAAGACCTCAGTGATCATGCCCTTGGCCGGGGCCTGCCTCGTGGCTGTGGTCGTCGCTGCGGCCGGAGCGCTCGCCCAGGATACGGAAGCCTCGAAGAGCGCATCCAAGCCGGCCTCGCCGATCTACGACGTCACCATTCCGGACGGCTACCGGCAATGGGAATTGGTGGCGCCGGCGCTGGAGCACGAGCCCCTCAACGAGCTGCGCACTGTCCTCGGCAACAAGACCGCGATCGACGCCTATCGTGCCGGGACCCTGCCCTTCCCCGACGGGACCATTCTGGTCAAGCTTGCCTGGAAGCATGTGCAGTCGCCGGAATTCGAATCCGCCTTGGTACCAGGGCCGGCAACGACGGTGCAGGTCATGGTCAAGGATTCCAGGAAATATGCCGCCACCGGCGGCTGGGGGTTCGGGCGCTTCATCGACGGCAAGCCTGTGGACCTGGCCCAACACGAGACCTGCTTTGCCTGCCACGAGGCGCGCGTGAAGGCACGTGACTATGTCTTTACCAAGCTGGCGCCATAAGGCGCCCTGCTCCTGACGATCCGGAAATTCACATGCCACCCCATCTCATCCTTTTCGCCGTCGCCGCCTTTGCCTGGCGCCTCCTCACGCTCGTGATTTCGGCGCGGCACGAAAAGGCCTTGAAGAGGGATGGCGCGCAGGAGTACGGCGCCAAGAACAGCATCCTCCTCGCGGTCTTTCACGTGGTCTATTACGTCTGCGCGGTCGTCGAGTCGGCGGCCGGCGTGCATCAGCCGAACGCCCTTGTGTCCGCGGGCGGCATCGCGATCTACATCGCATCCACTTTCGTCCTCGTTTCGGTGATCCGTTCGCTCGGCGGGCTATGGACGATCAAGATCATCATCAGCCCGCAGCATCGGCGGGTTCAGAGTGGCCTGTTCTCGTTCGTGCGGCACCCCAATTACTTTCTGAATATCCTGCCCGAACTCATTGGTTTCGCACTGGCTCTCAACGCCTATTGGACGCTGGTGATCGGCATTCCCCTCTATTTCATCCCCCTGGTGACCCGCATCCGGCAGGAAGAAGCCGCGATGCGCGAGACCTTCGCTCCCGATCTGTAAACGCCCGATTTCATCTTCCCGCCCGAGATCCGGTGCGGGTGACAACCCGAAGGAAAGTCCGATGAAGAAGTTCGTGAGAGGGCTGGCCGTCGCCGGCGCCCTGTTGCTGAGTGCGCCCGCTCTGGCCGAGACAGCCAAGCCAACCGTGGTTCTCGTGCATGGCGCCTTTGCCGACGCCTCGAGCTGGAACGGCGTGATCCAGCGCCTCGAAAAGGACGGCTACCCCGTCGTCGCCGCCGCCAATCCGCTGCGCAGCGTGCGCGGTGACGCCGACTCCGTGGCCAGCCTGATCGACAGCATCAAGACGCCCGTGGTCCTGGTCGGCCATTCCTATGGCGGCTCGGTCATCAGCGAGGCCGCCGCCGGAAAGGCCAATGTCCAAGCCCTCGTCTATGTCGCGGCCTTTGCGCCGGAAACGGGCGAAACCGCCATCGGGCTCAGCGGCAAGTTCCCCGGCTCGACGCTCGGGCCGACACTCGCCCCGCCGGTGCCGACCTCGGGCGGCGGCAAGGATCTCTATATCCAGCAGGCCAAATTCCCCGACCAGTTCGCCGCGGACGTTCCCAAGGCCGAGGCGAAGCTTATGGCCGCCACGCAGCGGCCGATCACCGAAGCCGCGCTCGGCGAGGCCTCGACCGAGCCGGCCTGGAAGACGATCCCCTCCTGGTTCGTCTATGGCGACAAGGACCGCAACATCCCGCCCCAGGCCCTGGCCTTCATGGCGGACCGCGCCCATTCCAAGCAGACCGTGGTGGTCAAGGGCGCCTCGCATGTGGTGATGGTGTCGAACCCGGCAGTTGTCGCCAAGCTGATCGAAGCCGCTGCCCAGGCTTCGCCGGCAAAATAGGCTGACTGACTGGCAGGCATATGGGTCTTGCACAAAGCACCCAAGGCCTTCTCAGCACTCGGAAGGGCGGGGGCGCCGCCAAGATGGTTACGGGAATTGCCCGTATACCCCTTGCGCCGCCCGTCCTTCAATTCTCCCGCGCAGCCTTGACGACGCGTCCGAGGAATTCGACCAGCCGTGGCTCGAAGCGTTCGCCGAGGAGGCAGAGGCAATCATGGCGGTCGTAGATGATGTGATAACCGAGTTTTTCGAGAAACTCGCCAATCGCCCGTGAGGCTTCGGCCGTAAGCGCCACATGCTCGAACAGGATCGCCGAGGGGCGGTGGAGGTCAAAATCAAAGGTGCGCAAGACAATGTCGTCGCAGCCTTCGACATCGATCACCAACAGGTCAGCCGTCTCGAATCCGGTTTCCCGGCAGAGCGAGTCGAGCCTGCGTGTCGTAACCGGCACGGTCTCGATCATTCCGGGCAGATCATCATATTTGAGTTCGTGCATCATGATGGTCGGCAGCGAGAAGCTGCTCAACACGTCCTCGCCGCGGACAATGTGAAAGTCACGCGTGCCGTAATGGGTACGCAGCCGCTCCATCGCCGCCGGCACCGGCTCGACCAGCAGGCCGCGCCAGCCACCCTGGATGACGTGCCGGCTGATGGGATCGCCGCGCATGCCGTCATCGGCGCCGACCTGCACGAAGGTGAGCGGCGCAGCATCGGGCTCGATCATCGCAAGCACATAGTCGACGATCTCCGCAAAGACGTACTTCGTGTTGCGCGGCTCAGGCCGCATTGGCCCCGGAAAAATCGAGCTTCTCGAGAACATCGCTTCGCTCGGTTCGATCTCGGCGGCCGGCCGTGCCATGGGCATGTCCTATCGCCGTGCCTGGGATCTGGTAGAGGAAATCAACCAGATCTTCGGCAAGCCCGTCGCCACGCGTCAGATCGGTGGCAAGAATGGCGGCGGGGCCGTACTCACGCCTCTGGGCCTCGCCCTCATCGCTCGCTTTCGCGCCATCGAGCGGGCCGTCAGCGATGTTGCACGTGATCACATCACGGCCTTGCAGAACGAGATCGCACACCAACCAGCCCATGAGGCTCGGACAGCGCCATCGGCGAGGATAAAGACGAAGAACTAGGCTCTTGGGTTCAGTTCAACCTGACCCGCTTCATTGAACAGAACGCGACCCAGCATTCCGCCTGCTCGACGGATGTCAACGCCTGTCGACATATCAGGACCATGCACCACGGCACTGACGCGAATTCGTTGCGGCAGCATCCTACTTCGCCGCAATGCTTGTTCCTTCTTTCCCTCAACTCAATTCGGGATCTGAGTGTGAATTGATCCAGGGTTTCAGTCACCTCACCTTCATCGCGTGCAATTGGTCATGACTGATCAAGTCGTCATCCGTAATACGGGATGCATGATTGAAAAAATACACGCAATGCGTGTGCATGATCGGTGATAGACTTCGCCGTCGGTGTGCGGCTCACCACGGCCACCGGCACGGCCCTGTCGGCGCCATTCACCTAGTCCGACAGGGCCACCCTCTCTCGACCTTGCAGGAATCGAGATGAAGCACTTTGAAGATCTGCACGAATGCTCGGTCAGCCGCCGTGACGCTGGCGTGAATGACGCATCGAGGGCCATGCGCCGCCGGAGCGCCCCGCACGATGACGGCCAGCGACCACGACTTAACTCGCTTATCCCAGGTCCGGCTTCGGAGACGCTGCAATGGCCGCCATCGATCCCCTCACCGCCGGCGCCGTCCTGCTGGCAACCGCCGCCACGGATGCGGTCTATGTCATGTTCACCGCTGCGGTGGTGGCCCGCAAGCGCGTGCCGGCCGCGACCTGGAGCAGTGTCTGGTATCTGCTGTCGTCCTATGCGGTCATCAGCTACACCGAGAACTGGGCCTATGTCGCTTTTGCAGCGCTAGGCTCGTGGCTCGGCGCCTACGCCTCGATTACCTTCCTGCACCGCCCGCCTGGCGGCCCGCCCGTTGGTGCGGCACCAGACTAGACAATCGACAAGGGAGGGCCGTCATTGCCGGCCGTATCGCCTCACGAAATCCCGAGGTCCTCGGACCCTGGCACGCAAGCTCGAAGTCAACGCGACAGATCTTGGTGTCGCGTTGCGTGTTGAGCCATCCTCCAATTCGATCCTGCGCGCCGGTCCATCATTCACTGACGGGCCAGCTCGCAATTCCCCAGAACAGGATTGTAATAAATTACTTCCGTGATCTAAGCTGATGACCGAAAGTGACCCACGCAGTCATGGAGGCAACGCTATGAAAGCGGCTCTTTCGCGCAGGGATTTCCTGAAGGCAGGCGTGGCTGCCGGCGTGGCGATCAAGATATCATTCCTGGGCCTCACCGCCGATGCGCGATTGATCGAGACGCCGCCGCGGCCAGGGCCGGATTGGCTGAACGGCCGGGGCAAGCCAAGATACCGCCTCGATGCGATCGCCAAGGTTACCGGTGAAAAGACCTTCTCGCACGACTATCGCGCCCGCGATCTCGAAGGGTGGCCCAAGGAGCAATCGCATGCCTTCCTGCTGCATGCGACCAGAACGGACCTGGCGTTTGACGGCATCGACCTCAAGGTGCTGGGCGAGGATCTCAAGCCGGACCGGCTGGTGCTGTACCAGGATCTTGTCGCCGACGGCATCGAGATTCCGGTGCCGGGCTTCTATGGCGACGTTTTCCTTGTGCCGAAAGGGCAGACGGCACGCCTGCTCGGCCAGCCCGTGGCCCTGCTCGTCTATCACGATTTTGCCCGCTACGACGCCGCCAAGCGCTTGACGCGCTTCGATGACACTGTCGTGCGCTATGGTGGCAAGGCAGCCTCCACCACACCCGGTCCCTATGCCTCCGCGCGCTATGTGCGTATCGACGGCGGCGATCCTTTTGCGGAGGATCGCTATTCATCGCTGAAGGACACCGTGATCCGGGCAGGCTTCAAGGGCGACGAGCCGCAATGGCCACCGGCCGGCAACGCTGACGCCATGGCGCGCGGCATGGCCGCAGCCACCGAAATCGAGCGCGAGATCGCGGCCGCGGGTGATGATGCCCTGGTGCTGAAGCGTAGCTACTTCTCCCAGTCGACCGACGCCTCGGCCATGGAGGCCGACAATGGCAATGTCTGGTACGATCCGGCAAGCGGGATCCTGCATGCCATGATCGCGACGCAGTCGCCTTATGAGGTCGCAGAAGTCGCGGCCCAGATGGTGTCGAAGTCGAAACATCCTTTGAAGGAGGTCGATCTTCGGGTCGGCTACACCGTGGGCTATGGCACCAAGGATCACGCAATCTTCCCCTTCTATTGCGTGCTCGCCGGGCTCTACGGCAATGGCCGCCCGGTGCGGCTGGCAAACGACCGCTACGAGCAGTTCCAGATGGGGCTGAAGCGCCACGCCTTCTGGATGGACAATGTGCTGCTGGTGGACCGAAAGACCGGGCAGTTCCGCGCCATGACCGGCCGCTACAAGAATGACGGCGGCGGGCGCGAGAATTTCTCGGCCTCGGTCGGTGCTGTCGGGGCAACCGCCGGACAATCGATCTATTACCTGCCGAAAAGTGATTTCTCGGCGGCGGCGGTTGCATCGCGTGCCGTCGACGCAGGCTCGACCCGAGGCTACGGCACGCTGCAATCGATGTCGGCGACCGAGATGATGGTCGACGAGGCGGCCGAATTGATCGGCATGGACGTCATGGATCTGCGGCTGAAGAACGTTCTGCGTTCCGGCATGAAGAACACGCAAGGCGCCATTCCCGCCGGGGCCATGCGTCATGAGGAGATCATTCTCAAGGCACGCGAACATCCCTTATGGAGCGAGCGGCAGAAGAAAAAGGCAGCGTTCGAAGCCGCCAATCCGGGCAAGAAATATGGCGTTGGCTACGGCCACGTACACAAGGATTACGGCACCGGCGCCGAGGCTGCCTTCGCTGCCATCGAGTTCGATGCCAAGGGGCGCCTGAAGCTCGTCCATGTCGCGCATGAGATCGGCACCGGCGTGACCACCTCCCAGGCCATCATGGTGGCCGACATGCTCGGCGTGGCACCTGACGACACCGAATATGGCAAGGTCCGCTGGCCGCAAATGCCGCTCGAGACCACCGACCAGCCCTATACCATGTCGCAGGCCGAGGAAGACCAGCGCAGGCAGAACCCGCGCTGGACCCCCTCCTTCACTTCGCCCATGAGCGCTTCCAACAGCGTCTATTATCTCGGCCACGCCACGCGCGAGGCGGCACGGGCCATTATCGACCTCGCCATCTGGCCAGCGGCGCGGGCGCTGTGGTCACGCGGCATCGGCGGCGGCCAGATGGCTCCGGAGGCGGTGCGCCGTGACGACCTCAGGCTTGCCGGCGGGAAGGTCAATGCCGCGGGCCTGCAGCCACTTTCCTTTGCCGAGGTTGCGGCCGAAGCGCATCACCAGGGGCTCGTCACCGGGGTGACGGTCCACACCTTCAATCGCTGGCAATGGGCGGAGGCGGAGTTCGACCTCGGCGTGATCGGCCAGCACCGTTTTGCCATCGACGCGCTGGCCGTGCGATATGGCGATGGTGCGCCAGCCGAACGCAAAGCGCTGATGACCTTGGATGGCTGGCAGTTCGTAGATCGCAAGGCGGTGTCCTATCCGCCTGTCCAGCGCAACAATGCGGGCGTGACCTATTATACGCCCATGGCTACCCTCGCCGAGATCGTCGTCGACACCGCCACCGGTGGGATCTCCCTGCTGTCGCATCATTCCATCATGGATTGCGGCCGGCATATCGTGCCGGAACTGGTATCCGGCCAGATCCAGGGCGGCCTTGCCATGGGTATCGGCCACGCCCTCAAGGAATATCTGCCGCTTTACGAAGACGGCCCGGGCAACGGCACCTGGAACTGGAACCGCTACGAGCTCCCGATGGCGGGGGATGTTGCCGTGTGGTCGCAGACCGTCGAGATCCTGCCGGCGCTTTCCGAGACCGACCCGCCCAGGGGCATGGCGGAGGTGGTGATGATCGCGGTCGTCCCCGCCATTGCCAATGCCGTCGCACACGCTATCGGCAAGCGTTTCTACAACCTGCCTATCACGTCGGAAAAGATCCTGGAGGCGCTGGCATGACACTCGCGTCCAAGCAACTTTCGCTCACCATCAACGACAAGGCCGTCGGCCCCATCGACGTGCCCGAAACCATGATGATGCAGGATTTCCTCTACGAGTATCTCAACCTGACTGGCTCGCGCATGGGCTGCGGCCAGGGCATATGCCATGCCTGCACCGTGATCGTGGAAAAAGATGATGGCGTGCTCGAGGAAATGCGCACCTGCATCGTCGGCGCCCAGTGGTTCGCCGGCCGGAAGGTAAGGACCGTGGAGGGGCACGCCAAGCGCGACGCCAACGGCGCGATTACCCAGCTTTCACCTGTCCAGCTGGCCTTCATCGAACATTTTTCGTTCCAGTGCGGCTATTGCACGCCAGGCTTCGTGACGGCAGCGACCGTTCTCCTGGACCAGCTCGAACGCAAGCCGATCCCGCGTGCCGAGCTCGAGCAGACGATCACGGACACACTCGGCAGGCATATTTGTCGCTGTACCGGCTATGTGCGCTATTTCGAGGCGGTGCGCGATCTTGCTCTCAATACCCCTGGCTTGGTGAAGGCGTAGCGCAGCCATGATGAGAAAACTGCTCTGGACGATCGCCGGCGGAATCGTGCTGGGGGCGGCCGTCGCAAGTGCGATCTTGCTGGGCCTGTTCGAAAAAAGCGTGGTCGCCAAGGATATTGAGCAGCCGCTTACGGCCGATGAGATGAAGGCGTTCGCCAAGCGGGGCGCCTATGTCGCCGTTGCGGCCGACTGCTATGCCTGCCATACGGCCAAGGGCGGCGCGCCCTGGGCCGGCGGCCTGCCTTTCCAGACCCCGTTCGGCACGATCTATGCAACCAACATCTCGCCTGACAAGGACAATGGCATCGGCAATTGGACGCGTGCGGAATTCCATCGGGCCGTGCGCGACGGGGTGGGCAAGCAAGGCCACCTTTATCCGGCGATGCCCTATGCGTCCTACCGCAAGATGACAGCCGAGGATGTCGATGCGGTCTATGCCTTTCTGATGACGCGCGAACCGATGAAGGTCGAGAACAAGAAGAACGAGCTGAACTTCCCATTCAACATCCGCCAGACCTTGACGGTCTGGAATCTCGTCAACCTGTCCTCCGATGTCTCGACGGCAGATCCGGCACGTTCTCCCGTCTGGAATCGCGGGCGTTATCTGACCGATGCGCTTGCCCATTGCGGGGAATGCCACACGCCGCGCAATGTGCTGCAGGGCATGAGGCAGGATGCTTATCTCCAGGGTTCGGTCATCGAGGGCGCGCACGCGCCAGACATCACCAGGAATGGCCTCGAGCGCATGGGCTTTACCTCGCCAGTGCTCGCTACTTTCATGAAATCGGGCCTCTCGGCACAGGGCGCGATGACCGGCCAGATGTTCGAGGTCGTACATTTCTCCACGCAATATATGACGCCTGACGACCTCAACGCCTTGTCGGCCTATCTTTTCGATCTCGACGACGCCTCGAAAGGACAGACGCCGACACCATCGCCCGCGATCTCGGTGGCGCCCGAGGTCACGGCTTCGGCCAAGCCGACCTATCTCGCGCTCTGCTCGGGCTGCCATGGCGCCGAGGGCCAGGGCATCCCGCATGTCGTGGTGCCACTCGCCACCAATGCGACCCTGCGATTGACCAGCGCGCGCAATCTCGTGCGTGCTGTGGTCGACGGCATTCCGGCGCAGCGCTTTCCCGGGCTGGAGCGCATGCAGCCGATGCCGGGCTTCGGCCATCAGCTCGACGATCGCAGCCTGGCTGATCTGGTGAACTGGATGCGCCAGACCTGGGGCAATCAGGAGTCCAAGCTGACAGCGGAAGACGTCAAAAAGCTGCGCGAGAACCATTGAAGCGTTTCTGGCGCAGACGAACGCTCAGCGGGCAAGATCGAAATTACCGTATGGCTTGCCTTGACCATACAGATCGGCGGAATTGTCTGAAACTGTTCCTGTCCCCCTCGAATTCGCAGCTGTATGTGGTTGTCCTCAAGCCGTATGGACGCTTTGGTCGGAGATTGCGGAACGGCACCCCATCACGTCAGGAGAGGTCAAGGCATGAACACGTCGCCATCTCCGCCTGGCGTGGGGCCAGGTGACGGCTCGACCGTGCAGATCGGTGCCCTGGTTCCGCTAAGCCGGCCCGGCTGGGTCGAGGCAGGCCGGCATTTGCTTGCCGGACTCGAATTGGCCGTTGGCGAGGTCAATGCTGCCGGCGGGATCGCCGGAAGGCCGCTCGAACTGCTGGTCCGAGATACAGCGGCTGACCCGCAACGAAGCGTGGCGGCGGTCGATGAATTGGACCGCTTGGGTGTGGCTGCCCTGGTGGGGGAGTATCACAGCGTGGCCGCTCGCGCCGCAGCGGGCAGGGCCGATGCCCTCGGCCTGCCGTTTCTATGCTCGTCTGCGGTTCTTGACGCACTCACCGAACAGCCGACACACGGGGTCGCGCGCCTCGCCCCGGCACAGTCCCACGGCTGGCAGGTCTATGCAGACTTTCTCCTCGGCGCAGGCCACAGTCGGATCGCCGTAGCAGCCCAGCCAAGTGTCTATTGGGCCTCCGGAGCCCGCATTCTGCGGGACTATCTGTCTCCACGCGGCGTCACCGTCATCGAACTCGACATGCACTCGCTTATCCCCGCTGCGGTATGCGACAAACTCGCCGACATGCGCACGACAGCCCTGCTTTTGCTGGTCGGGTATCCGGAGCCGGCCGTGTCGATCGTCAAGGCCGTTCGCCGCGATCAACGTCTCGCCACGATGATGATCGGTGCTCCGGCCGGGCAACCGGAGTTCGCCGAATGGGCGAGGTTGCTGGGTGACGAGGGCACCGCCATCCCGTTCTTGCGCTATCTGCCCGAGCGCCTCGGCCCGCTCGGCACCCGCATCGAGACGGCCCTGCGCGAACGGCTGGCCGAAGCTCCCTCTTTCGTCGCCTTCGAGGGCTACGACACGATCGCCGTTCTCGCCGCGGCGTCGCGTGCTCACGGCGTGAACCGGGCGCGGATTGCCGGATCCTGGCCGAGCGTAGCCGTTGAAGGCACCCGCGGGCGGATCCAATTCTCCCGCGCGCCGGGCATCGGCGTTTGGCAATGGACTTGGCCGCCAGTCCACGTGGTTGACCGAGATCCGGCGGCGCCAGATCGTTTTCGGATCCTTTACACCCCGTAGGAAGGCGCTGCGATCCGACTGCTGCTTTGATGACGCGTCTCGCGACAAACGATGAAGCGGTCGAGGCCAAGCTGTTTTGTGTCCCCTGCCTATTGGGGCGTTCCCCCCGAGAGTTTTACCGCCATCCCCCTTTCTCGTATCGAGGGCGTGCTCGTATCGAGGGCGTGCGGCCCGGCCGCTTGCCCTTGGCTCGAACGGCGACAATGTCGTTCTCTATGCCCTCCGAGATCCATCACCCCGCCTGCTGCTGCTGATCTCCCGATCGACGGAAGCTCGTCGCCAATTAAGCAATATTGATGCCTGGTACCTCCAAGCCCCTTCGCTTCGATCAGCACCGAGTCCACGCCAATGTCGTGATCTGGACCGGGATTCGTCACTGGCCGATTCTGTTCGCCAACACGATCAAGAGCCGTCGGGCGTGAAAGGGCGGTTCGGCAGGAGACTTTCCCCGAGAAGCGCGCGCGAGAATTCGTCGATGAGCGCCAATTCCCGATGATGGCGAAAACCGTCGCTGTCAGCCACCGCCAGGCAAACCTCAATCACCCTCTTCCTCGTAGCCAGTGCGGCCGCTTGAAGCTCGTGTAAACTCGTTCTTGCGGCATCGGCCGACGGCCGCATGCGCCGAATCCATTGGCGAGCCCGCTCGATCTCGTCCGGATTCAAGTCGATGCCCTGGGCGGCACAGCAAGCTGTGACATGGTCGAGCATGATCATCACTTCCTCGCCCGACATTTGCAGGTCGGCCCTCGCCACCGAGACGGCGAGCACGAGGCCGTTCTCCCGCGCGACCCTGCGGATCACGGCCCAGCGTTCCCCTCCCCGTTCATCGCCAGAGGCGGCTGGCGGCGGCTGCTGCAAAGACAGTCCGAGCACCTCCCGATAGAACGCATCCAGGGGTTCCTGGAGCACGCCATCCGCGTCGGCGATCGACACGATCCTGTCGAGGCGGAAAGAGCGCAGATCATCTCGATCATGGCTGTAGCCGAGAAGCCGGGGAATGCCGTCCCGCCCCGGCTTGACCGACCAGAGCGTAACAGGCCGAAACTGCCGGCGACCGGCGGCATCCTGATATTCGATGACCAGGAGAAGGCCACCGACACCGGATCCCCCCGAGGACCGGTCAGCCCTTTCGGATGAAGGCGCGTTCGGCCGAGGCGGTTGCGTTCTGCGGGGCATCGATGACCTCTCGACCCGCATTGGCAGGCGATACACGATCAAACTGGCGGCCAATCCTGGATCGGAAAGGCCGGCAACGACAAGCATGACCGAGGATCATCGGAACGATTACCGCCGGTCGATGGTTGATGATGAGATGCGCACGCGTCAACCGGACGTGGCAGTAAAGGGAACAGGGATGGTTTTTCCGGTTTCCCGCCCTGACCAACGCAATGGTAGCCGAGCCCTTGTCCTGCCCGTGCGTGTCACCTGTCGCCGGAGAGAGACAGAGGTGGGACGTTGTCTCCAATGGACAGGCGCATTGTCTCGCGGGCGGCAGCGAGATGGGCGCGGCAAGTGCGCTCGATGGCATCGACATCCCGGCTGAGCAGAGCATCGATATAGTCGAGATGCTGATGGATCGCTGCAATGTTGCGGGCCTTCTCGTCCACCTTGTTCCACTGATAATGGTAGTGGAAGATGATCGAGATGATCTGGTAGAACTCGACCACGAAGCGGTTCTCGGAAGCATCGTAGATCAGGCGATGCAGCGTCTCGTCTAGGGCCGAGAAGTCGTGGAACCGGGTCTCCGCCACGGCCAACAGGGCCACATGATCCTCTCGGATTGCCCTGAGTTCGGCCCAGATCGGCGCCTCGGGGGGAGCGTCGCGACCTTGCGGGCCGAGCGCAGCTCGAACAACTCGCGGATTTCCGAAAGTTCGGCGGCAAAGTCGGTGGTGATACCGCGAAAGATCCAGGTGCTGTTGGGCCGCTGCGCGAGCAGGCCGTAATGGCGCATCTGTTGAAGATATTGGCGGATCACCGTCGTCGAGACGCCAAACTCGCGCGAGAGCTGGGCAACGTTGATCGGATTGCCCGGACGGATGTCGGCGCGCAGGATCCATTCCATGAAGGCGCGCTCGACCTGGGCGGAACGCTACTCGGTTTCTTCTTCCGGGAAGTAGTCGACCGGTCGCGGGCGGCGCAAAACCTCGCGCTCCCCCAGGATCCTGGCATGCTGCAGGTCCCGCAGTACGGCTCGCAGCGTCGTGCGGCTGATCTGCAAATCCTGGGCGAGCCGTGCCCCGGGGCCGTCCAGGCACCTGATCGCAGGATCCGACAAGCGCTGGAGCAGGTGATTATAGGCTTTCTTGTAGACGCTCTTCGACCGCAATACATGCACCTTGGTTTATTAGACATTTAAAACCAATTGACGCCAACCTACTGCGCGACCATCGTCGCGGTCAAGGGCATCATACCCCTTCAAGAATGATGGGATCACGGCACCGCGCCTTTGGGCGCTGCCAGCAGATCCATCCGGGCAGGCAACGTCAGATCAGAGGGCGCCACGCGCGCACTGCATGAGCTATCAGTTCGATTTCACAGCACTGCTGCCCTATTGGCGGGACTTCGCGCAAGGGGTGTGGCTTACGCTCCAGCTTTCCGCCTGGTCGACATTGTTCGGCTTCGTGGGCGGCACGCTCTGCGCCATCGCCCGGGCTGATGGCGCACCCTGGCTGCAGCGTATCGTCGGCGGTTATGTCGAGGCGATCCGCAACACCCCGTTGCTGGTACAGATCTTCCTGATCTATTTCGGGATTGCAGTGCTCGGTATCCACCTTTCCGCCAATCTCGCCGCCGTCATCGCCCTGGTGGTGAACATCACGGCCTACACCTGCGAGATCATGCGCGCCGGCATCGAATCCGTGCACAAGGCACAGATCGAGGCCGCCGATTGCCTGGGCCTCTCCCGTCGCCAGACCTATTGGCACGTCATCCTGCGCCCCGCGGTCGAACGGGTCTATCCGGCTCTGACCAGCCAATATGTGCTGCTGATGCTGGCCTCCTCCATCACATCACAGATCTCGGCCGAAGAGCTGACTGCCGTCACCGGCCGCATCCAGTCCGACACCTTCCGCAGCTTCGAAACCTATATCGTCACCGCCCTGCTCTATTTGCTGCTTTCCTTCGTCGTGCGCGGCGCCTTCTGGGCGTTCGGCATGCTGATCTTCCCGCGCAAGCGCCGATTGGGGACATCGCTGTAACATGCCAAGTTTCGGGCTCTATCATCTCGTCTTCCTGCTGCAGGCCGCTTTTTGGACGCTGGCGCTTTCGGCGCTCGCCTTCGTCGGCGGAGGCATTCTCGGCTTCGCCGTTGCGCTGGCGCGCATTTCCGACAGCCGGATCCTGCGCGCGCTCGCCAGCCTGTATGTGCAGATCGTGCAGGGTACGCCTCTGCTGATCCTTCTCTTCCTGATCTATTTCGGACTGGCGATCTTCGGGCTGGATCAACTGCCGGCCCTCGCCGCCGCGGGTGCCGGCCTGACCATCTATGCCTCCGGCTTTCTGGGCGAGATCTGGCGCGGCTGCATCCAGTCCGTGCCGAAGACGCAGTGGGAGGCGGCCGAGTGTCTCGCACTGACGCGCTGGCAGCGCATGAGCCGGGTGATCCTGCCACAGGCGATGCGCATCGCCACGGCTCCCACCGTCGGCTTCCTGGTCCAGATCGTGAAGAACACCTCGCTCGCCTCGGTCGTCGGCCTGGTCGAGCTCAGCCAGGCGGGCAAGCTGATCAACAATTCGACCTTCCAGCCCTTCGCCGTCTTCATCTGCGTCGCACTGCTTTATTTCGTCATCTGTTACCCGCTCTCGGTCTGGAGCCGAGGGCTGGAGAGGAGGCTCAATGTCGGCCGTCGTTAAGCTCGCCAACGTTCACAAGAGCTTCGGCGCCGTCGAGGTGCTGAAGGGCATTTCCTTCGAGGTCGGCCGTGGCGAAGTCGTCGCCATCATCGGGCAGTCCGGCTCGGGCAAGTCGACGGCGCTGCGCTGCATCGATGCCCTGGAGGTCATTCAATCCGGCACGATCGATGTCTGCGGTCATCAGGTCCACAGCCCGGCGCTCGACAAGCGCGCATTGCGCCGCGACGTCGGCATCGTCTTCCAGAGCTATAATCTGTTCCCCCACCTGACCGCCGAACAGAACATCATGCTCGCACCGGTCTGCGTGAAGTCCCTGTCGAAATCCGCGGCGCGCGAACTGGCACGCGACTGCCTGCGCAAGGTGGGACTGGAGGCCAAGGCCGATCACTATCCCGAGCAGCTCTCGGGCGGCCAGCAACAGCGTGTCGCCATCGCCCGCTCGCTGGCGATGCAGCCCAAGGTGATGCTGTTCGACGAGGTCACCTCGGCCCTCGATCCCCAACTCACCGGCGAAGTCCTGAAGGTGATGGAAGATCTCGCGCGCGGCGGCATGACCATGATCCTCGTCACCCATGAAATGGGCTTTGCCCGCCGCGTGGCAACCAACGTCATCTACATGCATCGAGGCCAGGTCTGGGAGCAGCTGTCCGGCAGCCAACTGGCCAATCCTGTCACGCCGGAGTTGCGCGACTTCATCGCCGGCGAGCTTTGAAAACAAGAATGGCAAGGGAAACGACATGAAACGTAGGCAATTTTTGCTGGCGGGCGCCGCCATGCTGTTTGCACCGGCCGTGGTGCGTGCCGATACGCTCGACACCATCCGCAGTCGCAAGAAGCTGATGATCGCACTCGATCTGGGCTCCCCGCCCTATGGTACGATCGATGCAGCCATGAAGCCGTCGGGTTCCGATGTGGAGACGGCCCAATTGCTGGCCAGCGACATGGGCTTCGACCTCGACATCGTGCAGGTCACCAGCCCCAACCGCATTCCCTTCCTGCTGACAGGCAAGGCCGACATGGTCATCGCCAGCTTCAGTGTCACGGAGGAGCGCAAGAAGGTCATCGATTTCTCCGATCCCTATGGCGTGATCCAGTCGGTGATTGCGGCCAGGAAGGAGATAGCGATCAAGGACGACGCCTCGCTCTCAGGCCTGCGTGTCGGCACCACGCGAGGCAGCTCCAACGACAAGGAACTCACCTCGCGGGGCACCGGCGCCGAGATTGTGCGCTTTGAGGACGATGCCACCCTCGTCACCGCATTGGTATCGGGCCAGATCGACATCATGGCGACTTCGCCGGGCATCATGCAGACCGCCAATACCCGCGCACCCGACGCGCCTTACGAAATCAAATATGTCCTGCGCGTCTTCCCCTATGCCATCGGCCTGCGAAAGAACGACGAGGCGTTGCGCACCGCGGTGAACGAGTGGGTTCATACCAATCTGCGCAACGGCAAGCTCAACGCCATCTACAAGAAATATATCGGTGCCGATCTGCCGGCAGAAATGCTCAACTGACATGAAAGCGCTGATGATCGAAAGCGAAGGGCGTACGCGTTTCCATGACGTGGCTGCCCCGGTGGAAGGCGATGGCGAGGTGCGCATTGCCGTGCGCCATGTCGGCCTGTGCGGCAGCGACCTCAACACCTATCGCGGGCTCAATCCGCTGGTGCAGCTACCCCGGATACCCGGCCATGAAATCGGCGGCGAAATCATCGCAACGGGCGCAGGCGTGCCACCGGACTTCGCGGCCGGCAAGCGCGTTATCGTCATGCCCTACACCCATTGCGGCTACTGTGCCTCCTGCCGTAAAGGCCGCACCAATGCCTGCCGCTACAACCGCACCCTCGGAGTACAGCAGGATGGCGGGCTGGCCGAGGAGATCGTGCTACCCGCCGGCAAGCTGATCATCAACGACACGCTGGCACCGCGGCATCTGGCCCTGGTCGAGCCGCTTTCGGTGGGCTTTCACGCCGTGAGGCGGGGCCGGGTGGCCGCGGGTGAACGCGTCGTCGTGCTCGGCTGCGGCATGATCGGCATGGGCGCCCTGATCGCCGCCGTCGCCCATGGCGCCGAGGTCATCGCGGTCGACATGAGTGCGGAAAAGCTCGCGCTCGCCCGGCGTTTCGGTGCGACCCATGCCATCGATGCCAGCTCGCGGGACGTGGTTGCCGAGGTCTCGGCCCTGACCGGGGATGACGGCGCGGACATCGCCATCGAGGCTGTCGGCCTGCCCGCGACCTTCACCCAATGCATCGCCCTTGCCGGCTATTCGGGGCGCGTCGTCTATGTCGGCTATTCCAAGGCGCCGGTGACCTACGACACTCAGCTCTTCAACCTGAAGGAGCTGGACATCATGGGATCGCGCAACGCGACGATCGAGGACTTCCGCGCCGTGATCGCCTGGCTCGAAGGCATCGGCGATGAAGCCGATGCGCTGATCTCGCGCATCATTCCTTTCGAGGAGGCGGAAGACGCCCTGCCCTTCTGGGACGGCAACCGGGACAGTCTGAAGGTGGTGGTGGCGCGATGAATCTGCAGCAGGCTTTCGGATTGGCGGGCAAGACCGCGCTCATCACCGGCGGTGGCTCGGGCCTCGGCCTCGCCATCGCCCAGGCGATGGGTGCGGCGGGCGCCAAGGTCATCCTGGCAGGCCGGCGCGCTGATGTGCTCTCGGAGGCCGCCGCCACCATTGACGGCGCGGCCTGCGAAGCGGTGGATCTGGCCCAGGTCGACACCCTGGCCGCTTTCGCCACCGGCGTGGAGGCGCGGCATGGGAAAATTGACATATTGGTCAATAATGCGGGCAACACCATCAAGAAGCCCTTCGAGGAGACATCCCTGGCCGAGATCGACCAAGTGCTCGACGTGCATTTGCGCGGTGCGTTGGAGCTCACCCGCACCGTGATCGCCGGCCAGGCCCGGCGCGGCGCCGGCAATGTCATCTTCACCGCTTCCATGACGTCCTTCATCGGCCAGCCCTTCGTGATGGGCTACACCGTGGCCAAGTCTGCCCTGCTTGGCGCCGTGCGCGGGCTCTCGGCGGAATTTGCGGCCCGCGGGGTGCGCGTCAACGGCGTGGCGCCCGGCTGGATCGATACGCCACTCTATCGCAAGGCCACCGACAACGATCCGCAACGCCGGGCCAAGATCCTCGGCCGCATCCAGATGAACCGGGTCGGCACGCCGGAAGAAATCGGCTGGGCCTGCGTTTTCCTGGCCTCGCCCGCCGCCAGCTACGTCACCGGGCAGACGCTCGTGGTGGACGGCGGCGCCCTGGTTGGTTTTTGATAAGGAGAAAGTCTATGCCGATCGCGACCAAGCGCAGCGACGAGGAAACCTTCGCGCTGCTCAAGGAACGGTTGTTCACGGCGGTGGTTGGCGACGTCCTCGACATCATGGGACTGCGCAAGCAGTTCCTGCCGGCGACCATCGGCCCGCTGCAGCAGCCGATGCGCATCGCCGGGCGCGCCATGCCGGTGCTGGAGGCCGACATCTTCGCCGAGGGAACCGAGCTTTCGGCCGGCCCGCTCGCCAGCAAGCCGTTCGGCATCATGCTTGAGGCGCTCGACGATCTGAAGCCGGGCGAGGTCTACGTCGCCTCCGGCTCGTCCCTGCGCTATGCCCTCTGGGGTGGGTTGATGTCGACGCGCGCCACCCATCTCAAGGCCGCGGGCGCGGTGCTGAACGGTTATGTGCGCGATGCGGCCGACATCGAGGCGCTGGGATTTCCCACCTTCTGCCGCGGCGTCTACGCGCAGGATCAGGGTGTACGCGGCAAGGTCATTGATTTTCGCACCACGATCGAGATCGAAGGCATCCGCGTGGCTCCGGGCGATCTCGTCTTCGGCGATCGCGAAGGCGTTCTGATCATTCCGCGCGAAGCGGAGGATGAAGCCATCGCCCGCGCGCTCGAAAAGGCCTCGACGGAGAACCAGGTGGCCGTGGCGATCCGCAATGGCATGAGCGCCTGCGAAGCGATGGCGACCTTTGGCGTGATGTGAGGCCACAACCATGCAGCTGGACCCTCGCCTGCTCCACCTCTCGCCACTCGACAATGTCGTCGTGGCGCGCGAAGGCCTTGAAGCCAAGGCCGTGCTGATACTGGACGGGCAGGCGTTTACGCTGGCCGGGGCGGTGCAGCGCGGCCACAAGATCGCCTGTCGCGTCATCGCGCCAGGCGAGAGGATCATGAAATACGGTGCGCCGATCGGCTCGGCCATCCGGCCCATTGCGCCGGGCGAGCATGTGCATCTCCACAATATAAAGAGCGACTATACGGCGACCCACGTCATCGGCTCGCCAGCGACAGAGGCAGAGTGATGAAAGGCTATCTTCGCAGTGACGGGCGCAAAGGCATCCGCAATGTCGTCGCGGTCGCCTATCTGGTGGAATGCGCTCATCATGTGGCACGGGAAATCGTGCAACGCTTTCCCGACCAGCCCGTTCACCTGATCGGCTTTCCAGGCTGCTTTCCCAACGCCTATGCCCAGCGCATGATGGAGCAGCTTTGCACCCATCCCAATGTCGGCGCCGTGCTGCTGCTGTCGCTGGGCTGCGAGAGCTTCAACAAATATGCGCTTGCCGAGACAATCGCGTCGAGCGGCAGGCCCGTGGAGACGCTGACCATCCAGACCAGCGGCGGCACGCGCAGCACGCTCGAGGCCGGGCGCGCCTGGGTCGCACGGCAGGTCGACATATTGGCAAGCCAACCCACCGTTCCCATGGCTCTCGACGAGTTGGTCATCGGCACGGTTTGCGGCGGCTCGGACGGCACCAGCGGCCTGACCGGCAATCCCGCGGCCGGACGCGCCTTCGATCGGCTGGTCAAGGCCGGTGCCACCTGCATCTTCGAGGAGACGGGCGAACTCATCGGCTGCGAGGAGATCATGGCCGCACGTGCCGTGACGCCGGCCCTCGGCGATGCCTTGCGCGGGGCCGTGGCGAAAGCGGCGCAGTATTACGCCACGCTCGGCTATGGCAGTTTCGCACCGGGCAACGCGGATGGGGGCCTGTCCACCATCGAGGAAAAATCGATGGGGGCCTACGCCAAGTCGGGCTCCTCGCCCATCTCCGGCCTGATCAAGCCGGGCGATGTCCCTCCTCGTGGCGGGCTCTATCTGATGGACGTCGTGCCTGACGGACCGGTGCGGTTCGGCTTTCCCAATATTTCCGACAATGCGGAGATCGTCGAGCTGATCGCCTCGGGGTCTCACCTCGTGCTCTTCATCACAGGACGCGGCTCCGTCTCCGGCTCGGCGCTGTCACCAGTCATCAAGATTTGCGCCAATCCCGATACCTATCGACGCCTCGCCGAAGACATGGATGTCGATGCCGGCCGTATCCTGGAAGGGCGCGCCTCGCTGGACGAGGTCGGCGACGAAATCCTCGCACTGATCCAGGACGTGGCGTCGGGCGCGATGACGAAATCGGAAGCGCTCGGCCATCAGGAATTCATTCTCACCTACAAGGCCTTCGAGCCGATCGGTCCGGCTTGCCTGCCTATCCGATGAAACCTCCGACCGGTCCCGCACGGGCGGACATAGCTTACGAGCATTCCGTACGACAACACCCGACCCAGGAGGTGAGCTTCCAAAGGCAGCAATTCGCCTAATCGTTAGGCATGCATAAAATTTCGCCCCACCACCGATGGGCGCCAGCCCCACCTGCCAGCCCCGAAAACCCGATCGCCACGCCCGGTGCCTTCCGAGAACGGTCTTTCGCCCGATTGGCACGCCGCTTGCAGGAGCCCCACGGGATCCAACAAGAAGCAAGGGGAAGGCGTCATGTCGAAGCTTGGAAGACTTGGTCATAGCCTGTCGGGCGGCATTGCCGCGATGCTGATCATCTGCGGCGCGGCCAGGGCCGAAGAAGGCACCATCAAGATCGGTATCCTGCATTCGTTGTCCGGCACCATGGCGATTTCCGAGACCACGCTCAAGGACGCCATGCTGATGCTGATCGAAGAGCAGAACAAGAAAGGCGGCGTGCTCGGGCACAAATTGGAAGCCGTGGTGGTCGATCCCGCCTCGAACTGGCCGCTTTTCGCCGAGAAGGCCCGGGATCTTCTCGGCAAGGACAAGGTGGCGGCGGTGTTCGGCTGCTGGACCTCGGTCAGCCGCAAATCCGTCCTGCCCGTGTTCAAGGAGCTCGACGGCCTGCTGTTCTACCCGGTGCAATATGAGGGCCAGGAGAGCGAGCGCAACGTCTTCTACACCGGCGCGGCGCCGAACCAGCAGGCTATCCCGGCCGTCGACTATCTGATGCAGCAGGAAGGCGTGAAGCGCTGGGTGCTGGCGGGGACGGATTACGTCTACCCCCAGACCACCAACAAGATCCTGCAGGCCTATCTGCAGTCCAAGGGCGTGGCCAAGGACGACATCATGGTCAACTACACGCCGTTCGGCCAGTCGGACTGGCAGACCATCGTCTCAGACATCAAGAAATTCGGTTCGGCCGGCAAGAAGACCGCCGTCATCTCCACCATCAACGGCGATGCCAACGTGCCCTTCTACAAGGAACTCGCCAATCAGGGCATCAAGGCCGAGGACATTCCGGTCGTGGCCTTTTCGGTGGGCGAGGAGGAACTGGCCGGCCTCGACACCGGGCCGCTGGTCGGGCACCTCACGGCCTGGAACTATTTCCAGTCGGTCGATACCCCGGCCAATGCCCAGTTCATCAAGACCTGGCGCGCCTTCACCAAGAATGACAAGCGCGTCACCAACGATCCGATGGAAGCGCATTATATCGGCTTCAACATGTGGGTGAAGGCGGTGGAGAAAGCCGGCACCACCGATCCCGACGCGGTGATCGACGCCATCGTCGGCGTATCGGTGCCCAACCTTTCGGGCAGCTATTCGACCATGATGCCCAATCATCACATCACCAAGCCGGTGCTGATCGGCGAGATCCAGGCCGACGGCCAGATGCAGACCGTCTGGCAGAGTTCGGGGCTGCTGGTGGGCGATGAATGGTCCGATTACCTGCCTGATTCCAAGGACCTGATCGCCGATTGGCGCAAGCCGCTTTCCTGCGGCAATTTCAACGTCGCCACCGGCAAGTGCGGCGGCCAGGGCACGAACTAGGCGCTGGCATGCTGTCCCGCAAACCCTCCCGTCTCCGGTTGCGCTCCGCCATGCGTGGGTGTCGTTTCCTCATCCTGGCCCTGTGGGCCTGCCTCCTCATGCCCGGCCTCGTCCATGCCGATGAAGCCGGCATACGGGCCAGCCTTGCCAAGCTGGCCGGCGCAGGAAATTTCCAGCAGGTCGAGGCGGTGGTGCGTGACCTGGCCGGGAGCGGCGATGCGCTGGCGGCCCGCCCGCTTGCGGCGCTGGCGGACGGCAATCTCTACTGGCGTCAATCCGACAAGGCGATCCTGATCGCCTCGGGTACCGGCGATCCGCTTGCGGTCGCCGATCCGGTCACCGGTACGGGACAGGGGACCGCAGGCAAGGGCGAACTCGTCAGGATCAAGGTCAACAACGCCATCAGGCGGGCGATAAGGGAGGCGAGCGGCTCGCTTACGCTCGCTTCCAGCGACAAGGCGGCGCGTCTCACGGCCGCCGCTACCCTGATCCAGACCCCTGATCCCAGCGCGCTCACGGCCCTCGACAACGCCATCGGCAAGGAGACCGATGCCACCGTCAAGACCCGGTTGGAGACCGCGCGCGCTGCCGCGACCTTGTTCTCCGACAGGCCCCAGGCCGACAAGAGCGCGGCCATCGGGCTCGTCGCCTCTCTCGGCACACGTGAAGCCGCCACGCTGCTCGGCCGCTTCGAGGCCGGTGCCGACGGAACCTTGAAGGACGAGGCCACCGCCGGTATCCGCGCCATCGATGCGCGCTTGAAAATGTGGGATCTGGCGGAGAACGTCTGGTACGGCGTCTCGCTGGCTTCGGTGCTCCTGCTGGCCGCCATCGGCCTTGCCATCACCTTCGGCGTGCTCGGCGTCATCAACATGGCGCATGGCGAGATGGTGATGATCGGCGCCTACACCACCTTCGTCGTGCAGGAGGCGGTGCGCGCCTATGCGCCCGGTCTCATCGACATATCCCTGCTGATCGCCCTGCCCCTGGCTTTTCTGGTCGCCGGCGCCGTCGGCGTTGTCATCGAGCGCGGCATCATCCGCTTTCTCTACGACCGACCGCTCGAAACCCTGCTGGCGACCTGGGGCGTTTCGCTGATCCTGCAGCAGGGCGTGCGCGTGATCTTCGGGCCGACAAATCGCGAGGTCTCCAATCCCGGCTGGATGTCCGGCAGCTTCAGCGTGGGCGAACTGAACATCACCGCCAACCGGCTGTGGATCTTCGCCTTCTCGATCGCCGTGTTCATCGCCCTGCGCCTCATCCTCAATCGCACCCGCTGGGGTTTGCAGATGCGCGCCGTCACCCAGAACCGGCGCATGGCCTCCTCGATGGGCATCCGCACGCCGAAAATCGATGCTCTGACCTTCGGCCTCGGCTCCGGTATCGCCGGCATCGCCGGCGTCGCCCTCAGCCAGATCGGCAATGTCTCTCCCAATCTGGGGCAAGGCTACATCATCGATTCCTTCATGGTCGTGGTGTTCGGCGGCGTCGGCAATCTGTGGGGCACGCTCCTGGGCGCGCTGACGCTCGGCATCGCCAACAAATTCCTCGAACCCTATGCCGGCGCGGTGCTCGGCAAGATCATCGTGCTCGTCTTCATCATCCTCTTCATCCAGAAGCGCCCGCGTGGCCTGTTCGCGCAGAGAGGACGGGCGGTGGAAGCATGATCCTCGCAACCCTGCTCAAGAACGGGCTCGACCGTCGCCTCTCCATCCTCGTCGCCCTTCTCGTGGCGGCGGCCGTGCTGGTGCCGGTCCTTCACCTGGTGGTACCGGCAGACAGCGCCTTCCACGTTCCCGCCTATCTCGTGGCGTTGCTCGGCAAATATCTCAACTACGCCCTGCTCGCCCTCTCCCTCGACCTCGTCTGGGGCTATTGCGGCCTTCTATCGCTCGGCCATGGCGCCTTCTTCGCGCTGGGCGGCTATGCCATGGGCATGTATCTGATGCGCGGGATCGGCGATCGCGGCGTCTATGGCAATCCCGTCCTGCCCGACTTCATGGTGTTCCTGAACTGGCAGGAACTGCCCTGGTTCTGGTACGGCTTCGACCGGTTCTGGTTCGCCGCACTGATGGCGATGGCCGTACCCGGCCTGCTCGCCTTCGCCTTCGGCTGGTTCGCCTTCCGCAGCCGCGTCAACGGCGTCTATCTGTCGATCATCACCCAGGCGATGACCTATGCCCTCATGCTTGCCTTCTTCCGCAACGACATGGGCTTCGGCGGCAATAACGGGCTGACGGATTTCAAGGATCTGCTCGGCTTTTCCCTGCAGGCGCCGGGCATGCGCGCGGCCCTGTTCGCCGCCAGCGCCCTGATGCTGGCCTTGTTCGTCGCGCTCACCGCCATGATCACCGCCTCCAAGCTCGGCAAGCTCATGGTCGCCGTGCGCGATGCCGAATATCGCTCCCGCTTTCTCGGCTGGCGGCCAGAGAACATCAAGCTGTTCGCCTTCACCTTCTCGGCGGTGATGGCCGGCATCGCCGGCGCGCTCTATGTCCCGCAGGTTGGCATCATCAACCCCGGCGAGTTCTCGCCGGCCAATTCGATCGAAGTGGTGATCTGGACCGCCATCGGCGGCCGCGGCACCCTGATCGGGCCGGTAATCGGCGCAGTGAGCGTTAACTGGGCCAAGAGCTGGTTCACCGCCGCCCTGCCCGATTTGTGGCTGTTCGCCCTCGGCGCCCTGTTCGTCGCCATGCCTCTCCTGCTGCCGAAGGGCCTGGTCGGCGCCTTCGCGCATTGGCGTCGATCCTGGTCCGCTCGCAAGGCCCCCGCGAGCAAGGCGCTTGCGCCCGCCCAAAGCGAAGCCGCGGAGGAAGCGGCCTCATGAGCCAGCAACCGCAGAGCATTCTCTATCTCGACGGCGTCAGCGTCAGCTTTGACGGCTTCAAGGCCATCAACAATCTCTCGCTCATCCTGGAACCTGGCGAGATGCGCGCCATCATTGGTCCGAACGGGGCCGGCAAGACCACGATGATGGACATCATCACCGGCAAGACCCGTCCCGATACCGGCGAGGTCTTCTTCGACGGCGAACATGATTTGACCAAGCTCGATGAAACGGACATCGCCAATCTCGGCATCGGCCGCAAGTTCCAGAAGCCGACCGTGTTCGAGACCCATACGGTCGAGGACAATATCGCCCTCTCGCTCAAGGGCAGGCGCGGCATCTTCGCTGCCCTGTTCGACCAGCGCTCGCGATCCGAGGCGGAGCGCATCGACGAGATCCTCGCCACCGTCCGTCTCGAACAGCGGCGGGGCGACAAGGCGGCCGGGCTGTCGCACGGCCAGAAGCAATGGCTGGAGATCGGCATGCTGCTGGCCCAGAACCCCAAGCTCCTGCTCATCGACGAGCCCGTAGCCGGCATGACCGACGCCGAAACGGCGCAGACCGGTGACCTCCTCAGGCAGATCGCCCGCTCGCATTCGGTGGTCGTTGTCGAGCACGACATGCATTTCATACGCGAACTCGGGGTGAAGGTGACCTGCCTGCACGAGGGCAGCGTGTTGTCGGAGGGGCGGTTCGACCATGTCTCGGCGGATCCGCGGGTCGTCGAAGTCTATCTGGGGAGATAGAGGGTCATGATGCTGTCCGTCAGGGATCTGACCCTGCATTACGGCGCGGCCCAGGCGCTGCGCGGCGTCTCGCTGCAGGCCGAGGCCGGCAAGGTCACCTGTATTCTCGGCCGCAATGGGGTCGGCAAGACCAGCCTGATGCGCACCATCGCCGGGCAGCATCGGTCGAGCGCCGGTTCCATCAGCTTCGAGGGCAAAGTACTCGGCCGCAGCCCCGCCCATGACAGGGCCAGGCTCGGCATCGCCCTCGTGCCCCAGGGCCGCGAGATCTTTCCCCTGCTGACGGTGAAGGAGAATCTGCAGACCGGCTTTGCTCCGCTTAAACGAGCCGATCGCAGCATTCCAGCCCATATATTCGACCTGTTCCCGGTGCTCGCACAGATGCTGCAGCGCCGGGGCGGCGACCTTTCAGGTGGCCAGCAGCAGCAGCTTGCCATCGGCAGGGCGCTGGTGACCCGGCCCAAGCTTTTGCTGCTCGACGAGCCGACGGAAGGGATCCAACCCTCCGTGATCAAGGATATCGGCCGGGCCATCGCATTCCTGCGCGATAAGATGGGCATGACCATCCTTCTGGTCGAGCAATATCTCGATTTCGCCCGCGAACTCGCCGATCGTGTCATCATCATGGATCGCGGCGAGATCGTCTTTTCCGGCGACGCCGGCGACCTGGACAAGCCCGATGTACGCCGACATCTTCTGCTCTGACCTCAGGAAGGCTCCGCTCCGTCTCGAACGGGCCGAGGGAGTCGCGCGCCTGGCCTTTCGCCGACGCGCCGGGGCCACCAGGCTCGAGACCCTCTATCAGGAAGGATGCGCCAAGGCGCGGTTGCCGCGACCGCTGCCCGGCGCGGAGCCAGAGGCGATCCTCATCAACACGGCTGGCGGCCTGACCGGCGGCGACAATCTCTCCTTCGAAATCGTGGCACGGCAGGCATGCTCGGCCACCATCACCACCCAGGCCTGTGAACGCATCTACCGCTCGACGGGCGAGGATGCGGTGGTGGTCAACCGGCTGGTCGTCGAGGCCGGCGCTCGCCTCGCCTGGCTGCCGCAGGAAACCATTCTGTTCGATGGCGGCCGTCTTGTCCGCTGCCTCGAGGCCGATCTGGCCGATGGCGCCGAACTTCTCGCCGTCGAGGCGGTGCTGTTCGGGCGCGCCGCCATGGGCGAAGTCGTCCGCAGCGGTGTTCTGCGCGATCGCTGGCGCATCCGCCGCAACAGCAGGCTGATCTTCGCGGAGGATTTCCGCATCGAGGGCGATATCGCCGGGCGCCTTGCCACTGCCGCGGCGTTGGGCGGGCAGCAGGCCATGGCCACGGTTCTCGCGGTTTGCCCGGACCCGGAGGAACGGATCGAACGGGTGCGCGAGATCATCGGCGGCCATGGCGGTGCCAGCGCCTGGGGCGGCAAGCTCGTGGTGCGCCTCCTGGCCCAGGACAGCCTGGCGCTCCGACATCGCCTCGAGCCCGTCCTTTCTTATCTGCTCGCCGACCGCCCGCTGCCGAAAGTGTGGCACCTCTAACCTTCGGAACTCGCATGAACCTCACGCCCCGCGAAAAAGACAAGCTCCTCATTGCCATGGCGGCGATAGTTGCCCGCCGGCGCCTCGAACGCGGCGTCAAGCTCAATCACCCCGAGGCGATAGCCCTCATCACCGACTTCGTGGTCGAGGGCGCGCGGGATGGCCGCTCGGTCGCCGAACTCATGGAAGCGGGCGCACATGTGCTGACGCGCGAGCAGGTCATGCCGGGTATCGCCGAGATGATCCACGACGTGCAGGTGGAAGCGACCTTTCCGGACGGAACCAAGCTGGTCACCGTGCACGAACCCATCCGATAAGCGCTTTGCTCTAGAGGCTGCCAAGGAACGATCATGAAGAAATATCTCGTCGCATTCGCCGCCGTGCCTGGCGCCATGCTCGAAGCCACACCGGCCCTGGCCCATCTCAACCCGGCCGAACATGCCTCCTTCTCCACAGGCTTCCTGCATCCGCTTTCAGGCGCGGACCACGTGCTGGCGATGGTCGGCGTGGGCCTGTGGGCTGCCTTGCTCGGCGGGCGCGCGTTGTGGGCCGTCCCGACAACCTTCGTCATCGTCATGATGGCCGGCTTTGCCGCAGCCCTTGGCGGCATGCCCCTGCCCTTCATCGAGCCGGCGATATCAGCCTCGGTCGTGGTGCTCGGCCTGCTGGCCATGATGGCGTTCAAGGTGCCCACGCCCATCGGCATGGTCGTGGTGGGGTTCTTTGCCCTGTTCCATGGCTTCGCCCATGGCGGCGAGTTGGGCAATGCCAGCGCCACGTCCTTCCTGGTCGGCTTTGCCCTGGCGACGGCCTTGCTGCATGCGGCCGGCATCCTGCTCGGACCGGGGATCGCCCGTATCGCGGGTGACCGGGCCGGCAAGCTTGCCACGCAATTTGCCGGGGGAGTGACTGCCCTCGCCGGCCTCGCTTTGATCGTGGGAGGCTAGACCATGATCCCGGGCGAAGTCATGCCGATGGCTGGCGATATCATGTTGAACGCCGGCGCGGAGGCGACCGTTCTCGTCGTCGCCAATTCAGGCGACCGGCCGATCCAGGTCGGCTCCCACTATCATTTCTTCGAAGTCAATGCGGCCCTCCTGTTCGACCGCGGCGCGGCGCGCGGCATGCGGCTCGACATTCCCGCCGGCACGGCTGTTCGCTTCGAGCCCGGGCAACAGCGGCAGGTGCGGCTGATCGCGATCGGCGGCAGGCGTCAGATCTTCGGCTTTCAGGGCAAGATCATGGGAGCGCTGTGATGGCCACTTCTCTTTCACGCGCCGCCTATGCGCAGATGTATGGGCCGACCGTCGGTGATCGCGTCAGGCTTGCCGATACCGAGCTTTTCATCGAGGTCGAGAAGGACTTCACCATTCCCGGCGAGGAGGTGAAATTCGGCGGTGGCAAGGTGATCCGGGACGGCATGGGCCAGAGCCAGGCGAGCCGCGCCGCGGGCGCGGTCGATACCGTCATCACCAATGCGCTGATCATCGATCATTGGGGCATCGTCAAGGCCGATGTCGGCCTGAGGGACGGCCTGATTACCGCGATCGGCAAGGCCGGCAATCCCGACATCCAGCCCGGCATCACCATCGTCATCGGCCCCGGCACGGAGATCATTGCCGGCGAGGGCAAGATCCTCACCGCGGGCGGCGTCGACGCGCATATCCATTTCATCTGCCCGCAGCAGATCGAGGAAGCCCTGATGTCGGGCGTCACCACCATGCTGGGCGGAGGCACGGGGCCCGCCCACGGCACGCTCGCCACCACCTGCACGCCTGGACCGTGGCACCTGGCCCGCATGATCCGCTCCTTCGACGCCTTCCCGATCAATCTGGGGCTATCCGGCAAGGGCAATACCTCCCAGCCGGAGGCCCTGGTCGAGATGATCGAAGGCGGTGCCTGCTCGCTCAAACTGCACGAGGACTGGGGTACGACACCGGCCGCCATCGACAATTGCCTCGCCGTGGCCGACGAATACGACGTTCAGGTGATGATCCACACCGACACGCTCAACGAGAGCGGCTTCGTGGAGGACACGGTCGCCGCCTTCAAGGGGCGTACCATCCACGCCTTTCACACCGAAGGCGCCGGCGGCGGCCATGCGCCGGACATCATCAAGGTGTGCGGCCTGCCCAATGTGCTACCGTCCTCGACCAACCCGACCCGGCCCTATACGAAGAATACCATCGCCGAGCATCTAGACATGCTGATGGTCTGCCATCATCTTTCGCCCGCGATCGCCGAGGACATCGCCTTCGCCGAAAGCCGCATCCGCAAGGAAACCATCGCAGCGGAGGACATCCTTCACGACATCGGTGCCTTCTCCATCATTTCTTCCGACAGCCAGGCCATGGGCCGCGTCGGCGAGGTCCTGATCCGCACCTGGCAGACGGCGCATAAGATGAAGCTGCAGCGCGGCCGCCTGCCCGCCGAGAGCGGCGACAACGACAATCTTAGGGTGCGCCGCTATATCGCCAAATACACCATCAACCCCGCCATCGCGCAGGGATTGTCGGCCTATGTCGGCTCCATCGAGATCGGCAAGCGCGCGGATCTCGTCTTGTGGAATCCGGCCTTCTTCGCGGTCAAGCCGGACATGGTACTGGTCGGCGGCACGATCGCCGCGGCCCCGATGGGCGATCCCAATGCCTCGATTCCAACGCCGCAGCCGATGCATTACCGCCCGATGTTCGGCAGTTTCGGTGGTGGGCCGGCGGCGTCTTCCTTGACGTTCGTCAGCAAAGCCGCGCTCGCCAGCGGCCTGAGGGAGCGGCTCGGCGTCGCCAAGCCGATGGCGGCGGTGGAGAACACGCGCGGCGGCATTTCCAAGCGCTCCATGGTCCTGAACGATGCGCTGCCGCACATGGAAGTCGATCCCGAAACCTACGAAGTCCGCGCCGATGGCGAACTCCTGACCTGTCCGCCGGCGGCAGAATTGCCAATGGCCCAACGTTATTTCCTGTTTTGACCATGCTGCACGCCACTTCCCACTGCCATCACGACAGCCGGCTCCCCTTCGGCACCATCACGCTCGATCACAGGGGCCGTCATCTGCGCCGCAAGCGCCTCGTCACCGATCAGGGCGATATCGTCATGATCGACCTGCCCGAAGCGGTGCTGCTCGCCAGCGGCGATGCCCTGGTGCTGGAAGACGGACGCACCATCACCATCCTCGCCTCCCCGGAAGCGCTCTACGAGGTCAGGCCCGGCCGGCAATGCCCGCTCGCCCATCTCGCCTGGCATCTCGGCAACCGCCATCTCGCTGCCGAAATCGGCGCCGATGTCATCCTGATCGAACGCGATCGCGTGATCCGGGCCATGTTGGAGGGCCTCGGGGCCGAAGTCCGGGAGGTGGTCGCAGCCTTCCAGCCCGTGCACGGCGCCTACCATGCGCATGGGCACGGCCACCATCACAGCCATGGGCACGGTCATGAATGATAGGACGGCGCATCTCGTCCGGCTTTTGAGCTGGCTGTCGCCGGCCTTTCCCGTCGGCGCCTTCGCCTACAGCCACGGCCTGGAACGGGCTGTCCATGACGGGCTGATCGAGGATCGCTCCACGCTGGTCGATTGGCTGACAACAATCATCCAGGCCGGTTCCGGCTGGAACGATGCCGTCCTCTTGGCGCAGGCCTGGCGCTTGACCTCCCGCGGAGAGAGTTGCGCCGATATCGCGGAGCTCGCCGAGGCTATGGCCGGCACGCGCGAGCGCCATCGCGAAACCACGCTGCAGGGCGAGGCTTTCGCGCAAGCCGTCGCGCACTGGACCGGGGAGCCCCCCGAACCGATGCCCTATGCCGTCGCCATCGGCCGGGTCGCCGCGCGCCATGGCATCGGGCTCGAAAACGCGCTGGCCGGCTTCCTTCACGCCTTTACCGCCAATCTGATCCAGGCTGCCATCCGGCTGGTCCCGCTCGGTCAGCGCGACGGGGTGCTGGCGCTCGCGGCCTTCGAGCCGGTCATCCTGGCCACCGCAAGGCGCGCCTCGCTTGCGATGCTCGATGACCTCGGTGCCTGCACCCTGATGTCCGACATCGTCTCGATGCGGCACGAAACCCAATATTCGAGGATCTTCCGCTCATGACTTCCAGCCCAGGCTCTCATGTCAGTCCAGGTCCCCATTCAAACCACGGCCCTTTGCGCGTGGGCATCGGCGGCCCGGTCGGCGCCGGCAAGACCACCCTGACCGAAATGCTGTGCAAGGCGATGCGCGAAAGCTATTCGGTCGCCGTGGTCACCAACGACATCTTCACCAAGGAAGACGAGCTCATCCTCAACCGGGTGCAGGCGCTTCCCCAGGACCGCATCATCGGGGTCGAGACTGGTGGTTGTCCCCACACCGCCATCCGCGAGGACGCTTCGATCAACCTGTCGGCGATCGCCGAAATGCGCCGGCGTTTTCCCGATCTCGACGTGGTCTTCATCGAATCCGGAGGCGACAATCTGGCGGCAACCTTTTCGCCGGACCTCGCCGATCTCACGCTCTACGTCATCGACGTCGCGGCGGGCGAGAAGATCCCGCGCAAAGGCGGCCCCGGCATCACCCGCTCCGATCTCCTGATCATCAACAAGATGGACCTCGCCCCCCATGTCGGCGCCGATCTCGACATCATGCGCGCCGATACCGAGAAGCAGCGCGGCAAGCGGCCCTTCGTGTTCACCGATATGCGCCGGCGCATTGGGCTCGCCGACATCGTCGCCTTCATAGAACAGCAAGGCGGCCTGACGGCATAGGTCGCTCGACGTGACAGATGCCGGTTGCAAGGCCGTGCCAGGCATCCGGCCGTTTCCTACCGCGTCCTTCAGCGCTCCAATCGTGTTGCCGGCCTTTTGCCAGCTGGCGACCCTTTCCAATCCCGGACGACATCGATCAAGGGCGCAACGGCCGGATTGCGGGATTCACCCGGAACCGAGAGAACGACCCTCAATGTCGGCGCAGCCGCGAGCGATCTCGGTATGACATCCACAGCCGCCTCGTCGCATATCGACGCCGGCACCAGAGCCACGCCCAATCGTGCCGCCACGAGCCGGACGATGGTGTGCTGCAACTGGGGTTCGTAGCGAAATCGCGGAACGATGCCAGCCTTCTCGAAATAACCCGCGATGGCCTCGCGCAGCGTGGGCGCCACGGTTGCGGGCGCAGCGATCAAGTCCTCCGTTTCCAGATCGTGAGGAGTGATGCGGTCCCGCCCGACCAAGGGATGCTCCCTCGGAACGATCAGGCACAGATGGTCCGTGATAACAGGCACCGTCCGCAACTGCGGAAATGGCCGGCCGGCAAAGGTAATGGCCGCGTCGAGTTCGCCGCCGAGAAGCCTGTGCTCGATATCGGCAGGCGTCGTCTCCAGGAGGACGATCCGAATGTCCGGTCTCAGCCCGGCGTAGCAACTGACGATCTGTGGCACGATGCGATGGGCGGCATGCATCATGAAGCCCAGGCGCAGCTCGCCCTTCTGGCCTTCCGCAACCAGCCTTGCATCGCGGCAGGCATCCTCGAACTGGGCCAGCACCATACGGGAATCCGCCAGAAATCTTTCCCCCGCCTGGGTCAGAGTGACGTGGCGCGAATTTCGGTCGACCAACTGCACGCCGAGTTCGCGCTCCAGATTGGCGATCTGCCGGCTGAAAGGCGGCTGGGTCATATGCATTCGCGCAGCTGCCCGGCCGAAGTGAAGGGTCTCGGCGAGAGCCACGAAATACCGCATCTGCCGGGAATCCATCAATACCTCCAATGCATGGATAATAGCTTCGCATTGGATTGGATTATATCGATCGTCTCTTTTATGAAAGGCGACACCACAATCGGCGTGCCATGCTTTCCAATCTCCTCATCGTCCTGCCTGTCTTCGCGCTGATCCTCGCCGGCTGGCTTGCGCGGCGGTGCAATGCGCTTGGCCCGCATGCCACGCGCGAGGTGAACCGGCTCGTTGTCTATCTCGCGCTGCCTGCCCTGTTGTTCGACATCATGGCCAACGCAGACCCGGTCCAGATCTGGCAGCCCGGCTTCATTCTGGCTTTTGCCCTGGGCTGCGTGCTCATCTTCTGCGTTACATTGTGGATCCGCCTGAGACAGGGCAGCCATCTGGCGGATGCGGCGATAGACGGCCTCAATGCCGGTTACGCCAATACCGGCTTCATGGGGTTCCCACTGGTCCTTGCCGTCATCGGCCAATCCGGTATGGCTCCAACCCTGGTCGCGACGATCGTGACTGTCTGCGCGCTGTTTGCCGTTGCCATCGTCCTGATCGAGGCCAGCCTTCAGGCCCAGGCGCGCCGAAGGGATATCGCGTGGAAGACGCTGCTCGCGCTGATCAAGAATCCATTGCTGGTCGCGCCGGCCCTGGGGGCGGTGGTGATGGTTGCGGGTTGGCCACTTCCTCAGACACTCGATCAATTTCTCAAATTGCTCGGCGGTGCCGCCTCGCCATGCGCACTCATTGCGCTCGGCCTTTTCCTGGCGGACAATGCCGGAAAAGGCGCCGAGGCCGGACGCAAGGTAGAGGCCTTGCTGATCGGGCTGAAGCTGGTGGCTCACCCCGTCGCAACCTGGGTGATTGCCGGGCCCATCCTCGGCCTGGAACCGGATGCGGTCCGCATCGCCGTCCTTATCGCAGCCCTTCCGACCGGCACGGGCCCCTTCATGCTGGCCGAATTCTATGGCCGCCAAGCCCTGGTCACGAGCCGTGTGGTGCTGGCAACGACGGCCTTGTCCATCGTGACGCTTTCTTTGTACCTTGCGGTATCAGGGTAAATTAAGGCCGTATCGACACCGTCACTCGGCGAACCCGCGCGCCTGTCCACCGACAGCGCCCACACCCCTTGACCTGAGCTCGCCAATCAGCGCTTGGCCTCCGGCGGGCTTCCCATGGATGACAATAGCGCCTGCCAGCGGCGCAGGCAGGAGAGCCGGTCAAATCCGCTCTCGATCAAGGCACGCGCATTACGCCCCTTCTGCACCAAAAGCTCAGGCCGATGGCGCCATTCGCGGACGACTTTCGCAAAACCCGCGCTGTCGCCGGGCGTGATGACGGCACCACAATCGAACCGGTGGATCAGGTCGGAAATTTCGCCGTCCGGCGCCATGACTGCAATCATGGGCTTTCCGGCTGCAGCGATGCCGTAGAACTTGCTCGGCACGATCAAACCTTCCAGGCGTGGATTGAGCGATAGCCAGTGAATATCCGGCACCGTCAGGGACTGTGGCAATGTGCCGGCGTCCTGATAGGGCAGAAATCGAAACATCCGCTCCAGCCCTTGTTCGGCAACGGCCCGCTTGAGATAAGAGGTGAGATAGCCATCCCCGATGAACAGGAACGCGATCCCGGGCTCGTCTCGAAGCAGGCGCGCGGCGCCTATGAGGGTATCGACCTCATGCGCCCGCCCGAGATTGCCCGAATAGCCGATCACGAACTTGTCCTGTAGGTCCCAGTCACGGCGCAAGCGGTTGGGCTCAGGGCCAACCGGCACGATGTGCTGGTCATCACACCAGTTGCAAATCGCCGTGACCCTGGCGGTCGGTACGCCGAATCCGACGATCATCGCCTTCATCCTTTCGCCAACCGCTACATTCACTGCCGCACGGCGAAGACTGACGTTGCGCAGCCAGCGCAGGATGCCCCCCAAGACCCCCTGGCCGGCCTTCACGCCAAGCTCTGCTGCGACTTCCGGATACACGTCTTGCAGCCAGTTGATCTGCCGGAGGTGCTTCACCGCAATGATGGGCAGCAGCGAAACGCTCAGCAGCGGCGGATCGGTCTTGACCACAACGATATCGCCAGCCCGTGCGCGTCGCCAAAGCTCCCAGGCCAGAGTCGCGTGAACAGCCATGGCAAGGGCAGCCCGTCTGAGGAGCGATGAGCCCGCTTCCACCACCGGACCGACACGATAGATTGAAACACCGGGCAATGCCGCATCCGGATCCAGCCTGCGGGCGGGTTCGTCATAGCGGCCAGCACCGGTAAGGGCGGTCACGTCCCAACCCTGCTCGGCAAGGAAGGCCGCCAGATCGGAGGCGATTTGGCTGGTCGCGGACGTATCGGGATGGAAATAGCGATTGACCAGGAAAACGCGGCGCTGTTTCAAAGCCATGCTGGATCGCTGCCGTCCCGGTCAGCGTCGATAGTTCGGAGGAGAGTGCTGCTCCGCCAGGCCCCGAGCCGGGGCCTTTCTGCCCCTGCGTGCGGCCATGGCGCGACTGAGCGCGGCAATTCCCCTCCTTTCGCCGCCGAACACGAACATCATGGTCATGACGGCGATTTTCAGATCCAGCCCGAGGGATGCGTTGTCGATGTAATATTCATCGAGTGCGTCCTTCTCCTCGCTGGTCACGAGATTGCCGCCATTGACTTGCGCCCAGCCACTGATGCCTGGCCGTACCGCCAGGCGGAGCCCGGGATTGGCAGGCTGGTCTGCCGGCAGAAGGGGGCGCGGGCCGATCAAGGACATCTCGCCGGCGAGGACGTTCAACAATTGCGGGATCTCGTCGAGGCGCATCTTGCGGATGAGCCGACCGATCGGCGAGAGACGCTCGGCCCCGGGAACCACGTGCCCCTTGGCATCATAGGGGGCGTGATAGGTGCGGAACTTGTAGATGAAGAAATGCCTGCCGCTACGCCCTACCCGCTGCTGCCAGAAATGCAGGGGACGCCCGACGTCGAAAAGCACGAGAGCTGCGACCAGCAGCCAGACAGGGGCCAGCAGTACCATGAGTATAAGCGAAGCCACGATATCGATGACGCGCTTCACACCGAAATAGCGTGGCAATCCGGCCGCAGGGTCCGCCGCCGCCTCGCGAGCCACGACCGTCGGCAATGCCTGTGCCCGCCGCGCGGAAGCCTTGGGCATGAGTTCGAGCGCCTGTGCGACGCTCTTGAGCGCAATGCCTCGACGATCACATTCATCCGTGATGAAGCGAAGGCTGGCCGTGTCCAGTTGCTCGGGTTCCATGGACAGCCACACGGCCTCGATGGTCACGCCATGCAGCGCATATTCGTCGACGATCCGCCCGAGATCACCGACCCGCCCGGCCACGTGCACGCCATTGAGCGACCTTCCCGTCGCCGACGGCCCCTCGTCGAGAACCGACATGATTTGCGTGGTGACAGGCGATTGGCTCTCGATGAGCTTGATCACGAGCCACGCGAACTGGTCTGTGCCGACAAGGATGACCTTGCGAAGATCGGTGATATTGCGCTTGGCGCTGACCCTGGCCCGCTCATGAGAGACAAGCCTCGAGAAGGCCCGCCCCCCTCCCAGGCCTGCGCCGAGAACGAGCGAGTAGATGATAGGGGTCGACCGTGGTATGCCATCGAGCCGTGTGAGCATGAAAAGAAGCAAGGCACTGGCGCTGATCGTCAACGCGATCACCGCGCAGATCGCATAGAGATCGGGGACCGAAAAGGTATTCTGGATTGCATCCCCGGCGCGAAAGATGAGCAGGGCCGGGATTGCGAATGCGATCGTAACGAAAACGAAAAGATAGGGTCCCGGTAGGTCGAACGGCATATTCGGCCAGGCGAGAAGGTCGACATCTCGCAATGCCAGAGTCAATAACGGCGCTGCAATCACCCACAATACGTCGAAAAGCGATAGACGTATTTTACGCGGACTATATGACGTCGGGATTCGGGACCGCATTCAACGCTCCTTACAGGTCCAGAATAGATATGGCCACAACAACGTCAAGCGGCCAACCCAGAAACACAGCCGACAGTTGCGGGGTGATCGCGAAGAAACGTCGCGGTTCCCAAGCTACGGTCCTGAGCCATGATCCTGGACAATCGGCCCCGCTGCTCCTCATGGCGTGGCACTCAGGAAGCGTCGCCCGGCTTCTTCCAACACGACTGCGGTGAGGCGGGAAGTAGCAAAGGCTCCGGTATCGACATTGATCCGATTGGCGTGCGTTTCCGGCTGGGAGACGGGTGAATGGCCGTGCACCACGATCTTGCCGAAGCTGCCCTCGAACTTCAAAAACTCGTCCCGGATCCATAGGAGGTCTCCGCCTGCCTGGCGATCAAGGGCAACATGTGGCTTCACGCCGGCATGGCAGAAGAAATAATCCCCGCATGCATGGCTTAGAACGGTGTCTTGCAGGAATCGCCGATGGGCGGGGGGCAGTTTTCGTTCGAATTGTTCGCGTGCCTGGCGGTAGCCGCGTCCGCGCAAGGCCTCACTGACGTCGACCCCATAGGAGTGCAGCGTTTCCAAGCCACCGAGGCCACGCCAGCTATCGAGAACCGAGGGATCATCGAGAAAGGACAACAGCAGATCCTCGTGATTGCCACGCAAGGCCTTGATGGGGACGCCGAACCGGCACGAGGACAAGTGCTCGATCACACCGGCAGATTCAGGGCCTCTATCGACATAATCTCCCAGAAAAATCACGAGAGGTTCGGTGACACCGCCCTCGAGGTCTGCCAAAATCCGTTGGTCCATCCGCAACAGCAGATCCCGGCGGCCGTGAATGTCCCCAACGGCGTAAATTCTCGTTCCAGGCGGGATAGTCGACACACCTTCCCCCTCTGGCAACGCCATCATCAACATTACGAGTTATAACCAAACAGCGTTAAGATTACCCTTGATGCTTGAGCTATCAACACCCTTCTTCATCAGTCAGATGAATTTGTTCATTAACGAAACGAAATAATGCACGAGGAAAACCGGAGAAATTATTGGACAAAAAAACACACTTACGCCTATCGTTACGGCGTCTACGTATCCGATCTCAGGCGCGAGGGGTTGTGGGTGTCGCGTATGGGTATTCAATCGAGGCAGTGTTCGGCGCTCGTCCTGGTTTTCTGCCTACTGCTTGCATCATGCGCGAACGACACCGTTGGCGTCGCTTCGAAAGCCGACCAGGAAGCTCTTATCCAGAAAACGGCGGTCGCAGCCCCGAATATCCAGGCCGGCGACAAGATCAGGGTCACTGTCTTCGGCGAGGACCGTCTTACGGGGGAATACCAGGTCGATCCAGCCGGCTTCGTGTCCCTGCCACTCGCCGGTACCGTGAAGGCAGCGGGCCTGAGCAAGCAGCAGATGGAAAAGACGCTCGCCACCAAATTCAGCGGCGAGTATCTGCGCGACCCGAAGGTCACCGTGGACCTGGCCAGCTTCAGGCCCTTTTACATTCTGGGGGAAGTCAACAAACCCGGGGAGTACGATTACAAGAGCGGCCTGAATATCATGAGCGCCCTGGCTGTAGCCGGCGGAACCACCTACAGGGCAAGTACGTCCACCATCGACATTCAGCATGTGGGTGAAAGCGGATTCAAGAAATACCCGATTTCGTCGAACATTCCCGTTCTGCCGGGCGATCTCATCCGCGTTCCCATGCGCTACTTCTAGAGTAAAACGCTTTAGTAACAGCCAGGAGTACCCATGCTGCGTAAAACGTCACTGGTTTTCCTGGCATCGGTGACGACGCTCATCCCGGGCTTCGGCCTGCAACCTGCATTGGCGCTCGACGCCACGCCCAGCCAGACCACGATCGAGACACTGGGTATTGCCGCCAGCCCCAGCTTTGTCGAGGGACTGCCCTTTGGTGGCTGGCTGGTTTATCCATCCCTGTTCCTCGGCACGGTATACAACGACAATATCGACGGTCAGGCACGGCACCGCCAGTCATCCCTGGGGTTGCAGATCCAGCCACGCCTGGACGCGGCCTGGGAAGACGGAATTCATCGCCTCGCCGTCTATGCCAATGGTGATTTCCAACTCTACCCGTCGCATCAGGATAGCAGTCGCATCACTGCCAAGGTCGGAGGGGCGTGGACCTATTCGCCCTTGCCGGATCTGACCATCCGGCTGCACGGCGATTTCACCCGCGCCAACGGCATGTTCGTCCCAGGTTTCTGGTCATCGCCCTATCAGACCTGGCAACGGCCGGGCGCCGTGCTCACCAATTCCTCGATTTTCACCAACACCTATGAGGCCGGCGCCTCGATCGAAAAGAAGGTGACCGATCAGACCTCCTTGCGCCTGTCCGGCGGCGTCATCTACGCCAGCTTCGATCGCCCCGATGACAGGGCCGAGGCAAAGAGCGGCTTCCCCATACCGTTCAATGGAACGGACTATTATGTGGCGCTTCGCGCCACCACCATGCTGACCCCGCAGATCTATGCCTTCATCGAAGGTGGCGCCGATTTCCATCGATATGACAAGAACGTCAAGGGCGACTCCGTCTACCACGTGACCACAGGCCTCGGCTCGGAGCTGATCCGGCTCGTGCGCGGCGAAGTCTATGTCGGTTATCAGACCCGCAGCGGATCGCGCCGCATCTCAGGCTCGTCGAACCAGCCTGCATTCGGCGGAAGGATCACATATTACCCCACGCAATACATCACTATTGCCGCCTCCGCCGATCAGTCGCTCTCCTTTTCGCAAACCCCCGTTCTGCTTCCCTCAGGCAATGGCAGCGTCTCTCAGGCCATGCAATCGGCGTCAGGCCGGACATTCCAGTCTCGCATTCAGGCCGACTACGCGCTGTCACAACTGTGGTCGGCCTATGTCCAGGCCGGCTATGGCCAAACACGATACAATGCAATATCCAATCTCACTCAAACTCAGGTCTGGTCGGCTGGCGCAGGATTTCGTTACGACCTATGGCGCAATATGGCCCTTACGCTCGAATACCAGTTCAATCATTCCAATTCGAAATACAGGCAAGCGGCCCTTTTCAATTCCACCAGCTCGTTCAACCAGAATGTCGTCTCGGTCGGATTGACGTACCATTACTAGAGATCAGCGCGTTCAAACGGGAACGCGCTATGCTGCAGCTCTTTGTTTGGACGCATCCTTGCGATTCTTGCCAATGCCGGCAGATCGCAAAACGCCTTAGGGAGCCATCAACCATGCTGGCGAGGCTCACGCTGCCAATTCTTGCCTGCTTGTGGCACGTCGCTGCTGCACAGGCCCAGGCCACCAATGCTCCGACCTGCGTCTCGGAAGCGGATCCACTCGGTTGCGAGCAGGCGCGGGAAGACCTTTCGCCGGAGATGCTCAGGCTGCTTTCGGTCCATCCCCATGGTGGGCAGGCCCTGGAAGAAACGTCCTACCGAATGGCCGTTGCACAGCCTGAGCAGGCCTTCGCACTAGTCACTCTGGCTAATCGCTCCAATCCCGAGCAAATGAATGCGATCGCTCGCGGCCTGCTGCGCGCCTTCGACGAACTGGCCGAATCCAGTCCGCAGTGCCGGACAGGATGTATGGACAGGCTCCAAAAGATCATGATGCTGCGTGGCCTCGATCCCAGGTCGCCAATTGCCGCGGTGCGGCGGGACTGCGTTCGGGAAAAGACCGGCATCAAACCCTATTCGCTGACCTGCGGCACGCCCATCAGGGCCGCAATGCAATGCGCCGACCGGACTCTCACCTCCCTCCTGACGGCGCTGGCGCGCCAGCAATTCGCGACACTCGCCACGGCCTCGGGCAGCCCGAGGGGCTGCTTTGCGCCTGTCTATCAAAGCCCCCACAACGCCGCTGGCTGGACCTCGTCGGTTCCCCCCAACCTGCCGATAAGTCGAAATTGATGGTTGCCAGCCCCGTTCTTTTCCGCGAGCCTGAGGCCATGTTGTTCAGCAACGACGCGTTTGCCAATCCTGGAGCCGGCATCGAAGGGGCGCAGGCCCCGAACGCTCTCTCGTGCCGAACGCAATCATGAGCGGGCCCCTATCCGGCCTGCTCCGGGCCAATGCAGGCGGGCAGCGCTGGTATGTCGCACAGACACGCGTCCGCTCGGAGGAAACCGCGCGCTTCAATCTGGAAGCGCAGGGCTTCGAGGTTTTCCTGCCGCGCACGCAGCGCACCGTCATGCATGCACGCAAGCGCCGGACCGTCCTCCACGCTCTCTTTCCCGGCTATCTGTTCGTACGCCTCGATCTGGAGCGCGAACGCTGGCGCTCGATCAACGGCACCATCGGGGTGGTGCAGGTGGTGATGGGTTCCAACCTGCCGCTCGCCGTGCCCGAAGGCGTGGTCGAAACGATCCTGACCTATGTCGATGCCGACGGCATCGCGCGGCTCGATCGT
Organism: Labrys sp. HAY1-8F; assembly: GCF_056754975.1. Taxonomy (NCBI): domain Bacteria; kingdom Pseudomonadati; phylum Pseudomonadota; class Alphaproteobacteria; order Hyphomicrobiales; family Xanthobacteraceae; genus Labrys; species Labrys sp. HAY1-8F. Next base: position 403,427 of record NZ_JBPGWZ010000001.1, on the reverse strand, counting down.
GATCTTTCGCAGGGGCAAACGGTTCGCGTGAAGCTGGGTCCCTTTACCGAAAGCATCGGCCCCTTGATGCGCCTCGATCCCAATGAACGCGCCCGCGTGCTGTTGGAAATCATGGGCCGGGCCGTGGAAATCAATCTGCCACGGCGAGCGCTGGAGGCGGTTTGAAGTTAAAGCGTTTTGCGATTTGGCGGTATCGCCAAGAATCGCAAAAACGCTCTAGCCAATCCGTTGGATTGGCTTGGAAACATGGAGTTGGCGTAAAGCCGCGTTTCAGCATGAGCGCGCTTTGCTCCAGCCGGCGCAAGCCGGCCTTCAGATGTCGGACAGAGGGTGAGACAGGCCGTTTCACCCTAACGGCGGTAGCATGGCAAAACGGGAAGTCGAGATCGGGGCTGGCGAAGGTGGCGAACGGCACGCTTGTGGATGAGCGCCCGGCATCCCTTGCCGGGGCAAGGACGGCGGCGGGCGTGATCGAGAGCCTTCTCCTCGTGGCGCTCATCCTCGGCCTTGCCTGGGCTCCGGCCTGGCTCGGCAGCAACAGGCCGATAGCTTGGGGCGTGAACGGCATCCTGTTCCCGGGGCTGGTCATCGCCTACGAACTCAGCCGGGTCGTCCTGGGCCGGCCCCATGCGGTGGCTGCACGCTGTCTCTTGGTCCCGATAGGCCTTTTCATTTGTGTCGTTGCCTGGATTCTCCTGCAGATTTCACCGGGGATGCCGCCCTCCTTGGTTCACCCCATCTGGCCCTTGGCCGCCCAGGCGCTCGGCGCACCCGTCCCCGGCACGATCAGTGTCGATCCCGGTGCGAGCGCAATCGGGCTCCTCCGCCTGATCACCGACGCCAGCGTATTCTGGCTGGCGCTCCAGCTCTGCCGCCCGGCCTCCCGGGCACATCTGCTGCTCTATGCGATCATGGCCATCATCGCCGTCTATGCAGCGTTGGGACTCTATCTCGCGGTTTTCGAGGCTTCGAAAATTCCCTATCTCGACGGTTCCGCCCCCGGCCTGGTGCGATCGACCTTCATCAACCGCAACAGCCTGGCGGCCTATGCCGGCATCGGCGTCATCATCGCCTTGACCCTATGGCTCAGGGCCTTGAGAGCCGGGGCGGCACCGGCGGCCGGCCTCGATCTCCGCCGCTCAGGCCATTTCCTCCCGCCGATGGCTCAACTCCATTGGGTAGAGATCGGCGCGGGACTGCTCGCTCTAAGCGCCCTGATGGCAAGCGGTTCGCGTGGAGGCGTCATCGCCACCGCCACCGCTATCGCGTGCATATTGGTTTTGTCGTTCCCCCGATCGGGCAGATCCATCGTCGAGCGGATTTCGGTGCTCCTTCTGCCGCTGCTGGCTTTAGGTGGTGCGGTCGCCTTGCTGGGCGACACCGTTTTCGGGCGCATCGCCGCCTCCGGCCTCACAGATACGAAGCGGGCGGCCGTCAACGACATCATGGTCCGCTCCCTTCAGGATGCTCCGTTCTCGGGCTTCGGCTACGGCACTTTTACCGACATTTTCCCCGTCTATCGCGATCAGTCGATCTCGACGACCGGCGTGTGGGACAAAGCCCACAACACTTATCTTGAGGTTTTGCAGGGCCTTGGCCTTGTATTCGGAACCATGATGATAACTCTGGTCGCCTGGCTCGTTGGCGTTTGTGCCGTCGGCGTGTTTCGCCGACGGCGGCACCGGGCTCCGCTAATCTGCGCCGCCGGTGCCGGTGTGCTCCTGGGCGTGCATGCGCTCGTCGATTTCAGCCTGCAGATCCAGGCGATCTCGTTGACCTTCATGGCCTTGCTGGGAGCCGGCGTGTCGCAATGGGCCAGTTCCAACGCGAATCTGTCGGACTAGAGGCTGTCATGAACTGCAGATGGATCCCTGACGACGATCGGGGCTGCGGAGCGAAAGCAAGGAACGGCGCCAGATGTTGAACCGTCTCGACACGAGGTTGCGCGGATTGGACGACAGCGAAACCCAGGGCAGCGGATTCGATGTCCGCGATACCGTCAACTTCGTCTGGCGCCAATGGGCCTTCATCCTTGCCTGGACCATCCTGGCCGCACTGTTGGGGGCGATCTATGTCGCCAGGCAAACACCGCTCTACACCGCCACCACCCAATTGCTGCTGGACCCACGCAAGGAAAAGGCCGCTGGTCCGGACTCCATCTACACCGACACCGCTCTCGATCTGTCCGTGGTCGAGAGCGAGATCGCCGTAATGCGCTCCACCGTCCTGCTCAAGCGCGTGGTGCTCAAGGAGGGCCTGCTCGGCGGCGGCACTCCCGCCCAGCCGTCCCAGGACAATGCCGGTTCCTCCCCATCGGCAGCATCGGCTCCTGCAGGCGGGTCAGACGACGACATGTCGCCGGACATGGTCGCCGCGGTGGAAGGCCTCAAGAATGCGGTATTGATCTCCAGGGCCGGTCAGGCCTATGTGATCAACGTCTCCTACACCTCCGACAGCCCGGCCAAGGCCATGAAACTGGCCAATGCGATTGCCGATGCCTATGTCGTCGATAAGCTCGACGCCCGCTTCGAGGCGGCCAAGCGCGCCTCGAACTGGCTGAACGATCGGCTGGTGGAGCTACGCCAGCAATTGCGCCTCTCAGAGGAAGCGGTGGCGAGGTTCCGGGCCGACAACAATCTCGCGCAAGCCGTCCCCGGTGCGACGCTCAATCAGGAGCAGCTCACCCAATTGAACGGCCGGCTGGTATCGGCGCGCGCCGACACGGCCGAAAAGAAGTCGCATCTGGATCTGCTGACCAAGATCCAGGCCGAACGCGGCAAGCTCGACGCCTTGCCCGAGGCGGCCAATTCAGGCGTGCTGGCCGATCTTCGGCGGCAGGAAAACGACCTGTCCCGCCAGGAGGCGGATCTCCTGGCGCGCTATACGGGCGCCCATCCCCAGGTCGTCAACGTCCGTGCCCAATTGTCCGATGTGCGCCGCAGCATCGCCAATACACTGCGCCAGATCGCCAGCGATGTCAGGAACAACTACAATCTCGCTCTGGCCCGGCAGGACGCGGCCGAGCAAGCCTTGAAGGAGGCGTCCGGGCAATCCGACCTCGACGCATCCAAGACGATCACCCTGCGCGAGCTCGAGCGGACCGCCGCCGTCAACAAGAGCCTGTTCGAGGATTTCCTGCAACGCGCGCGCCTGACCCAGGAACAGTCGACCTTCGAAGCCCGCGACGCGCGGATCATCACGCCCGCCGTGGCGCCCGGCATCCCCTCTTCCCCGAAGCGCACCCAGATCATCCTGACCTCGCTCATCCTCGGGCTCATCGTTGGGATTGGGGCGGCCTATCTGAAAGAGGCGCTGAACGCCGGCTTCACCACGCCGCGCGAGATCGAAGCCCTCCTCGAAATGCCGCTGCTGGCTTCGATATCCCGCTTCACGCCCCGCACCAAGGACGAGAGCGGCCGCATCCTCAGCCTGCCCGAATACCCCTTGCGAATGCCGTTGGCGCGCAGTTCGGAGGCCATACGCTCCCTGCGCAGCGCCGTGCAGATGAGCGATGTCGACCATCCTCCCAAGGTGGTGCAGGTGACGTCGACCCTGCCGGGCGAAGGCAAGACGACGATCGCCCTGATGATGGCGACCTCGGCGGCCCAGTCGGGCCAAAACGTGCTCTTCATCGATTGCGACCTGCGCCACCCCTCGGCTTCCTCGCAATTGAGGACAGACAAGGGCCCCGGCCTGATCGAATGCCTGCTGGGCGAGATCGAGCTCGAGCAGGCGCTCTTCTACAGCGAAAAGCTTCGGATCTGGGCGCTTTCAGCGGGTGGCGAGAGCAAGAACCAGCCTGATCTTCTGGCCTCCGAACGCATGAAGGCGCTGATGGCAAAGGTGCGCAGCCGGTTCGATGTGGTGATCGTGGATACGCCGCCGATGGGACCGGTGATCGACCCGGTGATCGTGTCCAATCTCGTCGACAAGGTGATCTATATCGTGCGCTGGGCCTCGACGGCCCGCGAAATGGTGCAGCAATCACTGCGCCAGATCGCCGGCCAGAAAAAAGTCGCCGGCATCGTGTTCAATCACATCATGGACGACAAGGCCAAGAAGTATGGCCGCTTTGCCTATGGCTACTATTATGGCAGCCGCTACTACCGGAAATATTACGAGAAATGAGCAGTCGGATAGCGCGGATAGGCACGGCGGTCCTTTGCATCGCTGTGGCCGGCCTTGCGGTCTGGCGCTCGGTCCCGGTCCTCGGTTTTGCGCTCGCCGAGCGCCTGGCCGAGGAAAGCAGCGACATAGCCGCCCTCCAAAGCTTTGCGACAACGCTGGAAACTGGGCCCCTTGCCGAGGCCGCCATGCAATCCGCCATCCCGCAGAACCAGCCCGTCGACAGGATCAAGGCCGCCAGCCGTCTGCTGACACGCCAGCCTCTGTCGAGCAGCGCCTGGCTTGATCTGGCCACGGCCCGGCTCGCCGGCGGCGAAGGCATGGCAGAGGTCGCGCAGGCCCTGCGCTTGTCGGCGCTGATGGCGCCGAATGAATCGGTCTTGATGGCGAGCCGCGCTCTCTTCGCCCTGCCGCTATGGACCGCTCTTCCCGACGACCTCCGCCGCCGCGTGGCGCAGGATATCGCCGGCGGCTGGGACCGCTTCGAGACTTCCGACAAGCTCGTCATGCGCCTGACCCTTTCGGCAAGCCTCGCCACGCGCACCCAGCTCACCGCACTGCTGCGCCAGGCAGACGGCATGAACCAGGCAAGGCTCGACGATCTCGGCCTCGGCCCGTCCGCACCTGCCCAGCCAGAAGGTTCGGTTCCGTGATGCATGCTGTCCGGAACACCAGCGAATGGCTCCCTGCCTGATGTGCGGCGTCGCGGGCATCTTCGCCTATCACTATGCGGCCAACGCCATCAGCTGCACGGAACTGAGTGCGATGAGCCGTCACATGGCCCGGCGTGGCCCGGATGCCAGCGGCGAATGGTTCGATCCGGCAGAACGCCTCGGCCTGGTCCATCGCCGCCTGGCCATCATCGATCTCGCAGACCGCGCCTCGCAACCGATGACGAGCGCCGATGGCCGCCATGTCATCGTTTTCAACGGCGAAATCTACAATCACCTCGCCTTACGCGAAGCTCTGCAGAAGGAAGGTGCAGAATTCAGAACCCAATCCGACACCGAGGTGCTGCTGCATCTCTACGCCCGCTGCGGCGAGGCGATGGTTGCGCGGCTGCGCGGCATGTTCGCTTTCGCCATCTACGATACGAGCGCCCACTCGCTGTTTCTGGCGCGCGATCCCTATGGCATCAAGCCGCTCTATTACAGCGATGACGGCTGGGTCTTCCGCTTCGCCAGCCAGGTCAAGACATTGATTGCCGGAGGCGGCGTCTCTCGCGACCGCGACCCCGCCGGGGATGTCGGCTTCTACCTCCTCGGTAGCGTGCCCGAACCCTATACCTGCTTTCGCGAGATTCGGGCCCTGCCGGCAGGATCGACCATGCTGGTCGACCGCGCCGGCGCACAGGTGCCGCAAACCTACCACCGGGTGGCGTCCGTCTATGACGCCGCAGAGCACAATCCGGGGCAAAGGCACGATAATCCCGCAGCCTTTGCCGATATTGCCCTGGATTCGGTAAGGCACCATCTGGCCGGGGATGTCGAGGTTGGCGCCTTTCTTTCGGCCGGTGTCGATTCCGCCGCCCTTGTCGGCCTCATGCGCGATGCCGGTGCCCGGCAAATCAAAACCATTACAATCGGATTTGAGGAATTCGCCAACACGTCGGCAGACGAAACCTCCCATGCCGCCGAGATCGCGCGCTTCTACGGCACCCACCATGTCACGCGGATGGTCTCCAGAAGCGAGTTCGAAGCCGATCTGCAGCCTTTCTTCGAGGCCATGGACCAGCCGAGCATCGATGGCCTCAACACCTGGTTTGCCGCCAAGACAGCCCGCGAGCTCGGCCTCAAGGCGGTGCTGTCGGGCCTGGGCGGCGATGAGCTCCTGGGCGGCTACCCCTCCTTCCGGGACATCCCGCGATGGGTAAACACCTTGCGGGTGCCTTCGCGCATCCCGCTTCTGGGCAAGGGCCTGCGCCGCCTCGGCAAACCGCTTATTGAGCGGCTGCGCCTTCATCCCAAGCTCGCCGGCCTGCCCGAATATGGGGGGTCCTATGCTGGTGCCTATCTGCTCAAGCGCGGGCTTTACCTGCCATGGGAGCTCGGCGAGGTCCTCGATCGCGACACTATCGAGGAAGGCCTGCGCCGCCTCGGCCCCTTGAAGCTGATCAAGGCCCAGTTGCAGGGACGATCAAAGCGACCCTTCGCCCGCATCGCGACGCTGGAGTCGAGCCTTTATCTGCGCAACCAATTGCTCCGCGATGCCGATTGGGCCGGCATGGCGCACTCGGTTGAGATCAGAACACCCCTGGTCGACAGCGAAGTGCTTAAGCGTTCGGCCCAGCTCGATTTGCGGGGCATTGCCGGCAAGACGGCGCTTGCCCGGGCTCCGGCGCAGCCCTTGCCGCAAGCCGTGCTTGACCGCCCCAAGACCGGGTTTGCCCTGCCGATCGCTGAGTGGATGCAGGCTTCCCCTTTTGGTTCACTGCCCGCCCGGCGCAAGCCACCCCGGCACGGCTGGGCACGAGACTGGAGCCGCATTGTCCACCGCCAGTTCCCATGACGTGGCGCCGCGGCGATTGAAGGTGCTGGCTCTGTTGACCGATGGCTGGGGCATGGCGGGCGGCATTGCCCGCTACAACCGGGATTTTCTCACCGCTTTGGCTGCAAGCGCCACAGTCGGGGATGTCGTCGTCCTGCCCCGGTCGGCTGGTACCTCGACGGATCTGCCCGCCCCTATCGTTCAGCTCGCATCACGGACGGGCCGGATGGACTATAGTCTGACGGCCTTCAAGCAGGCGCTTTCACAACGGTATGATCTGATCTTCTGCGGCCACCTCTTCATGGCGCCGCTGGCGGCGGCTCTCTCCAGGCTGGCACGCATACCGCTCTGGCTGCAGCTGCACGGCATCGAGAGCTGGGCCAGGCCGAACCTTGCCATCCGCCAGGCCACGCGACAGGCCCGATTGATCACGGCCGTCAGCCGGGCGACGCGCAGACGCGCCTTGGCATGGTGCGACATCGAACCCGAGCGCCTGCATGTTCTACCGAATACGGTCGAAGAGCGCTTCTCGCCTGGTACGCCGCCTGCCGATCTCATCGATCGGCAGGGCACGCGGGGGCGCAAGGTGATCCTCACCGTGGGCCGCCTGTCCTCGCAGGAGCGCTACAAGGGCCATGACCGTGTCATCGAGGCCTTGCCTCGGATCAGCCGCCGCTATCCGGACATACTCTACCTCATCGCCGGCGATGGGGACGATCACGACCGCCTCGCCGGGATCGGGCGACGGCTGGGGGTATCAAACCTGATCCGCTTTACCGGGCCGGTCCCCCATGACCAACTGCCGGATATCTACCGCCTGGCAGACGTCTTTGCCATGCCGAGCACGGGAGAGGGGTTCGGCATCGTCTTCCTGGAGGCAGCCGCCACAGGATTGCCCATCGTCGCGACCAACCAAGATGGCAGCTGCGATGCCCTGGCGGACGGAAAACTCGGCACCCTCATCGACCCTGACGCTCCCCAGGCTCTCGCCGAGGCGGTCATTGCCTGTCTCGATAGAGACCGGCCCCACCCGGAGCGCCCCAGCCGCTTTGCCTTCTCCCAGTTCGCCGCACAGGTCGACCATCTTGTTTCAAGCCGATTCTGATCCGATGCGGGCCGACCCGCTTCCACCGGAACTGCCGCAGGTGGTCACGATCATCGGTCCGGATCGGTTGTGGAGCCTCACCGACCTGCGCGAGCTTTGGCGCTACCGCGAACTCGTCTGGGTGTTGACGCAACGCGACGTCAAGGTTCGCTACAAGCAGACCGTGCTGGGCTTTGCCTGGGCAATCATCCAGCCCGTTTTGCTGATGGTGGTGTTTTCCGTGCTGTTCGGGCGTCTCGCCCAGATCCCCGCCGACGGTTCGCCCTACCCGATCTTCGTCTATGCAGGCCTGCTGCCCTGGATCTTCTTCTCCAACACCGTGTCGGCGGCGGCCGGCTCGCTGATTGGCTCCATCAATCTGGTCGGCAAGGTCTATTTCCCGCGGCTGATCATTCCATTGGCCTCCGCGGGCGTCGGCCTAGTCGATTTCGTGATCGCGACCGTGGTATTGCTGGCGATGATGCTGATCTATGGGGTGGGCTGGAGTGCGAACCTGCTGGCGGCTCCCTTCCTGATCGCCGGCACCATCCTTTGCGCCCTGGGTGTCGGCATCGGGCTCTCGGCTCTGACGGTCACCTATCGTGACTTTCGCTTCGTCGTACCCTTCCTGCTCCAGTTCTGGATGTTCGTCACCCCGGTGGTCTATCCGGCAAGCCTGGTGCCCGAGCCCTGGCGCTGGCTGTTGTTTCTCAACCCGATGGCGGGCCTGGTGGAGGGTTTCCGCTCGGTGTTTCTGGGACATCCCTTCGACTGGCCATCCATCGGCTTGTCCCTGATGCTGTCGCTGGGGCTGGTTGCCCTGGGTGTGTGGTATTTCGAACGCGTGGAGCGGCGTTTTGCGGACATCCTCTGACAACGGCCGGGCTTTTCCCTAGACCATGACCGCACCCAGCATCCGCGCCATGGGCGTGAGCAAGGAATATGCCCGTGCCGGCTACAATCCCTCGCTGCGCACCTTTCGCGAAGCGCTGGTCGGCGCGGTAACCAGGCCCTTTGGCGGCCCGGGAAGGCCCGCCGTCGAGCAGGACCGTTTCCTCGCATTGTCCGACGTCACCTTCGACGTGCAGCCCGGAGAGGTCGTGGGGATCATCGGGCGAAACGGCGCCGGAAAATCGACGCTGTTGAAGATCTTGTCGCGCATCACCGCGCCGACGCGAGGACGCGTCGAAATTCGCGGGCGCATCGCCAGCCTTCTGGAGGTGGGAACCGGCTTTCATCCCGAGCTGACCGGCCGGGAGAACATTCGCCTGAATGGCGCCATCATCGGCATGACAGGGGTCGAGATCGCCCGAAAATTCGACACGATCGTCGCCTTTTCCGGGGTCGAGAAATTCATCGACACGCCGATCAAGCACTATTCGAGCGGCATGTATATGCGTCTCGCCTTTGCCGTCGCCGCCCATCTAGAACCGGAAATCCTGGTCGTGGACGAGGTTCTCGCGGTTGGTGATGCCGAGTTCCAGAAAAAGAGCCTGGGCAAGATGAACGAAATCGCTGGCCGGGGCCGGACCGTCCTGCTGGTCAGCCATAATCTCAGTGCGGTCGGAGCTCTGTGCCAGAATGCCATCCTTCTCGATGGAGGACGCATCCTGCATCGGGGACCGGCTGCCGAAACCATCGCCCATTACGCCTCCTTGTTCCGCAGCGATGACGGCACGGTCACCGAGGACAGGCCCCCGCCGGGGCCGCATATCGCCAGCGTCACGCTCGCCAGCAGCCAGATCGCCTATGGAGACCGGCTCGTTCTCACCTGCGTCCTCCAATCTCCCGATCGGCGGCGAGCGGCGATCGAAATCGAGATTCACGACGAGTTGGGGCGCAAGCTCATCTATTCTTCGACGGCGCCGATGCATGGCCAGGAATTCGATCTCCAGCCTGGCGCCAATCGCATTTCCCTGGCGATCGGCCCGCTGCCGCTGGCACGGGGCAGCTATGAGATCCATCTGTGGCTGATCAAGCCGCGGGTCGAGGAATTCCATCGCCTGTCCCTGCCCGTGCGTTTCGACGTCGTGCAGTCCGACCCGGGAGGGGTGGGGTTCGATTTCCAGCAGTCCTATGACCGTGGCTGCCTGACCGTGCCGATCGCGATCGAAAGGCCGGAATGGCCGTGACATCATCCCTGCCCTGGCGGGCAAGGCTCTTGCGGTTTTACGCTCGTATGCCGGACCACCCGCTGAAGCTGCGGATCTACGACTGGCTGCGCTCCAGCCGTCCGTTCCGGTTTGTCACGGCGCGCTTTACCTATGGCACCTTCAAGCTGGACCTGATCGACTACGTGCAGCACGCCATGTTCCAGGAGGGCAGCTACGAGCCGGCGAGTTTTGCGCTGTTCCAGTCCCTCATCGAAACCGATGCGACGATCGTCGATGTCGGTGCCAATGTCGGCCAGTACAGCCTGGCTGCCGCCCGTCTGACCGGTCCAGGCGGGCGTGTCGTCGCCATCGAACCTCATCCCGGCCTTTGCGCCCGGCTTCTCGACAATATCCGCCTGAGCGGGGCCGAGGATCGTGTCCTGCCGGTGACGTCGCCGCTCTCAAGATCTTCCGACTTCATCGAATTCGGTCTTCCCGAAGCCGGCGCGCTCGGCACTACACGCCCGAGGAAGCCGGGTGAGGCGCGCGGCTTCCTGGCCATGGCCGTGACGATTGGTGACCTCGCCGGTCGGCTGGGGATCGAAAACATCGCCGTCATGAAAGTCGACATCGAAGGCCATGACCTTGCCGTCATCGACGACATGTTCCGTCACTCCACACTCAGGCCACGCCACATCCTGTTCGAACATCTGCCATCCCATTTCCGCTATAGGATCCCGGACGCAGACCTGCCCGCTTATTTCTCCGGCTTCGGCTATGAAGTGCTGACGGTCGACGGAAAGACCTATTCTCCGGGGCAGCCGCTGCCGGAAGACAATCTCTGGGCTCGGCGCATAACCAAGGGAGACGGGCGCCCATGACTGCGGCCGTCTCGGTGATAGTGCCGACCTTCCGTCGCCTTGAAAGGCTGCCCGACCTGCTCACGAGGCTGGCGACCATCGACCACGCCGCCGATCTCGACATCGTGATCGTCGACCAGACCCCCGGCGCCGATCTTTCGGCCCTGGAGCGCTTTTCGGAGTATTTCGCCTCCTTGCGCTGCATGAGACTCGCTGAGGCCAATGTCGCCCTGGCCCGCAACACCGGTGCGGAAGCCGCGTCTTGCGACATCCTTCTCTTCATGGACGACGACATGGCCCTCGACAGGTTCTTCATTCCCCATCTGCTCTCGCTGATGGGGCGGATGCCACGGACCGTGTTGGGCGCGGTCTGGCCGCATCAGGCAGCGATAGACCGGGCAGATGGCTTGCCCTCGACCGGGCAGGATGACGAAGCCCTGACTTTCCTGCCCACCGGTGCCCTCGCCATCAGCCGGCGGGATTTCCTGACTGCAGGCGGCTTCGATGCCAGGCTCGAGCGCTATTTCGAGGACGCCGAGTTCTCGCACCGCCTCAAGCAGCTCGGATTGCGCCTGATCCGCCATCCCGACCTCAAAGCCGAACATCATGATCACCAGGAGAACGGGACCTGGTATTCCCGCTCCATGATGGAGGCGGCCCCGCGCCTGATGCAGCAAACCGCCTATTTCCGCCGCAAGACCGGACGAAGCTGGGCAAAAGTGCTCTTCGCCCTCCTGCGTGTGATCGCCAGTGAGACGCGCCGGCCCGGCTATCTGCGTGGCGGCACGCAGCTGACGAGGGCCGCGGCTCTGGGCGTCTCGCTTCCGGCAGCGCTGATCTACGCGGCGCGCTCCCCCTGCTTGCCCATGCGCCATCCTCCGGAAAAGCGGGCTGACATGACAAGCGTCGCCATTATCATCCCCTGCTACAATGCCGGTCAAACCTTGGCGCAGACGCTCGAAAGCGCCATCGGCCAGCCCGGCCTCGCAGAACTCATCGTCGTCGACGATGGCTCGTCCGATGGTTCGGCCGATATCGCGCGGCGCTATCTGCCCGCCGATCGCGTCATCGAAGGCCCCAATCGCGGCGTCTCGGCGGCGCGCAATCGCGGCATCGCCGAAACCCGCTCGGAATGGCTGCTGTTTCTCGACGCGGATGATCTGCTCACGCCCGGCACGATCGAACGGCGCCTTGCCGCTGCGGAGAACGCCGATGTGGTCGTCTGTGACTATCAGGAGTTCAGCACGGACGAGCAAGGCTCTCCCGTCCTCTCACAAATCCGCAGCATCGACTGGCCAGCGCTGCGGCAGGACGCGGAAAGAGCGATCGCCAGCCATGTCTGGATCACCACGGGCGCCCTGCTCTATCGGCGAGAGCTGGTCGAGACGATCGGCGGTTTTCGCCCCGATCTGCCGGTGATTCAGGACGCCCGCTTTATGTTCGACGCGGCGTTCCATGGTGGGCGCCTCGTGCCCAGCGCCCATATCGGCGCCCACTACCGGATCGCGGCACAAAGCCTGTCGCGGCGCGATCCCGTACAGTTCTGGCGCGACGTGCTCCGCAACGGCCGGCAGATCGAGGCACTGTGGCGCGAACGCGGCACCCTGACTTCCGATCGCATCGCCACCTTGCGTGACCTTTACGACAATGCCGGACGTGGTCTGCTGCGCTGCGAGGACAAAAGCTTTTTCGAAGCGAGCGCCGCAGGGCGCACACTCGGCCTGCGGCAATCGCGGCATGCGCGTATCGCAACGCCGCTCGCCCGTCTGCTGGGGCTGCGCGCTGTGCACGGCCTGCTGTCCATGATGGGGCGGCCATGAACGAGACGCCAGCTGATGTCGTCATGGCGACCGCCTGGTATCCGCCCTACGATCTCGGCGGCACCGAAATCTATCTGGAAGGGCTGGTGCAGGAACTCTCCCTCAAGGGCCTGAAATGCGCCGTGCTCGTGCCGCGAGTACCCGGCGCGCCGGATCGCTACGAGCACCGCGGTGCGACGGTGTGGACCTATCCGGTCGAACTGCCCAAGGCAAGGCAGTCTGGTGGCGCAACGCGCCGGCATGGCCAGTTCGATCGTTTCGAAGCCCTGCTGCGGCTGAACCCACACGCCATCTATCACCAGCATTCCTGGACGACAGGATGCGGTCTCGACCATCTGCGTGCCGCCCGCGCGCAGGGGCTGAGGACCGTCCTCACCTTTCACGTCGCCGGGACCGTATGCCTGCGCGGTACCTTGCTGCACTTCGGAGAGGTCCCTTGCGACGGAATGGTCGAGGAGATCCGCTGTGGCGCTTGCTGGGCGGAGAGCCGCGGTGCGCCTCGCGCGGCCGCATGGGCGATCGGCCGGCTGCCCCGTGCCCTTGCCGCCAGGACCCTGCAGGGCCGCACACGCCTTGCCACCGCGCTTTCGGCAAGGGCGCTCGCCATCGGGAAAGGGCAGGAGCTGAACGAGGCCTTCGAGCTGAGCGACCGCCTTGTCGCCGTCTGCCAATGGCTCGCCGACACGCTGACGCGCAATGGCGCGCCATCCGACAAACTCGTGCTCAGCCACCATGGCCTCGCGGCTTCCTACCTGGCGGAGGCCGTGCAGGCAGCGGCTCGGAAGAGATCCGAGAGTATCAATCTGCGGCTCGTCTATCTCGGACGATGGGACAGGGCCAAGGGCATTCATGTCGCGGTTGCCGCCCTCCGCAGGCTGCCGCTGGAGACACCCGTCGAACTTTCCATCCACGCCATCGACGCGGCTGAGAACGACGGCTATGAGGCTGAAGTGCGGGCCCTGGCCGCGGGCGACCCGCGCGTCCGGTTCCTCCCGTCCCTGCCTCATCGAGACATCGCCGAGGCCCTGGCCGCCCATGATGTTCTTCTCGTGCCCTCGCTCTGGCTGGAAACCGGCCCGCTGGTGGTGCTGGAAGCACAGGCGGCCGGTCTCTACGTGCTGGGATCGGATCTCGGCGGCATCGCCGAACTTCTGGCCGGGACGGCAGGCGGCGAATTGCTTAGGCCCGGCTCTGTACCGGACTGGGCCAAGGCGATCGAGCGGCTCGTGGCTCGCAAATCCCAGGGCCCTCTGCCGAAATTCCAAGGTCCTTTACGAAGCCAGTCCGATGTCGCCGACGACATGAGCAACCTCTACCGTTCGCTGCCGCCCGCCCTCGCCCGGGAAAGCCGGCTTGTGAAGATCGCTCCATGAGGATTGCCCTCACCTGCGATCCCGAACTGCCGGTGCCGCCGCAATTTTATGGCGGCATCGAACGCGTGGTCGACATGCTGGCGCGCCGCCTCGTGGCGCGTGGCCATGACCTGACCCTGTTCGCACACCCTGCCTCGCAATGCCCGGTGCCGAAACGGGCCTGGCCCGGCGCGAGCAGTCTTTCGCGCTTCGACACGCTCAGGAATGCCGGCGAACTGGCGAGGGCGATCGCCGGCCAGCGCTTCGATATCATCCACAGCTTCTCGCGATTGGCCTATCTGGCACCGCTTTTACCGCGTGCTATCCCAAAATTGATGACCTACCAGCGCGAAATCAGCCCGCGCACAACCGGGCTGGCGCAACGCCTGTCACGCGGCACGCTGCAATTCTCAGCCATCAGCGAGCATATGGTGCGCCATGTCAGGCATATCGGCGCCTGGCACATCGTTCCCAACGGTGTGCCGAGCGAGACCTATACCTTCCGGGAACAGGTGCCGGACGACGCGCCGCTGGTCTTTCTGGGACGTGTGGAAGAAATCAAGGGGCCGCACCTGGCCATCGCAGCGGCCCGGTTGGCCGGCCGGCGGCTGATCATCGCCGGCAATCTGGCCGGGGAACACCAGGCCTGGTTCGAGGCCCATGTCGCTCCGCATCTGCGTGATGGCGATGTCGATTATGTCGGGCCCGTCGACGACCGGCAAAAGGACGAGTTGCTCGGCAGCGCCGCCGCGCTGCTGATGCCCATTCTGTGGGAAGAGCCGTTCGGCATCGTGATGGCAGAGGCGATGGCCTGCGGCACGCCCGTCATCGGCTTCGGTCGCGGTGCCGTTCCCGAAGTGGTCGAGGATGGGCACACCGGATATGTCGTCGACACCGTCGAGGAAATGGCGGCGGCAGTCGCCAGGCTCGAGAGGATCGAGCGAGCCGCGTGCCGGCAGCGGGTCGAAATGCTCTATAGCGAGGATGCCGTCACCGACCGCTATCTGCAGATCTATGAGGCCATGATCGCGGGACGGCGTTCGAGGGCTGCAGCATGAGGTCGGTACTGAGCTACCCCGGTACCATGCCGCATGCCCAGCAGATCGCACTGGCCTTGCATGAACAAGGCTGGCTGAAGACCTTCGTGACCAGTTTTCATTATTCCGGGCAAGGGTGGGGCGACCGCCTGCTGCGCGCCCTGCCGTCGGGCCAGGCCGCGGCGCTGAGACAGAAATTGCTGCACCGTTCGATCGAGACGATCCCGCATAGCCTCGTGCAGACCTATCCGGCATGGGAAATCCTGCGCAGCGTGGCGACCAAGGGCGGCGCCGGACCAGTGACCGTCGACCGCCTCTGGGACTTGATGAGCCACCGCTTCGATGCGGCCGTCGCCAGCCGCCACGTGCCCGGCGCCGAGGCCATCCATGCCTTCGAATATACGGCGCTGGCGAGCTTCCAGCGCGCTGCGCATGAAGGAACTCGACGCATCCTGCATTTGCCCTCGCTCAGCAGCCGGCAATTCGAGAGCATCCGCCAGCGCGAACTGGCCCGGTGGAAGCAGCTCGACGACGCCAATGCCGCCTATTTCTCGGATCGCTTTGCGCGGAGGCAGGCGAGGCGCGACGCGGAGATCGGGCTCGCCGATCTCATCGTCACCAATTCCGCCCTTACCGCGCGCTCCCATATCGCCGGGGGTGCCAATCCCGCGAAGATCCTGGTCGTCCCCCTCGGCGCTCCTCCGGTGCTTGATCGGTCCCGGCCCCCGCGCGGGAGCGATACGGGACCTCTCCGAGCTGTTTATGCCGGCAACATCACCCTCGGCAAGGGCGTGCCATATCTCCTCGAAGCCTGGCGCCGATTGCCGGTCGCCGCATATGCCAGGCTGGACATCTATGGCCAGATTGGGCTGCCTGCCGATCTTCTCGCCCCGGCTGATGACACGATCCGCCTTCACGGCCCCCGCCCGCGTGCCGAGCTGTTCCAGGCTTTCGAGCAGGCCGATGTCCTGGTGTTTCCAAGCCTTGCCGACGGTTTCGGCATGGTCGTGGCCGAGGCCATGGCGCATGGCCTGCCTGTAATCGTCACAGACATGACGGGCGCGGCTGATCTCGTGACCCCCGAGAACGGGCTCGTCATTCCTTCGGCCGACGCAGAGGCCTTGATGCAGGCCCTTGCCTGGTGTCTCGACAACCGCCAGCGTCTGCAGGCTATGCGGACCGGCGCGCTCGAGACGGCCCGCCGTCATCAATGGCCGGCCTATCGCACCGCCCTGGCCGGCGGGCTCAGGCAACGCCTGGGAGGCGCCGACCACGGCTGTCCTGCCCACCAGATGGAGCGGACATGACGAGCCCCCACCCGGGGTCGCATATCTGCATCCTCACCCCGGGCCAGCTCGGATCCAATCCGCGCGTGGTCAAGGAGGCGCATGCCCTCCACCAGGCCGGCTTCGCCGTCACCGTCGTCGCGACCCGCATGCTGGAGGGCGTAGAGCCGCGCGACCAATCCATCCTGCGCGAGGCACCATTCCGGATCGAGCGCATCGACCTGCGCTCGCGGGCAGGCTGGCGCCTGCGTCGGCTCGGCCAGGAACTTGCGGGCGTAGCACACGCCGCGAGCGGCAGGCGCCTTTTCAGCTCCCGGGCGTTCAGCGCGTTCACGCCAGCCCTGATCGCCGCCGCCAGCCGCGTCCCGGCGGATCTCTACATCGCCCATTATCCCCCGGCCCTGCCGGCTGCCAGGGCCGCTGCCAGCCGCTTCCACGCTGGCTATGCCTTCGATGCCGAGGATTTCCATCTGGGCGAGTGGCGCGACGGCCCGGCGGCCGAGGCGAACCGTTCGCATCTGCGCGCCATCGAGGCAGCCGCCTTGCCGGGATGCCGCTATATCACCGCCGCCTCGCCGGAGATTGCGCGGGCCTATGCGCGGGCCTACGCAGTGCCTCTCCCGCAAATTGTGCTGAACAGCTTTCCGCTGTCGCAGGCCCCGAATGTGCCAACCGCCAAGGGTACGGCCGATCCGGGTCCGTCCCTCTACTGGTTCTCGCAGGTCATCGGTCCCGATCGCGGCCTCGAATGCGCGATCAAGGCCATTGCAAGGGCGGCCTCGAGGCCGCACCTCTACCTGCGCGGCCATGCGGGTGCGCCCTATGCAGGCCAGTTGCGGCGCCTTGCGCAACAGGAAGGCGTGCCGGAGCGCCTGCATTTCCTGCCCTCCGCGCTCCCCGGCGAGCTCGTCAGGCTGGCCGCCGGCCATGATCTCGGCCTGTGTGCCGAACCGGGGCATACGGCCAACAATGCGTTCGCCCTCTCCAACAAACTGTTCACCTATCTCATGGCCGGGCTCCCAGCCATCCTGTCCGATACGCCGGCCCAGCGGGCGTTCGCCGGCTCGCATCCGCTTGCCACTGCGCTTTTCACAGCCGACGACGCCGTGAGCCTGGCTGCCAGCCTCGACAGCCTGCTGCAGGATCCGGCACGCTTGGCCCAGGCTCGGGCAAGCGCCTTCGATCTCGCGCAGAAAACCTATAATTGGGACCGAGAAAGCGTGATCGTGGTCGATCTGGCGCGCCAATCCCTGAACGGCTCGTCGCGGAGGCGGGCATGACCCGCCCGCGCACCGTCCTGATCGTCTCCCCCTATTTCCCGCCGTCCAACCTCGCCTGCGTGCATCGGGCTCGGCATCTGGCCAATCACCTACCGGCAGCGGGCTGGACCCCTGTCATCCTTTGCGTGGATGACCGCTTCTACGAACAGGAACCCGATCCACTACTCGGCAGCCTGGTCTCGCCGGCTCTGGAGATCATCAAGGTTTCCGCCCTGCAAGCCCGCATGACACGCCGGTTCGGCATCGGAGATCTCGGCCTGCGGGCCTGGTCGGCCCTTTCCCGCCGCGCGGCCGACCTGCTCTCGACCAGACGGATCGACGCCGTGCTGATCACGGGATCGCCCTTCTATCCCATGCTGATGTCGCGCTGGATCGAGCCGAAATTTGGCGTGCCGGTGGTGCTCGATTTCCAGGACCCCTGGGTTTCGGCGTGGGGCGGAGACCAGAAACCGTTGAGCAAGGCTGGGTTATCCCATCAGCTCGCGCTTCGCCTCGAAGGACCGGCCCTGCGCAAGGCCCGCTTCGTCACATCGGTCTCCGAACGCCAGAACCAGGAACTGGCCGCGCGCCATTCCTGGCTCGATACATCGCGAATGGCGGCGCTGCCCATCGGCGGGGATCCCGGCGATCTGGACCTCCTCGGGACCATGCCTGGCACCCGCCAAAGCCGGCTCGATCCTGCGATGATCAATCTGAGCTATGTCGGCACGGCGCTGCCGCGCTCGTGGGGGCTTTTCCAGGCCCTGCTCAAAGGCCTTGCCGAAATGAGAGCACGCCAGCCACGTCTGGCGGCGCGCCTGCGTCTTCATTTCATCGGCACGAGCAATCAGGCCCATGGCGGCGATACCTTCTCCATCCTTCCG
The DNA here is from genome assembly GCF_056754975.1 of Labrys sp. HAY1-8F. Lineage (NCBI taxonomy): Bacteria > Pseudomonadati > Pseudomonadota > Alphaproteobacteria > Hyphomicrobiales > Xanthobacteraceae > Labrys > Labrys sp. HAY1-8F. The sequence continues at coordinate 385,140 of NZ_JBPGWZ010000001.1, read as the reverse complement.
CTTGCCGAGGCGGAGAAAGTCGCCGATCTCGTCGTCGAGACCCCCCAACGCCTCGCCTATGCCGAGGCCTTGGGGCTGATGGCCGAGTCCCAAGGCCTCCTGCTGGTCGGCTCGGACGAAGCCCACTATACAGCGTCAAAGATCTATCCTGCCTTGCTGACGCGGCGCCCCTATCTTTCACTGTTTCACCGCCTGTCCAGCGCCCATGCCCTTCTCGCGGCGGTCGGTGGGGGCATCAATTTCTCCTTCGCGGACGCCAACGGCCTGGCGGGCCTGGCGCAGGACATCGCCGCTGGATTGGAACGCCTCGCCCTCGACCCCGCCAGCCTCGGTCAGGCCCGGCGGGATCTCCTGGAGCCTTTTTCGGCCAAGACCATTGCCGGCCGCTATGGCGCCATTTTCGACGAGCTGCGCTGATCATGCGCCTGGCTGTTCTCACCTCCCATCCGATCCAATACCAGGCACCTATCTTCCGGGAGCTCGCCAGGCGCATGGACCTGGAGGTCTTCTTCGCGCACCATCCCACGCCCCGGCAGCAGGCCGATGCCGGCTTCGGGGTTGCGTTCGACTGGGATATCGACCTCGCCGCCGGCTATCCCCATCAATTCCTCGCCAACAAGGCCAGGAAACCGGGCGTGGACCATTTCTTCGGCTGCGATACGCCTGCCATCGCGCAGGCCTTGCGGGAGGGTGGCTTCGATGCCCTGCTCGTTTGCGGCTGGGCGCTCAAATCCTATCTGCAGGGTATTGTCGCTGCCCGGCGCCTCAACATACCCGTCCTGGTAAGAGGAGACAGCCATCTGCTGACACCGCGCCGGCGCCTGAAGGCCTGGGCGAAGCAGGCCGCCTATCCCCGTTTGCTGCGCTTCTTCGATGCGGCGCTCTATGTCGGGCAGAACTCCCTGGCCTATTATCGCCATTATGGCTATCCGCCTACGCGGCTGCACTTTTCACCCCATTGCATCGATACGGACTGGTTTGCCACGCGGGCCACGCCGCAGGCCCGCGAAGCCCTGCGCGCCGGACTGTCCATTGCCGAGGGCAGTCGCGTCATAGCGTTTGCGGGCAAGCTGATCGAACGCAAGCGTCCGCTCGATCTGATCGAGGCGGCTGCGCTATGCCGCAGCGGAGGACACGCAATCGAAGTGATGATCGCGGGCGACGGTCCGATGCGCGAGGCGGTGCTGGCACGCGCCGCGCAGGCCCAGGTGCGGCTGCATTTCCTCGGCTTTCGCAACCAGAGCGAAATGCCGGCCTTCTATGCGGCCTGCGACGGCTTGGCGCTGACCTCTTCCGGCCAGGAAACCTGGGGCCTCGTGGCCAACGAGGCGCAGGCCTGCGGGCGGCCCGTCATCGTATCCGACCAATGCGGCTGCGCGCCCGACCTGGCTGTCGATTCCGACAGCGGGCGGACCGTCGAAACCGGTAACGTCAAGGCTCTTGCTGCAGCCCTCATCGATCTGCCCGGGGGTGCTGGCATGAAGGCAGCCCTGGCGTCGCTGGTTCAGCGCTATAGCGTAGGCGCGGCGGTCGATGGCATCGAGGCTGCCCTGTCGTCCTGCCTCGAGAAGGCTGCCTTCCCGCGCAGGATATCAGGAGCCTTGACCTGATGCCGATGTCGGCCACCTCCCCGCGCTCGGCAGCCCCTCTGCCTGGGGCCGTGATCGTCGGCGCAGTGCTGCTCGCCATCCTGAACCTGCCGGGCGAGAACGCCCTGCTCACCACCTTCAGTCTGGTCGTGCTCGTTGCGGGCATTGCCCTGCTGTGGCGGCCCGGCGAGCCGCCGATCGGGCTGTTCATCTTCGCCTATCAATGGCTGCAGGCATCGATATCGGCCTTCCATGCCAACTGGCTCGGTATCGATGTCAGCGCCTATACGATCTATGGCGGGGACAACAAGTCGGCGATCATCCTGACCCTGTTCGGCCTGCTGTTCCTGGCAGTGGGCATACGGCTCGGCAGCGGGCCCCCCGACAGGGCTGTAAGCCGGCAGGCGAGGGAACTGGTGCTGGCTCAGCCCCTCGCCACCTGGTTCTCACTCTATCTCGCGGCCTCGATCGTCGCGGTCGGCGCGCTCCAGGCTGCCGCCCTCATCCCCGGCCTTGCGCAGCCACTCCTGGCGCTGGCCGGATTGAAATGGGCGTTCTTCATGATGTTCGCCTATGCATCCTTCGTGCGAAACCAGTTGGGCAACCCCTTGTTCGTCTGTGCTTTTCTAGCCGAACTTGCCATGAGCACGGGTGGGTATTTCTCCGATTTCAAGACGGTGATGTTCTTCACCCTCTTTGCCACAGCCATGGCCGGAACCCGCCTGCGCGGTCTCCACCTGCTGGGTGGAGCGATCCTGGTTTGCCTGATCGTCGTCAGCGGGATCCTATGGACCGCCATCAAGGAAGACTATCGCAACGCCGCATCCGGCGGTTCGGCCTCGCAGGCCGTCACGCTCGACCTCGGCGACCGGCTGGCCACCATTGCCCAGCTGCTCGGTCGGCTCGACGGTGCATCGATGTCGGATGCAACCGGAAAGATGCTCCACCGCATCTCCTATGTCGAATTGTTCGCCGTCGTTCTCGCCCGCGTGCCGCAGACCATTCCCCACGAGAAGGGCGCGCTCCTGTTGGATGCAGCAAGCCGCCCCTTCATGCCGCGCATCGTGTTTGCCGACAAGAGCCAGGTCGATGACACCCGCCGCACCAATTACTATACGGGTGGCCTTTCCGGAACTTATCGCGGCACCTCGATCAGCCTGGGCTACATGGCCGAGCTTTACATCGATTTCGGCCCCTTGCTGATGATGGCCGTCATCTTCGTCTTCGGCTATCTCTATGGTCGCATCTACCGATGGCTCGTGCATGCCCCGCGCGCCGGGCCGCTGCTGGGCTTTACCTCGGCATGTGCCATCCTGGTCCAGGCCGCCCTGCTGGAAGTCAGCCTGGCGAAATTGGTCGGCGGCGTGGTGGTTTCGGTTCTTCTCACTGCCCTGTTCATCCGGCTGGTGGCGCCACGCATGCGCTCCTGGCTGGAAACCAGGCTGGCAACGCGCTGACAAGACGGATTTGATGGCAGGCCCTTGTCTCCTCTTGACCGCCTTGCGGGAAAACCCAGCTCTCTCGAAAGCCCGCCGGCTGGCGGCGCTGCATCCGCCCTCGGCCCTCCGGATCGCCGCTGCCGATGACGTCCCCGATATCGTATTGCATCTCGACAGTGGCTATGTCGGCCTTGCGGACCTGCCGCTATTGCGGCGCCGGGTCAGGACCCGCCCCACGGCCAGGCATTTCCTGTTCTCGGAATCGGACTGGCCCTACGCCGTGCTGCCCGGGGCCTATCCATCCCTCACCAGGACCCTGCCCTGGGCGCGGAGCTGGAGCTATCTCCCAGACCCCGATGCCCCCACCCCGGCGGCCTCCCCGCCGCAGAAGGAACCTGCCTATCTGTTTTCCTTTCTGGGCCGAACCAGCACCCATCCGATACGCGAACGCCTCCTGGCGCTCGACACTCCGGATACGCCGTGCCTCGAACTTGCAGCGGCGCCGGCCCGCTTCGCCGATTTCGACTATCATGCGACCTATCGCGAACTGCTGCTCCAATCGCAATTCGCCCTTTGCCCCCGCGGCTTCGGCACCGCCAGCATCCGTCTTTTCGAAGCGATGGCCCTTGGCCGTGCACCAGTGATCATCGCCGATGCCTGGCAGGCGCCACCCGATATTCCCTGGCGGGATTTCAGCCTGTTCGTGGCCGAAAAGGACATCATGCATATACCGCATATCCTGAAGGAGGTCCGCGGACAGGCCGCGGTCATGGGCCAGCGCGCGCGTCAGGTATTTACGACGCATTTCGCACCCGAGGTCTTCTTCGACCGCCTGCTCGTCATGCTGCTCACGCTTCCCTACGAAACAGGGACCGCCGCAATGGTTGGGCGCGCCTGGAAGGCACTGGGCTGGCGCGAAGGTTATTCATTGGCGCATCGGGTCAAGACCCGGTTCCGCGCCGCGCCGGGGCCGATATCTTGACCCTGCGCTGCCTCCATGTGGTGCCGACCTATCTGCCAGCCTTACGCTATGGGGGACCAATTCATGCCGTGCACGGATTGTGCCGTGCATTGGCGGGCCAGGGCTGCGATGTGCATGTCTACACCACCAATGTCGACGGCGCCGGCATCCTGCCGGTCCCGACCGACAGGCCCGTGCGGCTCGATGGGGTGGACGTCCATTATTTCCCCACCGGCCTCGGACGACGTCTCTACCGCTCTCCCGCCATGGGCCGCGCATTGGCACGGCACATCGCTTCCTTCGATATCGTGCATCTTCATTCCGTATTCCTGTGGCCCACTACCGTTGCCGCGAGGCTGGCACAGCGAAACGCCGTTCCCTATCTGCTGGCGCCACGTGGGATGCTCGTCGAGGGCCTGATCCAGCGCAAGAGCCGGATGTTGAAATCGGCCTGGATCCGGGCTTTCGACCGGGCCAACCTTGCCGGGGCGGCGGCCATTCATGTGACCAGTCGATCCGAACGCCTCGACATCGAGAAACTGGGATTGCCGGCTCGGGCTTTCGCCCTGGTGCCCAATGGCATCGAGATGCCGCCTGCCGGTGCCAGCCTCTTTCCGCCGGACCGCTCCCGGCCCTATGTCCTCTTTTTGGGCCGGATCAGCTGGAAGAAGGGCATCGCGCGTCTGATCGATGCCATGCAGCTCGTCGCCGATGCCGATCTCGTCATCGCCGGCAACGATGACGAGGGCGAAACCGCCCGGCTGAGGGCACGCGTGGCTGCGTTGGGGCTCGATGCCCGCATCCGCTTCGTGGGCCCCGTGCATGGCGAGGAGAAATGGTCCTTGCTGCGCAACTGCGCCGCCTTCGCGCTGGCTTCCCATTCGGAGAATTTCGGCAATGCCGTCCTGGAGGCAATGGCCTGCGCCCGTCCCGTGGTCGTCAGCCCTGAAGTCGGCCTGGCCGACGTGGTCGCCAGCGCCGGCTGCGGCATGGTCGTCGACGCCTCCCCCAAGGCGCTGGGCGCAGCGCTTTCCTCCCTTCTGGCAGACCCGGATCTTGCCACCAGGCTGGGACAGGCCGGCGAGAAGACGGCACGCGAACAGTTCTCCTGGCCGGGCATTGCATCGGCCATGGTCGATGTCTACCAGGAGGCAGTCCTCGCTCAGGCGAGGGAAGTCGCCCTCGCCGGAAGAGCCGTTCATGTCTGACTTGATCGCACCGCGGACGACGGTCCTGATCCTGAGCTTCAACGAAGCCCCGAATCTGGCACGCTGCCTCGAGCGGCTCGACTGGGCGCCCCGTATTCTGTTGGTGGACAGCGGCAGTACGGACGAGACCCTCGAGATCGCCAGCCGATACGCCAATGTCGAGGTCGTGCATCGCCCCTTCGACAGTTTTGCCGGCCAGTGCAATTTCGGCCTTGGCCTCGTCGACACGCCGTGGGTGCTCTCGCTGGATGCCGATTATGAATTGAGCGAGGATCTCGTTCGCGAAATTCAGTCCCTCCGCGAAGAAACCGCGCAGGGCTATTCGACGACGTTCATCTATCGCATCCATGGCAGGGCCCTGCGTGGGACCCTCTATCCCGCTCGCACCGTGCTCTACCGCCGGCAGGCGGCGCGCTATCGCGACGAGGGCCATGGCCATCGCGTGACCGTGGCGGGCGAAGTCGGCACCCTGGCGGCGCCCATCTATCACGACGACCGCAAACCCCTTCTCAGATGGGTCGATTCGCAAAAGCGCTATGCGCATATCGAGGCCGACCATCTGCTGGCGGCCCCCAGGGACACACTGAACCGGGTCGACCGCCTCCGGCTGAGGGCATGGCCGGCGCCGCTTCTGGTGTTCGTCTACACCTTGTTCTGGAAAGGTGCCTTCCTCGATGGCTGGGCGGGTTGGTACTATACCCTGCAGCGTACGATCGCCGAATGCCTGATCGCCTTGACCCTGATCGATCGGCGCCTGGCAAAATGACAGGAAGGGTCCTGGTTTGATCATCCTCGGCCTCAACGCCTACCACGCCGATGCAGCCGCCTGCCTTCTCAAGGACGGGCAGATCATCGCGGCCGCCGAGGAAGAGCGCTTTCGCCGCATCAAACACTGGGCGGGGTTTCCCAGCCAGGCCGTCGCCTATTGCCTTCAGGAAGCAGGCATCGGGCTTGGAGACGTCGACCATGTCGCCGTCAACAGCGACCCGACGGTGCATCGCCTGGAGCGCCTGGCCCATCTGGCACGCCACAGGCCTGATCTTGCCCTTGTCGTCGACCGGTTCCGCAACAGGCGCAAGCGCCTCTCCATCGTCGATGAACTGGCCGCCGCCTTTCCGGGGCGGCGCTTCAAGGGCGTTGTGCATCGGATCGAGCACCATCTGGCCCATCTGGCATCGGCTTTCTTCGCCTCCCCCTTCGAGGAAGCAGCCGTCCTCTCCCTCGATGGCTTCGGCGATTTCTCCTCTGCCGCCTGGGGAAGCGGGCGTGGCAGCGAGATCGCTATCGAAAAACGGGTCCTGTTTCCCCATTCCATCGGCCTGTTCTATCAGACGCTCACCCAATATCTCGGCTTTCCGCATTATGGCGATGAGTACAAGGTCATGGGCCTGGCGTCCTATGGCAAGCCGGCCTTCCTCGCAAGGCTGCGCCGCGTTATCAGGCTCCAAGCGGCAGGAACCTTCGCTCTCGACCTCGGCTATTTCCGGCATCACCGCGAGAGGATAGCTTTCGACTGGCAGGACGGAGCCCCGGTCTTCGCCCCGCTCTATTCGGATGCGCTGGAGGACCTGCTCGGCCCGGCGAGAGCGCCGAGCGAGGCATTGACCGAACGCCATCACGACATCGCGTCTTCGGTCCAGGCTTTCTATGAGGAAGTCCTCGATCACATCCTGCAAGCCGTCTGGGACAAATATCGCCTGCCGAACCTCGCCATGGCCGGTGGCTGCGCCCTCAATTCGGTGGCCAATGGCAAGATAAGGCGCACCACCGCCTTCCGTCACCTCTATGTGCAGCCTTCGGCCGGTGATGCCGGTGGGGCCCTGGGTTCCGCCCTCGCCCTCTGGCACAAGCTCGGCGGCCGGCGCATAGCCGCGATGGACCATGCCTATTGGGGACCTGGCTTTGCCTCCGGCGACATCGATCGGCTTGTGATGGCCGAGACGGCCAATCTTGCCGCCCTGGGCTGCGAGATCCGGCATTTTGGCGATGATGCCGAGCTTAACCGGGTAACGGCAGCCGCCATCGCTGCCGGCAATGTGATCGGCTGGTTCGATGGGCGTATGGAATGGGGACCGCGCGCGCTCGGCAGCCGCTCCATCCTGTGCGATCCTCGGCGGGCGGATATCAAGCAGCTTCTCAACCACAAGATCAAACGGCGCGAGTCGTTCCGCCCCTTCGCGCCTTCCATCCTCGCCGAACACGCCGCCGATTGGTTCGAAGGTATCGACGAGGTGCCGTTCATGACCGAGGTTCTTCCGGTCAGGCCCAACAAGTACGCCCTTGTGCCTGCGATCACCCATGTGGATGGCTCCGGGCGCCCTCAGACGGTACGGCAACAGGCCAACCCGGCCTATCACGCCCTGATTTCCGCCTTCTTCGAGCAGACCGGCATTCCGATGGTGCTCAATACCTCCTTCAACGAGAATGAACCCATCGTCTGCACGCCCGGCGAGGCGCTCGACTGCTTCCTGCGGACACGCATGGACATTCTCGTGCTCGGGCGTGTGATGATCCGGCGCCGGGAGGGCACGGCGCCTGCCGCCCTGCCAGATAGCCAGCCCGTCGCCGATGGCCATGTCGCCGGTTCCTGAAACAATCGCGCCCTCGCGCACCGTCTCCTGTCGGGCCGTCTATGGCTGGTGCCTTGTCCTCGTCTGCCTCGAATGGTTTTATTATCGGCTGGGCCAGCAGCCCTTGCGCCAGATCGGCGACCTGCCCAATGTGATCTCCGTCCTGGAATTGATCGAGATCGCGGTGATTGTGCGCCTGATCGGGCACGGGCGGCGCGATGCTCCCTTCCAGGCCGGTGAGACTGCCTTCATCCTCGCGGCGATGGCCGTCTGCGTGCTCGTGCTGCGCCAGATACCTCTCGCGGCCGCGCTGGCGCTCGCCATTCTTGCGGCGTGGCGCTTGCGCAAGCGCCCGTGCTGCCGGGCCTCGGCCTTTGCGCTGCTGGCGTTCATCGCCCAATTCGTGCTCCTCGGCTGGCCCTTCCTCGCCCTTCACAATGTTGTTGGGCTGCTCGATGCCACCATCGTGCGAACAGTGCTCCAGATGGCGGGGCAGGATGTATCGGGCTACGGCACCTATATCCTTCGGCCCGCCGACAATATCGGCTTCGACGTCATGTGGGGCTGCGCCACCTCGACCACACTCGTCCAGAACCTTATGGCCTACGCCATCATTGCCGTCGGCTTCGGGGGGCCACTCCGTCGTTCCGACCGCGCAGCGTTCCTCATCGTCATTGGCGCGACCTTCGCCTTGAACTGGCTGCGCCTGATCCTGATCTGCGCGTCGAAGGAAGGCTATCTGGTCTGGCACGAAGGCACGGGCGCGAGTTTCCTGGCGGCATTCTACGCTGTCCTGATCCTTGTACTCGCTTATTGCCGGACCCGGCCCGGGCAAATGCAGCCCTCCGCATGACTCGCCTGTTCCATCTTCTGGCTGCTGCGCTGGTGGTCTGTTCGCTGACCCTGGCAATCCGTCAGGCCCGTGTTACCCCCCAGCCCGCCCCCGAAGCCCAGATCGCATCGGCTTTCGCAAAAGCCGGCTTTTCGCTCTCAGCCCAACGCAAGACCCTGCTCGGCCCCGAATTCTCCTTCATGCGGCCTGGTTGCACCACGCCGACACGAGCCGTGCTGACGGAGACCATCCACCGCGATGCTACCCAAATCCTCACCGACATGTCAGGCGCCAATGAAGAGCTGATCACCGTCTATGGCGGCGCGGCAGTGCCCAGCCTGCATCTTCGGGACCTCGCCTGGCCATGGCTGCGGCGTAAGCTCGGCGTCATGCTGGGCCTTTCCCGATCGAGCGCCTGGGATTCCATCGGTCTTGCCATCTTTTCGCCCCGCCAGTGTCAGCGCAACAGCTTCGACTGGTCAGCTCTGCTCACCGGACCCTAAGTTCGACCCTGGCCTAAAGCGCGTTTTCGCGAAGCGGGCTTCAGGTCCAGTTGAAATTGTGAGCCGCGTTGCGCGTGTCCTCTTCGTAGCGGTCCTCCCAGACGCGCGTGAGGAATATCACCAGCGAGAATTCCGACATGAACAGAACGAGCGCCATGAAGGCCCAGACGATTGGTGCCGCGAACAGACGCAGCTCGCCGATCTGCGGGTAGTGGCTGAGAGCCAGATTTGCCCCCTCCATCACGAAGCCGATCTGCAGGCTGATGCCGATGATGATGACCAATAGGGAGACCGGTTCGCGCCATACCGTCCTCAACGAGGTCCGGATCGGCCGACGCTCGTCGAGGGATGCCGCTGGTCCCACCAATGCCAGGCCAGCCGTCGCCATGAAGCCGAGGGCATAGGACAGCAGGATGGCCCCGCGCAGGAGCTGCTCATGCGGAACAGGCGAAGTCGGCAAGGGCGGATGCTTGAGCAGGCCGATGATGGCCCAGCACAGCAGCACGTAAAAACCCATCCGCCGCGCCCGAGAGCCGGTGGGTATTACGGGGCGCCATTCTTCGTGGATGAGGCCCCGATGCAGGCGTAACGCGATGCGGGCGAGCAGATAGGTCGTCATGGCATGAAAAGCGACGAGCAGCCCGATCTGAACCAGCCCCGAAGGCCATGCCACCAGGAAAGATACCGGTGGCACCAACTCCTGAATGGCGAAAATCAACCAGGCGGCAAAGAACAGCCCCGGCTGGCGTATAATAGTCACGAATGCCTGTCGCCAGCTTTCGGCAAAGATATTGTAGGGCCGCGAGGAGGCAAAGAAGCCGGCGATGCCGATACCCACCAGGATCACGAAAATGACCAGTGAAACCTCGATGGGCAGAGGAGGCATATGGGTTGCCCTAACGCAAGGCGCCGAAATGGAGCGCGGCTATCGGAATGAGATTACGCATCGGAATGACAATCCACAACCCGACTCTTGTTGGTTGAACGGGAACCGCGACGCGTATTGAAGGTCAATTGAACCTTCTTACGGCTAACCTCTCGACGCAGTCGTGACGAGGATTACGAGCTGCGCGTCGATAACAGGCCCTTGAGCCACCTCACCCCGTCTCTCATTTGCCTGCGTCCCAGCATCAGGGCCAGGAGGGCTACCACCAAATAGGAAATCGTGCTCGTACCCGGTACGGGACCAGGGATCTGCACCAGGGATACGTCGTCCAGACGCAAAGGCGATGTCAACAAGCCCGGCAAGTTCGTGAAGATCAGATTTGTTACACCAGCCGGCAAACTGACGGTAAGTGTATAAAGATTATAGCCGCCCAAACCAATGACCGTAATGCCATAGGTTAAATTGTAAGTCGTTCCCCCTATCTGGACACTGAAATTCAAAGTCCCAAGAGAAAGAGACAATTGCGGCGCCAGATAGAAGCTCAATTGATAAGTACCGGCGGTAGGAATATTGATGGATTGCGAAATCGTTCCGCCGCCGGTGGCAATCGTGCCATAGAAACTCCCGCTATGCGCGGGTGGGTTGAGAAATATTGTGCCTTCCTGCGTACGGGTAGACCCTCCAGCGTATGTCCACCCCGTCGTCGTCTCGAAGCCGCCATTCGTAATGAGCTGGGCGCGGGCCTGTGCAAGCAGGATTGGCGAAACAATCAGGGCGAACGCCAGAAGCAACGGCCCCCATGCCTTGAGCAGAAATTTCATGCCACTCTCCCGGCGCCAGTCCCCACGTCAGGCCAGATGGTAGGTTAAACCAAGCCCGACCAATCAACAATCGCATTGAAATCGCGGCCCATCCCAGGAGACGATCTCAAGACCTCATTGGGCGGGGCTGAGGCTACGTAGCACCCTGTGTTCGTCCGATCTCAGCAGATCCTCGAAATAGGCGATCGTCCTGGCCAGGCCCTCGCGAAGGCCGACAGAAGGAGCCCAGTCCAGAAGCGCGCGCGCCTTGGCAATATCGGGCTGGCGCTGGCGCGGATCGTCCGCCGGCAAAGGCCGAAAGTTGAGCCGGGACGCCGAACCCGTCAGCTCGATGATGAGTTCGGCGAGTTCCCGGACGGTCATCTCCACGGGATTGCCGATATTGACCGGTCCGTGAATATCAGCCGGCGTCGCCATCATGCGAATGAGCGCTTCGATCAGGTCGTCGACATAGCAGAACGATCGCGTCTGCCCGCCATCGCCATAGATGGTAATATCCTGGTTGCACAGGGCCTGGACGATGAAGTTCGACACCACCCGCCCGTCATCGGGCTGCATACGCGGACCATAGGTGTTGAAGATCCTTACGACCTTGGCCGGGACGTCGTATTGTCGAATATAATCGAAGAACAAGGTCTCGGCGCAGCGCTTGCCCTCGTCATAGCAGGAACGCGCCCCGATCGGATTGACGTTCCCCCAATAATCTTCCGCTTGGGGATGGATGTGCGGATCGCCATAGACTTCGGAGGTGGAGGCCTGCAGGACCTTGATCTTCAGGCGCCGCGCCAAGTCCAGCACATTGATGGCGCCCAGCACATTCGTCTTGGTCGTCTGGACCGGATCGAACTGATAATGCTTCGGCGAAGCCGGGCAGGCCAGATTGTAGATCTCGTCGGTTTCGACATGGAGGGGTGTCGTAATGTCGTGTTGCAACAGCTTGAAAGAAGCCTTGCCGAGAAGTTGATCCACGTTGCGGCGTGAGCCGGTGAAGAAATTATCGACACAAATAACTTCTTTGTTTTCCTTCAACAGGCGCTCGCATAGATGCGAGCCGAGAAAGCCGGCACCGCCTGTCACCAAGACGCTCTTCACAGGCGCATTCCTGTCCGTCTTGTGAGCGTGAAGCCGTGATTCAAGACCTTCATGACCAAGAAAACTATCGATTTTTGCGGAGTCGTCAAATCCCGTGGCAAACCTTGCCTGGTCGCTTGTCGGCGCCGCCCTCCCCTTTTGCTCGCCTGAACACCTCTTGCAATGGCTCAAACGGGGCTGTCATGCCGGGCCAAATGACTTAATAAGCCCCTCGTCGATCATCCTCGTTCAACAACGGCCAAAACAGACGAGCCTGGAGTACAATACGGCGATGGGCGTTCTTCGCGCACAGATCTCCAGGCTGGTGAAGCGGGTGCTGGCCCGGCACGGGCTGCTCCTGATCAGGGCCGGAGCCAAATTCGGTCACGACCCCTGGGCCGACATCCAGCATCTTGCCGAGGCTTGGCGCTATCCCATTGCCACCGTCTTCGATGTCGGGGCCAATGATGGCGAGACGGCGGTCCTCGCCCTCCACAAATTCCCCGACGCGAAAATCGTCAGCTTCGAACCGCATCCGGACACGTTCGGCATCCTGATGCAGCGGCTCGGCAGGCAGGACCGGTTTACCGGCGTCAATACCGCGCTGGGAGTGCAGACCGGCACCGTCGACATGTTCGAATACCCCTCTTCGAAGATCAACAGTCTCAGCGACCGCGCGCAATATGCGCTGCGCTATCCGCAAGACGCCAAGCGGATCAGCGTGCGATCGACGACTCTCGACACCTACTGCGAGCACAATGGCTTTGGGACGGTCGATATCCTCAAGCTCGACACCGAAGGTTTCGACCACACGGTTCTCGAGGGCGGCGGAGCCATGCTGGAACGGCAGGCCATCAAATTCATCTATGTGGAGTTCAACGACCTGCAGCCCAAGGAGAATGCGGTGGGGGGCGATCTGATCTCCATCGATTCGCTTCTGCGGCCGCATGGCTACCGCTTCATTGCGTCCTACAACGACTATATCGTCACCGAAGGCGAGATGTTCTGCGTCTCCAACGCGCTTTTCGCTCTTCCTCCGGTCGCGTGACTTTCGCCGAAAATCGGCGCGTGACCGTCATCAGAACCGGATGACTGTCGATAGCGGCTCGTCCGGTCTCCGACGTATTTTCGAGCTTCGAAGGCAGCCACTACGCCAGAACCAAATATGCGAGGCGGTCGCGCTACGCCACACAAGCGAGCGGCTCTGAGGCAACCGATCCCGCCGCGGGCAGTTGCCACTTCCGCTCGGGCCATGCTAGTCCTGCCCTGAGGGGATACGGCATCTTTCACCGTACTGGATAGCGCAATGCACCAGAGTCGTGGCCTTCTGCTTACAATTACTTGGATTGTTTTTGCGATAATCGGCCTGGCTCTCGGCGGCGGAGGGATCTGGCTGCTGATCCTGGGTGGGTCCCCTTATTATGTCGTCGCCGGGCTGTTGATGCTGGTGACAGCCTTCCTGCTCGCCAGGCGGCACTCTTCGGCCCTCGTCGTCTATGCCCTTCTCTTGCTGGGCACGCTCATCTGGGCGGTGTGGGAATCCGGCTTCGATTTCTGGCTGCTGGCGCCAAGGGGCGATATTTTCGCGCCGCTTGGCCTGTGGCTGCTCCTGCCCTTCGTCTCGCGCCCCTTGCGCTCACCCGCAACAGACAGGGTGAGCCTGGCGGCCCGCGTGCCCCTCATCGTCGCGCTTCTGGCCTGTGCCGGCGTTCTCGGCTATTCGCTCACGCAGGACCCCCAGAGCTTTGCAGGCAACCTGCCGCCGGCCGCTTCGCCAGCCCCCGTCGCCGCCGATGCCGCAAGCCTGCCCGACGGCGACTGGCCGGCCTATGGCCGGACCCAGTTCGGCAACCGTTATTCGCCACTCACCCAGATCACGCCGCAGAACGTCTCGCAGTTGAAAGTCGCGTGGACCTTTCGCACCGGCGATCTCAAGGGCCCGAACGATCCAGGCGAACTGACCAACCAGGTCACGCCGATCAAGATCAAGGACACGCTCTATCTGTGTTCGCCCCATCAGATCCTGTTTGCGCTCGATGCAACCACGGGCAAGCAGAAATGGAAGTTCGATCCCAAGATCGCCTACGACAAGACCTATCAGCACATGACCTGCCGCGGCGTCTCCTATCTCGAGACCAAGGCCGACGCCCGCACTTCCGACGGCAATCCGCCACCGGCGGAATGTCCGACACGCATCTTCCTGCCGACCAATGACGGAAGGCTGTTCGCGGTCGACGCCCAGACGGGCGCGCCCTGCGCACAATTCGGCAAGAACGGCGCGATCGACCTGATGGAAGGCATGGGCGTCACCCAGCGCGGCTTCTATTACGTGACCTCCCCGCCCGTGGTGACCGACAAGATCGTGATGGTCACCGGTTCGGTGATCGACAATTATTCGGCCACTGTGCCCTCAGGCGTGTTCCGGGGCTTCGACGTCTATACCGGCAAGCTGGTCTGGGCTTTCGACGCAGGCAATGACGATCCCAACCAGATGCCGTCGGCGACGCATAAATTCATCGACGCCTCTCCCAATTCCTGGATCGTGTCGTCCTACGACCCCAAGCTGAACCTGGTCTATATCCCGACCGGCGTGCAGACCCCCGATATCTGGGGCGGCAACCGCACGCCGGCGAGCGAGCGCTACGCTTCGTCCATCGTGGCCCTCAACGCCGATACGGGCAAGCTCGCCTGGTCCTACCAGACCGTCCATCACGATTTGTGGGACATGGACGTCCCCTCCCAGCCGAGCATCGTCGACCTCGCCAGGCCTGATGGCAACGTGGTGCCGGCCCTCTATGTCCCAACCAAGACGGGCAATATCTTCGTACTCGACAGGCGTGACGGCAAGCCGATCGTGCCGGTCGAGGAGCGGCCCGTACCGCAGCGTGCGGCGCCGGGTGACCGGGTATCGCCGACGCAGCCCTTCTCCGCACTGACCTTCCGCCCCGAACGGAAGCTGACCGATGCGGATATGTGGGGTGCTACCATGTTCGACCAGCTTGCCTGCCGGATCATGTTCAAGCGCCTGCGCTATGAAGGAACCTTCACGCCGCCTTCGCTGCAGGGAACGCTGGTCTTTCCGGGCAATCTCGGTGTGTTCGAATGGGGCGGCATCGCCGTCGATCCGGTGCGCCAGGTCGCGATCGCCAACCCGATCTACCTGCCTTTCGTATCCAAGCTGATCCCGCGGGGGCCGAACAACCCGGCAACCCCCGATGCCAGCCTGCCTTCAGGCACCGAGCAGGGCGTGCAGCCCCAGTTTGGGGTTCCCTTCGGCGTGACCATCAATCCGCTGCTGTCACCGGTCGGCTTTCCCTGCAAGCAACCCTCCTGGGGCTTCATCGCCGGTATCGACCTGAAGACCAACAAGATCATCTGGATGCACCGCAATGGCACCATTCGGGACGTATCGCCGATCCCCCTGCCCTTGAAGATCGGCATGCCGGGCCTTGGCGGTCCCATCGTCACGGCCGGCGGCGTGGCCTTCATGACCTATACGATGGACAATTTCATCCGCGCCTATGACGTGACCACCGGCAACCAGCTATGGGAGGATCATTTGCCCGCCGGCGGACAGTCCACGCCGATGAGCTATGAGATCGGCGGCAAGCAATATGTCGTCACCATGGCCGGCGGCCATGGTTCGTTCGGCACCACGATGGGGGATTATCTGATCGCCTACAGCCTGCCGTAATGTCGATTGAAGGCTGATATTACCCAGCAGCCGATCCGACATCCCGACTTTGTTTCACGCCGGAGCAGGCTGGCCCAGGGCTGAGAGCTTTGCAAAAAAGCCTGCGGATTCCTCCAGCATGTCCGCATAATAGGCGGCATAATCGCGATAGAAGGCCGTGTTCGCGCCGTCGGCGCGGATGGGCTCGCCCACTGTCTTCACGAAGCCACGCGCCGTCGCCGCGATGTCGTCGAACAGGCCCACCGCCTTGCCGGCAACGATGGCGCTACCGAGCGTGCCGAACTCGTCACGGTCGAGCCTGCCATAGCTGAGCCCCAATATGTCGGCCTTGATCTGGCGGAAGGTCTGGCTGCGGGCCCCGCCACCGATGCCGGTGATTTGGGTTGGCACGAGATCGGGCGCGAGCGTCTTCACCGAGCGCAGATAGAGAAGATATTCATAGCCGATGGCCTCCATGACGGCCCGGACCATGTGGGATTTCTCGTGGCGCCAGGTCAGGCCGATAAAGGCACCGCGCATGTCGGTATTGTTGGGCGTGTTGCGCCCGCCCAGATGCGGCAGGAAGATCAGCTTGTCCGCGCCGGGCGGTGCGGCTTCGGCGAGGAGCCCAAGCTCGTCATAGGGATTGCGTCCATCGCTTTCCCAACCGGCCTTCTCGGCATGACAGATCGCATCGCGGAACCAGCGCAGGTTGAGACCGCCGCCGGCGACATAGGCCATGGCGTAGTAGAGGCCCGGCACCACATGCGGGCAGGTCATCAGGGCCTGATAGGTGGTATCGGTGGCGAAGGTGTCGAGCACGATCGAGAAGACCGAAGCCGTGCCGGCGGCGTCATAGATCATACCGGGCTCGACAATACCGCCTCCCAGGACATTGGCTGCCTGGTCGCCGCAACCCGCGGCAATTGGCGTTCCCTGTCGGAGACCGGTCGCCTCTGCGGCCGCGTGCGTCAGCCTGCCGACAACGTCCCAGGGTTCGACGATGCGCGGGAGCTTGGTGGTATCGAGACCAAAATCCGCAAGCAGCCCTTCGTTCCAACGACAATTGGCCGTATCGGCAAAGGCCGAGAAGTTGAGATAGGTCCGGTCGATGAAGGCGTCATCGCCCTTGAGCCCTGCCAGGCGACCGGCAACATAGGCTGCCGGCTGGACGAAGGCGCGGACGCGCGACCAGATCTCGGGAAATTCTTGTTTCCAGTAAAGGATCTTGGGCCCGTGATTATAGGATGGCGCGCAGCCGGAGGCCCGCAGGATCTCCATGCCACGCTCCTTCAACCGAGGCAGATAGCCGGCACAGCGATTATCGAGCCAGGAATCGTAGTGCGTGGGGGCATTCCAGTCGGCATCGATCGTGCAGACGCCTCCCATCTGGCCGTCGAGGGCGATCGCCACGACATCCGAAGGGTTCACGCCGCCCGTTTCTATCGCCGCGCGAATGGTGCGATGGACCGAGCCTTCGATATCGTCGGGGCGTTGCTCGACCCAGCCGGGTCTGGGATAGATCAACACTGATTCCTCGAAAGCCGAGCCCAACAGCTTCCCTGTTTCGTCATAGATGCCGGTCTTGGTGCCGGTCGTGCCGATATCGATGCCGATCACGGCCTTTGCCATGGCGTCTCTCCCTGATTTTGCGCCGGCAGGTTCGGCCCGCCATGTTTCGTATCTCTAGCCCGTTACGGGCCGGCGTATGGTCGCGTTCGATCAACCGCGCAAAGCGTGGGCCGCAGCGCCGTTGAGAAGGCGTCGTTCGTCTTCCAGTGACCAGCGGACCGGCTGACCCTCCTGACGCAGGTCACCCACCGGCGTCACCGGCAGGTCGAGCAGGGCGGGATAGATGGCGATCTTGCCCGAGACCTTGCCCGCATTGACCGCTTCGAGTGCATCCGGCAGGGCGCCAAGCCCCGCCACTGCTTCCAGATTGCCCGAGAGTTCGAGCGAGCCTTCGACCACGCGATCGAGAACGGCAAGCTGGTCGGCGACCGTGCACCCGGTGGAACCGGTGATGCGCGCATTGACGCTGGAGGCCAGACCGAGTGGCAAGGCGCAAGGCTGGCCGAAGGGCATGCCGGCGAACAGCACGAGCATGCCGTCGGGCCGCATCAGCCTTGCGCCCCGCTCGATCACCGCGACCTCCGGCGCAACCACCACCACATCGTCACAGCCTTCAGGCGCCAGCCGGGCGACGCAGGCCTCGACCTCGCCGTCCTCGATCACCACCAGCGTCTTGCCATGCTGGCGGGCAAGCGGTGCGAAGTCATCCTCCAACGCCTTGAGGCGAGCGCCCTTGCGCGAGGTGGCGATGATCGTCGCCGGCCCATCCTTCAGCTCCAAGGCACGATGGGTGTGGATGCGGCCCATGGCGCCGCCCGCCCCCAGCACCAGGGCAGTACCGCCTGCGCGCAGTTCGAAGCGCGTGCGAGCGGGCACAAAGGCTTCGGATAGCGAGGGGCCGGGCGCGCCGAGAAAGGAGAGTTCGTGATAATGAATGCGTGCGGCATCGAGGATGACGCTCTCGCGCCCCAACCCTGCTCCGATCAGGACCATCAGGCCGCCCTTGGCAAGGCAGCCCGCCAGCCGGGCCGTCGCCTCCGCATCGATCGGGCCCGCGAGGATGATATCGTCATAGCTCGCCTGCCCGGCCTCCGAGGCCGCGAAGGCCTCCAGGCTGGCATGGCACACCACCGTCGCCGCGCCGCCCACCCAGGCACGCGCGGCCCCGCCGGCTCCGACCAGGACAATCTCGCCATCCGGCGCCGGCAGATCGAAGCGCGTCCCCGGCACGGTCTCCACCACCAATAGGCGGCCGCCCGGTTTCAGGCCTGTGCGGCAATTGGGGCGATAGGCAGCTTCCACACAGGCATAGGGCTCCAGCATGGCGATGGTCGCGGCGCTGATATCGGCGGGCACCGGAAAGACATAAGGCCCCTCGCCTGCCAGTACGCGCGCGTCGAGGCGGATAAATTCGGCGAAGGCACCCGGAAGATCCATGCCGACGGTGCGGCGCCTGCCCTCGACCATGATGGCCGGCTGCAGGCCCAGCCGGTCGCCGGGCCGGAACCGATCGCGCCAATTGGCCCCAGCGTCGACGATCGTCAGAGCCATCTCGTGCCCGAGCACGGCAGGGCTGTCGGCAAGGTCGCGATCGGCAAACAGGGGATGGGCCTTGCCCATGCGGATGATCTTGATGTCCGAAGAGCAGATGCAGACGGCGTCGATGCGGGCGACCACCTCGTCCGGCCCGGCCGGTGCCTGCGGTTCATCGACATAGCGCCCGCCCATGCCGATATCGCGGATGGCGCCACCGGCAAAGGGCCAGCTCCGGTTGAGGGCTGGCAGGCCGGAGAGCACGGCATTCTGGGAAAGGGCAGTACGGCGCATGGGATACTCGCTTATTTCAATCGGCTTCTGGCGATGACGCCATCGGTGTAATCGAGGCGCTCCAGGGCCTTGTCGTGATCCTGGAGGGCCACCAGCGCATAGAGCGCATCCATGGCGGTGAGCTGCGCCATCTTGGAGACCATCGATTCATACATGCCTTCGCCGCCCGTCGGTTCGGGTGCGGCGCCTGGCAGGGTCAGCACGGCGTCCGCATGCTTGGCGAGGGGCGAGCCGCCGGCGGATGTGATGGCGATGGTAGGCATGCCCAGGGCCTTCGCCTCGCGTAGCGCCTCGACCGTACTTTTGGTGCGGCCACTGTCGCTGATGCCGATGGCGACGGCGCGCCCGGCCAGGCCCGCCACCGAGAACATCTGGATATTGGCATCGCGGTTGAAGATGCAGGCCTTGCCGATGCGCAGGAAACGCATGACGCCATTTTCGGCGGCAAGGAGCGAGGATCCGACCGCGAAGAACACGATGGTGTGGTGCTCTGAAACCAGGAGCGCCGCCTTCCACAATTCGGTGGGATCCAGCGTCATCGTGGCGCCGGTGATGATCTCGGCCTGGCGACGGGACACCTTGGCGATGATCGCCGCAGCATCGTCCCCTGGCGCGATGCCTTCATAAACCTCGTGCTCGGCCGCCCTGCCCCGGGCCGCTTTGCGCGTCAGCCCTTCGGCCAGCATGATGCGGAACTCTTGATAGGAGTCGGCGCCGACCAGGCGCACGAAACGGCTGACGGAGGACTGGGAGACGCCGGCTTCTTCAGCCAACTCCTTGATGCTCATGGCCTTGGCATCGGCCGTCCTGTCGAGCACGAAATCAGCGATGCGCCTCAGGGTTGGATTGAGCCCGCCACGCAGAGCGTTGATGCGTCGCGTAATCTCCGTTTGCGGTCCCTGCACAGGTCACTCCCAAAACCGTTCGTCGGGCGCTCTGCTTAGCATCATTCGGAGCCCTCGCCTCTGAAAGTAACTTTCTTTCTCTGTATCTTGCAAGGAAATTTCCTTCTAGACACCCAGGTCCGCCGATGCTAGCGTTTCAGCCCATCGAACTTCCCCGCAAAGTGGGAAGCGGCAAGAAATTATGAGGGAGAAAGCTCGTGAAAAGACTATATTCCTGCCTGGCTGCGGCAGCCTTTGCCTTGTCGGCCGCCACTTTCAGTGGCCAGAGCGCGGCTCAGGAGCATAAGAGGACGTACTACTACGCCTCCCAGTTGCAGGGTCACCCCTATCTTCTCGATTCTCTACTTGGCATGGACTATGCCGCCAAGAAATTCGGCGTGAACATCGTCACGCTCGGTCCGCAGAGCTGGGATCCTGTGGCCCATGCGGAAGCTGTGGAGCAGGCCATCGCCAAGAAACCGGACGGCATCGTAACCACGCTGTGGGAGCCCGGCGCCGTCCCGGCGATCAAGCGCGCCATGAGCCAGGGCATCCCGGTGGTGGTGATCGAGGCCGTAACGCCCGACAGCGGCGCGCTGACCTTCGTTGGCCTCGACAATTACGAAGCAGGCGTCGACACCGCCAAGGAGCTGATCAAGCGGGCCGGCAAGACAGGCAAGCTGGTGGTCTCCGGCAATTGGGGCGCCTCCAACACGGACGCCAAGTTCAAGGGCCTGATGGACTACCTCAAGGCCAATTCGCAATGGGAGCTGCTCGGCCGGGTCGACGACAAGGCGACCACCGAGACGGCGATCGACGCCGCCAAGACCATGTTCAACACCTATAAGGACATGACAGCCGTCATCGGGCTCGATTCCTCGTCCGGAACCGGCATCTGCCTGGCGGCCGAAGAGCTCGACAAGGACATCAAGCCGCTCACCGTCATCGTGCATGACCGCGAGGCGCCCGTCCTTGAATGCGTTCAGAGCGGCGACATCGATGCCACGATCGTCAACAAGACGGCGTTGCAGGCCTACATGGCGATCCAATTACTCGAAGCCTACAACGACGAGAAGGTCGGCCTCGCCACCGTGCCCATCTCCAGCGACAACAAGGCAGCCGGCGTCATCCCCTTCCCGCAATATATCTACATGGGAACGCAGGTGATCGATAAGGACAACATCCAATACTTCCTGGCTGCCAACATGCCGAAGTTCAAATAGGGCAACGTCTGGCGGGTTCCCGTTCCATCATCCACGGAACCCGCTCCACCAGGCGAAAGCTCCCTGCCCTTCGCCCGCCCGCTTCTTCGCGAAGACCGCTTCGGATCATCAAGTCAGGAATACCAGCCATGGCGGACATCGTCCTCTCGCTGAAGGATGTCACCAAGTCGTTCGGTGCGGTGAAGGCGCTCGGCGGCATCAGCTTTTCCGTGCGACGCGGCGAGATCCACACCCTGCTTGGCGAAAACGGGGCCGGCAAGAGCACCACGCTCAAGATCATCAAGGGGGACGTCACCCCCAGCACCGGCACGGTGGTGATCGATGGCGAGACCGTCACCGAGTTCCTGCCCTCGAATGCCGCCAGATACGGCATTGCCATGGTGCACCAGGAACTCGCCGTCTTCGAGAACATGACGGTGGCCGAGAATGTCTTCGTCGACAGTCCGCCGCTGCGCGGCGGGCTCGTGGACGTCACGGAGATGAACCGGCGCACGGCTGAACTCCTGGCGATGTTCGAACTCGACATCGACCCGCGCACCCGCGTGCTGGAACTCACCCCCAGCCAGCGCCAGATCATCGAGATCCTGAGGGCCGTGAACGTCGAGCGCAAGATCGTCATCCTCGACGAGCCGACCTCCGGCCTCAATGCACATGATTCAGGCATCCTCCTGAACCTGCTCGCCAGGCTCCGGGCCAAGGGGCAGACGATCCTGTTCGTCTCCCACCGCCTCGGCGACGTCATGCGCATCTCGGACCGCGTCACTGTCCTGCGTGACGGCATGGTGGTGGAGACGCTCGTCAACCAGGGGCTGCAGGAAAGCGACCTCGTCAGCCGCATGGTGGGGCGCAAGCTGGCGGAAGTCCATCACCGCGACCGCCCGGCCAAGGCGAGCCAGGAGCCGGTCGTCTTCAAGGTCGAGGGCGCAATACGGCAGGACGGTTTCGAGGACGTCTCGCTGTCGCTGCGCCGCGGCGAGATCGTCGGCGTCTACGGTCTTGAAGGCTCCGGTACGGCCGAGCTTTCACGCTCCCTCTTCGGCCTCGATCCGCTCGAAGGCGGGCAGATGGAAATCTCGGGCAAGGCGATTGCCTCGCCCGAACCGCGCCGCATGATGGCGGCAGGCGTGTCCTATCTCAACGCCAACCGCAAGGATGCGGGGCTCTTCATGCAGCGCAGCGTTGCCGACAATGTTTCGGCGCCGGTGCTCCACCGCTTCGCGCGCTTCGGCTTTCTCAGTGAGAAGAGCCTAGTGGCGCAAGCCGCCGAAGCAATCAAGCGCTTCGCCATCCGGGTCGCCGGCACCAATGTGCCGCCGCAGGAACTTTCCGGTGGCAATCAGCAGAAGGTGATGCTGAGCGCCTGCCTTTCCTGCGACCCCACGATCATGATCGTCAACGAGCCCACCCGCGGCGTCGATGTCGGCGCCAAAGTGGACGTGTATCGCGCGCTGACCGGCCTGGCCGACGAGGGGCGCAGCCTGCTGGTGTTCTCGTCCGAGCTACCGGAGATCCTGCTTCTCGCCGACCGCATCCTGGTAATGCGCGCCCGCAAGGTTGCGGGCTGGCTCACAGGCGCGGCGATGACGGAAGAGCAGGTCATGGCCCTGGCTGCCGGGAACAAGTGAGGATCGGGATGAGCCAGCAAGAGACAGCCCCGCTTGCCGCCGCCGCACCCGCGGCCCCTGCCCGGCGCCGCACCCGTCTGGGAACGATACCCCTCCTGGTGATCACCGTTGCGCTCTGCGCCTTTCTGGCCATCACGCGCGAGAACTTCCTGACGGCGAGCAATCTTTATTCGTTGGCCTTCGCCGTCTCGATCGAAGCGCTGGTCGTGCTCGCTTTCACCTATGTCATGGTGCTGCGCGAGATCGATCTTTCCGTCGGGGCTGTCTACGCCCTTTCCGGCGTCCTGTCGGGCTATCTCCTGCTACAGGGCACCCCGTTGCCGCTTGCCATTGCGCTGGCCCTCGGCGCCGCCGTCATTGTCGGCCTGGTCAACGGCTTCCTGGTCGTGCGCTTTCGCATCAATTCGCTGATGCTGACCATCGGCACCATGCTGATCGTGCGCGGCATCGTCGGCGTGATGACCACGACGCTGCGCGGCAACATCTTCCCGCGCGAATTTCGCAGCCTGGCCCGTCAGGCGTTTCTCGGCATCAACCTCACCATCATCGCCATGGCCGTCCTGGTCGTCGCCGCCCTGCTCTTCCAATGGCGCAGCGTGCTGTTCCGGCAGATGTGCTATATCGGCGAAAATCTGCAATCGGCAGCGATCTACGGCATACGCACGGGCCGTATCAAGATGCTTGCCTTCGCGGTGTCGAGCCTGATGGCCGGCATTGCGGGCATCTACACAGCCTCACGCATCACCCATGCCGATTCCAACATGGGCGTCGGGCTCGAATTCAGCATGATCACCGCTGCGGTGCTCGGTGGCGCCAGCCTCTATGGCGGACGCGGCAATGCCGCCGCATCGGTGCTCGGCCTCTTCCTGCTCGCCGTGATCATGAACGGCATGGCGATGTACGACATCGAACCCGTCTTCCAGCAATTCGTCGTGGGAGCCTTGCTGATCGCCACCGTCGCGGTCGACACGCTCCTCAATCGTCATCGCGTCTGAGGGAGACAGTCATGGCTGCCCGTTCCGCCACCCCCAAGACGATGCCCTTCCTGAAGCGCTGGCGACTGGAGCAGGAGGCGATCACGCTGGCCGTGGTCGCCGCGCTCGTGCTGCTGCTGGCGCTGGGCACACCGGCCTTCCTCAACGCCAACAATCTCGACTCCCTGCAGACCAGCATGGCACCGAACATGATCATCGCCATCGGCATGATGGTGCTGTTCATCACTGGCCTGTTCGATCTGTCGGTCGGGGCGGTCATGGGCCTGTCCGGCATCGTCACGGCCTATGCGCTGTCGGCAGGTTACGGCATGGCTGGGGCCATCGTCTGCGGCCTCGCGGTCGGCGCTCTGATCGGCCTTGCCAACGGCGTTCTGGTCGCGGTTTTCAAGATCAACCACCTCATCGCCACGCTCGGCATGATGTACATGGTTCGCGGGCTGGTCGAGGTCGTGCTGATCGGCACCGGCCTCGGCGGTTTCACCGAATTTCCAGCGGCCTTCACCTTGCTCGGCAACGGCCAGGTTTTCGGGATCTACGGCATGTTCATCTTCGCTTTGGCACTGGTGATCGCGGGCGAGTTCATCCTGCGCCGTACCGTGCTCGGGCGCAGGCTCTATTTCCTCGGCGGCAATCCCGAAGCGGCCGGCATGATCGGCATCAACACCACGCGTCTGCGCATTGGCGCCTTTGTCTTCTCCGGCTTCATGGCGTCGCTGGCCGGCGTGCTGGTCACCGCCCGCATCGGCATGGCGAACCGCTATCTCGGCATCGGGCTGGAGATGAACATTATCATCGCGTGCCTCGTGGGCGGCGGCAGCATTGCGGGCGGCAAGGGCTCGTTGATCGGCGCCATGCTGGGCGTCGGCTTCATCAGCCTGATGACGAATGCCTTCAATCTTTTCGAGGTGCCCTCCGAATGGCAAAGCTCGGTGATCGGGCTCGTCCTCGTGATCGTCGTGGTGATCGATGCCGTCATGCTGCTGCGCAAGCAGCGCCTGTCGTGGGCAACCCTATTTGGCCTGCGATCGCTCCACGCCGGGCGATAACCACCATGTCGCCAACATCGTCGATGGCGCGATGGATACATCCGGCGATCGCATATGGGGGCCACAAGCCTCATCGACCGGCTCGGTTCCTGCCGGTTTGCGGCAAGGTCTTCCGCCCTGCATCGACACGCGGGCAAGCCTAGGCAACGGTGAGGACACCCAGGAGCACGAGCAGAAACAGGATCAACGCGATCCCGATCAAGACCCGGGCTCCCGTCGCGGCCGCTCCCGCAAGCGCAGGCATTCCCAGGAGGCTCGCCGCCGCCGCGACGATCAGTAAAATGAGGATCCAGTGGAGCATGATAGCACCCCCTTGACATGGCGCTATCGAACCTCATGAGCGGACTTTTGTTCCCCCCGTGAAGGAAACCGCACTTACTTCCATGGGATGGGGCATCCGTGCATATCGAATAGATTGAGTTCTCCGGCTCCCGGAAGACGGCTCCGACTTGCCTGCATACCTCGGCAGCCACGTCGTTTACGTCCTGGACGCGTCGACCTCGCAAATTCGAAAGTGGAACGATCACCGCCGTGCGAGGTTCTTGCATTGTTGCAACCGGGGATATTGATCATGGCTGATTTGCTTAGAATTCTCGCGGCGGCCGGCATCGCTTTGTCCGTCACAGCCTGCGCGAGCGACAATCCAGGCGATCGCGCCGCTGGCGGAGCGGTCATAGGCGGTGTTGGTGGCGCCGCGGTGGGTGCTGCCGTCTCCAACCGTCATCCCGGACGCGGTGCGCTGATTGGTGGCGCCATCGGTGCCGTGGGAGGTGCCGCCGTGGGCGCCGCGACGACGCCACCCAGTGGCGAGCGCGGATGCGCCCGGGTCGGCTATGACGACTATGGCAACCGCGTGTGCACGGCCTATTACTGATGCAGCGATCCGGAGCTGCCCACAGCTCCGGATCTCGATGCGCGCGGCCCTCTTCGACGGCGCGCTGTGCATTCCCGCCTGACCAAAATCGAAAGGCCTCGATCGCGAGGCACCCTTGGATTCGTGCCGGCAAGCCGCCAGCCCTTGCTGGCGATCACGGTCATGCTTCGACGCCGCCGCCTTGTCTCCGCCTTGTCTTGGAACAGCTCGCGTCCTGCTGACGTTGAAAGGCGCAACATTTTGGGTCGCAGTGCATTGCTTCGACGTTTCCTGGCATTGATTTACAGGCGAGTTACGGCGCAAGCGGGTCCGCATGAGAGCCCGCATACCTCCTCGCATGCCCAAATGCCCGCGACCTTGGTCGGGTTCATCATTTGGGTGTCGGGCCGACATCAGATCTGGATCGCCCTATGCGCCGTTTTGCTGTTTATCGCGGATACCGTGCCACTCGAGATCCAGCGGCGCCTGGTCAATTCTGCCGTGAAGGGCGGCGATCTCTACGGCGTGCTGATGCTGGCGATCATCTTTGCTGCACTGACGTTTCTGCAGGGCCTGATCAAGATAGGCCTCAATCTCTATCGCAATTGGATCGGCGAGTCGGCGGTGCGGTGGCTCCGCAACGAGATCTCGCATGTTGCGCAACGCCCTGACTCGGTGCTGCCCTCAGGCAAGGCCGGAGGCGTCGAAATCGCCATGGTCGTGGCCGAAGTCGATCCGATCGGTGGCTTCGTCGGCGCGAGCCTATCCGACCCGATCCTCCAGATCGGCATCTTGTTGTCGGTGTTTGGCTACCTCATCTATCTCCAGCCGCTGATGGCGCTCGTCGGCATCCTCGTCTTTCTGCCGCAATGTTTCCTGGTGCCGCTGATACAGGGCGCCATAAACCGGCGGGTGGGAGCGCGCATCTGGGTGTTACGCAAAATCAGCGTGATGCTGGTCGACACGGCCGAGCGCGACGAAACGACCAATCATTCCCAATCCAGGCGCGTGGACCAGGTATTCCGCCTGAACATGAGCATCTTCAGGCTCAAATTCGTGCTCAACTTCGCGATGAACTGGCTCAACTCCCTGGGAACGGCAATCATTCTGGGTATTGGCGGCTACCTCGTCGTCCAGGGCCGGACGGAGATCGGGACCGTCGTTGCCTTCGTCTCCGGGCTCGCCAAGATCAACGATCCCTGGAGCGATCTCGTGAACTGGTATCGCGACTATCGCGTCATCCAGGCCCGCTATCGCCTGGTGGCCAGTGCGATGCGCAATGCCGACACGTAGGCTGAAGCTCGCGAGCCCCCCGGCTCCCTTCCCCCAGGCTTCCTGTCACAACCGCAAGATTGACGAACTCCATACTACTGCGCGGGGTCGTGCATCAGTCTGAGATAGTGCTCTGCATGCTGGTAGTAGTTTTCGGCAGCGATAGCATCGCCGGCCATGGCCTCGGCCTGAGCCAGTGTCAGATAACGCTCATAGCGGCCATGCACTGTTTGGAGCTTGTTCGAGCTTTTGCCGGCCGTTTTCGGTTCTGAGCGTCGCGGTTCGGTTGAGGATTTATGATTTATTTGCTGTTTACTTGTTTTCATCTGTGTGCCGAGCCATCATCGATGGCTCTTTCATATTGTTCTGGAGAGTGGGATCAGCCGAGTTGGTCGGCAATGATCTTGCGCAGTTCCTCGCGGCTGAGGCCGCATGGTTCGGGTTGCCAGGTCGAGCCGTGTGCCGAACGCGTTACCGGAACCGTGGTCGTGACGACGCGGGATTGCTCCCCCACTTTGGAGGGCTGGTTGACAGTGTTTTTCATGAGTTCCTCTGACGCAGCAACAGGTCGTCGTGCGTCACTTGTGTAAAAATTGCTGGGTGCAGGTCACACGAAACGGCATACGGCAAAAGCCGCAGTCAAACCCGTCGTGATGTTTGAAAACTTCGGCGTCTCAAATGACACCGGATCCAAGCTGACCTTAACCAACGTTGTATCTATAGAGGGAAAATGTGGCTTTTTTTAAAGACCCGCTCACCGTGACGTAAAAGTAATAAACCACATCACGATAGAGGTCTATTATTTAGTATCCAAAGTACTCAAACACAATGATTCCACGAGCCAGAATCTAGATTTTTATATCTCCTCCAACATCGTGGCTTATAAATACCTCACAGAAGCGAAGACCTACCTTAAAGAGAATGGCAGACATCATCTGGTTGCCGTCGCTGCCGAACGGGTGCCAAACCAGAGACGCTTGGGGTGAAATCGGGCGATTTGGCAACGCCCATCCATCGTTTACGGGGGGACGGCTTCCGAGACATTGGCGAGTTTGCTCATTCGCCCCTCGCCGGAACCATCACCCCCTCCTGGTGTTTCTCCAAAGGAGGTAACAGATGGCACCGACAATGTTCACCCGACCGATCGATATCGACGGCATTACCATCGGCGATGCCGATGCGGCCGCGGACTACCTGCTCAACAATTGGCCCGCTGACAGTGGCGAGCGCTATGACTTCGCCAAGCGCGTCTGCCTTGAAGCGATCGAGGGCAAGCGCGATCCCGAAGACGCCAGGGCGGCCTTCCTGCTCGCCGCGGAGGAAGCTGGGGTGATCCTCACATGACGAAGCCCGCCCGTCGGAACGAAATGCCCCCGCTGCAGTTCAGGTAGGCGGAGGATTGAAATGTACAACCGCGCTTGGCAGCGCCCGGTCGAACTCCAGACCTATATCGGAGACTACCGTATTGTCGGCTCGACAGACGAAGCCGTCATCTTCCTGCTGAAACACTGGCCCATCGACTCCGACGGGAAACCGGCGGCGGGACGTCAGGGCTTCCTGGATGCTCTTGAAGGAGCAGAATCCGTCGATGTTGCCCGGGCCGTTTTCATTGAGGCCTGTATTGAACTTGAAATGCATGTCGCCGGATGACGAGCGAACAGAAACCGAGTCCGCACCTGCAGGAACCAGATCGCCCTGCCGATGTTTGGTTCAAGGAGGTGCGCCATGAACATCGGTATCTGGAGTAGCCCTGTGAGGTTCGAGACCACTGTCGGACAGTTCCGGATCATTGCGTCGAGCGAGGAAGCTTCCGACTTCCTACAGAACCATTGGCCGACCGAAGCCGGAGACAAGCATCTCCTTGCCAGGCGAGCCTGCCTCGATGCCCTGGCCGGATCAATCCCGGCCGATCTCGCCCGGAAGGCATTTATCGAAGCCTGTGACGAATCCGGCATGCAAGTCATACACTGAAGGAGAGCACAATGCCTGATCCGAAGGAGCCGAAGCCAGCCACCCCATCCCCGACGGAGAGCCCGCCGCCCATGCCGGAGCCAAATCCGACGCCCCCGAACGAGATACCGATTGTGCCACCGCCACCAGGGAATACGCCGATCGCGCCGGACGTCCCGAACCCGCCCGAGATGCCCCCACTGGTTGATCCAAAACAGGTGTGACCTGAAGGCGCTTTTGCCGGCGCCAGCCAAATAAGTTCGGACACGACCTACTTTCGTGCTAGGGTGCCGCCTATGGTACGACGCTATAATCTTCGTAAGGAAGACGACGGCAAGTGGACCGTGTTCGATATCTTCACGGGCTTGGCGGCAGTAATCGACGACTTCGAAGTGATAGGTTTCGAGGTAGACGAGGCTGGAGATCTTCTCGAAAAGCTCAACACAGCTGATGTGGAGCGTCGGCGGCAAGCCGGTATGCTGTAACTTCATGCAATATATCGTAACCATCAGCCTGCTTCCAGGCCGATGGGCGAGAGGAATATTATGGACACCCTGCCTTGGAGTCGACCGGTCCAATTTGAGATCGATGCCGGCCAATACCGCATTCTCGTCTCGACCGAAGAGGCATCGCATTTTCTGCTGAACGACTGGCCCACAATAAGGGGACCGCGGCTCATCGACGCTCGGCGCGTTTGCCTCGATGTCATGGCAGGCATGGACGAACCCGATAATGCCAGAACGGCTTTCGTCGCGGCCTGCAAGGAAGCCGACATGCGCGTGATGCCGTGAAGGAGATTGGGATGCCCGCTTCGAAGCGCCGAAAACCATTCGACGGCCCATTCCGCGGGGCCCGGAAGAAGGGGCCCGGCGTCGAGAAGACGCCACCGGACGAAACACCGCTCGTGCCACCGAAGGTCGACTACCCTGCACAGGCCGATGATAGACCTTTCCTGGAGCCTCACCCACGGTCTGCCAAGAGGAGGAAGGGTGGAGTTGACCGGATGCATGTCCTTTGACGGCAGCTTGGTGCGCTGGAGACAGTCTGTCGTGCTCGACGCCATTTTCAGAAGGCTGCAGGCGGCTTTTGCGGAACCGCCCGGCACATTGAGGATGACCGGCAATGCAAGGCCCGATACATTCCTCGCCAAAGAGTGACGTCGCCTGGATAAAAACCTAGGACGGTGTCCTGAGCGGCCCGGCCGCCGAGGTCGTTGTGATCAACATTGGCCGGGCCGCCTCGACCGATCTCACCATCAGCCGAACGAAACGCCGAATGCTTTCGGGTGGATCGTTTCGCGCCCACCAAACATGTTTCCAGGTCCTTTGTTCCGCAATTCGTGCGGCGGCCCGGCATAGCTTTCTCTGGCAGGGAACGCTGGCCGGGCCGCCTCGTCAGCAACATCCCATTGCTGAAGCGCGAAGCACGCCGTGGTACTGTCGCGGGGAGAGAACAGCAAAACCCGCAGATAGGTTCCGTCTCGACCCGATTTCACCCAAGCACCTGAAATCGTCTTCCGAATGCAGGCGAGAAAATTGCCAGGGACTATTTCAACGAGCGATCCTCTCGCTCAATCGATCAAGTCCGTCTTTGGCTCCGAGCTCAAGGGCCGAACCGGCTTTCATCTTGCAGCATGATTGCTGCAGGAGCCGCAAGTCTCAGGCCAGGGGCATTATCGATCGAACGGCCCATGCCCCTTTGTAATCGAGACCTTCATTCTCATCCAAAGTCGCCGCAACGGGTGTCAGCACCAACTGAGTGTCGGCGATGGCAACCACCACCTCGTCGGAAGTATGAGCGAGAACACGGCCGATCAGCGGTTCTCCCACCCCCGGCACAAGGGTGATCGGAGCGCCTTCATAAAAATCCGGTTGGCTATGGCCGGGGGCGGCAGAGAACGTGACGAGACTTCCCACCGTAAGGGGGTCGGGAATTTCGGAGACCATGGGTGCGATCCTTCCGGGCGCCATGAACAATCTTCAAGCGATGTGACGAGCCTGCATGGCTACCGCTGCGTCGCGCTCAGTCTCCACTCTCAAATTCAGCACGCGCGGCTAGCGCGTCGAAGTGTTCGGCTTCGAAGATCTGAGGTATTTTGCCGGGATCCCGAATTGCCGAAAAATCCGTGAGCGGGTCTGGATGGGCCTTGGCCTGCCGATACCGCATCACGGCCTCCTTCAAGCTGATATCATGGCCTTCGAAACTGACGATCTCTTCGGGATCGTAATCGAACATTGAGGTCATCGCCCCTACTCCCTCCAATCCTCCAACCCACGAACGGCTCGAAAGATCCGGCAGTGACCATAGCCAGTTCGTCGCGGGACCATTGCTCGATGACGGCTTCTTGATTTCGCGTGGGGTGAGACGGGGCTTCACCTCACCGCCGGCATGGGCGATCCTAAGCCGCGCGAAACTTTCGGCGTCGTCGCTGGTTCGACAAAACGACTCGATCGGGAATGTTCCATGTCAAAAACTGATTGTCCGCCACCGCGGGCGACCTACCGTTTGCAGTTGAATTCCCGCTTCAATTTCGCGGCGGTCGAAGCAATAGCCCCCTATCTCGCCCAATTGGGAGTGAGCCACGTCTATGCCTCCCCTTTCTTGAAAGCGAGGCCGGGCAGCAGCCATGGCTATGATATCGTCGACCATTCCACCCTCAATCCCGAACTCGGTTCGAAAGAAGATTTCGACCACATGACGCAGGTGCTACGCGCCCAAGGGCTGGGACTCATCCTCGATTTCGTCCCGAACCATATGGGTGTGAACGGCGCCGACAATCCGTACTGGCTCGATGTGCTCGAATGGGGGCAGGGCTCGGCCTACGCCGGCTGGTTCGACATCGACTGGCAGCCGGAGCCTTCGCATCTCAAGGGCAAGGTGCTGATCCCCGTCCTCGGCGACCAGTATGGCGCGGTGCTTGCCGGTGGCGGGCTGGAGCTATGCTTGGATGCCGCCGCCGGGGAGATCGCCGTTTGGGCTCATGGCGCCCACAAGCTTCCCATCCATCCGGGACATTATGGCCGCATCCTTGGGAGCGATCATGCCGAGCTCGATAAACTGAGCGATGCCTTCTCCCATCTCGAAGGGTTCCATCCGCATGAACCTCGCAGGGCCGCGCAACTCAAGGCCGATCTTGCCGGCCTGGTTGCGGGAGATTCCAAAGTGGCGGAGGCCGTGGCCGAGCGTCTGCGGCATTTCGCCGGCATCGCCGGAGAGCTGGAGAGCTGGCGGCCGCTCGACCGACTGATTGCCGACCAGCATTGGCGCGTGGCCTATTTCCGGGTGGCAGCCGACGACATCAATTATCGCCGCTTCTTCAATATCAGCGATCTTGCCGGACTGCGCATCGAGCATGAGGAATTGTTCGACCACACCCATCGTCTGGTCTTCGAGTTGATCGCCAAGGGCGTGCTCGATGGGCTGCGCATCGACCACATCGACGGGTTGCTGGATCCCAAGACCTACTGCCGGCGCCTGCGCGAAAAAGCGCCGCGGCCAATCTATCTGGTGGTCGAGAAGATCCTCGGAGCGGGCGAGGAACTGCGCGAGGATTGGCATGCCGACGGCACCACCGGCTACGAATTCGCCAACCTTCTCACCAATCTATTGGTCGACCCGAACGGCCAGGCGCGGCTCGACGAACTCTATCACCGCTTCGGCGGTGAGAGGCGCAGCTTCAAAGCCATCAGCCGCGAGTGCAAGCTGGCCATCATGGAAGACGAGATGGCCGGCGAACTCGGCGGGCTTGCGCGCGAGGCAGCCCGCATCGCTCGCTCCAATCCACGCACCGCCGATTTCACCCGCAATGTCCTGCAGCGTGCGCTCAGAGAAATCGTCGCCGGGTTTCGGGTCTATCGGACCTATGTCGACATGGACGGCGCCAGCCCTGCCGACCTGCAGGAACTCGAAAGTGCCTTCACCCATGCACGGCGCTCCGGGGCTGGCATAGACCGCTCGGTATTCGACTTCCTGTTCTCGCTGCTCAGCACCCAGGCGGTTGCAAGGCCCGGAAGCGGTTTCAGCCGGCAGGACGTGATGCGCTTTGCCATGCGGTTCCAGCAATATACCGGGCCGATCATGGCCAAGGGTGTCGAGGACACCGCCTTCTATCGCTATAACCGGTTCATTGCCGCCAACGAAGTCGGGGGCCATCCCGATCATCTCGGTGCCAGCGTCAACGCCTTCCATGCCGCCAATCTCGCTCGCCGCCCGGGCGCCATGCTCGCGACTTCGACGCATGATACCAAGCGCGGCGAGGACTGCCGGGCTCGCCTTGCCGTTCTCAGTGAAATTGCCTCGGATTTCGCCGAAGCCAGTACCCGTTGGCGTGCCATGCTCGGCGGCGGCGAGGCCGAGCCTGATGGCAACGACATCTTCCTGTTCTTCCAATTGCTCGTCGGCGCCTGGCCTACAGGCCTGCTCCCTGAAGACATGAGCCAGCTCGAACGTTTCCAGGAGCGCATCCAAGCTGCCATGCTGAAATCGGTGCGCGAGGCCAAGGTTCACACGAATTGGGCCGCACCTGACGAAGCCTATGAAAAGGCCCTGCACGACTACATTGCCGCCGCTTTCGCAAACCAGGATTTTCTTGCCGACTTCATCGCCTTCGAAAAGCGCGTCATCGAGCTCGGTGCCTCCAATAGTTTCGTGCAAACCGTATTGAAGTTCACCGTGCCCGGCGTGCCCGATATCTACCAGGGTGCCGAAGCCTTCGATCTCAGCATGGTCGATCCTGATAATCGCCGTCCCGTCGACTGGGACTGGCTCACCAGGCGCCTGAAGGACATCGGGCCGATCGCACGGGACGATCTTCTCGACGGCAGTGCCAAATTGGCGACCACCGCCAACCTGCTTGACCTGCGCCGCCGACATGAAGCCTTGTTCACACAAGGTGACTATCGGCCCATCGCGATGGCAAACGATCGCTTCATTGCCTTCTCGCGGCAGCATGGCGATTGTGCCTTCGTCGTCGTGGCAGCCCGGTTCCCATGCCGCGGTCCCATCGATGGCTTTCTACCCCTCGCCCATCATTACCCCGTCTATGGCGAAATACTCTCCGGACGCCAGATCACACCTGGAAAGGAAGGCATCGACCTTGCGATGCTCCTGGCAGAGTTGCCCGCCGCCGTCCTGGTAGCGCAGACGCCACCGGCAGTTCGGCAATCGCAGCCATGACCATGCCGTCGAACCGCTACGAACCACGCTTCGGCCCTGTCCTGCGCAACGGCAGGGTGTTGTTTCGCCTCTGGGCACCAAAGCAACGCCGGGTCGGCCTGCAATTGGAGCAGAGAGCCTATTCGATGCAAAGCCACGGCGGCTGGCATAGCCTGTCGGTGGCCGCCGACTTTGGTGCCCGATATCGCTTTGTGCTGGAGGACGGCGTGATGGTGCCGGATCCGGCGAGCCGCTTCCAACCCGAGGACATTCATGGCCCGAGCGAACTGATCGACCCCGCGGCCTATCGCTGGCGCAATTCGGGTTGGCGGGGACGTGCCTGGCATGAAACGGTGCTTTATGAACTTCATATCGGCACCTTCACGCCGGAGGGCACTTTTTCCAGCGCCGCCAAACGGTTGGGCTATCTCAAGGAACTGGGGGTGACCGCCATCCAGCTCATGCCGGTGGCCGATTTCCCGGGGCGACGCAACTGGGGCTATGACGGCGTCCTTCCCTTCGCGCCGGATGCGGCCTATGGCCGGCCGGAGCAACTGAAGGCCTTCATCGATGAGGCCCATGGCCTCGGCCTCTCTGTGCTGCTCGACGTCGTCTACAATCACTACGGCGCCGAGGGTAACTATCTGCCGCTCTATGCTCCCATCTTTACCGAGCGCCACCGGACGCCGTGGGGGCCGGCCATCAATTATGATGACGAAGGATCTACAGAGATCCGGGCCTTCACCATCGAGAACGTGCTCTATTGGCTGGAGGAGTTCCACCTGGACGGATTGCGTTTCGATGCCGTGCACGAAATACGCGATGCTGGGGCATTCCACCTCCTTGCCGAAATTCGTGCCGCGGTCGGCTCCGCCATAGGCAATCGGCCTGTTCATCTCGTGTTGGAAAACGAAGAGAACAGCGCCGAATGGCTCGATCGGCCAAGAGGCGGAACACCCGCTTTCACCGCGCAGTGGAACGATGATGTCCATCACGGCTTGCATGTGGCCGTGACCGGCGAGGATGCAGGCTATTATGCGGACTATGCCCGCCGGCCCGAACTGCTGGGCCGCGCATTGGCGCAGGGCTTTGCCTTTCAGGGCGAGACGATGGCCTATCGCGGCAGCAGCCGTGGGCAGCCATCGGCCCATTTGCCGCCGGACGCTTTCGTCTCTTTCCTGCAGAATCACGATCAGATCGGCAATCGCGCCTTTGGCGATCGCATCCATCACCATCATCCGCTCGGGGCCGTCAAGGCTGCTGCGGCAGCCTATCTCCTGGCACCGCAGATCCCCATGCTGTTCCAGGGCGAGGAGTGGGCCGCGTCCACGCCGTTTACCTTCTTCTGCGATGTCGAGGGCGAACTGGCCGACGCCGTGCGCAAGGGACGGCGCGACGAATTCTCGCGATTTCCCGAATACGCCGACCCGCAGGTGCGCGAAACGATTCCCGATCCGGTCAGCGAGCAGACCTTCCGTTCCGCCAAATTACTTTGGCCGGAACGCAAGGCTACCCCGCATGCCGACATACTTGGCTGGTACCGGCGGATCTTGTCGGTTCGCGCCGCGAGGATCGTGCCGCTCATACCGACCCTCCCGCAGGCCGGACACTACCGCGTCGGGGAGAATGGGATCGTCGATGTTCTTTGGCAGAGCACGAACGAAACGATGCTCCGCGTCGTTCTTAATCTCGGCGACACGCCCAAACGGATGCAGGAGGCCATCAAAGGGCAACCCATCTGGATCGAGGGTCACTGGGAAGGCGCAACTCTCGGCGCCTGGACCACGATTTGGACGATTGAAACGCCGAATGAACCTGCCTGAACGTGATTGTACTGTGGGAAGGCTGGGCGCCTCCAAGACAACCGACTGCGCTCGACACCAGCGATCAGTGGGCGAAGGAGCAGAAATTCCTGCTCCTTTTCTCTTTGTACTGCGTAAGGCTGAGCTGAGGCTGGGCTCACCCTTCCATCATGTGCCCGCATAAGGGCCTTTGAGCCCCAGCCTATCCACAAGTGCGGCATAGCGGTTGGTGTGCTGCACGAGTGAAGCGCCGTAGCGTTCGATCAGCGCCGCCCGCCGTTGCGGGTCAGTCGTCGCACAAAGAGCTCCCCAGATAGCGGCAAGCGCCTCGGAGGCTGCCCTGGCCTGGGCAAGCACCTCCTCATCGCCGACAGCTCGCGCAATGTCGCCCGCACTCACCGCGCCAATGCCAGGCACTGTCCGAGCACCGGCATTGCTGTAGCCCGGTGGCAGATCACCTTTCAGATTGGTGACGACGCCATAATGGATGACGTCGAAGATCTGATCGATCGCCTGCCTGGCGCCCTCGACCCGCGAAGGATGGTCGGTGTCGGCGGCAGCATGCGGCAGGAGCTCGAGCTTGCCGGGGTGGCGCCTTTCCAGCTTGCGATAGGGCACCATCGGGCCGGACAGCGTACCATCAGCCGCGTCGCGGAAAAGATCGGCGTCGATACAGGCATAGGAAACCTTGCCCTTTTCCAGCGCCGCGTCGAGGGCCTCGGCATCAATGACCTCACCGCGATCGTAGTTGATGAGCACAGCGCCGTCGGCAAGGCGATCGAGAATATCAAAGCCGACCAGCGACTGGTTGGCGAAGCGCCCGCTCTCGGCATCGAGCGGGCCGAGGCCCGTATGCACGGTGAGAACATGGGCCCCCTCGGCCGCCGCCTCGGCGGTCGGAGCGTATTCGAAGCCTTCCAACTCGATCCACTCCTTGTGGCGCGCACGGGCGTGGATGGCGACCCGCATGCCGAAGGCGCTGGCGAGTTTGGCGAGCTCGCGGCCGATATTGCCATAGCCGATGACCGCAACACGGCGGCCTTCGAGTTTTTCGGTCGGGAAGTCGCGCAAATGCTTGCCGGTATCGAATTCGCCGGCAACGACGCGCCGGTGCAATTCGTCGACCTTGAGATCGGGCGCTACCTTGAGCAGCGCCTTGAAAGCCATCTGGGCCGTCGCACGGCTGTTGAAGCTCGGCGTGTTCATCAGGGGCGCTTCGCCGCCGATGCCGCTGCCGCCACCCCAGGAGGCCGATCCCATATTGCCGGTGCCGGCGCCGATGCGCACGCCGCCAAGCGGGAAGACTGAACCCTTGGGCAGGAACGTCGCCGCGGCAATCACGGCGTCATACTGGCCCTTGTCGGTCTGCGGCAGGATCTCCGCCTCGGTGCTGAGGTCGGGCTGGTAGAAGAAGTGGATGCGTCCTTTCTCCAGCGCCCCCTCGTCTAGGATCGGTCCGAGATGAAAGACACCGCCCTTGGCTTCGATGTGGCGGCGGACTTCCTGGTGATCGGGTTCCCCCTTACCGTTGAAGCGCATGCCGACGAGATCGGCCACCAATACCTTGTAGGCGCGATTTGAATGGTCGCGACGCAAGCGCTCGCCGCCGGCGCCGGCGCTCACCGGGAAGGTCTCGCCGAGCTTGGCGAGTTCCTCCTCCAGCACCAAGATCTTGGCGCGCAGATAGGCGTATTCGAGATTGTCGAGCAGGGCGTCGATGTCCTCCGGCGGCCTGATACCGCCGATCCAGGCACGGTAATCGCCAGGCGTGCCCGGGAAGGCGTTGACATAGCGGGCGACGTCGAGGCCGCGCTCATGCTCACCATTGGGATGGGTGATGCCTTCATAGGCCAGAACCTGCTTGGAGCGCGCGATGATGCGGGCGTGGATGGCGGGGTCGGTGATGTCGGCATCCTTGATGCGCAGCAGCGTCACCGCCGCGCCGCGCCGCTCGGGATCGGCGACGCCGAGTTCGAACAGGGGGTGCTTGGCCACCCAATCATTCACGGCGGCGCGGTTGCGCACCGAGCGCTTATAGAGATCCTGCACCGACCCGAGGCGCTTTTCTGAACGCAGCAGGCCGAAGGTGGTCTCGGCGAAGGCAAGGGTGGAATAGGTGTTGATTACGCCGCCCAGCATCTTGTCCTGCGCCGGATCGTAGATCGGCCCGACATTGACGGTCCGCTCGCCGGTGAGCGGGCGCTTGGGATCGACAGGCGCCACGATCTTGAGTTGGCGCGGGATCGCCCAGGATGGCGACTTCTGGTTCTTCTCGACTAGGTCCAGCGCCTGCGGCGTGAACGAGACGACAAAATAGCCGGAAATGCCGCCGATCGCCTTCTGGAACGGCATGAACATGCAGCATTTATCGATGACGCTCTTCACCGCCTCCTCGCCCCAGGGCATGGCCCCGAGCATGGAGGTGGCGTCGAGCACGGCATGGTGTTCGGCCGGATTGCGGTTGAGCCATTCGATCAGGTTGGCGATGTCCTGGGCAGTATAGGTCGTGGCGCCCGTGGTCTCATGACCGACGCCGATGAAGAGCTTGGCGCCCATCTTCTCCAGGGCATCGGCACTGGGAATGGCGCCTTCCTGCTCGGCGAAATGAATGCGGCTTTCATCGCCATTGCGGGCATGGCGGTGCATCTCGATGAGCTGCGCCCCCCAGGACTGCCGGAAAAAGCCGCCTCCTTTGGCGGCTTCCGATTCCGGTCGGAGCGTGTCGACATAGACATGCTGGCTGGGATCGTTGGCGGTTACCAGATGAAGGGCACAGACCGTGAAACCACTATGGCCGCCGCCGAGCCCTACAGCCATCTTGTTGGCCTTGGGAAACTCGAAATAACGATGAATCTCCCGCATCATGTCAGTGAGGAATTTGTCGGCGGGATAGCCCCGATGCATGCTCCGTCCAACTTCGGCGGTGGTGAAGGGACCCAGATCCGCGCCGTGGTCATCGAGCTTGCGATAGTTCCTCTCGAGCCAGTTGTCGAATTCGAAGCGCAGGAGGCGCGCATCGACCTCGTCCAGCGTGCCGTCAGTGATCGGCCCGACGCCGAAGAAGGGATTGGAAGTACGCGCCGGCGGCCCGGAACGCGTCAGTTCGAGAGTCTTGTCGCGCTGTGCCTTCAACGTCTGGGCATTCGCCATCGGTCGGCGTCTCCTATTTGGGTGAAAGAGGCTCTTGTTGCCCGATAATAGCCGGCGCTTGCTGCCGCAAATATCGCGAGGCCAACTCAACATTCGCCTTGTTGCGCATTTCCGCGTGCATCTGGCGGCAAGGCCAATCCGACCGGATCGCCATCATGACAGCCAGGCGGAGCGGGAGGCATTCAAGCCCTCCAGCCCGAAGCCCGATGCGAACCTTCTCCCCTCCCCATAGGGCTTGCGTACGGCCCGGCGGATATCCTTGATCACCGCCTCGGCTGGTAGCTTTCCATTCCGGTTTTTTGTCTCATTGGTGTTGACGCCACACAGTCAATCCGCCCGCGTTGGGACCACGAGCTGCTCCCTGTATTCGGCCGGCCCGACCTGAACATCCTTCAGGAAAGCCCGCCGCATGTTCTCCACGTCCGAGAACCCACATTGAACGGCAATGGAGGAGATGCTGTTGCTCGTCTTTTCCAACAGGCTCCTTGCCACCTCGATGCGCATGCGGCGGATCGTCTTGGCGGGGGTGTCTCCAACGGCCTCCTTATATTGACGGGCAAATGTCCTCGGACTCATGCCCATCCAGTCGGCGAGCACCTCGATATCAAGCCGGCGCGATAGATTTGTCATGACCCATTCATGAAGGGCGCCGAAGCGGCTGCCGATGTCTCGGCTTTGTGCGGCCAGCGGAATGCTGATTTGCGCCTGGCCTCCCGGCCGGTGCATGAAGACCAGCAGGGTCCGAGCCACGTCCAGGGCAAGGGCCCTGCCATGGTCCTCCTCGATCATTGCCAGAGCCATGTCGATCCCCGACGTCATGCCGGCGGAGGTCCAGACATTGCCGCGCCGCGCATATAGACAGTTCGATAATACCGTCATGGAAGAGAAACGCTTTGTCATCGACGCGTGCCATCGCCAGTGCATCACGACGTCGGCACCATCTAAAAGGCCGGCCTCAGCCAATAGAAATGTACCCATAGACAAGGATCCGATACGTCTAATCCTCGTCTTTGTTTCTTTCAACCATCCTATCAGCGCAGCTTCACCCGTGTAATTCAAAAATTTATATGAACTAATAACCAAAAGTGTATCTATTTTTTCCGCACTTAAATCAAATATACAATTTGAATCCAACTTTATACCGCTATCGAGCGGAATTACTCCACCATATGGTGAAGCGACAGTAATTTGATATGCCCTATCCTTGTACCTCAAACCAACTTCGTGAAAAGCCTGTATCGGGCCAGCGGCATCAAGTGTAATCGCGTTTTCTGTGATCAGGATTACGACTTCTCTCGGAGAATTTGATGTGGTCGTGGCAGAAAATGAGGTCAATTTGTCCTCCACAAATCTGCGAGAGCACACCTAATCTCTATCTTGTCCCGATGATGTAAATGGACGCTCCCCCAGAAATAGTGGATATCACCCCTTAGGTATCTAAATCGTCTATGACCGTCATCCGGAGGGTATTTGCCATGAACGGAGAGGCACTGGTCGCGTTCGTCATTTTTCTGTTTCCACTCGCCTACAGCCCAGGACCGGGCAACACCTTCTTCGCAACGCTCGGAGCCACCGGCGGCTTTCGGGCAGCAGTGCCGGCCCTTGTGGGCTATCACGTCGCCACATTCATCGTGACGTTGCTGATCGGGCTCGGGGTGGGGCTGACCCTCCTGTCGGAGCCCCATGTGGCAAAAATCCTGAATATAGCCGGAGCACTCTATGTGTTGTGGCTGGGCATCAAGTTTGCTCAGGCAGCTTTCGCCACCCCTCAAAGCGAACTGGACGCGACGACGGAGGGGCGCGCAAGCTTTCTGGATGGAGCCGTAATACTTCTTCTAAACCCAAAGGCTTACTTAATAATAGGTCTCATATTTACTCAATTCATGGGAAATTATGACGACAAAGTAGGTCACGTTTTTAGCATAGCCACAATATTTACTGTCAACAATCTGATTGCCTTTGCCGTGTGGACTCTGGCTGGAGCCGCCATCGCACGCCTGTTTAGCGGAGGAACGTCGGGTCGAGGTGTCAACATCTTCTTCTCGGTCTGCTTGATCGGCGTAGCGATATGGATGTTCCTGCCCGTGCTCCACACCTAACTGGTGGCGCCAGCCACCGTCCCAAACAGAGGTGGGCACCATGCATATCAGGACGGAACGAGCTGACGGTTGGACTGACGAATATGGCGGCGCCTTTCGCCGGCTCTATCCCTGGAAGGGCGTGACGGTGCCGCCCTGGGGTGGAGCCGTCATGAAGGTCATGCCGGGCCAGCAATCGATTCCACATGATCACGATGAAGAAGAAACATTCATCTTCATTTCGGGAAGCGGCACGATAACGGTGGACGGCGAAACCAGCCCTGTAGCCAGCGGTGACGTCGTCTATCTGCCCCGCTTCTCACGGCACTTCGTCGACAATACCTCCCGGGACGAGGAGCTTGCATTTCTCTGCGTCTGGTGGGGCGCTCCTGAAGCAGATGCGAAGGGAGCCTGACCCGATGTCCCGCACCTTTATCGTAACGGCCACGCCCCCCACACCGAACGGTGATTTTCACGTCGGACATCTTTCGGGGCCCTATCTCGGCGCCGACATCTTCTCGCGCTATCAGCGCATGCGCGGCAATCAAGTCCGCTATGTCTGCTCGGCCGATCGCAACCAGAGCTATGTCGTGACCACGGCCGAACGTCTGGGCAAGAATCCCGATCGCATGGCCACCGCCTGCCATGGCGAAATGCGCCAGACGCTGGAAGCCGCCGACATCCGCATGGATGCGTTCAACATGGTGGACGATGACCACGTTGCCTTCGTCCAATCCTTCCTCGCAAAGGTGGAGGCCAATGGCCACGCCGTGCGCAAACCTTGGCGTTTCCCCTATTCGGTGGCAGAGGATCGCTATCTGTTCGAATCCTTTGTTTCCGGCCATTGTCCGGTCTGCTGGTCGCCGACAGCGGGTGCGATCTGCGAGGCTTGCGGCCATCCCAACGATACGCGCACTCTCGAACTGGTTTCCTCCAGCCGCTCGGCCGGCGACATCGACTATCGCGAGGTCGAGATCGCCGTCCTGGAGCTCGAACGTTTCCGCAGCCAGTTCACGGCCTTCTACGAAAGCAAGCGCGGCATCTGGCGACCCCATGTCGTCGAATTTGCCTTCGAGATGCTGTCCAAGCCGCTACCGGACTACCCTCTCACCTATCCGTCCGACTGGGGCATCCCCGCCCCCTTCGCCGGCCTCGAAGGCCAGGTCCTGAATGTCTGGGCGGAAATGCTGCCAGGCCTGATCAATTCCACGCGGATCGCGGACGGCGAAAAGTCAACCGGCGACGGTGGAAGGACCGGCCTTTGGAGCCTTGGCCGGCAGGCCGAGCTCGTCGAGTTCCTCGGCTATGACAACAGCTTCTTCTTCACCTTCGTGCATCCGGCCCTGGCCTGGGCCCATGGCGATTGCAGGATCGTCGACACCATTCTCACCAATGAATTCTTCGAACTCGAGAACTTCAAGTTCTCGACATCGAAGGGACACCTGATCTGGGGACGCGATCTTCTGCGCGAACGGGACGTCAACGCCGTGCGGTTCTATCTTGCCCTAGCAAATCCCGAATATCAGAAGATGAACTTCACGCAAGGCGCCATGGACGAACTGGTCGAGGTTCGCCTGTCCCGGCCTTATAAGGAAGCGGCCAGCGGCATCCTCGAGGCGGCCGCGGCACTCGGGTTATCGGGCCAGCGCTGGCGTATCGACGAGCGGACCGCGGGAAGTCTTGGCGGCGTGCTTGCTCGCTTCGCCCGTTTCCACGAAATCGAAACCTTCAGCCCCCAGCGTATTGCCGAGCATCTGAGCCAGCTGCTGGTGCGCATTGCTGCCGGCAGCCGGCATGCCCTTTCGCCCCGCCTCGCCAGGGCCGAGGCAATCGAGGAAGTTCGCTACCTGGCGGCGCTTTTCCAACTGGTCCTGCCGCTCATAACCCGCCCCTTGATGCCCGCCTTCAGCGATCGCCTCAGCCAGGCTTTCGCGAAAGGCGCCACCGACGCCTGGCCAGCCAGCCTGGCTGGCCAGGAGTGTCAGATCGAGGCTACGACCTATGGCCAGGCGCTCGCTGCCGCCTGGTTCGACCGGGAACCCGCCCTGAGGAGAGCATCGTGAAGCCTCCCGTCATCGACATCATCGGCATTGGCTTCGGCCCGGCCAATCTCGCCCTCGCCGTTGCCCTCGACGACGCCGGCTTTTCCGGGTCCCTCCACTTCATCGAGGCCCGGCCCGCATTCGCCTGGCAGCCCACCATGCTGCTTCGCGGCAGCGACATCCAGCATAACCCGCTGCGAGACCTGATCACCCCCGTCAATCCCAGGAGCCGCTATGGCTTCGTGAATTACCTGCATCAGTCGGGGCGTTTCTTCGACTATCTCAATCTAGGCAGCGCCTATCCACTACGCCGTGAATTTGCGCATTATGTCGAATGGGTGTCCGGGCACTTCTCGCATCTGGTTTCCTATGATCGGACCGCGAGCAGTCTACAGGTGGTTCACGGCTCCGGTGCGGACCGACTGCTCCAGGTCGATTGCGTTGACGGCAGCCGCTATCTGGCTCGCGCTGTCGTCGTAGGACCGGGGCGCAGTGCCAACATCCCGGAGGCTTTCGCCGGCCTCCTGGGCGAGAAGATCTTCCACCTGTCGGACTATCTGCCCAGGATCACGCAGTTGTCCCAGCCGGAGAAGATCGTCGTCGTCGGCGCCAGCCAGAGTGCCGTCGAGATCATGCTCGATCTCGATGGCCGCTTTCCGCAAGCCGAGATCTACGGCCTGATGCGTGGTTATGGCTACAGGCTCAAGGATACCAGCCCCTTCACCGGCGAGATCTACTTTCCGCAGTTTACGGATTACTTCCATGCCGCCTCCTGGGACGGGCGGATG
Organism: Labrys sp. HAY1-8F; assembly: GCF_056754975.1. NCBI lineage: Bacteria > Pseudomonadati > Pseudomonadota > Alphaproteobacteria > Hyphomicrobiales > Xanthobacteraceae > Labrys > Labrys sp. HAY1-8F. Next base: position 341,326 of record NZ_JBPGWZ010000001.1, on the reverse strand, counting down.
GCGCTGTCCCGGGAACTGAGATCGACCAATTACTCGGCTGCCGATGCCGATGTGATCAATCAGCTCTATCTCCGGCGCTATGAATCGCATCTGGAGGGAAGGCCGAACCATCTCAACATCATCAACAACGCCGATATCCGGCGTTGCATCTCGGATGGCAGCAAAACCAGGCTCACAATCCAGGATCGCTATGCGCAGGCAGTGCGTGAACTGGCGGCGGACGCAGTGGTCCTCGCCACCGGGTTCCTCGACTTGGGAAGCGGCGGCCAGCGGGAGCTGATCCATCCTCTCCTGAGCGACCTTTGCGGCGACTATGAGTTCCACCCTGTCCAGGGACTCGCAGTTGCGAGGGATTACAGCTTGGTGGGGTCGGATGCGCCGCCGGTCTATCTCAACGGCCTGTGCGAGAGTTCCCACGGCTTCGGCGATGCGGGCTCCTTCTCGCTTCTTTCGATCCGGGCACGGGACATTGCAATATCCGCCGCCCAGCGTCTCGACAGACGGGCACCGATACGCCCTCCTCCGAAGCTGGCGACCGCCATGCGTGCTTAGAGCGTTTTTCAGGAAAGTCGATAGACGTTCCAATTAAGAAAACGCGTTAAAACAAAGAGTTAGAGAAAAATGATGTTTCGAAGACAAGTCATTTTTCTCTAGCGCGGCTTCCCAACGAAACAAGCCTGCCCCTGTTCGAGATGGTTCGGACCACGATCCGCCAACCATGCCGCACAACCTGTATCCAGTATGGAGAATGCCAAGATGACAGGTTCCATCGACAATACTCACGAACTGGTCTGCATCGGCTTCGGCCCAGCGGCGATTGCCGTGGCCGCCGCCATCGAGGACAATGTCCGCGCCGGCTCGTTGCCCCCCGACATGCGCCACAGGGTCGTCTTTCTGGAAAAGCAATCGAGCACGGCATGGCAGGGCGGCCTCCTCCTGCCGGGGACCAACATCAACCACAACCATTATCGGGATCTGGCAACGCCGAGGGACCCTGGCAGCGCTTTCACCTTCGCGCGCTATCTCAAGGCCCAGGGCAGGCTGTTCGAGCACGGCGCCTGGAGCGGAGCCGTAAGCCGGATCGAATGGTCCGACTATGTCGGCTGGGCCGCCGGCCAGCTCGGCCAGTATGTGCGCTATGGCGAAGCCGTGGAATCGATCGGCCCCGCTTCGGACGGCGAGCGACGCACCCTGACAGTCACCTCCGGCAAGGGGCGCTATCGCGCCCGCCAGGTGATGCTGGCTTGCGGCATGGAACCCTTCCTGCCCGAACAGTTCGAGGCGGTCCCCCACCATCTCGCCCGTCACGCCGGCAACTATCTCTATTATCGCAAGGAACTCGACGAGCGCATTCATGCCTCGGCCGGCAGACCCCTTCACGTCGCCATAATCGGCTCCGGCCTCAGCGCCGCGGAAATCATGCATGATCTGTTGACGCGACATGAGCCGGACCGCATCCATGTCACGTCGCTTCATCGGGGACTACCGTTCCGGCAATATGACATGTCCCAGTTCTCGAACCAGATCTACATGCCGCCCGAGGCCGTTCGCTTTTCGGCGGCAACGCCGGCCGCCCGGCGCCGGATCTTCGAAAAATCCTGGGCTACCAATTTCTCGGGCGTCGACGCCGAATGCTCGGCGCAGGAATGGAACTTCCTCTACGAACGGCGCCTGATGGGCCTGTCGAACGCCACAATCATAGACCGGCACGAGATCGATACCGTCCAGGAGATCGGTGGGCGCATCAGCCTTCGACTACGCGACATCATGAAGGAAGACCAAGCTGCCCCGATCGAGGCAGATTTCGTCATCCTCGCCACCGGATATCGCGATACCGCGCCCGATCGCCTGCTTTCGGGCATCGAGAGCGAGGTCGAGCGCGAATATGACGGCCTGCTCGCCATCACGCCCGACTACAGGCTCAAGACCTCCGACCGCGTGAGTGTGCCCATCTGGATGAACGGCCATTGCGAGCATACGCATGGCATTGCCGATACGCAGTCCTTCAGCCTGATCGCCTACAAGGCGGAAAGGATCTTCGAGGGCATTCGATCGCAGTTGCAGGCCAGCCTGCCGCACCCGATCGATCAGCGCAGCGAGGAGAAAAAGCAGATGAGTGCCGCCTAAGGCATCTTGCGGCTTGAGGCAGCCGCCAGTCGCAAGGGGCGCTCTAGCCACTCCATCGGATTGGCTTGGAAACTAGGCGTTGGAGCAAACAAGCATCCCGCCATGAACGCGCTTGTTCCAGCGCGCTCGACAAACTGTTCTTCAGGGAGATTGAAATGTCCATTGAAGTCATCGAGCGACACGAGTTGCAGGTTCGCACCTATTGCCGCCATTTCCCCGCGCTCTTCAAGCGGGCGGAAGGAAGCCATGTCTTCGACTCCCAAGGCCGACGATATCTTGATTTCCTGGCGGGGGCCGGCTCGCTCAATTATGGACACAACAATCCATATCTGCGCGAGGCCCTGATCAGCCATCTCAATGAGAATGGTATCTGCCAATCGCTTGACCTCTACACCACCGCCAAGGCCGAGTTCATGGAGGCCTTTTTCGATCATGTCCTGACGCCGCGAAACCTGGCGGACTATCGCGTTCAATTCGTCGGCCCCACCGGCACCAACGCCGTCGAGGCCGCCTTCAAGCTCGCCCGCAAAGTCACCGGCCGGGCTCAGATCGTCGCCTTCACCCGTGGCTTCCACGGCGTGTCGCTGGGTGCCCTGGCCGCCAGTGCCGAGAACGGCAAGCGCCGGGCCGCAGGCCAGCCTCTCAACAACGTCCTCAGGGCTCCGTTCGAAGGCTATTTCGGTCAGAAGGTCGATACGATCGCCATCCTCGAGAAATTTCTCGATGATCCCAATTCGGGATGGGAGGCTCCCGCAGCCTTTGTCGTTGAGGTGGTCCAGGGCGAGGGAGGTCTCGAATCCGCCTCACCGAGCTGGCTGCAACGATTGGCCGCCCTCGCCAGCCGGCTGGGATCGCTGCTGATCGTCGACGAAATCCAGACCGGCTGCGGGCGTACCGGCGACTTCTTCGCCTTCGAGGCCAGCGGCATCAAGCCGGATCTCATCTGCGTCTCCAAGTCGATCAGCGGTTTTGGATTGCCGATGTCGTTGCTGCTGATACGCAGCGAACATGATCAATGGGCACCCGGCGAACACAATGGCACTTTCCGCGGCTCGAACCTGTCCTTCGTGACCGCGGCAGCCGCCATCCGTCATTACTGGCTCACCGACGATTTCATCGACGAGGTCCGCGCCAATGCCGTCATCGTGCGTTCGGGGCTCAATGAAATCGCCTCGCGCCATCGCGGCGTGACCGTGATGGGCCGGGGCATGATGCTCGGCCTGCGCTTTTCCGCAGAGGGCCGCGCCGACGCCGTGTCCAGGGCCTGTTTCGAGCAAGGCCTCATCGTCGAGACCTGCGGGCCGCATGGCAACACGCTCAAATTGCTGCCGCCCCTGACGACGCCCGAAGGCCTCCTGGAAGAAGGGATCGAGATCATTGCGCGCTGCACGGCCTTGAGCGAGCCCAGAACCGAGCTGCTTGCGGGTGCTGCGTGAGCGGATGACGACGGTGGCGGCACCGTGGATGCCCATCTCGGCCGCCGCCTCTTCGATGGCGCATGACGCCCGATCTCCTGCCACGGAGGACTTTGTTCTTGAACAAGCATCTGCGCATCGGACTGGCCGCCAATGACGGCGGTGCTCACACGCAAGAACTGCTCGATGCCTTCGTGGTGGCCAAGGCCTGGCTCGGCGTCGAGGCGTCCTATATCTGGGAGAACGACGAACGCGAGCCAAAGGCGGCGGCGCGGGCCGCCCAACGCATGGCCGATAGCGGCGTTCCCATCGTCGTCGGCCATCTCAGCGCGGCCGCGGCCGTCGCCGCCGTTCCCGTCTACGCAGCACGGAACATGGCTTTCATTGCCCCGGCCACCAGCCACCCGCGCCTCAATCCCCAGGGTTGGCCCGGGGTATTGCGGGCTTTCGGCACGGACGGCCAGACAGCGCAGTCGATGGTGGCGATCGCTCCCCCCGGGGAGAGCTCCGCAATCTGCTTTCAGCGCCAGACCTATAGCCAGGCGCTAGCATCGGAATTGCGGCAACGGCTCGAAGCGAAAGGTCACGCGCCCGCTTTGATCGAAATCACCGGCGACGCCAGCCTTGCAGCGTTACCTTCAGGGGTTTCTACGCTCTATATTGCAGGAATTCACGAATTCTGCGCCGACGTGGCGAGAGAAACAAGAAAACGGAAACTCGGTTGCACGATATCCGTTGGCGATGATTGCTATACGCCCAGTTTCGTCCAACGAGCATCCGGAGCGGCCGAGGGATGCCGCATCTCGACCCAGATCCTCTCCGCCCTGCTGGGCGAGAGTGACGATGCGCCGGCCCAGGGATATCTCCCAACTTCGGTCATAGCCTTGACGGTCGCCCTGCAGGCAACAGCTCTTTTTCCCGAGCTGAACGGAGCCGAGCTTGGAGAGGCCATTCGAGCCTGCAGCTGGAACACGCCCTATGGCGCGATAACGTTCGACGAACACGGCAATTTGCGCGACCTGAGCGCCGTATCCTTCGTGGTCGACAACGGAACTATCCGCCATTTCCGAGGGACCGCGTCCTAGGAACGCGCTCGGCCCGTATCATCGATACGGGCCGAGAAACGTCTTCTGCTCAAATCTACCAGAAGATGGAAATAATGCCTGAATCAATCCGTATAATAGCGATAGGTGATTAAAATCTGGATCGAGAGGAAAGAAATTACAGAAACAGGATAGATATATTTTGCAGCCGGGAGAATGACGGTAAGTATCTGATCACTCATTTTTGCCTCGCAAATTTGGCATCGCTCTTGCCGTAAATATTTTGTGCGACTGTGAAAAGCAGATTGGAAGATAACTCTGGAATACCGATAGTAGTCATCCTTATCGACAGATCGTAGAAAATTGTCGGCCCGATCCTTTAATCAACCATCACCGAACGAACGGCACATTCCTTATCGCCATTGTTTTGATAATAGCTGGCAACTGCCTCACAAGTTTGTCGAGAAGCCGGTTGTTTTGTAAGAAAGTGTCGCAGGGCCCTGTTAAAACCAGAGCGAGCGCAAGTGTCCTGGTTTTTGCGGCATTCGGAGAATGAGCCTCGTCGGAGACAAGCTCCGAGCCAGGCAATGCCGGGCCGTTAGCAGCAACGGGATCGTGACGGCGATACACTGGAAGCGTTGATGACATCGCGAATGGCACCTGCCCGATCGAGTATCCGTAGGGGCGGTCCCAACGGTATCCAAATGTCACAGGGCGCGCCGGCACAAGCTTTTCGACAAATCTCCGGCCAGCCGGCGAAGTCACGCGACAAACGGTGCTTACGGTCATGCCATGCAACTGGAGGCTGGACCGTGACATCCTTTGCAGATTTTTCCACGCGATCGAAGATCGTCGACGATGGGGTGCCTTTTGTCGGCGACCCGGCCTATGAGCAACTGGATGGCCCTGCTGCCATCGCCTATCGCCGCGCCGGCGGCACGCTTTTCGATATCCTGGTCGTCGCCTCGATTCCCATGATCATCGTCTTGAACCTGCTCGTCTCGCCGGATCCGCATGCAAAAGACCCGACCGGTCCTATTTCAGTCGCTACAATCACCGGCTCATCGCCGACGGCGACAACACCGCGCCAAATATACCTGTCGTCCATCAAATCGGCCAAGCTGCCCTGCGCCCTTGCGATTTGAAGCGCGCCCCTCAAATCACCAGACGCCACAGCAGCTACGGCGCACGCTTATCGTGCCGATTGAAGAGGTTGGCATACCGTCCCATGCTCTGAAAGCCACGACATGGGTCCATGCCAGAGTGATGGTAGTATCGACCGGAAGACGCACCGTAGCGCGACGGCATTGACGCCTGCGCGCAGTCACGCTCGGGCCCGGCGGGCAGTGACGAGCGGCAGACCGATCACTGCCCGCAATCCCTTGGTCTGGTTGAAGAGCCGGATATCACCGCCATGGTGGCGGGCGATAGCCCGGGCAATCGACAAGCCGAGGCCGACCCCGCCCGTTTCACGATTGCGCGAATGCTCGAGGCGGAAGAAGGGAGCGAACACCTGTTCGCCCGCATTCTCCGGGATGCCTGGCCCATCATCTTCGACGACGATGTCGATGCTCTCCGCCGAGCGCGCCAGTGTTACCCGAGCACGCTCGCCATAGCGTACGGCGTTCTCGACCAGATTGCGGATGGCACGCCGCAAGGCGTCGGGGCGACAACGATAGCTGATCTTCGGGCCGTCGAGAAAGGCAACGTTCTGGCCGATCTCGACCAGATCGTCACACAGGCTTTCCACCAAGGCGGAGAGATCGACGGTGCGGGTGGTCTCGGCGGTTGCCTGCTCGCGCGCAAAAGCCAGTGCCGATTCCGTCATGGTCTGGATCTCGGCAATGGTCTTGAGCATCTTTTCCTGGATCTCCGGGTCCGAAACAAATTCGGCTCGAAGGCGCAACGAGGTCAGCGGCGTGCGCAGATCGTGCCCGATGGCCGCGAGCATGCGGGTGCGGTCTTCGACGAAGCGCTGCAGCCGGGCCTGCATGCGGTTGAAGGCCTCGGCAGTCTGCCGGATGTCGTCGGGGCCCGACTCCGGCAAAGGCGGCACGGCCTCGCCTCGCCCCAGCAGTTCCGCTGCGCTCGCCAGGCGTCGCATCGGCCGGGCAATGCCCCGCGCCACCAATATGGCGATGACTGACAGCACCAGGGCGGTGATGCCGAGGGAGAGAGCCGATTGCGAGGTCCAGAAGGTGTTGTGATAGTTCTTGGCATAGGCGGCGTTGAGCCACATCCCCCGATCGAGCTCGACGGCCAGCCCCATGCCGATCGCGGTGTCGAGATATTGAAACTTCGCCGGGCGGGCGAGCAGCCAGGACTGGGGCGTGATCTCCATCCAGCGGGCCGGTTCGCTGGCAAAAGCAGCACCGGTTGGCGTGTCCGGCACGGCCGCGATCACCGGGCCGCGGTTCGATTTGGGATGGACGGGCATTTTGGCAGGCGGGAGTGGCTGGTGAAGGCGCCCCCAAGCGTCCTTGGCCCAGGCCGTCGCATCGACAGGCTCCTGGTCGGACAACCAAAAGCGCGAATAAATCGTGCCACTAACGGCAAGAATGTCGCCATGGACCGCGTCCGGCGTCGCATTCAACGACAAAGCGAGTGAAGCCGCCCGGCTGAAGAACTCCCCCTTGGCCGCCGCCCGCATGGCCTGGCCGCGCTCATCCCAAGAGACGAGAAAGCCGATGCCCTGCGAGACCGCCAGGGCCAGCAGCATGAATGTGATGATCTGGGCAGCCAGGCTGCGCCGCCACAAGGCCATCATGCCTGTTCGACCTCCGCGGTAAAACTGTAGCCGCCGCCCCAATGAGTCTTGATGAGCATGGGATTCTTCGGATCGAACTCGATCTTCTTGCGCAGCCGGCTGACCTGGTTGTCGATGCTGCGGTCGAAGGTGTCGGCCGCCCGGCCGACCGTGAGATCGAGCAATTGATCACGGCTCAGCACCAGGCCGGCATGGTCGAGGAAGGCCGTCAGCAGCCGGAACTCGGCCGTGCTCAGGGGGATGGCGACACCGTCCGATCCAGCAAGCTCGCGGCGGCCGACATTGAGCTGCCAGCGATCGAAACGCAGGGTCTTGGCCTTCAACGCACCGCGCTGGGGCGGCAGGCTGTTGACCCGGCGCAGCACCGCCTTGATCCGCGCCAGCAATTCGCGCGGATTGAACGGCTTGGTGAGATAGTCATCAGCCCCCATTTCGAGGCCGATGATCCTGTCGGTGTCATCGACCATGGCCGTGAGGAAAATGATCGGCACCACCGTGGTGCTGCGCAGATGACGGCAGACGCTCAATCCGTCCTCGCCCGGCATCATCACGTCGAGGATGATGAGATCGGGCGCATTGCGTTCCAGCAGACGCCGCAACGCCGCCGCGTTCTCGGCCACGCTGACGCGATAGCCATGCTGTGTGAGATATTTGCCGACGAGGTCACGGATGTCACGATGATCGTCGACCACCGCAATATGGGGCACCGATTCCATGCATGACACTCCGACCTAAGGCGACCGGGACAAGGCAGGTTCTTCGTACCGCATCCATCGCTTCCTGTTCCACTCTCCATTGTAATGGCGTCGTAGCGGGCTGGGTAGACCGGCCGCGATGGCAAATCGACTTGAACTGTATCGAATTGTATCCGGCCGATATCGCGCCATAGCTTGTGACACTTTTCCTGCGCCTGCCAGAATTCTGCAGATCTCGCCGCTCGCGCGGCCCCCGGACTCGATGGCGAGAATTTCCTCGCCCTCGAGGAAACATGGACTTCTCGGCTAGGAAACCTCGATCGCGGTCGTGACAGGTTTTCGGCGGCTTCCTCCTTCGAGCATCCGGCACAGCACATAGAAGACCGGCGTGCAGACAAGGCCGAAGGCGGTCACGCCGATCATGCCGAAGAAGACGGCCGTGCCCAGTGACTGCCGCATCTCGGCACCGGCACCCGTCGCCAGGAACAGCGGCAGCACGCCGAGAATGAAGGCGAGCGAGGTCATCAGGATCGGCCGCAGACGTATGCGGGCACCCTGGACCACCGCCTCGACACGGCCGAGCCCCTCCGCTTCGGCCTGGCGGGCGAACTCGACGATGAGGATGGCATTCTTGGCCGCCAGGCCGATCAGGATGACAAAGCCGATCTGGGCCAGGATGTTCACGTCCATCGCGAAGATCAGCAAGCCGCTCACGGCCGACAGCAGGCACACGGGCACGATCAGCAAGACGGCGAGCGGTAGCGTCCAGCTTTCATATTGGGCCGCCAGCAGCAGAAAAACGAAGACGACGGAAGCACCGAAGATCAGAAGGCCGGTATTGCCGGCAAGCCGCTCCTGGAGAGCCACCTCGGTCCATTCAAAGCCGAAGCCTTCGGGCAGATTGTCCCGCGCGATCTGTTCCATTCGGTCGAGCGCCATGCCGGTCGACGTCCCCGCCGCCGCGGCGCCCTGTATCTCCGCCGCCGGGTACTGGTTGAAGCGCGGAATGCGATAGGGCCCGGACTTCTCCTGGAAGGTCGCAACCGCGCTCAACGGGACCATGGCACCGCCATCGCCGCGCATCTTGAAATTGCCGATCGAGGTAAGATCCGTGCGGTAGCGCCCATCGGCCTGGACCCGCACCTGGAAGGTTCGGCCGAGCATGTTGAAATCGTTGACATAGGCCGAACCCAGATAGACCTCGAGCGCTTCGAAGATGCTTCCGGCGGACACCCCCAGCATCTGCGCCTTGATGCGATCGACATCGGCATAGACCCGTGGGGTAGCCGTGTTGAACGGCGAGAAGGCGTTGGCAATCCCGGGCGCCTGCGATGCGGCGGCCAGCACCTGCTGCGCTGCTGCCTCCAGCGCCTGGGGCGACTGGCCATTGCGATCCTGCACCATCAGCTTGAAGCCGCCGGCATTGCCCATCCCACGCACGGAAGGAGGCTTGATCGGGATGATGCGTGCTTCATAGAGATCGGCGAAGCGCGCTTGCAGCGAGCCGATGATCCGATCGGTGGTCAGTCCCTGGCGCTCGCGCTCCGCATAGGGCTTCAGGATGGTGAAAGCGATGCCGCTGCTGGATGCATTGGTGAAGGTGGCACCGTCCAGCCCGGCGATGGCCACGACATTTGCGACGCCCTCCGTGGCAAGGAGCCGGCGCGAGACCTCCTTCATCACCGCATCGGCCCGGCTCAGGGCCGCACCCGGCGGCAGTTGCACCGCATTGATGATGTAGCCCTGGTCCATCACCGGGATGAAGCCGGTTGGCGCGCGCGCAAATTGCCAGCCGGAGAAACCGACGAGGCCAGCATAGGCGACGAGGACGAGAACACTGACACGCAGGAGCCGCCGGGTCATGCTGCCATAGGCAATGGAGAGGCGGTCGAAGCCGCGGTTGAACAGGCCGAAGAAGCCGTGGAGCAGGCGCATCGGCAGGAAGCGGCGGTGCGTCTGGTCTTCGGCCGTATGCGGCTTCAGCAAGAGCGCGCACAGGGCCGGGCTCAGCGTCAGCGAAACGAAGGCGGAAATGGCGGTGGCCGCCGCCACGACGACGGCGAACTGCCGGAAGAATTGACCCGAAATACCCGACATCATGGCGGCGGGCACGAAGACGGCGCACAAGACCAGCGTGATGGCGATTAGCGCGCCACCGATCTCGTCCATGGAGCGGTGGGCGGCCTCTCGCGCCGAATGCCCGGCGGCAAGATGGCGCTCGACATTCTCGACTACGACGATGGCGTCATCGACCACGATGCCGATCGCGAGCACCAGGCCCAGCAGGGAGATATTGTTGAGGGAATAGCCCAGCGCCGCCATGACAGCAAAGGTGCCGACCAGGGATATCGGGATCGCGAGGATGGGAATGATGGCGGCGCGCCAGGTTTGCAGGAAGAGGAGCACCACCAGGACGACCAGGCCGATGGCCTCGAAAATCGTCTTGTAGACTTCGCGAACCGACTCCGCGACGAATTCGGTGGGATTGAAGGGAATGGCGTAGCTCAGGCCGCCGGGCATCTCCGCGCCGAGACGCTTCATGGTCGCCGTCACGCGCTCGGGCGTCTCGATGGCGTTGGATCCGGGTTGCTGGAATATCTGGATCGGCTGGGCCGGTTGGCCGTTGAGATAGGCCGTGCCGCGGAAACTCTGTGCCGTCAGCTCGACGCGGGCGACATCCCGGATGCGGATGACGCGTCCCTCGGCATCGGTGCGCACGACGACGTTTTCGAATTGCTCCTTGTCGGTCAATCGCCCGAGCGTTTCCACATTCAGTTCGAAGGCCCCCTGGCGCGGCACCGGCGACAGGTTCATCACCCCTGCCGACACCTGGACATTCTGAGCCCTAAGGGCCGCCACCACCTCGCCTGCCGAAAGATTATGGGCCGAGACCTTGTCCGGATCGAGCCACACGACCATGGCGTAATCGCGGGACGCGGCGAGGCGGACATCGCCGACGCCGTCAAGGCGCAACAATGCATCGCGGATACGCAGCGTGGCATAGTTGGCCATATACAAGGGATCGCGCGAGCCGTCCGGGGAGAAGAGCTGCACCACCATCAGCAGATCCGGCGAGGTCTTGCGCACGGTCACGCCGAGGCGGCGGACCTCCTCCGGCAGGCGAGGCTCCGCCACGGCCACGCGGTTCTGCACCAGCACCTGGGCTTCGTTGAGATCGGTACCAAGCTGGAAGGTCACGGTGAGAGTGAGCTGGCCGTCACCGGTCGCCTGCGAGGACATGTAGAGCATGTTCTCGACACCGTTGATCTCCTGTTCGAGCGGCACGGCGACCGTATCGCCCACCGTTTCGGCCGAAGCGCCGGGATATTGGGCCTGGACTACGACCGTCGGCGGGGCGATCTCCGGATATTGGGCCAAGGGCAGGGTAAAATAGGCGGCCACGCCAATGATTACGACGAGGACGGACATGACCGTCGCCAGGATCGGGCGATCGATCGAGAGATGGGCGATGCGCATCCGTCTACTCCGCGAGGCCGGCCGTCTGCATGGCGATGTTGCCCGGTTGGGGCGCGACCTTCTGGCCAGGCCGAGCCCGCAGCAGGCCGTTGACGACGATACGATCGTCGGGGCCGAGCCCGCTGGTCACCACCCGCAACCCATCCGGGCGGCTGGGACCCAGCCCGACGGTGGTGGCCTGCAGCGTGTTGTCGGCTCCCAGCTTGAGCACGATGCGGGTTGCCTGGTCGGTGAGGATGGCGGTCTCCGGGATCAGCAAAGCCGCATAGTCCCCGGAAGCAGCCATGCGAACCCGGCCGAATTGGCCGGGTGTGATGGAAAGGCTCGGATTGGGAAGCGTGGCGCGGGCGCGGATGGTTCCGGCGCCCGGCTCCAATCGGTTGTCGACGAAACTGATGACGCCACCATGAGACCAGGCCGCCTCGCCATCCGGCCGGGCCTGGACAGCAACGCCCTTGTCGCGCATGGACGGCATGGCTCCTGCCTTCATGACACGCTCATGGCGCAGGAAGTCCCGTTCGCTCATGTCGAAGATGAAGTCGATCGGATCGAGCGCCACTATAGTGGTGAGAACCGTGCCGCTATCGGAGACGAGACTGCCGACATCCAGCCGTCGGTTGGAGACCCGTCCGGCAATGGGGGCTCGAATGGTTGCGAATTCGAGATCCAGTTCAGCCCGGCGCAGGGTGGCCCGTGCCGTCTCGATCGCCGCGTCGGCCGCTGCCTTTTGTTGCAGGCGCTGGTCGAGCGTTGAGCGCGAGACGGCAGCCGTGCCGACCAGTTGACGGGCCCGGTCCAGTTCCTGGCCGGCCAGCTCCGCCTGCGCCCTGGCGCTCTTCAGCTGGGCGTTGGCCATGTCGAGCGAGGCCTGATAGGTGCGCTGGTCGATGACGAAGAGTACCCGGCCTTTTTCGACCAATTGTCCGTCTTCGAAATTGATGGCATCCAGATAGCCTGGCACCCGTGCCCTGATCTCGACCATCGCACTGGCCTGGAAGCGGCCGGCGAATTCCTGTGTGTCGGCGACACGCATTTGCAGGGGTTGGGAGACGACGACCGCGGGTGCGGGACGGATGGATGCCGGCGTCACGGCCGCCCGTGCCTGATAGAGGCTCCATCCAGCGGCGCTCATGCCCACCAGGATCGTCAGGCCGGCCAGCCCTGTGATTGCCTGTATATTCTTCAAGTCCGTGCTCCGCGCCATGCGTGCTGCCGACGTTCCGCCTGCTGCCGGAGCGCCTTTATCGGGGGCCAGATTGATTGAGGCCTGTCTTGAAAGTGTGCCGATCAAGGGGGCAGATTGTCGAAGGATGTACCCGGTTTGCTGCGTTGCACAATTTGCGACAAAGCCGGTATCTTTTGCCCGGGGGTACCTATGGCGTCCGTCGAGCCAAGACAGCCACCATTTAGAGGGTGACTGATGTCCGCTGGATCGAAGATTTGGTTTTTTCTTCGTTTCTGCGACAAATAATCTTATTTCTCGAAGTAAAAATTAAATCGTAACTATCAACATCATCTAAAATTGAACTTGTTTGTTTAGTAAATAATATATAAACAATTTAATATATATATTGATTCAATTTTTATGAAATTAAATCTATTTTTATTTCGAATGGTATGAACAGAATATAACCCTAGGGCACGAAGCGCCGGCAGAAAGCATAAGAAGATGCGGCTAGCTCTTCCCTGAGCAAATTTTTGTCGTTGCGGTACCTTGTAAAAATCAGAACACCATCTAATGTCATCCGCAGCTAGACTGGGTATAAGTTTGCATGATTTGTTCAGTTACAGTGTTATGCAGGGATTGAGAATTTCGTATTGAAAGGATGACGTCAACGCCCGGAAGATTGGGCAGACAATTCTCTCTCAACATGATTTCGACTGCGCCGAAAGCCATTTTTTGTTCAAGCGATATGGCTCGCGCCGTTTGGGTACTCAATATCGGGGTAGGAATGTAGTGTAGCTTGAGAAGGCGACGCACTGTGATGCGAGAAATTCCTGGATTTCGTTGCTTATTAAGATTGGACGCGAGTCTTTTTTCTTTTCGGGATTGCACAGCATCATGATCAACAGGCGTGTTCTTTTTCTGGCAGCACCCATTCTCGCCGTATCGCCGGTTGCCGCAGCAACGCAACCCGAGAAACCCGAAATGCCTCCCGGAACAACGCCGTTGGCCGGAGACATCGACGAAATTCTGGCACGCAAGTCCCTCGTCGTTGCCATGCCGGGTTTCCAATCCTTGCCATTCTTCGGAGGAAGCAACGACAGGTCGCAGGGCATCGATGCCGACACCAGCCAGCAACTTGCTGACGCCCTCGGCGTGCAGCTGGTCCTCGACCGGAGTCCTTCCACTTTCGATGGCGCGGTTGCGCTCATCCAGCAGGGCCGCGCCGACATCGTCATCGCCAAGCTGAGCCGCACCCTCAATCGGGCACGAAACATCAGTTATTCCCACCCCTATGCCCGACTGAGCCATGCCCTGATCATCAATCGGGTCCGCTTCGCGGTCCTCTCGAATGGTCGGCAGCCGGAGGAAGTCGTGCGCTCCTTCGATGGCGAGCTGGGCGTAATCGCCGGATCATCGTTCGAATATTACGCGCGAGCCAATTTCACCAAGGCGAAGGTGCGCACTTTCCTGGCCTGGCAGGAACTGGTCGCGGCAGTGCGAGACGGCCGCGTCGACGCGGCCTACCGCGACGATCTGGAAATCAAGCGGCTGCTGCACGAGGACCCGTCGCTCAGCATTGTGGCGCGATCCGTTACCTTGACCGATCTCACTGACACGATCGCGATCGGCGTGCGCCGAGGTTCCCCCCATCTCCTGGAATTCATCAATCTGTTCCTCGAGCTGTCCGGCCGCGACAAGCCGATGACGGCCGACGAACTGGTGGACCGCTACCTGCACAAGGCCTGACGTCATGAGTTCCGTGTCCGTTTCGAGCGAACATAAACTGTCGACCTGGAATGTCGGCCTGCGGCGCATCTCGCAATCGCCCTGGACGGTCATCGCATCGGTGATCCTCGGTGCCCTCTGCGGCGCGTATCTGCCGGATTTCGCCAAGTCCCTCGCCCCGATCAGCGACGCCTATCTCAATCTGTTGAAGATGGTCGTCTTGCCCTTGATCGTGTCGGCGACGGTCTTCGCGATCAAGTCGATGACCCGGGATCCGCAAACTGCCGCCTATCTTTCCAGGGTTGTATTGGCGATCGTCGTAATATCCGTGGCAACGGTCGCGATCACGGGCATGGTGACATTGCTGCTGAAGCCGGGCGTGATTACCGACGTGCAGGAACGCATCGAGCTCGGCACCGTGCTCAACAGCAGAGGGACCATCGGCACGGACCTGCAGATGACGCTGGCGCCGCCCAGCAAAACGCCCTCGAACGAAGGCGTTTTCTCCGGCCTGCTGGAGTTGATACCCAGCAACATCTTCAATTCGCTGTCGGTGGGCAATACCATGCAGGTGCTTGTCTTCTGCATATTGTTCGGCATCGGCATCGGCCGCGTCCCCGCAGCCACCTCCGTCAGCTTCGCCAACGCACTCGAGACGATCTACCGGGCCTGCCTGATCATGACGGGCTGGTTCAACGTCCTGCTGCCCATCGCCTCCTTCGCGATCATCGCCAGCCAGACCGCGTTGACCGGTGTCGAGCCGCTGATGCTGATGGTCGGCTTCATCGCCACCTTCGCCATTGCAACGGGCATCATCATGATGCTGTCGCTGCTCGTGGTCTGGTTTCGCAGCGGCGAGAGCCTGTGGGCGACCTTCAAAGCCCATCAGCCCCTGTTCATGATCGCCATCGCGACCCGTTCCAGCACGGCGAGCATCCCCTGGATCATCAGCCTTGTCGGCGAGCGCCTGCGCTTCAACCGCATCGTGGTGGAAATGCTGGTGCCGCTTCATGTCACCATGTTGCGCGCCGGGCCCATCATGCTGTTCGTCTGCGGTTCGTTGTTCATCGCCCAGCTCTATGGGCGTTCGCTCAGCACGAGCGATTACGTCTACATCGCCGGCGCTTCGATCCTGGTCGGCCTGACCACTGCCGGAATGAGCGGTGCGGTAACGCTATCGCAGATGGCCATCCTGTGCGCCCATCTGAACCTGCCCTTCGAAGCCCCCTTCGTGCTGTTTCTCACCATCGACGCGCTGACCGACACCATGCGGACGCTGACGATCGTATCGACGATCGCCGCGGCGACGGCCGCGATCGCGCCCAAGGACCTGGCCCAGCATCCGGTCGATGACAGCGAGGAGTACGCGCTCAACCTGCCCAAAGCAGAAGCTGCAGCATGACCGGCCGGCTCCTGCGACCCCGTCTCGGTGTCGTTGGCGGTCTCGGCCCTCTTGCCACCGCGGACTTCTATCGCAAGACGATCGACGCGGTTCCTGCCGAGAACGATGCCGACCATATCTCCATGGCAATCTTGAGCGTGCCACAGATACCGGACCGTTCAGGGGCGGTCCGCGAGGGCAATGACAAGCCACTGCCCTGGCTGATCGAAGCGGTCGAGATGCTCAACAGCCTCGATGTCGAAATCATCGCCATCGCCTGCAATACCGCCCATCACTGGTACGACGCCCTGTCCGAAGGCTCCAGGGCCGAGATCATTCACATCGCCGACGCGGCAATCGACGCGTTGCTTCGCCAGTACAGGGGGAACAAGGCGGCCGTCATGGCAACCCGAGGTACCCTGCATTCGGGGTTCTACCAGCAACGCCTGCAAGAGGCGGGCATCGCTTGCCACAACCCCATCGGGCCGGCTTTCCAGGACGCCGTCGATGATGCGATCCGGCAGGTGAAATTGGGCAACCTCGAACAGGCAAAACTCGCCTGCGCGGCGGCCTTCGAGCACTGCCGGGAAGACGGACTGGAGGCAGCCATTCTCGCCTGCACGGAACTTCCCATCGCGGCAGAGGACATGGTGCCGGAGGGCATGTTGGTGATCGATGCCTCGCGAGCCTTGGCCCTGACCTGTGTTCAACGACTTCGCAATCCAGATCGCAGGCGCAATGCCGCCATGTGAGGGGCCCGGATGTCTGAGGTTTTCGACGGAGACGGTCTCATCAGGTCCACGGCCCACAGCGCATCGATCTTTCCGATGATGTTTCGCTACCGGGCGTGCTTCGTCAACGCACACCGCGCCCGGCGGGATGGTCAAGCGTGATTTCCAGGCTGACGATATCGTTCATCGAGACCCAACGGCGGCGTATGACGGCAAAATCGCAGCCTGACACAGTCACCCAATCGCCAACCATGCATTCCAGCGGCAGGTTCACAGCGACAAGGGCTGCCAGTATCCCCTCTCCATCGGCAAAGGCTTTCGCACTGGCCGTGAGAACGACGCTACCACCCCGAGGCCGATTGGCTGGAGAATCATTCAAATCGAGGGCCCATCCGTCTCAACCGAGGAAGTACAGCATATGTCCACGCGTTACGCCAAGATCGTCATGTGCCTCTGCCTTGCCGCTTTCGCCTGTCTCGTTACGTTTGGCAATATTACCGACTATGGCTCGAACTACGAATTCGTAAAGCACGTCCTGTCCATGGATAGCACATTTCCAGGCAACAGCCTGATGTACAGGTCGATCAGCAATCCGGTTTTATGGAACGCTTCCTATATTCTGATCATAGCCGGTGAAGGAATTACCTGTATTTTATACTTAGCTGCGACCGCTTCGCTCTGGAAAGCCCGTCACGCGCCGGCAAGAAGCTTCCATGCTGCCAAGAACTATGCCGTCATGGCGTCCACGATCGGTTTTCTCGTCTGGTTCTTCGGCTTCATGGTGATCGGCGGGGAGTGGTTTGCCATGTGGCAATCGTCAACCTGGAATGGCCAGAATCCCGCCTTCAGATTCTATGTCACCATTCTCCTCGTGCTGATCTTCATCATGCAATCCGACGAGGACGTCGAACGCCCGACGGCGTGAGAGGGACCTGACCTTTTGCGAGCCAACGGGCTGCCGTCCGGGACGTCACGACAGTGGAACGGTCATGCGCCGATAGATTGTCGGCCGCTGCGCCCCTAGTGCCCTGCCCATTATTTGCCTGGCGAGGGTGAAGACTGGGCATAGTTCGAGCTTGTTCCGACCGCCGAAGTCTCTTTTGATGACCGGCTAAGAAACGTGATGAGGCAACAGAGTGCTGATCGCCCATTTATCCGATCCCCACTTGCGAGAAAAAGGCCATCTCTATCAGGGGCTTGTGGACTCCAATGCGATGTTCGATCTGGCGATTGAAACGCTCAAAGCGTTCAGGCCGGAGCCAGACATTGTCATCATCGGTGGCGATCTGGTCGATGAAGGGGCCGAAGCAGAATACGAGACCGTCCGGCTCGCGCTATCCAGATTACGCCAGCCCGTCTATGCGATTCCAGGCAACCACGACGAGCGGGAGGCGTTCAGAGCCTGTTTCAGCGAAACAGGCCACCTGGCGGCGGCTGGCCCTCTCCATTTCGATACAAGTGGGCGATGGCCGGTCCGTGTGATCGGCTTCGACGTCACCGTTCCCGGCCAGCATTACGGAGAAATCGATGATGCAGCCCTCCTCTGGCTCGAGAAAGCGCTGACGGAACACCCGGATCGGCCGACCGCCATCCTGATGCATCAGCCACCGATCGATAGCGGCATCGATATCATCGATGCCTATAAATGCCTTCGTGGAGAGCGCCTTGCCGAGCTATTGCTCCGCCATGGCAATGTCGAGCGCGTCCTCTGCGGACATATTCATCGTTTCATGCAAGCGCGGTTCGCAGGAACCACGCTGCTGACCGCACCGAGTACCGCAACCTCCATCGCGCTCCGCCTGACAGAGGGCGCCCCACCTGCCTCCTATGTCGAGCCACCGGCCTTCTTGTTGCACCATTGGCGGCCCCGACAAGGCCTGGTGACCCATTGGGTTCCGATCGGACGCTTTCCTGGGCCGATGCCCTTTTTCTGAACGACGACCTCGTTCTACATCCGGTATCCGCTTTTCGGTCCGATGCAGCAAAACGTGTTTAGACGGAAACGCTATTTTGCTCTAACTCTTTGATTCGACGCGTCTTTGCGATTCTTGGCAATTCCGCCAAATCGCAAAACACTCTAGTCATTTCCGATGTATGAAACCCGGTCCTGGGCCACGCGTGCCTGCTGTTCGGGGGGAAGCGTCGAAAAAGCCAGATCGACGAGCGCCCGCCCGTTGGGCAGATCCCAGGAAAACCAGGGACCTGTTGGCATCGCCACGGGCGACAGTCCCGTCGACGAGGCAATATAGCCGGGCATGGCCCGAAATCCGGATGGTATCGCCGCCAGACTGGTCTCCTTGCCGCTGTAAAGATCGTACACCGTCGACGACGTTCCAGCACTCGCGAGCACGAAACGCCCCGTTGGATCGAAGGAGACGTCCATGACCAGGCCCTTGGCTGACAAGACCCTCTTCTTGGAACGAAGATCCCAGACCATGAAATCAGCCTGTCCGCTGAAGCCATTGTCGGGCATGACCGTGAGAGCGACGTAACGCCCTGCCGGGTCATAACCGAAATGTGTCACGGACCTTGCGGGAACATGATCGATCAGCGTCAGCCGATGCTCCTTCAGATCATAGGTCGCAATCACGGGCCGTTCGGGTTGCTGGCCCGACGACAGCAGCAGGAGCAGCCTGTCTTCGTCTATATATCTTACCGTGGGGGCCTGGGTCGCATCCGGGACGGGGGCAAAACTGGTGCTGTCGAAGGCTTCGACGACACTCCCCGTGCGGGCGTCGAGGATCTGGAGAATTTTCTTGTCCGTTGCGGTTGCATAAAAGAAACGCCCATCCGGACTGAAGCCGATGTCGAAGATCCATGTGCGCGGGCCGAACAGGCCACCGACAGCCTCATGAGCGACCACGGTCTTGAAGCGCTTGACGCCCGTAGCCACGTCCCATCCCGCGACGGTGCCATTGCCATAGCTCAACAAGAGGGTGCCATCGGGGCTGAATCTGGCGCCATGGGCCTCGTTTGCGGGATATTCCGTCACCGGGCGCAACAGAACCTGGCGTGATCGAGACCAAAGCTCAAGGCTGGAAGCACCGTTCTCGAGCAAACGAAACACCGCGACCTGATCACCGTGGATATCGCCAAGGGGCAAGCCGTTCACGGGCAATTTCGACATGCTGGCATGCATGGCGGAGAAGACGGCGAGATAGGCATCCGGAAACGCTTTGAGCGTCGCCTCGCTCGGATCGGCCGGCAACCCCTTCAAGGCGGCAGCCAGCGCGGCTTGCCGGCCCTCGTGGGTCCACAACAGCTTCAGCGACAGGTTCGCCCAATTTTGCGAGACCGCCTGGGCCTCTTGCAAGGTCTGTTCACCATCGAGCTTGAGCTCGCTGGTGAGCGAGGATTTCATCCAGGGTGTTTGAGCCCATGTCGTCTGCTCGCCGACGGCGTTCGTCACCTCGCTCATCACCCGCTGGATCGAGTAGCCGGGTGAGAGGACCTTGTGAATGAAAGCATCTGTGAAGGGGCTGAGGTCGCCATCGCCATCCACGGCGACCGAGTTGGGCGAGGTCGAATAGGCCACCATCAGGCCATGGGTCTGCGGCGAAGCGGATTTGGCGACAGGGACTCTGCTGGCCACGACCTGGATGCCGCGGCCGGTCGACACCGACAGGCCTTCACGGCCCTGGCGCGCCAGCGGATTGTTCCGGCAGGCGTCGAGGAATACGAGTGTCGCAGCGGCCCGGCGTTGGAGCTCATCGACGATCGGCTGCACGGGCACAAAGCCCGTCTTGAGGTTTCCTGCGTGCGCATTGAGAGCAACGAGGTAGTTCTCATCATCGACCTGGATGCCATGGCCCGAATAATAGAACAGGCCGATGGCGGCGTGCGACATTCGCGCGCTGGCGAGCGCCAGGCAGGCCTGCAATTGCCGGCCCGAGGCATCCGTGATGAGGAAGACCTCGAATCCAAGCCTGCTCAATGCCCCGGCGACGGCGGCGGCATCGTTGGCAGGGGTTGCAAGCGCCGGCAATCCATGCAGATAGGCCGCATTGCCCACGACCAGCGCCACGCGCCTGTCACTGCTGTCGCGGCCCGCCGGGATCTGGCGGCAAAAGCCAGCCTCGGGCGAGGCCGCCCTGACTCTCTCGACGATACCGAATTGGAGCAGGATCAATGCAAGCAGGCACAAGCGGGTGAGCAAGTTCGGCATTTCCTGCAGTTGATCGATTGCTTGAGCCCCGCCTCCTTCTATAGCCGCAATTGACTTGCCTCTTCCAGCAGCCCGTTGATTGAGCGGGACGAACGGATTGCGGACAGCGGAAAAGACTGTGCCGAACCGTTGCAGGCCTGCCGCGGATTGGAAGGCCTGCATTCCCGTTCCCGCCTTCGCAGGGCATCAGCAAAAAGCCATATGCGCGAACAAGCCCGCAACGGTCATAAGCGCGACTGCTGAACCGAGATCGATCAAGGTTCAGGATCCTGCAGCGGCACCACCAGGCTTTCATGGACATTCTGAAATGGCAAGTCGCCAGCAGGGCCGAATTCGAGCGCCTGGCCGCCCAGGATCCTGCCACCTTTACGGACCTCGAACACGCCGCGCAGTTCCTATATTTGCAACGCCTGTCTTCGAAAAAATGGGCATCCCCCTTTCGGTACGATGCTCGAGAGAACAACAGGACGGGTCGGGTCTTTCGCCAATAAGGGCATCCTTCCGTCAGAACGGCAGGCGCGCATTGTCCTTGACCTCCCTCATGACGAAGAAGGTGCGCGTCTGCCTCACGCCTGGCAATGCGATCAGTTTCTGCCCATGCAACTTGTTGAAATCCGCCATGTCGCAGACGCGGATTTTCAGCAGGTAGTCGAAATCGCCCGCCACGAGATTGCAGTCCAAGACCTCCTTGAGCTTGAGTACCGCTCCCTCGAAGGCAGCAAAGCTTTCGGGTGTCGAACGGTCGAGCACCACACCGACCATCACGAGGGCACCGAGACCGACGGAGACGGGGGCGATCTCGGCACGAACACCGGTGATGAAGCCCTCGTCGAACAGGCGTTGCGTGCGCCTGTGGCAGGTGGCCGGGCTGACATTCACGCGTGCGGCAAGCTCGGCATTGCTCAGCCGGCCATCGCCATGGAGGGCGCGCAATATGTTGATATCGATGCGATCGAGATCGGAGATGGAAGGTTCTTTCATTTATATCCTATTGTTAGGAATAAGTTGCACTCAAATAGTAGTTTGATCGAGATTTTTATAAAAGATGAAGGTGAAATTCGAAAGCACCCTCCAGGACTTTTCGACTAGGCTCGGTTCCTGTCTCATGGAGCCAGTCCGATGTCCCTTCTTGAAAAATTCGAGCGCTATCCGCTGACCTTCGGCCCGACGCCGATCGAGTACCTGCCGCGTCTCACCCAAGCCCTTGGCGGCAGGGTTCAGATCTATGCCAAGCGCGATGACTGCAACTCCGGCCTTGCCATGGGTGGCAACAAGCTCAGGAAGCTCGAATATATCGTGCCGGATGCCATCGCCTCGGGAGCGGACACACTGGTGTCGATCGGCGGCGTTCAGTCCAACCACACGCGCATGGTGGCGGCGACCGCCGCCAAGATCGGCATGAAATGCGTGGTCATCCAGGAAAAATGGGTGCCGCACTACGACGCCGTCTACGACCGGGTCGGCAACATCCTGATGACACGGCTGATGGGCGCTGACTGCCGGCTCGTCGAGGACGGCTTCGATATCGGCATCCGCAAGAGCTGGCAGGATGCGATCCAATCCGTCGAGGCGGCCGGAGGCAAGCCTTATCCGATCCCGGCGGGCGCCTCGGTTCACAAGTTCGGCGCCCTCGGCTATGTCGGCTTTGCCGAGGAGGTCGCAAAACAGGAGGCGGAGCTTGGCTTCACGTTCGACTATATCGTGGTTTGCGTCGTCACCGGCTCGACCCAGGGCGGCATGATCGTCGGTTTTGCCGCACAGGGGCGCGCCGATCGCGTGATCGGCATCGATGCTTCGGGTACTCTCGAGCAAACGCGGGCACAGGTACGCACCATCGTCGACAACACCGCGGCGTTGGTCGGGCTCGGCCGCAAGATCGGCGAGCACGAAATCATCATCAACCCGGACTATGCCTATCCGGCCTATGGCGTCCCGTCGGCTGAAACCAACGAGGCGATCCGGCTCGCCGCCCGCACCGAGGCGATGATGACGGACCCGGTTTACGAGGGCAAATCAATGCAGGGGCTGATCGATCTGACGCGCAAGGGCTTCTTCCCCGAAGGCTCACGCGTGCTTTACGCCCATCTCGGCGGCGCACCGGCCTTGAACGGCTACAGCTACTATTATCGCGAAGGCTGACATGGATTGCCCATTCCCGGGCTTGCCGGGAACGACACCGGCGCGAGGGCACGGACTCGGAAGAGACTGGCCTCCGGCTCTCGCACAACAAGCTGTACGGGGCCGTCTCAGCCGCTCGCGGCAAGAAATGGCCCATCGAGATCGCGCCGGAGAATTGCGGCACATGCGCTCCATGGTGGCCCCCGGGATCGGCGTTACTTCCCGGGAAGCCTTCATAAGCATGTATCGATCACAGGCGACACAGCAAACCTGTTCTCACGCAGTTCGATCAGGTGGCACACGCCTGAAGCGATCTCATCGGGATGATCCTCCTGAAGATAATGCGCACCGCTGCCCAGGTGCACGACCTCGCAATTGTGGAGCTGCCTCGCAAAGCCTTCGGCGAATTCTGGAGAGACGAGTGCTCCCGGCTCACCAACGAACAGGATCTTAGGATAGGAACTCCTGCGCAAAGCGACATGAGCTCGTTCGAGCAAGGTCCAGACGTCGCTCGGCTCGCCTGCAATCGGCAATTCGTTCGGCAGCCGCCAAATCGGACGACGCGATTGCGGGGTTGGAAATGGCGCCCGATAGGCGTCCATTTCGTCGACGCTCAGCTCGCGCTTGATGGAACCGGGCAGGACATGTTCGATGAATACATTGTCGTCCAGAATCAGTTTCTCGCCGATCCCCGCCGTTCGAAACTTCTGGAACAGCGCCCTCGCCGCCTCGACCTGATGAAAGTCGTCCCAACTCGCCATCGGACGAATGAATTCCATGAAAGCAAGGCCGCGGACGAAACCGGGCCGCCGCGCCGCAAGTTCGAAGGCAAACCCCGTCCCCCAGTCTTGCGCGACGAGATAGGCCGAGGATATGCCGAGCCCGTCGATGAACGCTTCGAGATAGCGCACGTGGTCGACGAAGCGATAATCGATTTCGGGTTTTCCTGACTCTCCGAACCCGATCAGATCCGGGGCCACGCAGTGGGAACGCGACGCCACTGCTCCGATAATGTGGCGCCAAATGTAGGAAGACGTTGGGTTTCCATGCAGGAACAGCGTGACGGGGGCACTCTTCGAGCCCGCATGGCGATAGGCCATGTGCGAGCCGAGTACCGCCAGACTGGATGTTTCGATATTTGCTGACATGACAATCGCCTTCCCTATATACGTACGAGCGTATTGTGGATTTGACTTATAATACGATCGTGCGTATTGTCAATGCATGCCGAAACCATCGAACAAGAACGAGTTCATCGCAGCCGGAATGCGGGTAATGTTCCGCAAGGGCTACCATGCGACCGGAATACGCGACGTCGTCGCGGAAGGAGGCGTGCCGCAAGGCTCCTTCACCAACCATTTCGGATCGAAAGAGGCGTTCGCCCAGGAAGTCCTCGACCATTACTTCATGCAGACCCAGGCGATCGTCGAAGAGGCCTTGGGCGACCACTCGCTTTCCCCGCGCGGCCGGTTGCTGCGCTATCTCGACATCATTACCGACCGGCTGGCCGCCGATGGCTATTTGCGTGGGTGCCTCATCGGCGACTTCAGCATCGAGGTCTCTCAGGTCAGCGAGCCGCTTCGCGAGCGGCTTGTCGCCATCTACCGCGAATGGCTCCGCCCCTTCGAAGAATGCATCGCGGAAGGGCAAAAAGCGGGGGAGATCGAAGATCGCTTCTCTCCCCAGGATCTGGCGGATTTCCTGCTGACGTCCTGGGAGGGGGCCATTCTCCGCATGAAAGTGGAACAGAGCGAAGAGCCGCTGGAGCGTTTCAAGAAGATTGCGTTCACCAGGATATTTGCAAAGGGATCGT
Organism: Labrys sp. HAY1-8F; assembly: GCF_056754975.1. Lineage (NCBI taxonomy): Bacteria > Pseudomonadati > Pseudomonadota > Alphaproteobacteria > Hyphomicrobiales > Xanthobacteraceae > Labrys > Labrys sp. HAY1-8F. Next base: position 316,701 of record NZ_JBPGWZ010000001.1, on the reverse strand, counting down.
AGGACGTGTCGGACAGGCGGGTCACGGTCCTTTGGACCCGCCGGAATGCTCCCTGTTTGATCCCACGTCGCTTTGTCGTTCTGGCCTTGCTCCGACAGGAAATCCAGGGTGCCGGCCCAACCTGCCGCCCTCTTCGGCGAGCCCTGACGGCCTGACGACCGCCCAGTTGCATGCCGGATTTGCGATCGTTGCGAATGTCGACCCCGCACCAGGGATCAGGCTGCCGAACACTGCCCTGCGTCGGCGGGATCAAGCCGCCGCGTATCTTCCTGCAACCGCCGGACGGAACTTCACTGCCGCCGCAAGGCCCAGCACTACGAAGAACAGCAATGTCAGGCCCTGCGTGATCGTAAAGGGCGGCTCTGAAGCCGTCGGTGCGGCCTCGTGCAGCACACCAACCTTACCAAAGGCCTGGGCGATGGCGACGAAGACCAGAAGGTAGAGGCTGGCAACCATGCCGCCGGCATAGATCCAGCGCCAGAAGGCGCCGGCAAGGAGGCGGGTCCTGGCAATGAGTACGGCAGCCAGGATGACCAGCGCGATGATAGCGACGATCACGGCCGGCGTCAGGCCGGCCAGCGGCAGGATGAAGCCGGTGGCACTGGTGAGGATGGCGGTGATCAAAAAGAACCATGTCGAGCCCGAGTTCGCACGCGAGCGGAAAAGGTCCATCACAGCGGGCACGCCGGCAAGAATCGCGGCGATACTGATCAAGGTGTGAATGACGATCAGAGTGACGTTAAGTGTGCTCATGGTGCCGGCTCCTGGCTGGAGGAGCAACCCGCCCAAGCTATGCTGGTGCGAAGGAACGGTAGAGCGACGCAGCCATTGTCTTTCCAGAATTGACGCATCGAAACCCCCTCGCTGCGATGATCGCCCCGTATTATCACGATCCGTAAGTAGGCCGTCGGTCCTCACCATCCCCGCCCTACATTGGGAAAATTTCAGGAATGGAATGGTACTATAGAGCCTCTCTCTGGAATTATTCAAACTAAAACGCAACCGCTTGCAATGCAGCCTGAGGCCCTTTCCGTTGAGGGTCAAAATCGCGGCGAATCTCTGTAATTCGCAATCATATCAACAGCTTATTGTAGAAATCGACGTCTGGCCTGCCGATCCAGCAGAATTTCGCTCCGTCATGGGGCGAAAGGATCGACTTCGCAGGGGACACCAGCTCAACCAGGGGATAGCATCGAGGACTGCGCAGAGCTCCGAAAACGGCACAGATATCTCAACGAGCTAGAAAAAGTCCCCTCACCGGAAGGAAACCCCCATCATGGCCAAGGTCCTCGTGCTTTATTACTCGTCCTACGGGCATATCGAGAGCATGGCCAATGCCATGGCAGACGGTGCTCGCGCCGCCGGCGCTACCGTCGACATCAAGCGTGTGCCGGAAACCGTTCCTGAGGACATTGCAAGGAACGCTCATTTCAAGCTCGACCAGGCGGCGCCGGTCGCCGGCATCGCGGACCTCGAACATTATGACGCGATCGTGGTCGGCACAGGCACGCGCTTTGGCCGGATGTCCAGCCAGATGGCGGCTTTTCTCGACCAGGCCGGCGGGCTGTGGGCACGCGGTGCCCTGAACGGCAAGGTGGGCGCGGCCTTCACATCGTCGGCAACCCAGCATGGCGGAAACGAAACCACCCTGTTCTCGATCATCACCAACCTGCTGCATTTCGGCATGATCATCGTTGGCCTGCCTTACAGCCATGCGGGCCAGATGACTCTCAAGGAGATCGTCGGCGGCGCTCCTTATGGCGCAACCACGGTTGCTGGCAGTGATGGCTCGCGCCAGCCCTCCGAAATCGAACTCCAGGGCGCCCGCCATCAGGGCGAAATCGTTGCGCGAACAGCGGCCAAGCTTTTCGGCTGATCCGAAAGGCCGGGCCGCATACCCCCGCAATTCCAACCGATATTGCCGAGCCAATTCATGCGAAGGCTAAACCTTTGCAAAGGAGGAGCCATGCCCGAGGACTTCGAAGGCAAAGTCGTGCTTGAACCGATGCAGCCTCCGGTGAACCGCACCGGGTTTGCCGGAGGCTTCGACACATGAGAGATTGGAGCCAATATGGGCAAGACGACGAACAAGTTTTGACCTGAAGTCCGCGAGTGGGCCATTCGAACGGTTTTGGATCACAAGGCTGATCTCTCGCCGCGATCGGCAGCTGTTTCATCGATCGCAGCCAAGATAGGTTGCTTGCCGAAGACGCTGCACGGATGGGCAAAGAAGACCGAGGTCGTGCGGCAAGCGAACTGGTCAGCCGAGTGACGTCGTAGAGAAGATAAAGCTTCCTGAACGGGAGAATCATGAGCTTCGTCAGGCCAATGAGATTTTACGCAAAGCGTCGACCACAAAGCCAACTTACCCAAGAAACCTATTTGATACAGATATCACGATGAACCGAACGCGAAGCGGACCGCCTGATTGATGGCGCCCGGCAGCACCGACATGTGGTTTTCGCCGTCCTGCAATTGAAAGGATGCCACAAGGCCCGGCACGCCGGCCAGGCGGTGCACCATGGCCCGGGCATTGTCGACGATCCGGCTGTCTTCATAGCCTCGGACGCGGTCGGCCGCGTCAATCGCCCCGACTTGAAAAGGAGCCAGCCGCTGTTCGTACTCGCCGGCCATCACCAGCAGCCGTCCCGAGGGTTTTGCCTGCGTTCGCGCCACGAAGCGTTCGGCCTCGTCCACGATACCAGCCCCTTCCCACCAGATCGCGGGGCTCGCAGCGATCCGGGCCGAGAAGGCTTCGGGCTTGCGAAATAAAGCATGCAGCACGAACAGACCACCGAAGGAATGGCCGAATATGGCCTGCTTCTTTCCGTCGATGGGGACTAGGGATGCGATCACGGGCTTGAGTTCGTCCTCGATGAACGCCAGGAACTGGTCGGCTCCCCCGGTGCGCACCTCGGGGCCATCCTGTGTGTGAGGCGGATAGGTCATGCCGGGTGGAGGACCCATGTCCCAGGATCGGCGGACGCTGTCATAGGCTTCCGGCGTGGGATAGCCGATACCGACCAGAACACCCGGCATGATACCGGTGCCAAGTGGATAGGCCGCCTGGACACGTACGATGTCGACCATCGTTCCAACGATGGCGTTGGCATCTAGGAAATAGAGGACGGGCCACCCCTGTGGCGGCGGTGCTTCCTTGGGAATGCGCAGGAAAATGCGATAGGGCGGCATCTTCGATGCTGGGGTCAGATCGAAATAGATCGTGTCGGCGATAGGGGCTGGTGTGCTCATGATGGTGACCTGCGTGATAAGAGCCAAATCAAGGATGGGCCTCCGATCAAGGATGCCGCCAATCCAGCCGGAATCTGCCGCGGGAAGGCAATGGTGCGGCCGAACCAGTCGGCTGCGACCATGACCAGCCCTCCTATGATGGCTGCCCCTGCCAGTTCCGCCAGGGCCTGACGCATGCCGAGGCGACGCGCCAGATGCGGTGCCATCAAGCCCACGAAACTCAGCGGCCCTACGATCAAAGTCGCCATGGCGGCAAGGAGGGCGCTCAAGCCCAGGGTGAGGATATGGCTGTGCGTAGGATTGAGGCCGAGAGCCAGCGACATGCCCCTGCCGAGCGGCAGGATGGTCAGCATGCGCACGGTCAGCAACAATCCGCCAAAGAGCACTGATGCCGCACCGATGCTCGCAAGAGCTGCCGTGGCATCCACCGAATAGGTCGAGCCCATCATCCAGTTTAATAGCAGCATCGCACGCGGATCTCCGCCGGCCATCAATACGTTGATCATGGCGTCAAACATGGCGCCAAACGCTATTCCGACAATCAACGCTCTATCAGGGCTTGCCTTGCGGTCGAGAGCCAGGATGGCTGCCAGTGCGATGAAAGCGCCGATCGATGCTGCAAGCATTTGTGCGCCTTGCCCGACCGTGGACAGGGAAAACAACGCAACGGCAAGGCCGAAGGCTGCTCCTGCGCTGACACCCAAAACTTCCGGACCGGCCATGGGATTTCCCGTCAGCCGCTGAAGGAGACATCCGGCCAGGCCCAGCATCGTGCCTGCTGCCAGAGCCGCAATCGCGCGAGGCAGCCGCAAGGGCACCAACCTATCGAACTCATGGCCGAGGCTCAGATGCCACCCTCCGCCATCCCTTCCGACCGTGGTGGACAGCACGAGGACGATGACCAAGAGGATCACCAACCCGATGAGACGGTTACTGATTGCGGGAGCAAGGGGCGCTTTCTCCACGAAGGGAGGTGGAGGCACCAGCGGGACACTCCTTTGCCGCACGAGCAAGACGATGAGGAGAGGCGCGCCGAGCAGGGCCGTTACAGCGCCTGTCGGGAGGCTGAGGCCGGATAGCGCGTCTGCCGTCTGAACGCCTTGGTCCACGAGCCACAGAAGGCCGGCGCCCATTGTCGTCGACCAGACCAGTTGGTGGCCCGCACGCCGCGCTCCCAGGGAGCGGGCCAGCACGGGAGCTGCGAGGCTGACGAAGCCGATGACGCCGACCGCACTGACGACATTGACGCTGAGCCCGACGGCGAGCGCCAGCGCACACAGCCTTGCGGTAGTAACGGAAAGACCGAGACTTCGTGCTTTGGCGTCGTCAACCGTCAACAGCATCAAGGGCCGTACCAGCAAAACAGCAGTCAGTGCGGCCGCCACGAGGACAGGCGCGAGTTTGGCCGCCACCGTCCAGCCCTGTTGGCTGAGCGAACCACTGCCCCAGATGAAGAGCCCGGCTAGATACTCGGTCTTGAAGAGGGTCAGCATGGCCGTAAGAGCCGCGCAGAAGAGGCCTGTGACAAGTCCCGCGAGAACGACTGAGATCGGGGCGAGGCCCTGTCGCCAAGACAAGGCCAGGACGGCCGTGGCTGCCAGCGATCCGCCTGCCAGAGCCGGCCAAACCCGCCCGAAGGCAAACAGCCATGGTGCCCATAGCATCGCCACGCTCAGGGCAAGGCTTGCTCCCGCCTCAATGCCCAGCGTGGTCGGAGAGGCTATAGGGTTGCGCAATGAAAGCTGGCACAGCGCGCCGGCCAGCCCCAGCGAGGCTCCGCACAGGAGACTGACGACGAGGCGCGGCAGGAAGCTGTAGGCGAACAGCATCTGGGCCGTGTCGGCGGTGTCCCCCCTCCACAGGGCCTCAAGCCAAATTCCGAAGGGCAGGCGCCCGGCGGCATGCGACCAACTCAAGGCTCCCGCTGCTACAAGCAGGATCATGGTGAGAGCTACGGGGCCCCCTCGGCGCGCGTCCTCAACCATTGGCATTTTCGGCAGCTGCAAGATGAGCGCCCAGCAAGGCACCAAAGCGCATCGCGGAAGGCAGCATACCGAAGGCCGACACGGCAGGCAGACGATGGATGCGCCCGGCGCGAACGAACGGCAGGCTATTCCACACCGGGTTGCTTTCGAGGCTTTGCAGAATATCGGGGGCGACCGGTTCCAGGTAGAGCAGCCGGCTTTCCGGATTTATGACCAGATCTTCCAGGCCGATCGTCGAAAAGCCCCAGTAATTGGTCGAGCCAGTCCAGCCATTGGCAAGACCGCATCGCTCGATCACATCCTGGAACAGGCTGCGTTTGCCGTAAATGCGCAGATGTCCCTCATCGAGGAAATTGACAACCAGCAAGGGCCTGTCAGCGGCCCGACGAAGCAGGCCGCGCAGTTGCGCCATCGTCGCCGCACTCTTTGCGACCAAAGCCTGTGCCGGGCCATCGCGCCCGAGCAACGCGCCAAGCCGAAGCGTTTCCCTGAAGCTCAGTTCATAGGGACGTCCCCCTGGGGGGGCGTAGATGGAGAAGGTCTGCGTCGGTGCAAGGCGTGCCATCACAGGCTCGATTGCGGCCAGATAGGGCGTGGTGATGATCAGATCCGGCGCAAGCTGCGTCAGGAGTTCGAGATTGGGCTCGCGGTCGGTTCCCAGATCGACGATGCCCGGCGGGAGGCGCGGTTCGACCACCCAGTCGTTCCAGGCTTCGACCTGCGGCATGGCGACCGGTGTCACGCCCAGACCGAGCAGGGTTTCGGTCAAGCCATCGTCGAGCGAGGCAATACGCGCGGGATAAGCAGCCATTTGCAAGGCCGACGGCGCTGCCGATGCAACACCAAGCCCATACGCAAGCGCGGCCAGCCCTCCGGTCATGAAGCCCCGGCGGCTGCGCGAGAGACATGAAGGTTTGCCGAACTGCAAGACGTCACCAGCGATAGCGCAGGCTGGCGGTCATGACCCGACGCGCGCCCTGGTAGCAGAACCCGGCCTCGCAGGTGGTGTATTTCTTGTCGAACAGGTTACGGGCATTGGCTTGCACATCCCAGCCTTTCAACCCCTGCTTGATCTGCCCGAGATCATAGCTGAGTTTGGCATCCACCAGCGCAACCGCTTCGTTCTTGAAGGAGTTCGTGGCGTCGCCATAGCTTTCTCCGAGGTAACGCAAGCCGAGGCCGGCACCGAAACCTGCCAGGGCAATGTCGCCAGGCGCCTGATAATCGACCCAGGTCGAGAAACTGTTGCGCGGCGTCGCGGTCGGCACCTTGCCGATGGTTCCAACCTCCCCGGTGATCGTCTTCAGATCCAGGAAGGTATAGGCACCGCGCAGGCTGAAGCCGGCACCGAGATTGGCCACGGCCTCAAGCTCGAAGCCGCGTCCGCGGATCTTGCCTCGCTGCGACGAAACATTGTTGATGGAGACGATGCCGCCATCCTGCGTGATGTCGAAGATGGAGGCAGTGACCATGCCGTCGAACCAGGTGGGAGCATATTTGATACCACCCTCGATCTGCCTGCCGGTCGTGGGCTTGAATCCGATTCCGTTGGCTGAACCAAGGTTGGGATTGAAGGAGGTGGAATAGCTGACGTAGGGAGCAAGGCCATTGTCGAACAGATAGGTCAGGCCCACGCGCCCGGTGAAGGCACTGTCGGACTCGCTCTGCCGGGTGTTGCTCACCGGCTCACGGGTTTGGATATGGGTCCGGGTTTCAACCCAGTCCTGCCGCCCGGTCAGTGTCAGGATCCATTTGTCGTATTTGGCCTGTTCCTGCACATAGAGACCGAGCTGGTTCTGCTTCTGCCTCGTGATGGTGTCGAAGGCTGGATCAATGAACGGCCCAAGCGAAGCGCCGGTCGCAAGATTCTGGTCCGGCCCATCGCCAAAGCCGATGCGGCTGTTGAGTGTCAGGTGGGAATAATCCAGGCCAGCCAGCAGCTTATGCTCGACGGGCCCAGTGGAAAAATCAGCCTGAAGCTGGTTATCGACGGCGAATGAGTTCATAACGTCATGGACATAGCCCAGCGAGCGTTTGGCGATCATCGTCTCTGTATCGACACTGCCGACGCCGGTATAGCGAACCTCGGTGTCGACGCTGCCGTAGCGAAGCTTCTGCCTGAAAGTGAAGGTATCGTCGAACTTGTGTTCGAACTGGTACCCAATGCGATATTGGGTCTGCTCGAGGCTGTTGTAGTCAGGATCGCTTTGCGAATACTGGTTCGAGGGTGAACCGGCCCACCCGTAATAGGGGAAGGCGGCCGGCGTCTTGGCCTGGAGATATTCGCCGAGCAAGGTCAGCGTCGTCTGGTCGTTCGGGCGCCAGGTAAAGGCCGGCGCCAGGCTGGCCAGTTTGTCATCGCCGCCGCCGAGGACGTTGGCTGCCTTCCCGTCCCTGAGGGTTCCGGTCAGGCGATAGAGCAGCGTTCTATCGGCGTCGAGCGGACCGCCAAGGTCGACATTGCCCTGAATGTGGTCCCTGTTGCCACCCTCCAGCGCCACTTCACCAAAGCGCGTATCGACAGGAAGCTTGGAAGTGATGTCGACCAGCCCGCCGGGCGATCCCAGTCCGTACAAGGCCGAACTCGGACCGCGCAGCACCGCAATGTTCTCGACATTGTAGGGATCGACCTTGAAGACCGCCATGTTGGCACCGGGAAGGCGCAGCCCATCGCGATAGATACCGTTATAGGTGACGTCGAAACCGCGGATGGAGAAGGAGTTCGAAACGGGAGTCGAAACCCGCGGACTCCGTACGCACGCCGGGGGTGTAGGCGACGGCCTGCGTCAAGGATTGCACATTGCGATCGTTCAGCTCCTTGCGGGTGAGCACCGTCACCGATTGCGGGGTCTCGATCAGGGGCGTGTTGGTCTTCGTGCCAGTCGCGCTACGCGTGGCAACGTAACCGGTGCTGCCGTCGCCATTGCCCTGGACCACGACCGGATCGAGCTCGATGGCGCCGGAGATGCTGGCCGTTCCGTCCCGGACAATGGGCGCCGTGATCGCGACCGTGCTCGAATTCGTAAAAGTGTAGGACAGGCCCGTTCCACGCAGCAAACGCGAAAGCGCCTGCTGCGGCGTGACCGAGCTGGCGATACCGGGCGATGACTTGTCTCGCGCGATCGCGGGCAGATAGGTGATCTGCAGGCCGCTTTGACGTCCGAACGCCGCCAGGGCCTGGCTGAGCGGTCCCTTTGGGATGATGAATTGAACCCGCGCGACCTGTGCGCTTGCCGGGCTTGGGAGCAGCGTGTGGGCAATGGCGCTCGAAGCTGTCAGGCCAACCCACAACACCCGGCCGGATAGGCTCCCACGCAAGCACCGAGCCAATACCATCGATAACCCTCCTCGTCGACACCGGGGCCCAGCTCCACTCGACGATCGGATCGCGAGCGGGCCCCTTGAGTGAAGACGAATGGAGGGCGCGAAATTTCTCCCCTCTGCGAAGCTTTTTTAAGCGCGCGATATCACGGTGAGGTAAGGGCCGATCGAACGCACCCGGCCTCCCAGCGGGTGCACCACCGCTTCCAGGGCGCGCAGGGGATTGCTGGGATCGAAGACCCCGCTGATGCGGTTGGCGCCGAAACCGGCATCGGCAATCAAGACACGTCCTGGTTGCCAGCGCGCGATCCTTGCCACGACCGCCCGGATCGGCTCGTTCTCGACCAGGATCTGGCCGCTGCGCCAGGTGCCGATCTGCCGGATATCCCGGCTGCCCCGCGTGGCAAGGCGCGTGCGCTCGTCGAAAGTGGCCCATTGGCCGGGTGCCAGCCGGTTACCATCGACCAGACTTGGGCCGGGAACGTCTATCTCGACCAATCCGTGTTCCACCGAAACCGAAATGAGCCCGGCGTCATTGCCGAGGTCGAAAGCCGTGCCGCGCGCGGTGGCGACCATCTCGGAGGCCGCGACTCGGAAGGGGCGTGATGGATCCTTGGCAACTTCAAAAAATGCCATGCCTGCCAACAAGGTGACGGTTCTTTGGCTACTGTCGTAATGCAGAGCGATGGCGCTATCGGGACCGAGCGTTGCCGCGCCACCGTCGGGAAGCGTGATGCGACGGATTTCCGCCGTGCCGGTCAGATGGTCCGCCTGGGCACGAAGGATCAGGCCCGGTAAAGCGAGATATCCGCCAGCCAGGGCCCCTGCCCCGATTACTCCTCCAGCCAAAAGGCTACGACGCGTCAAACCCCTCGGGAAGCGCGGTTCAGCTTGATAACCGGGGGCAAGGACCCGACCGGCGATGCCGTATATTTCCGAAACCTCGAGCCATGCCTTCTCATAGGCCGGGCCTCTGGCGCGCCAGCGCCTCACCATCTCCCGGGACACTGGATTGGCCGGATCATTCTGGAGGCGGATCATGAGATCGGCTGCTTCCTCGAACAGCCGATCTTCCTGGGGGGAAGTTTCGTTCATTGATGGTCCTTGGGCTGACGATCGGGCGCCAGCCAGCCACTCCTGACTACATCAATAGAACGGATGAGCGGAAACGATTTTCCCAACACGGACAAGGCTTCACATAATGCCGGATTGGCTGACGCCTTTCACCGCACCTACGGCGTCGGCCCCGATTTCGGGTTGAAGCCCGACGCTGTAGGTTATTGTCGTCGCATCGTTTTTGCCGAAAATCGGCGCCCGCTCGTTGGCGCGATGCTCTAGGCCTTCTCGCGCAGCCGAGCTCGAACATGAAGATAGGCTTCACGGATCAGCGTCCAGGTCCTGGTTGTCGACAGGTCGAGTTCTCCTGCGATTTGGCCGATCGTCTTCTCGCCCAGGCGGTGCATTTGGAAAGCCCGGCGCGTGCGATCCGGCAATTCCGCCAGCGCGGCTGCCACGATCGCAAGGTTCTGGCGGTCGATGACGATCGTCTCCGGCGACGGCTTGCCATCCGAGATCGCTGCGAAGTCCTGGTCTGCGAGGTCGTCCTTCAGCATCAGCCGGTCGCGGCGCTGCTGATCAATGCGCAGATTGCGTGCAATGCTATGAAGCAAGGCCCGGGGATTGGCATGATCCACATCGGTGTGCGATCCAACCGAAAGTAGCCTGAGAAACGCTTCCTGCGTCAAATCGGCGGCATTTTCAGCCGTGGCCCCCTTACGCCGCAGCGTGTTGGAAATCTCCTTGGCGTAGCGCTGAAACAATGTGCGGATGTCCAGACCCACTTATTGGTTTCCCCCGAGACCAGGGTGCCGACTTGCCATCAGGTCATGCGGCGAGGCTTGCGGAGACATTTCCTCATCAAGATCCACGCAGATACGGACGAGGGATGACGAAGGGAAGAGGCACGGAGCTTGAGTCACGACATCGGCCAGCTTGAGGGAGCATGCCTCCCTTTGCCATTCTCGGAATTCTCTTGCAATAACAATGTTTTATATAAATTCTAGACTGGGCGCTGATGGCGAGAACCGCCATCGTCTCGGCAATGAAGGCATCGAGGGGCATAGCCACTTCTGCCTCGCGGCTGTTCATCAGGTCGGTACGCACCCAAAGGGGCACGAACTCGAGCACGCAGATGCCGGCATCCTTAATAGAAAGCGCTGCGACTGTGCATAGGAGTGGAGCGCAGCCTTCGTAGCCGAATAGACGCCGTTACCGCCATGGGCACAAAGCCCGCGAATTTCATGAATCCAGTTCCTAGATTGAAGCTAAAGAATTCAATGCGGTCATGCGGGAAATGCGTTGCCTAACATTGGCAGCCCGCTGACGGATTGATCCTTGGTCGCTTCGTCCTGAAGCATGTCCCAACGCTCGGCGAGCCGGCCGACACCGATCAGGCTGCGATGAGGGCGAAGCGCTTGCGATATTCCGCCGGCGTTACGCCGACATGGCGCGTGAAGGCGCGTCGCAACGTGTTGGCATCGGCGAACCCGCAATGTACTGCGACCTGTTTGGGGGCTTCGTGCCCCTGTTCGAGCAGCCGCCGCGCCGCATGCACCCGTACCTCCTCGACCCATGTTGCCGGTGTGATGCCGACTTCGCTGCGAAACAGGCGAGCAAAGTGGCGCGGGCTGAGATCCATGCGCTTTGCAAGGCTCGCAACACTATGGCCGTGTCCGGGATTGGCTGCGACCCAACGCTGCAACTCCTGAAGCGCAGCCCGCCCCGCCGGCACGGCTTCGCCCTTGCGGCTGAACTGCATCTGCCCGCCCGGGCGCTTGAAGAACATCACCAGCTGGCTTGCCACGCGCATGGCAATCTCGTGGCCGAGATCCTCCTCGACCAGGGAAAGGGCAAGGTCGAGGCCGGCCGTCACGCCCGCGGCGGTGCGTAGCGCTCCATCACTGACCTGTATGGCGTCCTCGTCCACCGTAACGCCCGGAAACTGCCTTGCCAGTTGCTCGGCCACAGCCCAATGCGTGGTCACGCGCCGGCCGTCGAGCAAACCCGCCGCCGCCAGGAAAAAGGCACCACTGCATACCGATCCGAATCGTCGGGCCATTGGTGCCCTCCGACGTAGCCAGTCGACGACGACGCGATCCGCCGGCATCTCGGCTGCATTCGGACAGCCGGCCACGAGAAGCGTGTCGATCGCTTCCTCGATATCACGGTCGATGATGCGATCCGGCATCAGCCGCGCTCCGGAGGAGGCGCGGATCGGCCCCGGTTCGCTCGCCGCAATGAGCAGGCGATAGATCTCACGGCCGGCCTGGGCATTCGCCTCGGCGAAGACGTCCAGGGGACCTGAGACGTCGAGAAGCTGCACGCCCGGCAATGCCACCATCACGATCGTTTTCGCCATGACCTGCATTCACGTCCGCTTCGATCTGAATTTGTCTGTTTTTGATATATTACATCGATTGCAGACAAACTATCCCAGTTCTAGCCTGCCTGCGAGTAGAAAATACAGGAGCAGGCAATGCCACTCATACCGAAAGAAGCGAAGATCCCCGACAGCACGTTGGCGCGGGCAATCACCGAGTTTATTCGCGATAGTGAGACAGAACTTCTCTTCAATCATTCCAGTCGCGTCTATCATTTCGGTGCGCTGGCGGGCATCCAGAAGGGGCTCAAATTTGATGGTGAGCTTCTCTATGCTGGCGCAATGTTTCATGATCTCGGCCTCATGCCCGGCCATAGCAGCAAGAACGAGCGTTTCGAGGTCGATGGCGCCCATGCCGCGCGCGACTTCCTGAGAAGCCACGGTCTTTCCGAAGAGGATGCCTACACCGTCTGGACCGCGATCGCGCTCCACACCACGCCGGGCGTGCCGCAGCATATGCACCCCGTCGTCGCCCTCGTGACAGCCGGCGTCGAGATGGACGTGCTCGGGCTCACCTACAGTCACTATTCCGATGCCGAGCGTGAGGCCGTCGTCAGCGCCTTTCCGCGTACGCCGACATTCAAGGAAGACATCATCCAGGCCTTCTACGACGGCATCAAGCACAAGCCGCAGACCACTTTCGGCAACGTCAAGGCCGACGTCATCGCCGACAAGGAGCCCCATTTCCACCGCGGCAATTTCTGTAGCGTCATTCGCTGCTCGCACTGGCACGGTTGAAACGGCCGCCGCCATCAACACGTCGTGCGGCTAGAGCATTTTACGATGAGACGGAAGCACCAAGAGTTGCAAATACGCTTCGAAACAAGGGGTTAGGGCAAACAAGCATTCAAACCTGAACGCGCTTTGGCCTTTGACTGGGAGACCAGCATACCCACAATTCATCGTCATCAGGCGACTGCCTTGACGCCGAGCAGTACATCTCGGGTCTACCCGATTTCGGACCTGCAGGCCGGAATTCATTTCGGGGGCTTGGCGTCGTGACCTTACTGTGCGAACTGGCGCGAAGTGGCTGATGAAGCTTTAAAGTCCCGATGGCTCGCCCTTTTCCAGGCGGGCCATCGGCGTGCCGTCCATCTTATTTCGGCGCGCGGATCGTCAGCGCCGGATTGTGGGCGAAGAAATTATGCGGCTCGATATGGATGGTCTTCCATTCGGTCGACATCACGGGCCAGTCCTCCATGCGCGGGATGTGGTGGAAACCGGCGGTGAACCAGGTCACGATATCCTTGCCCATCAGAGGCTTGTTCGCCTTGACCCATTGAGGCAGCGTGTCGGAGCCATCGCTCTGCATGGCAAACTTGCCACCGGCATATTGCTGTTCGGGGTCATAGACCGTGTTCCAGACCGAATACTCGATATAGGCGTTGCGCTTCATCGGCGGATCGTTGGCGAAATCGAACGGGCCGTAGGCGACATCACCATGGTGGATCATCCATCCCGGCTCCTGGCCGAGATAGCCTTTGCGAGAGGGATCGGAGATCATGAAGTAGCGTGGCTTCAGTGCCGAAAGCTGGTAGCGCGCCTCCAACTCCGTTTTCGGCATGGTGTGCTGGACTGTCCACATCGAGCGGCGCGGGCTCTTCGGGTCGAGCTTTGCGGGAACGATGTCCATCGTGCCGAAATGATTGATCGACTGGTCGATGTCGAAGTCGATCCGGAAGTTGAAATAATGGTCATGGTTTGCGGCCACCAGGTTCGGCGCGATCAACGTGCCATGGGCGGTGTCGCTGGCCGCCGTCGGATCTTTCATCGAGGTCGATGCCACGCCCTTCACGGCGTCGAGGCCGGTCGCTCCGATCATGATCCTGATCTGGCCGTCCTGTTGCAAACGATAGTCGATCAGATAGTCGTAATTTCCAACCTCCGAGGCTGTACGCACTACAAGTTCGGTGGCCGGCCGGCCTTCAGCGGGAAGCGGTTTTTCCGGGCTCTGGGCGAAGACTTCGAAATGGCGCCATGCCGGGTCGCCGATGCTGCGTTCGAATATGCAGATGGCGTTGGGTATGGTCAGCGGATTGCCCTTGTCGTCGGCAATGGTTGCCGGCAGGAAGGTCGCATGGCTCGGGCAATCGACGCCGGCCCGCAATGGGCTGAGGAACAAGCCAAACCCATACTCGCCGCTGTCCATATAGGTGCGCCAGTACCAGCCTTCCGTCGGATCCATGTAAGGCACGAACACTTCCGACAGGTGCGACTGATAGATGACGGAACGCCATTGGTCCCCGTCCCTCACATCGAGGTTGGACACCACCAGGCCTGGCCGCTTGTCGACCCGGAAGTTGAAGCGCCACATGTCCCATTCGACATGGCTGCCGGTGATCTTGTAGTTGGGCCCGCCCGGCTGCGAGAGGGTTGCCGGGCTCATTTCCGGACGGAGCGGCTCGCGCGCGGCCACCTCCTTCTCGGTATAGCCCCAATTGTCCTTGGGGCCCTCGATCACGCCCGTATCGATGACACGAAGCACCTTCTTCTTGCCGACGTCATAGACGGCGAAAAGACCTTCGATCGGCTTGGCGTAATAGTTGGAGCCTTCGGGAACCCGATAGCACGGCACCTTCATCAGACGGGAGTCTCGATACTCCTCAGTGAAGAAATTGCCTGCCGTCAACGGCAGGCAGAACGCCTGTTCCGGCGCCAAGCCGCGCTTTTTCAGGCCGGCGATCATATCCGGATCGGCCAGGGCGCCCTGGAGAGCGCCCATGAACTCGGTGAAGAGCACCATCGGCTGTCCCTTGATCGGCGTCGTGCTTTCGACCGTTCCCCTGGTGATGTTGACCACGGCTTCCTTGAAGCCTTGGGGACTGGTCAACTGCACATTGGCCTCGCGATCGAGCTGGTCGCCCTCCTTCCAGGAGAGCACCTTTTCCTTTGCAGGCTCCTTGAGCTCAATCAGGGGAAAGAGAGTGTTGTCGTCGACAACCTTGCCTTCGCGCAGGATCTTGTTGATCTTCTGATATTCTTCCGCGGTCAGTCCATCCAGCGGATGGGCCACTGCGGCAGAGGCGCTGAGCGCCATGATCACGCTGGCGGAGGCCAGATATTGTTTTAGGTTCATTGCATCCTCCCTGTCTCGATATTCTTGCTGCCTACGCGAATACCACCTGGATATCGGTGTATTCCTGCAGTCCCTCCTCGGCGAATTCGACGCCCAAGCCTGAAGCCTTGACGCCACCGAACGGCGCGTTCGGTTGAATGGCGCCGTGCTTGTTGATCCAGACGGAGCCGCATTGCATGCGGCTCGCCACCGCCTTGGCCGCCGCGGTGTCGGATGACCAAACCGAGCCGCCGAGGCCGTTGGCACTGTCATTGGCAAGGTCCACGGCTTCGTCCACGGTCCTGTATTTGATGATAGGAAGCGCGGGCCCGAACTGCTCCTCATCGACCAGCGGGTCACCATTGCGCAGGCCCGCCACGATCGTCGGCGGAAAGAAGAGCCCCTCGCCGGGCTCGCCGCCCAGCAGCACCCGGCCACGCTCCCTGGCGTCCTTGACCAGGCGCGAGAGCTTCTCGAACTGCATGCGGTTTTGCACGGGACCGAGCACGCTGCCCTCGTCCATGCCGTTGCCAACCGGAATGTTACGCGCATAGGCGACAAGCGCCTCGCAGACAGCGTCGTGGATGGATTCATGCACATAGAGGCGCTTCATCGCGGCGCAGGTCTGGCCGTTGTTGATGAACGCGCCCCAGAACAATCCTTCGGCGATCGCCTGCGGATCGGCGTCCGGCAGCACGATGCCGGCATCGTTGCCGCCCAGTTCAAGCGTCAGGCGCTTCATCGTCTCGGCAGCCGCGCGCATGACCTTCTGGCCGGTCGCGCAGGAGCCGGTAAAGACGATCTTGCGGATATCGGGATGCGCGGACATAGCCGCGCCGATGTTGAACGCGCGGTCGTCACCCGTGACGACATTGAGCACGCCAGGTGGCAGTACTTCGTTCATGATCTCGACCAGGCGAAGCGTGGCGAGCGGCGTCAGGGGCGAGGGCTTGATGACGACGGTGTTGCCGGTGCGTAGCGCCGGCATGACATGCCAGATCGCAATCATCACCGGGAAATTCCAGGGCGTGATCGAACCGACGACACCGAGCGGCTTGCGGTGCAGTTCGACGCGCCCATCACTATTATCCTGCAGGATTTTCGGCGATAGCGAAAGCCCCGTCGTGTATCCGGCCCAGGCGACGGTGCCGCCCAGTTCCCAGCGTGAGCCGAGGCCGTTCAGGGGTTTACCCTGCTCGAGCGTGAGGATATGCGCGAGTTCCTCGGCATGGGCCTCGATCTGCGCGGTCACGGCGGCACAGGCAGCCTGCAGTTCCTGATCGCTCCTGGCCGACCAAGCCGGAAAGGCCGCCTTGGCTGCTGCTATGGCAGCGTCGAGCTCGGCCGGCCCCATGTTCGGCGCCCGGCCGGCCTCCGTTCCCGTCGCGGGATTGAGCACGCTGAAGCTGTGCTCGTCGCCGATCGGCTTGCCATGGATCGTCGCAGTCTGGACGGTCATTTCATTCCTCCCCGCGGAGCCCTGGAGCCGGGACTTGTTTGACGGAGAAGGTAAGGGAAAGCGGGTGCTTCAAGCTTGGGCGGTGCCGTCGCGGCGATTGGACAAACCCGTCAATGGCAACGTGCGACTGCTCCCGGCGTCACACCATATTTCTTCCGGAACTCCCGGTAGAAGTAGGATAGGTCGTTGAAGCCGACATCATAGGCAATGGCGGCGATGCCGCTCAGCTGCGCGTCCCGGGGCGTTGCCAGCCGCGTCTTGGCGAGATCCAGCCGCCGATTGAGAAGCCGGTGGCGCGGCGTTTCGCCGAGCGGTTGGAAATGGCGTTGCAGCATGCGTTCCGACACGTTCAACCGTCGCGCCAGTTCACTGGCACCGAAGTCGGGATCGGCGCAATGCCGGTCGATCATCGTCAACGCCCGCGACAGAAGGGTTTCCGCCGATCGGACATCGCCGTTCCTTTTGCTCCCCCTGAGGTAGGCGCCCAGCAGGCACAGGAAGGCCTCGCTGAGTTGCTGCGCGACGGATGGCTCTTCCAGCAGCTTGGCGATCACCGCCCGCATGGCCAGCCACAAGGGATCATTCCGGCTGATGGCGACGCCACCCGTGCAGGCCTGGCCAAACCGATGCAGCATCTCCTCGCGCGGCATGTGAATGGAAATCTGGTTCGACCGTGCACCGTCATAGACGAAGGAGGATGGCTTGACGGAATCGACAAGGAACATGTCGCCGATTGCAAGGTCTGTCGATCGTTCGCCCTGTTCGACGCGGCAATGGCCCTCGTCCTGGATCAGCAGGAACAGATGCTCGCCCGGGTCCTGCCGGATCGCGCGCGCCCCGCGTTGGACATGGCGTGCATCGAGCGCGACGATCGCCGTATCGAAGAAACCGACACGGCGCGTGGCGACATCCCCGGCCACCAAGCCGGCACGCGTCATCGGCTCCAGATCGAAGGCGCCGCAGGTTTTGCGGATTTCGGCCTGCAAGAGTTCCACCGCCATTGGCCTGTGGGTCGGCGTCATCAACGGCTGCATCGTTCCCTCCCTAGAGCAAAGTGCGATTTCTTCTAATTGCACTTTCTCTCTATCGCTTTGTTTTGACGCGTTTTCTTCATCTAAAAGTTCAGGAACTTTCTGGAAAACGCTTTAGTATTTGCGGAATGCTCTGTTCTTGTTTTTCAGCTTCGCTCTTCCATCGCCCCAGCCCAATTGCCGGCAACGACCGCACGCCTGAGAAGGCCGCATGGTGGCTCTGCAAGACCTGCCGCCGCCAGGCGGTCGAGAGCCGCACCAACATCGGACAGGCCACGACGTTCGGCATAGTGCATCGGGCCGCCCCGCCACCGTGGAAAGCCGTAGCCATGGATCTCGACCAGATCGATGTCCGAGGCTCTGAGCGCGATCCCTTCCTCCAGGATCTTTGCCGCCTCATTCACCATCGGCAAGACGATACAGTCGGCCACTTCGCCATCACTCCATTGTTGCTGGCTCCAACCCTTGGCCTCCTCTGCGACGACATCGTCAACCGTTCTCGACGGCTGAGGCGTGCGCGTACCCTCGGAATAATCATACCAGCCACCGCCCGTCTTCTGGCCAAACCGCTCCATGGCACAAAGCCTGTCTGCGATGGGTGCGAAGGGGGCCTCCCCCCTGGCGCGAGCCGCGCGGCGCTGAAAGGCAGCGATGTCCAGGCCGCCAAGATCCTGCGCCTCGAAGGGGCCCATGGGCAGCCCGAAGACACGCATGGCGGCATCCACCATCTGGGGCGTCGTACCGGACAGGAGAAGCCGCTCGGCTTGGGCGCGCATGACTTTCAAGATCCTGTTGCCGATGAAACCGTCGCAGATGCCGGCCCGCACGGGGATCTTGCCCAGCACGCGTGCCAGGGCAAAGCCGGTGGCCAACACTGCAGGCGCCGTCGCATTCGTCGGCACGATTTCCAGGAGCTTCATGACATGGGCCGGGCTGAAGAAGTGCAGCCCCAGGAACCGCTCCGGCTCGGCAATGCCGTCTGCTATTCTTTCGGGATCGAGATAAGAGGTGTTGGTTGCAAGCACGGCATTCGCGCGGCAGACGCGTGCGAGTTCGAAGAAGACCCTGCGCTTGACGTCGAGATCTTCGAACACGGCCTCCACGACGAGGTCGACATCGGCAAGAGCGGCGTAGTCCGTCGTGCCCGTCACCCCAGCAAGCCTTTCAGCCGCAGCTTCCGGGGTGATCCGGCCACGTTTGGCCGAGCTGTCGAAGATCGCGCGAAGATTGGCAAGGCCGCGTTCGACCGCCGGGTCGTCACGTTCGACCAGCGTGACGGGATGACCGGCATCGCGAAACGCGGCTGCAATACCTGCCCCCATCGTCCCGCCCCCGATAACGGCCACGGAGCGGATCGTACGGGGCGAAATGCCGTTCAGCTGTGGAGGACGCGGCGCCGCTCGCTCGGCGAAGAAGACATGTCTGAGCGCAGCGGCCTGTGTCGAACCGCGAAGTTCGAGAAAGGTCTCCCGTTCGAACGCCATTGCCCGGTCGAAATCCACCTCCGTGGCCCTCCTCACGCAGGCGAGTGCGCGAAGCGGTGCATCTTCACGTTTAGCGCGAGCACCGACGGCTCCTGCCGCCGTTTCCCAGAAGTCCTCGTCGACGGCCCGCACAGCTCGCTCGCGAAGTGGGAGCGGCAAGGATTGCTGTACTGCTGTTCGGGCAAAGTCGACGGCGCCGCTTTCGAGATCTCCGTCGATGATCGCATCGACCAGGCCCTGCTGGCATGCCTTCGGCGCAGCGACCGGGGTTCCGGTCGTGACCATATCGACAGCGAACGCCGGATCAATCACACGCGGAAGGCGGACTGTGCCGCCGGCGCCCGGCACGATGCCGAGCCGCACCTCGGGCAATCCCAGGCTCGCGGGAGCGGAAGCTACCCGAAAGCGGCAGCCGAGCGCGACCTCCAGCCCTCCTCCGAGTGCACTGCCGTGAATCGCCGCGACCCAGGGCTTGGATGCGGCTTCGATCCGCGCAACGAGGTCCGGCAGATGTGGCGGAAGCGGAGGCTTGCCGAATTCGCCGACGTCCGCACCGGCAATGAAGGTGCGCCCCGCACAGATCAGAACAACCGCCCGCACCGCACCGTCAGCGTCCAGCGCTTCGGCGGCTTGCCATAGATCCTGGCGTAGCCTCTGAGAGAGAGCATTCACGGGAGGATTGTCGACTGTGACGATGGCAATCTCGCCATCGCGCGTGATGGATACGGTCATCGGCTGGATCCAAGGTGAGTATAACGAATTCGCACATCGACGATCTGCCTACCGACTGATCCATCGGGCAACCAAGCATGGTACGGTCGTTGTCTGCGGTCGTGCACTTTTGCAAGAGCGCGGACAACGGTGTTCGATCCACTGTCACGGACCGGCGGACCACCGCCTCTATCCAGACCGCGAAGGCCCCTGCCCTTCGAAATTTCGGGACCGCCGCGATCCTGCCCCGCGTCCAAGGCCCTGCCGCGCATAGGTCGGCAGCGGTCAAACCAGGCGTTCATCACATTGTCCTCCCGAGACGCAGCTTTATAATTGACCGGCCGGTCGGTATATGCAAGAGTTTTGTGAACCGCCGCTCGTTACGGTGGAACTGGAGGAAACATGGTTGCATCGGACACCGTCCTGGTGGCGTTTGGCGATGGCGTCCTGCGTCTGACGCTCAACCGGCCGGACAAGCTCAACGCCTTCAATGAGGAGATGCATCGGGCGCTGCGCGCCGGCTTCGAGCGGGCCCATGAGGATGCCTCGGTTCGCGCCGTGCTGCTCACCGGTGCCGGCCGTGGCTTCTGCGCCGGGCAGGATCTCGGCGATCGCGATCCACGCAAAGGCGGCGCGCCTCCTGATCTCGGACAAACCATCGAGGTCTACTACAACCCATTGGTCCGCCTCATTCGCAGCCTTGAGAAGCCGGTGATCTGCGCCGTCAATGGCGTGGCAGCCGGCGCGGGCGCAAATATCGCCTTCGCCTGCGACATTACGATAGCCGCGCGTTCGGCGCGGTTCATCCAGGCCTTTGCGAAGATCGGTCTCATCCCGGACTCGGGCGGAACGTGGAACCTGCCACGCCTGCTCGGAGAGGCTCGCGCCAAGGCACTGGCGCTGACAGCCGAACCGCTGGACGCGCAAACGGCAGCGAGTTGGGGCCTGATCTGGAGGGTGTGCGATGACGACGCATTGTTCGACGAGGCGGTCGCCCTCGCAAGCAGGCTGGCAGCAGGGCCGACGAAAGGCCTGGGCATGACCAAGCGCGCAATTCAGGCGGCGGCAACCAATTCGCTGCACCAACAATTGGAACTGGAACGCGACCTCCAGCGTGAGGCCGGGCATAGCGCCGACTATGCCGAAGGCGTTGCCGCATTCTTGGAAAAACGCAAGCCGGAGTTCCAAGGACAATGACAACAGCGGATGTTTCGACGGCACAGGAACTCGCCAAAGCCTGTGCCGATGCCATGTGGGAAGAAGACGCCGCGACCCGTCACCTCGGCATTGCGATGGAACGCGTGGCACCGGGCATGGCGGTGCTGTCGATGACGGTTCGTCCTGAAATGACGAATGGCCACCGAACCTGCCACGGCGGCTATATTTTTGCGCTGGCCGACTCCACCTTTGCCTTTGCCTGCAACAGCTACGATCAGCGCACCGTCGCTCAACACTGTTCGATTACCTACATTGCGCCCGCCTTTGCCGGAGATTGCTTGACGGCAACGGCGCGCGAGGTTTCGCGCCGGGGACGCAGTGGCATCTACGACATCAACATCACCAACCAAAACGGCGACCATATCGCCGAATTTCGCGGCCATTCGCGCACCATCAAGGGCACCCTGTTGCCAGGGCGGGAATAGGCCTGCGGTCGAAATTCTCGGAGGAAACGACAAATGGAAGACCTGGCCCCTCGTCCCGGCGATCTTGACGCCATCGAGACTGCCTCGCGTGACGAGATCACCGCCCTTCAGCTCAGACGCCTGAAGTCGACGCTCGACCATGCCTACCGGAATTCGCCTCACTACAAAGCCACCTTCGCCGCGGCTGGCGTTCATCCCGACGATCTGAAAACGCTGGCGGATCTGTCGAAGTTTCCCTTCACGGTCAAGAAGGATCTGCGCGACACCTATCCTTTCGGCATGTTCGCGGTTCCACGCGAGAGACTGGCACGCATTCATGGCTCCTCCGGTACGACCGGAAAACCAACGATTGTCGGCTACACCGCAAATGACATCGAGATGTGGGCCACCTGCGTGGCGCGATCGATCCGCGCGGGCGGCGGACGGGCCGGCGATATCTGCCATGTCGCCTATGGCTACGGCCTGTTCACCGGCGGCCTCGGCGCACATTATGGCGCCGAGAGACTGGGCTGCACCGTCGTGCCGATTTCCGGCGGCATGACCGAACGCCAGGTCACCTTGATCCAGGACTTCAAGCCACGGATCATCATGGTGACGCCATCCTATATGTTGTCGATTCTCGAGGAGTTTCGGCGCCAGGGCCTCGACCCGCGCTCGTCCTCGCTCGCTGTCGGCATTTTCGGCGCGGAACCATGGACGAATGCCATGCGTAAGGAGATCGAACAGGACTTCGACATGCATGCCGTCGACATCTACGGTCTTTCAGAGGTGGTCGGCCCCGGTGTCGCCAGCGAATGTGTGGAAACCAAGGATGGCCTGCACGTCTGGGAAGATCATTTCTACCCGGAAATCATCGACCCGGAAACCGGCGAGGTATTGCCGGATGGCGAGATCGGAGAACTGGTCTTTACATCGCTCACCAAGGAAGCGCTGCCGATCATCCGCTATCGGACGCGTGACCTGACCCGGCTTCTGCCCGGCACGGCTCGATCGATGCGCCGCATCGAGAAGATCACCGGCCGCTGCGACGACATGATGATCCTGCGCGGCGTCAATGTCTTTCCGACCCAGATCGAGGAGCAATTGCTGAAATGTACCGGGTTGGCCCCGCAATTCCTGATCGAGCTGACACGCAAGGGCCGCATGGACGAAATGGTCATTCATGTCGAAGCGATGCCGCAGGCAGCCAATTCCGACGCCCGGCTGGCCGCGGCGAAGGATCTGGCACACCGTATCAAGAGCGTGGTCGGCGTCAGCACGAAAATCCTGGTTGGCGATCCAAACTCCCTCCAGCGTTCGGAAGGCAAGGCTAAACGCGTGATCGACAACAGGCCGAGGGAATAAGGCCGCTGGATTGGCTCATTCTTTGAAACGACTGAACGGCACGGGTGGGCTGGCCCGATAGCCAGACTTGCATCGCCCGACAAAAGCATGGTCGATGTTCACGAAGGAGGAGGAGCACATCGACGACATTGATTCGGCGGAATAGAACGTCGGCAGCGATTGCAGGTGAAGGATACGAGACATGGCGCGAACAAGGGCGGCCGATTTCGACGACAAGCGCCGCAGCATTCTTGAAAGCGCAGCTGCCGTCTTCGCCAAGCTCGGCATGGAGCGAGCGTCGATGGCGCAGATCGCCCAGGAAAACAATGTCTCCAAGGCGTTGCTCTACCATTACTATCCGAGCAAGGAGTTGCTGATCTTCGACATCGGTCGCACCCATCTCGTCGAACTCGAGGCCTCGATCAGCAAGACCGACGATCCGGCCTTGGAGCCGCGCCAGCGTCTTCGCAATCTGATCGGCAGCGTCCTGGAGAACTACCGGTCAGCTGCGGATTTTCATCAAGTGCTTCTCAATGCGACGGGATCGCTGCCCGAAAGGCAGCGTGCGGAACTCCAGCAGATGGAGCGCCGTATCGTGAAAGCCTTTTCGGACGTGCTGATCGAAATCAATCCGGCGTTGGCGAAGAGCAAAGCGGGCGTCACGCCGGTTACCATGTCCCTCTTCGGTATTTTGAATTGGGTCTATACTTGGTTCAAACCGAGTGGAGCGCTGAACCGCGACGGCTATGCCGACATGGTCACCACGCTCTTTCTGAACGGCGCAGAGTCGCTTGGCCGCTAAGGCATCGACGAGGCGAGAAGCGATTTCGAAGCCACCTCTTCGCCCCTGCGCATTACACCTGCCTGCTCGAACTCGATCTCACAGGGTCTTGGCTACCATGGTCAGCACATCATATTGGGCGACCACCTCTGCATCCTGGTTCGATACCATGCAATCCCAGCGCACTTCGCCATAATCTTCGGTCTGGCGAGGATTGATCTGCTTGCAGGTCAAGGTCACCCGCAGCGTGTCCCCCGGATTGACCGGCTTGAGGAAACGCAGACTGTCGACGCCATAATTGGCGAGTACCGGTCCCGGCGCCGGATCGACGAAAAGGCCCGCCGCGAAGGACACGATCAGATAACCATGTGCCACGCGCCCGTCGAAGAAGGGATTGGCCTTGGCAGCGGCCTCATCCATATGGGCATAGAAGGTATCGCCGGTGAAACTGGCGAAATGCTCGATGTCCTCCAACGTTACGGTACGGGCAGCTGTGACCACCTGGTCGCCGATTTCCAATTCAGCCAGCGATTTGCGGAACGGGTGAACACTGTCCTGCTTCACCTTGGCGCCCTGCATCCAGCGGCCGGTCACTTCGGAAAGCAGCCAGGGGGCCGCCTGCACGGCGGTACGCTGCATATAGTGCTTAACAGAACGCATGCCGCCGAGTTCCTCGCCGCCACCGGCGCGTCCGGGTCCGCCATGCACCAGCCCAGGCAATGGCGAACCGTGACCCGTCGAGGATTTGGCGCTGGCCCGATTGCCGATCAGCAGGCGGCCGTGCCACGGCCCCAGCGCCTGTACGGCCTCGCGTGCGAATACGGGATCGTTGGTGAATACCGAGGCAACCAAGCTGCCCTTGCCGCGCCGCGCCAGCGCGGCCGCATCCTCGATGGTCTCGTAGGGCATGATCGTGCTGACGGGGCCGAACGCTTCTACATCGTGAACCGCCTGCGCCGAGGCCGGCTTGTCACAATAGAGCAGCACCGGATTGAGGAAGGCGCCGGCCTCGGCGTCACCCGATACGATGGTCGGCCGGTCGGGATCGCCGATGACGATCTCGGCATCGCGCTGCAGGTCCTTGATGCGCTGGCGCACCTCGTCGCGCTGTGCCAAGCTCGCGAGGGGGCCCATCCTGGCCGTATCCTCGGCCGGATTGCCAACGGCCGTCTTCACCAACCTGTCGCCCAGCGCCTTGACCAGTGCCTCGACACTGCGGTGCGGCGCGAACACGCGGCGGATCGCCGTGCATTTCTGGCCGGCTTTCACCGTCATTTCGCGTGCGACCTCCTTCACGAACAGGTCGAATTCCTCGGTGCCGGCCACGGCATCGGGGCCGAGGATCGCGGCATTGAGAGAATCCGCCTCCATGGTGAAGCGTACCGAATTTTCCACGATCGAAGGATGCGACCTCAGCTTTCGGCCGGTCGCTGCCGAGCCGGTAAACGTCACGACGTCCTGGCAGTCGACATGATCGAGGAGATCTCCAACCGAGCCGCTGATCAGTTGCAGCGCGCCTTCCGGCAGGATGTTCAGGGCGATGATACGGCGCACCATCAGTTCAGTCAGATAGGCGGTCTGGCTGGCTGGCTTGATGATCGCCGGCATGCCGGCGAGCAGGGTCGGTGCGAGCTTTTCGAGCATGCCCCAGCATGGGAAGTTGAAGGCATTGATGTGAATCGCCACGCCTTCCAGCGGCGTCAGGATGTGCTGGCCGGAGAAGCTATTGTCACGCGACAGGGCTTCCACCTCCCCATCAATGAGCGTGCGCGCATTCGGCAGCTCGCGCCGGCCCTTGGAGGCGTAGGATAGCAGCGTGCCGATGCCGCCCTCGATGTCGATCCAGCTATCGGTACGGGTCGCGCCGGTTGCGGTCGACAGTGCGTAGAATTCTTCCTTGGTTTCCATCAGCGCCTGCCCGAGCGCCTTCAGCATCAGGGCCCGTTCATGGAAGCTCATCTTGCGCAGGGCCGGCCCGCCGGTGCGGCGGCCGTGATCGAGCATGGCCTTCATGTCGAGGCCGCTGGCATCGATATGGGCAACCACGTTGCCGGTCGCTGCGTCGAGCAGCGCCACCGCCTTGCCGGCGCCGCGCACCCATTGCCCCGCAACATAGGACTCCAGTTGTCGGCTCGTGATCACGGGTGCGTTCATCGCAATTACTCTTCGGTTTGGGGGCGAATGCGAAAGGTCGATCGGAGGGCGCTCAGGCCAATCCGATGTCATGGAGCAGGACGCTCACCTGGCGCTCCCACTCGCTGGCGAGGTCGGGATTGCCCGTGCGGCGCAAGCCAAATTTCTTCTGCGTTTCGAAATGCGCGGAAGTCCCGCTGCCGAAGCTCGCCGCGACGCGCGGTCTCCAATAGGCGATCGAGGCCTCGACCGCCGGTCTGGCGGATCGGTCCTCCAGGATCTTGCGCAAGCCTTCCTCGCCAAGTTCCATGTGCCGGCGCTCTCGCGGCGCGACGGTGCGGAAGATCTCTGCCAGCGGCTGATAGGACAGTCTCGAAAACTCACCGAGCTGGATGACCACGGCGCGGCCCATCAGCACGTTCATCACCACCGCATCGGTCCAGCCTTGCAGCGGATAGTGCAACACGGCAAGCCGCATGTCCGAACCATGACGCGCGGCCCCCAGATCCCTGTCGGGCGCCACGCGCTCGGTCCAGGGATGGTGGTTGGCATAGCGCGAGACGTCGGCACCGAACTCGCCCATGATCTCCAGCACGCGCTCGGCATGATCGAGTTTCTCCAGCACGATGCGCGAGGCGGCAATGCGCTCCTTGATGCCCGGCCCTAGATTGACGACATCGGCGAAACCCGCGGCCCCGGCCAGCTCGCTGTCGACGAAGGTCGCCATCAATCTGAGCAACTCGCCACGATAACGCGGCGGCGCGTTTTCAGGCGTCGTCAGCATGCCGCCCTGCGCCAGATAACTCTCCAGCGGCATGGGGGCGGCGACGTCGGCTGGCTCATTGGTCATAGCTCACCACCACATTGTCGCTAAGGGGGAAGCATTGACAGGTGAGCACATAGCCGCGCCGCACTTCGTAGTCTTCGAGAGCATGATTGGTTTCCATTTCGACCTCACCCTCGAGCACCATCGCCCGGCACGTCGAGCAGACCCCTGCCTTGCAGGCATAGGGTGCGTCGAGATTGGCGCCCAGCGCCGCATCGAGAATGGTCTGGCCCTTCTTCGGCATCTCGATCACGCGGGTCGAGCCGTCGAGCGTGATCGTGGCCTTGCAGGTCTCCGCCCTGGCGCCATCGGCTGCGGCCTTGACGGTAGGCGCCGCCCGACGCGGAGCCGAGGCGAACAGTTCGAACTTGATCTGGTCATCGCGCAGCCCGTGCTCGCGCAGCGATGCGGCGATGGCCAGCATCATCGGCTCGGGTCCGCAGATGAAGGTCATGTCGACGCTGTCGATGTCGATCCAGCTCTTGAATAGCCGGATACATTTGTCAGCGTCGATGCGGCCGGAAAAGAGGTCGATGTCCTGCGCCTCGCTTTCCAGCACATGGATCACGTTGAACCGCCCGAGATGCATGCTTTTGATGTCCTCGAGTTCCTCTCGGAACATGATCGAATTGATCGAGCGGTTGCCATAAATCAGTGTGAAGCGAGACCTGGGTTCGCGCGCCAGCGTCGTCTTGATGAGCGACAGCACCGGCGTGATGCCGCTCCCGCCGGCAAAGCCGAGATAATGTCGCCCGCATTCGGGCTGCAGCGGCACGTGGAAGGCACCCATCGGCGGCATCGCCTCCAGCGTGTCGCCGGGCTTCAGACCCTCATTGGCCCAGGTGGAGAAGGCGCCGCCGTCCACACGCTTGATGCCGACCTTGAGCACACCCTCGTCCTTGCCAGCGCAGATGGAGTAGGAGCGGCGTAGTTCCTCACCGTCGAAAGAGCGGCGAAAGGTCAGATATTGGCCTTGGGTGAAATCGAACGCCGCCCGATGCTCTTCGGGAGGTACGAGTGTGACCACCACCGCATCACGTGTCTCGCGGCGGACGTCGGCGACTTTGAGTGACAGGAAGCGGGCCATCGGTCCCTCAAATGCTCTTGAAATAGTCGAAGGGTTCGAGACATTCGGTGCAGCGGAAATGCGCCTTGCACGGCGTCGAGCCGAATTGGCTGATACGTTCCGTCCGTGTGGAGCCACAGCGTGGGCACGAGACCTCGCGAGGCTGCAGCGATCCTGCACACGCCGCTGTTCCCTCGACGGGCGGCGCAATGCCGTAGGCCGACAGCTTGTCTCGGCCTTCGGTGCTGATCCAGGCCGTCGTCCAGGCTGGCGAAAGCTGGCGCTTGAGCCGGAGCCTGGCGATACCTCTCGCGCGCAGATGGCGGTCGATCTCGAAATTGATGACACTGGTCGCCGGGCAGCCGGAATAGGTTGGCGTCACGGTCACTTCCAGTGTGTCGCCAGCCCAGGCCACCTGGCGGATGATGCCGAGATCGGTCAGCGAGATCACCGGGATCTCGGGGTCGGGAATTTCCGAAAGCCACGACCAGACACGCGCCTCGGACGGGTGAACCGGTTCGCCCGTTCCGGACGCCGCGTCGTAACGGGCCGCGGGCACGACCGGCATGGGGTGTGGTTCAGGCATCGCCGCACCTCACCAATTCGCGCCGGGATAGGCGCGCTGCAGGAACTGCATTTCAGCCAGGATGTAGCCCAGATGCTCGGAGTGCACGCCGCGCTTGCCACCCTTCTGGGCGTATGACTTCTCTGGCGCCTTCAGCGTCGCGTCGGCGAGCGTGCGGCCCACATGCTGATCCCAGGCCGCGCGCAGCGATTCCGGCGCCGGTGCGACGCCGTTCGATGCCAGCTCTTCGTCAACCGCGTCACTCAGGAACATCTCGCCGGCATAGGGCCATAGGACATCGAGCGCGGACTGCATGCGCGCATGGCTTTCTTCGGTGCCATCCCCCAGACGCACCACCAGGTCGGCGCTGCGGTCGAGATGATAGGTGGCTTCCTTGGAGGCCTTTTCGGCGATCTCGGCGACCCGCTTGTCGCTCGACGTCATCAGCGCCTTCAGCATCGGCAAGTGCCAGGCATCGAACAGATATTGCCGCATGATGGTGCGGCCGAAATCGCCGTTCGGCTGCTCGACCAGCAGCAGGTTGCGGTAGGCCGACGCGTCGCGCAGATAGGCCAGAGTATCGGGCGTGCGGCCCTTGCCTTCGGCCTCTGCGGCCAAGCCCAGCCAGAGCTGCGTCTGGCCGATCAGATCGAGCGCCGTGTTGGCCAGCGCGATATCTTCCTCGAGCGCGGGCGAATGACCGCACCATTCGGAATTGCGGTGTCCGAGGATCAGGCAGGTGTCGCCCATCCTGAGCGCAAACTCGGCCAGCACCGGCAAGTCGGAGGAAACGTGCGCCATCACATATGCCCCACTTCATCCGGCACGTCGAAGAAGGTCGGGTGCCGATAGACTTTCGAATTGGCGGGATCGAATAGCGGACCTTTCTCGGAGGGCGCGCTGGCGACGACGTCGGAGGAACGCACCACCCAGATGCTGATGCCCTCGTTGCGGCGGGTATAGACGTCGCGCGCATTGTGGATCGCCATTTCGGCGTCGGGCGCGTGAAGGCTTCCGACATGCCGGTGGTTCAGACCGTGCTGACCGCGGATGAAGACTTCCCACAAAGGCCATTCCTTGGACATTTGGGTCACTCCTATTGACGAGTTGCCGACGTCATTGGTGATCATTCCGCCGCGATCTTGGCGGTCTGCCGGCGTTGCGCCTGCTTGTCTGCATGGGCCGTCAATCCGTCGCGGAACCAGGCGCCGTCGTCCCAAGCCTTACGGCGCGCCTCCAGGCGCTCCCGGTTGCACGGGCCGTTGCCGGCAATGATTTCAAAGAATTCGTTCCAGTCCGGCTCGCCGAAATCGTAGCCGCCCTTCTCCTCGTTCCATACGAGCTTGGGATCGGGGATGGTCAGGCCGAGGAACCTGGCCTGCGGCACGGTCTGGTCGACGAATTTCTGGCGCAGTTCGTCATTGGAATCCTGCTTGATGTTCCAGGCCATCGACTGCGCCGAATGCACCGAATCCGTGTCGGAAGGACCAAACATCATCAACGATGGCCACCACCAACGGTTCAGCGCATCCTGCGCCATCGCCTTCTGCTCCGGCGTGCCCTTGCACAATACCGCAAGGATGTCGAAGCCTTGGCGCTGGTGGAAGCTCTCTTCCTTGCAGATGCGGACCATGGCGCGCGCGTAGGGCCCGTAGGAGCAGCGCTGCAGCGGCACCTGGTTCATGATCGCCGCGCCGTCCACGAGCCAGCCGACGGCGCCGATGTCGGCCCAGGTCAGTGTCGGGTAGTTGAAGATCGAGGAGTATTTGGCCTTGCCGGAATGCAGTTGCTCATACATCTCGTCGCGGCTGACGCCGAGGGT
Organism: Labrys sp. HAY1-8F; assembly: GCF_056754975.1. Taxonomy (NCBI): domain Bacteria; kingdom Pseudomonadati; phylum Pseudomonadota; class Alphaproteobacteria; order Hyphomicrobiales; family Xanthobacteraceae; genus Labrys; species Labrys sp. HAY1-8F. The sequence goes on along the minus strand of NZ_JBPGWZ010000001.1, from coordinate 286,805 downwards.
CTCGGCGGCGCAGTAGAGATAGAGCCCGTGGCCGGCCTCATCCTGTACCTTGGCGAGCAGGATCGCCTTGCGCTCCAGTGTCGGCGCGCGGGTAATCCAATTTCCCTCCGGCAACTGGCCGACGATCTCCGAATGGGCGTGCTGGCTGATCTGGCGCACGAGCGTCTTGCGGTAACCCTCCGGCATCCACTCCTTCGGCTCGATCTTCTGGCCGGCATTGATGCGCTCCTGAAAGGCGCGCTCGACCGGATCCATCTCGTCGAGGGCGAGGACTCGCGCGGCATCGGTCTTGACCATCTGTGCGTACATCGCGTCGCCTCCCTTTCTACGATCCGCGCGTCAGACGCGCTCGAGGATCAATGCAATGCCCTGGCCCACACCGACACACATCGTGCACAGCGCATAACGTCCGCCGGTGCGCTGCAACTGCCAAGACGCCGTGGTTGCCAACCGGGCACCACTGGCGCCCAGCGGATGGCCGATGGCGATGGCGCCGCCATTCGGGTTCACATGAGGGGCATCATCTGGCAAACCGAGTTCGCGCAGCACGGCCAATGACTGGGCGGCAAATGCTTCGTTGAGCTCGACCAGGTCGATCTGTCCGAGCGTCAGGCCAGCCGTTGCGAGCGCCTTGCGCACGGCGGGTACCGGACCGATGCCCATGATACGGGGAGGCACACCGGCGGCAGCCATCGCAACGACGCGGGCGCGCGGCGCCAGGCCATTTGCCTTGGCGGCCGCTTCACTGGCGATGATCAGCGCCGCGGCACCATCATTGACGCCCGAAGCGTTACCGGCCGTTACCGAAAGATCGGGACCGTTGACGCCTCTCAGCTTGGCGAGCTGCTCGATTGTCCCATCGGGGCGTGGGTGTTCGTCGCGCTCGACCGCGATCGGGTCCCCCTTCTTCTGCGGCAGGCGAACCGGAACAAGCTCGTCGGCAAACCGACCCGCGATCTGCGCCGCGGCCCAGCGCTGCTGGCTGCGGAGCGCGAACATGTCCTGGTCCGCACGCGATACGCCGAAATCTGCGGCAACGTTGTCGGCGGTCTCAGGCATGGAATCGACGCCATGCACCTTCTTCATGTTCGGATTGATAAAACGCCAGCCGATCGTGGTGTCGTAGACCGCGTTGGCACGCGAAAAGGCGGTATCCGCTTTCGGCATGACGAAGGGCGCGCGCGACATGCTTTCCACGCCGCCGGCAATCATCAGACTGCAGTCCCCGGCCCGAATGGAGCGTGCGGCCAGTCCCACTGCATCGAGCCCTGAGCCACAAAGCCGGTTGACGGTTGTGCCTGGAACATCGACGGGCATGCCGGAAAGAAGCACTGCCATGCGCGCAACATTGCGATTGTCCTCGCCCGCCTGATTGGCGCAGCCCAGGATAACGTCGTCGACAGCGGACCAATCCACACCATCATTGCGCTGCATCAACGCAGCCAGCGGAATCGCGGCCAGGTCGTCGGCGCGCACGCCCGCCAGCGCTCCGCCATATCGGCCAAACGGCGTACGAACGGCATCGCAGATGAAAGCGTCAGGCATCGCCCCTCCGTGGTCCGGTGCATCTTAAATAATTTACCGACCGGCCGGTTATGTAATTACACCTTTTCCTGATCGAGTCAATCAGGACCGTCACCTCAGGGGCGGTCGCTGTAAGGCCGGGATGATGTCCATATCCCATGCGACCTCACCATCTCCCGCCCGCTTTTGCTCGACATACCGTTTGGCTGTTTCAGTGGCTCAGCTCGAACCATCGCAACACCGAAGAACGTATGGCGGAGCGCAGATGCGACACTTTCTGTGAAAACGTCTGTCGCCGGGTCACCGATTTCGGGCCGCAATGAAGTCGATCAAGTCGCACTCATTCGGAAAATGCCACCCGATATCGGAAGATGGCAGTCGGCGAGTGGCGGCTACTCTGGTGGCTTCCTTCGTTGAGGCAAGTGTCCCCATGGGTGGCGCGACGCTCAACACAGGCAGCTCCCGGGTCGAACTGCGCTGCCCGGATCATGCAGACATATCCTTCCGGACCGCCGTCGATCATGAGAACGTCTTAGCCAAAACCGCGGTCACAGCGGCCACTCCTGCAGCGTTTTTACGAAATGACTCAGCCATGCGTTCGTCTGGTGCCCGTCAAGCGAACGATGATCGATGGTCAGCGACACGTAGGCCATCGGCCGGATCACCAGCGCATCCCTGCCGTCGATCTCGCGTACTACGGCACGCTTTTGCAGCGCGCCGACGCCTAGGATGGCCGACTGTGGCTGATTGATTATGACGGGTGTCGCCACCAGGGAGCCGGAGACACCATGGTTCGAGATGGTGAATGTTCCGCCGCGCATATCGGCCGGGGACAATTTGCCCTCACGGGCACGGAGGGTCAGGTCCTGGAGCCCGCGGGCAATGCCCTCCAGGGCCAGATCCTGAACTTGATGGATCACCGGCACGACCAGCCCCTTGTCGTCCAGTGCCGTGCCAATACCAATATTCACATCACCGAAGATTTCGAGCGCATCGTCGTGCCAATGGCTGTTGACCTGCGGCACCGCGCGCATGGCGGGGACGCAAGCGGCTGCGATATAGGCGGTATAGGACAGATTGATGCCGTCTTCGGCGAACCGCCGCTTGTGATGGTCGCGGTGGCGAATGATGGCGCTGAAATCAGCCTCGAACACAGCCGTCACATGAGGCGCGGCCGCAACCGAGTTCGCCATGTGCTGAGCAATGGCAAGCCGCATCGGCGAATGTGGAACTCTACGGGACCCTGCCGGTGTGGACGCTTTCGCGCTCGCCGGTCGCGGCTGGGAAACTATCGGTGCAATCATGGTCTGTTGTGGCTCGGCCGCCCTCCTGTCTGCCGTGAGCCCTCGCTCCGCGACGGCGGTCTCCATATCGGCGCGTGTGACGCGCCCGCCCTTGCCCGTTCCGGGGATATTCGCGGGGTCGATGCCATATTGCCCAGCCGCGCGACGCACTGCCGGCGAATAGCGGATTGCCCCGTCCCCCGCTGCAGCCGGGACAGCCGTTTGGGTTGGACGGGGCTCGGCGGACGGGGAGGACGCCTCTCCGATAGTTACCCGGGCCAGCACCGCGCCCGGAATGGCGATCTCGCCCGTATCGAGTACGATTTCCGACAGCACGCCGGCGACAGGCGAAGGAATTTCCTGCGTGACCTTGTCTGTCTCCAGTTCTACCAGCGGTTCGTCGATCGCGATCTCGTCGCCGCTTTTTTTCAACCAGTTGGCAACGATGGCCTTTGTGCCTTCGTGTTCCGGAGGAACGCAGATGTCGATGACCTCGGCCATGATCAGAACTCCATAAGCTCGGTGATGCGCTCGCGGATGCGCGTTACCGATGGAACTGCCCATTCGAGCAGTTCGAGATTATGTGGGCTCGGGATATCGGGCATGGTAAGACGCGAGACAGGCGCATCCAGATCCATGAAAGTCTCGTCCGCGACGACGGCCGCTATCTCGGCGCCGAAACCGCCGGTGGACAAGTCCTCATGAACGATCAGGCAGCGCCCCGTGCGTCGCACGGAATCCAGCACCGACTGACAATCCCAAGGCATCAGAGTGCGCAGATCGATCACGTCTGCGGAGATGCCCTCGGTAGCCTCCTGACAACGATTGACCATGGCGCCCCAGGTGACGATCGTGATGTCTTTGCCGCTCCGGACGAAATCTGCCTTGCCAAAGGGCAGGACAAAATCATCTCCGGGATAGGGCCGGCGCGCCCAGCTATGATCCAACATTTCCCGATGCTCGAAGAAGATGACAGGATCGTTGCCCCGCAACGCGGCACGCAACAATCCAACGGCATCGCGCGCGTTGGAGGGCACGGCCACCTTCCAGCCGGGCTGGTGGACGAAGGCCACCTCGTTTGTCTGGCTATGCCAGGGATCGCCGCATTTGAAGAAGCCGCCCGGCATGCGTACCACCATAGGAGCGGCGAAGCGGTTGTTGGTACGCCAGCGAATCGTACCGCAATCGTTGATCTGTTCGGTTGCCGGCTCTGCATATTTGCGGAACTGGATCTCCGGTACGGGCAATAACCCGGCAAGCGCCATGCCCACGGCCCGGCCGATTATGCCTTCCTCCGAGAGCGAGGTGTCGAAGACACGGCCAGTGCCGAATTTTTCCTGCAGACCAAGCGTTGCGGCATGAACGCCGCCCTTTGTGCCGATATCCTCGCCGAACAGGACCACACGCTCATTGATCGTCAGTTCGTGCTCGAGGGTGCGCCGGATGGCCGTGACCATGTTGATGCGCTGCCCCTTGTCGGCTGGTCTGTCGGTACTTGGGGGCACTCTATAGCCGGCACGATGCTGGCCTCCCATCGCCTGCATTTCGCCCTCGTAGAAGACGTTTCGCATTACGGTCTCGGGCTTCGCAGACGGGCGCGCTTCCGCCACCTCCAGCGCCGCTCCAACGGCGCTTTCGGCATCAGCGGACACGGTCTTCCATTCCTCTTCGCTCATGATGGCAGGCACGAGATATTCCTTCAGCCGCGGCAATGGATCGCGCCTCCATTCCGCTGCCACGATTTCCTCCGACTTGTACGTTTGGGTGTCCTGAAAGCTGTGGCCTTGGAGGCGAGGCACCGTCAGATGCAGCATCGCCGGGGTCCGGGTCTCGCGCACATGGGCTATGGCCTGGTGGGACAAACGTGCGGCCTCGGCCGGATCCGTGCCGTCGCCTGAAAAGATTGCCAACCCCTGCCAGGAGGACAGGTTCGCCGCGATGTCCCCCCCGGGCGTCTGGAACGTCGAGGGAACCGATATGCCATATCCGTTGTCCTCCACGTAGAACAACATCGGCAGACCTTCCGTCGTGGCAATCGTAAGCGCTGCCCAGAAGCCGTTGGAGGCAACCGACCCGTCACCCCCAAGAACCACGGCGATCGAACGTTCGTATTCAGGCCTGTGCAAGGTCTCGCTGTAATAGCGGATGGCTTGCGCCCATCCCGCCGTCGGCGTGTACTGTGTACCGACGCCGCCGCACATCGGCAGCGCGGAGGCTCCTGTCGGATTGGGATAGTTGAAGACGACTCCGATGTCGCGACCGTCGGAGTAGCCACCCGACCGCCCCATGGCGGATCCTAGCGCATCCGCAGGATCGACACCCAGTGTAAGCAGCAGGGGACGAGATCGGTAGTAACCGCAAGCCGCGTCGTGTCGATCGGACAATTGCAGCCCGAGGAGTATTTGGGCCATGTCATGTCCGCGTGCGGAGAACTGATAGAGCACCTCTTTGCTCGGGACCAGTTGGGTCTCCTCCAGACTGTCGAGTGTCCTCGACAGATGCAGCAGATAGACGACACGACGCCAGTCAATCTCGGGGGCTGGCAGGACTGGCAATGAGCTGCTGAGCTGCGCTTGCGCCATCTATTTCTCCCCTGGTTCCAAACCAGAACGCCTGGGAAAGCAATCGTATCTCGACAACTCAGGAAATACGTTTCATTCTCGACCGGATTTTAATGAAACTTGGTATGAGTGTTTCGATAATGCGGAGAAAGTGAATGACAGCCGCCGAGCTCGATGCGCTTGACAGACGCATTATCCGCGCCCTGCAACGCGAGGCGAACATAAGCCACGTCGTATTGGCCGAGCAGATTGGAAGCTCCCCTGCATCATGCTGGCGCAGGATCAAGAAGCTTGAGGAAATTGGGGTTCTGGGGCCGACAGTGCGTCTTGTAAGCCCCGAATCTATCGGGCGGGGACAGACCGTCTTTTGTCAGATCCGGATGAAATCCCAGGATCCGGCGGCCCGCAAAAGTTTCGAGCTTTTCGTCGGAAGCTACGAAGAGGTATTGGAATGCTATGCGATGACGGGAGATTGGGATTATGTGCTGAGGCTGGCGGTCAAGGATATCAAGAACTACGAGCACCTGCTCCTGGACGGGATACTCGCCCACAGCTCGGTTGCGACCTCTTCGTCTCACTTCGCTCTAAAGGAGGTCAAATACACGACGATCCTCCCACCATGACGAGCATCACGCCCTCGCACAATTGCGCCCCAGAATCGCCTGGCAGTAGAATTTGGCGACTGATCTGGCCAGGTCGCAGTTTCGGCGGGCAAACACGTACCAGTAGTATTCAAATACAAGGACCGCCCGGGTTGATCAGACCGGGACGGTTAGCGATTTATGACCAAATTTGTTGCGGGGATCCGCAACCAGGTCTTACGCGCGCAGCGCATCACAATGGCTGAAACCGCGATTTCCCTCGGCATATTACGATAGAGGCGATTGGCCGAACCGTTCGCGCCCTAGCCGTCAAGGCCCCAAAGATCCGTGTTGCGTTTGAAATACTCAATCAGCATCTCCATGAGCACCCGCACTTTCCGCGTGGGATGCTGACCCGGCGGGCGGACGACATAGGCGGCCCCCGGAGGTACCGGATAGCGTGTCATGATCGGGACCAGGGCGCCGGAGCCCACATATTCATGTGTGATGCAATCGGGGAGCCAAGCGATGCCGAGACCCGCCGCCGCCGCCGCGGCAAGCGCTGTGGCGCTGTCGGCCTTGAACCTGCCCTGCGGCTGAACCGTGACGATCTTGTCACCATCCATGAACTGCCAGGCTTCCGTTCCCTGCATGAGGGCCTGATGGGCGACGAGTTCGCCCGGAGTTCTCGGGTGACCCGTGCACCTCGATATAATCCGGGCTTGCGACAAGCTTTCCCTGGATCGGCCCGACACGCTTCGCGATCAGGTTGGAGTCCTGAAGGTAGGCGCCTCGGATCGCGCAATCGAAACCCTCTGCGATGAGATCGACGAAGCGATCGCTATAGGAAGCATGGATGTGAAGCTTCGGGTGCAGACGCGCCATTTCCGCAAGCACGGGGGCGAAGTGGGTCGCTCCGAACGTAAGCGGCATGGCAACCCTCAGGCTGCCGCGCAGCTCACCGGTGGGCAGGATCGCTTCCCGGGCCGTATCGATCTCGGCGCTGGCTCTGGCCGCGTGATCTCTGAACGTGATTCCTGCTTCTGTGAGCGCGGCGCCGCGGGTCGTTCGTGCAAGAAGCTGGACGCCAAGCTCCGCTTCAACCCGAAAGAGCCGCCGGCTGACGATCGACTTGGAGACGCCGAGCCGGCGCGCCGCCGCCGATACGCCCCCGGCATCGGCCACTGCGACGAATGTCTGTAGATCTTCGATATCCAATTCAGCGTTCCTCATTTCGCGACACAGCTTACCGAACTACGGCACTACCGCATCGGGATGGGGAACGGCAAATTGCGGCCGGCAAGCGTCGCCCGCTGGCGCATGTCTCACGCAAAACCAATGTCGCACAAAGCGGCAGCAAAGGACGCAATAATGACCTTTCGCAACGGCCTTGATTCGCTTCTTCGGCCCGAAGACTCGGTCCTCGTTCTGATCGATCATCAGCCTTACCAGCTCGCGAACCTGAACAGCCACGACCCGCATATGGTGGTCAACAATTCGACGGCTCTGGCGAAGGCCGCCAAGGCGTTCGGCGTGCCCACCATCCTGACCAGTGTGATCGCTGACCGGGGCGGCGTCATCTTCCCCCAGATCACCGATGTCTTCCCCGGTCAGGAAGTGATCGACCGGACGTTCATCAATACCTGGGAGGACCAGAAGGTTGTGGATGCGGTGAAGGCGACGGGCCGCAAGCAGTTGATCATCGCGGGCCTGTGGACCGAGATTTGCGTGGCAATGCCGACGATCCAGGCGCTCGGCGAAGGCTGGGATGTGACGGTTGTCACCGATGCGTCCGGCGGCACTTCGGTCGAGGCACACGAGGTCGCCATCCAGCGCATGATCGCGGCCGGCGCGAACATGATGACCTGGCTGGCGGTGGCTTCGGAATGGCAGCGCGACTGGGCTCGCACAGAGCATGCCGCCGAGCTTTCGGAGGTGCTTGTGCAGCATGCCGCTGGCAGCGGCATTGCCTTTCTCTGGGAGCAGCAACTGCTCAAAACGCCTGTGCCGAGCGAAGGCTGATCCGGGCCGGGATGGCGAGTTTCGATACGAATCCAGAGCGATCCGTATGTAGAACCTCGCCAACCTCACCTCAGAGGGAAGGCTTGTGATGTCAGCGATGAATATTATCGCCGCAGCCGGAGGTCTCTTCGGCACCTTAAAGAAAGGCCCCCCTTGCTGATGCGTCTAATCGTTCCCCCAAGAGTGATGACGCAGTGAGAGAACCATGAAAGCAGCCATCTATGATCACCCCGGCCCGCCGGCTGTCCTTCACTACGCGGATGTGCCCGATCCGGTTTGCCCAAACGATGGCGTCCTGATCCGTGTCGAGGCTGCCGCAATCGAGGGCGGCGACCTGATCAATCGCGCGTCCACGCCTCCACCCCACGCGGCCTTCGTCGTCGGCTATGCCGCCGCTGGCGAAATCATCGCGGTCGGAGAAAAGGTGAAGAACCGTCATGTCGGCCAGAAGGTGACGAGCTTCGATCTCGCCGGGTCGCATGCGGAGTTGCGTGCCGTCGCCGTCAGCCGGACCTGGCCCGTGCCGGCAGGACTCGACATCGCCGCTGCCGCAGCCCTGCCCATCGCATTCGGAACCGCTCATCACTGCCTTTTCGCGCGAGGCGGTTTGAAGTCTGGCGAAACTGTCCTTATCCAGGCAGGCGCCGGCGGCGTCGGGCTCGCCGCCATCCAGCTTGCGCATCGGGCGGGCGCGACTGTGCTTGCAACGGTCTCCGGGGCGACGAGGGCCGAACGCCTCGCCGGGCTTGGCCTCGATCATGCGATCGATCATCGCTCGGCCAACGTCGCCGATACGGTCATGCGTCTGACAGAAGGCCGTGGCGCGGATCTCGTCGTGGACCCGGTCGGAACCACCCTGCAAGGTTCCCTGGCGGCGCTCCGGCCCGAGGGGCGTTTGATAGTCGTGGGTAACGCCGGTGGCTCGCAGCTCAATATTGATCTGTGGTCGGCGCTACAGGCGAACCAATCGCTTTTCGGTGTCTTCATGGGAACGCAACTGGAAAAGCCGGATGTCTACCGCACGGTCTCCAGCATGCTGGAGCTGGCGGCAATTGGGGATCTCAAGGTGATCGTGGACAGAACGTTTCCCTTTGCGGCCGCCTCTGAAGCCCACGCCTATGCCGAAGGCCATTCCATCCTCGGGCGCGTTGTAATCGTCTCGACCAAGCAATGAGCACGTAGGTCGGGTGAGCCGTCGTCGCGCCCTCCGGGGGCCAGGGCTGCCGCAAAAAATGCATCACCCTGCTTCTGTCGGGCGCGGCAAAGGCTACAGCGCGGCGGAACTCACCGAACTCATGGATTCAAACGCAAAACGTCATCGGGGCCGTAAGGCCCAGATGACGAGCGACTTATGACAGAATTGGTTGCCTCCATCCGACCGCGGCTCCCGATGCGTTAGCGTTGTCACAGCAGCCGGCAAAGACCGCCGTCACTCGGCAGAGGCAGTCGCTACCTTCTGGCATCGAGCTGATCGATGGCATGCACATTTCCGGCCGAAGGGCCTTGGGGATCGAAACTCGAGGACAGCCAGGTGTCGACGATGGCCTTGGCCAGTTCCGGACCGACGACCCGCGCACCCATGGTTATGATCTGGGCATTGTTCGACTTGGCGGCGCGTTCGGCCGAATAGGTATCATGCGTTAGGGCCGCGCGGATGCCCGGCACCTTGTTGGCGGAGATGCATACGCCGATGCCGGTGCCGCAGAACAGGATGGCGCGATCATGCTTGTGGTCGAGGACATCCTGGCCGACCTTGGCGGCGAGATCGGCATAGAAGCCCGACTGGCTGAGGTCGGTGATCTCCAGGTCCGGGCGATTGGCGAGATGCGCGGCGATGACGTCGAGCAGGGGCTTGCCCGCGCTGTCGGCTCCGAGTGCGATTTTCATGGCGGTTTTCCTTCCTTGCATAAGGGAATGGGAGCGCATCAGGGCCGTGCCGACAGGGCTCGGGCCGTGCGATCGAGGATGTCGAGATAGCCCTCGGCCTGCCAGGCGGAGCGGCCGATGAAGAGGCCGTCGATATGGGGTTGGCCGATAAGGTCGGCGGCATTGCCCGGGTTGACGCTGCCGCCATAGAGAACCGCAGGGGCCGTACCGAGACGCCCGGCCGCAACCTGCTTGATCAGGGCCTGCTGGCCATCGGCATAGTCGGCGCTGGCTGGAATACCGTTCTCGCCGATGGCCCAGACCGGCTCATAGGCGAAGATGATTTCCACGCCGGGCGTGCCGCTGCCAAGCTGCGAGAGCGCCCCCTCGACCTGGGCCGCCAGTACCTCTTCGGCCCTGCCGCTCTCGCGTTCCGCCAGGGTCTCGCCGACGCAGATCAGCGGTATCAGGCCATGGCCTATGGCCGCCGCCGTCTTGAGGCCGACGGTGCGATCCGTCTCACCGAAATGCTCCCGCCGCTCGCTATGCCCGAGTTCGACCAGGTCGAGGCCACAATCGCGCAGCATTCGCGGCGAGATTTCGCCGGTCCAGGCTCCCGCGTCGGCCCAGTGCATGTTCTGCGCGCCGACCTTCACCCGCGTCGCGGCCAGCGCCTGCTTGACTTCGCGCACCAGGGTGAAGGGCGGGATGACGAAGGGTTGCAAGCGATCATCGACCGAAGCCAGCGCTTGGGCCAGGGCGTTCGCAAAGGCCAGGCCCTCCTCCAGGGTCTTGTTCATCTTCCAGCTGGTGCCGATCCAATAACGTGTCATTTTCCGTGTATCTCCGTGCCGACCGCTGCCGACCGGCTTGCAAATTCGTGTGTTTGAAGCGGGCCTAGCCGAGCAGCGCCCGCGCAGTGGCCTCGTCGGTGATCAGGCCTCGGAGACGGCCGCTGAGCACCACGGCCCGGACGGCCTCAGTCTTGTTCGCCCCGCCTGCGATGCCGACGACGTGATCGTCGGCGCGTCCGTTCAACGCCACGCCCAGGGTTCGCGAGGTCAACGAGTTCTCGAGCACGCGCCCCTGGGCATCGAAGAAGTAGCCGAGCATTTCGCCCACGCCGCCCTCGGCCTTGATCTCCCGGATTTCCTGCGGATGCATCATGCCGGACGAGACAAGCTGGGCGTCGGCATCGACCGAACCGATGCCCACCACCTTCAGCCCCGCGCCATTGGCCATGGCGAGCACCTCGCCGATACCGCGCTGGGCGAGTAGGACTGCCTTGTCCTCGGCGGAATTGGCGAAGAACGGCACCGGCATCACATAGGCCTGCGCACCGGTCTTCTCGGCGATGGAGTGCATGACGTCGTGCGGGTTGACGGCATAATCGCGGGTGAGCACGCCGAGCAGCGAGACGAAGCGCATCTGGCCGGCCGCGATGCGCGACATATGCGCGACGGCAGACGTCAGGGTCCGCCCATGGCTCAGGCCGATGGTGCGATGGTCGCCGCGCTCGATCTCGCGCCGCAGGAAGCCCGCTCCGGCCTGGCCGAGCGCGCGCAGCGGGATGCCATCCTCGCCGAGATCGGGAGCGACCTCGCAATGATCGAGATGGAAGCGCTGGCAGAGCTCTTCTTCCAGCTCGACGCATTCGATGATGTCGCCGTCGATGGAGACCTTGACCACGCCGCTCGCCACCGCCCGCGCGATGAGGCGGTGGGCCTTCACCGAGGGCAGGCCGAGCCGCTTGGCCACGGCCGCCTGGGTGAGGCCGCCGACATAATGCAGCCAGGCCGCGCGACGGGCGAGAGACTCCTCCAGCTCGTTCTCCGTGACGGCGCGTCCCATCCCGCCTCCCCGTCCCCGTTCCGCGTCAGACATGAAGATCCCCCACACCTGTCTCGATGAAAGGCGCCCAGAAGGCGATGCTTTCGGCAATCTGGGGCACCACCTGGCGGTCGTTGGGCTCGCGCTCCTTGAAGCTCAACTCCAGACAGATCTCGTTGTCTGCAGCCCCGCCTTCGGCAAGGGCCGCCAGCAGCGGCTCGGGCTGGATCCGGCCCTTGGCATTGAACTCGGCCGTGAAGGGACGATGGCCGCCCTTGTCCATCAGGCTCTGCTTGATGTGGATGATCGGAGAAACCTTCGGCACGGCCCGGGCCCAGGCATAGGGGTCGTAGTCGTCGGGATTGGACGAGGTGACGTCGCCGTGATCGATATCGGCCATCATCCACATCGGCACGGCCATGTCGGCGGCCGTCAGCCGCCGCTGCAGCGACAGGCAGGCCTCGATGGTCTCGCCAAACTCGCGGCCGATGCTCATCGGCTCCCAGAAGACAGAGGTGAGACCGGCAGCCTTGGCATGCTCCGCGACCTGCGCCCAGCACTCGATGGCGATCTGGACCAACTCCTCGCGGCGGGCCGTGTCGTCATAATCGGCATAGGTGAAGATGGCGAACTGCGTGCCGACCGACGTGCCGCCGAGATCGCCGATGATGTCGGCGAAGGTCTTGAACCAGTCGACATAATAGCGCCGCACATCTGGATCGGGATGTCCAAAATGATTGAGCCGGCCATAGGGCCCGGTCATGCCACTGGTCACGCGTACGCCGGTGCGGGCCAGGGCGCTGCCCATCTCGCGGACCAGGCGCTTTATGGTGGGCGCGGGCCAGCTCGGATTGATGAATTCATGGGTGAGCTGGAGGTCGCGCAGCCTGAGACCGCGCGCCACCGTGTCGATCAGATCGTCGGGATCGGCGAAACGGTTCACCAGCGGATTGGTATTGAGGGACAGCGTCAGAGGCATCGGATCCTCAGGCGGAAACGTTGGAAAAACGGGTCGGCGTAGCCTCGCCTGCGGTCGGCATCTCCTGCTCGAACCAGGCGATGAAAGCCGCCTTTTCGGCATCACTCAGGTGGAGATAGTGCTTGGTCCGGCGCACCAGGACGTCCTCGGCGCTGCGGGCCCATTCATGACCGGCGAGATAGCGCGCCTCGGCCTCGAAGAGGCAGCCGCCGAAATGACGGCCGAGATCGGCAATGCTGCTTGCCGAGCCAACGACCTGCCGGGTGCGTGCCCCATAGGCATGGCCATAATGCTGGAGCAGCCGGTTGGGCATCCAGGAATAAGCGATGCGCAGGCTCTCGACGAAGCTCACATAATCGGCATTCTCGATCTCGCCGCCCGGTAGCTTGGCCTCGCGCGTCCAGTCACCGCCCATTTTGGGGAAGAACTTGCCGAGCCTGTGCATCGCGCGCTCGGAAAGCTCACGGAAGGTGGTGATCTTGCCGCCGAAGACGTTGAGCAGCGGCACCCCGCCCGTCTCATCGAGATCGAAGACGTAATCGCGCGTGACGGCGGATGGATTGCCCTTGCCGTCATCGAAGAGCGGCCGGACGCCCGAAAAGGCGTGCAGCACGTCCTGTCGGCGCAGCTTCTGCTTGAAGTAGCGGTTCACCGCTGTGATCAGGTAGTCGATTTCCGTCTCGTCGGCAGCGACGTCCTCGGCGGCGCCCTGATAGGCTATATCCGTGGTACCGATCAGCGCCATGTCCCCTTCATAGGGATTGATGAAGATCACGCGCTTGTCGTGGTTCTGCACCAGATAGGCCTGCTGCCCCTCCCAGAATTTCGGCACGATGATGTGGCTGCCCTTGACCAGGCGCACATTGCGCGTGGAGTTGGAGCCTGCCACCTGTGCGATGACATCGGAGACCCAGGGCCCTGCCGCGTTGGCGATGCAGCGCGCTCGATGCGTGCGGGTTTCGCCTGTGGTCTCGTCACGAGTCATGACGGTCCAGGCCCCCTCCTCCCGCCGCGCCGAGACGGCCGCCGTACGGGTGAGGATCGTGGCGCCCTTTTCCGCGGCTCCGAGCGCGTTGAGCGCGACGAGCCGCGCATCATCGACCCAGCAGTCCGAATATTCGAAGCCCTTGGCATATTGATCGAGGATCGGCGCACCGACCGGATCGCGCCGCAGATCCAGCACGCGCGTGCCGGGAAGCTTCTTGCGGCCACCGAGATGATCGTAGAGGAACAGGCCGAGGCGCACCAGCCAGGCAGGCCTGTCCTGCGGGCTGTGCGGCAGCACGAACCGCATCGGCCAGATGATGTGGCAGGCCGATTTCAAGAGGACTTCACGCTCGATCAGCGCCTCGCGAACCAGACGAAACTCGTAATATTCCAGATAGCGCAGACCGCCATGCACCAGCTTGCCCGAGCGCGAGGACGTGCCCTGGGCCAGATCGTCCTTTTCCACCAGCGTGACGGACAGGCCGCGGCCTGCCGCATCGCGGGCGATGCCGGCACCATTGATGCCGCCGCCGATCACCAGAAGGTCAATCACCGGGAGGTCGATCATCTCACTCATACTGCAAGGCTCCTTCCCGCGCCCGGTGCTGCGCTTGCCCCACCGGCATCGTGCCGGGCGGCCGCAAGTGCATTCCAGGCCGGGGTCAATTCGAGGCGCGTGGCCCTGAAGGCGGGGAACAATTGATCGTAAAGGCTCGCAAGGGTCGGATCGGGCGGTTCTGGCGCCCCCAAGAGAGGCGTCACCCACTGGGCGACGCAGGCATCCATGTCCTTGAAGGCGCCGACGGCAACCGCCGCCATCATCGCCGCGCCGGCAGCCCCGGCTTCCTCTCGTGAGGAAACGCGTAGCGGGGCGTTGATCGCCGCGGACAACACGCCGCGCAAAGCGCGCGAGCGCACCGCCCCGCCGGCCAGGCGCAGTTCGGCCGGCAGGTCGCCCATCGCGGCATAACAATCGCGCATGGCCATGCCCAGCCCCTCGACGACGGCCCGCACCAGGTCGGCATAGCGATGGCCGGCGGACAAGCCGATGAAGCCGGCCCGCGCATCGGCATCGACGAAGGGACCGCGCTCCCCGGCATCGGAAATATAGGGATGGTAGATCAGCGATCCCGGGCGGCTGTCGGCCAGCCAACCGTCGATACGCCTCACCAGGTCCTGATGCGCCACCTTCTGACCCATCTGCGCCAGAATGTCGGCCGCTATCGTCAACACCCAGTCGATGTTGAGCGTGGCCGCCATGTTGGTCTGGACCTGGGTGACGACACCGGGCACGGGCAGGGCAATGACATAGCCGGTACCCTCCGCATTGAGATGAACGTCCGCCGCCTTCTTGGCCCGCATATGGACGCCGGTCGAGCCGATGGTCGAACAGGCCGCATCGCCCGAACCGCCATAGACACCCGCCCCCAGAGCGGCCATGACCATGTCGACATAGCCCAGGCTCACCGGCGTGCCCGCCAGCAATCCCGTCTGCTCCGCCGCGCGCTTCGTAAGGGCGTGGGTGACCTGGCTGCCGTCGAGAATTTCGGGCAACAAGCTGCGCCGATGCGTCAGGCCGAGGGCCTCCACGACCGCATCGTCATAGCGGCGGGTGCGGAAATTGCCGAAGGTGAAGCTGACTTCCGACGGATCCGTGGCGCGCACGTCTGTCAGGTTCAGATAGAGCCAGTCCTTGCAATGCAGCGCCACCTCGGCCCTGTCGAGCAGATCCGGATTGTGGCTGTCCATATGGGCCATTTGCGAGCCCTGCTGGCAGGTATTGAGGCCCGTGCCGGTGGCCTCGAAACGAGCCCTGTTCAGCGGGGAGGCTGCCAGGCCGCGCACCGTGGGCGCCGCCCGCGCATCCAGCCACAGCCAGGCATCGGCCACCGGCGCGTTGTCCGCACCGACCAGCCAGGTGCCATCGCCCTGGGCCGTGACGGCGAGCGCCGCGGTGCGGGCGGCCAGATTCTCGATTTTGTCGGCCAATCCGCGCAGCGCCGCGACACAATCGGCCCAGGTCGCCTCCAGCGACTGGGTCGCCGAGCCATCATCCCCGCGCAGGTAACGATTGGGTACGGAGGCGGCGCCGACCTGGCGGCCGCCGAAATCGAAAGCGACGGCCTTGATCACCGAGGTCCCGGCATCCACCCCGATCAGCAGATCAGCGGACATCGCAACATCCTTCGCGAACCGACGGGTCGACACTTCCGCGCATGATCCATCTCCCTGACAGAGCCAGGCCTCCCACACGCGCCGGCGATTTTCACCGTCCGCATCGATCTCCGATCACTGTGATTTTCATATATCACAAAGATATCATACGTCACGTAATTTATTGCCAACATAACATATTATTTCAGATAACCGGACCCATAGCCAGAAAGAGAAGGCCCATCGCAAAAGCCTCGGGCGCCTACCGACGCCTCCGCTTGGAATGTGCTGAAAAACCGTCATCTCTTTCGTTTTTCAATTGCCAATTCTTAGTTACATAACTGATTTATATAGATAAATTGTCATACCTTCGTTTTCTGAGCATAACGACTCACTCTATGAAAAATGCAGCAGCGGGCCACCCCAACGCCCCGCAGGCTGCCCTGCTTCGCCGGAGAGATTGCCGCGGGATAATATCCCTTCCGGAAAACTTTCCTGCCAAATCAACGAGTTAAGAATATAACTCTGTTGACGTTTTATAAAACACAGATATAACATATCTCAATGATCAGCGAGAGAGCCGTCCGGCCCGTGAGAGCGGGCCGCATCAGCGGCAGAATGGGAGGAGCCATGCTGCGCATTCCGCGCACCGGGCCCGCGTTTGCGGCGCAAGCCGGAGCGAGCCTCGGCCAGACATTCCCTCACGCCGCGCTGGTCGAACACCGCAAGAATGTGGGGCCTGGTCATGAGCAATAGTCATGGTGCATCCGTGAGGGCGTCGGGCGCCGGCGGGCGTGTCCGGCTGGTGGTGCCAGCCCTTGTTCTTCTCGTCATTGCAGGAATCGCGTTCGATACCCGGATCGTGCAGATCGGCTCCAAGGACGATGTGCGCCAGGCGGCCTTTTCGCCCGACAGCTATGGCATCGAGCATTTTCCGCAGATCAAGGCGGCCATCGAACAGCGCGCCGTCGAGGCCAAGACCCTCGCGCCGGAGGTCCTGGCCAATAAGGCGGCAGCCGCCACGAAATATGGCACGGCAGCCTCCACCGGCTCGATCATTCCCATCCGCCTCACCGGCATCGCCGGCGAGCAGAAGGCGGGCATCTACAAGCTCACGGTGGACGGACTGCCGGCATCCATCGGGGTGCGCGTGCAGACCGGCCCCGCCATCAACGGGACCGATCTTCGCGATGCGCCTGGCGACATCGCTTTCGGCCAGTTCAAGAACCAGATCGAGTATCAGAACGCCGGTTCGGCCATCAATCGCGAGATGAAGAAGCAGGTACTCACCGGCATCGACACCGCCAATCTCACCGGCAAGACCCTGGAGATCGTTGGTGCCTTCCGGCTGGTGAACCCGGAAAACTGGCTGATCACGCCCGTGGCGGTGACGGTGAAATGAGCGGCGAGCCCTCTCCTTCCGGCGCTCAGATGCCCGGGGTCGTGCTGGCCGCGCGCCACGTGGCCAAGTCCTACGGCAATGTCCATGCCCTGAAAGGCGTGAACTTCGACATTCATCGCGGCCAGGTCACAACCCTGTTCGGTGAGAACGGCGCCGGCAAATCGACCCTGATGAAAATCCTGTCGGGCATCGTGACGCCGACATCGGGCGAGATCCTCCTCGACGGCCGGCCCGTGGTGTTCTCCTCGGCATCGGACGCCCGCGACCAGGGCATCTCGATCATCCACCAGGAGCTCTCCCTCGCGCCCAATTTGTCGGTACGCGACAACATCTTCATGGGACGCGAGATCATGGGCCTCACCGGCGTCGACTTCGCTCGGGAGGAAGCAGAGACGCGCGCCTTGATGGCCGAGCTCGAAGAAGACATCGATCCCCTCACCCCGGTCGGCGAATTGCGGCTCGGGCAGCAGCAGATCGTCGAGATCGCGCGCGCCCTCTCGGTTCGCAGCCGCATCCTGATCATGGATGAGCCGACCTCGGCCCTGTCGGCGACGGAAGTGGCGGTGCTGTTCAAGGTCATCAGCGATCTCACCAGCCGGGGCGTCTCGATCGTCTACATCTCCCACCATCTCGAAGAGGCGCTCGAAATCACCAATCACGCCGTCGTCCTGCGCGACGGCACCATGACGGCCTACGCCCCGCGCGCCGAGATCGACCTCAAATGGATCGTCCGCAACATGGTGGGCGAGAACTATGATCTCGGCTCGCCGCCGGAGGGCTACGCCTTCGGCGCCACCGCGCTTTCGGTGCGCGACCTCACGGTGCCGGATCCCGCGGGTGGCGGCTACAACGTGGTCGACAAGCTGTCGCTGGACGTCAAGGCCGGCGAGATCGTCTGCATCTACGGCCTGATGGGCGCCGGCAGGACCGAATTGCTGGAGACTCTGGCCGGACGCCTCAAAGCCTCATCAGGCCAGATCCTGCTGGAGGATGACGAGGTCTCGGGCCTGACCATCGCTCGGCGCATCAAGGCCGGCCTGGCCCTGGTTCCCGAGGACCGGCAGCGCGATGGCCTGGTGCAGACCATGAGCGTGGGCCAGAACCTGTCCCTGGCGTCGATCGCCGACTTCACACGCGGCTTGTTCACTTCTCTGAAGATCGAGCAGCAGCTGATCGAAGACACCATCCGCAAGGTCACGGTCAAGACGGCCGGAGGCGGAGCGCCCATCGGCTCGCTGTCCGGCGGCAACCAGCAGAAGGTGGTGATCGGCAAGATGCTGGCCACCAACCCCAAGGTGATCCTGCTCGACGAGCCGAGCCGCGGCATCGACATCGGCGCCAAGGCCGAAGTGTTCCGGTTGCTGGCCGAGGGCGCACGCCGGGGCCTCGCCGTCGTCTACTCCACGTCCGAAGTCGGCGAATGCCTCTCCGTCGCGCATCGCATCATCGTCATGCGCAAGGGCCGCATCGTCGCCGAATTCGGCGCAACCGCAAGCAAGGACGAGATCATGGCCGCCTCGGGCGAAGCCGTGGTCCATTAGGCTGGAGGCCTGCCCATGTCGCACACCGCTGCAAGTACGAGCGCCAAGGGGCAGAGATCGGGCCCCGGCCTCGGCCGGCTGCTCCTCGAAGGACGCGCCTTCTTCGCGCTGATCCTCATCGTCGCAGTCTTTTCGTTCTTGTCGCCGAATTATTTCACGCTCGGCAATTTCCTGACGATGGCTTCTCATGTCGCCATCTACGGCGTCCTGGCGCTCGGCATGCTCCTGGTGATCCTCAACGGCGGCATCGATCTTTCGGTGGGCTCGGTACTGGCCCTGTCCGGCTGCGTCGCCGGCTTCCTGATGGGAGGCGTGACCCTGCAGGTGGCCGGCGTCATCCTCTACCCGCCGGTCTGGGCCATCGTGATCCTGACCCTGGTGGCCGGCGGGCTGGTCGGAGCCTTGAACGGCGTGCTCATCGCCTGGTTCCGCGTGCCTGCCTTCGTGGCGACGCTGGGCGTGATGTATGTCGCCCGCGGCGTGGCGCTGCTGATGACCAACGGCCTCACCTACAACAATCTCTCCGGCCATGCCGATCTCGGCAACACCGGCTTCGAGTGGCTGGGCTTCAATCGCTTGTTCGGCGTGCCGATCTCGGTGCTGATCCTGGCGGCGCTCGCCATCGTCACGGCTCTGGTGCTCGGTCGTTCCGCCTTCGGCCGCTGGCTCTATGCCTCGGGCGGCAATGCCCGCGCCGCCGAATTGTCGGGCGTGCCGGTCAAGCGCGTGCAGATCACCGTCTATACCGTCTCCGGCATCCTGTCGGCGATCGCAGGGCTGGTTCTGTCCTCGCAGCTGACCTCGGCCGGCCCGACGGCGGGGACCACCTATGAACTGACGGCCATCGCGGCCGTGGTGATCGGCGGCGCGGCGCTCACCGGCGGCCGCGGCACGGTGCAGGGCACGATGCTCGGCGCCTTCGTCATCGGCTTCCTGTCGGACGGGCTGGTGATCATCGGCGTGTCCTCCTACTGGCAGACCGTCTTCACCGGCACGGTGATCGTGCTCGCCGTCCTGCTCAACTCGATCCAGTACAAGGCCCGCGGCCGGCAAGGCTGAGGGCCCGCACAGAAACCTTCCCATTTCGGCAACAAATAACAGATCTGCAGTGGGATCGTTGCCGTCTTGCGACGGCAGACAACTTCACCAATCAAGGGAGATGCGCCATGTTCAAAAAAGGCATGCGTTTGCTGGTCGCGGCCGCCGCCGTGACCCCATTGCTGATCGGCTCGGCCTCGGCGGCCGGCCTGATCTCGATCATCGTCACCGATCCGGCCAATCCATATTGGTACACGGAAGGCGAGGTTGCCAAGAAGACCGCCGAACAGCTCGGCTACACCGCCTCGGTTTCAGCCCATAAGGGCGACACCAACACCGAGAGCACGCTGGTCGATACCGCCATCACCAACAAATCCGCCGCCATCATCCTCGACCCGGCCAATGCCGATGGATCGGTCGGAGCGGTGAAGAAGGCCGTCGATGCAGGCATTCCGGTGTTCCTCGTCAATGCCGAGATCAACAAGGAAGGCCTCGCCAAGGCGCAGCTCGTCTCCAACAACGCGCAGGGCGCCGCCATCGGTGCCGAGCAATGGGTGAATTCGGTCGCCAAGTCGGGCAAATATGTCGAGCTGTTCGGCAACCCCGCCGACAACAACGCCGCCACCCGCTCCAACGGCTACGAAACCGTGCTGACGCAATATCCCGACCTGACCAAGGCCGCCAAGGAAGTGGCCAACTGGGATCGCGCCCAGGGCTACCAGAAGATGCAGTCCATGCTGCAGGCCCATCCTGACATCACCGGCGTGATCTCCGGCAATGACGAGATGGCGCTCGGCGCCATCGCGGCGCTGAAGGAGGCCGGCAAGCTCAGCAAGGTCAAGGTCGGCGGCTTCGACGGCTCGCCCGATGCGGTTGCCGCCATCAAGGCCGGCGAGCTGCAATATACCGTGCTGCAGCCGGTTGCGGTCTTCTCCAAGGAAGCGGTGGTCCAGGCCGACACCTTCATCAAAACAGGCAAGACCGGCGCAGCGACCGAAAAGCAGCTCTTCGACTGCATCCTGATCACCAAGGACAATGTCGACAAGTATGTTTCGGCCTTTACGCTCGCCAAATAATGACGAAGCCGGGATGGCCGTTGGCTATCCCGGCTTTCTTATGGGTCGGTGGCGCGTCCTTCCACAGCGGTGATTGCTGCAGGCAGGCATATTCCAGCACTTCGGGATATCCTGCCAGCGCTCAACCCGGAAACAGACCGACATGACATCGACGAGAGCCACGCAGGAAGACACGCTGGAACAGATCATCGCCGATCAGGTGCCGAGCGACAGCCGCCATGCTCGCCAGCTTGCCCGCCGCCAGCTCATCATGCAGGCGGTGATGGCTGAGGGCACCATGCGCATCGAGGAACTGGCCGAGCGCTTCGCCATCAGCCTGATGACCGTGCACCGCGACCTCGACGAGCTGATCAATCGCGGCCTGCTGCGCAAGTCGAGGGGCATCGTCTCGGCGACACCCACCAGCTTGGTTGAGTCGAGCGATGTCTATCGTTCCATGCGCGAGGCCGTGGAAAAGCGCGCCATCGCCCAGGTGGCGGCCCAATTCCTGGAAGCCGGCCAGGCCGTCTTCTTCGACGATTCCACCACCGTGCTGCAGATGGCCCCGCATATCGCAGCCCGCGTACCGCTGACGGCGATCACCAACTCGATCCCGCTGATGAACGAGTTGAAGGAGATGAGCGACGTGACGCTGCTCGGCCTCGGGGGACGCTACTACAATTGGTGCAACGCCTTCATGGGCCCGGCCACGACGGCCGAGATCCGCCGGCTGCGCGCCGACTGCGTCTTCCTGTCGATGTCGGCCATCACCGATGACATGGTGTTCCACCAATCCGCGGAGATGGTCGAGACCAAGCGGGCCATGTTCGACAGTGCGGCCAAGCGGATCCTGCTTGCCGACCACACCAAGTTCCAGCGTCGCGCCCTGCACGCCATGGGCACTCTGAGCGAGTTCGATGCCATCATCGTCGACGACGGCATGGCCCCGCTCCAGGTCGAATTGCTGCGCTCGCGCGGCATCAACATCGTGATCGCGCCGATCAAGCAGCGCTCACCCCACCCCGCGTGACGCGACGAGGCGTTTCGTCTCCGTCGGACATCGCGATTTCTGCAATATCCTTTCGAGACGGAGTGCCTGCCAATGCCCACCCTCATCGGAATCGACAACGGGCTGACGGTGACCAAGGCGGCCGTCTTCGATGAAAAAGGCGTGCTGCTCGCCGTGGCCCGCCGGCGCATTCCCCAGATCATTCCCCATCCCCACCATGTCGAACGCGACACGGTGGACCTGTGGCAGGCAACGGCCGAGGCCATCGCCGAGGCACTCGAAAAGGCCGGGCGTCCTGCCAGCGATGTCGCGGCGGTGGCCGCGACCGCCCATGGAGACGGCCTCTACCTTCTCGACGCGGAGCATCGTCCGCTCGGCCATGGCATTCTCTCGCTCGACAGCCGCGCGGCCGCCATCGTCGCCGAGTGGGACGGGGATGGCACCTCCTCCACCGCCCTTGCCCGCACCGGCCAGGTCGCGCATGCCTCGGCCCCCTCGGCACTGCTGGCCTGGATCAAGCGCCACGAACCCGAGCGCTTTGCCAGGATCGCCCATGTCCTGGCCTGCAAGGACTGGCTGCGCTTTTGCCTGACCGGAACGCTTGGCACGGATCTCACCGAGGCCAGCACATCGTTCACGGCGATGGAAAGCCAGGTCTATGAACCTGACATCCTGCCGATCTTCGGCCTCGAGGGCCTTGCCGGTGCCCTTCCCGCCGTTACCCGGCCCGATGAGATCATCGGCACGGTTTCGCAGGCCGCGGCCTCCGCGACCGGCCTGACGGCCGGAACCCCGGTGGTGGCCGGCGTGCATGACGTCGTCGCCTCGGCTCTCGGCATTGGCGGCCACCGCGAAGGCACCGTGGCGATCGTGGCGGGGACCTATTCCATCAACGAGACGATCGCCAGCACGCCGAAGACCGATATACGCTGGTTCTGCCGCAACGGCATCAAGCCGGGCGAATGGAACCATATGAGCATATCGCCGGCATCCGCCGCCAACTACGACTGGTTCCTGGATACGCTCTGCGCCGTCGAGCGACGCAGCGCGGAGGAGACAGGCGGCTCCATCCACGCCGCCATCGGCACCGAAATCGAGGCGGCACTCGCGCGGCCCTCCACCGTGCTCTTTCACCCCTATCTCTACGGTTCTCCCCATGGCGCGACCGCCAGCGCCGGCTTTCTCGGGCTCCGTGGCTGGCATGATCGCGGTGACATGCTGCGCGCCGTCATCGAAGGCATCGCCTTCAACCACCGAGTGCATGTCGACGCCCTGCGGGAAGGCTTTTCCCCCGGCACCATCAGCCTGACGGGCGGCATATCGAGGAAGCCGCTTTACGCCCAGATCTTCGCGGACGCTCTCGGCCTGCCCGTCACCGTGAACGAGACCGAGGAGGCCGCCGCCTGGGGCGCTGCCTTGTGCGCCGGCGCCGGAGCCGGCCTCTACGCATCGCCGACGGACGATCCCCGCGATCTCGCAGCTCTCGCCCGGCATTACCAGCCAGATCCCACGCGCAGCCGGCAGTTGCAGGAGCGTTATGCCCTGCATTGCGACATCGCCACGCAGCTTGCACCTCTCTGGCCGCGCATCGAGGCCCTCGCCTCGCAAGCAGCGTAGAGCAAAGTGCGATTCCGTTGAAACGCACTTTGCTCTAACTCTTTGTTTTGACGCGGTTTCTTAATCGAAAAGTCTATCAACTTTTCTAGAAAATGCTCTGGCGCGGCACCATCGGTATTTGACATGACCAAAGACATTGACGTTCTCATCCTCGGCGCCGGTATCAATGGAGCCGGCCTGTTTCGCGATCTCTGTGAGCAGGGCCTGACCTGCCTGATCGCCGACAAGGCTGATTTCGGCTCGGGCACCAGCGCCGCCCCGTCGCGGCTGATCCATGGCGGCATCAAATATCTGGAGACCGGGGAATTGCGCCTCGTCGCCCAGTCGACGCTGGAACGCAATCTCCTGCTGCGCAATGCGCCGCATCTGGTCGAGCCCCTGCCGACCGTGATCCCGATCTTCTCGTGGCTGCAGGGTATTCCGGCGGCGCTGCGTACATTGTTCGGCTCGACCACGGCTCCCCGCAACCGCGGCGCGGTGCTGATCAAGATCGGCTTGGCGCTCTACGATTTCTATGGCTCCCGCCACCGCGTCATGCCCCGGCATGCCTTGTGGTCCCGCCGGCGCACGCTGAGCGAAATCGCGCCGATGACGCCGAAGATCGTCGCCGCCGGCACCTATTACGACGCCAAGGTCACCTGCCCGGAGCGGCTGGTGCTGGAGTTGCTGCAGGATGGCACGGCAGCCAATCCAGCCTCAGAGGCCCTGAACTATACGAACATGATCTCGGCCGAGAACGACCTCATAGGCCTGCGCACACCGGATGGCGGGGAGCGAACCGTTCGCCCACGGATCGTCGTCAATGCGGCCGGCCCTTGGATCGATCACGTCAACCAGGCTCTCGGTTCACCCACCCGGCTGATCGGCGGCACCAAGGGCTCCCATATCCTGCTCGACCATCCCGAGTTGATCGCGGCGCTCAAGGGACGGATGATCTATTTCGAGGCCAATGACGGACGTATCTGCCTGGTCTACGACTATCTCGGCCGAGCACTGGTCGGCTCGACCGACATTCGCGCTGACGATCCCGACACGGTTTGCTGCGACGACGAAGAGATCGACTATTTCCTCAAGAGTCTGCGCGATCTGTTGCCTGGCCTTGCCTTTTCGCGTGACCAGATCGTCTACGCCTATTCTGGCATCCGCCCCCTGCCCGCCTCGGGCAGTACGGCCGCCGGGCTGATCAGCCGCGACCATTCGGCCCCCGTGCTCGAACCCGCCGATGATCGTCCCTACCCGGTCATCTCGTTGGTGGGCGGCAAATGGACGACCTTTCGCGGCTTTGCCGAAGAGGTCTGCGATCTCGTCTTGGGGCGTCTTGGCCATAATCGCCGCCTGAATACGCGGGCCCTTCCGATCGGCGGCGGACGCGACTATCCGACGGAACCAGCCGCACGTGCCAATTGGATCGAGCACACAGCAAAGGCGACGGGTGCATCCGCCATGCGCACCACCGAGTTGCTCGGGCGTTATGGCACGACGGCACGAGCAATCCTCGCCCATGAGGGCCCGCAGGCACAGCGCCTGACGGACACCAACAGCTATTCTCTAAGCGAAATCGACTGGATTGCGCGCTACGAAAAAGTCATTGAACTCGAGGACATCGTGATGCGGCGTAGCACGCTCGCCATCACGGGCCGTCTGAGCGAACGTGATCTGGCAGCGATTGCGGACATTGCAGCTGAAGCCCTCGGATGGAGCGCAGAGCGACGGAATGTACAATTCGCCAAAACGCGAGATCTTCTTGCAGCGCGCCATCGCATCCAATGGGAAAAATCGCATCCTTGAACGGGGCGTCGATCGGCTCCCGGGGAGAGTGGCAATCGCATCGTCATAGTCGAGCGCTTCCTCGTTCTCGGGGCCGCGGCTGCGCGGATGGCCAACCCGTTTATGACTATGTGGTTCACGCCTCCGAAGGACGGAGACAACTTGTAGGAGGCTTTCGCAGGAAAGAACCCGTCAGATAGCGGCAGATCCTCCGCCCATGAGCGCTAACTTTGTGTGGTGGCACCAGATTTGGAGGGTCGATCTCCAGATCGACCATCTTGGAAATGTCGAGCCAGATAGAGGACAAAGGTGGTCGATCTCGCTCCATCAATTGATGGAGCTGTGGAGATCGACCCTCCACGCTACCCGCGCCTCTGGCCGCAAAGTTAGCGCCTAGGGATCCTCCGCCTGCGCCCGCAGGCCTACTCCGCGATCCTGGTCAAATAAGATGCTATCGACTGCGGTGCCGGGATCACCGCGACAATCTTCATCTGCGCAATATTGCGGTTCTTCGCTTCTTCGAGGTGAGCATCGAACATCGCAGCCGCGGCGTCGATGGCGCCGCGCGTCAGCAATTCGACGATCAGGCGATATTCGGCAATGGCGATACGATCACGCGGCAGGCCTAATTGGCGCAACAGGCGCTCCGAGGCCACGACCGGCAACAGATTGTCCCGTATCAGGTCGCGCAGCCTTTCGTTCGGGGTGGCCATCACGCAGGTCTCGACCAGCTTCGTCTCCAGATCCTCCCACTCGACCAGGTCGGCATCCGATTCGGTTCTTTCGGCCTCGGACAAACTGTCGAGAAGCGCCGTCAATCTCGCGCGATCGATGCGCGGCGCCGCCGACACCAGGGCAGGAGGTTCGAGGATGCGCCGCAACGCAAAGCGGTCCTTGATCGATTTTGCCGTGAGCGGGCCGGCGATCCAATGGGAGCTCTGGTTCTTATGCACCAGTCCCCTTTCCTGCAGGCGCCCGAGCACGTCGCGCACCACGGTGCGGCTGACATGGAAGTGATCCGCCAGCTCGATCTCGATGATGCGATATTGCCCGAATACGACACAGGCCGCGACATCCGCCTCGATGGAATCGTAGATGCGTTCCCAGGTCGACCGGCTTTGCAACGCCTCGTCGATGGCCTCGGGTACCACCAGACCCAGGGTCTTGATATCGGCGCGCACCGGCGCGATGCGCCGTCCCGGCGCCCCGACGAGATAGCCGCGCCCATCGAAGCGATGGATGAGCTGCTCTGCCTCCAGGCGCAGCAGCGCCCTCTGAACCGGGGCACGCGACGTCTGAAAGATCTCGGCGATCGGCCCCTCGAGCAGGACCAGCCCCCGTGGCAGCAGCCCGTCGGCGATATTGGTACGCAAGACGTCTTCGACAATTTCGTAGCGCCGCTGGGCGGTCTGGCGAGGCTTGGACAATGGCATGCCGTAAACGGACCTCCTTGCGGGCGTCATCGCAGACCGCCGCTCGAACTGCCCGTGTCTAACGCGTTTGACACAACCTGTCCTATATTCGAATAAATGATCTTTGAATACCATAGTTCAATTTTTCTTAGGGAGAGTCCATTTTCATCGATTTCCCGCGAAATTTATTGCAAATTCCACCCCTTGGCACTTCCACCCTCCTCCAGCTTCCGCGCCGCCCTTGCCATCCACCATCTTTGCCAAACGAAACATGCGCTGTCGAAAGACGCAAAAAATCTCGCTTAAATAGCCAATTTCCTATAAGAATTGCGCAAACTTCGACCACCTCTCGTCAAGGATCCAAATTTCGGATCCGCTCGTATTTTAAGCACTCGCTGCACAAAAAAGATTGTTGCATACAAAAATCGATTGCACTAAGATCCAAGCACTCATTGCCGCAGAAGCAATGCAGAGGCGAACTGAATTAAGAAATCTGATTGATATTATGTTGGGCGCAAACGTATTGCGACCAATTAATATTTATCACCTTAAATTATGCTGCCGACGATTCATGCTGTTCTCAGGAATTGCAAGGTATTGGTGTGGCCTAATATGTTCTGGGAGGCTCGTTTGGCAGATGTACTTCGTCTCTCCGGCGTCAGGAAGTCGTATGGCGACCTGCAAGCGCTGGACGGTATCGACCTCGCCATCCCCGACAATACCTATGTATCGCTTCTGGGGCCTAGCGGTTCGGGCAAAACGACGCTCCTGCGCGTGATCGCCGGTTTCGAAGACCCTGACCAGGGCAGCGTTGCCCTCGGTGGCCGCCCCGTCGACAATGTCCAGGCCCATCGGCGTGGCATCGGCTTCGTCTTCCAGAACTTCGCCCTGTTCCCTCATCTTTCCGTTGCCGGGAACATCGCCTACGGCCTTGAAAACCGCGAAGTCGCCGTACTGACCGATCGCGCCGCCATTCGCCGCAAGGTCGGGGAGATGATCGAACTGGTCGGCCTGGCCGGCCTGGAGGATCGCGGCGTTGCCCAGATCTCAGGCGGTCAGCGCCAACGCGTGGCATTGGCGCGCACGCTCGTGACCGAACCGCGCCTGGTGCTGCTCGACGAGCCGCTGGGCGCCCTCGATGCCAATCTGCGGGCCCGGATGCGGGCGGAGCTCAGGAGCATCCGCGAGCGCCTCGGCGTCACCTTCCTGCATGTCACCGGCAGTGAATCCGAAGCGCTGGCGATGGGCGACATCGTATTGGTGCTCGACCGCGGCCGTATCGCCCAGTCGGCGGATGCCGACACGATCTATAACCGCCCGGCCGCGCCTTCGGTCGCGCGTTTCCTCAATTGCTACAATCTGTTCGAAGGGGCGATCTCGGGCGAGGACTTTGTCGGGCCTGCGGGCAGCTTCCCGATTGAGGGAAGCACGCGCCTCGCAGGCGGGAAAACCGCCTATGCCGTCCGCTATGACCGCATTCAGGTGCGCCCGACATCGTCGGCCATGACGAGCGACGAAGTGGGCGTCGAGGCTGCCTTCATCGCCAGCGAGTATAGCGGCGCGGCCGTGAACTCCTTCTTCGCGCTCGATAGCGGCCAGGTGGTGGAGGTGGAGACCCATCTCAGCCATCGCCCCCCCGCCGACTACGCGCCGCAGGAACGCTACGGCCTCGTCTGGAAGCGCGACCTTGCGCTCCTCTTTGCGTGAGCAACGCCCATGTCCCTTGCTGACCCTCGACCCGGAACGGAGATCGACTGGATGACGACGCCTCCCGGCAGCGAAGCGGCGGCTCCGCAGGCTGCATCGCCGCGCAGGTCCCGCAACAAGACAATGTGGCTGCTGGCTCCAGGCGTCGCCTGGATGGTGCTCTTCCTGCTCGTCCCCATCCTGATGATGGTCTATGTCTCGTTCTGGACGCAGACCACCTTCAAGATCGAGCCCATCCTCACTACCAAGAGCTGGGCCACCTTCTTCACGAGCGATACCTATCTCCAGGCCCTCTGGACCACGATCCGCATCTGGCTGACGGTACTGGTCGCAACCCTGGTGGTGGGCTACCCCACGGCCCTCTTCGTCGGCCTTTTCGTGCGCAACAAGGCGCTGCAGACGACGCTCCTGGTGCTGTGCGTCATCCCGTTCTGGACTTCATTCCTGATCCGCGTCCTTGCCTGGCGCCCGATGCTGGGCAAGGAGGGCGCCATCAACCTGATCCTGCTCAAGGCCGGCATCATCACGCAGCCGATCGAGGCCCTGCTCTTCTCCGACCTGTCGGTGGTGATCGGCATGACGCAGATCTACTGCGTCTTCATGGTCGGCCCGATCGCCTTCATGCTCGGCCGGATCGACCCGAACGTGATCGAGGCGGCGCGCGATCTCGGCGCCGGCTTCTGGCGCATCTTCCGCACCATCATCCTGCCTCTGTCCATGCCCGGCGTGATCGTCGGCTCGATCTTCGTCTCGGTGATGGTGCTGGGCGAATTCGCCACCTCCACGGCCCTGTCGGGACGCAAGGTCAACCTCCTCGGCAACATCATCGTCACCCAGGTCGGTTCACTCAAATGGGCCTTTGCCGCCGTGGTCGGCGTGATCCTGACGATCGTCATGGGAGCCGTAGTCGCCGCCCTGCTGCGCGTCGTCGATCTCAGGAAGGAGCTCTGAGCCATGCAGGCACGCGGCGTCAAACCGGTCCTGGCCATCTATACGGCTCTGTTCCTCTTGTTTCTCTATGGCCCCTTCGTCGTGCTGGCGATCCTGTCCTTCCAGACCGGACCGGAAGGCGGGCCGCAATTCCCGATCATCGAATGGTCGACCTACTGGTACCAGCATCTCTTCGGCCTGACACCGCCCTCCCGCATCGCCCCGCTGCCGATCGAAGAGAGCCTGGGACGTTCGGTCGTCCTTGCCATCATGACGATGGTGGTCTCGACCGTCCTGGGCGTGACGTCCGCGCAGGCCTTCCGCAAAAAATTCCGAGGCTCGGGCATCGCCTTCTATCTGATCGTCCTTGGCATGATGGTGCCCGGCGTGCTGGTCGGCCTCGGTATGGCGCTGGTGGCGAACGTCCTCGGCATCGACCGGCACTGGTGGGGCACGGCCTTCGTCCTCCACGTCGTCTACACCTATCCGTTCGCCTTCCTCGTCATGCTGGCGATCTTCAACCGCTTCGACCAGAGCGTCGAGGAAGCCTCCTGGTCCCTTGGCGTCTCGCCGATCCGCACATTCCGGAAGGTGACGTTCCCGTTGATCTTCCCAGGCGTCCTGTCGGCGATGCTGTTCGCCTTCACCCTTTCCTATGACGAGTTCTCACGCACGCTCTTCGCCTCGGGGCGCGACCTCACTTTGCCGCTGGCGATCTACGGCACGTTCTCGGTCGAGATCCATCCCAATGTCTTCGCCTTCGGCGTGCTGACCACCCTGTTCTCGTTCGCCCTGCTCGCGGTCTACGCGATCCTGATGGGCCTGTCGGTCCGGCGCGGCCGACGCGTCGCCATCCAGGAGGACGCATGATACCCAATCGGAAAACCGCCATCGTCACGGGCGCGGGTTCGGGTATCGGCAGGGCCATCGCCGAACGTCTCGCGGCGGACGGCTATGGCGTGCTCGTCAACGATCTGGTGCTGGATCGCGCGCAGGCCATCGCCGAGGCCATCCAGGCGGTTGGCGGGAGGGCGGTCGCCGCAGCCGGCGATGTTTCCAGCGAGGCTGATGTCGCGACCATCGCCACGGCGGCCAAAACGCATCTCGGCCCGGTGGACCTGCTCGTCAACAATGCCGGCCACGTCCATCAATGCCTGTTCGAACAGCTCGAACCCGGTGATTTCGATCGCATGTTTGCCGTGCATGTGCGCGGCACCTTCCTGATGATACGGGCCGTGTTGCCGGCGATGCTGGAGACGGGATCGGGCATCATCATCAATGTCGCATCCCAGCTCGGCCAGATCGGCGGGATCGAACTCGCCCATTATTCCGGTGCCAAGGCCGCCGTGATCGGCATGACCAAATCGCTTGCCCGCGAAGTGTCGAGCCGCGGCGTGCGGGTCAATGCCGTCGCACCGGGGCCGATCAACACGCCGCTGGTGAGAGCGCTCTCGGATGACTGGAAGGAGCGCAAGGCCAGGGAGTTGCCGCTCGGCCGCTTCGGCGAACCTGAAGAGGTGGCAGCCACCGTCGCCTTCCTCGCCTCCCCGGCCGCCAGCCTCTTCGTCGGCCAGACGCTCGGGCCCAATTCCGGCGACGTGATGTTGTGAACGAGCAGAGGGAGAAGATAGCACCATGACGAAGGCACGCATCGTCCTGATCACCGGCGGAGGCATCGGCATCGGCTGCGCCAGCGCAAAGGCCTTCGCCGCGCTCGGCGACCATGTGGTGGTCACCGACATTCTGGAAGCGGAAGGCAAGGCTGTCGTCGAGGAGATCAAGGCCGCCGGCGGCTCGGCCGAATTCGCGCCGCTCGACGTTCGTTCCACCGACAAGGCCGACGCCCTCGTCGCCGATGTGGAGGCTCGTCACGGCGGCATCGATGTCGTCGTCGCCAATGCCGGTATCGCCCACCGCGTGCCGCTCGCCAGGCTCGATGACGACAAATGGGACCTGACCTTCGATATCGACCTCAAGGGCATCTTCCGCGTGGCGCGGGCAGCGCTGCCCGGCATGCGCGCCCGCAGATCCGGCGCCATCGTCGCGCTCTCCTCGATCATGGGCGTCGCCTATGGCTGGGACGAGCATGTGCATTACTCCTCGGCCAAGGCCGGTGTCGTCGGCTTGGTGCGGGGCCTCGCCGTCGAGGTCGCCCGCGACGGAGTGCGGGTCAATGGCGTGGCACCCGGGTACATCCGCACCGCCCAGCTCCTCTCCAAGGAGCATTCCCTCGGTCCCGAGGGCGCGGAGGCCGCCGGTGCCTTCATTCCCATGGGCCGTATCGGCGAGCCAGAAGAGATCGCCGACGTGATCGTTTTCCTATCCTCTTCCAGCGCTCGCTACCTCACGGGCCAGACGCTGGTGGTCGATGGCGGCCTGCTGGTGGGTCGCTACTGAAACAAAAGCAAATAACCAGAACCGGAGAAGGAACGATGTCTGACCGAAGCGAGATGACGCGCCGCTCTTTGTTGAAGCGATCCGCGGGAATGATGGCCCTGGCACTGGGCGGCGGCACGCCGTTCCTCTCCTCCCGGGCCGCCTGGGCGCAAGGTACTGGCCTGGCGAGCCAGAGCCTGCGCACGATCGGCCTGTCCGTGACGGTGCAGGAACGCATCCTGGCCGAGTTCAAGGCCGCCTCCGGCGTGGGCACGACCTCGGGCACGGCCGCGACCTTCCCCGATGCCCAGACCAAGATCCTGTCGGGTTCGAAGGACTATGATTGCTGGGAAGTGATCGCCGAACGCCTGCCATCGGTGGTGATGACCAACAATGTCGCGCCGATAGCCGCCTCGTCGCTGAAGAACTGGGCCAATATCCGCGATACTTTCACCAAGCCGAGCGACAAGTGGGATCCCAAGGCCCAGATCACCGGCCAGATCTGGCAGGACGATGCCCATAGCCAGCTCTGGATGGTGCCGGCCGTCTATAATTACGACTCCATCGGCTATAATCCGGACGTGCTGTCGGATGAGGAGGCCAACACCTGGGCGGCGATCTTCGATCCCAAATGGAAGGGCAAGTCCGGCCTCAACACCGACCCCCTGATCGCCTTCGGGCAGGCCGTGATGGCCATGAACTCGCTGGGCCTGTCGGCCGTCAAGAACCCCGGCAATCCCTCGGAAGCCGAGATCGACGAGGCTGCGAAATTCCTGGTTTCGAAGAAGAAGGATGGGCAGTTCCGTGCGCTCTGGGGTGATTTCGGCGAGCTCGTCAATCTCCTCGCTTCCGGCGAGATGGTGGTGTGCGACGCCTGGCAGCCGGCCGTGATGGCGGTCAAGGCCCAGGGCAAGGCCTGCAAATATGCCCGCCCGAAGGAAGGCTATCGCGCCTGGGCGATCGGCCCCTCGCTCATCGCCGGTTCCACCAACAAGGAAGCCGTTGCCGCCTATGCCGATTACTGGCTTTCGGGAAAGCCCGGCATCACCGTTTCCGAACAGGGCTATTACTCGCCGACGACCAACATCAAGAGCGAGATGGCACCGGAAAAATACGCATTCTGGTACGAAGGCAAGCCCTGGGTCGGCGCAGCCGAGCGCGGCATCAAGGAAGGTGACCTGCGCGACGGCGGCAGCCTGACGGAGCGGGCCGCCAACGTCGCCTATTGGCACCAATGGCCGGATGCCTATGACCATCTCATTCAGAAATGGGACGAGTTCCTGAACGCCTGATCACGATCCGGGCGGAAAGTGCGCTTTTCCGCCCGCCTCCCCTGCCATTCCCGCGGAGCACGAAGCGATGATCCACGATCTCGAACTCATCAAGGTCGGCAAGGTCTATGACAACGGCACGCCCGCCGTCGCCGGTTTCGACCTGGCCGTCGCCAAGGGAGAGTTCATCGCCTTTCTGGGACCTTCCGGCTGCGGCAAGACGACAACCTTGCGCATGATCGCCGGCTTCGAATCCATCTCGTCCGGCAACATGCTGATCAGGGGAACGCGCATCAACGACGTGCCGCCAGAACGGCGCCCGACATCGATGATCTTCCAGAACTACGCGCTCTTCCCCCATATGACCGTACGCCGCAATATCGGCTATGGCCTCGAGGTCAAGGGACTGGCGAAAGCCGAGCGCGACGCGAAGGTCGATCGCATCCTGGACACGCTCGGCCTCGAGGATGTCGCCGACAAGCGTCCCGACAAGCTCTCCGGCGGCCAACGCCAGCGTATCGCTTTGGCGCGCGGCCTCGTCGTCGAACCCGATATCCTCTTGCTGGACGAACCGCTGGGTGCGCTCGACGCCAATCTGCGCAAAGCGATCCAGAACGAATTGAAGCTCCTGCAGAAAAGGCTGGGTGTCACCTTCGTTTTCGTCACGCATGCCCAATCCGAGGCCTTGGCTCTTTCCGATCGCATCGTGGTGATGAACCAGGGACGCGTCGAACAGATCAGCCCGCCGCACCAACTCTATACAAGGCCGAACACACCCTTCGTGGCGCAGTTCATCGGCCGCAACACCATTCTCGACGGCTCCATTGGCGGTGTCGAGGACGGGCGCGTGGTGGTCGATACCCCGCTTGGAATCCTGCGCGGCACGGCGAACGGCAGGCTGGCCAATGGCAGTGCCGCCAAGATCGTCGTCCCGGCCGAAGCCATAGAAGTTCGTTCGGCCTCGGATGGGCGCGTCACCGAGATGGGCAATACCATCGCCGCGACCGTCCGTCGCCTCGATGTCGTCGGGCACATCTCGCATCTGTCCGTCGAGCTTCCGGGAGGCCGGGCGATCTCCCTGGAAGCGCATGTCGAAAAATACCCGCCGGGCCTCTTCGCTCCCGGCGGTGAAGTCGTGCTGGCCTGGAATGCCGCCGAGGCCACCGTCATTCCAGCCGCCTGACAGACCACCTTTTCAAGAGACATCGATTTCAACATGAAATGAGGAGACCTCACCCCATGGCAAAGGAAATACTCTGCGGCTTCGGCGTCGACGTCGATGCGGTCGCTGGCTGGCTCGGTTCCTATGGCGGCGAGGATTCGCCGGACGACATCTCGCGCGGCCTTTTCGCCGGCGAGGTCGGCTCGCCCCGCCTGGTCAAGCTGTTCGAACGCTTCGGCATCAAGACGACCTGGTTCATCCCCGGTCATTCGATCGAGACCTTTCCCGAGCAGATGCAGGCCGTCGCCGACGCCGGCCATGAAATCGGCATCCATGGCTACACCCATGAAAACCCGATTGCGATGACGCGCGAACAGGAGATCGAGATTCTCGACAAATGCATCGATCTCGTCACCAAGCTCTCCGGCAAGCGTCCTACCGGCTATGTGGCACCGTGGTGGGAATTTTCCAACGTCACCAATGAGTTGCTGCTCGAGCGCGGCATCAAATACGACCATTCTCTCATGCACAACGACTTCACGCCCTATTATGTGCGCGTCGGCGATTCCTGGACCAAGATCGATTATTCCGGCAAGCCGAAGGACTGGATGGTGCCGCTGAAGCGGGGGCATGAAACCGACCTGATCGAAATCCCGGCTTCCTGGTATCTCGACGATCTGCCCCCGATGATGTTCATCAAGAAGGCGCCCAACAGTCACGGCTTCGTCAACCCGCACGATATCGAGCAGCTCTGGCGCGACCAGTTCGACTGGGTCTATCGCGAGATGGATTATGCCGTCTTCCCGATCACCATCCATCCCGACGTCTCGGGCCGCCCGCAGGTCCTGATGATGCTGGAGCGCCTCTATGCGCATATGGCCAAGCATCCCGGCGTCAAGTTCGTCACCATGAACGAAATGGCCGACGATTTCGCCCGCCGCTTCCCGCGCAAGAAGTGACGAGGGAGGCCGGGTCCCCTATCGTGGGCCCGGCCATCAATACTGTCGGGAAAGGGCTACAGCCCTTTCAAGTCGAAAAAATGCGCCGCAACGGGAAGATCTGCATGTGTTCGCTCTGCGGCATTCTGGGTGGCAATGAGCACTGGGCCGATGCGGTGGCCCGGCCGGGCGTCTTCACGCGCAATGGCGACAGAATCGATCGCCGCCGTGAGCGCATGAACCGCGTGCGCATTGCCTGCCAGGTTCTGGAACCCTTCGGCATGACCCTCTCCGATTGGCAGGGCGCTTCCTTCCTGCTGTCGACGAAAACCGGCAAGACCGAGATCATCGACGATCTCGGCCATCTGTGGCCCGCGGCCGAAAGGCTGGCCCGGCGCGCCTGCGATCCGCTCTCCCTGCCGGTGATCGAGGCCATGGAGAAGCGCCATGGCGGATGACGTCCCGGCCTTCACCCCGGTCCACCTCCTCACCGGCTTCCTCGGTTCGGGCAAGACGACGTTGTTGCGGCGGCTGCTGTCGGACCCGGCCATGGCGCGCACGGCCGTGCTGATCAACGAATTCGGTGAAATCGGGCTCGACCACCATCTACTCGAACCCATCGACGAGACCATGGTGCTGCTGCCGTCGGGGTGCTTGTGCTGCACGATACGCGGCGAACTGGCCCAGGCGATCCGCGATATCCATGCCAAGCGGGCGCGTGGCGACATTCCACCCTTCGACCGGCTGGTGATTGAAAGCACCGGCCTGGCCGATCCCTTCCCGATCCTGTCGACCATCAAGGCAGATCCCGTCCTGCGGCATCATTTCCGGCCGGGCACGGTGATTGCAACGGTGGATGCGGTGAACGGCCAGTTCCAGCTCGAGAACCACGTTGAGTCGACACGCCAGGCTGCGATCGCCGACCGGCTCGTGCTCACCAAGACCGATATCGCCGACGAAGTGACAATTGCCCGGCTCCTCGATCGACTTCGGCGCTTCAATCCGGATGCACCGATCCTGCAGTCGGCCGAGCGGGATTTCGACGCCCCGGCTCTGTTCAGTCAAAATGACTTCGCTGCTGCAGGCCAACCGGAGCGCTCGACCCGCGAATGGTTCCGCCAGACCTTTCAAAGCGACGATCCGCTCACCCCCGAAACAATCAGCCAGCCCGGGCACGAACATGGTTCAGGCGACCGTACGCGGCATGGCGAGCGTATCCGCTCCTTCGTGGTCACGGTCGATGAACCGCTCGACTGGACGGCCTTCGGCATCTGGCTGACCATGCTCCTCAACCGGCATGGCGATCGCATCCTGCGGGTGAAGGGCATGCTCAACCTTGCGGGCGAGAGTGCCCCGGTGGCAATCCACGGGGTGCAGCATCTGGTGCATACACCCGTGCATATGCAGGCCTGGCCCGATGGCGATCGACGCTCGCGCATCGTTTTCATCGTGGATGACCTCGATTCCAGCTTGATCCGGCGCTCCCTGGCAGCCTTCAACAGATTGGCGGCTCCAGTGTCGCAACAATCATGAGCAAGCGATTTCGAATGCCATTGTCTCAGCTCCGTTATCCGAGCTCCCCATGAAGGGGGCAGCATCGGAAGAAAAGTTCTCGGCACCCGCCTTGCATCTCACGGAACGGCCGACCCTGCGGGTATTGGGAACCGAGATTTCGCATCTGGAGGAACTGCGCCTCAGGGCAGAAGCCGATCTGGGGATCAACGTCGTCTTCGATACCCAGGACTTCATCACCACCCAGCACAAGGCGGCGGCGGAGCCGGGCAGCTATGATGTCTATGACCAGTGTTTCCACAACCTCGACATCGTCTGGTATTGGCGCGCCATCCAACCCATCGATCTCACGCGCATCCCGCTCTGGGGCGAAATCACCGACCTGACCAAGACAGGTCGGCTCGATCCAGGGGCCCGCGTCGGTTTCGGTGATGCCCCCGTGACCAAGCTCTTCGTCCAGCCCAACCGTGCCTTGGGCCCGACGCCGTCGCGCTGGCTTTCGATGCTGCCGACCACCCATAATTTCGATTCCTTCGCTTTCCGACCAGATCTCGCCAATGGCGATGCCGAGCAGATCGTCTCCTGGGGTGCCCTGCTCGACGAGCACTGGCATGGCAAGGCAGCTCTGGTCGATGAGCCGGCGATCGGTGTTTTCGACGCGGCTCTCGCCGCCCAATCGCTGGGATTGATGAGCTTCGAGGATATCGGCAACATGTCGACCGAGGAGATCGACACTCTGCTGGGCATCCTGATCGAACGGCGCAAGGCCGGCTTTTTCGCCGGTTTCTGGAAGACCGCGGCGGAAGCCGCCGGCCTGATGCGCGATGGCGGTGTCGTCATCCAGAGCATGTGGTCCCCCGGCATCACCGCCCTGCGCCATTGCAACGTGCCGGTCATGGAGGCCGTGCCCCGCGAAGGCTATCGAGCCTGGCACGGCGGCCTGTGCCTTTCGAGCAACCTATCGGGGCGCATGCTCGACGTCGCCTATGACTATCTGAACTGGTGGCTGTCCGGCTGGCCAGGCGCGGTGATGGCCCGCCAGGGCTATTACATGTCCATCCCCGCCCGCGTTCGGGCTTATCTGACACCAGACGAGTGGGCCTACTGGTATGAGGGCCTGCCGACACAGACTGAGTTGCCCGGTCCGGACGGAACCATCACCATCAAGGCCGAATCCGTGCGCGATGGTGGATCCTACCGCCAGCGCGCCAATTCGATCGCCGTTTGGAACACGACGATGGACGAGCACAATTATCTGGTGCGGCGGTGGTCGCGATTGGTAACCGCCAATTAGTATCCGCTGTCATGCATAGAAAAACGTCTCGATCAGATCGAATTAACTGCGATGACTCTGTCGTAAAGGTGGCCGGGTCCCAATGACTGGTCCGGTTTGAATGTTAGTGCAGGGTCTGTTTGATCCGCGCCCATTTGTTGGACCGCCTGAGGCTAGGGTTTCCGGCCTCTTTCACGGTGGCGGGCTGGCGGCACCACCGGAGTTCTGCAACGGGATCGGGGTCTTATGGCCTATCGCGGGACGCCGGTGGGAAGCCGTCGTGCTATGGCGGCTGCGCGGCAAAGTGGCCTCCATATGTCGCCAAGGCTGGCGAGAAAATGGGCGAAGGCTGGGCAGCCGTAAAGCGGGCGGATGGTTCACTGCAATGGAGCTATGACGGCAAACCAGTCTATTTCTACGCGCCAGACAAGAAGAAGGGCGACAAGACCGGCGACGGCATCGGCGGTGTCTGGCACGTTATCAGCGAATAGTTGATCCGGCGAAGCAGATTAGCCGACCTCTCCCCACGCCGTAACGGAGCCGAATTGGCCCCAACTACGTAAATTCCGTTCGTAATCTCAAATCCAAGACCGAGAAAGACGATCGTGCCTTTTTTCAAGCAGCCAAAATATCAAGCTGTTTGGGAGGAAACCTAGAGGCGGAAGAGGGCAAGATTTCAGGTACCCAAGTGGAAGGCCCGAACATTATCTACAGGGTCGCTTGTCGAGCCTCACGGCGCTTGCTGAGAAAGGCCCTTCCACCTGGCATCCGATAGGCAACCTTCGCCGCTTTTCGCACGGATCCTTCGCGCAAAGTTTTGCTCCCGCCATGGTCAAACGCGCGCTCTATTTGAAGGACGGCTTCCGTCGGTGCCAGCCGCCAGCCCCCCTTGTTGCCCCATACCAAGCAGGATGCCGGATTGTCGAAATCCCGCGCCAACAGGCATTGCTGCAATTTGGTCCGAGATTCTGGAGCGGGAAGACCAGGTAACCGGTCAGTCCGGCTTTAGCCGTGTGCCGCTGCTCCCATCGAAAAGATGCAGGGCATCCCCCTCGCCCCTTACGGAAACCCTATCCCCCACTTTCACGGCGCTGTGACGCGGAAATTCGACCGTAATCATCCGGTCACTGCCATGATCGAGATAACCGAAAGTCTGTCCGCCGAGACGTTCGACCATGGTCAATTCGCCGGTGAACCAAGCCTGGGAAGCATCGCAGGGTGAAAGGTCTTCCGCCCTAATGCCGAGGATGACCGACGCTCCGGGAGCCAGCGACAGCCATGGCAGGACAATTTTGGCGCTACCGACCGAGAGCTCGCCATCACCATTCAGCTGCAGCTCCACAGTATTCATGGTCGGACTGCCGATAAAGCGCGCGACAAACAGACTTGCCGGATGGTGATAAAGTTCGAGCGGAGGGCCGACCTGTTCCATGCGGCCCGCATTCATCACCACGATACGGTCGGCCAGGGTCATCGCCTCGACCTGGTCATGCGTGACATAGACCGTGGTTGCCTGGATGCGACGGTGGAGCTTTGCGATCTCAAGGCGCATCTCCACCCGCAAGCCAGCGTCAAGATTTGAAAGCGGTTCGTCAAACAGGAAAGCCTGAGGATCGCGAACGATGGCCCGCCCCATGGCGACACGCTGACGTTGCCCTCCCGACAATTGCCCCGGTCGACGCTCCAACAAGGGTGCCAGTTTCAGGGTTTCAGCGGCCTGTCTCACGCGCTGGTCGATCATTTGCGGGTTCTGGTCGCGCATGCGCAGCCCAAATCCCATGTTCTCGGCGACCGTCATATGCGGATAGAGCGCGTAATCCTGGAATACCATGGCGATGTTGCGCTCTGCGGGCGTAAGCGCATTCACCACCCTGTCCCCGATGCGCATCTCTCCACCGGTGATCTCTTCGAGCCCGGCGACCATGCGCAGCAAGGTGGATTTGCCGCAACCCGAAGGACCGACCAGTACAAGGAATTCGCCCTCGGCGA
This sequence comes from Labrys sp. HAY1-8F, assembly GCF_056754975.1. Classification (NCBI taxonomy): domain Bacteria; kingdom Pseudomonadati; phylum Pseudomonadota; class Alphaproteobacteria; order Hyphomicrobiales; family Xanthobacteraceae; genus Labrys; species Labrys sp. HAY1-8F. The sequence continues at coordinate 247,019 of NZ_JBPGWZ010000001.1, read as the reverse complement.
TATCGAGGTCGACACCATGGATCACCGTATGGGTGCCGTAAGATTTGCGAATATCCCTGAGACCAATGCCCGCCATTGCGTTTTCCCCCGATACTGCCTGCGACAAGCGAGGCCATTCCAGCTCTTGACCTAATTATCAATATCAATAATGATAATTGCAAGAGGTATGCGAACACTCTCAAGATGGCGCCAGCACAAGGGGGAGACATGAGCGAGCGGCCAGCATCTCGGCGTTTCAACCCGGCATTGCGCGCCAAGGGCGGCCGGCCGGGCCCTGTCGCCCGCTCGGCGATCGCCTTCGACGCCCTCAAGCACGACATCATGCTCGGCGAACTCGCTCCCGGCGAACCCCTGGTGGAACTGGAACTTGCCGCCCGTTTCGGCTGCAGCCAGGGCACGGTGCGGGAGGCCCTGCTGCAGCTTCAGGAGGAAGGGCTGGTGCACCGGCGCGGCCATCGCGGCACGCAGGTCTCAGACTGCACGGCGGACGAAGCCGTTGAGATGTTCCGCGTCCGCAAGCAGATCGAATGTGCCGGCGTGCTGCGCGCCTTGCGCAACCCCAGCCGCGGCCTGCTTTCCGATCTGAAGGCACTGGTCGAGGCCATGGAGGAGGCCGCGCGGGAGGATGACGAGATGGGGCTCGCCGCCTTCGACCGCGACTTCCACCGCCGTCTATTCCACGATGCAGACCTGCCCGCCCTGGATCCGATCCTGCATCGCTGCCTGATCCACAACCACCGCTTCAAGATTTCGCGCACGCAAGGCCAGCGCGATCTCGTGCTGACAGCCCAGCGTCATCGGCCGCTGGTAGGCGCAATCGAGGCCGGCAACAGCGCCGCGGCCGTGACCTCTCTCGAGCATCATATCGCGACCATCGTCGATTTCGGGCCCAACGTTTTTCCTGGAGCGGGGCAATGAATGCCCCTATCCCCGATACGGCGGTCGAACAGCTGCCCGGCCAGCTCGATCAGGAACTGGCACGCCTCCTGGCCGCCATTGACGATGAAATCGGCCCGCAGCCGGATACGACGCTGCTACCGCCGGCAGAGGGTCGGGCCCTTGCCGCGCAACTCAACCAGCGTTGGAACCGCGATCTGCCGGCAATGGCCTTTACGGGCGACTTCGTCGTTCCTGCGGATCCGACATTCTCGTCAGCCGATTGCCGCGTCAAGGTGCTTATCCCACCGGAGGCGGGAGCCGGTGCACTGATCTTCGTCCATGGCGGCGGCTTTGCCTTCTGCAGCCCGCAGACCCATGAGCGTTGCGCCCGGGTTCTTGCCATCGAGACCGGCCTGCCCGTTCTCCTGCCCGATTACCGCCTGGCCCCGGAACATCCCTTCCCGGCGGGGCTGCACGACGTGATCGCCTGTATCGGCCGCGTTTTCGATCACACCGTTGCACTCGGCATCCGTCCAGGTCCGCTGCTGCTGGCGGGCGACTCGGCCGGCGCCAATCTGGCGCTCGCCGCCATGCTTCATCGCCAGGCCGACGGACGCAGCCTGCCCGACGGTGCCCTGCTCTTCTACGGCGTCTACGACGCTGATTTCGAGACACCCTCCTATCGACGTTTTGCCGACGGTCCTGGCCTGACCACGGCGCGGATGCAGCGCTATTGGAACTGGTATCTGCCCGCCCCGAAGGCACGCCAGACGGTGCTCGCCTCGCCCCTTCATGCCAGTGACGAGGCATTACGTGGTCTGCCGCCCCTCTTCCTTCTGGCCGCGGAGATCGATCCGCTCTTGTCCGACACGCTCAACCTGGCGGCGCGCCTGCGATCGGTGGGGCGGCAGGCCGACATACACATCGTCAAGGGTGTGACGCACGGATTTTTGCAGATGAGCGCCGGGCTGAGCGCGGCCCGCAACGCCCTCAAGACCGCGGCCCAAGCGGCAAAGTCAATGATCAAGCCGGCGTGAACCGGCACCAAAAACACATTCTTCGGGAGGAAATGATGAGGACAGGACTGAAGAAAATGCTGAAGGCGCTCGGTGTCGCCTGTGCCCTGAGCGCCAGCATGATGCTCGGGGCGGCCAAGGCGCAGACCGTGCGCTTCTGGTATCATTTCGATAATCCGGCCAACCCGATGGATGACCTCATCAAGAAATTCGAGGCGGCCAATCCCGGCATCAAGGTCGAAGCCGAAAACGTGCCGTGGAACTCCTATTACGACAATCTCTACACGGCGATCGTCGGCGGCAATGCGCCCGACGCCGCCATGGTGAAGCTGTTCGCCCAGCCCCGCCTCGTCGAGATGGGAGCCCTGGAGCCGATCGGCGAACGCATCGATGCCTGGCCCGGCAAGGCGGACCTGCTCGACAATCTCCTCAATCTCAACAAGGGACCGGACGGCAAGCAATATTACCTGCCGATCCAATATGTCGTTCTCTATCTTTACTATCGCGCCGACCTGTTCAAGGCCGCCGGCCTGGAACCGCCCAAGACCTGCGACGAATTCCGCGAGGACGCCAAGAAGCTCACCAAGGCGCCGGACACCTATGGCTTCGGCCTGCGCGGCGGCAAGGGCGGCTGGGACCAGTGGGGCACCTTCGTCTTTTCCAAGGGCGCCAAGCTCGAGCCGGGCGGCCTGACCACGCCGGAGGCGATTGCCGCCAACAAATGGCTGGTCGACATGTTCCGGGAGGACAAGTCGATTCCGCCCTCTGCGCCGAATGACGGCTTCCAGGAAATCATTGCGGCCTTCAAGGCCGGAAAGACCGCGATGACCATCCACCATGTCGGCTCGTCCAACGACCTCGTCAAAGCCCTGGGCGACAAGGTTTCGGCGGTGCCTGCTCCAGCCTGCAACGGCAAGCAGTGGACCTCCTATGGCGATGAATCGCTGGCGCTCTTCTCTTCCTCGCAGGTGAAGGACGCTGCCTGGAAATGGATCTCCTTCCTGGCGGAGGGACAGAACAATGTCGAGTTCAACAAGGCCACGGGCCAGATGACGGTGACCAAGTCGGGTTCGGCCAACTGGACACTGCACCAGCGGCGCTTCGTGGATGTCACCGTGCAGTCGCTGCCCTTCGCCTCGGTGCTGCCGCAGACCCCAGCCACGACCGAATTCGTCAACACGGCCTGGCAGACCAACATGCAGCAGGCCCTGACGGGCGCGGCGACGCCCGAGCAGATGATGCAGCAATTACAGACGCTGTTTGCAAACTAGGCAATGTGCCGGACTTTCTGTCCATCGTGCAGAAGGTCCTCTTTTTCTCCCACTACGACGCCAGGCCATGTCGCTGCATTCCTCCACCTCCCAGCTCGATCGGGAATTCGCGGTCCGCCTGCGGGCGCGTCTAATGCCTTATGCCCTGTTGGCGCCGGCTCTGCTGGTGGTGTTCGTCGTCGTCTTTGTCCCGATGATCGAGGCCATCTACACGAGCCTGTTCGATCTCGTGCTGTGGAAGCCCAATGCCGCCAGATTCGTCGGCTTCGGTAACTACATCAAATTGTTTGCCGACCCGGTGTTCTGGACCGCACTCTGGCACACCGTGGTCTGGATCGGCCTCACGGTACCGCTGCAGATGGGGCTCGGCCTGATGACCGCCCTGCTGCTCAATCGAGACTTTCCATGGCGGGGTCTGGCCCGCGCGATGATCATCATCCCCTGGGCGCTGCCGAGCGTGGTCATCGCCTTGATGTGGCGCTGGATCTACGACCCCAACACCGGCGTGCTCAATGACATGCTGCTCAGCGTGCACCTGATCCAGAGTGCGGTACCCTGGCTCGCCGATCCCAATGTCGCGCTCTACGCCGTGATCGCCACGCTCACCTGGCAGGGCTTCCCCTTCTTTGCCGTGATGATCCTCGCCGGCCTGCAGGGCATTCCACGCAGCCAGTACGAGGCTGCATCCATCGACGGTGCCACGCCCTGGCGTCAGTTCGTCAACGTCACCCTGCCCGGGATTGCACCCGTCCTGGCGACGGCCGGGCTCCTTCGCGTGATCTGGGTCGCCAACTCCATGGACGTCATCTTCGTGATGACGGGCGGCGGTCCCGGCTACGCGACGCACACATTGCCGCTCTACGCTTTCATCAAGGCCCGCCAAAATCTCGATTTCGGCTACGGCACGGCGATAGCGGTGACCTTCACCGTCCTCCTTGGAGCCTTCGTCGCCATCTACATCATCCGCACCATGAAGGAGGTCGAGCGATGAACAAACCATCGACCCTCCGGCGCATCCTGACGACCGACCTGCCGGTGGCGGCGATCGTGCTCTTCGCGCTCGGGCCTTTCGCCTGGATGATCCTGACCTCGCTCACACCGTCCGAGCGCATCGCGGCAAGCGGGGTTTCGCTCTCGCCCATCGGCTGGAGCTTCGACAATTACATCCGCCTGTTCGAGCAGACCTCCTTCCTCGGCAATATGGGCCACAGCCTGATCATCGCACTCGGCACGGTGGTCGTCGGCCTCGGCGTCTCGGTCACCGCCGCCTATGCCTTCTCGCGCTTCCGTTTCCTCGGCCGCCGGGCGATCATGCTGCAATTCCTGCTGGTGAACATGTTCCCGGTGGTGCTGCTGATCCTGCCGCTTTTCGTGCTGATGCGCCGGCTCGGCCTGCTCGACACCCATCTCAGCCTGATCCTGGCCAACGCGACCGTCGCCATTCCCTTCGCGGTGTGGATGCTGACGAGCTATGTGGCAGCCATTCCCAGAAGTCTCGACGAGGCGGCGATGATCGACGGCTGCTCGCGCCTGGCGGCGCTGCGCCGAGTGATATTGCCGCTTGCCATGCCAGGCATCATCTCCACCGGCATCTATATCTTCATCACCGCCTGGAACGAGTACCTCTATGCGCTCACTTTGGGCGGCAAGAATGTGCGCACGGTGACCGTGGCGATCCAGACCCTGATCGGCGAATACCAGATCGAATGGGGGCTGCTCGCCGCCGGCGGCGTGGTCGGTGCCCTGCCTGCGACGCTGCTCTTCCTCATCGTGCAGAAACGCCTGGTCGGCGGCCTGACCCAAGGAGCGGTGAAGGGATGATGAAGCCAACGCCGCGCCTGCCATCTGCAAACCGTGAAATGATACAATGAATCCTATCGGCCTGATATCGATGCAATATGCCCGGCCCTTTGCCGCCGAGCATTTTCCCCTCTTCACTCGCATGAAGGAACTCGGCTACGACTTCGTCGAGCTCCTGGTGCCCGAGCCCGGGGAAATGGACCTGGCGGCGGCCCGTGCGGCCCTCGCCGACGCGGGTCTTGGAGTGGTGTTGGCGGCTCGCGTCAATCTGCAGCGCAACCTGTCCTCGGAGGACGCAGACAGCCACCGGGCCGGCATCGACTATTTGAAATATGCCGCCGACTGCGCGGCCGCGCTCGGCGCGACAGTGGTGGGGGGCCCGCTGACAGGCAATCCGCTCGTCTTTGCCGGCCGTGCCCCCCAGCCGGTGTCCGAGACCGAGCGCCTCGCCCGAAAGCAGCGTTGTGTCGTCGGCCTGAGGGAAGCAGGCGATCATGCCGCACGCCTTGGCGTTACCCTCGCCGTCGAGCCCCTGAACCGTTTCGAAAGCGACGTGCTGTGCACCACGCAGCAGGCGATGGAATTGCTCCATGCCATCGACCATGTCGCTGTGCGGTTGATGCTCGACACGTTCCACATGCATATGGAGGAAGCCTCCGTCTCGGAAGCCATTCGCCTTGCCGGATCTCTTCTCGTGCATTTCCAGGCCAATGAGAACCATCGCGGGTTTCCGGGAACGGGCGCCACGGACTGGGTCGACGTCTGCCGCGCCCTTCACGACATCGACTATAGCGGCCCCATCTCACTCGAACCCTTCCGGCGCAACGATGATCGTTTCGGCGTGCCCCTGGCACAATGGCGCGCGCCACATGAGGACGAGAGCGAACGCCTCGCCGCCTCAGCCTCCTTCATCCGCTCCCATATCTCGCTGACGGAATTTCGCAGATGACCTTGAATATCGGCTGGATCGGCTGTGGCGTGCACGCCACCCAGATGCTGTTGCCCCAGCTCGCACGCCACGACGTCAAAATCGCAGCCCTTTGCGACATCGACGGCAAGCGCCTGGCCGATGCCGGCCGCCAATTCGGCGTTTCGACGCTCCTCACCGACGCAACGGAGTTGATCCGCACGCCCGGCATCGATGCCGTCGGCATGGCCGTCGGCCCCGACCAGCACCTTTCCTTCGGCAAGGCTGCGCTGGAACACGGACTGCCCGTTTTCATGGAAAAGCCTCCCTCAGGCTCGGCCGAGGGGGCTCGCCTATTGCGTCAAGCATCCGAAAAGGCTGGCAAGCCCCTGCTTGTTGGCTTCATGAAACGCTATTCAGTAGGGAACAAGATTGCACATAACATCTTGAAATCCGGCCGTTTCGGCCCCGTTCTTGGTCTCACCGGCTACTACATGACGGCGCCCGGCTATTTCGCCGGCAGCGTCGATTACACCGGCTTTTTCCTGCATCATTGTGTGCATTACATGGATCTAGTCTCCCACCTCGTCTCGCCCGTCAGCGCCCTGACAGCACGCAAAGTGGAGAAGACGCCGGGTCGGGTACTGTTCCACATTGCTCTGGACTTCGATTGCGGCGCCATCGGCACCGTAGCAATGGGCACGATCCAGTCCCGGGGCACGCCAGTCGAGCGGATCGATGTCATGGGAGATCATCAACGTTTGGAGATCGAAGATGTGGTGGAGGTGCGTTGGCACCGAGATCCCCCTTTCAAGGCAGCCGATGCAGCGGCAACCCTCACCGACACCCAGGACAGCCTGACCTGGAAACCCAATTTCACTGCAGCCGCCAACGAGGATTTCAAGGGATACCATGCCCTCCTTGCTGACGTTGTCCCAGGGCTCAAGGGGGAAAACACGCCTGCTCCGACCATCCACGACGGCGTTGTTGCGATGGAACGGCTGGAAGCTCTCCGCAAAGCCCTCGATCTTTGACATCGAGAACAGATCTGGAATGCAATCCTTGGAGGCTTCGTCCTGCGGCGGTGCGGATGCGGACAACTTCGAGCCAAGTGCTCATCGCCGCTCTCGCTCAAGAAAATATCAATGCATCTGCGGAAATTGCAGTCTTGCCCGTCCCCAGCAGGACGATGGCGACGATTTCCGGCCCACAATTGCGCATCCTGTTCCGGAAGGCTTAATACCAGAAAGTGTGGCTAAGTCGTGGCTGTCTGGTAGGTGATCGATCCTGGCAGGTCCTCGCCAATCTCTTGTCGTAGCTTTGGCTTCTTGGCCAGCCGACAACCGAACTCGATAACGAAGGAATCCAACTTCTCGCCAAGTTTTGCGCGAGTGGCTTACGCAGTAGACTCCGGCAAAGCCGGTGTTGTGGCCGGCCAGAAGCGCATGAAAATTGCGGGCGACTCGACTGCGATTCCGAGATCGCGCCTAAACCGCACTCTGTGATGATCGAGCCGGTCGAGCCGTTTGGTGATCGCCGCCCCTTGCCACGAGTGAGCGTTATTGACCACGCAGCAAAGCACGCTCGGCGAGCCTGCTCATGACGAGCCAGGTTCTGCGTACCGGCGCGGGGCCATTTGATTCATGTCAAAGCAGCTGTGACCGCATGGCCTATAAGTGAAGATTGCGCCGTCGCTGTGCACTGCGACCCTTTAATTGACCCAGCACTCCGACAACTGATTCATTCTGAATGTGGAGTGGCTTCATTGAAAAATAAAAAAGACAAATTCGTACGAAATGACCAGCCAAAAAATACTGACATGTGCGTTGCTTCGACGACATATTACAAGCAACGCCTGGATATTTCTCACGAAATACAGAGCGACGACACAGAAGAAACCCGCGAAGAAACGGTCAGCATTAAAATTGCCGATGTGGCACCGTGCAAGCGAACGAGAGCCCAAAAGGCTTCCCTACGAACACGGCCGGTCGGGAGAAGGCGCTTATCCCGACCGTCCTCCTAGGGTGCCTTGTTGCGCACTTGCAACAAGCAAAAAAGCAGGAAATGGGGCGTTGGCGGAGGTCAAGGCATTCCCGCCACGGAGCGTCGATCCCTCGCGATCCGCAACCTGATTTAGATCAATATGCCCGTATCGATATTCTGGCAAATGAGAAGCAGCGGCGGGCTTATGCGTTATGGCACGTTGAACTCGCCCGGCCCCTCCGGGGAATCGGGCTTTCTGAGAGCCGATCCGGGCCGGCCTGCCGGCTGGCCCGGTCATTCCAATCCTGGACGGACGATCATGAAACAATTCACTTTTGCGCCCTGCCAATTCCCAGAATGTCGAGGCCATCGACCAAACGATCCGCCTGTTGTCGGAGAGCCTGAACCGGGCACGCAAGCCGGATGAAAAACGCGTCGTGGAGGCGGTGTTTGCCGCTTTGCGGGCCGCCAAGGGCGCACACCAGCACCTGAACTTGTTGCCGGCATGCACAGGAGGGCGTGACGTGGCTGAATACAATGCCGTCCTTAAGGACGCTGATGGCAGCGATACTGCCAGTGACCGGATCGAGGGCCTTCCCGCTGTGAAGAAGCGCGCTCGGCGCCTGTTCAGCAACGAATTTGCCCAATTTCTCGGAACCACGCACGAGTGCGTTTGATTGTGTCGTTCGCTATGTCGACTTGATCTGTAAGGGCTATCGAAGCGCTGAGTGCTGGCGCGAAATGGCAAGACAGCCCCCCCAAGGCCACTTAGATGGGGCAAATCGAAAACTAAGGGGCGATCTCGTTGGACGGAAGAATTCATCGGTCTGCTTTAGGCCATCTGCCGTTTTTTATCACCGCACCTGGCGAAACCGACGTCCTGTTCAGCGGGATGGTCGTCGTCATGCTGGTGTTAATCCTCGTCATTGGCAACCTCTACTTCCAGCTCCATGCCCTTCCCGAACGGATGGCGCACAGAACCAACTTAGTCCAAATGGAAGTTGTTGCCGTTCTGGTTTTGATTTCTCTTTTCACGCACAACCATTTTTTCTGGATCGCCGGCTTGTTGCTGGCTCTCATCCGTATTCCCGACTTCTCTACCCCGCTCGCATCCATCGCGGGCTCTCTTGCAAAGATCGCCGAACAACACGACGAACATCAGGAAAATCCAACCCCTGTTCGTGATTCATTAGGCCGCGCCACCCCGAACCGCCCAGCCGAATTGCCCCTTCGCTCAGCATCTGACCTGAATCCTAATCACGACGAGCATGACCCTGCGCCCGAAGGAGTGCCTAACGCACCTCCGTTGAACAAAGGAAACTAAACGGTGTTTGAGCTATTGCTGTGCTCGATGTTGACGATTCTTCCCGATTATCTAGTTCGCCGCTATGTCCAGAACAAGCGTATTGGTCGTGACATTACTATCTATTCTGTTTGGTACGAATTGCGATGGGGGATCAGCGCCTGTGTGATTCTGACGGTTTTATTAATCACACTGATCTTCTACTTCCATCCTTCGACCAAGTACGCCACCACCATTTACCGCACCGTCTCAATTCTACCGGAAGGAAACGGAAGAGTAGCGAAGGTGTTTGTCAACACCAATGAAAAGGTCCTGGCCGGAGATCCGCTGTTTCAGCTCGATGACTCAGATCAGAAAGCCGCTGTGGAGGCTGCCAAGCGCAGGATCGCTGAAATCGATGCTCAGATAATTGTAACTTCGACCAAACTAGGAGCTGCAGACGGGACAATTCAGCAGGCGCAAGGAGCTTATCAGCAAGCTTTTGACGAACTGAAGACAAAGCAGGAGCTCATGCGACGCAATGCCGATGTAGTCGCCGTACGAGAAATTGAACGCCTGCAGGTTTCCGTTGAGGGCTTAAGGGGGTCAGCCGATGCCGCCAAAGCGAATAAGCAGACCCTCCAAGCACAGATATCCACGCTTCTGCCAGCGCAAAAGGCCAGTAGCGAGGCAGCCTTGGCGCAGGCACAGGTTGAGTTGGACAAGAAACTCGTGCGCGCTGGCATCGCAGGCACTCTGCAGCAATTCACGTTACGACCGGGTGACGTGGTAACAACGTTTCGACCGGCAGGTATTCTGGTGCCGGCCGGAGCAGGACGGACTGCGCTCGTAGCTGGGTTTGATCAGATCGAGGCTCAAGTACTGAAGGTCGGCATGATCGCCGAAGCGACCTGTATAGGTAAACCCTTCGCTATTATTCCAATGGAAGTAACCTTGGTTCAAGATGTCGTCGCTACCGGACAATTTCGTCCCACAGACCAGCTGATCGACGTCCAGAAGGTAGGGCCACCGGGTTCCATCACTGCTTATCTGGAACCGCTTTATGCCGAGCAATTAGAAGACGTACCGCCCGGTGGCAGCTGCATAGCCAATGTCTATACTAACAATCATGACGCGTTAGCCGCGCAAGACATCAGCTCGGGACGTTGGCTCTTTCTCCATATCGTTGACACGGTCGGTCTGGTACACGCCATGATCCTGCGGATCCAAGCCATGCTTCTGCCCGTGCAAACCTTGGTTGTGAGTGGTGGGCATTAATAACAAAGGACCGGCAGAGGCGTATTGCGGCAATGCAGTTGTCCGCTAGCGAACGTTTAGGAATAGAGCCGTTCGATATTAAGACATCGGATTTACGATCGGCTCGAAGAGAGACTTCAGGGGAGATTCATCGTCTCCATTGGCAAAATGACGTTGCGGCAGGGCCGGAGTTCTTTTGTGATTCGAGTGCAACGGTGACATGGTAGCCGGCCGGACAGATCGGGTGATCACCCCGACGACGCGAAGCTCCACCCAGATCATGGAGTGCCACGATTGCGGGCTTCTGCATGACGTGCCGCCGCTCCAGGACGGCATGCGCGCGCGCTGCTCGCGCTGCGGCGCCACGATGGAGCATTATCGCGCCATCTCGCTGAGCCACGCCTACGCCTATAGCTGGGCCGGTGCCATCTGTTTTGCCATGGCCAATTTCCTGCCCTTCATCAAGCTCGAAATATCCGGGCGCGCGCAGGTGGCCAGCCTCGTCACCGGCATCAAGGCGCTCTACGACCAGGGATTGTGGGAACTGGGAATCGTCGTCGCCTTCACCATGCTGGTGGCGCCGGGCCTGCAGATTCTCGCCCGCCTCACGGTCCTGACCGGGCTGAGGATGCGGCGCCCGCCGCGCTGGCTGCCGCTCGTCCATCGCGGCGCCAGTTTCGTCGGCCGCTGGGCGATGATCGAAGTCTATATGCTCGGCCTTCTCGTCGCCTATGTGAAGCTGATCGATCTCGCACACGTCGATCTCGGCCCCGCCGTGTTCGCCGTGGTGGCGCTGATGCTGGTGACGGTGGCGACCGGCTCCCTCCTGGACGACGAAACCATCTGGCGCAGCTTTGCGCGCAAGGGCGTGGCTCCCCATCCTCCCCGGGTGGATCCGAGCCGCCCGACCGCCCTGTGCGAATCCTGCTGGCTCGTGTCGAACCTGCCCGCTTCCGGCCATGACGCGGCCTGTCCACGCTGTTCGGCGCCCCTGCATCAACGCAAGCCCAACAGCCTCACCAGAACCTGGGCCCTGCTGATCACCGCCGCCATCCTCTACATACCGGCCAATCTCTTCCCGATCATGACGGTGATCTCGCTCGGGCATGGCGAGCCCGATACCATCATCAGCGGTGTCATCGCCCTGGCCGATGCCGGTTTGTGGCCACTGGCCGCCCTGGTCTTCTTCGCCTCGATCCTGGTTCCCGTGCTCAAATTGGCGGGCCTGACGATGCTGCTGATCACCACCCAGCGCGGCTCGACCTGGCGTCTGCAGGACAGGACGGTGCTCTACCGGATCATCGAGTTCGTGGGACGCTGGTCGATGATCGACATCTTCATGATCTCGATCCTGGTCGCCCTGGTGCAGCTGGGCGAGATCGCCACCATCGAGCCCGGCATCGGGGCGATCGCCTTTGCCAGCGTGGTGATCATCACCATGATCGCCTCCGAATCATTCGACCCACGGCTGATGTGGGATGTCTTGCGCCGCGACACAGGGAAGAAGGGCCATTGACCGACTCCGACGCCTCCAAGAACGGCAGTGACACGGCCACGCCGGATATCGATCCGCCGCGCCGTCGCCGCCTGTCCGCGATCTGGCTGATCCCGATCGTGGCGGCCGGGATCGCGCTCTATCTGGGCTGGGTCACGCTGTCGGAGAAGGGGCCCGTGATCACCATCACCATGCGCACGGCGGAAGGGCTGGAGCCGGGCAAGACCCAGATCCGCTACAAGGCCATCGTCTTCGGCACGGTGAAGAGCGTCGCGCTTGCGCCGGACGGCAGCCACGTCATCGTCGCCGCCGATATGACCAAGCAGGCCGAACCGCTGATGCGCGAGGGCACGCTGTTCTGGGTCGTCAGGCCGCGCCTGTCGGCCAGTTCCGGTATTTCCGGCCTGTCGACCATCATCTCCGGCGTCTATATCGAGTTCGATCCCGGCAAGGCCGGCACGACAGCCGACAGCTTCGCCGGCCTCGAGCTGCCTCCCGTCATTCCCACCGACGCGCCCGGAACGGAATTTGCCCTGAAGACCACGCAGATCGGTTCGATCAGCGCGGGATCGCCGATCTTCCATCGCGGCCTCGAAGTCGGTCAGGTCCTCGGCTACGATTCCTCCAACCTCGCCGACGGCATCACCATCCGCGCCTTCGTCAGGGATCCCTATGACAAGGAAGTGCGCACCAGTACCAATTTCTGGAATGCCTCCGGGGTCTCCCTCACCACCGGTCCCCAGGGCTTTCGGCTCCAGCTCGATTCCATCCAGGCCCTGCTCGCGGGCGGCATCGCCTTCGATACGCCGGCCGACGTGCTTTCGAACGAGCGCGCCGCTCCCAAGACGGCTTTCACCCTCTACCGGGACCAGGCCAGTGCCGACGAGGCCAAATATACCGTTCGCCTGCGCTATCTGGTCTATTTCGATTCCTCCGTGGGCGGCCTTGCCGCCGGCTCCAACGTGGAGTGGCACGGCCTCAAGATCGGGGAGGTCATCAATGTCAGCCTACAATACAACATCGGCAAGAACACGCCGCGCGCGCCGGTGCTGATCGAAATCGAGCCGCAGCGCATCCAGATCGTCGGCGCGGACGGCCCGATCAATCCCGAAACCGTGCTGAAATCGCTGGTCGCCAAGGGCCTGCGCGCCGAGATCAAGACCAGCAATTACCTGACTGGCCAGAGCGTGGTGTCGCTCGACATCGACCCCAAGGCCGGGCCAGCGCAATTGGACACCAGTGACACCTATCCGGTGATCCCCACCAGTCCGAACCAGTTCGACTCCGCCCTGCGTTCGGTCAACGACATCCTCGACCGCATCTCGAAACTGCCGCTGGACAAACTGGTGGTCCAGGCCAACGACACCATGAAGTCGTTCCAGGACCTTGCCGCCGGACCGGAGATCAAGGAATCGCTGCGCTCGCTCGCCGGCGCCCTCACCTCGGCGCGGGAGCTGATCGACAAGGCCAAGACCGATCTCGCCCCGGCAATGCAGAGGCTGCAGCCGGTGCTCGACACCGCCCAGCAGTCGATGAAACGCATCAATTCCACCCTGGGCTCTTTCGACCAGGGCTATGGCAGCTCGTCCAGCTTCAAGCGCGACCTCACGCGCCTGATGTCGCAGGTCGACGATGCCGTGCGGTCCATTCGCGTGCTCACCGACTATATGCAGCAGCACCCCGAATCCCTGATCCGGGGCAAGACCAGAGGAAGCAACTGATGCCGTTCTCCTCCTTCCGTCGTTCTGGACGCATCGCGGCCCTCACGGGCCTGGGCCTGGCTCTCTGCCTGCTCGCAGCCTGCGCATCGCCCGAGGCCAAGATCTACACCCTGGCCTCCCAGGGCGGACAACGGGTGGCGGGCCGGCCCGTCTCGCTGTCGATCGAAACGGTGGATGTCGCCAAATATCTCGACCGTCCGCAACTGGTGCGCCGCTCCGGCGACGTCCAGCTCGGCGTCTCCGAGTTCGAACGCTGGGGCGAGCCGATGGGCTCCATGGTGCAGCGCGTGCTCGCCGAGAATTTGCGCCGGCGCCTGCCCGCCGGCTCGCTGGTAACCACCAGCCAGACCGTGTCGGGCAAGGAAGCGGCGACGCTGGAGCTTTCGGTCAGCCGTTTCGACACCAATGCCGAGGGCGTGGTCATGCTGCAGGCGCAATGGCGGCTGCATTACCGCAATGGCGGACGCAGTGCCGCCGCCCAGGCCAGCATCGCCGTGCCCCCGGCCGATACCGGAGCACCCGCCCAGGTCGAGGCGATGAGCTCGGCCCTCGACCAGCTCGCCGGCCACATCGCCGCCAAGCTAGGGCGGGAACAAGAACTGCTCCGCCCGATACGCTCTCATCGGCGATTTTAGTTTTCCGGACGCAATTAAACTACCCCGCATAAGCGAGGTTGGTCCAACCCTACGCCCCGCCAATGCCTGGGCTACCAAACCCCGGCCGAGGTCTTCCGCCGCAAGCTGATGGCAGCCTGCCGATGAACGCGCTATCTTTCGCCTGCTTGCAAGTCGCGCTTCAACGAGAACTCACACGCAACAGGCTTTAGGCTCAGGCCTCATTGATTGAGCCGGCAGGTGACCGTCGCCGCGATGCAGATGGCGGACAAGAATGTAAGCGCGCAGCGATCATAACGGGTGTGGATGCGGCGCCAGTCCTTGAGTTTGCCGAACATAATCTCAATCTTGTGGCGCTGGCGGTAGAGCGCGGTGTTGTGCGGGGGATCGGCATCTTCCGATTTATCTTTGACGGAATGCAAGCGGCAATCTTGCGCTCCGCGAGCGCTGCGCGGAACCAGTCGGCATCCTAGCCTCTGTCACCAAGCAGGGCCTTGGCCCGGGGCAAGGCGTCGAGCATGAACGCGGCACCTTTGATGATCCGACGATCACCGACGCGAGACACCCCGTGCGAAAGAGGAAAATACGGCTCAATCCGGTGCATCTGCCCTTCCCGACTAGCGTTGATCGCAGGTACTCCGAGTCAGAAATTTCGATGATTCCACGTCACTGCAATTAGAGACGGGTAGGGTGCGGTCAGAGAAGGGACAAACATGTGAGTTCTAAGAAGTCGCAAAATTTCTCGCACGTGAGTAAGCCATCGAGTATACGATTCGTGATTCGAATGAATTGTCATAAGCTTTGAAGAACGGAGGAATATTGTCGTGAAAGTGACCAGAGCTGCTACGAAAATCTTTACACTTGCTACCTTCCTAGCGGTGATTGGATTGGCTCAAACGGCATCTGCCCAAACACAAGTCGAGGCTGCTTCGACCGCCCCCCTGGCCACGGGTTTGACCAATGGCGGGGCCGCCGAAGCTCAGGTGATCGAGGCAGTCCGGCACGGCGACATCCTGACGATCAAGCTGCGCTTCAAGCCTCTCGTGGCGGACAAGCTGGAGCGGATCTATGATTCGATCAGCCGGGACGCCTATGAGAACAGCTTCTATGTTCTTGCCGGGAACAAGAAGCATCTGCTGCTGACAGACAACAATGACCAGCCACTGACAAATCCCAATCTGATCATCAAAACCAGCAAGGATTCTCTGATCGCAGGCTCCTGGCACGGCCGGTTTCCCGCTCCACCAAAAGACGTCACCGAAGTGTCGTTGACGATCCCAGGTGTCGAGACGCTCGACGCAATCAAGCTCACTGATCGATAACGATGGGCGGCCTAAGCAAGTATGCCCTCGTGCTGGGCATGATGGTGGCTGGCACAAGCAACTCTTCCGCGGAAGATCCCTCGTACAAGCGTGATATCCGAGATCTCAAGGCTACGATTCTGGATCTCCAGGGCGTGCCGTCCGATCTCAAGGGCCTGCCGTCCGATCTCAATAATGCTGTGTTGGATCTGTCTGCGAAAGCCGACAGGCTCGCCGCTCAACACAGCGGTCTTGCTGTGCGGCAAGAGGCGAAAACCGTCACAGTTTCCATGAAAGGCGATATCCTGTTCGATTTCGACAAGGCCACCATACAGCCGGCCGCCGAACCGACGCTTGCCGATATCGCCCGCCTGATTGCATCCATTCCCACCGGCATAGTCGTTGTCGAGGGCCACACCGATTCCAAAGGCTCGGCCCGATATAATCAGGGCCTGTCTCTCCAGCGGGCGAACGCCGTCGCGAAATGGCTCGTGAAACATGGAGTAGAGAAGGCAAGATTGTCGGCAAAGGCTTTCGGCGACAGCCGCCCGATCGCTGCGAATACGCTGGATAATAGCACGGACAACCCGGATGGGCGCGCGTTGAACCGGCGCGTCGAGTTCGTTTTGCCGAGACTGTAACGCATGGAAATCTCCGGGCCGATGATCCCTCTTCGGCCTGTCGCCTCAATTTTTTTGCCCAAGGCTCGAGGGGCAATGTCATGTAAGAGTTTGGTCGGTGTGAGGTCGGGGATGACGACCATTTCCCATGCCGGCCGTTCCCGCCCCCTATTATCCAGCATGCAGCTCGGTTGTATCCGTGCTCCACGCTGAGCCAACGTGACATCGAGGTATTCCTGGCGAGTGCTGGCGGTTTGGCTGTCCTCTCGTCCCGGAGAGATCGACAGTTCCGACCCTTGCCCGCTCGCTATTCCTCTTGTGCGTGGCGGGCATTTTTTTGACGAACTGCCGCTGCGGCATTCTGGACTTGCGCGCGGGCCTCGCTACATTTCCGCGTTGGAAGAGCCATCATTGCGCTCGTTTTTGTGTGGGGTGGTTGAAATGCATGGATCGCCAGAAACGCATGATCGCCTTGAAGCGGTGGCGGCAAAGATCCCCGTATTCTGCAGGTTCGAGAGAAGCTATGATCTACATCTGATCGAAGTGAACGTGAGCCGCATCTGCTATGTCGAAGGCAACGACGGCGACACTTCGACGATATACTTCGACAAGGAGCACTTCGTGGTCGTGCGCGGCAGCGCGGAGCAGATCCGAACGCAGATCGAGTTCGAGATATTCCAGTCGCAGATCGTACCCCCGAGGCGCGGCCTCGATTGAAAGGATCGAACCGCCTGGGCTCGAACGGCAAGTTGCAAAAACGAGACTTTCGGTTGCCTGGCAAGGTGCCTTGTCAGTCAGGTCGCGCAACATGATGTCGTGGATCTGCTGAATCAAAAGCCTGATGATCTGCTCAACAGTGCAGAAGTCAGGCACAGGCGCCGCAATAAAGAGCGTGACTGGCTGCGCCCATGAACGTTTCCACGAAATGCGCGCTGCCAGGATCGCCTTGCGAACAGCGGCCGAAGGGGCATGAAGGCTCGTAGCATAT
The DNA here is from genome assembly GCF_056754975.1 of Labrys sp. HAY1-8F. NCBI lineage: Bacteria > Pseudomonadati > Pseudomonadota > Alphaproteobacteria > Hyphomicrobiales > Xanthobacteraceae > Labrys > Labrys sp. HAY1-8F. The sequence continues at coordinate 229,885 of NZ_JBPGWZ010000001.1, read as the reverse complement.
GAGTCCAGGTTGAACTACGATCCCAGATAATCCGATCCAGAAAATGCGATGGTCTCAAGCCCAAGCCCGGACAATCTCGATCCGCTACGCTAGGCTCGAGTCCCTCAGATCTGGCGGGCTTTGCGGTTGGCGTAACGGCGGTCCCGTTCAGCCTTACGGGCTGCTTCGTCCTCGATGACACGGGAGATGCGCGTCTTGGCAGCCAGTTCGCGAGCGTCTGCCTCAGCGCTCGCGGCCGCCATAGCTATCGCACTGCGCTGCGCAATCTCTGCTTCGAGCCGGGCTTGTTCAGCCAGCTTGATCTGCTCGCGTTCGACGCGTCGCAACTCGCGGGCTTCGGCGATCGCAATTCGTTCCGCCTGCCTGGTCTCACGGCTTGGCGCGGCAGCCTCCTTGGCGGCGCGATAGCCCTGCAGGAGAGCTGCTTTTGCGTCGATAGCCCTGCTGCGACGGTCAGAAAATTCGTCGTTTCTGATGTTTCTCAAATCTCTATTCCAATTGAACTGCGTTGCTGACTGAAGTCAGGACTTTCTGGTTCGTTTCGAGGCTGGCTTGGCAACCAATTCGATGCCGTCCTGCAATTGCCTGGCAAGACGCGCTTCCCGCAGCCTCAGGATTTTTTCATCCCGGGCAACCGTTATCGAATCGAGCTCCTCGAAAGCGCGCCCGCGCGCGAAGAACTGCGACTGTGTTTTGCCGAAGGCAACCTCGGCTTGTTGACGCGGTTTGGTGTAGTCCCCGATCATCTCTATCCTCGTGATGGGTGCTCTCCAGGAGAGCCGCAACAAAAAAGGTCAGGCAAATTGCCTGACCTCACTTGGTCTCATGCTTTCGGCAGTGCCAGTACATCCGTGGTCAAGCGAAAGCAGATCCCGGATCGATTAGGCCGCCTGCAGATTGCAGGCCGACATCTTGCCCGACTTATTGTCGCGCTCCAGATCGTAGCGGATTTTCTGGCCTTCGACGATTTCGCGCATGCCAGCGCGCTCGACAGCCGAGATGTGGACAAAAGCATCTGGACCGGCGCTGTCAGGCTGAATGAAGCCGAAACCTTTAGTGGAATTAAACCATTTGACTGTGCCAGTGGTCATGAAAAACCCCTCCATAGCAAGATTAATGATCGCAGCGTTTGAGAGCCGCGGATGGTGATAACGATGCTTTAAAGGGAGGTTCGTTCAGAACGCGGGGCCAACCGCGTAAAATCAAAACTCGGCAAGAAAATATCGATATCGAAAAAATACGAACCTTGAGTCTTATTGTCAACCTTTAGTTTTCAGCGCCAGCTGTCTTCATCACGATTCGATCAATTACTGAAGATCAATCTGCATCTCCGTCCAAATCATTTCAGAAATTTCGACAGAATATTCCCGGAATTGAAAATAATCCTGGTGAACCGGGCTGGCGACATGGATGCAGTTCGCGCCAACGCCACTGGCAGTCAGACCGTTCGTGCGAGCTGGGTAGCTCCCGGCTCGAGCGGTCTCCCGATCCTCTATATTACGGCTCACCGGATGTGAGTTGCAGATCATCGACCTTGCGCCAGGACAGCTGGTTCGATCGCGGTCTCTTCGAGGGCGATAATATGAATGACATAACCTAAATGACGGCGGCTTTCGGAAGCGACCTCGCGCGCCTTCAACGGCTGACATGGGGCGCATTGCGGACAGTCGAATGCCGACCCAGAAGCGGACTGGCGCCACCGGTGCTGACTGTTCGAAAAACCGACATCATGGACGCCTATGGGCAGTCCATGATTATGCTGTCCATGCGCCAGCGGTTAGCGCCGGAATGTCAGGTGAATGGTGCCGCTCTCTGCCGTTTCTGACTCTGCCGTGTAGCCAAGTTCGAAGCCTCGCAGGTCGTCCCAGAGGCGGATGCCGCGTCCGAGCAGGATCGGGACGATGGCGACGTGGAGACGGTCGACGAGCCCCGTCTTGAGGAAATCGCGGGTGGTGCTGGCTCCGCCGCCAACCCGCACGTCCTTTCCACCCGCGACGGCAACAGCCTGCCGGAGCGCCTCGACCGGTGTGGCGTCGAGGAAATGGAATGTCGTGCCGCCGGCCATTTCGATCGAGGGCAGCTTCCTGTGGGTCAGGACGAAGACTGGGACGCGGAACGGTGGCTCGTCGCCCCACCACCCCTTCCAGTTCGGGTCATCGGGGAAGCTGTGCAGTCCGAACATGCCGGCGCCCATGATCTCCGCACCTATATTGTCGAAATACGCCCTGGCATATCTGTCGTCGACGCCGGTCGTACCTTCACCGCTGGTGTCCTTGAACGCGCGCTCACGCATCGTCCTTGTCGCGATATATGCGCCGACGAGGCGCATCCAGTCGGCGCCCATCGGCTGCTCGGGCGTCTGGTCCGTCGTTGTCGCGAAACCGTCGAGTGAGATGTTGAAATCGACACGAACTACCACCGGGGCCTCCCTGCGTGTGGTTGCATACTCGCCCTGCACGGGCCAAATACTAAGGCAAGTACCTTTATGTTCGAACAGAGACACTAAGGCAAGTGCCTTTTTGTCATTGACCGGTGCCCGCGACCATTTTACGGATGCACATGCCCTATCATTCGACCCCCCTCGACCTTGCCTTTCATGCTCTCAGCGATCCGACCCGCCGCGCGGTGGTGTCGCGGCTTGCCGAGGGTGAGGTGCCGGTCAGCGTCCTGGCCGAGCCGTTCGACATGGCGCTGCCCTCGTTCGCCCAGCATCTCAGGGTGTTGGAAGATTGCGGGCTGATCGCCAGCGAAAAGCGCGGGCGCAGCCGCTGGTGCCGGCTGGTGCGGCCGCGCTTCGACGAGGCGGCGAACTGGATGGAAGCGGAGCGCCAGCGCTGGGCCGAACGGCTGGACCGACTGGAAGTCTATCTGGACAAGACGGAAGAGGACGAGGAAGGACATGGCAAGCCAGTTTGAGACTTGGTCGCTTGATCGCGAGATCGTGCTGGTCAAGCTACTGAACTACCCGCGCGCCAAGGTCTTTGCCGCTTGGATGGATCCCAAGGCACTCGCCCAATGGTTCGGCCCGACCGCCCTCAATATCGAGAACCACAAAGCCGATATCCGCGAGGGCGGGTTCTGGCGTTTCGATATGGTTGGCATGTTCGAGGGCAAGGAGCAGCGCTTCCCCAACCTCATGCGTTTCCTGGAAATCGTGCCGAACGAGCGGATCGTGATGGACCATGGCACGCCCGACCCGGACGACCCTAATCGTTTTCGCGTCACGGTGACCTTCGACGAACAGGCCGATGGCAAGACGGTGCTGACCATGCGCCAGCTCCACCCCAGCCGCGAACGGCGTCAGGTGGTCATCGGCTTCGGCGCGGTGGAATACGGACTGCAGACGCTGGACGGCCTCGCTGCGTGGCTGGACGGGCGAGCAAAAGCTTAGGCGACTAATCGCGCAGCGGCTTTCAGGGGTTACGACCAACGCGTCGAATGGCTGAGACGGGGCGCGTTCCGGACACTCGAATGCGGGGTCGACAGCGGACGATCCGGTTTCAACCAACTTTTGCGGTCAGCTGTCGTTCCGAAATCGACCCACATTCGGTCATCGCGCTTGTTAACGCCGCCTCCCACAAGAGAGCCGACCTCGTCGTAGGGGATTTGGTCAGAGTCAGATCTTCAAAAATCGAAAGGCGAAGCGATCAGTCTCGCCTTTGATCGAGGGATCGAAAACCTTGATCGAGTGCGAGTCGTCCTTGTTCGCGAGGATGGAGCTTTGCGCGTCCAATACGAAGCCGGCCGCCTCCACCTCCTTGCGGACGGACGCAGGGTCGATCCGATGCAGCGCTTGGGTGTTGCTCGTACCCGTCCCCGCTGCGGCGGCGTGGTCGACGATGACGTAGTACCCACCCGGCTTAAGCCGCTCGTAGACGGCCCGATTGAAGTCGGATGCGGTCGCGCCTCTGGCCTGGATGAGAGCGGTGTGGAGATCGTGGTAGAACAGGTGCAGCCACAGGACATTCGCGGGCGGGGTGACCTCCGGCATTGCCACGAGGTCCGCCGATACGGCTTCGACGTTCTCTCGGCCCGGCTCCTTCGCGAGCGTCCGCATGCGGCCGACCGGATCGTTCTTGAAGTGGGCGACTTCGGCCGGCACGAAGCTGTAGACCCGACCTTGGGGTCCCACGACCCCGGAGAACAGGCGCGTCCAGTCGCCGTCGCCCGGGTAAACGTCGATGACGGTGGAACCCGCATCGATGCGGGCGAACCGGGTCAGTTCGGATAGCTTCGATTGGTCGTACATCGGAATCTCCCTTACGGTTAGGTATTTGATGGGTGGGCGGCGGCGGGCAATCCACGGGTGATCCACCGTCTGCCCCGAGTTGATGGCTGCGGACGGCCAGCGCTACGCAGGCCCAGACGCGTCCATCCGCGAGGCCCGGGCCAGTGCTTGCGTGTCGACATATTCCCGGATGTTGGTCAGCCTGCCGTCCCGAACCGTGATGGCGAAGATCCAGTCGTCCTCGAACGTCTTGTTCGTAGCTTTTATCTTTCCCCTCGCGAAGCCGACAACGAAGACCCGGTCTCCTTGCGCTACGAACTCCCGGGGTTCCGTGGATGTTTCTATCGACTTGGATGCCGTCTCAAGCAAATCCGCCAGCCCGGCGTGTCCGTGGCGCGTTCCCGCCAGCGGCCAGTGCTCGCCCGGAATGATCCACTCGATGTCTTCGGCGACCAGCGTCAGCAGAGCCTCCCTGTCGCCGCGGCCGATTGCGGCGAAGAAGTCCCTCACGGTCTGGATGTTCTTCTCAATGCTCATGGGAATTTCTCCATTTCGCTTGGATCGGACCGCGCTCGATCCGCCCCGTGCATCGTGGCCCTGCCGGTTGGCACGTCGTGTTCATCCGTCGAACTTGACCAGGTCCTTAAAGATCAGAGGGCCCCAGCCATTCCCGCGTGCCTGGACGAGCAGCCCACCTTCCGACAGCCCGCCAAGTTTGATCGGCGAGAAACCAAGATTTTCCGCGAGCGCAGCAATCTCCGCTGCGGCAGCGTCATCGTCGCTCGCCAGGAACACGACCCGCCTGCCGCCATGCACGGCCGGATCCTGATCGAGGGTGGCAGCGATCAGATGGTTGAAGCCCTTGACCAGCCTTGCCCCGGAGAAGGCCTGGGCAACGAACCCGGAAGAAGGCTGTCCTCCCAGTTCATCAGGAGGCACGCCGTAGGCGTTGGTCACGTCGACGATGGTCTTCCCCTGCCACGTTGGGAGCGCCTTCGCGACATCCGGATGGGACTCGAAACGGACAGCCAAAAAGATGATGTCCGCCTTGACTGCGTCCGCCAGCCTTTTGGGAGTGACACCGGGTCCGATCGCGGCCGCGGCGCATGCAAAGCTCTCTGGGTCGCGCGTGGTTGCGACGGATACGTCGATCCCACTTCGGGCAAATGCCCTGGCCAGGGCCTGGCCGATATTGCCGAAGCCGATGATTGCATAGGTCATGATGTCTCTCCGATCGCGTCTGATGTCGGGGGTCAGACTTGCGCCAGCCCTCCGTCGACGGCGAGATCCACGCCGGTGATGTAAGAACTGTCATCGGAGGCAAGGAACGTGACGGCAGCCGCGACTTCCTCTGGCTGGCCCCTGCGACCCATGGGGACCTGCGAGGCAAATTGGGCGACCGCTTGCTCGGCTTGCTCAGGGGTAAGGCCCGTCGTTGTCGCCAGGGCGGGAGTCTCGATCGGTCCCGGGCTCATCGTGTTCACCCGGATCTTGCGATCCTTCAGCTCCAGTGTCCAAGCGCGCGCGAAGTTGCGCACAGCCGCCTTGCTCGCGGCGTAAGCGCTGAACCCGGGCAACCCCATCACGTTCGAAACCGAAGAGGTCAGGATAATTGAACCGCCGTCCCGGAAGAGGGGAAGGGCCTTCTGCACCGTAAAGAACAGCCCCTTCACGTTCACGTCGAAGGTCTGGTCAAAATGAGCCTCAGTCGCCGCCGCGAGCGGAGCGATTGTTCCGGCGCCCGCGTTTGCAAATAGAATATCGATCTGACCATGTTTCTCCTTCACGACGGCATAGAGCCGGTCCAGATCGTCCAGGCGCGACACGTCGCCGACGACCGTCGTAACGTTTTCCTTGATGACGGCAGCGGCCTCCTTCAGCTCTTTCTCGCGTCGCCCGGTGATCACGACGTGTGCGCCTTCTTCCACGAAGCGCCTGGCCGTGGCCAATCCGATCCCGCTGCTTCCGCCCGTGATGACTGCGACCTTACCTTCAAGTTTTTTCATGATGTTTGTCCTTCGTTGTGCGTGGGCCAGGCATGGCACCACACAGGGGTCAGAGTTGCGCCAGGCCGCCGTCGACGGCGACCTCGCTGGCGGTCATGAAGCTGCTGTCCGACGATGCGAGAAAGGCAGCCACGGCCCCGATCTCCGCTGGATCGGCCATGCGCTGGAGCGGAGTCATCGCGCCGTAGGCCTTCTGGCCCTCCTCGCCCAACGCCTCCTTCGCGAGTTCGGTCGCCGTCGCCCCGGGCGACAGCACGTTTACGCGGATGCCGGTGCCCTTCAGGTCTTCCGCCCAGGTCCGCGCGAGGTTGCGCACCGCCGCCTTGCTCGCGCTATAGGCAGTGAATCCCGGAGCGCCCGTGGTGCCGGCGCTCGATCCGGTCAGGATGATCGAACCGCCCGGGCCCAACAGCGGCAACGCCTTCTGGACCGTGAAGATCGTACCCTTCACATTGGTGTCGAAGGTTTCGTCAATGTGCTCGGCGGTGATCTGGCCGAGCTCAAGCGGGCTTCCCGCCCCGGCATTGGCGAAGACGATATCGAGGCTTCCGCGCTCGGCCTTCACCGCCGCGTAGAGGCGGTCGAGGTCGTCCTCCTTCGAGACCGAGCCCTTCACCGCCCGGGCATTGGACCCAAGCTCGGCCACAGCCTCGTCGAGCGCTTGCTGCCGGCGGCCGAATATGAAGACAAAGGCGCCCTCCTCGATGAAGCGTCTTGCTGCGGCGAGGCCGATACCGGTGGCGCCGCCCGTAATGACGGCGGTCTTTCCATTTAATCTTGTCATGTCGTGCAGTCCTCGTTCGCCGTCTCGGGTCTTTGGCTGTACGGGGAGGTCCCCCGAGAGCCTCAACATGGGTTCGCTGGAGACTGGCGGTGAGTGCGGAATCGCGCACATCGGTGGTGCAAAAACGATCCAGTCAGCCGATTGAACGCCGCGGCGTTCGCGTGCACTACAGCTCAGCTTGTTAGAGTGGGCTTCGGAAGGCGCAGCTGGCGGCGCGGGAATGCACCATGATCGACTGGGATGACGTTCGCCACTTTCTTGCCGCTGCGCGCGGCGGCTCAGTGCGGGCCGTCGCCGGGCGCCTTGGAGTGAACCACGCGACCGTGCTGCGACGCATCGCCCAGCTCGAGGAACGCCTCGGGGCGCAGATGTTCGAAAAGCTGCCTTCGGGCTACCGCCTGACGGCTGCGGGCGAGGAGGTCCTCGAGCTCGCCATCCAGATGGAAGCGTCGTCGCAGGAGCTGGAGACGCGCGTCTTCGGGCGCGACCAGAGCGTGCGCGGGCTTCTGCGGGTGACACTGGCACCGACCCTCGCGACACACCTGCTCATGCCGGACCGCCGGCCCTCCGACACCTCCATAGCGCCATACAAGTGTAAAACGTCGCATCCGAGATGCCCTGCTTGCGACACAGCTCAGGCGCGGACAATCCCGCCTGATGCTCCTTCAGGATGCCGATGAGGTGTTCGTCCGAGAACCTCGATCGTTTCATGGCCCGTCTGCTCTGTCAGAGAGCAGGCTAACCTCAAAGCGAGGACTTTTCAGGGGAGCAGGTCACCGGCACACTTCGGGGGCCCCTCGCCCGGGCGCACGTGCGTGAAATGACCAGCAAACCCGGTCCAGGCCTGTACGTCCGTCAACAGGTCGGGAACCTAGGGGACGCGTGGGCGGTCGGCCGGGTGTGCCTGACGAAACCGTGCAGGCGATTCAAGCCTTGTCGAAAACGGACAAGACGCCGGCCGGGATTTGCAAGGCACTGAAAATCAGCCGCAGCACGTTCTACAAGTTCGCGGCCAAACGGCAGGCATAAACCGCGCATACATATATAAAGAGTGCGCTCATTCGCGCCGTGCCTGTCGCACTTTCGCGACGACTTCGGCAATTGCAGCGATTACTGCGTCGGGCCGCTCCAACTGCACGACGTGGCTTGAATCGCGCAAGGTCTGGTGAGTGCTGTCGCGCGACCACGCGGTTTGCTCGTCCTGCATCTTCGCCCACGCGGCCTCATGGCGTTCAAATTGCTCCCGGCCCATGCCGGCGACGGCCTGCTGGTCGGCACTGTAATCCTGCCACTGCTTGGCGTGGGAAAGGACGGCTAGCGGCCGGCTCCCTAGATCGCGAAAGGTGCCGGCCTGCTGGAGGATCGCCGGCATCGCTACGGCCTCGTCAAGCGCGGCGCGCAGCGACGGCGATTGATAGGCGGCGACCTCGGCCGCTACGCGGTCGGGTAGCTCTGGCAGTTCAGGTGCAGGCAAGAGCAACCGGGGCAGGCCCGTCCATGCAACGTTCGCGATTGCCCGAAACAGGAAGGGGGCCGGCTCGTCCACAACGCCGGAGGCGTCTTCAAGCCGTGCGATCTGGTCGGGGTGCGCGCTATCGACAAGCACGACGCCGGCAACGTCGGCCGGGTGGTGCTTGGTGTAGAGCATGGCGAGAGGACCGCCGAGAGACGCGCCAACCATGACATAAGGGCCGTGCTCATTCGTTGCGGCCAGTGCCTTTTGCAGATCGGCGACGATGGCCTCGCCATCGCGCGGAAGCGGGCCGGGGTCGCTCCACATGAGGCCTGCGCGATCATAGGAACAAATGCGGGTAGTCTGCGAGACGGCTTGCATCACGGGATACCAGAGCGTTGATCCGCTCGTGTCCGCGCCAGCCTCCAAGATGACGATCGGCGAGCCGTCGCCCCTGCAATCGATGTGGATACGGCGGCCGCCAATGTCGGCCAGCTTGCCGGGCGGCGGGAACGCCGTGGCGGCATCCCGGCGTGCGATAGCTTCATACGCTGCGCCAGAGGCCAGCAGCACTGTGGCCGCCAAAAGCGCGCCGACGCCAATACGACGGGCAACGCGCCCGCGACCAATCCGCCGCACCAATGCTCTCTTTCCGATCCGCCAAAGTAATCGCGGGCGCGATCTGTGTTTGTTGTTTCGCGACTGCTAATCGCAGTCAGTAACGGCCCTATGATGGCCATACCGGGCATTGCCCACAGCTAAACCCGCCGGCCCTTCGATATGTGATGTCTTCGGGCCGGTGGGCGGCTCAACAGCGCTGGCCGTGGACAATGCAGCGTGGCGACGTCGACCAGCTCGCCGGCGTCGCCACGCTGGCGAAATGAACCGCGCCGGGTTTGCCGAGGGCTCCAACTCCTGAGAAGGTGGAGCCCGTATGAGCAAGACAACGAACAAGTTCTCGCCTGAGGTGCGTGCCCGCGCGGTGCGGATCGTACTGGATCATGAGGCCGAGCATCCGTCCCGTTGGGCGGCGATCATGTCGATCTCGGCCAAAATCGGCTGCACGGCGCAGACGCTGAACGAGTGGGTGAAGAAGGCCGAGGTCGAGAGCGGCCGCAAACCTGGGCTGACGACGGACGTGGCGGCCAAGCTAAAGGCTGTCGAACGCGAGAACCGGGAGCTGCCGCAGGCGAACGAGATCCTGCGCAAGGCGTCGGCGTATTTTGCCCAGGCGGAGATCGACCGCCGACACCGGTCATGATCGCTTTCATCGACGATCACCGCAGGGCCTATGGGGTCGAGCCGATCTGCAAGGTGCTGCCGATCGCCCCGTCAACCTATCGTGAGTATGTCGCCAAACGGATCGATCCGGGGAAGCTGTCGGCTCGGGCGAAGCGGGACCTGGAGCTGAAGCCGCAGATCGAGCGTGTGTTCGGTGAGAACTTCGAGGTCTATGGCGCGCGCAAGGTCTGGCGGCAGATGTTGCGCGAGGGGTTCGACGTTGCCCGCTGCACGGTCGAACGCCTGATGGCCGACCTCGGCCTGCAAGGTGCCATTCGTGGCAAGCCGATCCGCACGATCACCCAGGACAAGGCCGCACCGTGCCCTCTGGACCATGTCAACCTGGTCTTCCATGCACCGGCGCCAAACCGGCTCTGGGTCTCGGACTTCCCCTACGTCTCGACCTGGTCGGGCTTCGTCTACGTCGCCTTCGTGATCGATGCCTATGCTCGGCGGATCGTCGGTTGGAGGGTGTCGCGGACAGCCCATGTGAGCTTCGTGCTCGACGCGTTGGAGCAGGCTGTGCACGAGCGCCGACCTGTGCACCGGAGTGGCCTCGTGCATCATTCCGACAGAGGTTCTCAATACGTCAGCATTCGATACACCGAGCGCCTCGCCGAGGCCGGTATCGAGCCCTCCGTCGCTAGTGTGGGCGACAGCTACGACAACGCTCTCGCCGAGACGATCAACGGCCTCTACAAAGCAGAGCTCATCCATCGGCGCGGACCATGGCGAAGCTTCGAGGCTGTGGAGTTCGCGACGCTGACCTGGGTCGACTGGTTCAACAACCGCCGCCTGCTGGAACCTATCGGCAACATCCCGCCGGCCGAAGCCGAAGAACGCTACTACGCGACGCTGGATGACCCAGCCATCGCAGCCTGACTCAAACCAAACGGCCTCCGGCGAACCCGGGACGGTTCACCCTGGGCCCGATCGGCCCCATCGTTGGCGGAGTAACGTGAGAGTTTGGCGGTTTGATCTGCGGCTACCTAGTTTTGTCGTGACTTCACATTGCCACCGCGACAGAGCCGCCTCTAATCCTGGAAGCTGGCGCAGGCTTTACGCAGCCAGTCGGCGAAGTCCGCAACCTTCCTTCTGGCATCCTCCTGGGCCGGATAGAATGCAAAGTAGCCAAAGCCGCTCGACACGACCCGATCGAATGGAGTCACCAGATCGCCACGCCTGAGATCCTCTACTGCCATGCCCAGATCTCCGGTGACGACGCCCAAGCCAGCGGCGGCGGCAGTAAGGGCAAAATCATGGGTATCAAAAACCTGGTGGCTGAAGGCCTTGAAATTGTATTGCTCCTCCGCCCGCAACCAGAGCACCCAATCGCTGTGGCGCACATTCGAATGCAATAAGGTGAACTGAGACAGGTTGTGCAAATCGGCGGGTGACCCGAGAGCGGCGGCCAGGCCGGGAGCACACATCGGCGTCAGGCGTTCCTCCAACAGAGGAATAACATCCATTCCCGGAGATGTGCCGTTGCCATAGGTTATCAGCATGTCCACATCGCCAAGACCGAAGGTCGGTCGGATGAACCAGGCCGTGTCGATGTTGATACTCAAGTCCGGATGCGCCTGCTTGAGGAGTGGGAGGCGTGGAAGCAGCCACCTGCGCGCAAAGGTTGGGGTCATGCGCACCGTCAATGTCCGTGACTGGGCCCGCAAGGCTTCGAAGGAGTTCTTGAATGACAGGATCATGCTTTCGACTATGGGCAGCAACGCCTGTCCCTGCGCTGATACGACGACCTTCCGCGTATGTCGCTCGAACAAGCTGCAGCCGAAATAGTGTTCCAATTGCTGAATCTGCCGGCTGATCGCACTTTGGCTCAGATTCAGTTGCTCTGCCGCCAGTGTAAAGCTGCCAGTTGCCGCGACCACGGCGAAGGTTTGAAGCGTCTGCAGGGGCGGCAGGCGATTGGCGTCGATCTTGTGCTCCAATTTACCCCCGTTGGCTCAAAGTCCCTGTCGGTAATCCTCGACCATAGGCAAAGCCTGCGCTCTTCAAAAGAGCGCAGGTTCCAGACTTGAAGCTGGATCTATAATCAGGCCAGCATTGCGCGGACCAATGCGATCTGGCGGCGGACCTGTCCGGGCGCCGTTGCGCCGGTATGGTTGCGGCTGGCGACCGAACCTTCCACGGTCAAGACCTGATAGACATCGTCGCCAGTCACAGGCGCAAAGCGACGCATGTCGTCCAGAGAGAGTTCCGACAAGGTTCCAAGCCTCTTCTCCCGGGCCAGTCCGACAATGGCCGCCACTGCATGGTGAGCATCGCGGAACGGCAGGCCGGCGCGAACCAGATAGTCCGCAAGGTCGGTTGCAGTCGAATAGCCCATGTCCGCGGCAGCGAGCATCTTGTCCTCATGTACCTTGATGCTGCGTATCATCTTCGCGACCACGGACACGGCGCCGCGCGTCGTCTCCAGCGTATCGGTGAGCGGTGGCTTGCATTCCTGCTGGTCCTTGTTGAAGGCGAGCGGCAGGTTCTTGTTGAGCGTCACGGCAAAGCTCAGATTTCCGATCACGCGTGCCGCCTTGCCCCGAACCAATTCGGCAAGATCGGGATTGCGCTTCTGAGGCATGATGGACGAGCCGGTGCAGAACTGGTCGCCGACCTCAACGAAATCGAACATCGGCGTGCACCACATGATCACTTCCTCGCAAAAGCGGGAGAGGTGAACCATGATCAGGGCGCCAGCATTGGCGATATCGCAGATGTAGTCGCGATCGGATACCGCATCCAGCGAATTGCGGCACACGCCAGCAAAGCCGAGAGCCTGGGCGCTGTATTCGGGATCGATGGGATAGCCGCTGCCGGCCAGGGCAGCCGCCCCCAGCGGCGAGACGTTGAGCCTGTTGCGAGCCTGGCCGACGCGCTCGAGATCGCGCAGGAACATTTCGGCATAGGCCATCAGATGATGGCCGAAGGTGATGGGTTGCGCGACCTGCAAATGGGTGAAGCCCGGCATGATGGTCGCAGCATGCCGCTCGGCAAGATCGACGAAGGACGCGATGAGGACCTTGATCTCGCCGACGAGCGCGTCGAGTTCGTCACGGGCATAAAGGCGGATATCGGTAGCATTCTGGTCGTTGCGCGAGCGGGCGGTATGGAGCCTCTTGCCTGCATCGCCGACGAGCTCCGTCAGGCGCTGCTCGACGTTCATGTGAACGTCTTCCAGTTCCTTCTTCCATGCGAAGGTGCCTGCACGCATCTCCTGCGCGATCGCCGCAAGCCCGCTCTGGATGACCTCGTTGTCCGCCGGCGAGATGATCCCGGCACGCGCGAGCATGTTGGCATGGACCTGCGATCCAGCCACATCGTGCAGGGCAATACGCTTGTCCTGATCCAGGCATTCGTGGAAATCGCGGAAGTCGGCGGATACCGGCTCCTTGAACAGAGGAGACCAGGTCTTATCGGTGGGCGTCATCATGCCTTTGTTCCTGACAGTGGAATTGCGGAGGACGGATGCTGGAGCAAAGCGGTCAGGCAATGAACGGTCGGCTGACGCTCCAGATTCAGAACGAAGTCCCGGATTGTGCCGCTGCGTTCGAGCCCGACGACGCTGGTTGCCAGGCCGGTGAACTTGGCGATCACTGCCTCATCGGGCATCGGGTTTGCCGGGCTGCCCAACGGTTCGGCTATCATCTCGACGAAGCGGCGGCCGTTTCCGGTGGTGACGACGATCACGGGCTCGGCATCATCACTCATGGCTGGGTCGGCTTCGACCTGCGTGAGCGACAACCAGTGCGCGATGTTGGGATGCGTGCGGGCCTTCTCCTCGAGTTCGGCCAATGTCACCTGCCCATATTCGAGCGCGGCTGCCAGGGCATATGGCAAGCTCATTTGGGCATCGGCCCGAGTGGATATCGATTTCCCGCCGCACATGCCGATCTGAAAAGCGCTCATACGCACGTGGATCGCCGCGATGTCTTCCGGCGCAAGTCCGTCCCGACCGAGAACGAGCCCGATGGCGTCGATGGCCGAATGCGTGCCGCGGCAGGTGGCGTAGGGTTTGATCGAGCAGCGGTTCAAGCGCCAATTCTGGCCGAAATCCGAGACCAGTAGGCTGGTATCGCTGATGTGGCGTGCGAGCGTCGGAAAGAAACCTCCCCAGCATTGCGCGTCGAAGATTGCAGCTGGGCCGGTCAACGAAGCGGCGGCAAGCCTTGCCGCGATCAAACCACCTTCGGCCGCGCGTCCAGCGTGGAGCTTCTTGGCCTGGCTGCCGTCCCGAATGAAGGCCCAGGTTCCTCCGGCGTAGGAACAGGCCAAGCCGAGGGCCGAGGTCAACTGCGGCGTATCGAGGCCGAGGAGCATGCCGGCCGCCGCGGCGGCCCCGAATACACCGCAAGTGCCAGTCGAATGCCAGCCCAGGCCGTTATGGGCCTCATAGCCACCCGAGGCTTCCAGCACGCGACGTCCGATTTCGTAGCCGATCAGAACGCTCTGCAGGAAACGGGCGCCATCGACGGGCGCTGGAACATCGCTCAAGGCGGCGAGAACCGCGGGGAGAACGACCGCACCGGAATGATCGCATCCGCCGCTGTCGTCGAGCTCGAAAGCATGGGCCGACACGCCGTTGAGAAAGCTCGCAGTCCGGCCGTCCAGCATGAGGCTGGTTCCCCACACCGGAGTGCCGCCGGTGTCCCGCGTCAGGCCGAAGGCTTCGATCACCGCACGTGTTTCCAGCGAAGCCGACCCCGCCAAGGCAGCACCGAGCGTGTCGAGGATATGGAGTTTTGCCTTGTGGATGGTGGCAGCGGGAAAATCCGAAAACCGAACCTCCCCGATCTTGCGTGCCAGATCCGTGGCCAAGGATTCACTCATCGCTGGCCCCTTCCTTCCAATAAACCTCGAAGACTTCCAGCGGATGTTCCGGAGACGGCAGCGATGCCTGCCCCACCACCCAGGCCGCGAGTTCTCCTGCCGTCGTCAGCCACACATCATCATGGCAACGCACGTGACGCAGCAGGTCTTCGAGAATGAAGATGCGGCCAGGTGTGCCCAGCATTTCGGGACGTATCTGCAGGACGTAGCACAGGCCATGGCGCCGATAGGCATCGAACTCGGTGATCCAATTGTGCAGGACGCCGTCATAGGAGGCGATGCGACCAAGGCCCTTCGGGAAGGGCGGCGTGAAATTGAACTGGAAATACGGGCGATCCTCCAGCTCTACATGTACGGGGATCTCGACCAGCGAGGAACGGTGCAGATAGGGCAGATCGTCGCCGTTCAGCGATGCCGACCATTTGAAGCCTGCATCGACCAGGCACCGGTCGAAATGCCGCGGCCACCTGCCTTGCGGCAGACGAAAGCCGTCGGCCTGGCGGCTGGTAATGTCTTCGATGATGGCGCGGGAACGAAGCAGGATTTTCGCCTGCTCTTGCGCCGAAAGCTGTCCGAAATCTTCGAAGGCCACGCCGCGACAGGCGACCTCATGTCCGTGGGCGACCTGCCGCATCAACCCGGCATGTTTCTGGGCCACCACCCCCGGAACGAACCAGCTGGTTCGCAGCGCCAGTTCATCGAAGAGTCCCAGGAAGCGATCGACGCCGCGCCTGGCGCCATACTCCCACACCGAGAAGCTCTTGCTTCGGGCTTCCAGATCGGGAGCCCGGGCGATGGCATCCAGGCCATCGTCAAACAATACGGTCACCACGACGGCGCAGGATTTGCCAGCCGGCCACGGAAAGCATCTCGAACTATCGTCATCTTCTGAAATGTTCATGTCATGCAATCGCTTGGGCGGAAAAGCCATGCTGATCGAGCCACCACTGCGCGACCTCATGGCAGCGGGCGATCCAGACGTCGTCATGGGCCCGGATCGCCTCGAACAGGCCACGCAAAATGGTCAAGCGGCCGGGCTTTGCGGATACCTTGGGATGGAAAATCGTGGTCCAGCACAAACCGTCGCGGTGAAAACCCTCGAATTCGGCGCGCCAATTGCGCTCGACCACACGAAAGTCGGAGATGCGATCGAGACCCGCGGGAAAATCCGGATCCTCGAAATAGGCAAGCGCCGTATAGTCGTCGATGTCCCATCGTGCGGGAATCTCGACGAGCCCCGGCTTGCCGTCCGGCGAAGGATGGAAATAGGGACGGTCGTCTCCTCGCATCGAGCTCGAATACACGACGCCGAAATCGCGCAGAAGAGCAGCAGTCTGCGGGCTCCAGTCGCCCGACGGCGTGCGAAAACCGACGGGCACAGTGCCGAGCCTCTCTTTGAACACGGTCGCGGAGCGATGCATGATCTCGAGCTGCTGGTCGAGCGTGCAGTCGATAAAGACCTCGTGACGATGGCCGTGATAGGCGATTTCATGCCCTGCGCGCAGGATCGCTTCGCATCGCGCCGGCCAATGCTCGACCACCCAGGTGGGAATGAAGAACGTGGCGGCGAGGCTATAGTCTTCAAGCAGCCCCAGCAGGCGCGGTACTGCCCGCCAGGGGCCATAGGCGCCTTCGGTGAAATAGCGAAGATTATCGCGCAGGCTGCCGTCGAGCATGGCATCGCCCGTCGGTCCGTCTACATCGAAGGCTAAGGCAACGGCAGATCGTTTGCCGCAAGGCCAGGAGGGGCGCTTACCGCTATCGGAAAGGGAGTTCGACATTTGAATATGACCGTCGAGCGGCGCCAAACGGCGGGGGCCCTGTGGCATTTTACCAGGGCCGCCGGCCGCCTGCCCGGTCGCTATTTCACGCCATTGATGACGGCCTTCTCCACGGCATTGTGGTTTAGGCCCCATTTCTTCAGAAGGTCGGCATAAGTGCCATCCTTGATCAGTCCGTCCAGAGTCTGAGCGACGGCGTCGCGCAGGGCCGTGTTCGATTTCTTGAAGCCCATGCCGAAGACGTCATTGGTAAGGATCGGCTCTCCGACCATGACATAGGTGTCGGGCTCCACGCTCATCTGATAGGCGATGGTCTCGACGCCCTGAACAACCGCATCGTAACGGCCCTGACGCATGCCAAGACGAGCCGCGTTAGAGTCGGCCGTGCCCTCGAACTGAACGGCCGGCTTGCCCTTGCCGACACAGTTCGTCTCGCTCCAGGCCTTCACATTGTCGGGAAAGGTGCCGGTCCGGCTCCCGGCGATCCTCTTGCCGCACAGATCCGTATTGACCTTATACTTGTCGGCATTGGCCTTGGTGGTGAAGAAAATCGGGCCGCTGGTGATGTAATCCACGAAATCCATGACTTCCTGGCGCTTTGGATTGTCGCTCATGCCGGAAATGATCACATCACCCCGCCCGGTCTGCAGGCCGCTCTGCAACTCCGCAAAGGCTGAGCTGATGAAGATGACCTCCAGACCGAGCTTCTTGCCGATGGCATTGGCCAGGTCGACGTCGAAACCATCCTGCACACCGCTCTTCTGGTTCACGAATTCCATCGGCGGATAGATTGGGTTGATCAGGACACGCAGCTCGCCCTCGGTCTTCAGGTTGAGCTTATTGTCCGCGAAAGCGCTGGTCGCGGCGAGCATCGCCGCAACCACTGCCATGAGCGACAAACCCTTCATTATGTTCTCCTCTTTCATGTTTGTTGTCATAGAACCGCGGAAACAAAGGTCTTCACGCGGGGATTCTGCGGGTTTTCCAGGATCTCGGTCGGCGTGCCGCAGGCCACGATGGTGCCCCGATCCATGAACAGCACGCGGTCGGCGACTTCACGGCAGAAGCCGATCTCATGGGTGACCACGATCATGGTGGTGCCGGACTTGGCCAGTTCCTTCATGACCCCGAGCACCTCGCCCACCAGCTCGGGATCAAGCGCCGAGGTTGGCTCGTCGAACAGCATCGCCTCCGGCTTCATGGCGAGCGCGCGCGCGATCGCCACGCGCTGTTGTTGGCCTCCGGAGAGTTCCGAGGGATAGGACCCAGCCTTCTCGGCCAGGCCGACACGCCGCAACAACGCGTGCGCCTCCTCGCGGCAGGCTTCGGCATTGCGCTTCTGCACCTTGATCGGACCTTCGGTGATATTCTCAAGGACGGTCTTGTTGGGGAACAAATGGAAGCGCTGGAACACCATGCCGACGGCCTGGCGCTGGCGCGCAATGGCCCGGTCGCCGAGCGGATAAAGCTTGTCATCCTTGCGGCTGTAGCCGGCAATCTCGCCATTGACGACGATGACGCCGTCGTCGACGCTTTCGAGCTGGTTGATGCAGCGCAGGAACGTGCTCTTGCCGGAACCGGAGGGGCCGATCACACACACGACCTCGCCCTTTGCGATCTCGAAGTCGATGTCCTTGAGGACCTGGAATTGACCGAAGGATTTCTGAACACCTTTGACGGAGATCACCGGGGTCATTTCGCCACCTCTTCCGTCGGCAGGTTCGGCATCGGCCCCTTTGTCTGATTGCGACGACCCCAGCCGCGCGAGAAATAGCGCTCGATATAGATCTGGATGCCGCTGAGTATGGTGACGACGACCATGTACCAGATGGTGGCAACGATCAGCAGTTCGATTACCCGTGAGTTGGCGTAGTAAACATCTTCCACGCTGCGCAGCACCTCGGAATATTGGATGACACTTGCCAGCGACGTTAACTTCACCATACCGATGGTCTCGTTGCCGATAGGCGGCACGATCACGCGCATGGCCTGCGGCAACACGATGCCCACCATGGCACGCAACTTTGTCATGCCGATCGAAAGAGCCGCTTCCGTCTGACCGCGGTCGACGGAAAGCAGACCGGCTCGCACCACTTCAGCCGTATAGGCACCTTGCTGGATGCCGAGTCCGAGCAGCGCCGCCACGAACGGCGTCATCACATCGACCGTATCTACGCTGTAGAGGCCGAAGAAGCTGATGGTGGGAAAGATCAGAGCGAGATTGAACCACAGGAGCAGTTGCAGAAGGGTCGGCGTTCCACGGAAAAGCCAGACATAGCCGCCGGCAATGGCCTGCAGCACTTTATTGTCGGACATGCGCATCATCGCGGCGGCGATGCCGAGCGTAACGCCAAGCGCCATGGCGCAGAAGGTCATGACGATCGTCCCCACCACGCCAAGCAAGACGGGCGGGGAGAACAGATATTCTGCGACATAAGACCAAGCAATATCGCCAGTTCTGAATGCATTCCCGATAAAAACAAGCGTCAAGATACAAAGAAATGCAAGTAGAGTTGTACCATACTTCCTCGGCTTGACGATCGTCAGCCGATCGCCACCCTGCAAGGGCGCACCATTCATGCACAATCCCCATTCTGGTGTTCGCCAGCTTATTGTGGACGCTGACTTTATTTTAGTTTCAGAAGGAGATTACGCCGAGCGGATGTCGCAATACAAACGAGTTATGGACATGGAATTAATGCGTGAGTTGCATAAATTATATGCCGTTCACGGCAAATGTGTACGTACTTCTGTTTAATCGTCGCGATCGTACTATCAGGGGAAAGAGCTGGCTCGGAGAATCTGCACAGTTGGTATAAGTGGAAAGTCAGCCTGAAGGCGGCATTGGATGCCGGCAACGGGAGCGATGATGACGAGGCGGATCCGACGGAACCATGCAGGGGCTTTCAAGGCGAAAGTGGCCCTTGCAGCGATCAAGGGCGAGAAGACGCTGTCGGAATTGGCTCAGCAGTT
Source organism: Labrys sp. HAY1-8F (assembly GCF_056754975.1). Taxonomy (NCBI): domain Bacteria; kingdom Pseudomonadati; phylum Pseudomonadota; class Alphaproteobacteria; order Hyphomicrobiales; family Xanthobacteraceae; genus Labrys; species Labrys sp. HAY1-8F. The sequence continues at coordinate 210,546 of NZ_JBPGWZ010000001.1, read as the reverse complement.
TGACGTGCATCCGAACCAGATCACGACGTGGCGCGCACAACTTCTGGAAGGGGCCGCTGGATTGTTTTCTGGCGACACGAAGGTCGAGGCCGCGCCGGTGATCGATGTGAAGCGTTTGCATGCCAAAATTGGAGAGCTGACGCTGGAGAACGATTTTTTAGAACAGGCGCTCGGCAAGATCGGCCCGTCAGCGAGCGCAAAACGATGATCGACAAGAGCCATGACCTGCCTGTCACCCGCCAGGCCAAGGCGCTCGGGATCAGCCGGGGCAGCGTTTATTACCTACCTCGCTCCGTATCCTCCGGCGCTCTGACGCTGATGCGGCGCATTGATGAACTGCACCTCAACTATCCGTTCGCCGGCAGCCGGATGCTGCAAGGACTTCTCAAGGGCGAAGGCCACTGCGTTGGCCGGCTCCATGTTCGGACGTTGATGAAGCGAATGGGGATCGAGGCGATCTATCGCCGGCCCAACACGTCAAAGCAGGCGCCGGGGCACAAAATTTATCCCTATCTCCTGCGCAAGCTGCCGGTCATCCGACCCAACCAAATCTGGGCAATGGACATAACATATGTGCCGATGGCGCGCGGCTTCGTCTATCTTGCGGCGGTCGTGGACTGGTTTACCCGCCGGGTTTTGTCTTGGCAGGTATCGATCACCATGGACACGGCCTTCTGCCTGGAGGCGGTCGAGGAAGCACTTGCTCGCTGCGGCAGGCCGGACATTTTTAACACCGACCAAGGCTCGCAGTTCACCAGCAACGAGTTCACCGGTCTGCTGATCAACAACAAAATCCAGATCAGCATGGATGGAAAAGGGGCTTGGCGAGATAACATCTTCGTCGAACGGCTCTGGCGTACAGTCAAATATGACGAGGTCTACCTCAAGGCCTATGCCAGTGTCGCCGAAGCCCGCGCATCGATCGGCAAATTCTTGAATTTTTACAATACCGTCAGACCGCATTCGTCGCTTGACGGACAGACACCAGATCAGGCCTACTTCAACCCGCCAATGCCAATCGAGGCGGCGGCATAATCAGGGCTGAAATCCACTTATAGACCCCTCGGAAACTGTTCAAACAAACCGAGCCAGCTCTGAACGCGTCGAAGCCGCGACACAGGCGGGTCAGCAGCAGGGTCTCACGCGGAGATCGTCGTTGCGCAAACCACTTGTCCAGCGACAATGACGTTTGGGGTCTCAAACGCAAAAACCGCCCAGGTCGGTCAGATCAGGACGGTTATTGATTTATGATAAAACTGGTTGCGAGGGCAGGATTTAATCATTACTCGCGATCATTGCAGGCGCACTGTGGCGTACTAGAAATCCTGCTTTCCGATGATCATAGAGGATTATTTCGTACTGCAGCCTAGCATCTTCGTATTCGAATATCGAATGTGGCGGCACACCTCTCCCGTCGGTCGCTTCGCCTGTACACTCACCTGTTGTCAGACCATCGCAGACCCGGTTGAAGCACAAACTTGGGGTCATCGTGCGGCGGCGAGCGATGACCTACGCAGGGCGGTCTAACGATCTTGTTCGCAGCTATGGACTACCCCTATCAACACCGGATTTGCCTACGCACTACATCCCCCTTTCGACGGAAATATGCTTCACTTATTGAGCTGTCCGAAACCGACCGGTATGGCGGCCGCCATCGGACGGTGCCGAAGGCGCCTTGACTGACTGGCTGTCGACCACTGCCGCCGAGGGGCTCTTCTCGCGCGCCTCCCGCTCCCGGCCGAGCATCAAGGCCACGTCGTGGATCGTGCGGAACAGCAGGCGGCGCACCAAGCGGCGAACCCACCAATAGACTGTCTGCCAGGGTTGGGGGGTCCTTGGGCAACATACTCCAACCTCCGCCGGAACGGGCCAGATGCCGCAAAGCGTTCAGCACCTCGCTCACGTCAATCGATGGCTTGCGCGCTTCGGCGGCAGTTGCAGCAACGAGGATCGGCCACACGGTGCCATTGGCAACCAGCCGCCAATCCTCCTGCAAAATCCCCACGGAATACCCAGCTCACCGCCGTGATTGGAAGCCGGAAACTCTACCCTCCGGCGGTCCAGCAAATGGTCACGAATCAGCGGCGCTTGTAACTGACGGGCAGGCTCATGCCACTCCATCTTCACGGACCCTCGCAATCTCCCAATTAACATGACAAGGCCCGTTGAAAGACATCTCTTTGCGGCTCAAGCGTGTCTTGACCCAGGTTTGTCTCCATCAACCAAGCATCACGAATGATGGGCATTCCGGCAGCCGAAGGTCGACGCCAACCACAGCCGGCCTTCTTGTCACCGCCGCCAAGGCCCCGCCGTCTACCGTGCTCGGCTCGCGGCATCAGTCCTGAGCCCATCAGAGCGGAACCACCCATGAAAGCCCAGCCGCACGTCACATCAAATAGCGGCGGGCGAGATCCACTGTCCGCTCAACGAACATCGGCGTCAGTTCCTGAGCGGTTTGGGTTTCCCTACGCGTGTGTACCCAGCTGAGATAGGTGATGCTGCGAAGCAGGAGGAAGAGCGGCAATTGCGCGTCAGTAAGGGGGTGGGCAGAGCGATAGCCTGCGACTAAGGCGCTGGAGACTGCGTCATAGCCGGGCGTGTCCAGATAAAAATAGAGAGCCGTTGCCAGTTCGAACATATGCCAGCCGAAGCCGGCATCGTCGAAATCGATCAGCATGAGCGCGCCGTCCGCGTGCAGGAGATTCTCAGGAACGAAGTCCGCATGGACCAGGCCGTAGACTTTCATCGAGCGACCTATCACCGCCAGCTCCGCTTCTGCCTTGCGACAGGCAGTGTCGATGAGATCGCGATGGCCGATCAGCGCCGGAAGCTCCCGGAACCGCCCCCAAAAGGGGCCTTGACCGATCAATCCCTGTGTATCCCACGCATGACGTGCGAAACCGTCGGGCATCTGCCAGGTTTCGCTAAAATTGTGAAGGCGCGCTGCGAACGCGCCCGCCTTGACGTAGTAGCCGCAAAGATCTTCCGTCGCACAGGAAGCGATATCTTCGATGCTGCCGACCGGTCGGCCGCTGAGCTATTCAAGCATATCCACCTGCATGACCGGCGCCCCCGGCAATTCGACCTTGACGAAGAGAGAGCCGTCGCGTGCCGGGATAATGCCTGGAACGGGGATACCGTTTTCTGCAAGAGCGGACATCCACTGCAGTTCCGAACGCAATTCCGCGTCCGAGTGGTACCCTGGGCGGTGAACACGCAGGGCGAAACGCTGTCCGGCATCGTTGCACACTGTGTAAACCGCGTTTTCGCGATACTTGACTAGCGTCATGTGCTAGAATCTACCGATCCAGCTGAAAAGGGCTGTTTCGGCCGCTTTGTTCATGGTTGCGAGTTGCTCGTCGAGAACGTGCGTAACGGTTTCGGTCATTGTCAGCCTCAAATCTTTGCGATGGCGTCGTCGAGTGTTGAAAGCAGCAGATCGGCATTCTCGATCGAGAACTGCAGCGGCGGACGCATCTTCAGGATGTTATCGTGCGAACCGACCTTGCTGATCAGAACGTCACGATCGCGCATGAGATTGATGAGGCGTTTGGATTCAGCCACCGCGGGGCCTTTGCTCGTAGTCAGGAACTCCAGGCCGAAGAACGGCCCCCTACTCCTCACGCTGCCGACAAGGTCATGGCGCTGCGCCAGCAGCTCAAGGCGTTGCTGTAGATAGGCTCCCACCCGGCGCGCGTTGCCCGTCAGATCCTCGTCTTCAATGACCTCGAGCATGGCTGTGCCGACGGCGGAAGACAGGGGATTGCCCGCAAAGGTGTTGAAATAGAGCGCTTTGGCGGCGAAGGCATCGACATAGTCTGGTCTAGTGACCAGTGCCGCTAACGGATGGCCGTTTCCGAGCGACTTGCCCATGGTAACGAAGTCGGGAACGATATCAAAAGCCTGATACCCCCACATGTGATCGCCCATACGGCCGAGGCCAGGTTGAACTTCATCGGCGATGAACAAGCCGCCAACCGCGCGGACGTGAGCGACAGCTTGTTCAAGATAATCTTTCGGCAGAAGCGGCAGGCCCTCAGTCGAAAAGATCGTGTCGAACAGGATCGCCGCCGGCTTGTAGCCTGCGGCCTGCGGCTTGCAGCGAGCGTGCCGCCTCTCCCACGCGGTCGGCATAGTCGCGCACGACGTCCTTCGAATCTCCTTCGAGATGGCGCGGTCTGGTTGCGTTGCAAATTTCTGGGAATGTGAAAGACAGCGCTCCATCGGACGGATTTAGGTGGCAATGGCCTCGAACTGTTCCTTGAGAGAGGAGGCAGGGTTGAATGCGAAACGACCCTGGCGCTTGCGCATCATGTGAACCATCGCGATGCCGGCCGATGTGACGGCGACTAAGAAGAATGACTTGAAGCCCAACATAGGGCGTACTCGGCGTTTGATGCGACGATGATCCTGTTCAATCCTGTTGTTCATATATTGGCTCTTGTGGATGCGGATCCCCTTCAATGCTCGGTGAGATCGACCCTGCAAACGGCTCTCGGCATCGCAAGAGATAATCGCTTCCCGGTTGGCCTGGCTCCCGTCGATGACGATACGATCGGGTCGACCATGGCGCTGCAAGCGCCTTGCGCAGAAAGCGCTTTGCCGCCAGCAGATCACGGTGCCGACTGAACCAGAATTCAACGGCGTCGCCGACGCTGTCGATGGCGCGGCAAAGGTACATCCACTGACTGCGGAGCTTGATATAGGTCTTGCTGCTCCGCGCTGCCCCTCGGGTCGTCCATGTGCCACTTGCTTCCGACCTGACGTTTCCGATGGTTGAACCGGCGCAGCAACGCAGGCGAAAAATGAACGACCCAGCGCTGGATTGTTGAATGGTCGACGCTGATGCCGCGCTCGGCCATCATCTCCTTCAGATCCCGCAAGCTCAAGCCATAGGCAGGATACCACCGCACGCATAGCAGGATCCCAGAGCAATCGAGATGGCGGCCTTTGAACGTGAAACACGCTCCGAAAAGGGAGTTGGCCTCATGGCATCAGAAGGTTTCCAGAAAGCCTGCAACCCAACCAACAGGTCACCACGTGCACCTGTGTCACTTCTCGAAATAGATGCGACCCGATCGAAACAGCTGCGACCCGATCCGAGCAAGGATTCGCGGCCTTTGCCCAGGGGCGGCGCGCCCACCGGCAACCTCGAAAGAGCGCTCTGGGAACAAAACATCATGCCAAGCAACTCAGCCCATTTTGGCAAATTGCCGTCCAGGCCCCAGCAGTTCAATCCTTTCAAGCGCGGCCGCGCTTAGGGCGCACGATCTGCGACTGGAATATCTCGAACTCGATCCGCGCTCGGATCTGCACGGCGCCGCCGCGCACGATCACGAAGTGTCCCCCAAACACCACGATCCGTCATTTAGACGGGCACCATGCGATATTGCAAAATCCAAGGATTTTGAGAAATATATGTCTTGTCATGCCCAGGTAAGAAAATTAGGCTTCCGTAGGGAGAATCGATGCTACGACTTCATTTTATCGCCTACCTGTTTGGATTCTGGTTGTGTTCTATTGGCACCGCTTCGGCCGCCCCCCAGCTTAAGCGTTTCGTCTATACCGGTGTTTTTAGTTCTGGATCTGGTATGGCTGGCTCGGCCGTGGAAAAGGATAGACGGTCGATCTGCCTTCTTGAGGCTGACATCCCGGCCAAGGCGAGCGCTCAGAGACATTGCTCGCATAACGAAACCTGCGAAATCGTCGCGATGATCCGCGTAGATGGCGACGGGCGCGTGGTTGAGCGGGTATTGTCCATCAACGGGCGTGCGGTGCCTAATGCTGAGGCCGGCCTGAATAAAGGCGATGCGTCCACGACAGATCAAGCCGACGAGCAAAGCTGCCCCGCCAGGGCTTTCAAAGCTTTTGCGGAAAAAGTTCATAGGCCGCATTACTGGCTAGAGGAGCCGCCCATATAAGTTGGGTTCATCGATATCGTGACTGTGAATAACTGATTTTGCAGATCTGCACGTCGCCGACGAAGCTTGACGACCAATAATAGGAGGGTTGCGTGACACGAGAAAGTTCAAGATTCTATAAGAAAACTTTGGGTTTCGAATGCAGGAATACGCCTGATGGATATGTAATTTACGGCGAGGACGGCGAATATATCCATTTTTTAAATATTTCTGCTGCCATCGTATTTGAACTTTGCGATGGGAAACACAGTGATGATGATATTGTTGAGTACTTTCAAAAATCGTTTGGCCTACAAACCAAGCCGAGCGCAGATATCGAGGCCTGCCTCGTATCGCTAGCTCGTGAAGGTTTAATTATATCCTTTCCTTAAGGGCGGTGTGTTGCAGCCTCATGCGATGTGATTTACGGGTACATGGGCCGTATTTACTCTCATCCAGTGCAGCGCCACTCTGTCGCAACCGAGCGCATATCGGCTTACGTTGCAATATATTGCATCCCTTTAAGCCGCTGCGCCTTCCGATCTAGTATTTTTGAACGAAAGACCAGAGTGAAATTTGGTATAAAATATCGCAAAAACGATCTCTTGTAAGAATTAACAATCGATATGGCAGCATAATATCAATGGAAAAAATCTATATATTGTGCTTATATTCTTCGTCTGAAGAAATAATCACATGTTAACACTTTTTGATAGCCCAATATACGCGCGGGTCGACCGATCGGCTTGATCTTGCAGGTCGGAACGAGCCATGAAGGGGAGTAAGTCGCCAGTCTCCTCTCCGAGACAGGACTTCCAAGGGCTACGCGCATTAGTCGGGCGCGCAAAGATCATCGCAGCATATTTCGTCTATCCTAGCATTGGTGCAAAAACGTGACATCGACCTTCGCAACGGCTACCGCAGAGGACGCAACGAGCCGTCCATCCGTCCTAATATTGACGCCGATCAAGAATGCCCGTGCTCATCTGGATGGGTATGTCAAACGTATTGAGCGATTGGATTGGCCCAAAGACAGTTTATCGATCGGCTTCCTCGAAAGTGATAGCTTGGATGGGACCTGGGAAGCTCTTCTTGGACTTGAATCTGTGTTTCAACTCCGCGCTGCTGCGGTGACGATGGTCAAGCGAGATTTCGGTTTCCGAATTCCGACAGGAGTGCCGAGATGGGCTCCTGAAATCCAGAAATTTAGACGCTGCATCCTGGCACGAGCTCGCAATCAACTGCTCTTTCGTGCAGTCCGCAACGAGGAGTGGGTTTTGTGGCTCGATGCCGACGTCATAGATTTTCCTGAAGATATAATTCAACAATTGTTAGCTACGCAATTTGAGATCGTCCATCCGCATTGCGTGAAGAAGCGAGGGGGTCCGAGTTTCGATTTAAACGCCTGGTGCGACCACGGCACTAAAACGATGGATAGTCTGCGAGACCGGGACGTCGTTCGCCTAGATGCAGTTGGAGGAACGATGCTTCTCGTTAAAGCAGACCTACATCGTGACGGATTGATTTTTCCACCGTTTCCTTACGGTGTCGCCAATCCGAGGATCCGACCCCGCCATCCCTGTTGGGGCCAAGGAGAGATTGAAACTGAGGGCCTGGGGATAATGGCGCTGGACATGAATGCGCAGTGCTGGGGGCTTCCGCAGGTTGAAATCATACATGCAAACGAATAACCGAAGTAGCCGCCACGTCGGGATGTGCCAAATTTGCCGCTAGCAAAGCTGTCGTATTCTCACAAAATTTATGGCTCCCTAAGTCTGCGGGCGCAATACACTGGGTAGTTGGGGCGGACTGAAAATATAAGCGGATGAGAGACTGTGCAACGTATTGATAAAAAAATCGTTTTCATTGGAGGAGTACACAGAAGTGGGACAACTTTGCTTCATAGCATCCTGCGCTCTCATCCGATGATTAGCGGTTTTGAGAGCACCGGCGCATCGCACGATGAAGGGCAACATCTGCAAACTGTATATCCGATTGATCAGGAGCTCGGCGGTGTAGGAAATTTCGGATTTTACACGGGCTCGGCGATGGACGAAAGTCATTCTCTAGCAAATCCGGTTGATGCCGAACGGTTGTGGCAGCAATGGGGAATTCATTGGGATTCATCGAGGCCATTGTTCGTAGAGAAGTCGCCCTCAAATCTGATCCGGACGCGTTATCTGCAATATTGCTTTCCCAATTCGCGGTTCTTGATTATTTTACGCCATCCTATCGCGACTTCATATGCCCTTAGGCAGCGAGGTTGGAACACTAAACCTGTTCCTTGGCTTATCGAACACGCTTTGGTATGCTATGAGCGGTTTCTACGGGATCGATCTCATTTGCGTCATTATTATATTTTGCATTATGAAGATCTGGTTGATAATCCAAAATTACATCTAAACAGAATCTTTTCTTGGTTGGATGTGCCTTCTATTGATCCGAGGCAAAACGTTCATACCGGGATCAATAAACGCTATTTCGACGACTGGAAACGCGATATGTCAGGCTTGTCAATTGGCACCGAGCGGCTTCTAGAAGCGCGCTGCAATGTTTTTGGCTACTCTCTACGAGAACCTGAGTTGCGTCTCCCTTGTTCATTGTAGACTACGAAGGTGACTTAGACGGAACGACATTGGAGTGTAGCGAAGACGGATGATAGTTCCTGCAGATAAGGAGTACCACAACTGTAATTGCTCGATCTAAATGCGACTCGCAGGAATCAATTTCTGCGCAGTTGAATTGACGTATTGGCAAACAGATCCTTTACACATTTACTGAGACGCTGTGACCAGTGCGTCGTATAGTCTGTCAGTAGATCCTCGAAAGTCTTGCGGAACGGCTTCGTTTTCCAGTTGAAAAAGGCGTTATATGCTTGGTCGTCCGACGCCAATTCCAAGAGGTATTTTGCCAGGGACTGCGGGTCAGGATACAAACTGGCATCAATATAACACCGATCTCCCGGAGCAAATTCCTCGATATTAGGTGCGCCGAGATAGACCGGAACGGATCCCGCCCAAAATGGGTCGAAGAATTTTTCGGTGACGTAGTCCTCGGCGCAGGCATTCTCAAATGCAATGGTGAATTTGTAGTCGGCAATCGTCTTCAGTTTGCTCCTACGTCCAAGATCAGGATCAAGGACGCGATTCCGCATAAACCGGCCATAGGAATCAATTGCTAGGTACTGGGCTAAGTCCTGGAGATAGCCAGATCTGCCACTTTGATCGAACCGGCTGGAAATAAAGGAAGCTACGAGCGCGTCTTTTTTTTTGTAATGCGACGGCGGCCGACGAAAGCTTTCATACATGGCGGCGATGTCACCATGAGGGTTCGCGTAATTCAACGTGACGTCTGCGGTTCGTCGATAAGTCATCGTGAGATCGAAGGCCGCCATGAAATTGGGGTCGGACATGAATGGATAGTGTTGCTCGCACTCCATGGACCAAGCGACCCAAAGCTGTCTTGGGCGCTTTTCTGGCGGCGTTTCGCCCGCCCCGGCGGTCGGCGTCCGCTTGAACCGCCATTCGGGCAGATGGAAGACGACGGCATCGGCAGCGCTAAAAAGGCTACGATCCGTCGAGAACTCGATTCCCTCAACAGGCCCGGGCAAATCGAGCGGCGCTCCCCAGAGGGTATCATAGAATAGGATCAGCACGCAGGGAAAAGTCCATTTTCTCGAGCCAGTCACTTAAGTTACGAAATTATATTTGTTTGTCCAATGTCTCTTTTATATTACGTTACGTAATTATCGCGCTCCTTTGTGAGGAGGCAATCATTGCGATTGATCGATTGGGGCCGCGGCGATCAAGCCGCGTTTATCCAAAGAAGGGAAGGTGGGGGGCACGTCACAAACGCTTTGGCGATTGGCGCGAAATGGCAAGACCGGCGACCGGCCAATGCCCGTAATGCCCCGGACAAGGTCCATCTGTCGGTCCGAAACGATCGGCCGGGCGCGGGTGTCAGCTTGCGCTAACGATCCGCCTCCCGGGGACGTCGGCCATGCCCCCCTCGTGCAACGGCCCCTGCTCGCGGGAGCGTGTCGGCGACGGTGAAATGCCAAGGGAAAACAGTGCGCAATCTCGCCATCGGGTTGATTTCGGCATCATTGCTAACGCCAGCTAGGGCTTCCGATTTCTGCCAGCCTTCCCCGCCGCACCAGCCCCCTCATCGCGTCCGGCCCAAACTTCTTCGTCACGAGCTATATCTGGACGACCGCGATCAACGGAAAGAGCGCAACCTTCCCGCCGCCGCCATCAACTTGAGCGTCCGCGGCGTGCTTAAAGAGCTCAACGGCGCGATGATGGCCTCCCTGGAGATGCATGTCGGCCGCTGGGGCTTTCTGGTCGACGGGCGGTTTTTCCAGGTTACCTCAACGAGCACGCTGCCAGGTCCCTTCTTTTCCTCGGTGAAGCTGCGTTCCCAGACCACGACCGTTCAGGGCTTGGTGCTTCATAGCGTCTAAGATCATCGGCTTGTGCACGAGAGAAATTATGGCTGCTGATTCCAAGATGGACGAGATCGAGGCTGCATCGGCAATACTCGGTCATTTCACCGCCCTCATTGAAAACGGACTGGCGGCAAGGTTCTCGGGGTGGCTCTCGGCCCCAGGCGGGTGGCGTGATTTCCTGCAAGGACTTGAAGTCGCGGGTTACAGTCCCGCGCTGCTGGCTGTCGGCGTGGTGGCAACCTGCTTGGCTGCCGTTCTTGCGACGACTGCGATTGCCAGGCTGATCGTCGGCAAGCGGAAGGCCGGGCCAGTGCTGCGTGCAGTCGCTTTGCTCGCTGCCGGCATGATCGTGATGCTGACGTTCTGGGCCGTGCTGCTGAGTTTCGTCACCGAGCCGGTGCTCCGCGGCGCTTTACTGAATTGCACCGCGATCGCAGCGTTGGCGACCACGATCTGTTTGCCGTTGATGGCCGGGCGCAAGTCGGTTGGCTGGCCCTGGCGCCGTGACGTCGCGATCTCGATCGGTATCGCGGCCGCCGGCTTGGTGGTGTTGGCGTGTCTGCGTGCATGGAGTGCCGCCGATCCACTGCGAGACCTGTTTGCCACCTTCGCCGTGTCGTTGCCGTTCACCCTGATGGTCGCGGCGACCTATGTTCGCCATCGCGCATTGGTGGTGAGAGCTCTATCTTTCGGCAGCACAACAGGATCGCTGCGCCGGAAGCTCGCCGCGAGTTGGCCCTGGCTCGTGGTGGCGCTCGTCGTGCTCGCCTTTGTCTTCATCCAACTGGCCATGACACTCGGAAGGCCAATGCGGGGCGGGCCATTGGTGCTTTCGCTTCTTCTCGTACTCGCTGGTCCACATCTCGACATTGCCATGGAACGGCGCGGCTGGCGCGCGGCCCGATCGCAGGGAGGCGAACTGAGAGGCGTGCTGTGGCGCACGTTCCGCATCGTGGTCGCCGCATCGATTCTCGCAATCCTGGCGACGCTCTGGCTCCTGCCCATTCTGGATGTCGCCGGCGTTTCTCGAGGCACTGTCTTGCTGAAGGCCGCCGAAATGCTGATGCTCGTACTGGTCATCGCCTTCTGCTGGAACTGGGTGGCCATCATGGCCGCAGGCATCAGGCCTCACGCGCCCGGCCAGCCGCAGGCCGGTACAGCGGTGATCGGCACGCGGCTGACCACCGTCGGGCCTGTGCTCGCGGGCCTCGCCAAGGCCGCACTTCTGACGCTAGGTGCCCTGACGATCCTGGTCATGCTGGGCATCAACGTCTGGCCGCTCATCACGGGCCTGTCGATTTTCGGTCTGGCGGTCGGCCTTGGTTCGCAAACTTTGGTCAAGGATGTGGTGGCGGGTCTCTTCTTCGTTGTCGACGATGCCTTCCGCCACGGCGAATATATCGAGACCTCCGGAGCCAAGGGCACCGTCGAGAGAATTTCGTTGCGATCGGTTTCTCTGAGGCACCCGCGCGGTCCTGTTGCGACAATTCCCTTTGGGCAGATCGGAAAGATTCAGAACTTCAGCCGCGAATGGGTCATTGAGAAGATGCTTTTCCGGGTCGCCTTGGACACCGACGTCGAACTCGTGCGCAAACTGTTCAAGGAGATCGGGCAGGAGATCGCCGCGGACCCGGCACTGAACGCCGACCTCATCGAGCCGTTCAAGAGCCAGGGCATTGGCGCTCTCGAAGAAGGGACGTTGGTGATCCGCGCCAAGTACAAGGCGAGAGCCGGGCATCAATTCCAGATCCGCAAGGCAATCCTTTCGAAGGTGCGGGCAAGGCTTCAGGAGAATAACATCAAGCTGGTGCCGAAGCCGCTTCAAGTGCCGCAGATGGGCGGATGAGCCTGGGTGTGTTGCAAAGGTTCTGTCAGAGCAAATTGTCAAGGCCGGCCTGGGGGGTAGAGAAGAGCGAGGGTGGCGCGCCCCAAACCCAATCCTTTTCGCTATTCCAACTCGTCGCCAGAGGTGATCCGCCTGGCAGTGATGATATATGTGCGTTACCCCTTGTCATTGCGGAAAGTGGAGGACCTGCTGGATGAGCGCGGCATCGACATTTGCCATGAGACGGTGGGATTTTGATGGAACCGCTTTGGCCCGCTGTTTGCGGGCGATATCCGCAAGAGGCGGCTAAGGGCTCGAGATTTCAGCCGATGGCGCTGGCACCTCGACGAGGTTTTCGTGAAGGTCAACGGCGAGCTCCATTATCTTTGGCGGGCCGTCGACCATGAGGGAGAGGCGCTGGAGTTCTTCGTGAGCAAAACGCGAGACAAGGCTGGCGCCTTAAGATTCCTCAAGAAAGCCGTGAGGCGCTACGACCGTCCTGAGATTATCGTCACCGACGGGTTGCGCTCCTATAGCGCGGCCATCAGGGAAATCGGGAACCTCAAACGCCGAGAAGTCGGCCAATGGAAGAACAACCGGGCGGAGAATTCACCCCAACCGTTTCGACGACGAGAAGCGGCGATGCTCAAATTCCGAAGGACGAAGACGCTCCGGAAATTCGTCGCCGTCCACAGCCGAATCTACAATCACTTTAATTCGGAGCGCCACCTCGTCAGCCGAGAAATCGATGAGCAGAGACGCTCAGCGCCTTGGCCGAGTGGCGGGCCATCGCGGCCTAAACCGAGCTCCGGTAGGCCCTCATACAGCTGGCCGAGACAAGTTAGTGTTAGTCTGACAACACCATTGGCGCCAATGAGATCCTGCGCCAGACCGGAAAATCGAAGACCTGCGCCTGCCGAATGGCGAGGGCCACAATCGATTTTCCAAACAGCCTCTGTCTCCGAACATAAACATCAAACACGCAACTAGTAAAGTACGCACTCATGCACATACCTAATTCCCTGATTAATACTCAAGATAATGGCATTTCTTTTGATTTGAAAGCAATAGCGGTTCTTGTGTTTACATTCATCTTTTTCATAATATTCCTGACGTGAACTTTAATTGTTGCTTCCGCTATATTTAAATCTCGAGCTATCGCTGCGTTAGATTTACCGCGACTAATACCTCCAATAACCTCGAATTCTCTCCGAGAAAGTCGAAAACAGCTTCTCGATTGTGTACGGACCAGAGCGGGCCTGCACGTCGATTTATCCATAAGAAATGAGGAAAAAGGCAAAAACACGCCCCCGGCCACTGCCAATCGTATTGCTTTAATTGCAATCTCAAGGGTTTGGTCACTAGGAATATAGGCCTTTACTCCAAGGTTTATCGCTTCAAATATTCTAGAAGAACTACCATTATCAGAGATAATAATAATATCTGCTACCAACTTACGTGCAATTATTTCACGAAGGTCGTCAAAATTTATACTATTTCCAATTTCGAATATAACCAGCAATGGAAGACGGCCGTGCCAATCCCTAACAGCGCACCACCCGAGCAGGTCGGAGAAAGTCAGGACTGGAACATCAGAAAACTCAGTAGCGAGAACTCGGCCAACACAGTCGCGCCAAAGGGCCAGTGGACACACGACAACAATTGTATCGATAGCAGACATCCCCATGCCCTCATTAGATTAGACTACCCTTTATACGACCGCCGATCTCTTTAGATATATTTTCATACACGAGATCAACAACCAATGCGTTGACTATAAGAGAAAATCACTAAATATTTTTACAAATTTAATATTAATGGAAATAGAATTCTATTACGTTTACATAATTTTTTATTGATCTTTTGTATAAATCTGGATATTTATTCAAACTGATAAAGCAAACTACTAATATTGGTGAATATTTATTTAGTATATGCTCATCTCGCATTGCTCTTGCAACGCCGCCATGCTTAAACCAAGAAATCCGCTCCGTGATATTTTTAATGCCGTTTTGCTGAGACCATTTATCAGTTATTTTTCCGACACGATCCTCTTTGCCTCGCACCAGACGAAATATGCCAAACTTGTATTTTATTTCGTCCATTATCCTGAATATACGCGCTTCATCATAAAAAAAAGCGCTCCCACAGAGCGCTACATTCTGTATATCTTGCGCATCAGCATGATAAGGTGGCAGGAAATTATCATCGTTCTGCGTAGATACAAGCAACGTATGAGACATGTTATTCAGAACCTATTTCCACCTATACCAAAACATTCTGTATCTACATTTAATTTTTAGGTAATAATTGAATTTTCGTCTTATTATCAAGACATCCGCTAAAATTTATCCATATCATTGCAACCATCGCAACACATTAAAATTCGAGCCACGGATACAAGCCGGCTTCTGCTGTAGACCAATTTATTGCGCAAGAATTGCTCTTGTAGGCCGATATATACTAAATCATAATTTACATTGTTGTTATTCACAATCTCATAAACTGGCAGATTCAGACACTCCTTGTCTTGGAGGCATATCCCAAAGCGCCCCATGTCCAACTCGCTTCCATAAAAGCCTATTCGTTCTTTGAACGGAAAGGCACGCATCCTCTATTCAGCAAACGTAAAGCCCAGTCCGCGGATGGCATGCAAAGGTAGAAGCATGCCGGATTTTTTTGCCCTCCGGCGCAGGCGACTGACGATGGTATCAAGGTGGGCATAGTTGAAGTCATAGACGTCCGCTCCCATGGCTTCGACGAGTACGCTCCTCTCGACAGTGTTGCCGCGCTCCCTGAACAGGCATCCCAGGAGGCGCTGCTCGGAGACGGTCAGGCGCAGGCGGTGGCCCAGCCCGTCAACGAGTGTCCACCCCCCTTCCACCAGGGCCCATTGCGGGACCTGAGGAGACGCCGGCAGCTTGCGATCCCTGTTAATGCGATTGTGGAGCGCCACCACGGTGGCGGCCAGTTCCCGAACGTCGATCGGCTTGACGAGATAGGCATCCGCGCCCTTCTCAAGGCCGGCAACGCGGTCGTCGATAGACCCCCGCGCCGTGGCGATGATGATGCCGATCGGTTGCGATGCTCGCAAATGCGCCGCTACGGACAGGCCGTCTTCATCGCCCAGGTTGAGGTCAAGGATCACGATCTCGGATGGCAGGGCAGCATAGGCCCGGTACAGGCCCGCAGCGCTGCCAAACCCATGTACGTTCAAGCCCAATCTGGACAGGCCAGACACCATTTCATCGCGAAAATCCTCATCGTCGTCAACAAGATAAACGAGTGGAGTGATCGCGACGTCACCCTGTTTAACCTCTCTTGCGATCATCGAATTCCTTTCCAAGCGGAAACTTCACAGTTCCCCTATAGTATATATTCCACCTATCGCCCATGTAGACTATTAGATGATTCGCCCATTATTCATTTTTGCTTCGTTTAAACGGGATATTTCTGAAGGTAATAGTGGTACTTTCAGCGCTAAAATGGCATTGATGCTGGAATTAATGACGCTAGTGCGCAGGCAGAAATCCAAGCAAGCAATTTTCACTGATACAAAGTCACCGCCACTATTAGGACAAGAAGCTGCGAGTTCGCGCTTCCAGCCGGATCGATTACCACCCTCTCGGGCGCAGCAACCGCTTAATCACGGCCACGCCAAACGCGACACGTAGAGCAGCCGCTAGGCAACCAAACGAATACGCTACGGCACCGGCGATGTCTGACGTGACCTCGAGCGCACAACAGCAACATCTTCACAATATTCTAAAGAAGATTGGTAATTCATGACAGTTATTCTAAATTTAAAGTTGTGCTTTGAATTTATTCTAGGATTTTTATACATGTATATTGACCCAAAAAACACGTGATTCCGAACGTCCGATGGACACTATAGATTATATTCCACCGAAATTCTTCACAATATCACTAAATGGCACATTCTGACATATAGTGTATCTTAATTACACAATTCGAACGTGCATTCGACCACTAGAGATACACCCAGGGTACTTTGTTCAAATCCCCTCCGTGATGACTAAGGAAGCTCATCGATGATGATCAGCTTCCTGCCACAGCCATAGAGTTGGTTTATTTTTGCGTTGAACGGTGAAACCGCGCGCGGGCATGTAGTGACGAAAGCCGGAAAGCCGAGGCACCGCAGCAACAGGTGCGGAGTGGGCGCCAACTATCGGATCGCAAAAGCACTTGAAATCCAACTTCTAATAATAATTTTGATTCTGCGGCTTTACTTTCAATTTTATATAGAATATTTTTCTAGATACCTTACGTCCACCTCGAAAAAAGAACGAAGCTATTTTGGAAGCGAGAAAATATGATGGTTTTTTTGATGCGTCTTCTCGTTTCGGCTGCTGCTGGCGCTGTATTGGTGAGCTGCGCTCCCAATATGACCACAACGGCTTCGCAATCAGCGTCCGGACAGTTGATAGCGGGCGGGTTGTCCCAACGCGATGCCCGTTTCCTGGCTTTGCTGCCTAATGTAAGAACAAACCCGGCTTACGCACGAACGGTCGTTGACAGTCCAACCAAGGCACCACCGGGCACAATCGTCATCGATGCACAAAGGCACCTTCTGTATTTAACCCTCTCCAACGGCAAGGCAATTCGTTATGTTGTGTCGACCGGGCGTAACGGATTTGCCTGGAGGGGAGCGGTCTATGTCAATCATCAGGCCGAATGGCCGGATTGGAACCCACCAAGTGACATGCGTGGCAGGGATCCTCGCGTGAAGAAAACCGTTGGTGGGCCCGAAAATCCCCTTGGCGCCCGGGCGCTCTATCTCTACGCCAATGGAGCCGACACTCTTTATCGCATACACGGCACCAATGATCCCTTCAGTATCGGCATGCCGGTTTCTTCGGGATGCATTCGCATGAGCAATGCCGACATCATCGATCTTGCAAGCCGCGTTCCCAATGGAACGCGTGTCATGGTGTATTGAGTGGCATAGCGAAGTTATATTTCCGCTTGGACATTTGGTTGCCGCATCTCATACGGCAAGAATCGCGCCTGATACCAAGTCGCGAAGATGCTGACGCATGCGAGCCTTGAGCACCTCGCGATTTTCGATACCAAATCAATGATTTGGCGAAAACCGCGAGACGGAACCGAGAGTCATTTTCAATGGCTCTCGGTATGAATGAACATCGGTGGACTATGTAAAACGTTCATCTTTCAAGTTTTGCGAGCTTACTTCTTGGATCTGGGTGCCTTCCCAGCCCTGCCTGTTTTAGAACCATTCCCGGAAGGAGCCTTTTTGCTGCGTGGCGGCTTCGCCGGTTCTTCCAATCGAGCATGCGAAGGCTCGGCAATCTTTGGCAGTTGCGTTGGCTCGTGCGGAGGCGTTCCGAAGATGGACTGGAAACTTGGGAAGGCCTGGCGCATCACGATAGCCGGGACGGGTTTCTCTCTCTCCAATGCCGGCGTCACCTGGGCAGGCATCTCCGCGATCTCGCTCCTTTCGAGCTTGTCGGCAGAAGCCGGCGGCTTGAGACTGCGTTTGATGCGGTGATCCTGGTCGGCAACCGTCCGTCCGCTCGGGGACTTACCGATGAGATAGTTCTTCTGCCATTTCTGCTCCAAGGTTATCGGATCCCCCTGGGCAAGGCCGATGTTGAACTTGGTGCGCTCGCTTAGCCAGATGTTGTACTCCCTTTCGAGCTTGGGGTCGTCCGCTAGCGGGCGAATTACCGGCTGAACACTTTCGATCGGCAGGCTCGGCACCAGCGTAATAAAGCAGAACGGCTCGTCCTTGGCGAAATAGACCGTGCCCGGTTCCGTGAATTTCCAGTTCATCGTGAAGGTGAAGGGTACCCAGCTGGTTTCCACCAAGCCGTCGAGCGCTTGGATGCCATGTTTGAGGCGATTAGGCGCACCACGCGCCCACGTCATCCATCCTGGCGCGGTGCGGAAAAGATAGCCCGGGTGAAATGTGATAATGCCATGACCAAAACCGAGGGACACGTGGTGCATGGGCGCCCGAGGATCGTCCGGACGCAGGATCACCTCGTCCTTGCCGTTCAGTCCCGTCCAGCTTGCCCAGAATCCGGTCGGATTCAAAAGCTCCCAGCCGGTGGTGTTGGCCATGGTCAAGGGCGTGCAACGATAGGCAAAACGCTGATTGGTGAAATCCATCCAGTCGCGCTCGGCGGTGCCCGGCACAAGACGAGGCGGATCTGATATCACGGAGAAGCACTGCAGTTGCGGTGCGCTGATCGCCAGTTCACTCATGCGGCGCTCTCACTTCGAGCCATGGTTCACGGGGCAGCCGAAGACGGGCTGGTTGAGCCCCCGCTTGACGCGATGATCGGCATCGGCTGCGCTTTTTCCCGACGGGGACTTGCCGGTCAAATAGTTCTTCTGCCATTTCTGCTCGCGCGCGAAGGGGTCTCCGGCGTCTCTCGCCGCGCTGAATTTGCTGCGCTCGCTCGCCCAAACGAGATATTCCCTGTGCAAACCGGGCTCTTCTTCAAGCGGGCGGATGACCGGCTGGACATCCTCGATCGTCACGGCGGGCATCAGTGTAATGAAGCAGAAGGGCTCGTCCTTCTCGAAATGCACCGTGCAGGGCCGCGTGAATCGCCAATTCATGGTGAAGGTGAAGGGCAGCCAATTCGTTTCCACCACCCCATCGAGCGGGTGGATGCCGTCCTTGAAACGATTGGGTGAGCCGCGAGCCCAGACGACCCAACCCGGATCGGTGCGGAAAAGATAGCCGGGGTGAAAACTCATGATTCCGTGGCCGAAGAAGAAGGCAGCCTGATTCAACTTCTCGCCGGCGACATGCGGGCGTAGAATGATGTCGTTGCGGCCATCCCCGCCGGTCCAGGTCGCCGAGAAACCCGTCGGATTCAGCAGTTCCCAGCCGGTCGCATTGGCGATCGTCAAGGGCGTGCAGCGATAGGCATAGTGATCGCTTGTCCGATCCATCCACTCGCGCTCGCTGCCGGCGGCGACCAGCCGCGCAGGATTGGGATGGATGGAAAAGACTTCGAGCTTCGGCGCCTGCATGGTGAAGATTCCGGTTGAATGTGTCGTCTGGCTCGAAAAATCCGGATCGGGTCGAGAACTGGAACGGGCATCCATAGCCTCGGAGCACCCGACAATCATGCTGGCCGCGCCTTCCGGACACCATTCAACGAGAAGCAAGCCTTTACGCCGGACAAGTGGCTCGCGGCTATCGACCTTCCGGCCCGTTCAAGGTCTCATGTCTAAAGCACATTCGATCTTGAGCATCAACTTCGGACACCGTCCGGCAAGTTCAACGCCGCCACGCTAGCGCAAGGGATATCCGAAATCGAGAGTCTGGCAAGACGCATGAGCCCCATACCCGGCCATTCTTTCAATCCACTTCCACACGAACAGAATTGCCCAAGACCAGCCTGTCTTGGAATTCCTTCGGCTTTGCACGAGCCTCCCGCTCGAAAGGATCTCCAGAACAGCGCCTGCCGTCCTGGAGATCCGTCCGATCACGGTCGGCCCCGCTCGTGAGCCGTCGATGGTTGGATACTGATCGAACTTCGTGGATCAGCCAATCTTATACACCGGAGGGGCCGGGAGGACCAACTGGACCAACTGGACCGGCTGGACCGGTTGGACCTTCTGGACCTTCTGGACCGGTAGCACCGTCAGAACCGCTAGGACCGGCAGGACCGGCAGGACCGGTAGGACCTTCTGGACCCGCAGGACCGGGAGGGCCTGCCTCACCGGGCGAGCCAGGCGTACCCGGCGGCCCTGCCTCACCAGGCGTACCAGGCTCACCAGGCGTACCAGGCGTACCAGGCGTACCAGGCGCACCCGGCGGGCCGACGACCACAATCGGAGGCGGCCGCTTGGTTGCTCTTGGCATCTCGGCGGCATCGCGGCCGATATAACTCGGCAGATAGTCCTCGCGGTCACGCTGCTTGAGGGTGCGTTCGGTCGGCGCATCCGGTGCCGTGAAGACCCCGCCGCGCTTCTCGCCGAAACCGTCGCCATAGGAGACTGCCGGCGTGCTGGTGTTGCTGCCCGTGCCCAGGAAGAAGCGGAGACCGGCCTGGAAGGTCAGGTCGTTGCCCTTCTTGCTGCCGAAGGAGCTGTCGAAACCGCTGCCCTTCTTGCCATAGGCCACATCCGCGAAGATGGAAGCGGCGGTATTGGTATTGAAGTTCGTGAGATATTCGGCGCCGCCGACGATCTGATTGCGGCCGCCGGTGTAGCGATGACCGACGTTCAGCTTGAGATTATCCGTCGCATACCAGGCGACGCGAACATCATCGAAGAACCGCATCTTGCTGTTGAGATTCTCGTATTCGAGGCCGGCCACGCCCTGCAGGGTGAAGGGGCCCCAGTAGAGCTGGCCCTCGAGGCCGCCCTTGGCATTCTGGTAGCCATAGACCGAATTGCCTTGGCGCGACGCGAAATAGCCGGTGCCATAAAGGAAGCTGCCATATCCGCCGATCGCACCGATGGTGGGATCGCGCCAGAACACATGACCGGCGCCGCCATAGAAGCCGGTATTGCTCGCCACCCCGCCGACGAAGTCAGCCTGCGCACCGAACGACTGCCCGAGCGGCACCGCCAGCGAACCACCGGCATAGCCATAGCCCGAGCCGCCAAAGCCGCTACCGCCTCCCAGTTCCAGCTTGCCGTTGACCGCGGCCACAGCCTGCGTGCCGGGCGGTGCCTGCAGGGATGCGACCACGGGCGTGGCAACCGGGGCCATTTCGACATAGTCGCGCCCCGCTCCGGCCGGCGCCCCATGAGCCGTTTTCCGCCCAAGCCGCTTCAATTCCGCCTTCGCCTTGGAAGCTTCGGAAGTCGCGACCTTCAACTGGCTTTCCAGCGCCTTCTGGCGATTCTGGAGGTCCACGATCATTTTGAAGAGTTGCTCGTTGGTCGCGGATTGCGCCCAACCCGTGGCAGGCGCCCAGAAGCACGCTATCGCCAGGACAGAACAACTTAGACTAAACTTTCCATGTGCGGCCATGATTGACCCTTCTAAACAGAGGTTAGCCTAGGTCATGCACCGAAAGTTTGAGAATCATAATCTTCCCCCAACATCGACGATCACCAAACGTGCGAATCAATATCGCAAATCCGGCATTTTTTCAAGAGTCGCTGGGATTTTTGCTTAAAAAATAACAAATATATCAAAAAAAATATTAAATTACCTTTGCGTAATGTATCGCATTTTTCAAAACAGTATTTGAGAAATTGCTTATTGCGCCCGGCTACCACAAGGAACGAAAAATATCGTCAGATATAGCGGCGATCACGAAACCGAAGATCCACGTAGATTCAAGACTATAGAGGACATACGAAAGCAGATAAGAGTTTATTCGAACGTCTTCTCCGCACTAAATTTCGTTTCGATAGATTGCAGGCGGTTCTCGTTCTCTGTCGCCGCCTTGAAGGCGGCGACAGAAGTGCTGGTAAGTATGGGCAGGTCTTTCGACTTACCACTTGTAGCGGAAGCCCACCGTTCCCTTGGCGCTATAGTTGTCGCCCGAGGCGAGGGCGTGGCCGTAGCTGGCCTCGGCATAGAGGCTGGACTTGTCGTTCCAGGCATAGGTCGCGCCCGTCCCGATTTCACCCCACAGGCGCTTGTCCTGCTGCTCGACGGTTGTCGCGCCGATCTTGGCTGAGGTGTCACCCATGAACTCGTAGCTCAGATTGGCGATGCCGTAGAACTGCAGGCGGCGGGTCTCGCCATCCTCGCCCTTCCAGCTGGCCAGGTTCTCGACCCGCACGCCCAGGCGTCCGAGCACGCTGTCACCATCGCCGATGCTTACCCGGTTGCCCAGCGTATCGGTGAAGGAGGAGAAGTCCACATGGGTCCAGGACAGTTGGGCCTGCGGCACCACGGACCAGCCCGATCCGACGTCGAAGCGCTTGCCGACCTCGAGGCTCAGCGCGCTCGCCCAGCCCTGGCTGCTGCCGTTCTTGTTGGACAGCGTGGTGTCATACCAGGTGAACTGGCCGATCGCGTCGGCATAGAGCCCATCATTGCCCAGCCAGGTCGCATTGACGCCCACGCCGTAGCCGTTGCTGGTGATCTTGCCCTTCTTGCGTGCCGCCTTGGTGATGGGATCGCGCGTGGTGTCGACCGTGACCCAGGAGCGGCCCACGGTGGCGTAGGCACCCAGCGTCACCTGGCCTTCCGTCGTCTCATAGGCCGTGCCTTCATAGCCGGCCTGCAGGAAGCCGATGCCCTGGGTGTAGGAACCGCCCTTCTTCGGATCGTAGGAGGCATAGAGCCCCGCAACACGTCCCCAGGCACCCTGCCCGTAGATCACCGGTCCGCCGGGGGCGTATTTCATGACCTGGTCCGAAGGCAGGTCAGCCGCGACCTGCGATCCGCCATTGGGCCAGATCCGGCCGCCGGTGCGCTGCTGCAGCGTGCCCAGCGTCGCCTGCGCAAAGTGCGAGAGAGCGCCGGCATAGACCACCGTGGTCTGTCCCTCGGCATTCAGTTCATTCGTCGAACGCAGGAACCAGTTGTTCTCCTTGTTCGCCACGCCGCCCATGTACAGGCCGTAGTCATAGGCGCCGGCCGCCACCGCATGGGCCAATTTGAACGCGTTCGCGTCCGAGGTGCCACCCACCTCAATCACCTCAATGCCGTCCACCGTCTGCGCGCCCGCGCCGCCGATATTGTTGATCGCCAGCGTCGTGGAGCCTGTGGCATTGCCGGAGATTACCACCTTGTCGGTCGGCGAGCCGTCGCCGCCCAGTTTCGTATCGAGTACGATAGTGCCGATACTGCCGGTATAGTTGCCGTTGATGGTAGTGATGTCGCCGGTGCCCCCGTCAGCCATGGTCAGCACACCGTCATTGTTGAAGGTGCCGACATTGTTGAAGACGGTATTGGCGACGGCATCGCCGTCCTTGGCGGCAATGATCGTGCCGGTGTTGTTGACTCCGTTGTTGGCGGTTCCCGCACCGAACTCATTGGTGGCGCCGGCCGTGTCCCAGGTCCCGGAATTGTTGAGCTTGTTGCCGGCGGCGCTGCTCAGATTCACGTTGCCGATGATCGTGCCGGTATTGGTGACCGTCGCGGGACCATTGGTGAAAATCGCCCCGTCGAGGGAGGAACCGGAGGTGTTTTGAACGGTGCCGGAATTGTTGATGACGATCGCCGTCCCGGTGGAAAGGGCATGGATACCGTGGATGCCCCCCTCGGTAAGACCGGTCGTGGTGATCGTCGTCGTCCCGGTGCCGTGCTGCTCGGTATAGATGCCGTCCCCGTTACCCTTCGAATTCACGGAATTGACCGTCAGGTCCGTGGTGGTGGCGCTGTTAACAACGTAGATGCCGCCTTCCCCGACGGCGCCGCCAAATGCCTGTCCGGTCGAGTTGACCGTCGACGAGCCCGTGCCGCTATTGAGCACGGCAACGCCGGCGAAACCAGTGCCGGTGGTATCGTGAACGTTAACGGTGACATCCGTGCCGGTGTTGTCGACACGCACGCCGTCGATACCGCCCGTCGCGGCACCCGTCGACGTTACGTTGACCGCTCCCTTACCGCTGTTGATGGCATAAATGCCTCGATCCCCACCGGTCGCATCCACGGCACTGACCGTCAGGTCCGTGGTGTTGGCCCCGATATTGTCGGCATAGATGCCTGTGACTCTACCATTCACCGTGCCAGTGGCGGTGATAGCCGTCACGCCGCTGCCGCGATTCAGCGCAGTGATGCCGTTGCCACCTTCGGCATCCACGGCCTTGATGTTGATGCCCGTCGTCAAGATACCGTTGTCGACATAGATTCCCGCCCACGCCGAACCCAGGCCGCCCGCGGCTTTTCCGGTCGAGGTTACGTCGGTCGTGCCAGTACCCCCGTTAAACACCGCAATGGCGGAGGAAGGACCACTCGTATCCTTGGCGTTCACCGTTACATCGGTGCCAGCACTGTCGACCCTGATGCCATCGATGCCGGCGCCGCTCACCGTGCCGGTCGCTGTAACGTTCACCGCTCCCGTGCCGTTGTGGACAGCATAAATGCCTCGAGCACCTCCAGCGGTTATATTATTGGTTGTGATGGTAAGGTCTGTCGTATTCGCATTCGTGTTAACCAAGATACCATTGCCAGCATTGGCCGTGATGTCGCCGACATCGACCTTCGTGTACCCCGCGCCGGGACTGGCGTCGACAACGAGGTTCACACCATCTCCACCGGCAGTGGTGATGGAGCCTACTGTGATATCGGTATTACCATTGCCGCTGGAGTAGCCAACGATACCGCCGCCGCCGCCAGCGGTGATCGTTCCGACATTGACGGTGAAGTCGTGGGTGTTCGGACCATTGTCGAAGGTGATGCCGGTGCCGATGCCGCCGTTGTCGGTGTCCGCGTTGATCGTGTTGGCGGTGACCGAAATATCGCCGGTGCCGGCGTTGCCATTCAAATTGATGCCGTTATCGCCAGCATTAACCTCATTGACATTGATCGTCAGACCCGCGGAATTGCCCCCCATGGTAGCGATGATGCCATCACCGCCCGCCGAGGTGATGACGCCGTTGGAGGTAATTTTCATGGAACCGGTGCCAGCATTGACAGCATCGATACCATAGCCGTTGCCCGTGACGTTATTGACGTCAATCGTCAGGCCGGTGCTTGTCCCGGAGGTTTGGGCAAGAATACCGCCGTTGACCGTTCCGGTAATCGAGCCTGTCGACGTCAAAACGAGGGCGCCACCGCCTTGCTCGGCGATGTCGATACCGCCAAGACCGGTGATATTCGCTCCTGTCGTGTCGATGAAACTCGTGCCACCGCTTCCCCGGATATAGAAAGCATCACCGAGAACCCCGCCATGGTCAGCATTGATCCCGAAGCCCGACTGGGTGGTGACCGCTACCGGT
This sequence comes from Labrys sp. HAY1-8F, assembly GCF_056754975.1. Lineage (NCBI taxonomy): Bacteria > Pseudomonadati > Pseudomonadota > Alphaproteobacteria > Hyphomicrobiales > Xanthobacteraceae > Labrys > Labrys sp. HAY1-8F. The sequence continues at coordinate 185,516 of NZ_JBPGWZ010000001.1, read as the reverse complement.
GCGGTACCATTTCCAAGAATCTGCCCGGTTTCGTTTTGGGTAGCGCTGGCCGGCCCCGTGCATACGAACGTCGCCGGGTCGCAGCTTCCCGCAAACGCCGCGCCGGGAGCAGCTACCATTCCACCGCAGGACAGCGCGGCGGCAATGGCGATGGTGGACGTTAAGGCTTTCGGATGAGCGAGGCTACGCTGCGCCACCCGAACCGGGCTACCTACCGTTAAAGTAGCTCCAAGAGGCGAAGAAGACTTCTTGTGCTTGCCGACGAGTCGAGGGGACATGGGGATTTCCATAATTGAACGTATTTTTGAACATATTTACTCCCCAGATTCCTCACAATTTCACAAAATGTCTCTCAATGTCACTTCCTGACACAAATTATCTCATTCGGAAGGATTACGCCCCCGGGTCCCCCGAGTATAAATACGAATTTTTCTGGACAGTGACCGAAAAGCCATACTATTGCGCGAAGATGAACCCTTGTCCACGAATGGCATGTAGAGGTAGCAGCATGTTGGACTTCTCAGCCCTTCGACGTAGGCGGCTTACGATGGTATCGAGGTGGGTATAGTTGAAGTCATAGACATCAGCGCCCATGGCTTCGACGAGTGCGCTCCTCTCGACAGTGCTGCCGCGCTCCCTGAACAGGCATCCCAGGAGGCGCTGCTCGGAGACGGTCAGGCGCAGGTGGTGACCCAGGCCGTCGGTGAGCGCCCACCCCCCTTCCACCAGGGCCCATTGCGGGACCTGAGGGGGGGCGGGCACCGTGCGATCCCTGTTGAGCCGATTGTGGACCGCCCCCACCGTCGCGGCCAGTTCCCGAACGTCGATGGGCTTGACGAGGTAGGCATCCACGCCCTTCTCAAGGCCGGCAACTCGGTCGTCGATAGCCCCCCGCGCCGTGGCCATGATGATGCCGATCCGTTGCGATGCTCGCAAATGTGCCGCTATGGACAGGCCGTCTTCATCGCCCAGGTTGAGGTCGAGGATCACGATCTCGGATGGCAGGACGGCATAGGCCCGGTACAGGCCCGCAGCGCTACCAAATCCATGTACGTTCAAGCCCAACCTGATTAGGCCCGACACCATTTCTTCGCGAAAATCCTCATCGACATCAACAAGATAAACGAGAGGAGCGATCGCGCCATCACCCCGTTTGGTCTCTTCTCTTGCGAGCATCAGCACCCCTCCATGTCGCACTTTCCCCGCATCCGATCCCATCTAATCGTTGCATTGTCTATCTTGTTTAGTTGTTTTGTGGTGCAAGCCTCATGGGGTCTTTCATTAAAGTCGACGGACGGCATCAAAGGCGCGGTTTCCCTGAGTGGCCATCTCGCCGTCCTCGAAGATCCGAGTGGCGCGCTCACCATCGAGGATATCGTTTCAGGACAGCCCAATATTCAGTTCGTTCCCGTTCCTTCGATGCTCACCCAGGGATATCGAAAAGGTGCGGTCTGGGTCCGGTTCTCCCTGTCCGCTCCGGAAGCTTCCAGTCAGTGGCTATTGCAGATCGAAAGGCCCTTGATCGAGCACGTCACCCTTTACGCCCCGGATGGAACCGGAAGCCTGGCAGCCGTACCCCCCAGCCGTTTTCATCTGGAGGCTGAAGAGGGGGCCGACGCCTATTCCGCCGTTTTCCGGATTTCCGTCCCCCCTGCTGCGACCGCTTATTACATTCGGCTGCAGTCATCGACCTCGATCACGACCTCATTGAATATTTGGCAGAAAACAGGATACGAAAATTACATTAAGGTTAATGATTGGATTATTGGAGTCGTAGTAGGCGCAATTCTCGCAATGATATTTGCGAACTTGTTGTATTATTTTTGGCTCAGAGAAAATCTATTTATAATTTATGCCGCACTTCTTCTAGTTTCAGGACTAATTAGCGTATACCATATGGGGTATTCGTCCGATGTATTGATTTTCCTGGAACCAGAGATAGTCCGCAGAAGCTGGGGCATCATCGTCTGCCTGTATAGTATATTTATGATGTTGTTTTTGGAAAGGCTGTTCGAATTTCGCGATCACTCGATCTTGGCATGGCGTATCTCTCAAGGCATCGCGCTCCTCAACGGCGTTGCCTTGATATTCGCGCTTGCTGGACACTATGGCGACGTTGGCTTTTTTGTTTCCCGTTTGCAGCAACTTTCTCTTACTTTCGTTGCTTTATTTGCAATATACCTTCTCGTATTTCGCCGGGAGTATCAATATTTATTGTCGGCAGTTGCATTCTTGAGTGTAATATGCCTGCTGTCGGTGATGCAGCTGCAGTACACCGGATCCAACCCGCTGCGGATTGACGGCTCCCTGGCCAGGTTATTGGCAGGGGGGACGTTGATTCACCTCGTGCTGCTAAGCGCCGCCGTCGCCAAACGAGCTCGGCTTGCCGAGCGTAGTCTGGGTAAGGAAAAGGATCGCGTCATTGCCCTGTCGCGGTTCGCCGAACAGGAATTGACGGCCAAGGTGCAGGAGAGAACCGCGGAACTTGCGGAAAGTAACGCATCGCTCAAGGAAGAGATGGAGCGGCGCCACCTGCTTGAAATGAAACTCAGGCAGTCACTTGCTTCCGTCAATGATGCCCTGGCTCAGCAACGGGACTTTGTTGCTCTGGTATCGCACGAATTTCGCAATCCTCTGGCGGTGATCTTGGCCGCCGCCAATAATCTGTCGTTCTCTGCCGCAGGGGACACCGACAATATCAGGATGCGTGCCGCTAAGATCCGGCAGGCCGTCGAGAGAATGTCGATGCTGATTGAAAACGTTCTGGCTGAAGAGCGGCTCGATACAGGGCAAGCATGGTCGTTCCCGATACTCGAGGTGTTCGATCTGAACGAAATTCTGGATACCGCCGAGGCAGGATTGGATGACACCGCGGCCACGCGTGTACGCTTTGTTCGGGGCGGCGAAGCGATGGTGAAAGGCGACCCCAATTTACTGGAAATTGCGGTGTTGAACCTCATTCAGAATGCCTTGAAGTATTCGGCTGAGAGTATGATCGTGACAGTACAGCTACTGTCGGACGAAGATACTGTATTCATCGACGTTATAGACGATGGTATTGGCGTTTCCGAAAACGATCGCGAACGCATATTCCAAAAATATTACCGCGCGGCTGGGCAACGAATAAATGGTTCCGGCTTGGGGCTTTACATTTCAAGGGAAATTGCTCGCCAGCATGGTGGGGACCTCATACTGGCTGCTGGCGACCTGAGCGGCTCCACATTCTGTCTCTCGCTGCCTCTCATGAAAGGAACCTCTTGATCGTGAGGCACCTGATCATTTCACATCGAAGCCTGAAAGTAAGCAAATCATCTCTGGATCTCCCCTTCGTTGGGATTCTGTTCGATTATGCATAAACACCAGAGATATTGTCCAAGCGTTTCATTTGCCGCTTCTGCGCCGTATTGAGCCAAGCCGCCATCGCGATAGTCAGGTCGATTGAGGTCTAACTGGACTATTCCAATCTGATCCACCAATCCCGTGATGGGGGCTGTCGACGACGGCACTGGATTGCAGGAGGAGAGGCTGGCGGTTTTCCGCCCTGGTGGCCGGCTCGAGGTCGCTCTCCTTGAACAAACGCATGAGAACGACGTCGCACTGATTTGTGGGGGCAGCAAGACTTGCGCCGACAGCGAGCTGGCAGGGCTGCGTCGCACGGTTCCGACCGGCGAGTTCCGCCCTTTCTTCCAACCGAAAGCGGCAACTTTCATCACTTATCGTTAAAAAAAGCTCCAAGTTCGCGACTGATCACAACAGGTATAGTTCCACCTTCGGCGGCGGGTAGCCGACTTTTGTCGTGGAATGGCGTCCTCCGCCGATACAAGGTGCAGTATTGGGCGATGCAGAGACAGGAAGCGACAGGAAGTGACAGGAATAACGCGGGAAAAGATCAATGCGGCCAGAACCTAATACCAGATTGGTATTGGGACACGGGCTATCATGTTCTAACGGGTAACTTTATATCGAAACTCAAGACGATAAGCTGGCCGTCACCAAAGATTCACTCGTGAAAAGGAGGTTCAGCATGGCCGATCACAGCATCAAGGGAAAAGTGGCATTGATTGCCGGAGGCGCCAAGAATCTGGGCGGGCTTCTGGCGCGCGATCTGGCGGCGCAGGGCGCCAAGGCGGTGGCTGTTCACTACAACAGCGCCGCCACCAAGGCGGCGGCCGATGAAACCGTTGCCGCCATCAACGCGGCCGGTGCCAAGGGCGTCGCCTTCCAGGGCGACCTCACCTCGGCCGGCGCGGTCGAGAAGCTGTTTGCCGACACGATCGCGGCCGTCGGCCGTCCCGACATTGCCGTCAACACCGTGGGCAAGGTGCTCAAGAAGCCCTTCGTCGAGATCTCCGAGGCCGAGTATGACGAGATGACCGCGGTCAACTCGAAGACCGCCTTCTTCTTCCTCAAGGAAGCCGGCAAGCACCTCAACGACAACGGCAAGATCTGCACGCTCGTCACCTCGCTGCTCGGCGCCTTCACGCCGTTCTATGCCGCCTATGCTGGCACCAAGGCGCCGGTGGAGCATTTCACGAGAGCCGCTTCCAAGGAGTTCGGCGAGCGCGGCATCTCGGTGACCGCCATCGGTCCCGGTCCGATGGACACGTCCTTCTTCTATCCGGCCGAGGGCGCGGATGCCGTCGCCTATCACAAGAGCGCCGGCGCCCTGTCGAAATTCTCCAAGACCGGCCTCACCGACATCGAGGACATCGTGCCCTATATCCGCTTCCTCGTCTCCGACGGCTGGTGGATGACCGGGCAGACCATCCTCGTCAATGGCGGCTACACCACCAAGTAAAGCAAATCCAGCGGCGGGTCAGTGGCCCGCCGCTGCCGGGTTCGATGCCCTCAGCAGCACCAAGGCCATGCTGATCGGCAATCCCGATGTGCTTCTCGATGTCTTTCCGCCCATGCGAGCAAGGATATCGCGAAGGCGCTGAGCGTATTTTCGTGATGGTGGCGATGAGCCCTTCCGCCGGTGAAAAATTACATCCTCTGCTACGCCAGCGCGACGGCCAGCATGCGCGCGTGACCGCGGTGGAATTGTTCTTCGACCTCGTCTACGCCTTCGCGGTGACCCAGCTTAGCCACAAGCTGCTGGGGCATCTCGATGCGCAGGGGGTCGCCGAGACCCTGATTTTGTGGTTCGCCGTCTGGCTTGGGTGGCAATATACCTGCTGGGTGACGAACTGGTTCGACCCGGAGAGGCCAGCCATCCGCTCGCTGATCTTCGCGGTGACCTTGCTCGGCCTCGTCATGGCCGCCGCCCTTCCCGGAGCCTTCGGCGAACGTGCCTCTCTGTTTGCCGTTGCCTATGTGGCCATCCAGGTCGGCCGCACCACCTACATCGTCTCGCGGCTGCCGGCGGATCATCCCCTGGCGCCCAATTATCGGCGCATGCTGTGCTGGTTGGCGATCGCGGCCGTCTTCTGGATCGCCGGTGCCTTCGTCTTCCCGCAATGGCGCATGACGCTGTGGCTCATCGCGATCGCCTGCGAATATCTTGCGCCGATGTTCGGCTTCCCGCTGCCCGGCCTGGGGCGTTCCTCCACGCGAGACTGGACCATCGAAGGCGGCCACTTGGCGGAGCGCTGCCAGGCCTTCGTCATCGTGGCGCTCGGCGAGGCACTGGTCTCGACCGGGGCTACCCTGTCCGACGCCCAGGACTGGGACGGGACAGTGCTACTGGCCCTGCTCGCCGCCTTTCTCACCACTGTCGCGATGTGGTGGCTGTATTTTGGCACCTCAAGCGAGGATGCCACCAGCACCATCGAGCGATCCGACGATCCCGGCCGGATCGGTGCCTATTTCCACTACATCCACGCCATCCTGATCGCGGGAATCATCGTCGGCGCGGTCGGCAACGATCTGGTGCTTGCCCACCCCCGCGAAGCGCCACCCTGGGCCCATGCGATCGCCTTGATCGCCGGACCGGTCATCTATCTGTTCGGCAGCGCGATCTACAAGAAGGTGGTCTACGGCCGTGTTCCCCGCTCGCATCTGATCGGCGCCATCCTGTTGCTGGCCGTGATTGGTCTCGTACCGGTGGCGGACACGCTGTCTATGGCCTGGATGGCCTGCGTCACCTTGCTGGCGCTCGGATTTTGGGAAGGTCGATTGATGCTCAAGCGACGCAACCAACGACGTCGCGAGACAGCATAGAAAATCTTGGTCTCTTGAGTGTCTTCGATACTTAATGATCGTTGCACAAAAAAGTAGACTGTACGTGAATCAGCTCGAAACGCCATTTCTTTCCTAGTAAATGCCCTCAACGCCAGCAAACGAGAATGTCGCGGATTGGGAAGCGCCATCGAAGTCGCTGAGCAAGGCCAGCGGAAGCGGACGACTGCGTTGGCTGCGCGGGACGGCAAGCGTAAGTCGGTTAAGGCCTTCGGCCCTTGCGGATGCGGTAAACCGCATCGCGGTTCGGATGCAGCAGGAAAAATAAGTATAAAAATCAATATTTCTAGCAAAAACCTCCAACAGTATGAATAATTTCCATAATATTATTTAAATATATATTTGATTGTATAACTTTAAATATTACATAGAGAAATTTGATAATTTTTACATGATTTTCTTAATTAATATTAGAATTATTTCTTCACTTTCTTTAATCATGATAAAAATCATAAATCTATCTATTTTAAAGAATATCTTATTTTTTATGTGAAAATGAAAAATCTGAAATTATGTGACATATACTGACATTATCTGTCATTGCAAACCGGCAAAAATATATTCAAAAAGATAGCAGCGTCGGACGCTCCGCACAATTTGGAAACGTGCGTAAGATATGCCCCTCACTTCTCGAAACAACATAAATACCCATAGCAGAAGTGCAAGATCTCTAATTGAGTTTGGCAGATTCACAATGTGTGTATCCCCATCTTACAAAAATACATGAATATTTCATCGCCAAACTGCCAATCAACCATCCTGGCAGACGCCCGAACCATACGGACACATTCAGACTTCGGGGTAGCGAGAACTGTTTTTGCCCGCCGCTATGTATCTTTCCTCGAGGCGAACCTGCCCCTGGTTCACATGGCGACGGATGAGATCCGTTTCATGGTCGGAGCTCACGTGCTGAGCCGCCATTTTGCCGCGTCGCCGAACGATCTGTCGGCGGGCATAACGGTCGCGGATATCCAGACCTTTTGCAGCGCGCACGGCTTGGCCGGACGCAACCGCATCAGTGCCTTGCTGATGACGATGTGTAAAGCTGGTTATCTGCGCCAAATCAAGGATGTGTGCGACAAGCGCATCAAACACTTGGAGGTGACGCGCGCTGGTATCACGATCTGCAAGCAGATAATTTCGCCCTATCTGCAGGCGCTCACGCAATTGCAGGAGCCCCTGGGTGCCACTCGCCACATCGACATCGACGATGCCTTTCTTGTTAAGCTTGCTCGTTATTGTAACAATTATTTCGAGTTCCACGGCACGCTGGTCGATCTCGTGCCGGAGATTCGTCCGTTTATGGCGCGCGATGCCGGCTTCGAGATCCTGCTCAAATTAGTCTCAAAGGAAATGAAAGGGGGGATTCCGAAGGATCGCACCGTTCATTTCCATTATGGCGCCGTCGCCGATTGCTTCGGCGTCTCACGGGTTCACGTGTATCGCGTGATCGAGAATGCCGCCAAAGCAGGGTATGTAACGCTGCATGGTTCGGGGGGGCGCGCGATCGAGATTCATGCAAGCTTGTTCGAACTCACCGATAACTTCATCGCCCTGCAGATGGCATTGTTACGCCAGGGCATGATCGATGCCGGCAGCAAGGCCTAACGCCCGCGAGACATGGGAGCGCGTGGAAACACAGCTGGACATCTCCAAAAAACAAACTACTGGGCAAATCGAAAAATAGTCGATTCACCAGGCGGAGTTGGCGGTATTGCCGCATGTGTTTGTGAGAGTATTCCCCAGACGCGAATTGTCTAATTCAGTGCTACAATCGACATCGCGTCGCTGAGTTTCTGAATTTTTCTCAAGCAGATCGACGCCAACATGCCGCTCAACCTTGATGTCCACATTGTCACGGACAACTACCGCGACGCATAAACCGCGTTGACCAGGGCCTGGTTGGCACGCGGGCTACGCTATCATACCCACTTCGCGCCGACATTCGCGGCTTCAACATCCGCCGACGAAATTCCCTCCCCTGTCGAGCGCCTCTGCCAGAAGGTCGACGGGACCTTATGCGGCGAGCTTTGGATTCAGATGACTCGAACCGCAGAAGCGCGACGCAAATGATTACTATCGTGAAAACAATACTTCGAACAATTCCGAATATACCGTATAATTTCTGTAATTTTAGAAAATATCTGGAGTCATGATACCGTGTAAAGTAAATTACTCTCTTTCTAGATTTTTCCTGCAAGGTATTATTATGAGAATCACGACAATAACCTGGATCGTTCTGTTCAGCCTCCTGCCAGGCGGCCTAGGCGGTTGCGCGAACACCGGCCATCCCGCATCCGCGGGCGCGTCGCACTTTTCGGGTGAACGCTATCCGGTGCGTCTCATCAACCGCGCCCGCTTTCCAGCCGATTTCGTCGTCGCAGATGTGAACTACCCTTCCGGCGAAGCTCGCGGTACCATCATTGTCGATACCGGGGCCAGCAAGCTCTTTCTGATCGAAGGCGATGGCAAGGCGCGACGCTATGCCATCGCTGTTGGCAAGGCGGGCTATGCCTGGAAGGGCGCGGCCGATCTTCAGCGCAAAACTGAGTGGCCATCCTGGTATCCCACCGACGAAATGCTCGCTCAGGCACCCGGGATGCCCGACACCATTCCGCCAGGCCCCGACAATCCGCTCGGCGCTCGAGCCATGTATCTCTATGTCAATGGCAAGGATACGCTCTACCGCATCCACGGCACCAGCGAGCCCTGGACCATCGGCACCAAGGCCTCCTCCGGCTGCATTCGCATGTTCAATGAGGACGTCATCGATCTCTACGCCCGTACCCGTATCGGCGCCAAGGTGATCGTGGAATAGAGCAAAGGCGGCTCTGGCTCAAATACTGTTCAGCCCAACTCGCCGAAAGCAGGGGCGTTTTCCAATACCTCGCCGGACTTGACCCACACATAAACGACCCCAGTGAGCAACTATGTCTGTGTCGCGGATCGATGGCGCCACAAATGTTGCCTCGCCTTGGTCGACACCTCTGCCAGGGAACACGGGAAAAACTGCGCCAGGATGCGCATATGGATCGATGCGGATGAGGCGCGCGTGAAGCAATTCACGCGCGCCTCTGAACTTATCCTTTCCGAGGCAGGTAGAAGGCCTGCCTACCAGTTATAGCGTATGCCAAGCGTGCCCTTGACAGTATAGTTGTCGCCGGCGCCCGAGGAGAGTGCGGCGGCGTAGTCGGCCTCACCATAAGCGCTCCAGGCATCGTTCCACGCATAGGTGCCGCCCAGCCCGACCTCGCCCCACAATCTCTTGTTCTGCTGCTGCACCGAGACATTGGCTACGTCGATCTTGGTGCCCTTCACAAACTGATAGGAGAGGTTGCCGATACCATAAACCTGCAGGCGGTCGGTCTTGTTGTTGGCGTTCTGCCAGCTCGACAGGTTCTCGATCCTGACGCCGATACGACCCTGCAGCGAATTGCCCTCGCCCAATTTTTGCCTAGCACCGTTGACATCGGTGAATTGGTCGAAATTCACGCGCGAGTAGGCAAGCTGCGCCTGCGGCACCAGCGCCCAGCCGGAACCGAGATCCATGCGCTTGCCGACCTCGACGCTGGCGGCACCAGACCATCCCTGGTTATTTCCACCGCGCTTGTTGGACAGGCTCGAATCGTACCAGGTGAACTGGGCGATGGTATCGGCATAGAAGCCATTATTGCCGAGCCAGGTCAGATTGGCGCCGATGCCGTAGCCCGTCGTCGTGATCTTGCCCTTGGGTCGCACCACGCCCGTTGCGGGATCGCGGGTGATGTCGATATCGGCACGCGAGGTGCCGATGGTGCCATAGGCACCCAGCGTCATCGTTCCCGTGGCGGTCTCGTAAACGGTGCCCTCATACCCGGCTTGCATGAAGCCAAGGCTTTGCGTGTAGGATGAGCCGATCTTCGGATCAAAAGACGAATACTGCCCGCCGATACGCCCCCAGGCGCCCTGGCCATAGATCACCGGCCCGCCATTGGCATAAACGCTGGCCTGCTCGCCGTTGACTTTGCATTTGAAGTTCTGGGCCGGGTCCTTGCACCAGATTGTCTCCGGAGGAGCGCCGTTCGGCCAGACCCGGTTTCCGGTACGCTGCTGCAGCGTACCCAGTGTTGCGAAGCTGTAATCGCTCAGGATCTGCGCATAGGGCAAAACGGTCTGCGTCGACTCGTTCAGGCCGACATTGCGCAGGAACCAGTTCTGATCCGTCTCGACATTGGGGGCGATGCCACCTCTGAACAGATTGTAATCATAGGCGCCCGCGGCAACGGCTCTGGTGAGATGAAAGGCATCGGTACTCGTCGTTCCGTTATTTTCCACGCGCACGACTTCGATGCCGTCCTGGATGGTCGCCGCGCCGGGGCCGCCATTGTTGACGATGGTCAGGGCCGTCGAGCCTGTCGCCGTGCCGCCGTCGATCACGATCTGGTCTGACGGCGAGCCATCGCTGCCCAGATAGGTATTCAGGACGACCGTGCCGATTGCGCCCCCTGTACCTCCGACGAAATTCGAAGTCGTCAACGTCTTGTAGGCGCCGCCCGAAGGCGGTGTGAAGACGATCAACCCAGTATTGTTGGTGGTGCTGGTCGCGGTGCTGTTGACCGTGGAACTCGCCGTCATGTTCCAGGTGCTGTTGGCATCGACAGTCATGTTGTCGGCATTGATGGCAACACCGGTCAGTTCGCTGGACTTCAGCATTGCGTTGGCCCTGGCGCCCACGTCTCCCACGACGTTGCCGGTCAGCGCCATGTTGGTAAAGATACCACTGGTGGTACCGCCCAGGGCGTGCACCACGATACCGCTGCCCGTCGTAGGGGCGACGCCCGTCAGATCGGCGACGACGTTTCCTGCGGTGCCGCTGATCAGATCACCCGTGGCGCTCAGGGAGCCACCGGTCATCGTCACCCTGCCATCGCCGGTGCCCAGAATGCCCGACGAGTTGTTCCCCCCTGCCGTCACAGCCGTATTGGTCGTCGTTATCTGGCCATTTCCGGCGACGGAAAGGCCAGCGGCTGCATCCGTGGTGACGGTGGAAGAAACAATCTTGACGATGCCTCCGTTATTCCCCGCTCCTCCCGCGTCGGCCAGGGCACCGAACGCCCCCGCGCCGTGGGTCGCGATCGTGGCATTCGTGGCGTCGATTTCGCCCAGCTCTCCCGCGTGCAGGCCTGAGGCGACCGCGCCGGAGGTGTCTACAACCGTACCCCCGGTAAGAGTGACCTTGCCATTGTGCGCTGCCCAGACGCCATCGGCAGCCCTGTCGGTCTGGTCACCTTTAGTGGTGATCGTGCCGCCGGTGATCGTGGCAATACCCGATTGGTCGGCCGCGACACCGATGGCACCGTCACCATTTGTGGTGATGCGGGTATCATCGATTTCCAACCTGCTTCCGGCCCCGATTACATTTGCGCCATTGGCGTCCTTGCCGATATCAGCCTGTGTATACTGACCGTTTGCGTACTGAAAGCCGTCCGCTAGGCCGGTGGTGATTTCGCTGTTTGGGCCGCCTATCATTTTGATATAGCCGCCGCCAATGACGCTGAGACCGGCGCTGGAGGGGCCCGTCGTGCGGACGATCGCATTGGTCAGGGTAACCTGGCTGGCCGTTCCATTGCCATCGGTTCCGTCCGCCACCGCGCCAGCCGATGCAATTCCATAGGTAAAAATGCCAAAGCCTTGGAAGGCGATTGCGCCCCCATCTTGGGCGATCGCCCCCGCACTGTTCGTACCATAGGTGGACACGCTACTTTGGTCGTTGACCTGAATCGTGCTACCGGGGCCTTGAGCGATGAGTCCAGCCGAATTATCGATGAGTTTGTATTCACTGCCGGTTGTGACCCTGCTGTCCCCGTTGAGAGTGCCCACCCCTCCATTAGAAACGATCATCCCCGCGCTGTTGTTACCTGCAGTATTTATCTGGCTGGTATTCAGGACCACGCTGCTGCCGACGTCCGAAACTGTGATAGCCGCCGTATTGTCCGCATCGACAAAAGCGAGCATGGTGTTGACGGTGATCGAGCCTTTGGAATCGGCGACAAGCGCTGAACTGCCTGCACCGAGAGTCATAATAGTGTCGCCCCGATCCGGCATGCCCGTCATCTCAACGGTTCCACCGCTGGTCGCATAAACGCCATAGGCGTTGGCATTGGTTGTGAGCACCACAGTGACCCCGGTATCGGGTGGCAGCTGAACGCCGTCGGAGTTCATTTTCACACTGCTGCCGGGCCCGGTCGCATAAATACCGTGGCCGCCAGCACCACCTGTAAGAACCCTGGCGCCATTTACGGCGATCTGACCGCCACTGTCGGCATAGAGGCCATGGCTGCCTGCGCCCACTGTAACAACTCGGGCGTAATTGCCATCGTCATGGTATATTCCATCGGATTCCGGCCTACCATTCAGGAGAATTGTTCCTCCGTCGGTTGCATGCGCGCCGGAGCCGGGGCCGGTCGCCTCCAGATTGACCTGGATGCCGGTGTATTGGCTCCCTGCGCCGGAGACGTTGACGACATCCGTGGTGCCGCTCGACCGGTCGAACGTACCGGTTGCATTCGAATCGACGCAGCTGTTGCCGGAGGAGATGTTGAGCGGCCCTGCCGCAGGGGCGCATTGCGCCTGGGCCTGGGACGGCATTGCGGTTGCCGCCAACACTGTCGCGAACAACACGCTCTCTATGGATAGCGCTCGGGGACTACATCCTTGAAGCAAGTGGCGAAGCACCGATGTGCGTCCCACCATCCGCGCCGATCCGCTCCCCCGTGCCCTGCTTGTCATGATTGCACTTGCCCCTTGGGTTTCCTGAACGTTAGACAGAAAACAACACTCAAATAATCGCTTACGCGGCTATCATTGGTAGCATCATGCCTAACTATAATGCGCCATTTGTGAAATGAATTTCCCTATTGTTTGTATTTTTTTCGAAAACGATGCAATCATGCAACAATTTCTTTATGCAAAAGCGAATTTAAGCGTCATTTAGTGACAGGATGTGTCATCCTAAGATTGCCTAATACGTGAATCACTGGAACTTGAACGATAATTCTTATCCTAGCGGCCATTTTCGAACGAAAATTCCCGAATTAAATATATTATCTAATTAATTTTAGAATTAACTTAAAAATATTGATATAGAAAATAATATTTTCTAATTCTAGATACAATAACATCAATATATATATTGCTCAACTAAAATTAAAACAAATCATTGCAGAAATGACGTACCAGTTAAGCTTCGCATCAGGAGCGGCTAATCATATCGAGGACAATATTCTACCCAAGCCGCCTCCATTGATCCTGGCTGCACTCGATGAGCCGACATCGAGGAAGGGGAACCGGCCTCCTCGTTTGGGTGAACTGAACTGCGACAGGGTCCCAGGCATCAGGTGCCTGCTTCGACACGGCGGAATAGGCAGGATACCTTTCGGAATCCCGACAGCGTTGCCCGCTTGATCTCCCTCTGCACGAGCCGGAACGCGTAGCCCTGAATTTCAGCCCATCCATTGGATGGGAGAGCAGGCGACGACCGGCCTGTCCAGCGCCGCAGCGGCGCCGGTCTGAGCGGAATATTGGCCATCGCGCCCCTCTCGCAAAGGGACCACCTGATGCGACCCGCGTGGATTTCTTCGTGAGATCGCCCCGGGACCGACCGAGACAATGATCTCGATTCCCCTTTTTCCGTCGCGCCCTGCCGGTGGACGCAGACGGATATGCTGCCGATCATCCGGATACCATCGTCATAGGTAGCGGCAACGGCACCCATGATCCGATCTCAAACACCCGCCTTCCGCCTCGTACGAAGCGTTGTAGCAGGTCGAGCGCGAAGAAGACCCGTGGGATGTCACGACACCGAAGAATATGACCCAACCCGAGAGAACATCACCGACCCAGAGGAGCGATTGCACGCCTTGGCGCAAACGCATCACGGCCGAGCAGATGGCTGGGGTTTCTTTCGTGTCTGATCCGTTTAGGAGCTCGCTACCTAATTTCGACACAGAGCAAGAAATTAGAATTTATAGCTGATGCCGAGAGTCGCGGTGGTCTGATCCCATCCAGACTTCACAGATCCCAGCGGCGTATCATATGCTTTCTTACCGAAATCAGTGTAGCGGACTTCTCCACGACCGATCCAATTCTCGGTAAATGCGTATTCGATACCCGCCCCGGCAGTCCAACCGATATGAATCTCGCTTGAGCTTCCGCGAATGCGCCGCAAATACCAATTATTGTCAATGATAAGCAGTTTATAGCCGGTTGTCGAAAGTTCGGCAGAACCGGTGGCGATGCCACCTGTCGCATAAATAAGCAGATTATCGATTGCGTAACCCGCACGAAGGCGGGCCGAGGCCTGCCACTTGCTGTCGAGTGAGAGGCTTCCCGTCCCCACCGATCCGTTGAATATGTGGCGCCCCTTGATATCGGAATAATCAACGTCTCCCTCGATGCCGAGGACAAATTGGTTGATCTGATAGTTGTAACCGGCATGAGCGCCGCCCACGAAGCCGTCAACGTTAAATTTGTCGGCCATAATCGACCCAACGTTGGTCACATTGACGCCGCCGACTATTATGATGCCGCCGCCGATGGGGCCCCCACCGCCGAAATAACGGCTTTGATTGTCGTTCTCGCTGCCCCAGCCATAGCCGGCATGAATACCAACGTAAGGACCGGACCAATCGTAGGCGACAACAGGGGGACGGGGAGACGGCTGGGAGGGCGAAAGATCCGCAGCGAAAACGGAAGTGGCTGTCGACGCCAACAAGACGGCAAAGATTGCACTGGTATGATACACGGAACGCATGGAAATCCCCCCAAGAATTTGACTTCTTACTCTTATAGATTTATCCGCAATTTTGCTGTGATATATAAGCAACATCAGAGTAAAATTTAATGGAATTCAAAATAAACTCGCCTTGATTTCAATATTTACTTTCACAGTCATTCACACAATGTCACTATATGACATAGCGTTTTGCCTTAGGCGGCATAACGAAATTGGTCAAAATGGAGGCGGCCGCGAGGGCGATGATGGCTTGGAAGTCTCGCCCTGCTCCGGCTGCCAACTCCGCGCTGTTGAAGAGAGCCCCCCAAACAGGGCGGCTAATATCGCTCGCATGCCAGATAAGAGGTTTTTTGAGATGATACAGAGTGGATTGTTGGGAAGGAGTGTTCGATTACGCGCCACTTGGTGAAACCGGCGATCCCAGATGCGCTCGCAGCTAGCGAGTCTGGAAAAAAATTGGCGTCACACAGCATCATCGGAGGGAATGACTTCTGACAGACAGGCAAAGTTGGGAATGAAGCCGCAGGTGACTATCAGGGCTCTCCTATCATCAACTTTCCCGCAATCCGGAGGTGCTTTTTAATTGCAGAAAGTAAGCTCGTTTTTTCCTATTCGGCGAAAGTGAAACCCAGTCCGCGAATTGCATGCAAGGGCACGAGCATGTTGGATTTTGTCGCCCTCCGGCGCAGGCGACTGACGATGGTATCCAGGTGGGCGTAGTTGAAGTCGTAAATGTCCGCGCCCATGGCTTCGACGAGTACGCTCCTCTCGACAGTGTTGCCGCGCTCCCTGAACAGGCATCCCAAGAGGCGCTGCTCGGAGACGGTCAGGCGCAGGCGGTGGCCCAGGCCGTCGGTGAGCGTCCACCCCCCTTCCACCAGGGCCCACTGCAGGACCTGAGGGGGGGCGGGCACCGTGCGATCCCTGTTGAGCCGATTGTGGACCGCCCCCACCGTGGCAGCCAGTTCCCGAACGTCGATGGGCTTGACGAGGTAGGCATCCGCGCCCTTCTCAAGGCCGGCAACGCGGTCGTCGATAGACCCCCGCGCCGTGGCCATGATGATGCCGATCCGTTGCGATGCTCGCAAATGCGCCGCTATGGACAGGCCGTCTTCATCGCCCAGGTTGAGGTCGAGGATCACGATCTCGGATGGCAGGGCAGCATAGGCCCGGTACAGGCCCGCAGCGCTGCCAAATCCATGTACGTTCAAGCCCAGTCTGGATAGCCCCGACACCATTTCATCGCGAAAATCCTCATCGTCATCAACAAGATAAACGAGTGGAGTGATCGCGCCATCACCTCGCCTAGTCTCCTTCGCGGACATCTATCCACCTTCTATCCGGCACTTTACGCCCTCTCGCAAAAATCAGCGCGGCGCGGGGTGGACTCAATTCCACGTTCCGTTTTTATGCTCAGGGGCGGAGCGCCGATGCATCGGATGTTTATCCGATAGACCCTATTTTTGGTTGCGAATCCGCCGCACCGTTGTAATGATGCAACAGTTAGTCTAGCTAGCGGCAGCCAACAACGATTCTCATCTCTCATATTGCTCCACTATGCTATGCTGAACTCGATGGATTCCTTTGAAGATCGAGCCTCGAAAGTAGAGGATCTTCCCTCCATCGAAGAACTATCGGCGCTCATCGGCACGATTTATGATTGCGCTCTTGACCCTGGTCTGTGGGAGTCGATGCTGATTGGCATCAAAGAAATGCTGCGCGCCCACAATGCCTCGCTGACCATGATCGATCTTGTCGGTGGCAGGGCCTCGCTCATCAAGACCATTGGGATCGATCCCTATTGGCTGGAGCGTTTTCCGCTCTATGGGGAAGAGATGGCATCCTGGGAGCAGTTGCCGGCCCTCCGCGACATGCCCCTCGACGAACCGCAGGTATTCTCGCGGCATCTACCCCCGGAGATCCAGTCTCAATCACCAATGCTCAAGGAATGGGGCGAGCCGCAGGGCATCGTCGATTCGATTGGGTTGACATTGATCAATAGCCTGACCCGGCAAGCGCATATCGGCCTCAACCGCCACAGGGATACCGGCGTCTATACCGACCGCGAGGTAGTAATCGGGCGAATATTGGTCCCGCATATCAGGCGCGCTGTGACGATCAGCGATCTTCTGGATATGAAAACCTTGGAGCAGCAGGCTCTCGGAGCAACCCTCGACAGCGTGACAGCCGGTGTCGTCATCGTTACGGGCAAGGGGCGAATTGTGCACGCCAATGAAACGGCGCGCCGCATGCTCGATGCGAGAACGCCGATCCTGGCTTCCGACGGATGTCTGGCCACCCTCGACTCTCGTGTATCTGACGAACTGAGCAAGGCCATTGCGATGGCCCAGGAAGACGAAACGCAGCTCCCGGAGGCAGGGTTGGGGGTGCCTCTCAGCAAGGCCGATGGGGTCGCAGCCATCGCTCATATTCTGCCGCTTGCACGCGGACAGCGCAGAACGCGGCTCGTGCCCCAGGCAACGGCCGCCGTCTTCATCGCACTCGACGCTACCCCGCTGCCGACCGATCTAGGGGCTGTCGCCCGCACGTTCGGTTTGACCCCCGCTGAGATACGTCAGCTCGAGCAATTGATGATGGGAGCGACACTCCGTAAGGCGGCGGCGGCGCTGCAAGTCAGCGAGGCGACAGCCCGGACACATCGCGAACACATCTTTGCCAAGATGGGTGTATCGCGGCAGAGTGATCTCGTTGCGCTTGTCAGGCGCCTCGTCCCACCGGTTCGCCGAGCTAACGGCCGATAACATCAAGGACAAAAGTGGCGTGCGCGCGTAAGGGCCGCTGCTCACCGGCTGCTGCACCAAGGCCTGCAGGCCCTCGGTCGCAGCAGGATAGCAGCCCGTGTCGAAGTAATAGAGGTCGACCGCATTGGAAAGGGCCTTGACCTGGAGATGGGCAGCCTTCTTCTTGGGGCTGGAGAGGTCGTTCAGCACGAGCAGTGCCACCCGACCCACGATCAGGCCGATGATGACGAGAACGACAAGAGCTTCGATCAGGGTGAAGGCGGTTTCTCGATTTCTAGTCACAGTGAAATTTCACACTCTACCAACAGTACTTTCCTGCGCCTCTGATGAACAGAGACTATTCATGGAGCGCGAAAAAATCGAAGGCAAAGTAATCTGAACGCGACTACTTCGCAGGCGACAATTCAAGCCTCTTCGAATTCACACAACCTTTCGTGACAGCGATCGAAGTGAACGTCCCGGAACTCATGGTTGCTCGCACCGCCATCGGCGAATTCCAATCCATGATCCGTTCGAAGGCGGCAACAAAGCTCGATGGATGGTTTGAGGCGACCAAGAATAGCCTGGTTGGATCGTTTGCCAGGCTCGATAAGAATATTGTCGCAGTCTGCAACGCTATCCTTTCACCTTGGCCCAATGTGCAGGCTGAGGGGCAGATCAAGCACCTGAAACTCATCAAACGCCAGATGTACGGACGCGCGAAACTCGATGTGCTACAGGCGCGATTGATCGGCGTGACCTGACCATTCCGCTTCAGCAAAAGTGCGACAGAGCCAATTCTCTATGGAAATTATGCCCCACCCGGGTCAGTTCTGCGTGGAAGCCAACTTGGAGAGCACCCCGGAATTCCAAAGGAATATGCATAACCTGAGGATATGTATCGGCGCATTTTTTTCCTACTCCTCCACCTCGGTCACTCATGCTACACCCGCTTTGAAACAGAAGTAAAAACATCAAGTAAAATCAAAAATCAAAAATAGGAAAGTAGTATTATTATAAAATTTACTTTCCTGTTTCATATAAATATTAAGTCCAGGGGAGTAACTATATGACTGCCGGTGCGCATAAATTTGTTAGTATTATAGATATACGACAAATTACCGTATCAATGCTGGGAAGGTAAGACGATGAAAAAAGAGGATAACAATCCACTTATTCGTCTTGATTCCCTTAGTAAACACTATGGTGCACTGACGGTCCTCGACAAAATCGACCTTGAAATAAAATCAGGCGAAGTCCTTGCGATCATTGGCCCGAGTGGTTCTGGGAAAAGCACATTGCTCCGATGCGTCAATTATCTGGAGCGGCCGGACGGCGGCACGATTACAGTTGGACCAACAACCATCAACGCCTCACGGCCAGTCTCCCGCGAGGAATTGTCCGGCCTGCGCCGACGGGTTGGAATGGTCTTCCAGTCCTTCAACCTCTTCCCACATATGTCGGTACTTCGGAATGTCAGCCTCCCTCAGGAACGAGTTCTAGGGCGAAAGCGCGCCGAGGCCGACGAGCGGTCGTTGCAATTGCTTAGCCGCGTCGGACTTGCCGATAAGGCATCCCAGTTTCCAGTCCGTTGTTCGGGTGGCCAGCAGCAGCGCATTGCAATCGCCCGCGCACTCGCGCTCGACCCGGAAGTGATGCTGTTCGACGAGCCGACCTCCGCTCTTGATCCCGAACTAGGGCTCGAAGTGCTCGCGGTCATGCGCACACTTGCGGACAGCGGCATGACGATGATTGTCGTAACGCATGAAATGGGATTTGCCGAGAATGTGTCCGATACGGTCATGATCATGGCAGATGGCCGGATCGTCGAAAAAGGCCCGTCGGCCCAAGTCATGCGTAGTCCGCAGCATGAACGGACGCAGCGATTTTTGCGCGCGGTGCATGAGCGATGAGCATGGCCTATACAACGATCTTTCTCGGGGGCTTGGCCTGGACGGCAGCCCTGACCCTGGGCTCCTTCATCATTGGAGCGATATTGGGTGCGCCACTTCTGGCGGCGCGTATGAACCGTCTGGCCTTGGTGCGCGTGCCTACCCTGATCGCCATCCAGATCATTCGGGCAATACCGCCGATGCTCTGGCTGTTCATCATCTTTTTTGGCGTCGGGATGTCCTACTTTCCGATCAGCCCCTTCGTAGCCGCCTTGTGTGGGCTCGGCCTGATCGCCGGCGCCAACATGGCGGAGATCTATCGCGGTGCGCTGAATGCGGTCCACGCCGGCCAATGGGAGGCATGCGCTGCGCTCGACCTCGGTCGCTGGTCGACAATGAAGGACATTGTGGCTCCCCAGGCCCTGCGAGTAGCGATACCGACGACCGCGAGCTACCTCATCGGCCTCATGAAGGAAACCGCTGTCGCCTCCACCATAGGGGTGGCAGAACTCGCCTATCAGGGCAACCAGCTTTCGCAATTGACGTACAGGGGCCTGGAGATCTTCGCGATCGTTGGGCTCTTCTACATCTTGTTGAGCCTGCCGGTGGCCTGGCTTTCGCGCAAAGCGGATGCCGCCCTTCGAAGCAAGGTGGCACGCTGATGTTTCCTACATATGACGAAATCATTTCGTGGATGCCGCAACTGCTGGCGGGCTTCTCCGTCAGCCTTCAGGTCACGGCCTTAAGCCTTCTTGTCGGGATCCCCTTCGGCCTCCTGCTCGCCCTCGGCGTGATGGTCCGCAACAAGGCCCTGCGAGCTCTTTCCCTGTTTCTCGTCGAAGTAGGGCGCGGCGCACCCGCGCTGGTGCTGTTGCAGTTCATCTATTTCGGCTTGCCGGGCCTGAACTTCACGATCGAGTCATTCGCTGCCGCGATCATCGCCCTGGCCTGGAATACCGGCGCCTATACGAGTGAGATCATGCGGGCCAGCCTGTTGTCCATACCGCAGGGCCAGCGTGAAGCTTCGGAGGCGCTCTGCTTCACCCCAATAGACGAATTGCGCTTCATCCTGCTGCCTCAGAGTTTGCGCGTCGCCCTGCCGGCCCTATTGGGGTTTTCGATCCTTATCTTCCAGGGTACATCGCTTTGCTTCGCGATAGCACTGCCGGAACTGATCAGCAGTGCCTACGAGATCGGCTCGACCACATTCCGATACTTTCCAGCTCTTCTGTGCGCTGGCGCCCTCTACGCCTGCGTCTCGATACCAGCCGCCCTCTTCGTCAGTCATGTTGAGAGGCGGGCGGGCCTCTATGCCCAACGTTAACCCGCATCGAAAGGAAGCCCAGCGTGCCTTCAAATAAATCAAAGGCTTATACGATCTTGGCAGTTGTTGCTGGCTTGACCGCAAGCGTGCAACTCGCGTCGGCGCAAGATTGCACGCCCAAGCATAAGTTCGCCACCATCGCACCTGGAACCTTGACCGTCGCCGTGACAACCTACGCGCCGCATTCGTTCATGGACGAGACTGGTACGATGAAAGGTATCGATGGAGACATCGCCGCCGATTTCGCCAAGCGAGAATGCCTGACGGTGAAAGCCGTGGCTGTCGATCCTGCGGCAGCGATCCAGTACATCCTCTCTGGCCAGGCCGACATCACGACCGGCGATTGGTATCGCACCGCGGAAAGAGCAAAGGTCATGAGCCTGTCCGCGCCCCTCTATACAGACCAGATGGCGATCTATTCGAAGGAAGGTTTCAAGCAGGTCGCGGACCTGGAAGGCAAGAAGGTCGGCACCGTCCAGGGCTATCTCTGGGTCGCCGACCTGAAGACCATGCTGGGATCCTCGCTGAAGCTCTATCCTAACTCGGTCAACATGCAGCAGGATTTGTTCGCGGGCCGTATCCAGGTTGCCGTCGATGGCTATTCCACCGGCGTCGTCGCCGCACAGAAAGGCGCATTGAGGGACGTCAAGGTCGAGATCGCCGCACCCGATGATCGCGTGAAAGCCACCAAGGAAGCCGCTCAGGCCGCCTTCCCCTACTCTAAGAAGGCGATCGACCTTGGCCAGGCCCTGGATGCCGATATCGCGGCGATGCATCAGGACGGCACCATCGTCAAGATCCTGAAGTCCTACGGTCTCGACGGCACCGCAGCCGATACCGGCGCTCCGCGCCTGGTTCAATAATCAGGCCAGGGGAGCAGAACTATTTTCTGCTCTCCTTTTTTCAGATGATACCGAGACAATAACGATGAGTGTGTACAAGGTTCGGCGCAAGTCCCAGTCCTGGTACGGCGAGCAGATCGGCATCCTCATACTGGATGCCGCCTATCCCTGCATTCCCGGCAATGTCGGCAACGCAACCACCTATGACTATCCCGTGCGGTTCCAGGAGGTGCGTGGCGCTTCCATCGATCGGCTGCTGAACCAGCGCGATCCGGCTCTGAAGGAAGCTTTCGTGGAAGCTGCGGTCGAATTGAGGGACAGAGGTGTCCGGGCCATCACCGGTGCCTGCGGGTTCATGGCTTACTTCCAGGAAGAAGTGGCAGAAGCGGTCGACATTCCGGTCTTCCTTTCCAGCCTCATGCAGATACCCTTCATGCATGCGCTTTGCGGCGGCAGTGTCGGTATCATCACGGCGGACGCCTCACGACTTACGCCACGACATTTTTCAGCCTGCTCGGTGCCCGGCGACATTCCCCTTGCAATCGCCGGCATGGAAGGGCAGACGGAATTTCGTGAGGCGATTCTCAAAGAAAAGGGTACGCTTGATTCTGACAAGATCGAACGCGAGGTGATCGAAGTGGCCTGCCAGCTGGTGAAGCAGCATCCCGAAGTGCGATCAATCCTGCTGGAATGCAGCGATCTGCCTCCCTATGCTTTCGCTATACAGGCTGCAACCGGGCGGCCGGTCTTCGATTTCATCACGATGATCGATTATGTCCAGCGTAGCCTTGATCGCCGGCCTTATTCTGGCAGTATGTAGAGCGTCTGAGACGGATCGTAGGTTTAGCCAAGGCGGGCACCTCCCCGCCCTGCCCTTTTTGAGCGTGTTCCAAGTCAGCCATTCGCCGCGAATGTCACCGCCGCGCCAGGCTTTCCAATAGGCACGTCGGCTCCTTGTTCAAGCAGCCAATCGCGAAACAACATCGCTCCCGGCTTGGCGGGACGTTGCGCTGGCATGATGAGATGGACCGCCTTACCCGAACGGTAGACGGCGTCGATCGGGAAAACCAGACGCCCCGCCTCGACATGATCGTGAACGAGATGTTTCCAGCCCAGCGCTATGCCTTGGCCGAGGACAGCAGCCTCGATAGATCCAATTGCATCTGTAAAGACGAAATCCTGCCGAATGCGCGGCAAGTCCACGCTTTGGTGAGTAAACCATTCCCGCCAACTCAATCGTGTACGGTGCCGTTCCTCGAAGTGCAGCAATTGGTGGCTCGGTAGATCAGCAGCGCTGGTGAGAGCGGGATGCTCCATCAGATAGTCCGGGCTACAAACGGGCGCAACCTCTTCTGTCACGAAATGCCATGAATGCAGCCCTGGCCATTGTCCATCGCCCAGCCGCGCAGAAATATCGATATCTTCTTCATTGAGGTCCTGGTCATCGCGGCCGCTTTCCTCGATGCGCAGGGTAATGTCCGGATGCTGGGCCTTGAAACCTTTGAGACGTGGCAAAAGCCACAGCTGCACGAACGAAGCGGAAAACGATACCCTGACGGTATCGTTCGAATACTTGCTCCGCAGCGACGTTAACACCATGTGCAGATGATCGAACGCCTGCTGCGTTTCCCTGTAGAGTTTATGTCCCTCGGCGGTAAGCTCCAAACGTCCACCTTCACGCCTGAATAGCTTCAGACCCGTGGCTTCTTCCAGAAGTTTGATCGTCTTACTTACGGCCGGTTGAGAAACATTAAGCTCATCAGCCGCAGCCGTGAAACTTCGGCGTCGAGCTGCCGCCTCGAAGACGAACAGATAATTCGCGGAGGGTACAAGGGATCGAAGTCGGTGCATGAATTCAGGTTATGTCCTGGCGCATTTTTTTACAACATCACAATTGATGCGTGGCTTTGTAATCTTGCCCGAAATCACTTCTAGGGCAATTTCATGCTAACTCACGCTCGGGCGGTCGTTATAGGTGGAGGCTGTGTTGGAGCAGCCATTTTGTATGGGATGGCGAAGCGCGGTTGGACCGATATCGCGCTGCTGGAACGCACGCAGCTAACCGCTGGATCGACCTGGCATGCCGCGGGGCTTATCCCTTCCTATGCCCGCAGCATCAATATCGGTCGCATGATCGCCAAGACGATTGAGATTTACGAGCAGTTGGAAGCCGAAACGGGTCAGCATGTCGGCTGGCACAAATGCGGTCAGCTCCGGATCGCCAATACGCGCGATCGCCTCGATGAATACAAGAGCTACATGAGTGTGGCCGAGGTCCAAGGTATTCGGGCCGAGTTGGTAACCCCGCAGGAAATCAAGGCGCTCTGGCCGCTGCTGGAGAACAATCATGCGACGCTCGGTGCACTCTATCACCCCGATGATGGGCACATTGCGCCCGCCGACGTGACCCAGGCTATGGCCAAGGGCGCTCGCGATCGCGGTGCCAAGGTCTATCTCAACACCGAAGTGCGCGGCTTCGAACGTCTTACAAGCGGCGAATGGAAAGTTCTGACGAACAAGGGCGACATCGTCTGTGAACATATCATTTCCGCGACCGGCAACTATGCCCGGCAGACCGGCGCGATGCTCGGGTTGGAGATTCCAGCCATTCCGATCCTTCATCAGTACTGGATCACCGATGCGGTTCCGGAGATCGTGGATCGCAAGCGAGAGGGCCTGCGGGAAATGCCGATCCTGCGCGACGAGGCCTTCGAAGGCTATCTACGCGAAGAGGGCGACGGCCTGATGTTCGGCCCCTATGAAAAGACCGAGCATCTCAAGCTCTTCGCCGAGAATGGCGTTCCACAGTGGTTCGGGGCCGATCTCGTCGAGGAGGATTTCGACGCAGTGGCATGGAACTGGGAGCGCGCAATGGACCTCGTTCCAGCGCTCGGCCGGGTTGGCATCAAGGCGAATGTACGCGGTCCCTTCCAGATGACGGCCGACGAATTGCCGCTGATGGGGCCTGCCTGGGGCCTGGAAAATGTCTGGCTCGCCGAAGGCGTGCCTGGAGGTATCCTTTGGGGAGGTGCGATCGGCTACTACCTCTCCGAGCGGATCGTCGAGGGTGGGAACAGCCTGGATACGTCCGAACTCGATCCGCGCAGGTTCGGCGACTATGCGAACAAGGAATGGACACGCCGCAAGGTCCGCGAAAGCTGGGGCACTCATGCCGAGCAGCATTATCCAGGGCAGGATATGCCCGCCGCCCGTCCGCAAAAGACGGCTCCCTCCTATGACATCCTCACCGGGCGTGGCGCCGTCTGGGGTGTCCTGAATGGCTGGGAAATGCCGAACTGGTTCGCGCCGGCGGGGGTAAAAGCCCAGGATCAGTACAGCTGGCGCTGGACCGAGAAGGGAAAATATGTCGGCGAAGAGGTTCATGCCGTCCGCAATGGCGTTGGCCTGGTCGAGATGACTCCGATGACAAAGTTCGAGGTATCCGGTCCCGCGGCTGAAACGTGGCTCGACGGCATTCTCGCCAATCGCCTGCCAAAGACGGGGCGAGTCAATCTCAGTCATCATCTGACGCGGTCGGGTGGCGTGCAGGCCGAGTATGTCGTAGCGCGGCTTGCCGACGACGTATTCTATCTGGTCTCGACGCCTCGAGCAGAGCGCTGGAATTTCGATGACCTGTCCCGGCTCTTGCCCGAGGACGACAGCGTACAACTGCGGAACGTAACCAACGAGCGCGGTTGCTTCACGATCGTGGGGCCAAAGGCCCGCGATGTGCTTCAGGAGCTCACCGAGATTGATCTTACCAACGAGGCCTTTGCCTGGTTCAGCGTCAAGTCTGGCACGGTCGGGCTTGCAAGCGACGTTCGCCTGCTACGCGTCAATTACGAGGGAGAGCTTGGGTGGGAACTTTATCACCCGCTCTGCTACCAACGTCACCTTCTTGACGCTTTCTTGAAAGCAGGCGAACCGCATGGCTTGCGATTAGTTGGTTTGCACGCGCTTGAATCGCTGCGGCTGGAGAAATCCTATCGCGCCATGTATCGCGATATGAATCCAGAAATATCAGCCTGGGAAAGCAGTCTGGATCGTTTCATCCGGCTGGATAAGGCCGATTTCATTGGCCGTGAGGCACTCATCTGCCAGAAAGCGCAGGGCATCCACCGGCGTTCGGTTACGATTTCTATAGATACCGACGGAGCGAGTTCGCTTATCTACGAAGGCGTCTATCACGGTGGAAAGCTTGTCGGTCGCATCACGTCCGGCGGTTATGCCTATACCCTTGGGCACGACATAGCCTTTGCGCTGCTGCCGGTAGAACTGGCCAATCCAGGTACAAAGCTCGAAGTACCAATCCTAGGCGATATGCGCAGGGCGCAGGTGATCTCAGAGTCGCCCTATGATCCTCAAGGCCTTCGCAGCCGCATGTGATGTCGCGGAATCCAAACTCAGGAAATCTAAGAATGAAAGTGCTCGTGCCCGTGAAGCGGGTCGTCGATTACAATGTGAAGATCCGCGTCAAGGCCGATGGCACGGGTGTCGATCTCAACAATGTGAAGATGTCGATGAATCCCTTCGACGAGATCGGCGTCGAGGAAGCGCTGCGTCTGAAGGAAGCCGGCAAGGCGACCGAGGTCGTGGTTGTTTCGATCGGTCCGGCCCAGGCGGCCGAGACGCTGCGCTCGGGTCTTGCCATGGGCGCCGACCGCGGCATCCTGGTCAAGACCGACGCCACCGTCGAACCACTCGCCGTGGCCAAGCTGCTCAAGGCGGTGATCGGCAATGAGGCACCGGGCCTGGTCATCCTCGGCAAGCAGGCGATCGACGACGACATGAACGCCACCGGCCAGATGCTGGCGGCGCTGCTGGGCTGGCCGCAGGGCACCTTCGCCTCCAAACTCGATGTCGGCAGCGACAAGGTCGACGTCACGCGCGAGGTCGATGGCGGCCTGCAGACCGTCACGCTCAACCTGCCGGCGATCATCACCACGGATCTGCGCCTCAACGAGCCGCGCTATGCTTCGCTGCCCAACATCATGAAGGCGAAGAAGAAGCCGATCGACGAGACCAGCCCCGAAGCGCTCGGCGTCGACATCGCGCCGCGCCTGACCGTGGTGAAGACGGTGGAGCCGCCGGCACGCCAGGCCGGCAAGAAGGTCGCCTCGGTGGCCGAGCTGGTCGACAAGCTCAAGAACGAAGCCGGCGTCATCTGAGCCGAGAAGGATTGATATCATGACCACTCTTCTCATCGCAGAAATCGACGCCACCGGCCTCAAGGACGTCACCAACCGCGCCCTCACCGCGGCCATCGAGCTCGGTGGCCCGGTGCATGTGCTGGTGGCCGGCGCCAACGCCCAGGCTGCCGCCGAGGCTGCTGCCAAGCTCCAGGGCGTCGAAAAGGTCCTGGTGGCCGATGCGGCCTATGAGCATCGCCTGGCCGAGCCGACGGCCGCCCTGATCGTCAGCCTGGCCGGCG
Source organism: Labrys sp. HAY1-8F (assembly GCF_056754975.1). Taxonomy (NCBI): domain Bacteria; kingdom Pseudomonadati; phylum Pseudomonadota; class Alphaproteobacteria; order Hyphomicrobiales; family Xanthobacteraceae; genus Labrys; species Labrys sp. HAY1-8F. Next base: position 158,333 of record NZ_JBPGWZ010000001.1, on the reverse strand, counting down.
GCTATGACGCCATCGTCGCGCCCTCGACCGCGGCCTGGAAGAACGTGCTGCCGCGCGTTGCCGCCTTGCTCGACGTCATGCAGATCTCCGACATCGTCAAGGTCATCTCGCCCGATACGTTCGAGCGGCCTGTTTATGCCGGCAACGCCATCCAGACCGTGACCTCGGCCGACGCCAAGAAGGTGATCACCGTGCGCACCGCCTCCTTCGCCGCGACGGGCGAGGGCGGCTCGGCGGCGGTGGAGCCGGCGGCGGCCGCGGCCGATCCCGGCCTCTCGACCTTCAAGGGCGAGGAACTGGCCAAGTCCGACCGTCCGGAACTGGCCTCGGCCAAGATCATCATCTCGGGCGGCCGGGCCATGGCCAACCGCGAGAACTTCGCCACCTATATCGAGCCGGTGGCCGACAAGCTCGGCGCCGCCATGGGTGCCTCGCGCGCCGCGGTCGATGCGGGTTATGCCCCCAACGACTGGCAGGTCGGCCAGACCGGCAAGGTGGTCGCTCCCGACCTCTACATCGCCGTCGGCATCTCCGGCGCCATCCAGCATCTGGCCGGCATGAAGGATTCCAAGGTGATCGTCGCCATCAACAAGGACGAAGAGGCCCCGATCTTCCAGGTCGCCGATTATGGCCTGGTGGCGGACCTCTACACCGCCCTGCCGGAACTCAAGAAGGCTCTCGAATGCGAGAGAGGAGGATAGGCCGTGACAACTAGGTCTAACTCCAGCGCCTCTCCAGCATGAGGGAAACGTCCACGAGAAAGGAATCACGATCGACGTGAACCTGGCGAAGAGTGTGTTCCACATGTGCTGAGTTGATGCCTGTGGAGCGGCTGACTTCCGAAAAATTCTCAAGCGCGAACGGGTTCCCCATTCTTTGTGCCCCAGGCGCCGTTGACTGCGGTGATGGAGGCTTGCGGCATCGCTGACTGGAGCAGGCAAAGCTGCGGTCGCGCAAAATAGATTTTACGGGCGTGTGCTCTATGGGGGTAGTAGATGTTCGAAAAAGAGTCTGAGCAAAGCGGTAGGGCGTTCATCCCCCTCGTTTATCTTGTTGATGATGACGAGGATTTCCGCGAAGAAATGGTAGCGGGCCTTTCCAGATTGGGCCTAAACATACACGGATTTCACAATGCTGAAGCCCTGTATAGAGCTTATGCGGCCAAGCCATCGCAGATCGTGATCATCGATATTGGCTTGAGCGGTGAAGACGGTCTGTCTATCGCTGCTCATTTGCGGTCCTCGCAATCGGTCGGAATCATTATGGCGACCGGCCGGGGAGCAATAGAGGACAGAGTCGCCAGCTTTCAGAAAGGTGCAGATTTCTGCCTCGTCAAACCCATTGATGTCCGAGAACTGGCTGCAACAGTGGTGGCGCTCAACAACCGTGTAAATAGGTATATCAATTTGCCCTCCCTCCATACTCCCCAATGGGCCCTAGTGGAAGGAGGCTGGACACTCGCCGACGGCCTGGGCCACCGTCTACGTCTGACCGTCTCCGAGCGACACCTTCTGGCGCGCTTGTTCCGTGAGCGCGGCAACACTGTCGAGCGGAGTGCGCTCGTCGAGGCAATGGGCGCAAACATCTACGACTTTGACTACGGAAACCTTGACACCATCGTGAGCCGCCTGCGTCAAAGAGCCAAGAAGGCGAACATGCATTTGCCCCTACATGCTATCCGCGGCCGTGGATTTTTCTTTCCAGATTAAACGTAGATGCTTGATTCTATTGACGATCATCGCTGTTTTCTACTCGCCTTTTCGGACAGCGACGATCAAGATCCCATGACGTTGCCCCCAAGTTTTATCCTGCTCTGAGTTCGCCCCGGTGGTTGGAGTGGCCCTTCTGGGCGGTGTGAGCGACGGGAACTGACGCGGAGCCATTGGCAGAGCGCAGCGCCAGATCCCAGCGCGGATGGAAGGTTGCGGCAAACGCGGCCGGCGTCTGCCAACTGAGCTTCGAATGTGGGCGTGCCCCGTTATAGTCCTCCCTCCATGTGGCCAGGGCGACCCGGGCCTGCTGCAATGTCGAGAATAGGGTCTCGTTCAAAAACTCATCGCGTAGTCGTCTACTTTCCGCGTGCGTCGATAAGGTGAGCGAGCGCGCGCGACCCGCAGGCCGCAGAGTGAGGTGTCGGCCACCAGCGCCAGGCACTCTCGGGTGCAGTCGTCGACCACGGCGAGAATGCGCAAGCGGCGGCCGTCCGTCAGCTGATCGGACACGAAGTCGAGCGACCAGCGGTCATTCGGCCGCAACGGGACCATCATCGGCGCCCGAGTTCAGATCGCCCGCTTGCGACCGCCGCGACGACGCACGGTCAGCCGTTCCTCGCGGTAGATCCGGAACAGGCGCTTGTGATTGACCACGAAGCCCTCTCGTTTGAGCAGCACATGGACCCGCCGCCTTACGGCAATTGCAAGCAATCGCCTGACGGCCAGGGGATAGCCAAAACGCCGGCGTTCATGGGCGATGGCCTTCATCCGGTTGCGCAGGGCGGCGTCATCGGCCCGTGTCGTCTTGTATCGCATCGTCATGCGGCAAGAACCGATGGCTTTACACGCCCGCCGTGCGCTCATCCCATGCACGCTGATGAGATGAGCGACAGCTTTCCGCTCCGCAGCGGGCGTCACCACTTCCTTCCCAAAAGGTCCTTCAGCGCGACATTGTCGAGCATCGCCTCGGCCAACATCCGCTTGAGTTTGGCGTTCACAGCACAAACTCCTCCGGAGTTTGTTGCGACGTCCTCCAGCGACCGCAGTCGCTTGGCCTCGGATACCTCCATCCCGTCGAATTTGGCTTTCCATTTGTAGATGCTGGCGTCGCTGACCCCATGCTTGCGGCACAGATCCGCGACCGAGACGCCAGCCTCGTGCTCCTTCAAGATCCCTATGATCTGGTCTTCCGAAAAGCGGATGCACTTCATGCTCTGTCCTCATGACAGGCCAGAGCGAACTTCAAACTGGATTAGGTCAAAAGGGCAACGTCAAATCATTACTTGCGATCATTGCAGATATACCGTCGCGTAATAGCAGTACTTACTTCCGATAATCCTAGATTATTATTTCATACTGCAGCGTAATTTCTTCGTATGCCGGCATTGATGAATACGCCAATACTACTCCTCTCCCGTCGGTTGCTTCAACTGTATACCTACCTATTATCGCGCCGTCCTCACCCCCACGGATGTACAAACTTCGGATTGTCGTGCGGTAGCGAGCGATTGACCTTTGTAGTGCAGTTCAACGGTCATGCCCGCAGTTGCTGAGCACGGTCACCTGCCGGATAGTTCCGCTCCGTGATTTTACGAGACCCCAGGGTCACCGATCGGTCGAAATGACGGCCCTTGAACATCAAGCCGCCTCCCAAGACGGCAGCCTACTCATTCCAGACCAAAATCACCGGAGAGTTCGCAACAGAACCGATCCGCCTCTTCCGGCAACGCCTTGTGCCGGTCTCGCTTGTCCCTGATGGCTGCGGACTTTCCGCCAGCTTGCTGTCGCCACGGCCGGAGCCGCTACCATCGCCGCCAGCGCTGTCTTCGTCCGCGTCACGCTCGTCGAGCCGTTTCATATAATCGGAGAGCCTCTCGTCGGCTTCCTCGATAAACTTTTCGAGCGACCTGTGTGTGAAGTTGCGGTCCTTGTTGTTCACCGCCTTGATCCGTGTCCCGCCGCCAGCTGAACCGGGGCCCCTACCGGTTCCTTTGAGTATCTGTCCCCGGATATATTTGTAATATTTTTACAAAAAACATTGACATTTCAACGTTAAATAATGAACAAAAGATAACAACAATTTGAGAAACGCGATGTTGGCCATTCTTGCCGACGATTTAACGGGCGCATTGGACACCGCCGCGCCATTCGCAGCACGGGGCATGCTTGCGCAGGTGGTGTTGGCTGTTGATGCCATTCAAGACGCCGTCCGGGAAGAGCCGGACGTGCTTTCGATCAATGTCGGCTCACGCGAATTGACCGCCGCAGCGGCGCAGCGTTTGACCGCCGCTGCAATGGCAGCCCTGCCAACCGGGGCCCGCCTGTTCAAGAAAGTGGACTCGCGCCTTAAGGGGCATGTGGAGGCCGAACTCGACGTCCTCCCCTTCCGAACCGCGTTGATGGCGCCGGCAATCCCTGATTTCGGGCGGATGGTGAAGGGCGGATGCGTGCAAGGGTTCGGCGTGGACGCACCGATTTCCCTTGCCGAGGCGCTCGGCTCGCATGCAACGCGTGCCACAATTCCGGACATGTCGGATCAAAACGAGATGCGCGCCTGGCTCGCCCGATCGGAAGAGGCCGGCGTCGATCTGCTGATCGGCGCGCGAGGCCTGGCGGAAGCGCTTGCCGAACGCCTCAGCGGGCACGCCACCGGCAGTATGGTCGAGATTGCGGATGGACCCGCCCTGTTCGTGATTGGATCTCGCGATCCAATCACCCTCGCCCAGGTCGATGCGCTCAAGGCTGCCTTCGATCCACATTATTTGCCGGCGCCCAATGGCCGTCTGGCAGGCCCCATCGTCGACGGCAACGCCATCACCCTCGTGCAGGCGGTGCCGGGCGAGGAGGCCGCGACCTCGCAGGAGGTCTCTCATGCGCTCGCGCAGAGTATATTTTCGGGCCTTGCGAAGGCATCGACACTGCTTCTGTCAGGCGGAGAAACGGCGCAGGCCGTGCTGAAAAAAATGGAGGTCAGGCGTTTTCGGCTTCTGGGCGAATGCCTGCCGGGGCTGGGCTTGGCCCATGCTCAGGGTCATTGCATCATTGCAAAATCGGGGGGGTTCGGGCAGCCGGATGCGCTGAGCAGGATCGCCGGCCAGATTCTCCGCAGGACGGGATGACAAATGGGTTTGCAAGACGGAACAGCGCGCAGGAGCCTCGGCGATCTCGTCTTCGAGCGCATGCATCGTGCCATCAAGTCCGGTGCATACAAGCCGGACGAGCGCCTGCCGACCGAACATGATCTGGCCATCGAATTCGAGGTTTCGCGCCCGATCATCCGGGAGGCGCTGCGCCGGCTTCGCGAGCAGGGCTTCATCTATTCGCGGCGGGGGGCGGGGAGCTTCGTCCGCGCGGTCGGCATGCGGGAGCCGCTCGGTTTCGGACAACTGGAAAACGTCGCCGATCTGCTGAACTGTTATGAGTTCAGGCTCACTGTGGAGCCAGCCGCGACGGCCGCGGCGGCGGAACGCCACGATGCTGCCAATCTGGCCGCCATTCGCCAGGCTCTGGAACTCATGCGCGATGCCACCAACCGGCAATCCCATCGGGAAGACGCGGATTTCCAGTTCCATCTCGCCATCGCGCGAGCGGCGCAGAACAGCTATTTCTTCACCGCCATGGAAGCCCTGAAGGACCACATCGCCGTCGGCATGCGGTTTCACGGCGCTTCGGTCAAACGCGAGGCTACCGGCCTCACGCGGGTTTTTGCCGAGCATGAGGCCATCGCCGAAGCGATCGCCGCCCGCGATGGGGTGAAGGCGAGACAGCTCATGCATGACCATCTTACCGGGTCCCGGGATCGATTGTTCCAGGCGAGCAAGTAAGCCGTTGAAATGAAAACCCCGGCAGAGCCGGGGTTTGTTATCTGGCTCGATGCAGCAGCCTGCCTAAAGGGCCGCCTGGTAGATTCCGAGCACGTCATCAACGCTCATATCGATCGGATTGTTATCCATCAGGCGGCGGTTCGCATGCGCCTCGCTCGCATAGAGTGGCAGGTCGTCCTTCTTCGCACCGTTGGCTGCAAGCGACATGTCGATGCCGAGGCCCCGGCAGAAATCACAGGCGGCCTCGACCAATTCGGCGCTGGAAAGATCCTGTCCAAATCCCAGCGCATGCGCCACCTCGGCCGTCTTGCCCGCAACTGCCGGCTGGTTGAAGGCCAGCACGTGCGGGAAGATGATGGCGTTCGCCAAGCCATGGGGCAGGCCGAGCCGCGTGCCAAGCGGATAGGCGATGGCATGCCCGGCGGCGGTGTTCACCGGCCCAAGGCAGATGCCGCCATAATAGGAGCCGAGCATCACCCCCTCCCGCGCTTCCGTGTCGCCACCATCCCTGACGGCGCGCGCGAGATATTTGCCGACGAGTTGGAAGCCCATGCGGGCAAAGCCGTCGATCATCGGATGGGCCCGCCGATTGGTGAACGCTTCGACGCAATGGGCCATGGCATCGACACCGGTTGCCGCCGTCACCGCCGGCGGCACGGAATAGGTCAGCTCCGGATCAAGCACGGCGAGATCAGCGAGCATATGCGGGCTTTCGACCGCAATCTTGTTACCTTTGCCAGGATTAGTGATCAACGAACGAATACCAGCCTCCGAGCCGGTGCCGGCGGTGGTGGCAACCTGCGCGAGGCGCGTGCGGCGGCCTGCCACCCGGTTCGGCCCGGCGACATCGACAAGTGTCTGCTGTGAATCCCAGAGCGCGGCCACCAGCTTGGCGACGTCGAGAACCGAACCGCCTCCAAGACCGACGATCAGGTCCGGCTTGCTGCGACGCGCGGCTTCGAGAGCAGCATCCAGTGTTTTCGTATCAGGCTCGCCGAGGATGGCATCGAACACAGTGACGCGGCCGGGCAGTTTCAGACGATCGGCAAAGCCCGCCGTGATCGGTGTCGCGATCACCAGGACTGACCTGGCATCGCCGGCCCAGTTGCCGACCTCAGCGACCGTGCCGGCACCGACAGCGAGGCGGCGGGGCTGATGAAGAGTGATTGGAGCGATGGTCATGCGTCATCCCCGCCTGGCCGCGCCAGACACCAGCTTGCGGGCGTAGGCAATGGCCGAAATCATGTTGCCGTGATTGGCAATGCCCTTGCCGGCGATGTCGAAGGCCGTACCGTGATCGACGGAAGTGCGGTCGATCGGCAGCTCCACCGAAACGTTCACGGCCGTGTCGAAGGCGACGAGCTTGACCGGAATGTGCCCCTGATCGTGATATTGGGCAACGACCAGATCGAACACACCCGAATAGGCGCGGTGGAACACGGTATCGGCGGAAATAGGGCCATGGGCATCGATGCCCTCGGCGCGAGCCGCCCTGACCGCCGGCGCGATCTGGTCATCATCCTCGGTGCCGAACAGGCCGTTCTCCCCGCAATGAGGGTTGATGCCGGCCACCGCGATTTTGGGTGCGGCATACCCGATGCGCTTGAGGTGCGCGTCGCCGGCGCGGATGGTTGCCAGCACGCGCTCGGTGGTGGAACGACGGATAGCCTCCTGCAGCGACACATGCGTCGAGACGTGAATGACCTTCAACCGCTCGGAGGCGAGCAGCATGTAGGCCGCCTGCGATCCCGTCAGGCTGCGCAGCATGCCGGTATGCCCGTCATAGTGATGGCCAGCCAGGTTCAGGGCCTCCTTGCTGATCGGTGCGGTGACGATGCAACCGATCACGCCGGCTTCGGCATCGCGCACCGCCTTCTCGATGAAGCGGAAGGCGGCATCGCCGGCAACCGGATTCAGCTTCCCCCAGGGCAGCGGCGCCCCCTCGACCGGCAGATCCACGACATGGGGGGCAAGGTCGACATCGAGGCCGAGGGCCGCTCGCGCAGCCTCCAGCGTGGGTAGATTGCCGTAGATGCGGATCGTCTCGCGCTCCTGGGCAGACATGCCGGCGAGCGCGCGGATCGAAATTTCGGGGCCGACGCCGCAGGGGTCGCCCATGGTTATGCCGATGATATTGCTCATGAAGGACTCCGAACGGCAGCCTCGTCCCAGCCTGAGGCCAACCGGACATATTTGATGGCACGCCGATGATAGGTGTAGGCCAGATGCATGGTACCGTCAGGCTCCGCCAACAGCCAGGGATAGGACATTTCCTTGTTGCGCCCGTCGGTCGAGTCATTGGAAAGACACGTACCGGGCCCATCTTCGATGGCAAGACGAACCGGAAAAGTCTCGCCGCCGTCGTCCGACAGGCATAGGCTTACCGGTGCCCGCGGCACGCCCCAGATCGGCGTGCAGCCGCCGGCGGGATCGGCATCGGGACGTCGATCCTCTTCACCAAGCTCATCATAGAGCGAGGCACGCCGATCCGCCGACTGCGCCGCGCTCACGGGATTGCAGATCATGGCAATCCTGCCATCGCTCAGGCGTGTCGCTGCGATGGAGGAATTGTTGTTCGGTACGTCGGTCGCCTCGGGCACGGACCAGGACATGCCTGCGTCCGTGCTCTGCGTCCTGTAGACCCAGTCCGCCTGCCGCCGGCGAAAGAAGGCGACCAAACGCCGTTCGCTCAGCCAGACCGGCGACATGTGCACGCAGCCGATCGACTGCCCGAGGTCTTCAAGGCGCCAGGTTCTGCCCTGATCGCGACTGATGCCAAGGGCTGCCGTGTCATGGCTGCCGTTCCATTTCTGCCCGGACCGTTGGATGCAACGAAAGATGGGCAGCAGCCAGGCTCCATCATCGCGCACCGTCATCGGCGCCCGCACGAAACAACCGCGTGGCAGATCGAGATAGCGCCCCTCCTCGGCCGAGAGCGTGAGCGGCTGGGAGGCATCGCGCCGGACTTCCGCCATGCGGATCCTACATTCATCCTGATTGCCCGAAGGCTGGGAGGTATGGAAGAGCCACAGCCTTCCGTCCGGAGCCGTGAAGAGCACGGGATTTTGCTCCGAATGGGCGGGGTCGAAGCTCAGTCGCTGCGGCGAGCCCCAGTTCGACGCCCCTCTCGGCAACACGGAGGCGAAAATCGAGATATCCGATTTGCCTTCCAGCGTGCCACCGAACCAGGCGCATATGAGGGTGCCATCGCCAAGCAGGTGCAGATAGGCGGCATGATTCTGAATCATGGGCGAAGGCAGCAAGGTCTCCTGGCGCCCTGGCGATGCGTGTTGAAGCCGGCCGTTCATGTTCCGGGCTATTTCCTCGGGGTCCATCCATTCCCTCCCATATGCATCTACCATCGCCAAAACCACAAAGTTGTCAAGTTTTTGTATGTTACGAAGTAGTTCGATATTTTTATATTTTTAAAATAACTAGTTGATTTTAAATCATAAAATTTTCAAATCTGTCTCTTATGAATTTACATCATGAAATAAATTGACAAATTTGTGGGAAAAGGAGATGGTTTGGGCAACCGGCGAAAGGACGTCGGAGGGAGGAATGCCGTGAAGAAATTGCTTGTCTTGGGGGCGCTGATGCTGGGCCCGGCCCTCTCGCCCGCCTTCGCCGGATCCGGGCCAATCAAGATCGTACTGGCTGAGGAGGCGGACCTGCTGGAGCCTTGCATGGCAACCCGCTCCAATATCGGGCGTGTCATCATGCAGAATGTGAGCGAGACACTCACCGAGCTCGATCTCCGCAACCACAAGGGCCTTATGCCGCGCCTCGCCGAAAAATGGGAGCAGAACGCCGATGGCAGCTGGCGCTTTCATCTGCGCCATGGCGTCAAATTCTCCGACGGCACGACCTTTGATGCCAAGGACGTCAAGCACAGCTTCGATCGCATCATGAGCGACAAGAACGCCTGTGAATCGCGTCGCTATTTCGGTGGCATGACAGTGACCCCCGCCATCGTCGATGACTACACCATCGATTTCAAGGCCGATCCGGCCCAACCGATCCTGCCGCTGCTGATGTCTCTCGTCACCATCGTGCCCGAGGAGACACCGCTCGAATTCGTGCGCGAGCCGGTCGGCACGGGTCCCTATAAATTGACCAATTGGACGCCGGGCCAGCAGATTGTCCTCACCGGCCGCGAGGACTACTGGGGCGCGAAGCCGGAGGTCACGCAGGCCACGTACCTGTTCCGCGCCGATCCCTCTGTACGTGCCGCCATGGTCCAGACCGGCGAAGCCGATCTGTCGCCTTCGATCTCACAGCTCGACGCCACCAATCCGGCGACGGATTTCTCCTATCTCGACAGCGAAACGGTCTATCTGCGCATCGATCACAATATCGCGCCGCTGAACGATGTCCGCATCCGCCGCGCGCTCAATCTGGCGATCGACCGGCAGGCCTTCCTCGGCACGCTGGTTCCCAAGGATGCTCTGCTCGCCACCGCGATCGTCCCGCCGCCGACCCTTGGCTGGAATCCGAACGTCAAGGTCTTTGCCTACGACCCGGACGGCGCCAAGAAACTGCTGGCACAAGCCAAGGCCGATGGCGTCAACCTCGACACGCCGATCACCATCATCGCCCGCACCGCGAACTTTCCCAATGTCACCGAGATCATGGAGGCCATCCAGGCACAATTGCAGGATGTCGGTTTCAAGGTCGACCTCAAGTTCGTCGAGGTCGCCGAGCACGAGCAGTATTATTCCAAGCCTTTTAAGGAAGGCCGCGGTCCCCAGATCGTCGCCGCCATGCACGACAATGCCAAAGGCGACCCTTCCTTCTCGATGTTCTTCAAATACGCGACCAACGGCACCCAGTCCGGCTTTTCCGATCCGAAGGTCGACGACATGATCAAGCAGGCTTCCGCCGCAGTCGGCGACGAGCGGGCCAAGCTGTGGTCGCAGCTGTTCGCCTATCTGCATGACGACGTCGTCGCCGACGTGCTGCTGTTCCACATGGTCGGCTTTTCGCGCGTTTCCGAGCGCCTGGACTACAAGCCGACCATGGCGACCAACTCCATGCTCCAGCTCTCCGAGATCAAGATCAAGTAGACTGGTCCGCTCGAACGACAGGCTTGCCGGTCGCAACAGCAATCGAGGCGATGGGTCATCCTGCCGCCTGCCTCCTTGAGGACGCCATGCTGAGCTTCATTCAAAAACGCGCCATGGCCAGTTTGATCTCCCTGGTCGGACTGATCGTCATGGTCTTCTTCCTGTCGCGTCTGACGGGCGATCCGGCCGCCCTGTTCCTTCCAGTCGAGGCCTCGGCTGAAATGAAGGAGCAGTTCCGCCAGCTGCATGGATTGAACGATCCTCTGCTGGTCCAGTTCATTCGCTATGTAGGTGACGTGGCGGTCGGTGATTTCGGCGAGTCCCTGCGCAAGGCGCGCCCTGCCCTGGACGTCGTGCTCGAGGCCTTCGTTTGGACTTTCTGGCTTGCCGCCATCACGATGACGCTGGTCGCCAGTGCCGCCATCGTCGTTGGATCGCTGGCCGCCTCCCGCATCGGCGGCTTTTTCGACCGGCTCTCCTCCCTCATCTCCCTGATCGGTGCATCGATTCCCGATTTCTGGGTTGCGATCGTGGCGATCGTCGTGTTTTCCGTAAACCTGGCCTGGTTGCCGACTTCGGGCACGGGTTCTCCCCTCCACTGGATCTTGCCGATCTGCGTATTGTTCATCCGTCCGTTCGGCATCATCGTGCAGGTGGTGCGCGGATCGATGATCGGCGCACTCTCCTCAGCCTATGTGAAGACGGCCCGGGCCAAGGGCGTCAAATCCGGACCGATCATCTTCATCCATGCCCTGCGCAACGCCATGCTCCCGATCATCACCGTGATCGGCGACCAGGCCGCGAGCCTGCTCAACGGTGCCGTTATCGTCGAGACCATTTTCGGCTTCCCGGGAATCGGCAAACTGATGATCGATTCCATTCTGCAGCGTGACTTCAATGTCGTGCTGGCGGCAATCCTGGTCACGGCGCTGGCGATCTTTCTCATGAACCTCCTGATCGATTTTGCCTACGCGCTGCTCGATCCGCGGATCCGTCATTGAGGACAGCGCTCATGACCCACCCCACGGCCGATACCGCCATTGCCGCCGAACCGCCCTTCGCCGCGCGCATGGCCCGCATGTTGCTGGCCGACAAGTTCGCTCTTTGCGCCGCCATCCTGCTGCTGGTGTTCGTGATCCTCGCCATCATAGGACCGGGCTGGCTCGGCGAATTGGCCACTAAGCAGAACCTGCGAGGGCGCAATGCCGCGCCCTTTGACTGGGAACGCGGCTGGGTATGGTGGATGGGCGCCGATGCTCTCGGCCGCCCGCTATTGGCGCGTATCGTCGTCGCCACGCAGAACACCCTATTGGTGGCCGCCGGCGCCGTCGCCCTGTCGGCCGGTGTCGGTACCGTGCTCGGGCTTGTCGCCGGCTTCTCCACGCCCCGCATGAACCAGGTGATCATGCGGCTCGCGGACGTCATCATGTCCTTCCCGTCGCTGCTGATCGCCGTGATCGTGCTCTATATTCTCGGCTCGTCGATCCTGAACCTGATGCTGGTGTTGGCGATCACCCGCATTCCGGTCTACCTCAGAACCACCCGGGCCGAAGTACTCGAGATCCGGGAGCGCATGTTCGTGCAGGCCGCGCGGGTGATGGGAGCGTCCAGGACGCGCATCCTCTTTCGGCATATCCTGCCGGTCGTGCTGCCGACGCTGACCACGCTGGCTACGCTGGATTTTGCCTATGTGATGCTGGCCGAAAGCGCGCTGTCCTTCCTCGGCATCGGCATTCAGCCGCCGGAAATTACCTGGGGCCTGATGATCTCGCAGGGCCGGCAATATTTGACCAATGCCTGGTGGCTGTCCTTCTGGCCCGGTCTTGCAATCATGCTGACGACCCTGTCGCTGAACCTCCTGTCGAACTGGCTGCGCATCGCGCTCGATCCGGCGCAACGCTGGCGCCTGGAAATGAAGGCTCGCAAGAATGGCTGACCCTCTCCTGGAAGTTCGCAATCTCTCGGTCGAGTTCCATACGGTCATGGGGGCGGTAAAGGCGGTTCGCGACGTCTCCTACCATCTCGACCGCGGTGAGACGCTGGCGATCCTCGGCGAGAGCGGCTCGGGCAAGTCTGTCTCCTCTTCCGCCATCATGAACCTGATCGACATGCCGCCCGGGCGTATCACGTCCGGAGAGATCCTGCTCGATGGTGTCGACCTGCTGAAAATGCCGGCGCAGGAACGGCGAGAGGTTAACGGTCGCCGCATCGCCATGATCTTTCAGGACCCTCTCAGCCATCTCAATCCGGTCTACACGGTCGGCTGGCAGATCCGCGAAGCGCTCACCACCCATGGCACCGATGCCGGCTCGGCCCAGGCCGAGACGCTACGCCTGCTGACGCGTGTCGGCATCCCGGAACCGGAATTCGCGCTCGGCAAATACCCGCATGAATTCTCGGGCGGCCAACGTCAGCGCGTGATGATCGCCATGGCGCTCGCACTCCGGCCCGACCTCCTGATTGCCGACGAGCCGACCACGGCGCTCGACGTCACGGTTCAGGCCGAAGTCCTGGCCCTGCTCGAGGAGTTGCAGCAGGAAACCGGAATGGCCATCCTGATCATCACGCACGATCTCGGCGTCGTCGCAGAAATCGCAGACCGGGTCGTGGTGATGGAAAAGGGCGAACTGGTCGAGGCCGGGACAGTTCGCCAAGTCTACAAGAACCCTCAGCACCCCTACACCCGGAAGCTCATCGCCGCGGCGCCCGGCAAAGGCCGGATGCACGAATCGCCAGCCCGCGGCGAGCCCGTTCTTTCGGTGCGCGACGTGCGCAAGCGCTATGGTGCCTTCGAAGCCTTGAAGGGCGTTTCCTTCGATCTCATGCCGGGCGAGACGATGGCCGTCGTCGGTGAGAGCGGCTCGGGTAAGTCAACACTCGCCCGCATTCTTCTGCGTCTCGACGAACCGGACAGCGGCAGCGCCCTGTGGAAGGGCCGAGATCTTTTCACGATGTCGCCTGCCGACCTCTACAAGCTGCGCCGTGACCTGCAAATGGTGTTCCAGGATCCCACGCAGTCGCTCAATCCGCGCATGAGCGTCTACCAGCTCATTTCCGAAGCTTGGGTCATCCATCCCGACATCCTGCCCAAGGCAAGATGGCGCGAGCGCGTTGCCGAACTCTTGATGCAGGTGGGGCTTGGTCCCGAGCATATGGGCCGATATCCCCACCAGTTCTCTGGCGGCCAGCGCCAGCGCATCGCCATCGCCAGAGCCCTTGCACTCGAACCCCAACTCATCGTTTGCGACGAGGCCGTGTCGGCCCTCGACGTGTCGGTGCAGGCCCAGGTCATCGCACTGCTCGACAGATTGCGCCGGCAGATGGGGATCGCCTTTATCTTCATTGCCCACGATCTGCCGGTGGTGCGCGACTTTGCCGACCACGTCATGGTCATGCACAAGGGGACCATCGTGGAACTCGGCACGGTGCGCGAGGTGTTTGAAACACCGAGCCAGGCCTACACCCGCGCCCTTCTTGCCGCGGCACTCGATCCCGATCCCGACACGCAGGCGGCCCATCGCGCCGCACGCCTTCGGACCGCCTCCTGAGAAGCTGGCTCGATTCAGAGGAAGATCCATGTCCAGACAAGCCTTCGTGGCCCTCGTGACTTGCTTCAACGAGGACGAGACCATCAACTATCGGGCGACGCGCGCCCAGGTTCGCCGCCAGGTCGAGGCCGGCAACAACATCATGTGCGCCGGCACCAACGGCGATTTCACGGCGCTCACCTTCGAGGAAAAGGTCCAATTGACCGAAGAGGTGGTCGACGAGGTTGACGGCCGCGTCAAGGTGATCGTCAATGCCGGCATGCCGGCAACCTTCGAAACCATAAAGCTGGCGCACCAATTCGACCGCATCGGCGTCGACGGCATCGCCGTGATCACACCATTCTTCATCGCCTGCACGCAGGACGGCCTCATTCGCCATTTCTCGACCGTCGCCGATGCCGTGCAGACGCCGGTCTACCTCTACGACATTCCGGCGCGCACGCAGAACCACATCGAGCCCCAAACCGCTCGAACCCTGGCCCGCCACGGCAATATTGCCGGTATCAAGGATTCGGGTGGCGCGAAGGAGACATTGGAAGCCTATCTTCAAGTCGGCAGGGAAATCGACGGATTCCAAGTCTATTCCGGGCCCGATCATCTGGTGCTATGGGCACTCCAGAATGGGGCGGCCGGCTGCATATCGGGCCTGGGCAATGCGATGCCGCATGTCCTGGCCGGCATTTTGAGTGCCTTCAATTCCGGCAACGTTGCGGAGGCGGAAAGACAGCAGGCTATTTTCGCGGCTTTTCGCACGGAGCTCTACGCCTTTGGGTTTGCCCCTGCCATGGTCAAGCGCGCTCTCTATTTGCAGGACGCGTCGGTTGGCGCCAGCCGGCAGCCAGCGTTGCTGCCCAATGACGAGCAGGATGCGCAAATCGCCAACCTCCTTCGCCACTATGGCATGCGCTGATTTGTCCGGCTTTCCTGGTTGCACCGCCCCTCTCAGATCTCCGGAATGTTCTCCTTGAACACCACTTGCAGGCGTGGCGGATGGGCAATGATCGGCTGATCCCGCAGAGAGTGGATGAGCGTGTTCAGCGCCTCGCGCGCCTCCACCCGCGGGTTCTGATCGATGACGGCATCGAGCGTGCCGTCGAGCAGCAACGGCTTGGTGTCCTCGGTAACCTCATGGCCGACGAAAACGACCGAGTGAGCCCGGCCACATTCTTTCAGCGCCCGGGCGATGCCGGGGATGCCGGCACCGATATTGTAGATCGCGGCAAGGTCGGGATGGCGTTGCAGCAGGGCCTTCGTCTCCGCATAGGCGCGTTCGTTGTCGTCACCCATTTCGCGAAGCTCGACGATGTGCAGCCCCGGATTCTCCTCGGCGAGGATATGGCGAAAACCCATCTCGCGCTCCTCATGGCCGCGATAGGACAGCGACCCGGCCAATAGCCCCACCTTGCCCGTTCTGCCGGCGCCCATGAAACGGCCGGCGAGATAGCCGGCCAGGCGGCCCGCTGCCCGGTTGTCGATGCCGACATAGGCCACGCGTGGCACGGATTGGATGTCGGAAACGATCGTCACGATCTTGATACCTGTCGCCGCCAGCGATCGGATTGCCTCGCGGACAGTGGGATGATCCAGCGCGATAACCCCGACGCCGTTCGTTTCGCCCTGCAGGCCGTAGAGCGCCCGGGCGAGCCTTTCCGGTGTGAAGTCGTCGACTGTGTGGATCCGCGCGTCGACGCCGGCGCGATAGGCCGCCTGCTCGGCGATCTGCTCGCACAGCTTGCGCATGAAGGCATTGGAATGGGAGGGCAGCACGAAATCGAGGCGCAGGCTGCGCTCGTTTCCCACATCCTGTGCCGTATCATCGTCGAGCACATAGCCAAGGCGCTGGGCCGTTTCGAGAATGATCTCGCGGGTCCGGCCGCGCACACCGGGGCGCCCGTTCAGGACGCGATCGACCGTCGCCGACGAGAAACCGGCCTCTCGTGCAACGTCTGACAGGGTGGCACGCAATTTATACTTGCCTTCCGAATGCGGCGCGAAGGCCGCCCTTGGTGATTCTGATGGAAAATGATGGATTTTTTATAGCAAGGACGCAAGCCGGCCCGATGCCGGGGACATTGACAATGGTGACTTATCCACCTGTTTTGCCTCGTGTTTTCGGCAGTTTTTTTGAATCCTCCAGGTCGAATGATTTACAATGATTTTAAATGATGTTGACATCAAAACACATCAACATCAATATCGCCCGAAAGGTCGGACAAACAGGCCGTCGGGAGGATGCATGAACGAACCCAGGCGTTTCACGCCGGATAGCCCCGTGCGCACTAGGCGCTACGCGATCGGCTGCGTCGGCGCCGGCATGATCATGGCTGAGTGCCATCTGGCGGCCTACAAGGAGGCAGGCTTTCCTGTCGTCGCAATTGCCTCTCGCACCAGGGCAAATGCAGAAAAGGTTGCCACTCGCTGGCAGATCCCGACCGTCCATGACACACCCGAGACCCTGATCGAGGATGCCAAAGTCGACATACTCGACCTTGCCTTTCCGCCCGACCAGCAGCCGGCCCTCATCCGCCACGCCCTCAAGCAAGAGCACATCAAGGCGATCCTCGCCCAAAAGCCGCTTGCCCTCTCTTTATCGGAAGCCATCAAGCTGCGGGACGAGGCAGAGGCCGCCGGCAAGATCCTCTCCGTCAACCAGAACATGCGCTATGACCAGTCGATGCGCGTGCTCAAGCAGGTCCTCGACGCTGGAGACCTCGGGCAGGTGGTGTTCGCCCAGATCGACATGCACGCGATCCCCCATTGGCAGCCCTTCCTGCGCAACTACGATCGGCTGACGCTGGCCAATATGAGCGTGCATCACCTCGACGTGCTGCGCTTCCTGTTCGGCGATCCCGACGAGATCACCACCCTCACCCGCAAGGATCCCCGCACGGCCTTCGACCATCGCGACGGCATCACGGTCTCGACGCTACGCTTCCCCTCTGGAGTGCTGGCCCTGTCGCTCGAGGACGTCTGGTCGGGCCCGAGGCAGGAAGGCTATCGCGACGATCAGCACATCACCTGGCGCGTGGAGGGAACCGAAGGCGTGGCCAAGGGCAGCATCGGCTGGCCCACCGGCGCCCCTTCCACCTTCAGCTATGCCTCGGCCAAGGCCACGGGCGGCGAGTGGGTCATGCCGCAATGGCAGACCATGTGGTTTCCGCACGCCTTCATCGGCGTGATGGAGCAGCTTCAGCACGCCGTGGAAACGGGAACCGCCCCGGCCCTTTCGGTGGCCGACAATGTCAGGACGATGGCGCTGGTGGAAGCGGGATATCGCTCCATCGAAGAGAGCCGCACCGTCAGGCTCAGCGAAATACCCATCCATTGAAAATCAAGAAATATCGATACGGGAAGGAAATCGACCATGATGCAGGCAGGTATCTTCACTGGCTATTTTCCTTATAGCCTGGAGGAGACGGCGAAGAAGATCCGTTCGCTCGACTTCAATACCGTGCAGCTCGACCTGCATTTCAAGGATGTCGATCTGTCCGCCGGCCAGATCACCAAGGACAAGGCAAAGAAGGTGCGCGACACCTTCCGCGATCACCACCTGCCGATCTGCTGCATCTCCGGCTACACCAACATCATCCATCCCGACAAGGCCGAGCGCGAGAAGCGCGTCGGCTATCTCAAGGAGATCATCCGCAATGCGCGCCATTTCGGCTCGCCCTATGTGATCTCCGAGACGGGGACCTTCAACACTGAGTCCGATTGGGTGCATCACCCCAAGAACAAGACCGAGGAAGGCTTCGAGGAATGCCGCAAGGTGATCGCCGACCTCGCCCAGACGGCCTATGACCACGGCGCGGTCTTCCTGCTCGAAACCTATGTGAACAATGTCGTCGGCTCGGTCGAGGAAACGGTGCGCATGTTCGCCCAGGTCGACCATCCTGGCCTCGGCCTGCTGATGGATCCGACCAACTATTTCGAGACCCACAACATCGACCGGATGGACCAGATCCTCAACCAGGTCTTCGACACGCTCAGCGACAAGATCAGGATCGCCCATGCCAAGGACGTGAAACGCGCGGGCGACGACAAGAGCGAGAAACATGCCGATATCGGCGACGCGGATGCGCTCGAGAGCCACACCTTCCGCGGTGTCGGCGAGATCGAACTGCCCGCCCCCGGCCTCGGCTCCCTCAATTACGATCTCTATCTGCAGCGTCTTTCCCAGAAGCATCCGAATATTCCGGTGATCATCGAGCACCTGTCCGAGGACGACGTGCCGCGCGCCAAGACATTCCTCGACAGCAAGTTCCGCCAGAACGGTCTTTGAAGCCCAGGGAGGCGAACATGTTGAAATTCGGACTGAAACTGGCCGCCGCAGCGGCCTTGCTGGCCATGGCGATCGCCGCGCCGCAGGCGCAGGAAAAGCAGAAGACCTTCTACCTTCTCTCCCATGGCGGACCGTCCGATGCGTTCTGGATCGACTGGAACGCCGGCGCCACCAAGGCCTGCGACCAGCTCAAGGTCACCTGCAAGATCTCCTTCAGCGGCGGCGACATGGCCGCCCAGAAGGAGGCCTTCAACTCGGCCATCGCCGCCAAGCCGGATGGCATCGCCACCACCTCGGCGCAGCCGGGCCTGTGGACCGAAGAGGTAAAGGCCGCCAAGGCGGCGGGCATCCCGATCATCTTCTACAACACCGATGACGCCGGCACCGGCCGCCAGGCCTATGTCGGGGCCGATCTCAAGGAGGCCGGCGTCACCTGGGCGAAATATCTGGTCGACAAGAAGCTGGTGAAGCAGGGCGACAAGGTCTTCCTGCCCGTCGAGGTGCCCGGTGCCAGCTACCAGCAGCTGGAGACCGAAGGCATCGCCAGCGTCTTCGATCCGCTCGGCATCAAATATGACGTCGTCGATTGCGGCACCGACCCGGCCGGCATCATCGCCAAGATGACGGATTACATGATCGCCAACAGGCCGCCAGCGGTCATCGCCCTCGGCGACTCGGTGGCCGCCAGCGTCAAGCGGGTCTTCGAGGGTGCCGGCGTTTCGGCAGGCCAGGTGCCGGTCGTGGGCTGGGGCAATTCGAGGGAGACGGCAGAGGCGGTCAAGGCGGGCTATGTCAACGCCGCCGCCTGGCAATACCCTTCGGCGCAGGGCTTTATGCCCGTCGCCCTCCTCAACCTGGCCGCCTCGGGCCAGCCCATCGGCTACGACGTGCACACCTTCAGCCTCTACGACGCTTCCAGCGTCGAGCCAATCCTGAAGCTTTACGCCAGCAAGTAACCGAAGGGGCCGGCCTCGGCCGAGAACCCTCCTTTTCACAGCGAATGGGACCGTCATGGCCTTGGTCGTGGAAAACAACACTTCCAAAAGGAGCCTGCGGGCGAGCCTGCCGCGCTCGCCCCAGATGGCATCGCTCGTCATCCTCCTCGTGGCCCTGGCGGGCTTCGCCGCGGCCGACGCCAATTTCCTCTCCCCGCTCAACATCACCAACATGATGGCGTTCCTGCCAGAGCTCGGCATCATCGCGCTCGGCATGACGCTGCTGCTCACCGCAGGCGAGTTCGACCTCTCGGTCGGCGCCGTCTTCGCGCTGGCACCGGTGCTGGTGATGCTGCTGGTGCAACAAGGCGTGATGGATATCGGCCCGGCACTTCTGGTCGGCCTCTTCCTCTGCGTCGCCATCGGCTGGGTCAATGGCGTGATCGTGACGAAGATCGGCATTTCATCCTTTCTCGTCACCCTCTCAATGCTGCTGATCCTGCGCGGCGTGGCGCTCTATATCACCCAAGGCTTTCCCTTGAAGTCATGGGACCAGCCTGGGCCCCTGGTGACGCTGCTGGCCGGCAGCTTCCAGGCAGGGGCCTTCAAGCTCTACACCTCGCTGTGGTGGTTCATCGGCCTCACCGCGCTGTGCATCTATTTCCTGAACTATGCCAAGCTCGGCAACTGGATCAGCGCCATCGGCTCGAACCGCAATGCCGCGGAGGCCCGCGGCGTGCCGGCCGACGCGGTGAAGATCTGGCTTTTCATCCTGACCTCGGTGCTCGCCGGGCTGGCCGGCATGATAAGTGCCTTCCGCATCTCCGCCGCTTCCCCGGTGGCCGGCACCGGCTATGAACTCGAGGTCATCGCCATGGTCGTGGTCGGGGGCACCGCCCTCACAGGCGGGCGAGGTACCATCTTCGGCACCGTGGTCGGCGTTCTCATGCTGCGCGCCATCCGCAACGGCATCGTGCTGATTGGCGTGCCGGGCCTTGCCTATAACATCTTCCTCGGCGGCATCATCCTGGTGATGTTGATCCTGCATGCCCTGCTGCAGAAGAATGGCGGGAGGCGTTGATGGCCACGGAAGTCCTGCGGCTCGAAAACCTGCAAAAGTCCTTCGGCAGCGTGCACGCCCTCAAGGGCGCCTCGCTGACATTGAGCGAGGGCGAGGTCGTCGCCCTGCTCGGGGACAACGGTGCCGGCAAGTCCACCCTGATCAAGGCGATCTCCGGCGTCCACCCGAGCGATGGCGGCGCCATCTATGTGCGCGGTGACAAGGCCTCGATCCGCTCGGCGCGGGACGCGATGGATCTCGGCATCGAGACCATCCATCAGGACACCTCCCTCGCCCCGGACCTGAGCATCGCGCGCAACCTCTTCCTCGGCCGCGAGCCGGTGAAGCTCGGCTGGCTCGGTGTGTTCGCCCCCATCGATTTCGGCGAGCTGCGCCGCGTGGCAGCGGCCTTGCTGAAACGCGTCGGCATTTCCAAGAAGCTCGACGCCGATGCCCTGGTCTCCACGCTCTCCGGCGGCGAGCGCCAGTCCATCGCCATCTCCCGCGCCATGCAGTTCGCCGCCAAGGTGATCATCCTCGACGAACCGACCAACAACCTCGGCGTGGAGGAGACCCATGGTGTGCTGCGTTTCGTAAGGGATATGCGCGATGCGGGCCACAGCGTGCTGTTCATCACCCACAACATCCACCACGTCTTCGAAGTCTGCGACCGCCTGGTGGTGATGCGCCGTGGCGAAGTCGTCGCGGAGAGAACCGTGGCGGAGACCGATCTCCTCACGGTGGAGGGCATCATCATGGGCGTCGACATCAAGGCGCTGCTCAAGGACGCGAAGGCGCATTGAGAATGGTCGAGCTCTTCGGGCGTACCCTCACGCGCCGCCAGATCGGCGAACGAGCCGGCATGCTGTCGCAATTCGCCGGCGTGCGGTTGATGACGCTGGGCGACGGCGTCGAGCGCGGCATTCGCATGCTGGAATTCCGTACCGGTACGGGCCTGCGTTTCACCGTCCTGGTCGACCGCGCTCTCGACATCGCCGATTGCGAGTATCGGGGGCAGTCGATCGGCTGGCATTCCCCGACCGGTTTCCGGCATCCGGCCTTGCATGAGTACGAGGGAGAGAACGGCCTTGCCTGGGCCCGTTCCTTCTCGGGCCTCGTGGTGACCTGCGGCCTCGACCATATCCTTGGTCCCGAGGAAACACCGGCCGATACCTACAACTATCCCGGCAGGAAGAGCGTCAAGCATTCGCTGCATGGCCGCATTGGCACCATCCCTGCCCGTCTCACCGGCTATGGCGAGAGCTGGAGCGGTGAGCATTGCGTCCTGTGGGCGGAGGGCACCGTGCAGCAATCGACCGTGTTCGGCGAGGACCTGCATCTCCTGCGCCGCATCGAGGCCGATCTCGGCGGTAACGAGATCCGCATCAGCGACCGCGTGGTCAATCACGGGTTCCGGCGGACGCCACACATGTTTTTCTACCACATCAATATCGGCCATCCCGTGCTCGACGAGGGCTCGCGCTACCTCGCCCCCGTCGAGGATGTCGTCTGGGCTGCCCATGCCGGCGAGGCCTATCGCCAGCAGGAGATCGGTTATCGCGTGGCCCCCGCCCCGCAAGCCGGCTTCCGCGAGCAGGTCTGGGAGCACAGGCTCGCCGCCAGTGCCGATGGAGAACAGCCGGTGGCCCTGGTCAATGACCGCATCGGCCTGGGACTGATGGTGGTGACGCGGCGCGACCAGTTGCCCTGCCTCTATCAATGGCAGAATTTCCAGCCAGGCGAATATGTCCTTGGCATCGAACCTTCGACGCATCATGTCCTCGGTGATCTTGCCGCGCGCGAGCGCGGCGAAATGATCTGGCTGGAGCATGGCGAGGAGCGCCGCTACCAGGCGACCTTCAAGGTCCTCGACGGCAGCGCCGAGATCGCGGCGGCGGAGAGCCGCATCGCTGGTATCGCCCGGCAGCCCTCGGAGGATTTCCCCCCGCCGTCAGGACTGTTTCACTACCTGGAGGGACGCTCGTGACAGGGGCGGCGCAGACAGGGAAGAAGCGGGTGAGGCCCCGGAAAACGACACGAGCTGAACGGCATGGCCATGGCGACGATGCATAGGAAACGAGACTACAGCCTGGTCGGCGAAAGCACGCGCCAGGCCATCGAGACGGGATTGGCGTCGGCGGAGTGGTACCACACCGATATCCCCCGCAAGGTCATGAAGGAGCTGATGCAACGCTCCGATGGACCTGCCATCCGCGACACCGTGATCTGGGTTGCCGCCATCCTCACCTCCGCGGCCGGCGGCATCTGGTTCTGGGGCAGTTGGTGTTGCCTGCCCTTCTTCTTCGTCTACGGCGTGCTCTACGGTTCCTCGAGCGACTCGCGCTGGCATGAATGCGGCCACGGCACCGCCTTTCGCACCCGCTGGATGAACGACGTGGTCTATCAGATCGCCAGTTTCATGCTGATGCGCAATCCCGTCACCTGGCGCTGGAGCCATGCCCGCCACCACACCGACACCATCATCGTCGGGCGGGATGCCGAGATCGCCGTGATGCGGCCGCCGGACCTGATCCGGCTGGTGCTGAACTTCGTCGGCATCATCGACGCCTGGTATTCGCTGATCGCCCTCGGCCGCAACGCGCTGGGGATCCTGACGCCGGACGAGCAGAGCTTCATTCCCGAGATGGAGCGGCACAAGGCGGTGACAGCAGCACGCTGGCATATGGCGATCTACCTTGCCGCCATCGTCACCGCGCTCGCCACCTGGTCCTGGGTGCCGCTGATGCTGATCGGCCTGCCTCGCCTCTATGGCTGCTGGCACATGGTGATGACCGGCCTGCTCCAGCATATCGGCCTTGCCGATAATGTGACGGACCATCGGCTCAATACCCGCACCGTCTATATGAACCCGATCAGCCGCTTCATCTACTGGAACATGAACTACCATGTGGAGCACCACATGTTCCCGATGGTGCCCTACCACGCCTTGCCCAGGCTGCATGAGCTGATCAAGCACGACCTGCCGGAGCCCAACCCTTCGATGTGGCACGCCTATCGCGAGGTATTTCCCGTCGTGCTGCGGCAGCTTCGCAACGAGGACTATTTCCTGCTCCGCGAACTGCCGCCCACGGCCCGGCCCTACCGCGCCGAATTCCATGAATTGGCCGTGGCCACGGCCGCCGAGTGAGAACCACGCAATGACCCGCACCAGACCCACGATTGCCGATCTGCGCGCCCTCAAGGGCCAGAAGCAGCTGACCATGCTTCGCGTCACCACGCTGGAGGAGGCCGAGGCCGCCGAGCGTGCGGGCGTCGACATCGTCTCCATTCCGCCCGAACTGATCCTCGACCCGCACTATCGCGACGCCGCGCCGAGCCTGTTCTCCATGCCGGGTGACAATTTCTACGAAATCGGTACCGCCGACGACTTCGTGCGCTGGTCGTTCCGCATGATCAAGGCCGGCGCCGATGCCGTCTATTGCAGCGCCTCCTATGCCACGATCAAGCGTATGGCGGACGAGGCGGTTCCCGTCATCGGCCATGTCGGCCTGATCCCCTCGCGCAAGACGTGGACCGGCGGCTTCAAAGCGGTCGGCAAGACGGCCGACAGCGCCCTCCAGGTGTTCGAGGCCGTCAAGCAGCTCGAAGCGGCCGGCGCCTTCGGGGCTGAGATCGAGGTGGTGCCCGTGGAGGTCGCCGAGGCGATCTCGCAGCGCACCAGCCTATTCATGCTGTCAATGGGCGCCGGTGCCGGTTGCGACGCGCAATATCTGTTCGCGGAGGATATCCTCGGCATGAATCGCGGCCACATGCCCAGGCATTCCAAGGTCTATCGCAACTTCGCCGCCGAATATGACCGACTGCAGGCCGAGCGTGTCGCGGCCTTCCGGGAATATGTGTCGGATGTAAAATCCAACGCCTATCCAAGGGAAAAGCACCTCGTGCGTATGCCGCCGAATGAGTTGAAGGCATTCATGGCGAAGCTAGACGCGGGCTGAAGCCGTTAAAAAGCCGCCCGGCAGGAGCCTTGCCCCGCCAGCCGCTCGAAACTCCATGGTTCTTGGGTGAACGTTCCCCATCAAAACCAGGCGGCGGGACCGGGGCACTGTCACGGGTTTTGTTGTAAGTTGGAGTGGCGGGCCGTTGCGGCCTAAACCGAGCTTCGGTTAGGTTTTCATACAGCTGGCCGAAACAAGTTAGTTTAGTCTGACAACGCCATGGCGTCTGCTGAATTTGGAGGTTGTTTCGAAGGTTCCGTCGCGAACTTTCCGGCTATACCAATTAGGAAGCCTTGAACGTAAGCTCGACCTGTAGGCCGCCCAACGAGCTACGCTTAAGCTCGATGGAACCAGCATGAATTTCGATTAATTCCTGCGCGATCGCCAGTCCGA
Source organism: Labrys sp. HAY1-8F (assembly GCF_056754975.1). Lineage (NCBI taxonomy): Bacteria > Pseudomonadati > Pseudomonadota > Alphaproteobacteria > Hyphomicrobiales > Xanthobacteraceae > Labrys > Labrys sp. HAY1-8F. The sequence goes on along the minus strand of NZ_JBPGWZ010000001.1, from coordinate 133,557 downwards.
AGCCATCTCCCCTGACGACAGTATCGAGCCTTTCACCTGGTCTGAGGACGTCGACAAGCTTCGCGTCGGGAACGCCGCAGCCATCGTCCTCTATACGAACTACCACCCGGCCCGGATTTGCATGAGTGGTGATCGCAATCCCTCCTTTCGCCCATTTGCACGCGTTCTCAAGAACATTGCCGACAATCTCATCGAAGTCACTGTGTTCGCAGATGACCCTGGTCTTCTCATCGATTGAAATAGAAAATTGCAGAGCGCGCTCGGCAAAGAGCTTTTTCAAAACCTCCACGATGGCGAGGACAGCCGGCGCGAGAGGTATTCTTTCCCGGGCCATGCCACTCATGGCGTTCGCCCTGGCTCGGCTCAGATGATGGCGCAGATGTCGATCGATCTGCTCGACAGGTATCCGCAATCCCCTTTTCGCCTCCACGTCAAGCTTCTCTAGCTCCAGTTCGATCGAGGCCAATGGGGTCTTCAAACCATGGGCGAGATTGGCCACCTGTCTTCGCGCGGCATCGAGTCCAAGCTGATTGTGCTCGATCAATTGGTTCAGCTCGCTGACGAGTGAAGCGAGTTCGAGCGGCTGCTCCGAGGCAAGTTTGGCGGCTACTCCAGACCGCACATTTGCAATATCTCGTTCCAGACGGCGCAAGGGTCTCAATCCCAGGCGAACTTGAAGAGTAATCGCTGCCGTCAGGCCAAATCCGAGCAGGAGCATGCTGGCCGAGACAGGCCAGATCAACTGCCATACTGCTCCAAGAACTGCAGCTCTCGGAGCCGCGGCGACCACCAAATAGAGCTTTCCATCCAAGCTTACCGAACGCGCTCGGGCGTGGACGCGAGACCCTCGCGTGGTCGTGCCCTCAAAGGGCCTGATCGGATCGAGAAACTGCATGAGACCCACGTTTTTCAGCGGATCGAGGCTGGATGGCGCCAGGACTTGATCGGTGGTCGAGCGAGCGAAGGAATTTAGGCCACCCGGCTCTTGCTGAAAAATCTGCCAAAACCACCCCTGATGGGAGCGATCGAATGTTGGATCATAGGTCGATCGAAGATTTTCATTTACGCCGCGAATACCACGGTCGGTCAGCATATCCGAAATAGCGGCGGTTCGAGCGTCGAGCTGACCATCGATCTGTCCCACCACGAAGCGCTCGATAATCCAGCCGATCGTCAACCCGACGATTATGATGGCAAGTGCGGTAAGCCCGATGCCCCACAGCAACAGGCGTGCCTGGAGAGAGCCAGAGCGCCTGCTCATGACGCTTTGTCCACAAGGCGGTAGCCCCGTCCTCTGGTCGTCTCGATAAGGTCGTATCCAAGCTTGCGCCGTAGCCGGGCAATCATGACCTCGAGTGAATTGGAATCCACGTCCGCGTTTCGTTCATACGCATGCTCGAGAAGGTCGAGCCTCTCCACCACAGCCGACTTGCGCATCATCAGACATGAGAGGATCCGCCACTCCAGTGCGGTGAGTTTCAGAGGATAGCCATCAAGCTCAAACGCACCTGTTTGTGTGTCATATTTAAGTGGCCCACATTGAAGCTGTGTTTGAGCATGGCCGTTGGCACGACGAACAAGTGCGCGAAGGCGAAGCACCAGTTCTTCGACCCTGAATGGCTTGGTGAGATAATCGTCCGCGCCAGCCCGAAAGCCCTCGACCTTGTCGGACCACCCATCCCGCGCAGTCAAGATAAGTACCGGCAGGTGCCGACCATGGGCGCGCCAATTCCTCAACACCGATACCCCGTCGACTTTGGGCAAGCCCAGGTCCAGCACGGCAGCGTCATAGCCCTCTGTATCTCCCAGGTGCTGGCCATCCTCGCCATTGGAGGCAATGTCGACGGCAAATCGCTCCGCTCTGAGAACGTCGGCGATGCGAGCGGCGAGATGCTGATCGTCTTCTACGAGCAAAACGCGCATTTTCAGACCAATCCTGAACAGGAGAACGGTGATGATTTATCCCGTGAGGCTAAACCCAGCCTGAACGTAGCGGTTCAGGGCGCGGTCGAGCGCCGTGGGTAATTTGTGGTCATGTTGCCAACAAAGGAGACCACATTACTATGCCTTCAGATCTCAAAGACGAAACCAGCCCTCGGGCCAGTGCTGAACTCAAAGGCAAGAAAAGACAGGCGAGCGCAACGGTTCGCGCCATTCTCGCAGGTATCATGGTTGCGACAGGCGCCGTCATCGGTGCCGGCGCAGTTGGCTTCACTCGTCCCGCCGTCCAGATAGCCCCGGCGTCTCCCATCGCGATCTCCTCGCTCGCCAGCGGCAATATCGTCACGGTGAAAGGAAAGGTCGCGGAAATTTATGGCGACAAGTTCGTATTGTCGGATCCGTCTGGCCGAGCTTTGGTCGAGACAGGCCCATCTGGAGAAGGCAGCAAGCTCGTAGCATCGGGCGAAGTGATCGGCGTCCAAGGGCGATTTGAAAATGGGTCCATTCACGCCGCTTATCTGATCCTGGCCGATGGCAAGGTCGAAGCCCTGGCACCCTCCCCTCCCCGGCCGCCGCATGACTGGCTTCATCGCCTGATCGGGCCCCGCTAGACGAGCGTCATTCAACCGTCCGACACAAGAGTGTCGGACGGTTGAATGTTATCCGGGCGGATCTTTCCTGAGTTGCCAGTAAAGCATCGGCCTCGTGCAGAAACCAAGGAATGCCGCAGCAGGGGTGTCCCCTGGATCTCTACGACAAGCCGGTCAACAAGTTCGTGGCCGGGTTCATTGGCTCGCCCGGCATGAATTTCATCCCGGCGATCGGAGGCGAGGATGGCCAATCCGTCGCTCTCGATCTCGGTGAGCGCCAGTCGATTGAACTCGGCTATAAGGTTCAACCGGGCCGCAACCTCATTGCGGGCCTGCGTCCAGAGCACATCTCCGTCGTGCCGCCCGGCACCGCGATGCTGAAAGTGGCGGTAGGGACGGTTGAGTACACGGGCGCCGCGACACACTTAACGACCGCTTCGACCCCGGAATTGGTGGTGGTCTCCAACGGGAGAGCGGAGCATTTGGCCGGTGAGATCATTGGTCTCGATTTTCAGCCCGCCCACCTCCATCTCTTTGAGGCACAGACAGAGTTGCGCCTTGAGGCTGACCAATAGGCGCGCCTCCGATGCGTTGAAGAGCGATATTCCAGGCGCTCCATAGATACTGCGCCTTTACTCTATTGGCCTGTATCCTTCTGCATGTGGCGGGAACGTTGAAGCATCGGCTGCAGGACAAGGGCAGAGCGACGGGCGTGCTCCCGCGTATGCTTTCGGCATGCTTGAGCTCGAATATTGATGTGCACCCTATTTAATGGAATGGAAGGATACGCTCTTGATCAGATTTCGTACCTTAGCGGGTCGATCGCTTTCAATTATTCATCCGAACAACTGACATTCGCGTGGTAACAAGGCATATATACTTGTCCTTTTATTGGTCGTATTTCCACGAAAACTTAAAAAATTTGTCGGCACGACCAGGACTAAATTCAGAGGTTTTGGCACTGCGACCCTGAGCAGCCTTATCTCGGTCTCGATTCTACGTTCTGCTCTCCAACAACATGAAGCCCGGCAATCCCAATTACGCCGTGAGGCTCGATGACTGATCATGGGCATAGCAGGACACTATCAGTAAGAGCCAGCGCAAAGCCCCGCGCTGGCTCCTCTGGTTTCAGTTATGGCGAATCTCGGTGCCCAGCACCTTGAGGCACTCGCGGATGAAGGCAGCGAGTGCCGTCCAGCCCTTTGCCGAAACCATGGTGCCGTCAACGTAAGCTTCGGTCGGCGACAGGTCGATATAGGTCCCGCCAGCCAGGGTCACTTCCGGTTCGCAAGCGCCGAGCGCACCAACCGTCTTGCCGCGCACCACGCCGTCGACGGCCACGAGGATCTGGACGCCGTGGCAGATGGTGAAGATCGGTTTCTTCGTCTCGTGGAAATGGCGAACGATTGCCTGCACACGTTTGTCGGTGCGGATATATTCCGGGCCGCGCCCCCCTGCACAATAGACCGCGTGATACTCGTCGAGCTGTTTTTCGGCGTCCGAAAACGTCTTGTTGATCGTGAAGAAATGACCAAGCTTCTCAGTATAAGTCTGGTCACCCTCGAAGTCGTGCAGCGAGGTCTTAATCAGTTCGCCGGCCTTCTTGTCGGGACAGATGACGTGAACGGTGTGGCCCACTGCCTCCATCGCCTGCTGGTAAACATAGATCTCATATTCCTCGGTAAATTCACCGGTGAGCATCAATATCTTCTTGCCTGGCATAGCTATTCCTCTTCGCCTACAGGGATATGGGGCGACTTCTGCGGCCGCCCCTGGTCAGGTCGTGGCTAGAACGGTGAATCGGGGAAATAATATTCCCTGGCATTGGCCTGCGTGATCAGGGGGGCATCGAGCTTGACGGAACCGCGCACCGGGGCCTGGCCAACGAACTGGGCCACGGACATGTAGATCGCAGTCTTGATCATGGAGGGCGGATATGGCGTCTCGATCGGCGTCATGGCATCGCCATCGATGACCTTCTTGATGATGTCCTTCATGCCGTTGCCCCCGAGCGCATATTTGATGTCCTTGCGGCCGGACTGTTTCACGGCCTCGAGCACGCCGAGCAACATGTCATCGTCATTGGCCCAGACAGCATCGATCTGAGGATATTTGGCCAAGTAGTCCTGCATCAGCTTGAAGGCATCGTCGCTGTTCCAGTTGGCATACTGGATGTCGAGGATCTTGAGCTGGCTATCCTTGATGCCGTCCTTGAAGCCCTGGATGCGCTCGTCGTCGATTACAGTCGGAATGCCGCGCAACACGACAAGGTTGCCCTTGCCACCAAGCTTATCGACCAGGAAGTTGGCCGTGGTCTTGCCGACAGCGATGTTGTCGCCGGCGACATAGAGGTCCTGAATAGTGGGATCGTTGAGGCCGCGGTCAACCACCGTGATGAAGGAACCGGCATCCTTGACAGCCTTGACGGGCGTCGTCAGCTCTTCGGAGGAATAGGGCAGGATCACCAGCGCGTCGAGCTTGCGGGTCGCCTGGAGATCTTCCAGCGCACTCACCTGGGCCGCCGCGGACGGCGAAGTCTTGACGATAACTTCGACATCCGGGAAGGCCGCGTTGATCTCCTTGGCAGCAGCCTGCGCGTGGTAGACGACGCCCGCCGTCCAGCCGTGATCAGCAGCCGGGATAGACACCGCAATCACCTTCTTGCCCGCCCCCAGCGCGGGGCCCGCAATCAGCAGCGAGCCCACCGCGGCGGCTACAATCCATTTTTTGTTGAACATAGCTTCCTCCCCGGAAATTGGACCTGTTGCGTATGTCCCGCGTGGTCCGGGCGCGGGACTATTTCGAGAACCTTTGGACGAGCATGGCGATGATGATGATGACGCCCTGGACGCCCGCCACGAGATATTCGGAGACGAAGTCCGACAGCACCATCAGATTGGCGATGAGCTCGAGGATGACGGCACCGGCGACGGTGCCCCAGATATGTCCCTTGCCGCCGCGCAAGGCCGTGCCGCCGATGACGACCGAGGTGATGACCTGCAATTCCCAGAGCAGGCCGGTCGTGGGCGTTGCGGCACCGAGGCGAGGTACGTAACAGAGCGCGGCGATGGCGACGCATCCGCCCTGGATGACATAGGCGATCGTGCGCGTCTGGACGATGGAAATGCCGGAATAACGGGCGACGTCCTCGTTCGCGCCGACTGCCGCGCATTTGCGACCATACTTCATCTTATAGAGAACGAAGGAGGCGATCGCCGCGACCAGGATGGAGACCAGGATCGGGATGGGTATGCCGGCGACCGAACCGAAGTAGACGGGACGATAGAGATCGCGCAAGGAGCGGTCGATCGGGATCGTACCTCCATCCGACATATAGGTGATCAACGCGCGGAAGATACCCATGGTGCCGAGCGTGGCGATGAAGGGCTCGATCTTGCCGACGGTAACGACGAGGCCGTTGACGAGACCGCAGAACAGGCCGACGATCAAGGCCATCGCCATGCCGGCCGGTATCGCCCAGCCCCCGAGATGGGGCGCCATCATGTTCATCGCCATGATGGTGATACCGGTGATGAAAGCCGCCATGGATCCGACGGAGAGGTCGAGCCCGCCCGCGGAGATCACGAAGGTCGCTCCCACGGCGATAATAGCGATGAAAGCGCTGCGGGTGATGACATTGCTGAGATTGGTCGCGGACAGGAAATCCGGATTGACGGCGAAGCCGATCATCATCAGAGCGACCAGGGCAAGGAACGGCCCTATATCCGTCCAAGTGAAATTGAAATCCCGTCCGCGTCGGATCGGCGCGGAACTCGCGGTCGCCGTCATTATCTTCCTCCGCCTTCTATTGGGCGCCCATGTCGGTGGTCGCCAGCAGTGCGATATTGCTTTCCGTCATCGTCTCGCCTGACACTTCTCCATTGATGCGCCCCTCCCGCATCACCAGGACGCGGTTGCAGATGCCGATCAGTTCCTGCATTTCCGACGAGATGACGATGCAGGCCTTGCCGGCGGCCACGAGTTGCTGGATGAAGACGTAGATCTGTGCTTTGTTGGCAATGTCGATGCCGCGTGTCGGCTCATCGATGATGACGACGGACGGATCGGCGAGCAGCACCTTGGCGAGCAGCAGCTTCTGCTGGTTGCCGCCGGAAAGCTGGCTGGCCATGACGCGCAAGCTTTTCAGCCTGATATCATAATCCCGGACCGCGATGTCGAGCGCGCCGGACTCGCGGCGGTTACGCATGAGAAGGCCCGGATGGAAACGAGCCAGGGCCGAGAGAGTGAGGTTCGGCGCCAGCCGTTCCTGCAGCAACAACCCCTTGCCCTTGCGATCCTCGGTCAGATAGCCGATGCCGGCGTCGATCGCCTCGCGCGGCGAACGAATGTGGATCGGCCTGCCCGCGAGCTCGATGCTGGCTGTTGCGGGCCTGAGCCCGATAATGCCCTCGAAAAGTTCGGTACGCCCCGCCCCGATCATACCGGCAAAGCCGAGGATCTCGCCTTTGTGCAGGGTGAAGGAAATATCGTATGCAAAGCCCGACACGCTGGCATTTCTCACGCTCAGCATTGGCTCGGCAGTGCTGACGGGGGCCTTCTCTGGATAGAGAGCGGTCAATTCCCGGCCGACCATCAGACGCGCCATATCCATCTGGCTCAGCGTCCGACCGGGAAAGGTGCCGACCATCTTGCCGTCGCGCAGGACCGTGACCTTGTCGGCCAGCCGCTGCACCTCGTCCAGCCTGTGGCTGATATAGAGCACCGCGATGCCCTGCGATTTCAGCTTGGCGATGATGCCGAGCAGCCGCTCGACTTCCTCGCCGGTCAGAACGGCTGTCGGTTCGTCGAAGATGACCACCCTGTGGTGGTCGAGCAGCGCCCGGGCGATCTGTACGAGTTGCCGATCGGCGAGAGAGATCTTGCCCACCAAGGCATTGGGCGAGACCATACAGCCGATCTCGGCAAGCTTCTCGGCTGCATGCCGGCGCATGGCCCGGTCATCCATGATGCCGCCCCGGATGAGTTCGCGGCCAAGGAAAATGTTCTCGGCGACCGTCAGGGCCTCGGCGAGCAGGATCTCCTGGTGCACGAGTACGATCCCCGCGTCCTGTGCCTGATCGGGCTTGGCGAACCTGACAGGGCTGCCGCCCATCGACAACATGCCGGCGGTCGGTTCGTCATAACCGGAGAGCAACCGCATGAAGGTGGACTTGCCTGCACCATTCTCGCCAATGATTGCGTGGATCTCGCCGGGCAGGATGTCGAGGGTAACATCCGACAGCACCGTCACAGGACCGTATTGCTTGGAAAGGCCTTGCGCGCGCAGCACCGGCTCGCCGTCCTGACGCAACGGGCCATCCCTGTCGATGCTGACGGCAACGGACATGGCGTGGCTCATTCGAATGCAGGCAACAGGCGGTCGCGCGAATGTTCGATGTGGACACGCATCGCCTCTTCGGCAGCCGCCGCATTCCGGTCAGCGAAGGCGGCGAGGATTGCTTCGTGTTCGTCGAGTGCCTCCTCGGTGACGCGCGAGTGGAACATCAGGCGGAAGATGTGGAAGTGGGTATGCTGGAAACCGAGTGTCTGGCGGATCAGCTCATTGCCGGCGAATTCCAGGATCTTGTCGTGGAAAACGGCGTCCTGACGAGCGAAATTGGAGTAGCGCAGGCGCTCGTCCTTGCCCTCGCGGCGCGCCATGACGCCGGCTGCCTCCTGCAGAATCTTCAACTTGCCGGCATCCATCGAGGCCGCGGCCCTGGCCGCCCCAGGCGGTTCGAGCAGCAGACGAAGTTCGTAGAGTTCGTCGAAGCGGCGACGCGTGATCTGGGGCGCGGCGCGATAGCCGATGAGATGGGTCTTCACCACCAATCCTTCGCCCTCGAGCCGGCCGAGCGCTTCGCGAATGGGGGTCTGCGAGACGTTGAATTCCTTGACCAGGGTGTCCACGGTTATCCGGGATCCGGGAGCGATCTTCAGCGCCATCAACTGCGCATAGATCGCCTCATAGACGTCCTCCACCAGGCTGTTGGCGCGCTGGATCTGGTTGCTGGCAACGCCTGTTTCGCCCGGCTTGGTCAAACTCGTATTCTGCATGCTTTGCCTCTTGACACGAGCAATCGCTACCACGATGCTTCGCGCAATTCAATCCTATATCCTATAGGATTTTATATAGAAAATGCGGAAAGGCATTTGTGGGCGCGGCGGCGATGAGCAGTAGGAGGCTACGCGACGAGTCTAAGGCACTGATTTTGGATGGTTTTATTTGATCCGCATCAAAGCGGCGGACGAGATTGCCTCCACTACCCGGCAAGGCCGGCTCTGAAAAGGGCGAAGTGCCGGTCGCACCTCGGCATCTTTTGCTCAGTTTCCGCAACGCTCTTTCCGGTGGCAAATCACGCTCATCGGCCATCAGAGGATCTGCAAATATGACGCTGTTCGCCGCCATGAGGCTGCCGCGCGAGATCTTGTTCGGCAAGGGCCAACGCCATGCCTTGCCCGTTGTCGCGGCCAGACTTGGCCGGCGGGCCCTGATCTGCACGGATGAGCGTTTCGCCGCGACTCGCCTCTTTGATGAGATCGCAGGGTCGCTCAAGGCCGCCTCAATCGATATGATTGTCCACGATCGCGTATTGCCCGACGTGCCGCGGGAGAGCGTTGCTGCTTGTTTGCAGGAAGCCCGTGCGTTCGGCCCAGACCTCGTCATTGGCATCGGCGGCGGCAGCTGCCTCGATATGGCCAAATGCGCAGCGCTGCTGCTCAGCCACGGCGGCAAGCTCCAAGACTACTACGGCGAGTTCAAGGTGCCCGGCCCGACCGTGCCGCTGATCGCTGTGCCGACGACCGCAGGTACCGGCTCGGAAGTAACCCCGGTGGCGGTGATCTCCGACCCTGACCGGACTTTGAAGGTTGGTATCTCCAGCCCCTACCTCATCGCCTCGGCCGCCATCTGCGACCCGGAGTTGACGATGACCTGCCCTTCGGGCCTGACCGCCATCGCCGGCGCCGATGCCCTGACCCACGCCATCGAAGCCTTCACTGCAGCCAAGCGCGGCGGGAACCCCTGTCTCCCACAACAACACGTCTTTATCGGCAAGAGCGCCTTGACCGATCATTTCGCCCTGCTCGCCATCAGGCTGCTTGGCCGCAGCCTGGAGAGAGCCTGCGTCGATGGTTCCGACGAGGACGCGCGCGCCGATGTGATGATGGGTGCGCTCGCCGCCGGCTGCGCCTTCGGCACCGCCGGAACGGCTGCTGCCCATGCGATCCAATATCCGGCCGGCGCACTGACGCACACGGCGCATGGCCTCGGGGTTGCGACGATGATGCCCTACGTCATGAGCTACAACCGCTCGGTTTCCGGGGACGAGATGGCCGAGATCGGCCTGGCGCTCGGCTTGCCGGGTGCCGGCCTGAGCATCGATCAGAGAGCCGATGCCGCCATTCTGGAAATCAAGCGGCTGTTTGCGGCCATCGGCATCACGCCGACGCTGGCTGCACTCGGCCTTGCGGCCGACAAGCTCGACTGGACCGCCGAGCAGGCAGTGAGCATAGAGCGGCTGATCAAGAATAACCCCAGGCCTCTCGACCTTAGCGCCATGCGGCGTCTCGTCCAGGCCGCCTATGACGGCGACCTCGCGGCCTCCGCCCTTTGAAGATACAGGAAGAAGCTCCATGAACGCTCTCGACCAGACCATCCCGCGCGATTGTCGGACGCTTGATTTTCGGGCCTTCTCGCAAGGCCTCTACATCGATGGCGTCTGGCGGCAGTCCTCGAATGGCAAACTGATCGATGTCGTCGATCCCTCGACGGAGGCCGTACTGGCCGCCGTGCCGGATGCGAGCCTGGAAGATGCTGCCCTGGCCGTCCAAGCCGCAGCGGCCGCGGCCCAGGGTTGGCGGGAAACCGCGCCGCGCCGGCGCTCTGAGATCCTGCGTCGTTGCTTCGAGCTGATGGTTGAGCGCTCGGAAATGCTTGCGACCCTGATCTCGATGGAGAACGGCAAGGCCCTGCGGGATGCACGCGGCGAGGTCGCCTACGCCGCCGAATTCTTCCGCTGGAACGCCGAGGAAGCCGTCCGTATCACCGGCGAATTCGGCACGGCCCCTACCGGCGCCAACCGCATCGTAGTGGATTATCAGCCGATCGGCATCTGTGTTCTGATCACACCTTGGAACTTTCCGGCGGCCATGGCGACGCGCAAGATTGCGCCCGCCCTCGCCGCCGGCTGCACGGTCATCCTCAAGCCCGCAAGCGAGACGCCGCTGACGGCCTATGCACTTGCAGCGATCTATGAGGAGGCCGGGATTCCTCGCGGAGTGGTGAACGTGCTGACGACATCGAGGCCTGGCGAGATCACCTCGGCCATGTTGGCCGATGCGCGCGTGAGGAAGCTCTCCTTCACCGGCTCGACGCATGTAGGCCGCTCACTGCTCGCGCAAGCGGCTGGGCAGGTGATCTCATGTTCGATGGAACTCGGAGGTAATGCCCCCTTCATCGTCTTCGATGATGCCGATCTCGAGGCGGCGCTCGACGGTGCCATGGTCGCCAAGATGCGTAACGCAGGCGAAGCCTGCACCGCGGCGAACCGCATTTATGTGCAGTCGGGCATGCATGACGCGTTTGCCGAAGGATTATGCAAACGGATGGAGGCTCTCAAAATAGGCACCGGCGCGGATGCTTCGACGGAATGCGGACCCATGATCACCAGCAAGGCCGTCAAGAACATCGAGCGCCTGGTCCGGGACGCGGTCGAAGGCGGCGCCCGATTGCTGTGCGGTGGCTCGCTTCCCTCTGGCAGGGGCTTCTTCTATCCACCGACAGTGCTGTGTGATGTCCCGGCAAGCGCGACGATGCTGCATGAGGAAATTTTCGGTCCGGTCGCGCCGATCATGCGGTTCAAAGACGAAAGCGAGGTGATCGTTCGGGCCAACGACACGGAGTACGGGCTGGCAGCCTACATCTTCACGGGTGACCTCGCACGTGGCATGCGGGTCGCCTCGAAGATCGAGGCAGGCATGATCGGCCTCAACCGCGGGCTGGTTTCAGATCCCGCAGCGCCCTTCGGCGGGGTCAAGCAAAGCGGCCTTGGCCGGGAGGGTGGCCAGCATCACGGCATCGCGGAGTTCATGGAGGCGAAATATATCGCCGTCACCCTATGAGCGCGGGCGACCCCTTCCGCATCCGGGACCATGTGGCCGATTTCGACGATATCGTCGCCAATATGATCAGCCGCAGCGAAGCGACCCGGGCCGTCATCCCCATGCTCGCCGACATTGCCTATGGACAGGGGCCGGACGAGACAGTCGACCTCTTCTTTCCACCAGGCCCCAGACATGCATTGCCGGTGCACATGTTTATCCACGGCGGTTATTGGCGGATGTTTTCGAAGCGAGACCATTCCTTTGTCGCCGCTACCATCACCGAGGCCGGCGCCATCGCGGTCATCGTCGACTATGCGCTCATGCCGGCCGTCAGGATGGCGGCGATCGTCGAGCAGGTACGGCGGGCGAAACAGTGGGTGATCGAGAACATTGCGAGTTACGGTGGAAATCCCTTGCAACTGACGATCAGCGGCCATTCGGCCGGAGCGCATCTGTCGACGTTCCTTTTCCACCACACGCAGTCACCATCGGGCATCCGCGCGGCCTTCCTGCTTGGCGGCCTCTTCGATCTGAAACCCCTGCAATCCTCTTTCCTGCATCCCGAGATCGGGATTACCGACACCGAAGTTGCGGAATTCTCACCGCTCGGACATCGCCATGATCCGGAAACATACGTCGACATTCTGGTGGGAGCGGAGGAGACACCGCCCTTCCATCAGCAGGCTGGCAATTTCGCGATAGAGTTGAGACGTCAAGGCTTGTCCGTCTCAAGACGGCGATTGCCGAGGCGCAATCACATGAGCAGCGTTAGAGATCTGGGCGCAACAGGTAGCGCAGCCCATGGACGCTTGAGCAGGTTGATCATGACGGAATGGCATTGACCCCATGGTGGACCGCTTTGAGCAAATCGGCATATCGAACGATATGCGCGCCCCAAAGCCGAAATGTACTTGTTTGTGCACGCTACGACCGATCGTGGCGTGACCAGGCAGTGGCCTTGTCGATAAATGCGAACTCTTGTTCGGCAGCGTATTCGTGTTCGCATTCGGCTGTTTACACTCTTCACTCAGTCCCTATCGTCATTTGCCTGAAGACCTCATCCCGCCTTACGAGAAGGTGAAAGAGCGCAGCTGCGATATGAACCAAGACCAGCGCAAAGAAGGCCATCGCAAGATAGAAATGAGCGTCCCACAGCAGTGCGTGCATTTCGCGACTGGCGGGAAGGATCGGCGGCAGGCGCAAGCCGCCCGCCAGAACGATGGGGTAGCCCGCTGCGGACATCATGGCCCATCCGATCAACGGCATCCCGATCATCAGCAGATAGAATGCCAAATGGGAGAGATATGCCGCCAGTTTCATGGGCGCCGGCAGATCATAGGGCAGAGGAGGTGCGCCTTTTCTCAACCTGACTGCCAATCTGAGGAGTGCGAGCACTAGGATGGCGACGCCGAGAACTCTTGTGAATGGATATCAGGGACAGATAGTCAGGCCCGATCATCCTCACCATGGCCACGCCGATGAATAGCATGGCGAGAATGCAAATTGCCATCGCCCAATGCAGCAGCCGCTGCAAGAGCGAGAAGGAGCCGATAGCCGCTGTCATCGCTTTGCTCCTTATCGAGTGGGATAGCTGCCGGCTTCGGCCGTTCGCCTGTCGAACGAGACGGCGTAGGCCGCGGAACGGGCTGCTGGGAATGGGTCGTCCGAGGTGCGGATGCCGTCAGGGAGCACAGTCGGATCGAAATTGATATCCCGGCATGGCCCGTGATCTTCGGCGACGATCTGCGTGGCGGTAAGCGTTCCCACGTCCACCGCCTTCCGATCATTCGGCCAGGGTTTGCTTGGGTCCGCAGTGGGATCGCCCGGATTAGCCAAAGTAACGACCATCTTCCATTGAACGGGCCCCGCCTTCACTCTTTCGGCGATTTCCTGCTCGAGGAAATCAGCATTGCGCTTGGCCAGATCGTCCGGTGCGATGGCGGTTGCGGGCCCCGTGGGAACCAATGACCAGCGAACCGCCTGCTCCGCGCCTGCCGCATTGGTGAAGACGAAGCTGTTCAGGCTGTTGAAACGATCCTCAGCGTAGCTTGCCGTCCACGGCGCACTCTTGGCCCAGCCGCCGAACGCTGCGATCTCAGGATGGGCACCTGCGAAACGCTTCATCGCCTCCGGGTCCTTGCTCGCCGACGCGACCAGGAGCTCGTAGAATGCCCCCGGCGTAGAAACCGGGAAGAATGGCGGATCAATCATGGCGCTGCGCCATTGCTGGCCGTCGGCTCCGGTGATCTGAACCCCAATCCCCCTCACCCGGACCGTGGCATCGCTGGCATTCGGATCCGGAGTACCGAGGTTAAGGCGACCGACGACCGCATATTTGCCGGCAGCCAACATGCTTGCCTTCGACAAACTAGTGCCGGAGCCGTTTGCCTCGAACTCTCCTGTGAAACAGATGCCCTTCGCATGATTGCGCCGGTGGCCGGGCGCCGCCCCTGATGCGGGTGCGAGAGCGTCGACAAGCTTCTGCGACGTTAGGGCGTGAGGTGAAAGCCAACCGGCAGTGTAGGCAAAGGCGGCGCCTCCACCTGCGACGATCACGCCAATAATCGCAAAAGATAGCCAGCTAGAATAGGAGGACGTCGGACCTCGTGACATCGCAACTCCTTAAGCCGAATTCTGCGACGATGAAGTGAAAGGGCAATTTCGTTCGCAATCGCCGAAACATTTCTCATTCATCTCCCGAGGGTGAAAGCAAGTCAAGCAGGAGAAGGAGGATGGGGCACCGGGGCAAGAGGCTATTTTAGAAAGCAACACCCATGCGCTAAGACGCAGCAGATCAACGCGTCTTTCGAGCGTCGGCATGATGGGGGCGGCGCGAAGCGACCGATGAGGGTGCAGCTTCCCAGACTCGATCGTTTGACGCGGGGCCTTCAGCCGGCTTCGACAACGAACATCCTCGCTTGCTGAGCTTCTCGGCGTTCGGCCTTGCGCGGTACGTCTTTCTCCGAATTGTAGAAGCCTAGCGCTTGGGCCAGGGTTGCAAACTCAAACACGCCAGCCATTGGGAGAGGCGTCTCATCGCCTTCGAGCACCTGCGCAACAGGGCCAAAGTGCAAAATACGCCCGCCCGCCTCTTGTAACGCCGCCTGGAATCGAGGGGCGAGCGCCGCCTGCTTGGCGGGGTCGATGATACGCAGATTGACATGCACGTACGCTGGCATGGGCACCATCATGCACGCCGAGGGCAACGCTATTCAAGTGACCTGACCGATCGGGAGTGGGCGTTGATCTACCCCTTCCTGCCTGAACCGAGACCGATCGGGCGCCCTCGCACGACGGATTTGCGCGAGGTCATGAACGCGATCCTCTATCTGGCATCGAGCGGCTGTGCATGGTCGCTGCTGCCTCGGGACTTTCCGCCGTTCACGACCGTCCAGCGCTATTTCTACGACTGGCGTGATCGCGGCCTCCTGAAAACGATCAGCTATCATCTGGTCGCGGCAGCGGGCGACCTGGAAGGCCGAGAGGCCAGCCCGACTGCTGGCGTCATCGATAGCCAAAGCGTCAAGACCACACAAAGCGGCGGCATCCGGGGCTTCGATGCTGGCAAGAAAGTCCAAGGCCGCAAGCGCCACATCGTCACCGATACGCTTGGCCATCTGGTCGGGCTCGTGGTTCATGGTGCCAACATTCAGGATCGCGATGGGGCCGTTGCCGCGCTGAACGACATCCGTCATCGCTATCCCTGGTTGCGCCATGTCTTCGCCGATGGCGGATACAGCGGCGGAAAACTCAGGCAACGGCTGTGCAAGATCGGTTCCTGGACACTCCATATCATCAAGCGCTCCCACCAGGCGCGGGGCTTCGGGGTCTTACCGCGAAGATGGGTGGTCGAGCGAACCTTCGCCTGGCTCGGCCGCTGTCGCAGGCTCGCGAAGGACTTCGAGAAAACCATCCAAAGCGCAGAAGCCTGGGTCCTCGTCGCAAACCTCAGGCTCCTCACCAGACGCATCGCAAGATATTGCTATCCCTCATAGAGTTTCGAGTCGGGCTCTTACATTTTTCGGCGGATGACAACCTGGAGCATCTCTTTATCGAGGCTGAGGTTGGCCACGAAGCGCTTGAGCCGGACATCCTCTTCCTCCAGTTGCTTCAGACGCTTCATCTCCGACGGCATGAGACCACCATATTTGCTGCGCCACCTGTAGTAGGTTTGGATCGAAATGCCGGCCTTCCGGCATACCTCGTCGAGTGCCGTCATCAGCCTGTTTGAGAATGAACGCGATCTGCTGCTCGCTGAATCTCGACATCTTCATCCGCGAATTCCCTTGTTCGGCGTTAGCCAAACCTAGCCGGGAATTTCTCACCAAATTCGGACCAGTTTCTGGGGCTCAGGCCAAAGGCAGTCCTTGTCACAGCGCCGGTATTCAAAACGTGGCAACAGAACCATTTCGCGGCCCCCGCGAGGTGCCTCAAGTTCATACTCGATCAAGTCATAACGAAATTCAATTTTCTATCTCCCACGCCAGCCCATACGTTCCGCCGTGCTGGCGTAATTCCGATTTCATCTCATGATCGCGCCTGAATTTGGGAGGGAGAAAGCTTGATGAAACCTTCACGGAATCGTTTCCGGATTCTGGCGTCGGGGCTCGCGGTTTTGTTTTGCCCGGCCATCGCGCAGGCAGAGGAAAGCCTGTCGATCATGAGCTTTGGTGGGGCCTACCAGGCTGCCGAACGCCAGGCGGTGTTCGCGCCATATACAGCGCAGACCGGCATCCACATCATCGAACAGGAGTACGGCGGCGAGATCGCGAAGATCAAGGCCATGATCGAGACCGGTAATACCACGCTCGACGTGGTGGATGTCGACGCGCCGACCTTGCGGCAGGGGTGCGACGAAGGCATTTACGAGTCTATCGACTGGACCCAGATTGGTTCGCAGGATGATTGGATCGAGGGTACGACCTCGGAATGTGGAGTCGGCAACATCGTTTATTCCACCATCCTGGCGTTCGACACGGAAAAGCTCGCCGACGGGCCGAAGACGATTGCCGACCTCTTTGACACTGAGAAATTCCCGGGCAAGCGCGGCCTCTGGAAAAACCCGGTGACCAACCTTGAATTCGCGCTGCTGGCCGACGGTGTCGACAGTTCCGACGTGTATTCCCTGCTCTCCACCAAGGAAGGCGTCGACCGTGCCTTCGTCAAGCTCGATACGATCAAGAAGGACATCCTGTGGTGGGAAGCCGGGGCGCAGGCAGCACAGTTGCTCGCTTCGGGCGAAGTGGTGATGACGACGGCGTGGAACGGCCGCATCCACGACGCCAACAAGGAAGGTCGCAAGTTTGCAATCGTCTGGGACAACCAGATCCTGGACTCCATGTTCTGGACGATCCCCAAAGGAGCCAAGAACATCGAAGGTTCGATGAACTTCATCAAGTTTGCGGTGCAGCCCGAAATCCTGGGGGCGACCACCAAGTACATTCCCTATGGACCGGTTCGCAAATCGGCCAGCGGTTTCGTCGCAGCGGAGGACGAGGCGAACCTGCCGACCAGCCCCGCGAACATGACCACCTCCCTCTTGTTGGACAACGGCTTCTGGGGTGACCACGGCGACGAAATTCGCCGCCGGTTCATATCCTGGCTGTCACAGTAGCGATCGAAGCGCCTGGCCATGAACATCAAGGCTCAGTCCTCAGGGTACCCCACTGTCCGCAACCCGATGTCGAAGGGATCAGCTGACAAGGACCTGGTTCGCTTCCAGTCCGTGCGCAAGTCCTATGACGGCATCCACTTCGTGGTGAAAGAGCTCAATCTGTCGGTCCGGCAAGGTGAGTTCCTCACCATGCTCGGCCCTTCGGGATCGGGGAAGACCACGACGTTGATGATGCTGGCGGGCTTCGAAAGGCCAACGCAGGGTCGCATCCTGCTCGACGGGAAGCCCGTCGAGCAACTGCCTCCGGAGAAGCGCAACATCGGCATGGTCTTTCAAAACTATGCGCTATTTCCGCATTTGACCGTAGACGAGAACATCGCCTTTCCGCTGCGCTATCGCGGCATCAAGGGGATCGAGGCGCGGGATCGCATTCGCAAAGCCCGGTCGATGGTTCATCTAGACGCCATGGCCGAGCGGAAGCCGGCGCAGCTTTCGGGTGGCCAGCAGCAGCGCGTCGCGCTGGCGCGCGCACTCGTCTTCGAGCCGTCCCTGGTGTTGATGGACGAGCCGTTGGGCGCTCTCGACAAGCAATTGCGCGAGCACATGCAAATGGAGATCAAGCAGATCCAGACCTCGTTTGGCATCACGATGGTGTATGTGACGCATGACCAGTCCGAGGCGCTGACCATGTCGGACAGGATCGCTGTCTTCCATGACGGCGTCATCCAGCAACTCGCCGATCCGGTTACGCTCTACAACGCCCCGGAAAACAGCTTCGTTGCCGGTTTCATAGGCGAGAACAACGCCATCGTCTGCGACGTTCAGGAATGCGGCCCCCTCAGCGTCGTGAAGGCGCAGGACGGCACGCTGATGACGTGCGTCGCCCCAACACCGGAGGACGTCGGCAGGGACTTGCGGCTTATGATAAGGCCCGAAAAGCTAAGGCTCGCCGGCACGGAGGCGACAGGTCGCTCCAACGTCTTCTCGGGACAGGTCCGTGAATCCTTCTTTCTCGGCGATCACATCAGGCTGAGGGCAAGCGCTCTTGGGCAAGACAATATTTCCATCCGCCTGACTGCGTGGGAGGGACTTTCCTTCCAGCCGGGCGACACGGTGAGGCTGGCCTGCAACGTCGATGACTGCCTGTTGCTTCGGAGGCAGGCATGACCGCGGGGTTTCACGACCGGATCGATGTTTTCCTGGCGGTCAAGCGCGCCGAACGCCCTGCGCGGCGCGCTGCCTTCGCGCTGTCCTTGCCGCTACAGAGCTTCCTCCTGCTGGCTTTTTTCCTGCCGATCGCGTTTCTGCTGATCGCCGCCGTCGGCAACCCTGAAACACGACAGATTCTGCCGCAGACGCTCGGAGCCCTCGAGGGTTGGGACGGTTCTCAAATCCCCCCGGACGCAGTGTTCGAGGCATTCGAAACCGACCTGAAGGCAGCTCACGCAAATCGCACGGCCGCACTGCTGGGCAAGCGGCTCAACTACGAAATTTCCGGAAGCCGCAGTGTCGTTGTCGCCGCCGGGCGCCTGGCGGCGAGCGGGCAGAGCGGTTCTTTCAAGGATGCGCTGCTGGCATCCAATGCCATCTGGGGGAACGTCGAAATCTGGTCCGTCATCAAGCGTAACGCCACGGCAGTCACGCCCTACTACCTCTTGATGGCGCTGGACGTGACCCAAAGCGCGGACGGTTCGTTCCGATGGGCGGACGAAAACCAGGGAATTTTCCTGGGGGTGCTTAGGCGGACCCTTTTGATAGCTTCAATGGTGACCGTAGGCACGCTGCTTATGGGCTATCCGGTTGCCTACGTCCTGACACTTGCACCGAGAGGGGTTGGCAGCGTGATGCTGTTGATGGTGCTGCTTCCGCTCTGGACATCCCTGCTCGTCAGGACGACGGCATGGGTGGCGCTGCTGCAGACCGATGGCGTCATCAATGATGTTCTGATGTTCCTGGGTTTGATAGACGAGAAGGTTCAGCTCATCTACACCCGCCTAGGCACGGTGGTCGCCATGACCCACATTCAGTTGCCCTTTACGATACTGCCAATCTACAGCGTCATGCGCGCGATCAATCCTTCGCATGTACGCGCCGCGCGGTCGCTCGGGGCCGGGCCGCTGAGCGCCTTCTGGCGGATCTATGCACCGCAAACGCTTCCGGGCGTGGTGGCCGGCTGCCTGATGACCTTCATCCTGTCGCTTGGCTACTACATAACTCCCGCCCTCGTCGGCGGCGCCAACGACCAGATGGTTTCCAATCTCATCTCCATCTATATCAACCGCGAACTGAACTGGGGAATGGCCGCCGCTCTCGGCGTCGTCCTTCTCACCGTCACGGTCGCAATCTACGTGCTGTTCCTGCGCTTGGTTGGCGCGGACAAGATCCGGCTAGGATGACAGGCAATCATGTGGCTTCCAACATACGCAATGCCAGCGGAGCGGCTGGGACGCGTCTGCGTCGTCCTTTTCGCCTGCTCCGTGCTGGCTTTCCTTATCATGCCCCTATTCGTGGTCGTGCCGCTTTCCTTGTCGCACGATCCCTTCTTCAGCTTTCCCATAGCGCGCTATTCGTTGCGCTGGTATGAGGATTTCTTCGGCAACGAACGCTGGATCAAGGCCATCGCCAACAGCCTGGTCGTGGCACTGGCCACCACCGTGCTGGCCGCGGCGCTCGGCACGCTCGCCGCCCTGGGCATATCGCGGCGTGATTTCCCGTTCCGCAGGCTGGTCATGGCGATCCTCATTTCGCCGATGATCGTGCCGGTGGTGATCGTGGCGGTAGGTGCCTATCTGTTCTTCGGCAAGCTTGGCCTGACGGACACGAAGCTCGGGCTGATCCTGGCGCATACCGCGCTGGCCACGCCCTTCGTCGTCATAACCGTGACCGCGACGCTGTCGACCTATGACACCAACCTCTCGCGGGCGGCGCGTAGCCTCGGCGCGTCCCCGGTTTCAACCTTCTTTCGCGTGACGCTTCCGAATATCGCAACGGGCATGGTGTCGGGCGCCATCTTTGCGTTCGCCACATCGTTCGATGAAGTCGTGATCGCACTTTTCCTGACTGGAGCGGAGCAGCGCACTCTGCCGGTGCAGATGTTCTCGGGGATCCGTGACCAGATCAATCCGACCATCATGGTCGCGGCCACCCTGCTGCTCGGGGTATCGACCCTGCTGTTCGCAACGGTCATGTTGCTGACCAGGCGCGCGAAGAAATCGTACGTCTGATGCGGCGGTGGCCAGAGAACCACACAGATGGGACCGTGCGGCGCGTCGCCCGAGCGCGCGGCTGTCAGTAAGTCCTGTGTACGTTATGATCGATGAACATGTCGGCGAACCGCGCCGCAAAGCTCTGAGTGGCGGAGCGGGCTCGGTCGCTGACATAAATGCCCACGACAGCATCCTCCAGACGCGGCAAGGATTTGTCGAGGCCGATCTGGCAGACCTTGTCGGACAGGACCCGCTTCGCCAATACGCTAACGCCAAAGCCGTTCGCGATTGCAGATTCGATGCAGGACTGGCTCGGGCTCGAATAAACGAGATCGAAGTTGCGTCCTTCCCGCTGTAGCGCGCCGAGCATACTGCGACGGTAGATGCAACCTTCGGGGAAACTGACGATGCGCAGCGAGTTCCTCGAGTGCCGCCCCGGGACTGCTGCCAACCCATGCCAGGGGTTCACGCCAAGTCATGAAGGCCGACTCTGCGGGACCGTCCGCTGTCATCGCGACCACGATGTCGAACTGGCCATCGCGCAGGCCCTTCAGCAGGACGTAGGACAGGTCGCAGACAACCTCGAAGGTGAAACCCGCCTGTTCGAAAGTCAGGCCGGCCATGAGCTTGGGCATGAAATGATCCGCATAATCGCTAGGTATGCCCAGCCGCAGCTTCCCACGCGTGTCGCGCCGGGAAATCCGCAGCATCATTTCGTCGTTCAGGAGCAGCATGCGGCGCGCATAGGTCGCCACGATCTCGCCTTCCTCGGTGAGGCAGACGCCGCCGGCTTCCTTGATGTCACGGCTGAAAAGCTGAATGCCGAGCAGGTCCTGCAGCCGCTTTATCTGGGAACTGATCGTGGGTTGCGTCCGACCGAGACGCTCGCCCGCGCGTGTGTAACCGCGCACGTCGATGATGGTGACGAACGTTCGCAGCAGATCTGTCGGAATACTCCGCATTTAAAGAACCTCGTCGTTTTGTGACTGTAACATTGGCCCGGCCGACTTCTATTCCGCCGTGCCCACGCCGTTACCCACGTTTACTGGTATAGGTGAACTCGTGACGCGGGCAAAGCAGTGTCGCTGTGAACGGTACATCCTAGAAAATCGACGGCGCCCAACCCTTTTGGATGGCGCCGACAGCTTTAGGCGGGGATGATGTTGTGCTCTGGACCGAAGGGGAACTTGGTGATGTTTTCGATGCCGTTCTCCTTAAGCACCACGATGTCATGCTCCCGATAACCGCCGGCGCCTGGTATGCCTTCCGGGATGGAGACCATAGGCTCCATCGAGACGACCATGTTGGATTGCAGGATGGTGTTGACGTCCTCCCGCAGCTCCACGCCTCCCTCGCGGCCATAGTAGTGGCACATGACACCGAAGGAGTGCCCGTAGCCGAACGACCTGTATTTCAGCAGGCCGTGATCGCGATACAACTCGTTCAGCTCGGCGGCGACGTCGCCGCAACGCGCGCCCGGCTTCAGGAGTTCGAGGCCGCGGCGATGGACCAGGCAGTTGACTTCCCAGATCCTGAGATGCTCGTCGGAGGTGTGGTCCAGGAACATGGTGCGCTCGAGCGCCGTGTAGTAGCCGGCGATCATCGGGAAGCAGTTCATCGACAGGATGTCGCCCTTCTGCAGGCGACGGCTGGTCACGGGGTTGTGCGCGCCGTCCGTGTTGACCCCGGACTGGAACCAGACCCAGCTGTCCATCAGCTCGGCATGTGGATAGACCTTCCCGATGTGGCGGACCATCGCCTGGGTGCCGGCCAGCGCAACCTCGTATTCGGGCACGCCTTCGGCGATCAGCGCCTTGATTGCCGCACCGCCAACGTCCGCCGTGCGGGCGCCTTCGGTAATGATGGCGATTTCCTCTGCGGACTTGATCGTGCGCATCCACATGACCGGCTGACCGATGTCACGGAACTCCACGTCCGGAAATGCCTCTTCCAGAAGTGAGCGAGTTTCCAGCGTGACATGGTCGAACTCGATTCCGATCCGCTTCACCCCCTTCAGCTGGCGCTGAAGCGCGTGGAAATAGTTGTCCTTGCGCCAATCCGTGTAGGTGATGTTGTCGCCGAAGGTCCTGCGCCAGGGCTGCCCGGCATCCACGCCGGCCGAAATGCTTGTCGCCTTGCTGTCCGTCACGATCAGGGCGTAGCGGCGAGCGAAGGAACAATAGATGAAGTCAGCGAAATAATTGATGTTGTGGTAAGATGTCAGCAGCGCAGCGTCGAGCCTCAGATCGGCCAGAATTTGACGCAGGCCCTCCTGCCGACGCTTCATCTCGGCTTCGCTGAAGGTAGGTACGGCCCTTTCGCCGTTGTGCATTTCCTGGAGCCGTGGCAGATCGTCCGATTGTATGCCTGCATTCATTTTCTGTGTCTCCTGAACGAGATGCTCCCACTGCGGGAGGTCGCTCAGCTTTTAGGAACCGCCGAGAAGGCGGTGAAATAGAAAAAGGACATGCCTTCATAGATATTTTCGTGAGGCGACGACCGAGGATATTGTCCGGTAGCGGGACGGATCAAAGAACCGGTTTTTGACACCTTGAGGTGTCTATTTCCCGGCGGGATGTGCTTTCGGCTGGGGATCTCGGGATGAAAAGCGCCGGCGTCGAACACCGTTGACCCATTCTGGGCTCCTCAGGCGAGACTGATGCGCTCCAGGTAGATGAAGCGACAGATATTGTAGACGAGATTGGCGACGCATTCGTCATCACGGTTCGCTTGATGCCGCCAGTGCGGATGAGGCACTTTCACGTTGACGCCGGCATCGGTTTTCGGGCAGTTCATCGCGGATGAATGAGGTTTCCCGTTCCCTCTATCGTGGTCATCGTTTCCCAGCCGAGGTGATTTCTCAGGCTGTCTGGCTCTATTTCCGCTTTCCACTCAGCCTGCCCATGGTCGAAGACCAGTTGGCCGCCAGGGGCATCATCGTCAGCCATGAGACCGTCCGGCGCTGGGCCGAGAAATTCGGACGGGATTTTGCCAGGACGATCGGGACTGTCAGGAATTTCGTGTGCGGGCTGGCGGTTGACCATCATGCCGCCATGGCCCTGATGAAGCGTTCGCCAAAGAGTACGGCGAATTGAGCTTTGGCCATGGCCCATTCACGGGCGGGCATTTTCCATTCTTTCTCCGATCGGTTCAAGATCAATACAGCAGCTTCGTGGCCGCTTCATCGGTGGGAAAATGCCCCCTTGCCCTTACCGCCCGGCGCAGCTTTGCATTGAGAGCTTCGATGGAATTGGTCGTATAGACAATCCGCCTGACGTCGTCAGGAAAGGCAAAAAACGGAATGATTTCCGGCCATGCCCGCCGCCAGCCCTGGCCGATGGCAGGGTAGCGCTGCCCCCAGAAGCCAGCCTCGAAGGCGGTCAGCGCCGTCTCGGCCGCGGTGGCGTCAACGGCTCGATAGATGGCCTTCAAAGCCGCCCCGAGGACCCTGCGATCCTTCCAAGCCACGAAGTCCAGCGAGTTGCGCAACAGGTGAACGATGCAGGTCTGGACCAGGGCTTGCGGGAACACGGCGTTGATGGCGTCCGGGAAGCCCTTGAGGCCATCGACGACGGCCAGCATGATGTCCTCGACGCCGCGATGGCGCAGCTCGTTCATCACCCGCAGCCAGAATTCGGCGCCCTCGTTCTGCTCCAGCCACATGCCCAGGACCACTTTGGTGCCATTGGCCTGGACGCCCAGGGCAATATGGATGGCCTTGTTGCGCACGATGCCTTCGTCGCGGATCTTGACCCGGATCGCGTCGGGGGCCGCTGTTGCCAGGCCGCAACCTCCTCAAGGACTGCATCGGTCACGGTGCTGATCAGATCCGGCGAAGCTTCGATGCCATAGAGCTCGCGCAGATGCCCCACGATCTTGCTGCTCCGCGCTGACCTTCGGTTCCCGCGTGCTCATGCCCCGCGCATACATCGAGATGATCTTGTCGTCGAAGCCGGGAAAGCGGCGCTGGTACTTGGCGATCAACTGCGGATCGAAACTGCCAGCCTGATCGCGCGGCACCTCGATCTCGATCCGCCCGATCTCGGTCATCACCGTCTTGCGGCCGCCTGTCAGCAACTGATCGAGAAGCTCCTTCGGTATCGCCGGTTCTTTCCGTCGTGACATACTGGGTCTCCCTTCTACCCATTATGCCAGCCCGCACACGAAATTCCTGACACTCTCCTTGGAGGTGCTCGGCCGGCGATAAAGTGCCTCGATCCCCATGCGTTTCATCAGCGTGGCTACGTGCAGGCGCCCCGCGACATGACCCTCGGCATTGAGAAGCCCCTGCAACATCCGGCTGCCGGCGAAAGGGTATTCCAGGTGCAGGGCGTCGATCCGGCGCATCAGAGCCAGATCGGCAGCCGGAACCGGCGGGGCAGATAGTAGACGCTGCCCCGGCTGATCCCCAGAACCTTCGCCTGCCGGCTAAGCGGTAGATCGTGATGACGCCCAATCATCGCTTTGCGCTCAGAAGCCCGGCTTTCCCGAGCGCGCCGGACAAAAAATTGTTCCTCAGGGGCAGCTCCCCGTTCTTCGCTTGCAACGTCTTCACG
The DNA here is from genome assembly GCF_056754975.1 of Labrys sp. HAY1-8F. Classification (NCBI taxonomy): domain Bacteria; kingdom Pseudomonadati; phylum Pseudomonadota; class Alphaproteobacteria; order Hyphomicrobiales; family Xanthobacteraceae; genus Labrys; species Labrys sp. HAY1-8F. Next base: position 108,545 of record NZ_JBPGWZ010000001.1, on the reverse strand, counting down.
TCGACCGGCGCGGCAGGCGCTGCGGTCTTCGCCTCAGCGTCGAAGACGCCCGCGGCACCATCGAGAAGCTGATTGCGCCGTTGCGTGATCTGTTTCGGGTCCACGTCGAACCGCTGTGCCAGCTCGACGAGCGTCTTCTCGCCTTTCGCGGCTGCGAGGGCCACCTTCACCTTGAAGGCCGGCGTGTGGTTCCACCGCGGTCGTTTCGCCATGGTCTCTCCTGTCGCGGCCATCATGACGCCTTCAGGCCGAAACTCCACTTATCCGGACTGCCCAGTTTTCCCGAGCCAGCCCTTAAGCTGGTTTTCGGCAAAACCGATGCGACAACGAAGGCCTACGGCAGCGGATCCGATTCCGACCGAAGCACGCGATCATCGGATGCCTATAAGGTGTGACCTCGCCCAGTAATTGGTTCTCGCCGAGAAGACGGGATGGACCTTCGGTGTCCAAGCATCGCCCTCCCCGCAGCCGCTCCAGATCGCGGCATCCGCCCCCCTTCAGTTTGAAGCGAGCATCCCTTCGCTTGGCCAGATGAGCGAACGAAGGAACCATCAACTTGATTTTTCATATAATATGAATATTATGAAAAATAGACAGCGACCGAGGCAGCACCGCGACATCCGTGGCTGTCCACAAGGTCGGGGAATTTAAGAAACATCGAGGATGGGAATGCCCAGAAAACGCTTGTTGCGTTCCGCTGCGTGGTTTGGAGGCGAAGGCAAGAATGCCTTCATGCACCGTAGCTGGATGAAGAACCAAGGCATCCCGGACGACTCCTTCGATGGGCGACCGGTGATCGGCATCTGCAACACCTGGTCGGAGCTGACGCCGTGCAATGCCCATCTGCGGGCGCTAGCCGACCACGTCAAACGCGGCGTCTACGAAGCGGGCGGCCTGCCGTTCGAGTTTCCGGTGATGTCGCTCGGCGAGAGCAATATGCGCCCCACCGCAATGCTTTTCCGCAATCTCGCCAGCATGGACGTTGAGGAATCCATCCGCGGCAATCCGATCGACGGCGTGGTGCTGCTGGTCGGCTGCGACAAGACCACGCCAGCACTGCTGATGGGCGCGGCCTCGTGCAACCTGCCAACCATCACCGTGTCAGGCGGGCCAATGCTCAACGGCAAATTTCGCGGACAGGATATCGGCTCGGGCACGCATGTCTGGAAGTTCTTCGAGGAGGTGAAGGCCGGCCGCATGCCTGTGGCGGATTTTCTTTCTGCCGAGCAGGGCCAGAGCCGTTCGGCTGGCAGTTGCATGACGATGGGCACGGCCTCCACCATGGCCAGCATGGTGGAGGCGCTCGGCATCGGCATGCCCGACAACGCCGCGATACCGGCGGTGGATGCGAGGCGAAGCGTGCTGGCGCAGATGGCCGGCCGCCGCATCGTGGAGCTGGTGGACGAGGATGTGACGATGTCGCGGATCCTGACCCGCCAGGCCTTCGAGAACGCCATTCGCGTCAATGGTGCCATCGGTGGCTCGACCAATGCGGTGCTGCATCTCATCGCGATCGCCCGCCGCATCGGCGTCGACATCGGTCTCGACGATTGGGACGCGCTTGGACGCGACGTGCCGACGATCGTGAACCTGATGCCATCGGGGCGCTTCCTGATGGAGGATTTCTACTATGCCGGCGGCCTGGCCGCGGTGATGGCGGCGCTCGACCAGGCCGGATTGCTGCATCGCGACGTCATCACGGTCAGCGGCAAGACCATCGGCGATCTCGTGACGGGGGTGCCGAACTACAATGAGGACGTCATTCGCCCGCTGGACCGCCCGCTGACCCGCGAAGGCGGCATCGCCATCCTGCGGGGCAACCTTGCTCCCAACGGCGCGGTGATCAAGCCGTCGGCGGCGACATCAGCACTGTTGCAGCACCGCGGCAAGGCAGTGGTTTTCGAGAATATCGAACACTACCACTCCCGCATCGACGATCCGGATCTCGCCATCGATGCAACCTCCGTGATGGTTCTGAAGAATTGCGGCCCGCGCGGCTATCCAGGCATGGCCGAGGTCGGCAACATGCCATTGCCGGCTAAGCTGCTGAAGCAGGGCGTCTCCGACATGGTGCGCATCTCCGATGCGCGCATGAGTGGCACGGCCTATGGCACCGTCGTCCTGCATGTCGCACCGGAAGCGGCTGCCGGCGGTGCTCTGGCGCTGGTGCGCGATGGCGACCTCATAGAATTGGACGTCGCCGGCCGGCGCCTGGAGTTGCTCGTGCCTGAAGAAGAACTTGCGGCGCGCCGGCAAGCCTGGTCACCGCCGCCCATGCCGGTGGGTGGATATCAGAGCCTTTATGTCGAGCGCGTCCTGCAAGCCGACGAAGGCTGCGACTTCGACTTCCTGGTTGGCCGGCGCGATGCCGGCATTCCGCGGCATTCGCATTGAGGAGCGCGTCATGGATGCGAGTATCGAGAGCTATGCCGTTTTCCCGAGCCTGCGCCATCGCAGCGTCTTCATCACCGGCGGCGGCAGCGGCATCGGCGAAAGTCTGGTGCGCCATTTCTGTGCGCAGGGCGGCCGGGTTGCCTTCGCCGATATGGCGCAGGAGCCGTCCCGGCGGCTCGTGGCGGAACTTGCCGCGCAAGGCACCGCGCCGCTCTTCATCCACTGCGACCTGCGCGATATCGAGCAGTTGCGGGCGGCCATCGAGACGGCGAAGCGGGAAAACGGTCCCATCCGGGTTCTGTGCAACAATGCCGGCAATGACGACCGCCATCAGACGGCGGATGTGACCCCCGCTTACTGGGACGACCGTATGGCGGTGAACCTGCGGCACCAATTCTTCGCGGCGCAGGCGGTGCGCGCCCAGATGAAGGAACAGGGCGGTGGCTCGATCATCAATTTCGGTTCGATCACCTGGATGGTCGGTGATTCCGACTGCCCAGCTTATGTGACGGCCAAGGCAGCGGTCTACGGCATGACGCGGGCACTCGCCCGCGAGTTCGGGCCGGAGCGCATCCGCGTCAATTGCATGGTTCCAGGCTGGGTGATGACGGAACGCCAGATGCGCTTGTGGCTCAATGCCGCCGGCGAGCGGCAGATCACGGAACGCCAATGTCTGCCCGACCGGCTGCAGCCTTCCGACATCGCTCGAATGGCACTCTTTCTTGTCGCTGACGACAGCCACATGTGCTCGAGCCAGCAATTCATTGTCGATGGCGGCTGGGTGTGAATGTGGCGGACGGGGCATCGAAGATAAAACAGGGGAGAATAATCATGAAACTAAAGAAACTCTTGCTCGGCATGGTCGCCGCCGGGCTTGGCCTGGGCATGATGGCGTCAGCGGCGTTGGCCGAGAACCTGCGCGTGCTGGCCTGGGATGGCTATGCCGACCCCGACTGGGTCAAACAATTCACCGACAGCACCGGTATCGGCGTCGATGTCGTCTTCATCGGCAGCGACGACGAGATCTGGGCCAAGATCAAGGGTAGTGAAGGTCAGGATTTCGACATTTTCGCCGTCAATACCGCGCAGTTGCAGCGCTACATCAAGGCTGGACTGGTGACGCCGATCGACGTCGCGCAACTGCCAAACCAGAAGGAAGTGCTGCCGCGCTTTCGCGATCTTCCGTCCGTCGGTGGTGTGACCAAAGACGGCAATGTCTACGGCATTCCGTTCTGCTTCGATTCCATCGGGCTGATTTACGATACTGACAAGGTGAAGTCCCCACCCACCTCGATGAAGGTCCTGTGGGACCCGCAATACAAGGGCAAGGTACTGGCCTATGACAATGGCGAGCACAATGTCTCCTTCACGGCGCTGACTCTCGGCTACGCTGACCCCTTCCATCTCAGTGGCGGGCAGATGGCGTCCGTGAAGGACAAACTGGTCGACCTCAAGCGCAATGTATTGAGTTTCTATACCACGGCCGACGAGGCGCAGCAGATCTACAAGAACAATGATGTGGCGCTGATCTGGGCCAATTACGGCCAGCAGCAAGTCAAAGCGCTGCAGAATGTCGGAGCCCACGTCGCCTACGTCAATCCAAGCGAGGGGGCGCTGGCATGGCTCGACAATTGGGTCATCTCCAAAGGTGTCCGAGACAAGACCGCCGCCGAAAAATGGATCAATTTCATGATCAGCAAGAAGGTCGGCGGCGAGCTTTCCCAACGCACCGGCTTCGGCAACACGGTCACCCAAACCGGTAGTGCCGGTGCCAATGACAAGCTGATCTGGCTGAGCGATGTGGAAGATCCTCAGAAGCGGTCGGACCTGTGGAACGAGGTCAAGGCCACGCCCTGAACCCTCCATGCGATTACGCAAATCGGCGGCCCGGAGCTGTCCGGGCCGCCGCCATACGCATCGATGAGTAGAAGATGAGCCACAATAGCGACCTGCTGACCCTGCGATCCGTGTCGAAATCCTATGGCGTGGTCCCGGTTCTGCATGGCATCGACCTTGCTGTCCGGGACGGAGAATTCCTGACCGTGCTCGGCCCTTCGGGATCGGGCAAGACCACTGTCTTAAGACTGATCGGCGGCCTGGAACCGTTGTCCGCGGGCCAGATCCACCTGGACGGCAAGGATATCAGCCACATGCCGATCAACCGACGACCGTTCAATACGGTGTTCCAGGACTATGCACTGTTCCCGCATATGACCGTGGCGAAGAATGTCGGCTACGGGCTTTCGGTCCGGCATGAACCGCGCAAGGAAATCGCGCGCCGCGTTGCAGAGGCGCTGGCGCTGGTCAGGCTCGGGCCGTTCGCCGAGCGCTATCCGGCGCAACTATCGGGCGGCCAGCGCCAGCGTGTCGCCTTGGCCCGCGCCCTGATCTGCCGGCCGCGCCTCATCCTGCTCGACGAGCCCTTGGCGGCGTTGGACCTCGAACTGCGCCGCCAGATGCAGGAGTTCCTCAAATCGATCCAGCGCGAGATCAAGACGACTTTCCTGTTTGTCACGCATGACCAGGAGGAAGCCATCGGCATGGCCGACCGCATCTGCGTGATGCAGGCCGGACATATCCGCCAGCTCGGCACGCCGCATGACCTCTATTATCGGCCGAACTGCGAATTCGTGGCGCGCTTCTTCGGTGAAAACAATCTGGTGCCAGGGATGCTGGGTCCTGTTACTGGCGGCTTGCGATCGATCGATACCGCGATCGGCCGCCTGATCTGCTCGGTCGAGAACCAACCGAGCCTCTTGAATGCGGCCGAAGGCGCAGCCGCTTTCGCAGCCTTCCGTCCGGAGGCGTTGCATAGGGTGGAAACGGACGGGACCGAAAACCACCTGACGGGTCATGTCGCCAATCTCGCCTTCGCTGGCGCTTCGACTGTCGTCACGATTGCGACGGGTGACAATGCCTTGCCCCTGCGCATGCGGCTCCCGAGCAGAGCCGGCGGTAGCGTTCTCGCGGCTGGACAGCGGATATTGCTTTCCTTCGCCCCGCATGAAGGCCATCTGGTGCTGGGATGAGCGTATCTGGTTTCATCGGGTCATCAGCAAAGTGGGAGCGGCTGTCCGTCACGGCGCTGGCCTTCGCACTGCCCGTGCTGTTTGTCCTGGCTCCGTTGGGGCTCTTCCTGATCTACAGCTTCTTCAGCGTCGACCATGGTGAAATTCGCCACGAGCCGTCGCTCGACAACTATCTGCGCTTCTTCACCGACCCCGTGTTCCTGCCCGTGTTCTGGAATACGCTCGCCCTCTGTCTATCGGTGGCGGTGATCTGCGTGCTGCTCGCCTATCCGGCAGCCTACTTCCTGACCACATTGAAAGGACGCTGGCGCTATGCACTGCTGATGCTTCTCCTAGTGCCGCTCTTGATGAGCTACGTCATCAAGATCTACGCGATCCGCTCGATCCTGGGTCTCAACGGCTTCCTCAATCAGGCGCTGGTGGCTGTCGGCATCCTGCGCGAACCCTCATCGCTCTTTATGTTTAACATGAATGCCATCCTGCTGACGCTGACGCTCCTGCTCATCCCTTTCGCCATTCTGCCGATTTTCCTGTCGCTGGAACGCATATCGAAGAATCTGATCCACGCCTCCGACGACCTCGGCGCCAGCCGGCTGCAGACCTTCCTGCACATCACGTTGCCGCTTAGCCTGCCTGGCGTGGCGTCCGCCGCAAGCTTCGTCTTCGTGCTGGCGATCGGTGACTTTCTCACCCCGCAAATGGTCGGCGGGGTCAATGGCTTCACCTTCGGCCGGGTACTCTACAGCCAGTTCGGCACGGCCTATAATTGGCCCTTCGGCGCGGCTCTGTCGGTGATGCTGGCGCTGGTGGTGGTTGTCGCAATCCTTCTCGGCGAGCGCTTCGGCCGCAACAGGGGCGTTCCCACATGAACACTCTGCCTCGTCCCTCGACAGTGCTCCTCAGCGCGATCACCACTTTGGTGGCGGTTCTGCTCTATAGTCCTCTGTTCGTGCCGATCGTGTCTTCCTTCTTCACCGTCAATCATGGGACGGTCGATTGGTCGCAGCCGAGCATCTCGGCCTATACGACTCTTGCGAGGAACCGCGATATCCTTGCGGCGCTGCGCACCACCTTGGTGGTCGGCCTCGGCACGGTGATCCTGTCCGTAGTACTCGGCACGTTGCTGGCGCTCTACCATCATGGACGGCGCCGTGGGCGCACCTTGCTGCAATTCATCGTCTTCCTCCCGTTTCTGATGCCGCCGGTGATCAGCGGCTTGGCGCTACTGATCTTCTTCCGAGAAATCAACCTGGAACGGTCACTGGTGACGGTGGTGATCGGCCACACCGTCTTCGTGCTCGCGATCGTCTACCGCACGGTGCTGACACGCCTGCAATCGATGAGCCGAACGCTGGTCGAGGCCTCGTTCGATCTTGGCGCCAACCACTGGCAGACCTTCTGGCGAGTCATTCTGCCGAACCTTACCAGCGCAATGGCTGGCGGTGCCATCTTGGCCTTTGCCCTGTCCTTCGACGAAACCATGATCACCATTCTCGTCACCGGCACTCAAACCACATTGCCGGTCAGATTGTGGGCGATGATGCGGCTCGGCTTCTCACCTGACATCAACGCACTGGTGGCGTTGATCTTGATGTTCACAGTGTTGCTATGCGTGCTGGCCGCGCGCTTCCTGATCCCGCGACAAAGCATGTGAGCCCTGTTTCACATCGGTGCTGGTTGACACTTTTCAGGCAATCATGGCAATTGAATTTTATGATTAATATGAAGAAAGAAAAAACTCTGTCCTCCCCTGCCAATCACCACAGTCGTTTCATCGGCAATCGGCCGGCCACGCGCACAGCTGCGGGCCTGCACGGCATGGTGGTGGAAAAACTCGGATTCCTGATTGCTTCGGGCGAGTTCAAGGCAGGTGACATACTGCCAAATGCCGATGAACTATCTGCGCGGCTGGGTGTCGGCCGCAGCGTGTTGCGCGAAGGTCTGAAGGTACTTTCCGGAAAAGGCATGATCGAGGCGCGCCCCAAGACCGGCACGCGTGTTCGTCCCCGTTCAGAGTGGAACCACCTCGATCCGGACCTGTTGGCCTGGCGCTACACGGCGCCGAGCGTCGAGGACGTCGGCTCGATCTTCGATTTACGCCGCGCGATTGAACCGGCGGCAGCGATCATGTGCGCCAAGAGGGCGGATCCTGAACAGATCGCTCGATTGAGCGCCATCCTCGAGGAGATGGAGGTGACCGCCGACGACAGCGAGAGGTTTGCCGGCCCCGACCTTGCTTTCCACCAGACATTGCTGCGCGGTACTGGCAACGAGCTAATCGCATCCCTGGCTGGCGTCGTCGAGATGGCTCTGCTGATCAGCTTCAGACTTTCCAACGACAGCTATCGTGGTCAACGCCACTCCCTACCGTTGCATCGCGCAATATTGGAGCGAATTGCCGCTCGCGACGAAGAAGGTGCCCGGCTCGCCGTCATCGCACTTTTGAACGATGCGGAAGCGGACGTACGCCATGTCTTGGACAGGCGCGGTCAGGCAAGCGCCGAAAAAACAGAGGGATAACCTTCGAACAAGGGCCAGGCGCCGCCAACGGAGCTTCGTCGCGGCCCGTCTCAACCGGGGGCGACATCAGCTATGTCGCGTTCATCCACACCGCCTCGCGGCGTCACCGTAGCTGGCATTTCCACGAGCGGGCTCCGCCTGCATATCCGGAGAACGCTCAAAACCTGCCAGAATGTTGGCGAGGGCCGGAATCTCCTCGATCGTCGCCATGTCCACGCGCCCGACCAGTCTGCCTCGCGACAGGACGAGAACGTCGTCCGCCACGTCAAAGATCTCCTGTACTTCGGTACAGAACACCACCACGGCCCGGCCCGAGCGGGCATAGTCGCGCAGCAATTTGTAAATATCCGCCTTGCTGGAGATGTCGACGCCGCGCGTCGGCTCTTCGATCACGATGATGTCCTTGTTGCCTTCCATCGCCGCTCCGAGGACAACCTTCTGCTGGTTGCCCCCGCTAAGCGAGGTAATCGGGTGTTCCGTCCCTCCCGTCTTGACATGGTAGCGGGCGATACTGTGCTTGGCCAGGCTCTCCATCTTGCCGGGATCCAGCAATATCTTCATCCGGCCCAGAGCCACCCGATCCAGCCGCGCGGCGAAATTCTCGCCGACGGTCATGTTGGGAAAGACGGTGTCGCGCCGGCTTGCGGCGAGATAGGAGACGGAAGCACGAATGGGCCCGGCAGGCACCTTCTCCTCGGCGCGCCCGGCGCGAAAGCCTCCGATGCTCTGTGCCAATTCGCGGGCACCCGATCCTTCGACGCCGGCAAGCGCAACGATCCGCCCGGGCAACAGATCGAGGTTGATGTCCTGGAACGCCCCGAGGTTATCGGAATAACGCTCGAGCCGCAGCATCGGCGGTGTGTGCATAGGAGGCGCCGCCCGACGCGCCGGCGGCCTCGCCACCGATCCGGCAGCGTTCATGGTAAGTTCGGCGGCAATGGCGGCTTCGCTGATCTCAGAACCCTTGATCTCACCGCAAATGCGTCCGTCGCGCAGCACCAGCACGCGGCCGCAGCAGCGGACGAAATCATTCAGGCGATGCGTGATCAGGAGCACGACCTTTCCGCCGCGCGCCAGTTCCGCCATCGTGGTGAAAAGGGCTTGCGATTCCTGCTCGGTCAGGGCGGAATTAGGCTCGTCGAAGAGATAGACGTCGACATCACTGAGCATGGCCCTGGCGATCTCCACGCGCTGCTGCACCGCCAGCGACAGATCCGCCAGTTCGTAATGGGCAAAATGCTCGATGCCGAGGCGGGTCAGAACGGACCTCACTACCGCTGGGTCCAGGCCGATCCGACCCAGCAAGCGCCCTTCCCTGCCGACGGCGAGATTCTGCTCGACCGTCATGTTCGGCCAGACATGCGGCTCTTGGTGGACCACCGCGACGCGCCGCCAGACCTCGTCGACAGGGCCGTCCGGGCGCTCCAGCCTGATCACGCCGCTATCAGCCTTCTCCTCGCCGGCGAGCATGCGCATCAGCGTGCTCTTTCCTGCGCCGTTCGGGCCCGCGATGCCGATGATCTCGCCGGAAGCGATATCGAGGTCGAGGCCGTTGAGAGCGCGAGTTGCACCATAACGTTTGGCAATGCCTTTGGCCGTCAGACGTATCATGTCGTGGCTCCGGTGCCGCCGCGAAACGAGCGCCGGCCGGCGCTGCGAATCAATTTCTGCGAAATGAGGTCGAGCCAGACGGCGCCGATGGTTACCAGGCCGATGAAGAGAAGTTGCACGAAGGAGCCCACCCCGAGAAGCGCGAGGCCGTTGTTGAGGAGAGCCAAGAGGATGACCCCCAGAAACGTTCCCACCATGGTGCCTCGGCCGCCATTCAGGCTCGCACCGCCGATAACGACGGCGGCGATGACCTGGAAGGACAGGGAGCTCGACTGCGTCGGGCCGATCGAACCGACATAGGAAAAATCGATGATACCGGCGAGCCCAGCCATCAGGGCGCTCAATACGAAGACGACATATTTGTATTTCTTGATTGGCAAACGAGCGACTTTGGCAGCCTGTGCATTACCGCCCATGGCCACCAGGCGGAAACCGAAGATCGTCCTGTGGCGCAAGATCCAAAACAGGATAAAGGCCGCCAGCAACCACAGGATCTCCACCGGAATATCATAGGGCATCAGGGCTCCGCCCAGGCCGTGGAACAGCGATAATTCCCATTGGGACGGCAATGGATCATTGTAGGCCGGGGTGAATGTCGTGGCATTGCTGACGAGGAGCGAAAGACCGTCTGCGACATTGAGCATGCCCAATGTGGTGATGAAGGAGGGCAGCCCTGCCCGCACCGTCAGAAAGCCATTGAGCGTGCCGGCCAGCAGAGCGATCCCGAGGCCGGCCGCAAGTGCTGGCAGCAAGGAAACGGTAAAGGACAGACTGCCGCCACCGAGCCAGAGCGTTGCGGTGACGGTCGCGGAGAGCCCATAGATAGCGCCGACAGAGAGGTCGATCTCCCCCAGCAAAATCACCAGCATCTGGGCAAAAGCCACCATGCCCAGCGCCACCATGGAGCGGGCGAGCGTCAGCAGATTTTCCGGGCTGAGAAAGGCGGAGCGCTGCGATTGCACGATACAGGCAATCAGCAAGATGGCTAAGGCCAGCCCCAGCGTTCTTAAGCTGTTCAGGACCTTTTGCCGGCCCAGCAGCTCCGATATGGACAGCGTCATGGTAGCTCCAGCAACAACGACAATGGCGCGATAAGGGGCAGACGAGCGGCGCGAGCCCGAGGCTTTCGCGCCGCCTGTTCAATCGGTCAACTCAACGCGCCGCCTTAAGGCGTTCGCGGCCGGCGGTGACGCTCAACTCGGCTTCGCCACCGACCTTGGTGATCACGATCGGCCGCAGATATTGCAGCGGATCGGCCGGTGTTTCGCCGCTGGCGAGATATTTGGCGCATTGCTCGACGGGCGCCCGAGCCTGGTTGTCGAAACCCTGATCGATTGTCACCAGAGTGGTGCCTTCGTCTATGGCGTCCAGGATAGCGCCGCTGACGTTGAAGCCGGAGGTGAAGACCTTGCCGCCGAGCTTGAGATTGCGAATGACATTGCCGACGCCCTCCACGCCCTGATCGGTATGGAAGAACAGCTTGACCTCGCGGTGGGCCGTGAGGAAGGGCGTCACCGAATTCAGCACTTCCTGCGTAGTGAAGTTCTTGCCTGTCGGTATGCCGCTCTTGGCGTCGTTGAAGAAATTCGCCTCGGGAAACACCGATTTGTAACCAGCGATGAAGCCTTCCATCCGAGCCTGGGCCCACGGCTGGTCCGGTGCACCGCTACCCATGGCGATCTGCCCGACGTCGACGCCCTTGGCCTTGACCAGCTTGGCCGTGGCCTCGCCATTGATCTTGCCCGCCTGGACCTCGTTGAGGGCATAGAAGGCAAACCGCTTGGCCTTGGGCGCATCGATGTTCAGCGTGAACACAGGAACACCGGCGTCGGCATATTTATTGATGATACCGGTGAACTGATTGGGCAACGGCGGTTGCAGGGCAAGGCAGTCAACCTGCCCGGAATTGAGGAGCGTCTCAAGTTCCGAAAGCTGCTTGGCGGTGTCGGGATTGACGGGGCCGACGAGACGGCAATCAGCCGGGAGCGCCTTGTTGGCGGCCTCGCAACCCTTTTTCGTGCCGATACGCATCTCCGCGCCCTGGATCGGGATGCCTGTACCCTCGATGCCAACGATGATGTTGGCCTTTTCTCCCGCTTCGAGCTTCTTGGCAATGCGCGGCGCGAGCTTGAATTCCCCCCATGGCATCCGATGGGTCTTGGCGGCGTCCGGTACGGGTTTCTCGGCGGCAGCAGGAGCGCCGACACTCGACGCCATTACGGCCAAGGCAACACCCGTCATTGCGAGCGCATGGCTGCGAAACAAAGTCATTGGAAGCTCCGTCCACTCTGGAATTTGTTCTGTTAGGCAGAATTATGTTTTGTAGAATTGAATTCTATCGCAGGCCCCTATGTTGTCAATATGATGACGCCGGTAATTCTTGCTGGCACGGGCGGCCATGAGGGCGCGAGCCACGGCATGCCGGCAGCAATAGCTGCCGGCAATCGGACTGCTTCTTGCGGGAAATGACGTTGGTTCAGGTCACGGGTGGCAAAGCGGCATAGGCCGGCCCGCCCAGGAGCACGCTGATGCGATCAGCATAGGCTCGGACCGCGCCTCCCAGCTGATGCAGGTCTGTCTCGCTGCGTCCTAGCTTCATGCTGGTGACGCTGATCGCGGCGACAGCCTGGCCGCTGCGGTCATAGACAGCGGCTCCGACACAGACGACGCCGACATTGTCTTCTTCATTGTCAAAGGCATAGCCGCGGGCTGCGGTCTGTTCGAGATCGGCAATGAGGGCGGCATGCGATGTCAGCGTGTGCTCGGTACGGCGCGGCATGCCAAGACGCGTGAGGATTGCCATTACCTGTTCGCCTGGAAGGCGGGCCAGCAGCGCCTTGCCGACAGACGAACAATGCGGCAATTCGCGACGCCCGAGCGAGGCAGTCATCCGGAACGGCCCAGGCGCATCGACGCGCCCGATCGCCACGGCATAACCGTCATCCAGCACGGCGAGCCGTGAGGTCAATTGTGTCGCATCGGTGAGTTGCTGGAGCACGGGCGTCGCCATTTGCGTAATACCCATTTCCGCGACGGCACGGTCGCCCAAATGCACGAGCGCCAGGCCGAGCCGATAGAGCCGGGCGCCACCAATACGCGTATCGGCAACGAAGCCACGTGCCACCATGGTCTGCAGAAGCGTGAACGCGGTCGAGCGGGAGACTCCGATGGCGTCGGCAATATCGCCCACGCTCATGCCCTTGCTGCTGCCGGCGCCGAGTGCCTCGAGTACGTCGAGTGCCCGACCCACGCTTCGCAGCGGGTACTTGTCGTCCGAGGTTTCTGTAGGTTCTCGCACGCGCATTCCTCCCCCTATCCAGTTTGCCTATTCGAAGCCGAGCGAGCCCGGTGATAGCCAGCACAGAGGTCCGTTGACAACATGCGCTTGCTACAATACGAGTTTGTTAAACAGAATTATGTTCTGTATAGCAGAACATTGGTCTAAATCCAGGGATACGCGATGATCAAATCAAGAAAATCAAGGTCCCGGGCCTGGTTCTGCGGCCGTTCGGCCTGGCGTCGGCCATCCGCTCCCGCCGCAGGCGATCGTAGCGCGGCCACCCCGTACCCCTTTCATTGAGCATCGCGTTTTACGCACTCCAACTTCTCAACTCGGGAGATATTCATGCGTCTGGTGCAATTCCGGGCCCGTTCGGGCGAAAGAAAGGTCGGCACGCCCGACAAGAGCGGCAAGGTGCTGATCCCGCTCGTCAGGTCGACCACAGTCTACGACCTTGCGATGCAGGCGATCGAAAGCGACAAAAGCCTGGCCGAGACGGTCAATGGCGAAGCCCATGGAACAGCCGAGAGCTATGACGATGTCATTGCCGAAGGGCGTCTGCTGGCGCCGCTCGACCATCCCGAGCCTGCTCGCTTCTGGATCACCGGCACTGGCCTCACCCATATCGGCAGCGCCGCGGCCCGGGACAAGATGCACGAGATCGCCCATGGCAGTGACGCGGACATGACCGACTCCATGAAGATCTTCCGCATGGGCCTGGAAGGCGGCAAGCCAGCCGATGGGCAAATCGGCGTCCAGCCCGAATGGTTCTTCAAGGGCGTGGGTACCTGCGTGGTGCCACCCGAAGCAGATCTGCCGATGCCGGCCTTCGCGCTTGCCGGTGGGGAGGAGGCCGAAATCGTCGGCCTTTACCTCATCGGTCCCGACGGTACGCCCTGGCGGCTCGGCTTTGCCCTTGGCAACGAGTTTTCGGACCAGGTCACCGAGGCGCTCAATTATCTTTATCTCGCCCATTCCAAGCTCAGGGCCTGCTCGATCGGGCCGGAACTGCTGCTTGGTGACCTGCCGGAAGATACCAAGGGCGCCATCCGCGTGATCCGCGACGGCCAGCCAATCTGGGAGGGGGAGTTCCTGAGCGGTGAGCACAACATGTCGCATTCGGTCCGCAATCTCGAACATTATCATTTCCGCTATGACATGTTCCGGCGACCTGGCGATCTGCATGCCTATTTCTTCGGCGCGCCCTTGTTGAGCTGCGCTAATGGCGTGGAGGCCCGTTCCGGCGACTGCTTCGAGATCGACGTGCCCGACTTCGGCCGACCACTGCGCAACCGGATGGCGGCAACCCCCGGACCGTCCTTCACGGTGCGCTCGCTCTGAGTTCGACAACAACGGTGCGGACCATTCAACGGCCGCGCCTTCCCCGCAGATCTGGAGCCGAACCATGGGCCTTCGATTCGCCGTCGATACCGGCGGCACATTCACCGATTTGATGGTCGCCACCACCGATGGCGTGCTGAGCATGCACAAGGCATCCACGACACCGGCCGATCCCGTCGCCGGCGTCATCGACAGCCTGTGGCTCGCCGCGCAAGCGGCCGGCGAAGATCTCGGTCTCTATCTCGGGCGGGGCGAACTTCTCGTGCACGGGACGACGCATGCCATCAACGCAATCGTGACCGGCTCGACGGCACGCACCGCTTTCCTTACCACGCAGGGACACCCGGATACGCTGGTATTTCGCGAGGGCGGACGCATCGAGCCGTTCAACTTCACCATTCCCTATACCGAACCCTATGTTCCGCGCGCCCTGACTTTCGAGGTGCCGGAGCGCGTCACCGTCAGCGGCGCCGTCAGGACGCCACTTAACGAGGCCGCGGTGGTGGCCATCCTCGAGCGGTTGAAGGCCGTCAATATCGAGGCGGTCGGCGTCGCCTTCCTCTGGTCCGTCGTCAATCCGGCTCATGAACTGGCGGTCGGGGCCCTGATCGAGAAACACCTGCCGGGCATCCCCTACACGCTGTCGCACCGGATCAACCCCTCGATCCGCGAATATCGGCGCGCCTCCTCGACCTGCATCGATGCTTCGCTCAAGCCGGTAATGGGCGCCTATATGCGCGGCCTCGAACGGCGCCTGCGCGAGGCGGGATTCCGGGGTCGCGTTCTCGTGGTGACCTCGCAAGGCGGCGTCATGGATGCCTCGCACGTTGCCGATGCCCCCGTGCACCTGATCAATTCCGGGCCGAGCATGGCCCCGGTCGCGGCCAAGGCCTATGGCGCAGACGATGCCGCGGAGACGCTGATCGTCGGCGACACCGGCGGCACCACCTTCGACATTTCGCTGGTGCGTCGAGGCCGCATCCCGCGCAGCCGCGAGACCTGGCTTGGCCAGCCTTTCCGCAGCCACATGACCGGCATGCCTTCGGTCGATGTCAAAAGCATCGGCGCGGGCGGCGGCTCGATCGCCTGGGTCGACGCCGGTGGCTTGCTGCATGTGGGCCCCAAGAGCGCCGGGGCGGTGCCCGGCCCCGTCTGCTACGGGCGGGGCGGCACCCAACCCACCTTGACGGATGCAGCCGTCGCGCTGGGCTTCATCGACGCCGAGTTCTTTCTCGGCGGCAAGATGGCGCTGGACAAGGCCGGCGCCCTGGACGCGATCCGCCGCCACGTCGCCGCGCCGCTCGGCAAGAGCCTCGAGGAAGCGGCCGATGCGATCGTCTCCCTCGCGACCGAACATATGGTCCAGGCCATCATGGACATCACCGTCAACCAAGGCATAGATCCGACCCAGGCGACCTTCGTCGCCGGAGGCGGCGCCGCAGGTCTCAACTGCGTGGCCATCGCCCGCAGATTGGGCTGCCGCCGAGTGCTGGTGACGGAGGCCGGCGCGGCACTAGCCGCTTCCGGAGCACTGATTTCCGATCTGACGGCACAACAGCAGGCCGTGTTTCACACCAGGAGCGAGGCCTTCGATTCAGCCGGCGTGAACAAGGTTCTGGCCAGCCTCAAAGCTGCCTGCGAGGCATTCGCAGCAGGCCCCGGCGCGGGTGCGCAGGCGGTCGAGATCGATTGGTCGACCGAGGCCCGCTACACCGATCAGGCCTGGGAGATCGACGTCCCGCTGCGCATCCCGTCCTTCGAGCATCCCGAACAGGTCGAGGCTCTGGTCGAAGATTTCCACCAGATGCATCAGGACATCTTCGCGATCAGCGACCCGAATGCAGCCATCGAGACGGTGAGCTGGAATGCCGAAGTTCGCTGCCGCCTCGGCTCGGGCGTACCCGGACGGCTGGCCAAGGATGCAAGGTCGCCGAAGCTCGCGCCCCGTCCGGTGCATTTCCTCGGCAGGGGCTGGATCGAGGCCGAGGTCTGGCGCCTGGAGGCCATCGCCGAGGGCCAGGAGCTGAGCGGCCCAGCGATCGTGGAATCGGATTTCACCTCGATCGTGATCGATCCCGGCGCAAGGGCCTGGCGCGACAGCGCGGGCAACCTCGTCATCAACGTGCAGAGCTGAGGAAAAGAGCAAATGTCCGAGACCACAACGATGGATGGCTCCACGCTCGCCGTCCTCACCGCCCGCTTCGACGGCATCGCCCGCAAGATGGCGAATACCCTGCACCGCACCGGGCGGTCCGGCATCCTGACCATCGCGCGCGATTTCTCCTGCGTGGTCCTCACAGCCCGCCATGAACTGCTTGCCACGGCCGAGAGCCTGCCCAACCACGTGCTGCGCGGGCCAGACATCATGTCACGCACCATGACCGACAATCATCCGGTCCTGCGGCGCGGCGATGCTTTCCTGCACAATTCGCCCTATCACGGCTGCACCCATCCAGCCGATCATTCCATCCTGATCCCGGTGATCGACGACGAAGGCGTGCACCGCTTCACCGTGCTGGCCAAGGCCCACCAGGCCGATTGCGGCAACTCGCTGCCGACGACCTATATGGGCGCAGCCCTCGACGTCTATAACGAGGGCGCGCTGATCTTTCCGGCCGTAAAGGTGCAGGACGACTACCAGCATGTCATGGACGTCATCCGCATGTGCCGGATGCGCATCCGTGTTCCGGATCAATGGTGGGGCGACTATCTAGCCACGCTCGGCGCTGCGCGGGTCGGCGAGCGCGAGATCCTGGCGCTCGGCGCCGAGATCGGCTGGGACAAACTCGATGACTACGCGCGCCAATGGTTCGACTATAGCGAGAAGCGCATGATCGAGGTCATCCGCGCGCTGCCGAAGGGGCGCGTGACGCGCACCAGTACGCATGATCCGTTCCCCGGCACGCCCGAGCATGGTGTCACCATTAAGGCGACGGTGCACGTCAAACCGGAGGAGGCGATGATCGAGGTCGACATGACCGATAATCCGGACGCCATGCCCAATGGCCTCAACCTCTCGGAAGCTTGCTCGCTCTCCGCACCGATGATCGGCATTTTCAATTCCATCGACCATACCGTTCCCAAGAACGAGGGTAGTTTCCGGCGGATCAAGATCCATCTGCGCGATGGCTGCGTTGTGGGCCGACCGCGCCATCCCACCTCGTGCTCGGTGGCAACGACCAATATCGCCGATCGCGTCGCCAATCCGATTCAGGCTGCACTGGCCGAACTTGCCGATGGTCTCGGCCAGGCCGAGACGGGTGCGCTGATCCCGCCCTCATGCGGCGTCGTCTCGGGTGTGCATGACGGCAAGCCTTTCGTGAACGAAGTCTATCTCGGCTGTACCGGTGGCGCTGGCACACCCTGGACGGATGGCTGGCTAACAATCCTGCATGTCGGCAATGCCGGCATGTGTTACCAGGATTCCATCGAGATCGACGAACTGCGTCATCCCATCTTCGTGCATGCGCGGCGGCTGATCCCGGACTCCGAGGGTGCCGGCCGCTTCCGTGGCGCGCTGGGGGCCTACTCGGAGTTTTCTCCGGTCGATTGCTCGATGACCGTCGCCTATGTCAGCGACGGCAATGTCAATCCCGCGACGGGCGCACGTGGCGGCCTGGCGGGCGCCCGTTCGGCGCAGTTCCGGCGTCGGGCGGACGGATCGCTCGAACCCGTTCCCGCCTGCGCAGAAGTTGTGATCGCTGCCGACGAGGCGATGGTCTCGATCAGCGGCGGAGGCGGCGGCTACGGCCATCCCCGCGAGCGGGATCCTCAGAGAGTTGCTCACGACGTGAGGGAAGGCTGGGTCAGCCGTGATCGCGCGGAGAAAATTTATGGCGTTGTCATCGATCCAGAAGGAAACCTCGATAGGGACAAGACGACACTCTACCGGCGTGGCATGCATCCAGCATTATACAGCGTGGAGTGCGATTGACGCCAGAACGCATCGTGCGATCGTTTCGCGAGCGTTGCCAGCGTCGGCGGCCTCAATGGCTGAGGCGGCCTAAGCCCGAAAAAGGCCGTTCTTGTCACAGCGCCGGTATTCAAAACGTGGCAACAGAACCATTTCGCGGCCCCCAAACCAACCATGCACTAACATTCAAACTGGACCAGTCATTGGGACCCGGCCAGGACCAATCGATCCTGCGATATAGGCCGGACACATCCGGCGCCGCGTCTTGTTGCCAAGCCCTGTCAGAAACGGATCCAGCCAACGCTCAAGATCGCTCTGCCAATCCGCATCCATCGCCAGCCTCCATCAATGCTGGCTCCCCATGAATCACGCATTCGGCCTCGGGGGAATCCCAAAAATCACATCTGCCAAAGTAGTGCTTCTGTAATGGACCCTCGTTCGTCAAGTCCCTCTGAATGATAGCTCGTCGCCAGGATCTTGCTTCTGTCCGTGGTCAGCGCGAGGCCGCCACACCATGCCATCAGATCCAGAGCTGACAGGTCAATCTAGGAGGCGTGATCTGCCGAAGCCTTCACAGCACTACACACGACCTTGCCAAGCCCTCGTCCCGACAACGGGACCTCGATGAAGCGGTGCCGATCCCGGTCCGCTTCGATGATGTCCACCTCCTTCACTCTGCCATGGTGGCCTTGCTCCAACGGAACTTACTCGCGTCCACCCACATGCGATGCAGCACGACGCCCAACTTGCGGGCAAGCGCCACCTTGGCACGTTTCATGCCCCTGCGCTGCGCAACCTCGAGAGCCCAACGCTTGAGGCTCGAGAAGCGCGTCACCCGGGTCAGCATGATATGCGCTGCTTCAAAGAGCGCGGTTCGCACCATGGTGTCGCCGACCTTGGTGACGCCACCATCCCGGTCGGTCTCGCCTGATTGGTATTTCTTGGGCGTGAGCCCAAAGTAGGCGCCAACGGTGCTGGATTTGTCGAACCGCGTCGGATCATCGACCGCCGAGCGATAGGTCAGGGCAACCAAAGCGCCAACACCGGGTGTGCTCATCAATCGCCGGCAAACCTTATCCTCTCGCGCGATCTTCAGCATCTGGCGGTGCAGCCGGGTGAACTCGTTCCACGACGCTGTCCTGGCCGCCAGCATCGCACCGATCACCGTTTCCAGAACGGCGTGCCCTGCTGTCAATTCTCGAATGCGTCCCTCGAACCTTCCGCGACTGACTTCTCCGACCTTGAGCCCGTAGCCGCGCAGGATCCCGCGGATGCTGAGCTCGACGTCGAGAA
Source organism: Labrys sp. HAY1-8F (assembly GCF_056754975.1). Taxonomy (NCBI): domain Bacteria; kingdom Pseudomonadati; phylum Pseudomonadota; class Alphaproteobacteria; order Hyphomicrobiales; family Xanthobacteraceae; genus Labrys; species Labrys sp. HAY1-8F. The sequence continues at coordinate 89,164 of NZ_JBPGWZ010000001.1, read as the reverse complement.
GTTTGCTTTGCAGCAGCTTGCGTCCAACGAGAAGCGCACGGGTGTCTTTGCAAGCCACCGATTTGGCATGAACCGGACGATACCACCCCATCCGCAACAACTGGGCGATCCCGCGTGCGTCCTTCCGGTCGGTCTTCACGGTCATGGCCGAGAGCGCCGCCTTCACATGCCGTGTCTCGAGCAAAACCACATCGCGCCCGCAGGCCAAAAGCCCGGCATGCAGCCACTGCGACAAGGGCTCCGCCTCGAGCCCGATGCGGATGACACACAAGTCCAATTCATCAAAGTAGCGTACAGATGCCTCAGGCTCGCTGGCGACCTTGCCCTCGCGGATGATCTTTCCGCTTGCGTCCACAATGCACACGCTGCTTGCTTCCAAGGACACATCTATTCCCGCATAGTAGTCCACGGCTGTTCCTCTCATGATGCTGGAGCCGATCGCTCGGGCTCCGTTTCAACACCATCATTCTGAGGGACTGCCACAAATCTTGGCTATACTCGCGAAGGCCGGCCCATTACGGCATCTAGGCTGCCCAGGACTAACCTCGTCAAATTGTCCGGACTTTAGCGAAAGCGCTGTCCAGCTTTTACGAAGCGCGCAGCTACACGTAGCCATTGCTGATGATCTTACCCTTCGAGCGTGTCGCGCCAGCGACCGGACGCACGTCAGGCTGTCGTTGGGAGGGTGGAGACCAACCTGAGGTTATACCTCCCGTCATTTTTTCAGGCGAGTGATCGCGGGTAAATCCATGTTATCAGTGTTTTGTGTAGGTAAGATATAAAATACAAGTTAGCCAACACGTGGATATTATCCACCCATTCCAGATAAAGGATGTATTTCCATGCGAATTGATGATATTTCGGCACGGAATTCACGGGTGTTTCAAGTCGACCTAAGCGTTCCTCTACGGTTCATGGCCCGCGCGAGCACCTTCTCGCAAATCCTGCCGTACTATCCGATGATCAAATCTGGATCCGCGTCAACACCTAAACCTCCAGCCGGGGACGTAAGATAGCTCCCAATGGGCTGAACCAGGAGCATCGTTCCTCACCTTCGCCTGTCACTCGATAGCCGGCCTCCTGCGGCTCGATCCCAGTGTTTCACCCGGACAACCAGCCTTGTTGCATTAGCAGTAGATGCGAACGACTTATGCTGCCCATCCGCCTCCATGGTCCAGGCCAACGGTTCGTGCACTCCCAATTTCGAACGACAGATCGAAACAGCTTTCAGCGAAAGCCGGTGACACAACGCCAGATGGCCAAAGCCCTCCTTTGCGACCGCGGGACCTGCTGGATCCGCGGTAATGCATTGGCATCACCATCCAGTCTCAACAAATAAGAAGGGGAAACCGATGACATCGTTAGGTAATATAATAAAAACTACAGATATAAACGCAGATGATATCAAGGCGGCCGAATTCAAGAAACGGTTTATGTTGAGGATGGTTATCGTCCTTACTGGTGGAATGTTTCTAGACGGCTATATCCTAGGGATCGTCGGCCCGGTGACCGGGAAGATGACCGCCGAACTCGCGATTTCTCCGTTCTGGGAAGGTCTAATCGCGGCAGGCGCGCTGTTCGGCATATTGATAGGTGCCCCGTTGGGTGGCTGGGCGGGTGACAAGTTCGGCCGTAAACCATTGTTCATGCTCGATATGGCCCTGTTCCTCTTGACTTCCGTCATGCAGCTCTTCGTCGGCACCATGCAATTCTTCGTGGATTCACCGATGCAATTATTCTTGGTGCGTCTGCTGATGGGCATTGCGATCGGTGCCGAATATTCGGTTGGCTGGCCATTGATGTCGGAATTCGCGCCCGCCCGGCTACGTGGTCGGCTCATGGGGCTCACTCTCATTGCATGGTATGCTGGCTTCATGATTGCCTTTATCGTGGGTAGTTTGCTGAACGAATACACCGACCTCGGCTGGCGCATGATCCTCGGCACGAGCACCCTGATTGCGATTGCCTTGTTCATTGGTCGGCTCGGGATGCCTGAATCACCGCGCTGGCTATGGAATCAAGGCCGCGCCGAGCAAGCACGGGTTATCGCAGATCGCTATCTGGAAAGTTCCGACGACGCGGCGGATATGGAGCACGAAGGAAAAAATCAAAAGGGTAGCTTTGGAACCCTGTTCTCCAGTCGATACTGGCGGGCTACCCTGTTCGTGTCAGGATTCTGGTTCTGCGCCGTCACACCTTACTTCGCAATCGCCACGTTTGCCGACAGTGTGCTGCAGAAATACGGCCTCAGCGGCGGATTGGCGGGTGGTATTGGACTCTCCATGGTTGCATTGGCTGGGAGCGTGATCGCCGTCCTGCTGATCGAAAAATCTGGCCGCCGCACGCTAACCGTGCCGCCACAGTGGATCGCTACCGTCCCGCTTGCCGTTCTCGGCCTATGGGCAGGAGCGCCACCGATCATCGTATTGATCCTGTTTCTCATCTTCTCCTTTTTCAATGCCATATACAACACGCTGACCAGCATTTACCCTGGCGAGGTGTTTCCGACCGAGATCCGCGGGATCGGCACCGGTTTCGCTGCTGCGGTCAGCCGAGTTGGCGCCGGTGTCGGCACCTTCCTGATGCCTTGGTCCATGACCAATCTCGGCGCTTCTGCAACCATGCTGATCGCCGCCGCTATCGCCGCCCTTGGGGCCGCGTTGTCGCAGTGGTTAGCCCCAGAGACCAGGGGCAAGAGCCTCAGCGAAACCGCCGCCGGCTTCTCGCATTGAAGCTGACGAAAGACGCTCGTCCAAGTGGTCATGCCTAATTGGCATGAGGCGAGAGCAAGCGCGCGCTTTCAGCTTTGAAGGCGCGCGTCCTTGTTGAAGGTCCGATCGGCCCCGACGTCGTCGCCAGTGATCTCGCGGTTGAGAGGAAACCAAGATCAGTCGTAAATTTTCGCAAATCGAGACGAAATATCCGGCGCAGCCACAAGCTCGAAGTCCGCAAGAACGAGTTGACGCGATTCCTACGCGATGCCGAGGAGCCGCCTCCCCTGCAACACCCGAATATGGCAGCGCATTATCGCACTCAAGTCGAAGGCTTGTATTCGGCACTCCAGGACGATTCCCGCGGCGAGCGCATCGCGGCGGCCGAGCAAATCCGTTCGCTGATGAAGGAGATCGTGCTGACGCCCGCAGACGGGGAACTGCAGATCGACGTTCGTGGCGATCTAGCTGGAATCCTTACGCTTTCAGCACAAACGAAGAACCCCGCAGCGTGTGCTACGGGGTCGCAATTAAAGATGATTGCGGGGGACCGCAACCAAATCTTACGCCACCGCACGCCACAGTGTCCGAACCCGCCATTTCCCGCAAGAAATTACTGCGTGGATGAGTGGTAGAGCCATCCACATCAAAGCTAATTTTCCAGCTACTTTGCTGACCATCTTTGACTTCGCCATCTTGTGGACAAGACGTTTGCCGCGCGACTACCTGATCTCAATCCAGCTTCGCTAGAAACCTCACTAACATAGATCAAGTACCACTAACCTTCTTGACCGTCACCTCCTCCCAATCATTAGCCGGACCCAGATTCGACGTGGTGGTCGCGCAAGCATTGGCCCATATACCGTTGCGAAGCCCATGAATGCAGCGACCCAGGCGATGGCGGCGCCATACATCATCGGTACCGAAAGGTTCGGCACGAACTCCATGGCGACGCGTAGCGCCATCGCAACCACCACCGCGAGATAGATAAACTGCGTGGCAGGCGAGGCCTCGAGAACCCGTCCGGTATGCCCGAGCGTCGCCCGACTCATCATGGCGAGCGTCATGGCGCCGACAACTCCAATAGCCCAGACATGCACTGCGACGGCGGGGGAGGACCAAGCTGAGGAAGCTGTCCGCTAGTTGGTCGTAACGGGGGTGCTACTCGGCAAGCGCTTGAGAAATCTCATTCGCAGTTTGGATAACCACCGGTGCCAACCCCGCTAGGCGGCCATCCGGCATGCGCTCGACCGGACCGGAGACACTGACCGCCGCGAACACCCTACCCGAGGAGTCACGAACAGGGGCCCCGATACATCGCACCCCCACCTCGATTTCCTCGTTGTCGATGGAGAAGCCCTGCACCTGGATGCGGGCCAGTTCCGACAAGAGATCATCGAGATGAGTAATCGTGTGTGCTGTGTAGCCGCGCAGCCCCTCCCCTGCGATCTTCCTTACAAGGCTTTCATCTTGAAAGGCGAGAAACGCTTTACCCACACTGGTGCAATAGGTGGGCGCCGCTTGCAGCGTCGTCATGCTCGAGGCGGTCATCTGCTCCCGCTCCACGCAGACCATCTGATGCCCGTCGAACATGTGAAAGTGGATGACCTCACCGGTCAGTTGTTGAAGCTTGGCGATGTGAGGATGGGCGCGCGTGGGCGTGTCGAGACTCGCAAGCACGCTGCTGCCATAGTGGAACATCTTCAGACCGAGCCGGTATCCCTGGCGCCTCCCGTCCTGATCGAGCAAGCCAACCTCTCGGAGCGAGGTGACGATCCGATGGATCGTCGTCTTTGGCAGACCAGTCGCCTCGGAGAGGTCAGCAATCGTCATGTTCGGCCGGCTGCGGGAAAAGGCATCGAGAACGAGAGCCATCTTGCGCAGCGACTTGGCGCCAGCGTCGCGGCTTTCCGAAGCGGTCGAGGTGTCAGGGATAATCGTTTCCTGGAATATTGCGTGCTCATCCATGTCTCTATCCCACTTTTAATGCCCTGAAGTGATCCGTCTTACCTTTTCTTCCAACTTGCGTGCAATGAACTCCAAGGAGAAGCAAACGACGAAGTAGATGAGCGCCAGAAGGGTAAAAACGATAAAGGGCTGGTTGGTGCGGATCACCACCTCCTTGGCGAGCCTGGCGATTTCGCTGATCCCGACGACGGACACCAGCGAGGTATCCTTGATGATCAGGATAATTTGGCCAAGGAGCGAGGGGATGATCGCCATCAGCGTTTGCGGAAGCGTAATGTCCCGCAGGCGCTGGAATAGACTGAACCCGAGAGCCACCGACGCTTCGTTCTGGCCTTTGTCCAACCCCAGCAAACCGCCTCGGACGATCTCGGTCATATAGGCACCGTGAGACAACGAAAGAGCAATGATGGCAGTAGTGACAGGGCCAATATCGAGGCCGAATTCCGGTAGCCCATAGTAAACCAGGAAAATGAACATCAGGAACGGCGTGCTGCGGAATAGGTAGACATAGACGCCGATCAAAAACCGCACGACCGCGAGAGGGGAGGATGCAAGGAGCCCTCCGACGATGCCAAGGCCGAGTGCCGGTACAAATGCGGCGAACGCCAGGAACAGAACGATCGGTAATCCCGTCAGGATGAGCTGAAACGCATCGAGTGCAACGGAAAAGATATTGCTCATGAGTTATGCTCGTTTGTGCTTGGAGAAGCCGGCGCGGCTCTCATAGACGTCCGACAGGAGGTTCAGCACGACGCACAGGGCGATATAGATCACGCAGCTCACGAGATAGGCCGGCAGGAACTGATAGCTGTCGTTGCCGACGTCGTCGGCCGCTTTCGTGATTTCAAGAACGGCGATCGTGAAGAGCAGCGAAGTATCCTTGACTAGCTGCACGAATTGCCCGGTGATCGCCGGCAGGATCGTCGGTGCTGCCTGTGGCAGGAGGACCCGGTACAGCACTATGCGCCGGCGTAGTCCGAGCGCGAGCGCTGCCTCCGTTTGGCCTCTGGGAATGGCGTTCAGCCCTCCGCGCACCATCTCGGCAATGTAGGCGCCCGAATTGAACGTCAGGGCGAGAACGCCGGTAGAAAAAGCAGACAGGGTTATGCCAATTGCGGGCAAGCCGAAGTAGATGAAGTAGACCTGCACGAGCAGCGGCGTATTGCGCACCAGCGATACATAGACGGCAACCACGCCTCGAAGCAGGCCGCGCGAGCTGTAGCGGGCGATACCGGCCAACACCCCTATTGCCAGCGCTAGCACTAATCCGAATGCGGCAGCCGAAAGAGCATTGCGAATCCCGGTCAGATAAACATCGCGGTACTGCCAAAATAGGTCATATGCGTTGGAGATCATGTTCACCCGGCCTAGTGACGTAGGATTTGGTCAAGGAACATGCGGGTCCGTTCCTGCCTGGGCTCGCTGAAGAACACCGAGGGTGGGGCCTTCTCGACCATCTGACCACCATCGAGAAAGGCGATCTCGGTGGCGAGTTCCTTGGCGAACCCCATCTCGTGGGTCACGACGACCATGGTCATCCCCGCTGCCGCCAGGTCTTTCATGACCTGCAGCACTTCGCCGACCATTTCCGGGTCGAGTGCTGAGGTAGGCTCATCGAACAGCAACAACTCGGGCTCCATCGCGAGAGCGCGGCAGATGGCGACACGTTGTTGCTGGCCACCCGACAGTTGAGCGGGGTAGCGACCGGCCTTGTCACTCAGGCCGACACGCTTCAGGAGCCCCATAGCACGTTCGATGGCATCCTTGCGGGAGCGCCGGAGCACGCGCCTTTGCGGCAGAGCGATATTGTCCAAGACGGTCAGATGCTGAAACAGGTTGAAGCGTTGGAACACCATGCCGACCCTGCGATATAGATCGCGGCGTGGCATGCCCCCAAGATCTTGGCCCTCCAGCAGGAACCGGCCCGACGACAAAGGTCCAGCTAACTTGTTGATGGCGCGAATGAACGTGCTCTTGCCGGAACCCGATGGACCGCAGATGACCAGCACATTGGACTTCTCAAATGAGATGGAGATGCCACGCAGTGCGTGGAAGCTCTTGAAATGCAGATTGACATCATGCGCCTCAAAAAACGCCATGGCAGCTTTCTCCCCCTTGATCGAAAATCGGCGGTAGGCGCCCGTCTTGCGTGCTAACGGGCGCCCGATCGACGCCGAGTTCTATTGGAGAGTCATGCGGTTGCCGCTGCCGCTTTCCGGCACATACGCGCCGATCCCGAGTTTATCGACGAGCTTCTTTCTCTCGTCTGATACACTGCTGTTCTTCTCCAGGAAGTCCTTCTTCCAGGCCTCGCTGTCGGCCCAATAAACGCGCAGTGCCTCAAGCCGTCCGTCCTTTTTAATCTCCGACAAGAAGGCATCCAGATATTGCTGAGTGGCGACATCCTTTGGGCGAACCGCAAAGGCCCAGTTATCCTGGCTGATCAGTTCGCGTGGCGTTTTGGAGGAGACGAAGCCATACTCTTTACGAACGACACCGAGTACCGCGAGATCGTTGAGCGCAGCATCGACACGGTTGGTCTTTAGAGCCTGGTACGTGTCGGTGTCGTTGGGATAGCTTTGAATTTCGGCCTTGGCGAAGAACTGCTTGGCGATGTCGACCGCACTCGTGCCGGCCTTGACCGCGATCCTCTTGCCCGCCTGGTTGAGGTCCTCCCAGGACACATTTTCAGCCTCTGGCCGCACGATCGCGACGACCCCCGTGGAATACCAACTCTCCTTGGTGAAGAGGATCTGCTCGGCCCGCTTCGGCGTCACCGTCATGCTGGTCGCCAGGATGTCGGATTTGCGTGTGAGTAAACCGGGGATCAGCCCCGCCCACTCGACGTTTCTCAGTTGCAGGTCGACGCCGAGCTTGGCGGCGATCATGCGGTCAAGGTCGATCGAGAAGCCGGCCGCATTCCCGTTCGCGTCACGAAACTGCCAAGGCGCCGCCGACAGGTCGTTCATGATCACGATTTTCTTTGCTTCGATGATCGCCCCGATCGCGCCTTTGAGATCATCCGCCGCCGATGCCTGACTTGTTACGGTCAACATGACGACCGCCGCGATCATGGCGAGTTTCTTCATTTCCAGCTCCCGCTCCATTTGTTCCGCATTGCGGAATATTATATATTTGCAACCTGATAACCACATAAAATGAAACAAAATTCAATACGCTTGTTGACGAACCGCAAAATATTTATTTAATTGAAGATGAATTCAAATTATATTCCGCAATGCGGAATATAAAGTCACATCATGCGCTTATGGGAGGGCGCAGACGATTAGTGAAGCCGCGTGGATCGAGCACCCAAGATCGCGACGATCGACACATCGCACCCATAAAGAATTTTGAAATTTTGCCCCGGCTCCCTCGCGGTACCGATCTGGGCGCAATGCGCAGCTGTATCCAATCGCTGCTCAAGGAGAGACGTTATGAACTATCGGGCGGCCGAATGGCCGGCATCGGGCACCCCAACACGGATTAGCAGGATCGAGCTCAACCAGATCTGCGATATCGCCGATCTCGCGCGTGAGGATCCCAATGTCATCAAGCTGTGGATCGGTGAGGGCGATCTTCCGACGCCGACGTTCGTCCGGGAAGCCGCTGTTGCAGCTCTTGCCGCCGGTCACACGCGCTACACCTATTCCACGGGCGTACCTGCGCTACGCGAAGCGCTCGATCGCTATCACAGGCGCCACTTCGGGGTCGATGTCGGCGCAGGGCGTTTCAGCGTCACCGCTGGCGGCGTCCAGGCCATCATGCAGGCGATGCAGGCCATTTTGAACCCGGGTGACGAGGTGGTCGTTCCGGTCCCAGCCTGGCCGAACCTGATCGAGATCATTGGCATTCTGGGGGAAAAGTTGTTCCGGTGCCCTATCGCACTGTGGAAGGGGGTGGCTTCAAACTGGAGCTCGACGATCTGTTCGCTGCGGTAACGCCGAAAACCCGCGCAATTGCCCTCAATTCCCCCTCCAACCCGACGGGTTGGATCATGCCCCGCGAGCAGATGCTGGCTGTCCGTGATTTCGCACGGGACAGGGGTCTATGGATCGTCTCCGACGAGGTCTACGCCCATTTCACCTATGGCGGCGGATTGGCTCCGTCCTTCCTGCAGATCACCGAACCTACCGATCGGTTGATCGTCACCAATACCTTTTCGAAGAATTGGTGCATGACGGGCTGGCGGATTGGCTGGCTGATCTATCCAAAGGGTATGACGACGGTTTTCGACAACCTCAGCCAGTACAACACCACCAGCGTCTCGACCTTCAGCCAGCATGCGGCCATCGCGGCTCTCGACGACGGAGATGACTTCATCAGGTCTCTTGTCGAGCGGTCAGCTAGGGGACGGGAGATCATCTGCTCCATCCTCGACAAGCTTCCCAATGTCCGCGTCTTCTGGCCCGAAGGGACATTTTACTTCTTCTTCGCCATCCATGGGATGAACAGCGGCTACGAGATGGCGCGCAAGATCCTGAAGGAAGCAAGTGTCGGCGTTGCTCCCGGATCGGCGTTCGGCTCCGGCGGCGAGTCCTTCCTGCGTGTCTGCTTTGCCGTCGATCCCGCCCTCATCGAAGAGGGCGCGCAAAGGCTGTCGCGGTTCCTTCAAGACCAATAGCGAGGAGAAACAATCTTGAAGAAGCTCATCAACAAACCTGTCGATGTCGTGAGGGAGATGCTGGAGGGCATCGTGGCCCTCGCGCCGGGCCAGGCCCTGCTCGACAGCGAGAATGTCGTGGTCCGCGCCAGCCTGCCGGCTCCAGCCGAAAGATCGGTTGCCCTGATATCGGGAGGTGGTGCCGGGCATGAACCAGCCCATGCCGGCTATGTCGGGCCTGGCATGCTGACCGCAGCCGTCACCGGGGAAGTGTTCACCTCGCCGAGTGTCGACGCGGTCCTCGCTGCTATCCGCGCCACGGCCGGCCCCGCCGGCGCACTCCTGATCGTGAAGAACTACACCGGCGATCGCTTGAATTTTGGCCTTGCCGGCGAGCTTGCCGCCATCGAGGGCATTCCGACGGAGCTTGTCGTGGTCGCCGACGACGTTGCCCTATCCGGCGTCGTCGCCCGTGACCGCCGCCGTGGCATCGCCGGCACAGTCCTGGTCCACAAGATCGCAGGCGCTGCCGCTGCCGAAGGCAAGGGACTGGCGGAAGTCGCCGATATCGCTCGGTCGGCGGCTTCCCGCATCGGCACGATGGGCGTTGCGCTCGGATCATGCATCGTGCCGGTCGCCGGCAAGGCCGGGTTTACGCTGGGCGAGGACGAGATAGAGCTCGGGCTCGGTATTCACGGCGAAAAGGGAGTCGAGCGCGTCGGATTGCTGTCTGCCGACGCCATCACCGGTCGGATCGTCAACCAACTCGTCCGCGATATGGCACTCGAGGCAGGAGCTCGGGTAGCCCTGCTTGTCAACGGCCTCGGCGGAACGCCGCCCATGGAACTGGCCATTGTGGCCCGACGAGCCCTCGCCGCTTTGCAGTCTCTGGGCATCGGCATAGAGAGAGCCTGGTCCGGCAATTTCCTCACGGCCATAGAAATGCCGGGCTGTTCGATCTCGCTTCTCGATATGCGCCCGGGAGACGCCGAACGGCTGGACGCCGCCACCACTGCCATGGCATGGCCACGCGGTGGCAAGACGACAGGTTTTCCCCATCTGGTTGCCGCTCCCGTCTCCACGGATGCAGAGGCTCCCTTGGGCGAAGCAGGTCGCTTCGACCCAGAAAAACTGCGTCGCCTCGGCCTGGCCGTCGCCGATGCACTCGAGACGGAGGAGGCCCACCTGACGGATCTCGACAGCAAGGCCGGCGACGGTGACCTGGGCGCAAGCATGGTCCGTGGCGCACAAGCCATTCGTGCGCTGCCGGAATGTGCCTGGATCAATCCGGCCAACGCGATGGTCGCTATCGGCAACACCTTGCGCCGCGCCATCGCCGGAAGTTCCGGCCCCTTCTACGCGATTGCCCTGACGCGGGCCGGCCGCCATCTGGCGCAGGCCAATCAATTCTCTCCCAATGATTTCCGAGAAGCTCTGGCCATTGCAACTGCCGCAATCAGCGAGATCGGCGGAGCAAAGGAGGGTGATCGGACCATGTTGGATGCGCTCTATCCGGCCCTCCAAACAATCCAGTCGCTTGGCGACAGCGTTTCGCCGGCGCAGGCCTGGCGAGAGGCGGCCAGGGCGGCAAATGACGGAGCCCGCAAGACCGCGGACATGACGGCCAAGCTCGGGCGTGCCAGTTATTTGGGCGAGCGAGCCCGTGGAACCCAGGATGGTGGCGCGACGGCTGTCGCGATCTGGATGGAGGCGCTCGCCACAAGTCTGTGAAACTTCGGGCAGCGCAACCGCCCTGCTCAAACACCCAATCGAATCGAATTTCATGGCGCCTCCATCTGGAGCGATCCCTGGCGTGCGCCCTGATGCATCGGCCGTTCGACGGCCAACCTCTGGTCAAACAGGAACTCACCTTATGAATCTCGACAAAGTCACGGGGATCATTCCTCCCATCGTCACCCCCTTCACGAAATCCGGCGACATCGATGAAGCCGCGTTTCGCAACATCGTGAAATTCAATCTGAAGAAGAAGGTCCATGGCGTGTGCGTCGGCGGAAGCTCCGGTGAAGGCCATACGCTCACTTTCGAGGAATTCGTCCGCCTGATGGAGATCACGGTGGAAGAAGTCGACGGGAAGATCCCGGTCCTGGCCGGCATCATCGCCAATTCCACCCGTGAGGCCGTCCGCCGCGCCCAGGCCATTTCGCATCTGTCGATCCAGGGTCTGCAGGTGACACCCGTCCATTATGTCTTCAAGCCGGATGACAACGCCACCTTCGAGCATTTCAAGACCCTGACTTCGGCAACGGACGTGCCTGTCATCATCTACAACGTGGTGCCATGGAACTATCTGAGCCCGTCACTGCTCATCCGCCTCATGAAGGAGCTGCCGGGCGTCCAGGCCGTCAAGCAGAGCGCTGGGGACCTCAAGGCGATGGCCGACCTGATGATCGGCGTTCCCGACGGCTGCAAGGTCTACACCGCAGTGGACGCTTTGCTCTATCCTTCGTTCGCGCTTGGCTGTCATGGCACGATCGCGGCAAATCCGGCTGCCGTTCCTGGCGTATGCATCTCGCTCTGGAATGCCGTCCAGCGCGGCGAGCACAACCGTGCCCGCGAGATCCACGAGGCGCTCTTGCGCTTCTGGAACGCGATCTACGCCGACAACCTGCCAGCCAACATCAAGACCTCGATCGCCTTGCAAGGCACGTCGGCCGGCTTGCCGCGCATGCCGATGCCGGAAACGACGCCGGCCCAGCTCGAGAACATCAAACGCGAACTCCAGAACGTTCTTCGTTACGAGGAGGCCTAAGGCGTTTTGTGATTTGACGGGCTCCCGTCAAATCACAAAGACGCGCCAAAACGAGGAGTTGGAGCAAAGTTCGGTTCAGAGAAATCGGACTTTATACCCGAAGATCGGCGGCCGGCGCCGCACGCGTAGCCCGCCGCCGAATCCCCCATTCAAGTCAGGTCCATCACCACATCAAGCAGCCAGCCGCCCAAGCGCGCGGCCAAAACAACAAAAACCAATGGCGAGGAAGCAATGACGACACCATTACCGACAAACTATTCTCGAGCCGAGGGCCAAGCGATCTCTTCGCACGCAACCAAGGCGAAAGACATGCGAAAGGTCGCGCTGGCGAGCGCTGTAGGAAATACGATCGAGTATTATGATTTTACGCTCTACGCGACCGCAACCGCTCTTGTCTTCAACAAGATATTCTTTCCCAGTGACAATGATCTGGTCGGCACCTTGGCGGCCTTTGCCACCTTCTTCGTCGGTTATTGCGCACGCCCAATCGGCGGCATCCTGTTCGGGCATTTCGGCGATCGCATCGGCCGCAAAACGGCGCTCCTATTGACGATGATCATCATGGGTGCCGGCACCTTCTTGATCGGCCTGGTCCCGTCTTACGAGACCATCGGGATATGGGCTCCAATCAGTCTGCTCGTCCTGCGCCTGGCCCAGGGGATCGGGATCGGCGGTGAATATGGAGGCGGCATGGTCATGACGGTAGAACATGCGCCGCCCGAGCGCCGCGGTTTCTACAGTTCGCTGGTCCATATCGGCGTCCCCGCAGGCTTCCTGATTCCCATTGCCTTGCTCGGCGTCCTCTCGACGCAGATGAGCGAGGAAAGCTTCCTTTCCTGGGGCTGGCGCCTGCCGTTCCTGTTCAGCATCGTCCTGGTCGGCCTTGGCCTCTTTATCCGCTTTCAGATCTCCGAAACGCCTGCTTTCAAGAGAATCCAGGAACAAGGGGAGACGGCCGCCCTCCCCGTAGTGGAGGCCGTTCGCGATCATCGTTTCAATGTGATCCTCGGCATTGGCGCGAAAATCGCCGAGAGCGGCCTATTCAATATTTATGCGGTGTTCGCCATCACCTATTGCGTCAATACACTCGGCCTTCCTCGCCAAACCATCCTCAACGGCGTGCTCGTAGGATGTGCCCTCGAATGCCTGACGCTACCCCTCTTCGGCGTACTCTCCGATCGCATAGGCCGCCGCACCGTCTATATAGCCGGCCTGTTGTTTCAGGCTGCCCTGGCCTTCGTGTTCTTCGCCATGCTCGACAACGCCAGCACGACAATGATCTGGCTTGCCATCGCTCTTGGACTGGCCATCGGACACGGCTCGGTATTTGGGGCCCAAGGCGCATTCTTTTCCGAGTTATTCCCTGCTCGTATCCGCTACAGCGGTCTCTCCCTTGTGCAGCAGATCGGTCCGATCCTCGGTGGCGGCCTTTCTCCGCTCCTTGCGACAATGCTGCTTGCGGAATATGCGGGCACCACAGTTCCAATTGCCGCCTATATGGCTTTCATGGCCGTATTTTCCGCGATTTGTGCGCTTGCCCTGCGGCCCATTGGCGACACGGCATAGGTTGCCGTAGCGCTCTTGGTTTGTATTGATGATGTGCACTTCGACCCCGGCTGGTGCATTATCGGAAATCAGCGGTCCGGCATCGACGTCAAAGCCGTTGCCTCGACGGACAAATATTCCTACTCGGCGAGAGGTGACTTTGTTCCATCCAGATCAGGCCCCGCGAATTCCTGCCTGCCCAGCGAGAGCGCCGAGATCTTGACTAGCGGCATTCTCGTCGACCATCGCGAAGAAATATTACGCAATTGGTTTATGCACGATCTCGGAGGGCGTCTTCTGACCCGGAATTCGCTGGTCGACGGTTACGATGTAAAGGCCGCACCTTTGACGGAAACACCCATCATTAAACAAGCTCCTTGGCACGCATCTTCGGCGTGCGGGCGATTGGATACGGCCGAACCAAATATGCGAGCGTGTCCACGCCCCTCCAGATATGGACCGCCCATCTAAACACAAAAAACCGCCCAGGTGATCAAACCTGGACGGTTATTGATTTCTGACGGAATTGGTTGCGGGGGCTCGAAACCAAGCCCTACGCCCTAGCACGCCACGTTGCTCACCTCGCCGATTTACTTCGACAGATTACGATGCGATTGGGCAAGCCGCCCACGTCAAAGCTAAATTAGCACGCTACTGACCATAACGGTCCTGCTCGATAGCTCCAAACGGTGATCTCAGCTCCTGCCTGAGCGCGCAGCCAACAACGTCGGCCGTCGCCAGGATGGTTATGCCGCACCGCTTGCTGGGCAATGCTGCTCCGCCTCGCAAGCAGTACTTGCGATACTGCCGCTTGGATTTCCGCCCAAGTTGGAATCTCTCCAAATCATTGCTGTTGCAGGGTTTTTCTTCATCCTCTAGGTTGAAATCGCTTCACCTTCAGGAGCATTATCGTCCTTCATACTGATGTGCGGGCAAGCGTGGACAGGCTATCTCTCGGAAAACTGATCGATGCCTTTGCAAAGCTGCGGCCACGGCTGCAGGCGGCGGCAAGGGCGAGGACCGGTTGCCCGGCAGCAGCCGAGGACTTGATGCAGGATACCTGGCTCAAACTGGAAAACGCTGGTTTGGAAGACAATGCGATCCGCAATCCGGCCGGGTTCATCACCCGCGTTGCGCAGCATGCCGTCACCAGCCATCTGCGCAGCCAGCGCAGGCGCAACGAAATAGACGATGAACTCACCGACATCCTGTGGGAAAACCGCGACCTGGTTTCGCCGGAACGGGCGCTGATCGGTCGCGAAAACCTGAAGGCAGTCCGGAAGGCTTTAGATGAATTGCCGGAAAAAACCCGCACTATCTTCCTGATGAACCGGATCAACGGCATATCGCATCGCCAGCTTGCGGAGTTACACGGCATCACCAGCGAAGCCGTCTACTATCATATCCGCCGGGCGCTCGAACACCTCGCCGATCTGCGTAACGAACTCTCCGACTGAGAAATTTTCCGGATGATGTTTAGGTGACGGGTGCGTTCACGCGTCAATAGGTTAGAACAGCTCGAATTGAGTCCCTATCCGCACCAGTTTTCGAGCGCATGG
The DNA here is from genome assembly GCF_056754975.1 of Labrys sp. HAY1-8F. Taxonomy (NCBI): domain Bacteria; kingdom Pseudomonadati; phylum Pseudomonadota; class Alphaproteobacteria; order Hyphomicrobiales; family Xanthobacteraceae; genus Labrys; species Labrys sp. HAY1-8F. Next base: position 74,008 of record NZ_JBPGWZ010000001.1, on the reverse strand, counting down.
ACGAGCACCTGCACAGCAAGGACATCGAACGCCGCATCGGCCTGGACGCACGTGACTGGATCGTGCGGCTGACCTCCGGCAATGTCAGCGACGCCGACCTGCAGCGCTTCAAGGCATGGCGGGATCAATCTCCCGATCACAAGCTGGCTTTCGAACGCGAACGTTCGTTCTGGCAGCAATTGCAAGGTATTGATGCCGGGGGGCGGCATGCCTTCGCAGGCTGCCCTTCAGCCGAGCAGCCGCGCCCTCATGGGGCGTCGCACCTTTATCCTCGGCAGTGCGGTTACGGCAGCCGGTGCGGTCTGTCTCGTGGCCGTGCCAAGGCTGCAGGTCTGGTGGAGCGCCGACTTCACGACGGCCGTCGGGGACCAGACAGAGTTCACGCTGCCGGACGGGTCCGTGGCCACCCTCAACACGGATAGTGCCGTCAGCATCGGCTATCGGCCGGGTCTGAGGTTGATCGAGCTTCTGAAAGGCGAAGCCGAGTTCAAAATCGCCCCGGATCGGAGCTCGGTGTTCCGGGTGGCGGCGTTGGACGGCAACAGCAGTACCAGGGCCGGACGCTTCTCGGTCGGCATACTGGACGACGTCGCGACCGTTACGGCAGCCGAAGGACGCGTCGACGTTGCCGGCCCGGCAAGCTCGACCGCACCCGATGATTTGGGCGTCATGAGCGTCGAGGTGGCCGCGAACGAACAAACCCTGTATGCGCGAGGAGAAGCGCCGCGGCCGGCCCAGTCCGCGGATGCCCAGACAGTGCTCGCATGGCGGAAAGGCCGCATCATTTTCGAGGGCCGGCCGTTTTCTCGGGCAATGGCCGAACTCGGCCGCTATGTCCCCGAGCGAATCGTGATGCGGCCGGGCATCGATCCTGCCGTTCCTGTGAGTGCGGTCTTCTCGACCGCAGACGCGTTTGCCGCCGTCCAGGCGCTGGCAAAAACACAAGGCCTGTCGGTGCGCCGGATTCCCGGCGTCCTGCTCTTGATTTCCTGACGTCCCCCTTCATTCAAAAAAATCGCGGCACCGTCTTTAGGCGGTCGGCCTTCTCGCGCGTCAATGTCACGAAGGGCTGAGGCATCAGGCCGCCACTCCCTTCGCGGGAGCCCGCAAGGGTTGTTTCCAGGGGACATATGTGAGGGGCTCGGTGGTGCAGGGTAAAGCGGAGAAGGGGGCAAGGCGAAGCGGGTCTTGCCGTTTGGCGACGAGGCTGCTGGTGAGCACGGCGTTTTATGTCGCCGTGCCGGCACTGATCCTGCCGATGCCGTCGGCTGTCGCGCAGACGGTGGGCACCCACAGCTTCAACATTCCCGGCCAGCCGCTGGGCCGTGCCCTGCGCATGCTTGCAGACCAGTCCGGCATTCAGATCGCCTACCAGACCTCCATCGCGGCAAACATGCGTGCGCAGGGCGTAAGCGGCAGTATGACCACTCAAGCCGCGCTGGCACGGCTTCTTGCGAACTCGGGACTTCGCTATTCGTTTACCGGCGGCAATGCCGTCACCCTGCTGGCAATGTCGGCGGAGCCGGCGGGCAGCGAAAGCGCGGACGGCTCGATCCTCCTCGATCCCGTCATCGTTGAAAGCAAGGGCACTGCGGCGATCCAGCAGGACGGATTGGCCAAGGATGGCTACCGCGCAAGTACCATCTCCTCGCTGGGACCGCTGGGACAGACGTCCATCAAGGATACACCCTTTTCGGTCAGCGTCGTGCCGCGCGAACTCATACAGAACATCCAGGCCCAGTCTCCCGACGACATCTTCCGGATCAGTCCGACGACCCGCATTCAGACACCGCAGGGTTCGGGATGGTCGCCGATGGTCAACATGCGCGGGTTCACCACCTATGATACTGCCGAGGATGGCCTGCGGCGCTCCTTCAGCCACGCGACCAGCCTCGAGGACAAGGAGCGCATCGAGGTTCTCACCGGCCTTTCGGGATTCCTATACGGGGCGGCCGCGCCGGCCGGCATGATCAACTATGTCTACAAGCGCCCGACGATCGAGCGCCTGAACAGTGTGATCATCGGGACCTATGGCGCCGAGCAGAAATATATCCATGGCGATTTCGGAGGTCGCATCGATCCGGAAGGCCGGGCAGGATATCGCCTCAACATCGTCAAGCAAGGCGGTGACACTGCGATTGACGATCAAAACATCAATCGCTTCCTTGTCAGCGGGGCGCTCGATTGGGACATCACCGACAGGCTGAAGCTGGAACTCAATGCGTCCTACAGCAAGTACAAGACGGACGTCCCCAATTCCTACTGGTTTTTCAATCCCGGCGTTCCTCATGGTGCAGCGCCCGACGCCAGCAAGAACTGGAGCCAGCCTTGGGTCCGCGATGAGTTCGAAAAGACGCGGCTTTCCGGCAAGCTGACCTACAAATTCAACGATTTCATCACGCTGCGCGGCGCCTATATGCGTGAATATCTCGATCGGCCCGTTCAGGATCACACGATGAATTCGGTACGGTCACCGGGCGAATACTATCAGATCGGGATCCATTCGGGCAGAACGAAGAACATTTTCGACGCGGCGCAGGCCTTCGCGGACGTCTCGTTCGATACGGGACCGATTTCCCATAAGGTCACCGCCGGATATCACATGTATTCGGATAGAGCATGGCAGACGTCCTATAGTCCGAACACGGGCTGGATTGGGCCGTTTCCGATGTCCTCACCCGTTCACCTTCCCAGGCCTACCTTCCCGGACGATACCTCATCGCCCTACTATGAAGGTTATGTCCGCAACCACAATTTCGTCATCGGTGACCAGATTGAATTCAACGAGCGCTGGTCTGCCCTGGTCGGGGTCAACTATAGCCGCATCATGACCCATGCGCTCGACGATGCGGGCAAGCGCACTCAGCCCGACTATGATGAGGGGCGCCTCTCCCCCTCGGCATCGCTGATGTACAAGCCCGTGCCCTGGATGACGCTCTATGGCAGCTACATCGAAGGCCTGGAGCAGGGCGGCGTCGCCCCCGACACCAGCAGCAATTATGGGCAGGTCCTGGCCCCGATGGTGAGCAAGCAAAAGGAAATCGGCGTCAAGGCGGAAGTGGGCGGCATGCTGCTGACCGGCGCCTTGTTCGATATCGAAAAGGCCTATGAATTCACCAATGCAAGCGGCGTCTACACCCAGGATGGACGGCAACGCCATCGCGGTGTCGAGATCACGGCAACGGGCAAGGTAACCGATGCACTCACGCTTCTGGGCGGCGTCACTCTGCTGGATGCCAAGGTGGAGGGTGGCGAATTTGACGGCAAACAGCCAGTGAACGTCGCCAAGGTGCTGGCGAAGCTCTATCTCGAATATGAATTTCCTGCGATCCAGGGCCTGGTGCTGACCGGCGGCGTCTACTACACCGGCAAGCAATGGGCGAACGACGCCAATGACGACCGCCTTGCCGCCTACACCACCCTTGACGTCGGAATGCGATACACGACCGAGCGGTTCGGCAATCCGCTGACTCTGCGGCTGAATGTCAGCAACGTGACCAACAAGAATTACTGGCAGAACAGCTACTATCTGGGAGCCCCGAGAACGGTCGCGTTTTCCGCCCAGATGAAGTTCTGATGGTGATGCAGGCCATGGGCTTGTCCCGCCGCTCCTTTCTCGGTGGGGCGGCAGGCATGTGTTTTTCCCGCACCGCTCATTCGTCCGAGAAGCCTGCCAAGGGGATCCTGGCGATGGACTGGGTGAGCGGGCAGAACCTGCTTGCTCTGGGTATCGCGCCCCTGGCCATGCCGGAACTCGAACGCTATTCCGAGCTGGTGGTGGAGCCGGCGCTGACATCGGGCATTCGCGAACTTGGCCTCCGGTCGGAGCCGAATCTCGAGCTGATCTATCGCCTGAAGCCCGAGCTTGTGGTCATGAATGGCGACCTTGCGCCGATGCAGGAGCCGCTGTCGACGATAGCGCCGATCTGTTTCTTCGACCCCGATCCTTTCGGGGAAGCCGACCATCTGGTGCAAGCCCGCCACGCCCTTTCGGATCTTGCCGGGCAGCTTGGCGCGTCGAGCGCCTTCGAGCGTTTCGCGCAGTCGGTGGATGGGGAACTGGTGGCGGGAAAACAGCGCTTGGCCCGATATGACCGCCGCCCCCTTTACGTTGCGACGGTGATCGATGGCAGACGCATGCTGGTCTTTGGCAGGAACAGCCTTTTTCAGAGCGTGCTGGATCATTTCGGCATCGAAAACGCCTGGAGCGGTCCTGTGTCCCGCTATGGCCATGTCACGGCCAGCGCCGACCGGCTCTCGGGTCGCCCCGATGCGCGGCTACTCTGCGTGGGCGACACCAGTTACGACAAGCTGAAAAGCCTGCTGGAAGCGCCGGTCATCGCAAGCCTGCCCTTTGTGAAGCAAAACCGTATCGTCCGAATTCCAGATGTCCTCTTTTATGGAGGCCTGCCGCCCGTGCGTCGTTTCGCGCGGCTTGCATCGCTTGCTCTCCGCGCAGGTGGCGCGGATGAGTAGGCCACGCGCCGTCACGCCGATCCCGGCGCTCCTTCTTGCCATCATCGCTCTGTCCCTTGCCGCTTTCAATGTGAAAGGGCTGTTGCAGGACAACGCCTCATGGCGTTCGATCGTTTTTCCGGATCCCAATGTCACGGCGCAGATGCTCCTGCATCATACCGTGCTTCCCCGCATCGTCGTCGGCCTGATGGTGGGAGGCGGGCTCGGCCTTGCCGGCGCTGTCCTGCAACGCCTCCTGCGCAATCCCCTGGCCGAACCGGCCACGCTCGGCATTTCGGCCGGTGCCTATCTCGTCCTGTCCATCGCCACCCTGTGGTTTCCGGCATGGTTGGCATTGGGTCGCGAGTGGATTGCCTTTGCCGGCGCCGTGCTGGCGCTTCTCGCGGTCCTTTCCTTGTCCTGGCGCAAGGGATTGTCTCCTGTCACCGTGACCCTGGCGGGGATGATCGTCAGCCTCTATTGCGGCGCGGTCAGCGCCGCGCTCACCCTGTTCAATCACGATTTTCTCACCGGTATCTTCCTCTGGGGAGCCGGTTATCTCGACCAGCAGGACTGGGGCGGGGTGCAATTCTTGTATCCACGCCTCCTGCCGGTTGCGATTCTCCTCGTCTTTCTCGTGCGCCCGTTGACACTGCTCGGCGTCGATGACGACAGCGCCAGGAGCCTCGGGCTGTCCATAGCAGCCTATCGCCTGATCGCGCTGGTTGCTGCGGCGGCCCTGACAGCAATCGTCACCGCCTCTGTCGGGATCATCAGCTTTGTCGGCCTCGCCGGTCCGGCATTGGCTCGCGCTTCCGGCGCCAGGCGTACCGGCGAGCACCTGTTCTGGTCGGCACTTACAGGCTCGTTGCTGCTCATGGCCACGGATCAGGTCGTGCTCTGCCTACCGGTGACCTATCGGCTGTTTCCGACAGGAGCGGTGACGGCCCTGCTGGGCGCTCCGCTGCTGTTCATGCTGATCAGGCACCTGAAACTGCTGGCTCCCACACACATGGCGTCAAGCTCCGTTCCGGGCAGGCTGAGACGTCCGGCCGTCGCGCTCTCCCTGTTGGCGGCACTGCTCGTTCCCGCCTTCTGGCTGGCATTGGCCGTCGGCCAGGGACCGGATGGCTGGTCAATCGCGGCAAGAGAGGAGATCATGCCCTTCCTGGATTGGCGGGCCCCCCGGGCTCTCGCTGCGTTCAGCGGGGGAGCGATGCTGGCCTTGGCTGGCGCCATCCTTCAACGCATGACGAGCAATCCAATGGCGTCCCCCGAAGTGCTCGGCGTCTCCTCCGGCGCCATGCTGGGTGTCATCCTTCTGCTTCTGATGGCTGCCGCGCCAATCCGCGGCGAGCAGATAGCGGCAGGCACCATCGGCGCCCTGGCCGTTCTTTTCCTGATGCTCGGCCTGTCGCGCAAGCCCGGCTTCTCGGGGGATCGATTGCTCCTTGTTGGCATCACCCTGGGAGCCGTTTCCGGTTTCGTCATGGCTGTGCTGATGACGTCGCAGGATCCGCGCCTCGATCAATTGCTGGCCTGGCTGTCAGGTTCCACCTACGCGGTGCGGCCAAGGGAGGCGTTGCTGTCGACCATCTTGCTGGTCGTGGCTCTTGCCTCTATCCCCTTCATCCGGCGCTGGCTCGAATTGCTTTCGCTCGGCCTCGCCACGGCGACGGCCGCAGGGGTGCCCATCGCTCCTAGCCGCAACATCCTGTTCTCGATCTCGGCTTTGCTGACGGCAGGGGCGACCATCCTAGTCGGACCCTTGAGCTTTGCCGGGCTGATGGGCCCGCATATCGCGCGCCTTGCCGGTTTCCATCGGGCCGGCACGCAGCTCGCAGCCTCGGCGATCATCGGCGGCCTGGTTCTGCTGGTCGCCGACTGGCTCGGTCGCAACATCATCTTTCCATTTCAGATCCCCGCCGGCCTGCTTGCCACCATGGTCGGCGGGCCCTTCCTGTTGGTGCTGATCGCGAGGAGAGGATGAGCAAGAAAGACAACGGCGGCCGCATGATGAGTGTCGTCGCCGTCGAGCGTATCGCGCCGCACATGCAGCGCCTGCGCCTGGCGGGTGATGATCTCGCCCATTTCGACACGCTCGGCAATCTGCATGTCCGGCTCCATGTTCAGGATCGGCCCGACGCAATTTCTGGAATGCCAGATCGAGGAACGTACGGCAGTGCGCACCGGAAAGGCAGGTCGTCGAACGTCGTGACCCGCTATTATACTATCCGGCGCATCGATGCCGCTGCCGGCTGGCTCGACATCGATTTCGTGCTGCATGACCATGCAGGCCCCGCCTGCAATTTCGCCTTGCAGGCAAAGCCTGGCGACATCTGCGGTATTTCCGGGCCCTGCGGTCTCGGCGTCAAGAAGGCGAGCCGCTACCTCCTGGCCGGCGACGAAACGGCGCTGCCCGCCATGGCGCGGATCGCAGAAACACTGCCGCCCGATGCCCAGGGTGACATCGTCATCGAAACCTGCGGACCGGAAGACCGGTTGCCCTTCACCGCACCGGCCGGCATGTCGATCAAATGGGTTGACCGGTCGCCGCTTGATCAGGAGCCGGGACAAGGCTTCATTGAGCCCGTTAGGGAGAAGATCGAGGTCTGCGCGGGCGGAAAGGACTACTTCATCTGGCTCGCGGGAGAGTTTTGCGCCTACGAAGCTTTTCGTCCGTACCTCGCCGCCATTCCGAAGCCGCGCTATATCAACGTTTGTTATTGGCGGCGCTGATGGAACTGCTTCGTTCATCTACGTCGACGGTCAAACGCAAAAACCGCCCTGATATTCATATCAGGACGGTTAGCGATTTATGATAGAATTGGTTGCGGGGGCAGGATTTAATCATTACTTGCGGTCATTGCAGGAACGCCGCAGCGTACTAGAAAATCTACATTCCAATACTCCTAGCGGATTATTTCGTACTGCGGCGTAGCTTCCTCATATGCTGTCACTGAATGTGCCGATGCCACCTCCCCACCGGTTGCTTCAATTGTACATCTATCAACTAACAGGACCTTCCGACCATCCAATTGAAGCATAAACTTTAGGTCGTCGTACCGCAGAGAGCGATGACCTATGCAGTGCGGTTTAGCGATCTTGCCCTTGGGAGCCGGGCAAGTTCCGTGTGTCGAACAGTCCTGACGGCGGGAATAACTGTGAGGTGGCACCGAACCTCACCCCCGGGGTTCTCTAACTTAACCTGATGATCTTTCAGGCAAAATCTGCGATACCGTGGGGACACCATCGGCGCCGACAGCAACCCCCAATAAAGTCGAATTTCGCTGTCCTTTCAGCTGGTTGCGGGCGAACTACCCAGGATCAATCTTTGGATGCCGATTTACAAATCCGATATTCTGATGCGCCGTCATGCGCGGACAGATGGCATCGTTCTGAAACACCATCACAACGTTTCGAGCTTGGGCTTGCGCTGATTGACGACCTCGCCGCCGATCTTGAGTTGAACGCCCGAGATGTCTTCCAGGCCGGCCATCATGCGCCTCCCGCAAGTTCTGTAATTTTCGTTTCCAGTTCCGCCGCCGCCATGGCTTCCCGTTCGGACCGTGACTTGGCACGCTCTGCGAATTTGGCTTCTTGGGATCGATAGCCCTCGATGGCCGTTTCCAGGACCTTCAGACCGGGGCCTTCGAAGCGCTCACGCACCGCAATGAAGTGCGCGGCGGAAACCGCTGACCTGAAGCCCTCCGCATCCAAGCTAGGCGGTTTGCCAATCACCTTTGTGAAAGCGTCGACGAACGGCTCGTAGCCGTCCTTTTCGATATCGCCTGCGATCCCAACCACGGCATGCGCGACACGGGCTGCTACCTCATGGGCCAATCTGAACGACAGGCTTTCGGAGCGGACCAACGTGTCGGCTAGTTCCGTGATCGTCGCGCAGGAGCGCCTCAGGTTGGCTGCAACGCGTTCGGGATCGATGACGGCCGTGTTCACCACTGCTGTCAGCAGGTCAAGCACGCGGTCTGCGACCGCGAGGGCCGCATAACCCATCTCCTGGGTTTCGCCCTCGCTGTCGTTCATGTCTGTGAACGGGGTATTGTGCATCACATCGAGCATTGTCCTCGACCGGCCGACCACCTGGCTGGCTAGATGGCGCAGGTGCTCCAAAGGCACCGGATTCCGCTTCTGCGGCATGATCGAGGAGATCTGCACAAAGGCGTTCGGCAGATAGAGCTGTCCGACCTCGAAGCTCGTCCAGAACTGGAAGTCCTGGATCGGACCGAGGTGCAGGAACAGGAGTTCGAGCGCCCCGTAGGTCGCCGTTATGTAGTCGACGGCGGCAATGCAACTGTACGAGTTCTGCAATGGCCGCTCGAAGCCGAGAAGATGGGCGACCCGGTGCCGATCGATCGGAAAGCCGGACGTGGTGATAGCTGCCGCGCCCATCGACGACTGATCGACGATGGCTCGGGCTGCCTCGAAACGCTCGATGTCCCGCATCAGCACTTCGATCACACCGCACCGAGATAATGGCCGTAGGTGCTCGGCTGTGCCGGCTGGCCATGCGTGTAGGCGACGATGAGGGTCGTCTTTTCTCGCTCGGCCACCGCGATCAAGGTGGCGAGGAGCGCCCCGCATTTCGTTAGCAATCCGTCGACACGTTCCTTCAGGCCGAGCTTGAAGATCGTGTGGTCGATGTCGTTCCTGGAGCGCGCGGTGTGGAGGCGACCACCTATGTCGGCCCCGACCCGGCCCTTTAGCTCCTTTTCCATCAGGAAAAAGAAGTCCTCAACGTCACCGGAATAGTCGAGCTTTGTCGGATCGACCTCCCGGCGCATCTCCTGCAGCGCCCTGGCGATTATCGAGCCGTGCTCCCGCGAGAGGATGCCCGTCTCGACCAGCATCACCAGATGGGCGCGGTCGATCCTCTGCAGTGCTTCGGCATGATGAAATTTGGCGCCGTCGAACAACGGTTTGAGAATGGTCTTCGTGTAGACAGGATCGGGAAAAGCCGTCTTGTCTCTTTCTTTCAGTGTCGTCATTGCTTGTTGTCCTATTCCGCCTCAGAGCATGACGCCACGCGCGATGAAGCGCTGCAACAGCAGAAGATCCAGAGCGTCGGGACCCTGGCGATCGCCGTGCCGGTCATGATCACTTCCCACGCCGTGCCGGTCATGATCACTTCCCATTGGATGGATTGCTCGCCCCCAAAGCTCGATAGGCCCGAGGAGCAAGGCCAACACAATCTCCTCACATCTCACTTTACTGTAGGTTTGGAGGCACCTGGCGTCATCTACACCGTTCGCCTCGTCTTTACCTGTCGGACCCGAGTTGACCTGTAAATAGGCGCCAGCGCGGGATCCCACCTCAAACGACTACAACGCTTTGACAGTGCGCGAGGAAATTCGTTTGGCGTGAGGTCACGATCGGCGCTGGTCATGACCCCCGTCGCCTATAGAATTCACGAGCTAGGTCAAAACGATGACCTTCGCCGAGCCAGGGGTACCACTTCGGTGCTTATTCACAGGGATATCGCTGGGACCGATTTCGCAGTTCGATACATCACCATGGTGCAGGCGGTTGGCAGCACCCGTTTGATCGCGAGTCTCGGCCTTCGTCGGCTGAACTGCACCGTGCCAACCGACCATTGTAACGCGACATGAAAAGGATTCACGCGCACGTAATTTTTCATCGTTTGCAAAGATATCCCGGACTTTCCAAGGTTCCCTTCAATTCAAAGGGGAAGTCAAATGTCAAAATATCGGCTGCTGTCTTGTATTGCCGGGAGCTACTTGTTGCTGACGTCGGGGGCGTTGGCCGATGTGACCTTGAACGGTCGCGATACGACGCCCGAGATGATCGTCCGTGTTGCCAAGGGAGAAAAGGTCATTGTTCCGCCCGAGAGCCTCGAAAAGGTGTCGAAGGCGTTCGACATTCTGCTGCAGGGCGCCAGGGAAGGGCAGGAAATATACGGTCTGACGGTCGGCGTGGGCTGGAACAAGGACCGGAAGATGGTGGATGCCAAGGGTGAACTGACGCCCGAACTCCTGGAGGCATCCCGCCACTTCAACGAAGGGCTGCTGCGCGCCCATTCCGTCGGCGTCGGACCCGATACTGCACTGGATATCGTCCGCGCAACGATGGCCGTGCGCCTCAACAACATCCTTACCGGTGGCCCCGGAGTACAAAAGCACGTCGCCGAAACGCTGCTTGCCTTTCTCAACCAACAGATCACACCGATCATGCCTTCGCGCGGTTCGGTCGGGCAAGCCGACATGACCCTGCTCAGCCATGTCGGATTGGCGATGCTTGGTGAGGGCGATGTCGACTACAAGGGCAAGCGCATGCCCGCAGCGCAGGCCTTGCAGGCTGCCAAGATCGAACCGCTGAAGCCCTTCGGAAAGGATGGCCTGGCCATTCTCAGTTCCAACGCCTATGCGGCCGGGCTCGGGGCGCTGGCGATCCATGATGCGGAGCAGATGATGGCAAGCTCCGAGATAGTCTATGCGCTGAGCCTGGAGGGGTTGAACGGGAATGTTTCTCCGCTCCTCGATGACGTCACCGCCTTGAGACCCTTCCCCAGCTATATCGGCGAGGCCAAGAAACTGCGGACCTTGCTGTCGGGAAGCTATCTGTGGCAGCAGGACGACAAACGCGTTCTCCAGGATCCCCTGAGCTACCGCACGGCTCCCTATCTGTTCGGCAGCATGACCGACAGCATCGCGCGGACCAAGGCCCTGCTCCAGATTCAGATCAACTCGTCCGACGACAATCCGGGCATCGTACTGGGAGTGCGTCCGACTTCGGATCTGCCCCAGGCCAAGCGGGGCTATGTCGAGGGCGGGGCCGTCCTGCCGACTGCCAATTTCGATCCGCTGCCATGGGTCATTTCCTTCGAGGAACTGGGGATCGTCCTGGCCCATCACGCGACGGCTTCCTCCGAGCGCACCTTGAAGCTGAACAATCCCCAGCACTCCAAACTGCCGCGTTATCTGGCAGCCGGCGAAGCCCAGCATGCCTTCCTGGTGGTGGAAGCGCCGCTGATGGCGATCGCCACCGAAAGCCGGGCACTGGCGCAGCCCACCTCCTTCGACTCACGTCCGATTGCCGGCGGTGTCGAGGACGTCGGCACCAATGCCCCCCTGGTCGTGAGCAGGGTGCGCGCGCAGATCGACAACAGCTTCACAATTCTCGGCATCGAATTGATCCAGGCAGCCCAGGCCGTGGACCTGCGACTGGCCGAACATCAGGATCGCCCTCTCTCGACTGCGACAGCCGCTTTCAAGCAGTCCTTCCGCAAGAAAGTGGCGTTCCTCGACAAGGATCGTTCACTGACGCCCGACATTTCGGTGGCCGCAAGCTTCTTGAAGGAATGGCGCCAGGACCCGAATTGAATCGATCCCTGCATCGCGCCACGAGCGATGCTCATATCGCTCGACAAATCCTCTGCCGTCACCCAGGTGGCGGCAGATTTGTCGAAATGCCGATCCCTCTCCGTGCCCAAACGTTCGGATCGAGGGCAATCTACTGGGACTGCACCCAGCGCAGAAACTCCCGGATCGGCCTTTCATTGCTGCGCCTCTGCAGATGCGCAAGATACCAGCCGCCGGGCTGCATCACATCGGCTGGCATGGGTATCGTCAGATTGCCGCTGCGCAGATCCGCCTCGACCAGGAAATGGGGAACCACCACCAAGCCTTGGCCGTTCATCGCGGCCTCGATTGCGAGCAAGGTGCTGTCGTAGCGCGGTGCGCTCTTGTGCAGGAGATTGGACAGGCCGAGGCTCTGGGCCCATATCGCGGTATCGTCGGTCGCGCCAGATATCGACAGGAAGGGGAAATGCGACAGATCCTGAGGTGATGAGATCGCCTCGGCAATGGTTCGCGAACAGACGGCGACGAGCCGTTCCTTTCTCAACAAGGTGTAGCTGACCCGGGCCCGTTCGGGCGTGCGTGTATAGATCAATCCGACATCCGCGTGATCGGGATTGAAATCCCAATCGAGCAGGCTCGCATCCAGGCTGACGGTAATCTCGGGCGAGACTTCGTTGAAGTGATGCAGCCTGGGTATGAGCCAGCGCACGGCGACCGTGACATAGACCTGTACGGTCAGCGATCCCTTGACCGGCGCCTCGCGGATGAGGTCCGTGGTCAGGGCGATGCGGTCCAGGGCATCCTGGATGACCGATAGATACAGCGTCCCCTTCTGGCTCAGCTCGACCCGTCCTGGCTTCCTGATGAAGAGTTGCGTGCCGAGATTGCGCTCCAGCGACGCGATCTGGTGGCTGATGGCCGATTGCGTAAGATTCAGCTCCAAAGCGGCATTCTTGAAACTGCATAGCCGCGCCGCCGCTTCGAAAACGCGCAAGGTGGAAAGGGGAGGAAGCGTTCTCTGGACCACGTTTGGCTCTGCCACATGAATCTCATTCATCTAGCCGCGAATTCTTGTCGTTTGCAAGGGGCCGGCAAAGCTCACTAACATTCTCTCAAATGATAAAAACGGGGAACGCAAGTGAATAAGCAATTCATAAAATACTCCATCCTCACGCTTACGCTTGGCGTAAGCATTCTTTCAGCAACGGCAGCGTTTGCCGAGGGCCAATGCGTCCGTGTGCTGGGTTATGAATCCGACGGCGAAAAACAAACCATGGATCCTGCTGCGCTGATCGGCACTGACAGCGCCTATCACATACGAGCGGTCTACGAACCTCTGGTCGATCGCAGCAAGACGATGGAAGCTGTTCCCGTCCTTGCCGAGAAATGGGAATCCAACGCCGATGCCACCGAGTGGACCTTTCATCTCAGGAAGGGCGTCAAGTTCCATGACGGCTCGGATTTCGGCGCGGCCGACGTGGTCTATTCCTATCGCCGCCTGCTCGACCCGGCCGTTTCGCCCGGTGGGTTTTCGACGCTCGCCTTCCTCGATGCGCAAGGCATTACGGCGGTCGACGCCCACACGGTACGCTTCAAGGTCAAGCAGCCGGTGGTGGAATTGCCGATGCTGATCGCCACGAAATATGCCCTGATGGTGCGGGACGGCGCCAAAAGCGAGGAACTGAAGACCAAGGGCAACGGCACCGGCCCCTTCGTGCAGGAAACCTTCTCGATCAACGGGCCGGTGCGGGTGATGCGCCGCAATCCTCATTATTGGCGCACGGGCCTGCCCAAGGCCGAATGCCTGCAGATCACCACCAGCCTGGAGTCGACCTCGCGCCTTTCGGCCCTGCTGTCCGGTTCGGTAGACCTGTCGCTGGCCGTCGATCCGGCCAGCCTCATCACCTTGAAGGACAATCCCGCCGTTTCACTGGTTTCCACCCCGGGCGCGACCTCGCTCTATCTTGCGGTATGGACCGACACGGCCCCCTTCGACGACCCACGTGTTCGCCAGGCCCTGAAGCTGGTGATGGATCGCCAGAAGATCCTCGACACCGTGCTCTTGGGCTATGGGGAAACCGGCGGCGATACGCCCATCCCGCTGAATTCCCCCTTTGGCCTCGCCACGCCGCCGAAGGCCGCCGACGTCGAAAAGGCCAAGGCCCTGCTTGCGGAGGCCGGCCATCCCAACGGCATCGAATTCGATCTTTATACCTCCGATTCCTATCCGGGCATGCTGCTCCTGGCCCAGGTCTATGCACAAATGGCGGAGCCCGCCGGCATCAAGGTCAATGTCATCACCTCACCCGCGGAAGGCTATTGGGACACGATCTGGCTGAAAAAGCCGGCCGTGATCTCCTATACCAGCGCCCGCCCGCCGGCCGAGGCCCTGACGCTCTCGCTCAACACCAAGTCGGAGTGGAACGAGACGCATTGGCATCGGCCCGACTTCGACGCTCTGGTCGTCAAGGCAGGACAAACCTCCGATCCGCAGCAGCGCACGGCCCTCTATCGCGACGCCCAGCGCATGGTGGCCGAAGAGGGAGGCATGATCTTGCCGATCTTCACCTCGGCCGTGGCCGGGCTTCGCCAGGGCTGCAGCGGCTACACGCCCCATGTCGATGTCAATCGCATCGACTATGCCGAACTGAGCTGCGCCGACTAGCTGCTTTTCCAACACCTCTTTCCGAACCCAACCTCAGGAGCCCAGTGCTCCTGAGAAAGGCCGTTTGCGCATGCCACTTCATCGTCTGACAAGATTCATGCTCGATTTCGCTGACGGCCTGGACCGTCCGCACCATCCGGTGGCTTCCTCCCATGCCAGCCGTCTGCGGGTTCTGGCCCAGAGCCTCGCGGCCGTCCGCGAAATCCCGAGCGCGTGCGTGCCGATCCAGTCGGCCTGCGAGGCGGAGCTTGCGGCCAACGGCGATCCTTCGCCGCTGGCAAGCGCCCTCCTCGACCTCCTGCCTGTTGTCCATGTCACACGCAGTCCCAGCTATCTCGCCGCCCCGCCCAGCCCGAGCTTTGCGGACAATTACGGCTATGCCGTCATCTGCGGCCCGCAGAACGGCCCCCCCACCCTGCTGACCGACAGTCAGATCGCCTTCGGCTTGATGTTCCTGGGCCCGCAGACCCATTACCCGCTCCATCATCATCCCGCCGACGAAATCTACTATCCCTTGACCGGTCCTTCGTTCTGGCAGGCGGGCACTTCGTCCTGGGTCTCGCGTCAGGCCGGCGAGATCATTCACCATCCCCCCTGGCTCCCCCACGCCACATTGTCGGCCGACAGGCCCTTGGTGCTGCTCTACGTCTGGGCGGGCGACCTTCTCACCGATGCAGCCTTCCTGCCCGCTTCGACCACACAGGGGAACGAAGCGCCATGAAGATCCTTCGCCTCGTCATTGCCAGGGTCGGCCTGTCGATCTTCACCTTGTTGCTGGTGTCGATACTGATCTTCCTCATCCTGGAGGCCCTACCGGGAGACATCGCCTCGCGCATCCTCGGACGCGATGCCACGCAGAAGGCTCTGGAAGTACTGCGCCAGCAAATGCATCTCGATCAACCGGCCTGGAGCCGATATCTGACCTGGCTCACCGATCTTCTGCACGGCAATCTCGGTGCTTCGCTTGCCACCGGCCGGCCGATCGCGGACGTCTTGGCCCCGCGCATCGTCAACACGCTGCTGCTTTCCTCGCTGGCATTCACCTTTTATGTCGTGCTTGCGATCGTTCCCGCCGTCGTCCAGGCGACACGACGAGGCAGCATCGCCGACAATGTGATATCCTTCATCACGCTGCTGCTGCTGTCCTTGCCGGATTTCCTGCTGGCAACCATCCTGCTCTTCGTGTTCGCAGTGGCATTGCCGATCCTGCCGGCCCTGTCGACCATATCCGAAACCAGCAGCTGGGCGAGCACGTTGCGCGCCATGGTTCTGCCTGCGGTCACACTGGCCATCATGATGGCCGTCTATGCGATCCGGGTCCTGCGCGACAGCCTGATCGAGGTACTGCGCTCGGACTATGTGCGCCTGGCAGAACTGAAGGGCCTCAAGCCTCGCGCCGTGCTTTGGCGCCATGCGCTGCCGAATGCGATCGTGCCGGCCTTGAACGTCACCGCGCTCAATCTCGGCTTCCTGATCGGCGGCGTGGTCATCGTGGAGCGCGTATTTTCCTATCCCGGCTTCGGCACGCTTTTGATCGACGCGCTGCAATTGCGCGACATCCCGCTGATCAAGGCGACGGTGATGATCAGCGCAGCCGTCTACATCGCGGCCAATCTGCTCGCCGATCTCGGCGCCACCCTCCTGCAACCCCGCTTGAGGACAGGTTCATGACGTTCATCAGGCTCTATAGCCGCCAAAGGCGGCAGAGGCTGCGTATCGGCGGCTGGGGCTGGCGTGATACGCCCGGCCCCTTCCGGATCGGCGCGACGATCCTTGCCGCCCATGTGCTGTTCGCGGCCATCGGCGCGCTGTGGACGCCCTATGGCTTCGCCCAGATGGCGACGGGCATGCCCCTGTCGGGCATGTCCTGGCTGCATCCGATGGGGGTCGACCAGATCGGGCGCGATGTCTTCAGCCGGTTCATGCATGGCGCCCACATCGTGCTCCTGCTGGCCTGCGGCGGCACCATACTGGGCATGACGGCAGGAACGATCCTGGGGCTGATTTCGGGCTATGTCGGAGGCTGGTTCGACGAGATTTCCCAACGCCTGGTCGAGGCGATGATCAGCATCCCGTTCCTGGCCCTGGCCCTGGTCGTCATCATTGCGGCAGGCCCGGCACTGGCGGGAAATCCGCTGTTGATCGTCTTCGTGGTCGGCCTGGTCTACGCACCCCGCATTGCCCGTATCGCCAGGGCGGCGGCGATGGAAATCGCCACGCGCGAATATGTCGCCGTCGCTCAGCTTCGCGGCGAGGGACTGTGGTCGATCGTGCTGCGCGAAATCCTGCCCAACGCTGCCAACATCCTCCTGGTCGAGTTTTCGTTGCGCCTGAGCTATGCGCCCATCCTCATCGGCGCGCTGGGCTTTCTCGGCTTCGGCATCCGGCCGCCGACCCCGGAATGGGGCCTGATGATCAGCGAAAACCGCAATCTCCTGATTGCTTCGCCCGCGACGGTATTCGGCCCCGGGCTCGGCCTCGCCTCTCTGGTGATCGGCCTCAACCTGTTCACCGATGGCCTGTCGCGCATGCTCGGCCAGCGGCCGGCGATGGGAGCCTGAACCATGACGAAGCTGATTGCCGTCAACAATCTTTCCATCGCCTATGCGGGACCGGCCGGTTGGACGAATATCGTCGAAGGGGTCTCGTTCGACATCGCGCGTGGAGAAGCCTTCGGCCTGGTCGGCGAATCGGGCTGCGGAAAATCGACGGTGGCCTATCGGCTGCTCGGCTACCAGGCGCCCAACAGCAGGGTCCAGACAGGCCAGGTCCTTTTCGAGGGAACCGACTTGCTGCAACTCGACGCGCCTTCGCTGGCCGCGCTGCGCGGGCGAAAGATTGCCTTCGTCCCCCAGAACCCGACGACGGCCTTGAGCCCGGGCATGCGCGTGGGGTCGCAGATCCGCGAGATGATCTCGACCCATCGAGCCCTTGCGGACAATGTCTCGATGGATGACAGGTTGCGGGAGCTGTTTGCGTTGGTGGGCCTTGGCGACGTCCGCCGGCGCTACCCGCACGAACTCTCCGGCGGGCAGCAGCAGCGCGTCACCATCGCGATGGCGGTTGCCTGCAATCCCGATCTTCTCGTCCTGGATGAACCGACGACCGGCCTCGACGTCACGACCCAGCGCCAGATCATCCGCCTGCTGTCGGAGCTCAGAAGCCGGATCGGCATGGCGATGCTCTATGTCACCCATGATCTTGCCCTGCTAGCCCAGATCGCCGACCGGATCGGCGTCATGTATGCCGGCCAATTGGTCGAGACCGCCGACAGCGAAACCTTGCTGTCGCGGCCGCTCCACCCCTATTCACGCGGTCTGATCGCCTCCATTCCGACAATCCAGCACGCCACCCTGGGAGCCAGGGGCCTGAAGGGCGTCCTGAGGCGGGATCAAATGCCCGGCGGCTGCAAATTCCAGCCGCGCTGCGATACCGCCAGCGAGGCTTGCCGCTCGACCCCACAATCCCTCGACAAGGTTGACGCCAGCCATGCCGTGGCCTGCATGCGCTGGAGAGAACTTGCGCCGCCCGCGACGCCGCCGGTGCTCGACAAGACACCCATCGGCAACACCGATGCCACTGGCAATTTGCTTTCGCTGCAAAATCTGACGCTCTCCTACACTCAATCCGGCTGGCTGAGGACCTTGCTCGCCCAGGAGGGGAAGGTCACGGCACGCGAGATCGAGATCGAACTGAACGCCGGTGAGATCGTGGCGCTGGTCGGTGAATCCGGCAGTGGCAAGTCGACGATCGCGCGCGCCATCAGTGGCCGTCTGGCGCCCCGGTCGGGATCCATCAGCCTGGGCAGCGAACGGCTGGAACCGCGGCTTTCCCAGCGCTCACGCCAGCAATTGCGGCAGATCCAGTATATTTTTCAAAACCCGGATGCCTCCCTCAACCCGCGCCGCAAGGTCCGGGCCATTCTCGAACGCCCTTTGGATCATTTCGGCATCGAATTCGAGACGGCAACGCTTGAAAATATCCTGGAAAGCGTCGGCCTTCATGCCGACTACCTCGAGCGCTTTCCCGAGCAATTGTCCGGTGGCGAGCGCCAGCGCGTGGCGATCGCTCGGGCCCTGCTCGTCAAGCCGCAGCTTTTGATCTGCGACGAGATCCTGTCTGCCCTCGACGTCTCCGTTCAAGCCAAGATCGTCGAACTGCTGGCCTCCTTGAAGGCACAGCATGCCGTGGCCATGCTGTTCATCTCGCATGACCTGGCCGTGGTGCGCCAGTTGGCCGACCGGGTGGCTGTCCTCTATCTCGGCGAGCTCATGCAGGTCAGCCGGACCAAGGCCCTCTTTAGCTCGCCCCGGCACCCCTATACGGAAATGCTGCTGCGCGCCGCGCCCGACCTGCACAAGGACGATTATAAGCCGATGCCGCCGGCGATGCCTCAGTCCGTGTCGGTACACGGGGAGGGATGCCCATTGGCGGGCCGCTGCCCGCGCCAGGTCGACTCTCGATGCGCGCAAAGCCGTCCGCCCCTTCAACGCACGGCTGATGGTTTCATACGTTGCCACATTCCCGTCGGGCAATTGGCGGTCCCCGCCTGAGCGGATGCGTTTCACTCAGGCAGACTGTGGCATGATGCAGGGGTCGTTTCGCCTTCGCTCTAGCCCCGAACATCAAAGAACAATTCGATGCGATCGCCGCCTGCACAAAGGCAGAGTTAGGTCGACATCCTCAGGCCACTGAAGATTTGCGACAAAGCCCTAACCCACGTCGCGGTAGCGGGGCGCCGGGGTAGCCGTGGAAAGCTTGCCGATCATCGCCCGTCGGGCGGCCTCGTAGGCGTCGAAGAGTTCGCCATCCTGGAGAGAGGGGATGGTGGCAAACTCGCCCCGGTCAAGCCCGATGAGCGCCGCCTCGACGAGATCCTCGCTACGCATGACCATCGCGGCCGGCATCTGCTCAAGCGGGCGGCCGGCGATCGCCCAGAAGTCGGTCGCGGTAGCGCCCGGAAGCACAACCTGCACGGTGACGCCGGTGCCAGCGAGCTCGTGCTGAAGGTTCTGGCTGAAGGCGAGGACGAACGCCTTGCTGCCACCGTAGACGCCGTTCAGCGCCTCCGGATTGATGGCAACGATCGAAGCGATATTGATGATCGTACCGGTGCCGCGCGCGATGAATTGCGGGACGACCGCATAGGTCAAGCGGGTGAGCGCCGTGACGTTGAGCGAAATCAGCGAAGTCATCTGGTCGACGTCGGAGTTGACCAGCTTCAGCGCCCCGCCAAGACCCGCATTGTTGACGAGCAAGGTAACGTCCGGGGTATCCCTGAGAAAGGCCTCGACCTGGGCGAGGTCCGCGGCATCCGCAAGGTCGGCCGACATGACGTCCACTTTGCTGCTGGTGTTGGCACGGATCCGTTCGGCGACATGTGCCAGCTTGTCCGCGTTGCGCGCGATCAGGACGAGGTCGTACCCCCGTTCGGCAAGGCGGTCGGCATAGACCGCGCCGATTCCACTCGATGCGCCGGTGACGACGGCGGTCCCCATTGTCTCTGACATTCTCGTATCTCCTCAGCTATCCACGGGCATCAGCTCCTGCGATGCCTGGCGATCGAAGGAAAACTAGTGGTTCTGGATGTCGCGCGGCAGCTATCAAGAATGAAAACCAGCCTCTCGAAAAAGCGAAAGGCCCGGCATATCGTTCAACCGACCTCAACGGCAATGTGAGGTTTCTCGGCCTTGTCCTGTCCCGGATCGGGTATCTTTTAGCTCGCGTGATCGCTCGCCGCGCATCTACGCGCGATGCCGAACAAGCAATGTGTCTATACAATGCCCTATCAGCACTACGGATCAGAGCTGAATCCGGTAATGTGGGGGGTATGGCCTTATGGACCGTCTCGACGCAATGCAGGTTTTGCTGGCGGTCGTCGACGCCGGCAGTTTGTCGGCCGGAAGTCGCAAGCTGAATGCACCGCTGCCGAGCGTCAGCCGGAAGGTCGCGGACCTCGAACGCCATCTCGGCACGCGCCTTTTGGTTCGGACCAGCCGGAACGTCCAGCTCACCGATACGGGCCGCGACTATGTCGATGCGGCCCGCCAGATCATCGCGCAAATCGAGGATGCCGAACTGCGGGCATCAGGTGAATATGAAACGCCCAGGGGCGTTTTGACGATCACCGTGCCGATCGCGTTCGGTCATGACCATGTGCTGCCCTTCGCCTATGACTTCATGTGCGAACACCCCGAGATCACGCTGAACATTCTCTCTCTCGATCGTGTCGTGAACCTTGTCGATGAGCATGTCGATGTTGGCGTTCGCCTGGGTGAACTTGCCGACAGTTCGTTCTATGCGGTCAAGGTCGGCGATTTCGACTTCGTGACCTGCGCCAGCCCGGAATATCTGGCGCGCAAGGGGTGCCCCTCGAGCCCGGAAGACCTCACCGGCCACGAAGGCGCCGTCTTCGGCCACATCACCGAACCAGGCTGGCTCTATCAGCGCGAAGGCCGCAGGCAGGAAGGCAAGCCCAACGTCCGCATTCGCGCCAATACCGCGACGGCTACCCTGACCGCGGCCTTGCGTGGAGTCGGCATCGTCCGCCTCCCCCGCTACCAGGTCGCTGGCGATCTGCAATCGGGCGCATTGGTCGCGATACTCGACGACTATGAGAGCCCGTCATTTCCCGTGCACCTGGTTTATGTTCGCCAAGGGCTGCTGCCCTTGAAAGTACGAGTCTTCATCGATTGGATAGCGCCACGCCTGAAGCGTAAGCTGAAAGATCTCGGCGCGTTCAAACCAACCTGAATTCAATCGAGAGGCGAGGTGGTGACGTCATGGCACGTCGCGACAATCGACCTGGGGTTTTCCATATCAGCGCCTGAGAGGCTGCCTATCGTTTTGGCCGTCTGCTGTCGGTCTCAAGTCTCCTCCAAGTATCGGTCATCACCGAATACAACGACAGGAGACTTCCCATGACTGCCAAGACTCTCTTCACCGCACATGTCCACACCGTCGGCGGCCGCGAAGGCTGGGCAAAAAGTTCGGACGGCCAGCTCGACGTCAAGCTGTCGGTGCCCGGCTCGAACCGTCCCGGCACCAATCCCGAACAGCTTTTCGCGGCAGGCTGGTCCGCCTGCTTCGAGGGCGCGCTCGGACACGCTGCCAGGGAACAGGGCATCAGGCTTCCGGCCGAGACTGCGGTCGACGCCGAGGTGAACCTGTCGCTTGATGAAGCGGAGGGGTATTTCCTGACCGCCCGCCTGAACGTCAGCATCCCCGGCATCGCCGATGATGTCGCACAGCGGCTGGTCGAGCGCGCTCACGCGACCTGCCCCTATTCGAAGATGACCCGTAGCGGCATCACCGCCAGCGTCGCGCTCGCCGTTTCTGCGTAGTCCAAACCCGCTGACTCTGGACTCACGACTCCCACGCACGCGGAGCCAAGGACGCGGCGCGGCCTTCTCATCGATCCTGCCGCGTCTTCGCTCTAACCCCCGCGGAAAGTGCAAATTCCCCAAATCGCACTCTCCCTCTAACTCTTTGTTTTCACACATTTTTCATCAAGAAGCCCATCGGCTTCCCAAGAACTGCTTCAGGAGAACTGCCATGCCTGCCTCCCACCCCTTGATTGGCCGCAGGAACTTCGTCGCATCGGCCGTCGCCGGAACGATCGGTGTGATGCTTCCTGCCTTGATATCCACCGCAACAGCATCCCCTTCGAGCACCGGAAACCCGTCGTCCGACGCTGCCGCTGTCGGCCATAAGACGATCGGCGACAGTTCGATCCAGCCGTTTCGCTACCATGCGACCGACGACGAACTTGCCGACCTGAAGCGTCGGATCAAGTCGACCAAATGGCCGGAACGCGAGAACGATCCGACACAGGGCGTTGGTCTCTCGACCATTCAGAAGCTCGCCGACTATTGGGCGAACCAGCATGATTGGCGCCGTGCCGAAGCGCGGATCAACAGCTATCCGAACTTCATCACCAATATCGACGGCGTCGACATTCACTTCATCCACGTGAAGTCGAGGCATCCCAACGCGCTGCCGATCATCGTCACGCATGGCTGGCCCGGGTCGATCATCGAGCAGTTGAAGATCATCGGCCCGCTCACCGATCCGATCGCTTATGGCGGCAGTGCGGCCGATGCGTTCGATGTGGTGATCCCGTCATTGCCGGGCTATGGCTTTTCCGGCAAGCCCACCGTCAATGGCTGGGACCCGCAGCATATCGCGCGTGCCTGGGCCGTGCTGATGCAGCGACTGGGTTATGACCGCTACGTCGCGCAGGGCGGAGACTGGGGCAACGCGGTGACCGAGCAGATGGCGCTGCAGCGTCCGCCCGGCCTCGCGGCGATCCACACCCACATGCCCGCGACCATTCCTCCGCGGATCGCTCCGCTGATCCCGAACGGCCCGGAGCCCGCGGATTTGAATGGCGAGGAGAAGCACGCCTGGGATCAACTCGTCGATTTCTATTCGACCGGGCTTGGCTATGCGCAGGAAATGGCAGGCCGGCCGCAGACGCTCTATGCGCTGGCGGATTCGCCAGTCGGCCTCGCGGCCTGGATCATCGACCACGACATCCGCAGCTATAACCTGATCGCGCGCGTCTTCGACGGCGCCAGCGAAGGCCTGACGAAAGACGATATCGTCGACAACATCACGCTTTACTGGCTGACGAACACGGCGGTCTCATCGGCGCGGCTGTATCGGGAAAGCAAGCTCGCCTTCTTCGCGCCCAAGGGCATCTCCTTGCCGACCGGCGTCAGCGCCTTTCGTGACGAGATCTACCAGGCGCCGGAAAGCTGGACCCGCAAGGCCTATCCCAACCTTGTTTTCTACAAGCGCCACGACGAGGGCACGCATTTTGCGGCCTGGGAACAGCCGGAGGCCCTATCGCAAGACCTGCGCGCGACATTCCGTTCAGTGCGTTGAGGCCCGGCAACCGTCGCCGGACTGATCGAAACCGCGACCGTCCGCAAAGATCGATTCTAGTCTCTGTGAGCCCGGCATCCGTTCAGAAAGAGACGGGCGCACCGACGCGCCCGGGCCGCGATCTCCTCGCGTCCGGGCGGGGAGCGCAGGCCGAGCATGATGGCGCGCTGCGGCTCCATGGTCATCATGCCGCGGAGCATGCCGACTGCAGCCTCGGGGTCTTCGATCTCGATTTCGCCGAGATCGTGCTGCCGCTTGAGCCATGCCACCATGGTCTGGCTGGTGGGACGCAAAGCCAGTTCATAGAAGGCGGTGGCAATCTCGGGAAAGCGGTCGCATTCGGCCATGACGAGACGAAGGCTCGAAACCGCCTCCTCATCGAAGGTCAAGGCGCCATAGCCGACCAGAATATGCTCAAGGGCCGCCTCGATCGGTAGCTTTTCGAGGCGCTCCTCGTCCAGGTCCAGAAAGAAGCGCGAAATCCGTGCCGCGACGACACTGCGGAACAGATCGGCCTTGGTCGGGATCAGGCGGTACATGGTCTTGGTTGAGACCCCCGCCCGTTCGGCAACGCGCCCCATGCTGGCGCCGGCATAGCCATGGCCATGGAATTCACAACGGGCGGCTTCGACGATCAACTGCCTGGTTTCTGCATCCGGCCGGATCTGCGGTCGCCCACGCTGGCGCCTGGGAGTTTCCACATTTAGGATCATGACCATTTTCCAAATTCTATTGACAGTAAGAGCAACTGAGATTAATTAGGAAAATATCAATTTTCCTAAAAGAGAGCAAGCCCGATTCCGGCAGCTCCACCAGGAAAGGATCGGATCATGAGCAAGCATGGAGTCGTCTTCACCAATGAGAAGACCGTCCCTGCGGCCGAGACACTGCCCGGCATAGAGCTGGTCAATGAGCCTACCCTCCCCGTTCCACAGCAATCGACAAGAAAAGCACGCCCAGCGCGCTGGCTGTTGCTTGCCGGCGTTGCCCTTGCGGCTTTTGCAGGTGCCGCGCATTATGGCTGGGACTATTGGACGGTCGGCCGCTTCCTGGTCGCCACGGACGACGCCTATGTCAAGGCCGACAGCACGACGATTTCCCCGAAGGTGTCCGGCTATGTTGCGACGGTGTTGGTCAACGACAATCAGCCGGTAAAGGCCGGCGAAGTCCTGGCCCGGATCGACGACCGCGACTTCAAGGTCGCCCTCGAACAGGCCCGGGCGCAGGTCGCGGCGGCCAGCGCCAATATCGCCAACAAGGAGGCAGCCCTGGTTGCCGAACAGGCCGAGATCGACGCGGCGCAGGCGACCGTCGCCGTCGACCTTGCTAACCAGACCTTCGCCGAGCAGGAAGACAAGCGCTATGCCGAGCTCGCGCAGAAAGGCTTCGGCAGCCTCCAGAACGCGCAGCAGGCCTCCTCCCGCATTGCCGCCGCCCGCGCCGCAGTCACGCGCGACACCGCCGTGCTCGCCAGGGCCACCAAGCAACTCGACGTGAACCGGGCCGAGCTTGCCCAGGTGCAGGCCGCGCTCGCCGGCGCCAAGGCAGCGCAGGACCAGGCCGAGTTGAATCTATCTTATACCAATCTCGTTGCCCCCATCGACGGCCTGGTCGGCAACCGCACCTTGCGGGTCGGCCAATATGTCCAGGCCGGCACGCAGCTCATGGCTGTGGTGCCGAGCCGCGAGGCCTACATCATCGCCAACTACAAGGAGACCCAGCTCACCGATGTCCAGGCCGGGCAGCCGGTCGAAATTGAGGTCGATACCTTCCCCGGACAGATCTTCAAAGGCCATGTGGACAGCCTGTCGCCGGCAAGCGGCCAGGAATTTGCCTTGCTGCCGCCGGACAACGCCACCGGCAATTTCACCAAGATCGTACAGCGCATCCCGGTGAAGATCGTACTCGACCAGGCAGGCGCCCTTCCTGTCGTGCTTAGACCCGGCATGTCGGTCTACCCGTCCATCGACACCAAGCCGGAGGCGACGCGGATCGCCTCGACGGCTGGTGCGATCAACTAAGGCGCGCCCCTTTCACACAGCGGCCAGGAGGCTGCGATGTCTACCCAGACCCAGATTGTTGGGCTCGGCTCTTCTCAAGCCCAGCCTCTTGCGGCGAAGCCGGTCGAAAAGGCGAGTACAAACGCCTGGATCGCGGTGCTCGCCGCCATGATCGGCGCCTTCATGGCGATCCTCAACATTCAGATCACCAACGCCTCGTTGCTCAACATCGAAGGAGGCATCGGCACCGGCGTCGACAATGGTGCGTGGATCTCGACGTCCTATCTCATCGGCGAGATCGTGGTGATCCCCTTGACGGACTATCTCAGCCGCGTCTTTTCGTTCCGGCTCTATATGCTGGTGAATGTGGTGCTGTTCGCCCTGTTTTCGGCAGCCTGTGCCTTCGCCCATGATCTCGGCACGATGATCGCGTTGCGTGGTCTCCAGGGTTTCGCCGGCGGCGTGCTGATCCCCATGGCATTCACCATGGTGCTGACCAGACTGCCCAAGAGCCAGCAACCGATCGGGCTGGCCATGTTCGCCTTGTCGGTCACTTTCGCCCCCGCCATCGGCCCGACCATCGGCGGCTATCTCACCGAGAATTACGGCTGGCAGACCATCTTCTTCGTCAATGCGCCGCCGAGTCTGCTCATGTTCGTGGCGCTCTATTTCACGCTGGAAAAGAAGCCGATGCAGCTCTCTCTCCTCAGGGAGGGAGATTGGGCCGGTATCACCACCATGGCCATCGGGCTTGCGGCGCTGCAGACTGTGCTCGAGGAAGGCAACAAGGATGATTGGTTCCAGTCGACTTTCATCGTCAAGCTCGCCTTGATCGCAGGCCTGTTCCTGACCGCCTTCATCGTCATCGAGCTGACCGTCAAGAAGCCGCTGGTCCAGTTGCGCCTCCTGATACAGCGCAATTTCGGCATCGGCATCGTGGTCAACGTGCTGGTCGGCGTAGCACTCTTCGGCACTGTCTACATCCTGCCGCAATATCTGGGCCAGGTGCAGCGCTACAATGCCGAGCAGATCGGCCTGGTCCTAGCCTGGACCGGCCTGCCGCAACTCCTCATCATTCCGTTCGTGCCACTGCTGCTCAAGCATTTCGACGTGCGTTTCATCGCTTTCGTCGGCATCAGCATTTTCGCGACAAGCGCCTTCATGAATGTCAACCTGTCGCTGGACAATGCCGGCGACCAGTTCTTCCTGCCCAACATCGTGCGCGCCATTGGCCAGGCCCTGGTGCTGACGCCGATCAGCGTGATCACCACCGCGGGCATCGCGCCCAGCGACGCCGGCGCGGCATCGGGCCTTTCGAACATGCTGCGCAATCTGGGCGGCGCGGTCGGTACCGCCGCGCTAGGAACGGTGCTCACCAAGCGCGAGCAGTTTCACTCCAACATCATCGGCCAGTCTGTCACTTTGTTTCGAGACGAGGTGCGCGACAGGATCGATCATCTGACACAGTATTTCATGGCGCATGGCGTGACCGATGCCGCCCTTGCCCAGCACAAGGCGATCGGTGTGATCGGGGCGACCGTCCACCGCCAGGCGCTCATTCTGGGCTTTGGCGACACGTTCGCGGTGATTGGCACAGTGCTGGCACTCGCAGCGGTCGCGGTGCTCCTGACCCGGAAGATCCAGGCCGGCAATGGTGGCGGCGGCGCCCACTGAAACGGGCATGGGACTCAAGCATCGGCGCGGCACCGGCTGCGGGCTAAGTTCGCCAGGACCCTTCCATCGGTGCGGACACATCGTCTGGCCGTTTTGCGGGCCTCGAACCCCTGTCAGGGGCGCGAGGTCCACTTTTGTATGGCCGCTTGCCCACCGCGGATTGAGACCCGTGATCCAGCAATCCGCACAAGCTATATGACCATAGGGAAGGCCAATCTTGTAGTATTCTATCAAATTGCCTGAGATTGGCTCACGACGCCGATAGTTCGGAGTAACGAAGATGGGGCAGACAAAGGACAAGATCGACGCAGCCTTGGTGAAGGGTACGACGGACGGTCTTCGCGGTGATGCTCTCTACGACAGCGTGGCTAGCTTCCCTGTTTTTGGAGTTGTCGCGAAACTCTTACCTTCTGCAATGACTTTAGCATCAGACTTCCGCAACGTCGCCAAATTCAGGATTTATGCGACGACGTTAGTTTCGCCTCTGCCTCTGCTTTGCCGAGAGCGGCTAGGTGGCGTTCCAGATTGAACCGGTTACAAAATCTATCAAGAAGTTCGTACCCTGCTTGCTCTTGTCCTATCGAAATAAGCACCAGCCCCTGGGCCAAATCGGTTTGCATGTAATTCTCCAGCGAGAAGCGCTGAAAATGCATCTTTGACCTGCGTTGAAACAAACTCGCCAGATCATCAAGCGTGACCACGTCATTTAAATCAGCGATGGCCGCCTTGAATGACTCCTGAGCAATTTGCGATATTCGCGGGATCATCTCGTCTGATCTCGTAAACGAACACCAACTTGGCAGGCTTCCCAACTGGTCAATGGGATCAATGCAGAGATCGAAGTCCGCTTTGGACGCGGTTCGCTTCCAGGCTAGCTTTCGGCCCTTAAGCACGGGAACGAATTCAACGTGCATATTTTCTCAAATATTCATCAATTATCTCTCCGATCTTCGACATTCTTACTTCTTGGTTCAGCATAGAATCGCTTCTCCTGAAGAAAATACATGCACTTTCTAACCATCGACTGGAGAGAGAAAGCTAAAATGGTCATGTCGCAGATCTCCCGATTTTTGCGAGACCCCTACATATGCGAATGAGTTTTGCAACACGCCCGCGACTATCTCACATAATGTGAACAGATGACGACGATTGCGAGCCCGTTGTAAATTTTTCGGGCGGAATCTCGCGATAACGTCGATAGCCGACCGCCGCTGAAGTCAACCGGCCACACCTACTCCGATCGCATCGTCCTCCCCAAACTCGGTCGGCGAATCGTAATTAATTCGAGCGAGTCGCATTTATTTCGAGAAATGACATGTCGCCTCAAAGATCGCGTGAGGCGATTATGGTGTCGACAAACGCGCGGAGCTTCGGTTCGTTGCGGTTCCCTGCGGGGAAATAGAGATAGAGCGCGTCCTCGGACGGCATGTAGTCGCTCAGGACCTTACGAAGGCGTTTTTCGCGCAGCGCTTCCTCGGCGACGTTATCCGAAGTGTAAGCGAGGCCCATGCCTTGTTCTGCCAGGGCACAGAGCGCGCCGGCATCGTTGACAATCAGGTTTGCAGACGGGCGTACGCGTAGATCGCGATCTCGATTGCGAAACTCCCATTGATACGGCATCGGCTCGCCGCCAATGCGATAGCCAATGCAGTCATGGTTGAGGAGATCACTTGGCGTCTTGGGTGTTCCTCTCTCCGCAAGGTAGTTGGGCGAGCCGACGACCACCCAATGAAAGGGCCTTCCAATCCGAACGGCAAGCATGTCGGGCTCCAGGTATTCGCCAATCCGCACGGCGGCATCGAATCCTTCGGCGATGAGATCGATCGGCCCGTCGCGGACTTCGATGTCGATCGCGACATTCGGATGGGCGCTCCGAAATTTCGGCAAGGCCCGTTCGATAATCGGTCCAAACGCTAAGCGTCGCATGCAAAGCCGCAGGATTCCCACAGGTCGATCCTGCAAGCCTTCGATCTGGCGGATCGCATCGGCCACCACGGAGCGCACATCGCCGATGCGATCCGCAAGCACACTGCCGGCGTCCGTCAGTGCAACGTGGCGCGTGCTGCGAATGAAGAGTGGTGCCCCCAACCGTCGCTCTAGCGACTTGACGGATTGGCTTATAGCACCCGGCGTCACACCCAGTTCTCGCGCCGCGGCCCGGAAGCTGGTGTTGCGGGCGACCGCCAAGAATTGTGGAATCCCCTCAAAAAGATCGATTTCCGATCTTAATGCCGACTGTTTAGCCATGCTAAACAGGTTATGCCTCTTCATTCCCATTATCAAGTCAATGATTGTCCCTTACATCTCTTCCTATAACGAGATGCTTTGCGGAGACAGCCCATGGCCGAACAACGACAGCAGTTGCGAGAGCGCGTGCGGACAATCGTGCCGACGCTCGTCCACTACACAGACAGCATCTTGCTCGGCGAAGTATGGGAAGGCACGGAGCTTTCGAAACGTGACCGAAGTCTGATCACGATCGCTGCGCTAGTCGCGACCTACCGACCGGAAGCGCTGGCCGATCATCTCGTCTTGGGGCGCTCGAACGGCGTCGCATACGCGGAGATCAGCGAACTAATCACCCATGTCGCGTTCTACGCCGGCTGGCCTGCATCGATGGCGGCCGCGCGCGTTGTACTGGAAACCTTAGGGGAACCGGCGGAGCCAAAGTAGCAGGAGTCAACCATGATCCGAACACCCGATGAGCGGACGACGACGTCCGGGTCAGCCGACACTTTCACAGGCCAAGTTTTCCTTGACCAATTCATTGCCGCGGAGGGGCCGTCGAGACTGAATGCGACGGCGGTAACGTTCTCGCCTGGAGCGCGGACCGCGTGGCATAAGCATGACTTTCGACAGATCCTGATCGCGACCGTCGGCCACGGGTTCGTTCAAATCGAAGGCGAGCCGGCACGTTCGCTTTATCCCGGAGACGTCGCGGTGGTGCCTCCGGACACCGTCCACTGGCACGGCGCGGCGGCTGGCAGCCTTTTCACCCATATTGCCCTCTTGGAGACCGAGGCTGCGGGGACGTGCTGGCTTCATCACGTGAGCGGCGAAGACTATGCGTGCGCCAATGCATCACGCGTAGAGTGATGTGGCCGATCCACCATTCCGGCGCGGCCGAAGGGTTTTGCTCTTTGATCCCAAAGCCTCGTCGCGCGAAGCGGGGCTAATCCAGTCACCGCTGATGTTGTAGAGCAGGTTCTGTCTCGCGCCATCGGTGACCTCAAGCCAACATTGACCCGCAACGGCTACAATGCTGCCGCCACGATAAACCAGCTCAACGCCCGGCCTTCGGACGTGCGCGCCTTTCTGGCAGGCACGCTTGCTCCGGAACAAGCCCGCGAATTCACCTAACAGCTTCGTATAGCCGGCGTTCCGCTTTGAATCCTTCCCTTTCCACTGGTACCCAGTTTGAGCATGCCACCGTTGATTGCGAGCAGCCACAGATATTGACGAGCAAATTGGCGCAAAGCGTGAGCAGACCCGCACCGCCACTGGCAGTCAATGCAAGCAGAAATCCGCGATGTTTGCGAGTATTCCCCGCTCCGTCAGCAAGCGCCTACAGCTAGGAGATCATATTCGACAGCATCCTAGCGCGCTCGTCCACTCGGTCCGTGGCAAACAACGCCGCTCCGACGACGGCAAGATTGATGTCCAGAGCACACAGCTTCGCAAAATGTGCAGGCTCGATCCGGCCATCGACAACCGACTTCAAGCCTCTTGGACGCGCAGCTAGGCGCTCGAATGCAGCCTCGTCGAATTCGCCGCCACCTGCCGGCGCGGTCAAGAACAGAAGACCGTCGACTTCACCCTTGATCGCCGCCAGATCCTTCACGGCGGTCGTATGCCGAAGCGCGGCAAATACCCGAACGCCATTACTTTTGATAATCGAGGCGATTTCGGCAAAATTGGAGACGGCCTCGACATGCACGGCAATGGAGCGGACCCCCATTTCCGCATAGCGGATCGCCACCGCCAGCGGCTCGCGAATCATCAGATGAACGTCCAGGGGAATTCGCGTCCTTGAGTGCAGCTCCTTGACCAACCTGGCGTTCAGGCCGAAATCGGGCGTGAAGGATCCATCCATGATGTCGATATGAAATGACTCGACATGAGCCGACACCGCCGCAATGTCGTTCGCGAGCCGGAGCGGATCGGCGGCGAAAAGAGAGGCGGACAGCTGCATCATGCTCGATGAGCCCAGGCCGCTTCGCGAAGCTTGCCGAGCGACCAGTCCCTGACCGGCAACGCCTTTTGGCTGCAGCGACCGTGCTGGAAGATCGCGATACGATCGCAAACCTCCATGAGCTCTTCTTCCTCGCTCGATACGACAATGATGCATCTGCCCTCATTGGCCAGATTGCGGATGATGTCGTAGATGTCGGCCTTTGCGCCGATGTCGACCCCCTTGGTCGGTTCGTCGAGCAGGATGAGATCTGCATTCTGCTCGATTATCCGACCAAGCAGCACCTTCTGCTGATTGCCGCCAGACAGGGACTTGACCGGCCTATCCAAACGGCCGCGGGTCCCGATCCGCGCAAGGGTGTGCGTCGCCGATTTGTGCGCTCCGACTACATTCACGAAGCCGCCGAAGCGGTAACGCTGCAGCGTCGAAAGAACCACATTCTCATACGCCGACATCAGCGGGATGAAGCCGTCATGCTTGCGCTCCTCAGTCAGGAATGCAATGCCGCTGGCAATCGCATGTTTGGTCCCTTTTGGACTGTATGCCCTGCCCAGTAGCTCGATCCGGCCGGAAGAGGTTGCCTCCACGCCATATAGGGATCGCAGAAACCGTGTACGGCCCGAACCAACCAGGCCGTAGAGACCGAGTACTTCGCCACGGCGGGCCTCCACGTCGATGCCTTTCAGACGAGGCCCGACGAGGCCCTGCACGCTCAGGAAGACATCATTGGCGTCGCTGACCGTGCTGGTCCTTTCGACCATATGCGGATGGGCATCGCCGACAATAGCATCGACAATGGCCTTCTTGCTGATGTTTCCGCCTAGGGCTCGGTGGACCACCTTGCCGCCGGCCAGTACCGTTGCTTCGTCGCAAACGGTTAGGACTTCGTCGAGTTTATGGGAAACCAGGACGATGCCGATATTGCGCTCACGCGCGATATGGCGGACTTGAGCAAGAAGATCTGCCGACTGCTGGCCATCGAGCGCGGTCGTGGGCTCATCGAGAAAAAGAAAATGCGCTTTGCTGTCGAGGTTGGCGATCACCTCGATCAGCTGCTTCTCGGGATGGGAAAGCCCCTTTACGAACCTGGTCACATCGAGATCCAGACCATAAGAGAGCATCAGCTTGCGCGCATAGTCATCCATCGCTGCGCTGTCTCTTAAGCCGCGGGTGACGATTTCCCGCCCAAGAAAGAGGTTCTCCGCGATCGTCAAATTGGGAATGAGCCGCAGTTCCTGGTAGACACAGCCGATCCCCTTCGCCAACGCTTCGCGCGGAGAAGACAAGGCGAGCGCCTCGGATCCAAGAGAAAGCACACCCTGATCTTGTATGATGGCACCGGCGAGGATCTTGAGAAGTGTGGACTTGCCGGCGCCGTTATGCCCGAAAAGCCCATGGATCGTGCCGGCCTTCACCTCGAAGTCGATGCCGTGCAGGACGCCGACACCCGCGAATGACTTCGTGATACCTTGGGCCTTGTAGCTTGCCGCCAGAGTCATTTCCGCCTCTCCAGGGCGTTTTGCGATTTGACGGAATCACCTCGAATCGCAAAGACGCGCCGAAACAAAGAGTTGGAGCAAAGAGGCGTTTCCGCCCAAACGCGCTTTGCTCTAGGGGTCGCGCGGCCCGAATGGGCCGCGCGTCTATCATCTCAGTAGGCCTTCTCCGCCGTCTGGGCGGCATTGTCCTTGTTGACCAAGAGCGGCGGACTGTTGATCACCGGCTCCAGTTTCGCGCCGGCGAGGAATTTCTTGATGTTCTCCACCTGGATCTGCGCCAGCTTCGCCGGTTCCTGAATCGCCCCCGCCTTCAGGATCGAGTTGTCCTCGATGTTCTTGACGCCCAGCTTGTCGACGAAGGCGTAGAGTTTCACGTCCTCGCGCCCCAATTGCTGGATGGCCGCCAAGGCCCCCAGCGCGGCCGGCTCTGTGTCGGAATAGACGACCGTGATGCCCGGATTGCCTTGCAGCATTTCGGTGGTCACTTTCAGGGATGTCGTCTCTTCGACCTTGCCGTTGACCAGCGCGACGAATTTCGCATTGGGGTTGGAGACAAGCGCACTCTTGAATCCTTCGTCGCGGATGTTGGCCGAAACGGAAGTCGGCTCGCCGACGATGCCGATGACGGCATGCCCGTCGGCGCCGATGTCCTTCAGGAGCTGCTCGCCGATATAGACGCCGCCCGCCTTCTGATCGGTCTGAACCGCTTGCTCGACCTTGAGATTCTGCGCCTTGAGGCTCTCGGGATCGGGCAGCAGATTGATGGTAAAGACCGGGATCTTCGCCTGGTTCAGTTCGGAGACCGATGCCACACACGGCCCCGACGAAACGCAGTTCAGAGCCACGGCCGAGACGCCTTGCTGGGCCAGGGTCTGGACCTGAGAAAGCTGCTTGGCATCGTCATTGTCGGCAATGAGGACGCGAACATCAAAGCCCTGCGCAGCCGCATTCTGCTCGAAGCTCTTCTTCATGGCCACGTAATAGGGGTTCGTCAGGTTTGGCAGCGAAACCCCGAGTACTTTCTTGTCCTCGGCATTGACGGCCACAGTTGACGTCAACAGCGATGCAACAAGCGCACCAAAGAAGACCCCCTTGCCCATTCCCATCATGGCATTCCTCCCGTTTAGGATGGTGATCGTTGATATGTGATCTGCCGGTGTCGGCCGGCGCCGGTTCCAGGCGGCGTCAGTTGCCACCCGAGAGTTTGCCCTGCAACAGCCGGGTCCAGGGCATGTTCAAGCGACTGGAGGAGCGCAGGGTATCGAACGTCACCCCCACCAGGATGATCAGGCCAATCACCAGCGGCTGCCAGTAGGCGTTCACATTGAGGACGTTCATGAGATTAGAGATGGTCGCGATCAGTGTTGCGCCGATCATCGCTCCATAGATCGAGCCGATGCCGCCAAACAGGCTGACGCCGCCGACGACCGCGCCGGCGATCGAGAAGAACAGCTCGTCGCCTCGGCCCGCCGTCGGGTATCCCGTCATCAGGCGGGAACCGTAGATCAGGCCGCCGCAGGCACCACAAAAGCCGGAAATCGCATAGACGAGGATGGTGATCCGGGAGGTGTTGACCCCTGCCAGCCTGGCTGCTTCCGCATTGCCGCCCACCGCGAAGATATGCCTGCCGGTGACCGTGCGCTTCAGGAAGAACACAGCAACGACGATTGCAACGGCAAGTGCGACGACGGGAAAGGGAATGCCGAAGACCTTTGCCTGTCCAATCATCCGATAACCCAGCTGCATGACGCGAATGGACTCCGCGCCCGTGATGATCTGCGGGATCGAGGCGGCGACGCCCATCATCGCAAAAGTGACGATGAAGGGAGGCACGCCGGTCTTGTCGATGATCACGCCGTTCACGGCGCCGGCGAGGGCCCCGACCACGAGCACCAGAATAGTGGCAATCGGCCAGGGCAGTCCCGCCGTCTCCATGAATACGGCCGCGAGCACACAGGTCATTGCGACGATCGAGCCGCAAGACAAATCAATGCCTCCTGTAAACAATACAAAGGATTGCCCCAGGCAAAGGAAACCGATCACCGCTCCGTTCAACAACAGAACGAAGATGTTGGAGACGGTGAAGAAATTGGGCGATGCCAAGGAGCCGGCTATGAACACGACAAAAAGCACGAATGCAATCCCGGCCTCGGCAGGAACCTTGAGGCCGTGGCTATGTTTGACATTTGCCCGAGTTAAGTCGGTCATTTTACCTCCCTTACCTTGTGTCTTATTGGGCACGATGGCAGGCTAGACGGTAGTTGGCCCTGACGTCCTCGGCTTTGCGGGCAGCATCCTGATTGGGCTCGGCGACCACCTCGTAGTTCGGCCGCCATTCCTCCGCTACCGAGGCAGTCGACCGCCCCAGCAGGGCCGAAGCGGCTTGCACTGCCGCACCTGCAGCGGCAGCTTCAGGCAGGTCGCAGGTCCAAACCGGCTTTCCGGTCAGATCGGCAAGAATCTGGCGATAGGCCCGGGATCGCGAGGCACCGCCGGTGACGATCAGGCGGCCATCCGTCTCGAGGCCATGCGAGACCAGCAGGTCTCCCCCTTCGAGGAGGCCGCAGATCACGCCTTCGACTGCTGCCCTGGCAATCTGGCCCGGTGTGACGTTGCTGCGAAACCCGGTCAGCGTTCCCGTCGCATCCGGCAGATTCGGGGTCCGCTCGCCATCGAGATAGGGAACGAGCACCACACCGCCGGCACCGGGCTCGGTCCCCAGCGCCAGATTGTCAAATTCTTCGACATCCGTGCGCAGCAAGCGCCGGAAAGTATCGGTAACCTTGGCCGAATTCATGGTGGTGATCATCGGGAGGAAAGCGCCGGTTGCGTCGGCGTAGCCGTTGATGGCGCCGCTCCCGTCTTTGATGCCAACGGGAGTGAGCCCGTAGAGCGTACCGCTCGTCCCCAGCGAGATCACGATGTCGCCCGCCCGGATTCCCATGCCGAGGGCAGCCGTCATGTTGTCACCGGATCCCGCACCGACGACGGCACCACCAAGAGCCTGGAGCCCGGCTCCACCGATCGCCCGTCCGGCAGCCTCGCTCGAACTCGATGACTTCCGGCAGGATCCGATCCCAGTCGACACCGGCGACCGCCATCTCGGCGAGTTCGAGATCCCAGTTATTGGCGAACGGGTTGAAATAGCCGGTGCCGGAGGAGACCCCCCGCTCGGTGATGGCACGTCCCGTCAAGCGGAAGACGATGTAGTCGGACGGCAAGAGGACGTGCCGCGCATGGGACACCAGACCGGGGAAGTTGCGCTCCGTCCAGGCGAGCTTGCTGATCGTCAGGGCCGGAGCCGGGACGGAACCGGTACGCCGTGCCCATTCCTGCGGTGGCAGTCGCTCGCGCAGATGATGCGCGTCCGGCGCCGACTCCGTATCGTTCCACAGTTTGGCATTGCGAAGCGACTTGCCCTCGCCGTCAAGCATGACCAACCCATGCCCCTGGCCGCCGACCGAAATCGCCGCGATCCGCGACTGATAGGGCATCAACTCACCAAAGGCGGCAAGAAGGGCATCCCACCAGGCCTCAGGAGCCTGCTCGCTTCTCGGCGGCGTTGTGCCCGGATGGGGCGCACGCGCGTGCGCGACGACGCCACCATCCTCGATACGCCTCAGCACAACCGTGCAGGATTGGGTGGAAGAATCGATGCCGGCAACCAGGTCGCGGGACATCGGATTACCCTTCCGCGCCGTGAAGTCGCTTGAGGCTCTGTTCTGCGTCTCGGCCGACCGCACCGGCAGGATGGGTGAACAGCAACCTATCCCAACTATATCCGCGAGCCACGCGGCAAACCTCTACCAGCGCATCGGTTATGGCCGCCGTTGCCAGCGAGCTGCCGGTGGCGACCACCGCGCCCAGATCGCTTCTCGCCGGCAGGATGAGATGAATGACGTGATCGGAAAGGGCCGCCAGCGCAGAGGCCTTGTCGGCGGTGATGGAAATCAGGCCTGCGCAGAGAGTCTTGGCCCTCTTGCAGAACTCGTTGAGCTCGTCCGAGCTTCCGCCCTTCGACAGCGCAAGCACGAGATCCTCGGGCCCAAGCACACCAAGACCGCCGTGAAGGCCATCCGCCGGAGGTAGATAAAACGCGGGCGTGCCCCCGACTGAAAGCAGATGCGCGGCCCTGCCGGCAATGTTTCCAGACGTGCCGCTGCCCGTAACCAGGATCTTTCCGCGGCATTCGGCGAACAACCGCGCCACTGCCAGGAACTCGCCATCAATTCCCTCAAGGGCCGCAAGGATAGCGTCGGCATCCGAACGGACAACCTCCTTGGCGCGATCGAGCCATTCGCTGTCCGACTGCATGCATGGTCCTCCCTTGGTTGAGGTCACCATATGCAGATCTCATTTACTCGTCAAGTGAGTGCATAATCGCTCATTTGAGCAAAATGCAAATACCCATCAAATGAGGCGTCGGGCCACACCCGCATCCGTCACGAGCGTAGTGATCCACCCCCCTTTTAAGGCAGCCCGTATCGCCTCTGACTTTTGAACCCCCCCGCCCACGCCAATCCGCTCAGGGATCTTTCGAAGTTGCCCAGTACCAAGACAGAGGCCGACATCGTCAAGCGGGCTCGATACTTCGCGCCCCTGGTCGTCGATAAGCGTCGCACAAAGATCCGCACATACGCGGCGCTTGAGAGCCTCCCGCCGCCAATCCTCGGGGAACCCTGAGCACAAGCACGATTCCTGAGGGTTCCAAGAGCCAATGCCGACGACGAGCACGTCGATCTTGTCATATCGAGACATGGCATTGGCGATGGAAGGCTCGTTCCGCAATTTGGCAACCAGCCCCTTGTCTTCCACCCACATCGGCCCAAAAAGCGGATAGGCAACGCCGCCGCTGGCGCGTGCGAAACGATGCACGAGATCAGTTGGATTCTGCGATAGATCGAGGCCAGCCGGGCTTCCGGCCGCCTGAACGACATCCACTTTTGGCAATTTCGTGAGCGCCTTGGCCGTGGCCGCCAACGTACGTCCCCAAGACATGCCAAGGAGTTGACCGTCCACGAGCGTCTCCTCCAAGAAATCC
Source organism: Labrys sp. HAY1-8F (assembly GCF_056754975.1). NCBI lineage: Bacteria > Pseudomonadati > Pseudomonadota > Alphaproteobacteria > Hyphomicrobiales > Xanthobacteraceae > Labrys > Labrys sp. HAY1-8F. Next base: position 36,256 of record NZ_JBPGWZ010000001.1, on the reverse strand, counting down.
GCGGCGAGGAGCGCCAAGGGTTCGAAAAGTTCGTTCGACTGCAGGTCGGGACCTTCGAGGACAAGGGCGGCCTTGAGCCCGTAGATCTGGCGCAGGCGTTCGGCCAACGCCATGTTGAGGTCGCCCTGCTCCTCAATTTCGATCCGCACGATCCCCTCCGCCAATGCGGTATCGATCAGACGAGCAACCTTGAACCGCGAGATGCCCAATTCATCGGCGATCTGGGACTTCGTCTGTTGCTGGAGATAGAAGCGACGAGCAACGAGAGAGGCTTGGAGTCTCTGTAGGGGGCGACGCGGCATACGATCCTCATGCGCTCATTTGCTGAGCATGGCGCTCATCTATCTAAATCGTTATCGTCGAGCGGCTATGTGTGCAAGATGTCTGGGCTGCATCAGATCGATAGCCATACCCTCACTATCGCCCCCGTGACGCGAGGCGCGGACTTGCAATTATTGGCGGGCGCGACGGATGATGGTCCGAACCTGGCAAGCAACGAAAGTCTCGATCCGCAGGGAATTTGGCTCTGTCGCAAAGTTGGATTGTGGACGGGCATGGGCGGACCTGATCCGGTTCAGAGGGAGAGGATTTCGAACTGCTCGGCAAGGGACGGTGCTGGATTGAAGAATACCTCGCTTGTCGTTTGCGCATCATATGAACCATCTCGATGCCAGACGTGATCGTCACTGCACAGACCATTGATTTGAAGCCAAGCATCGACCGGGTCCGTCGCTTGATGCGACGGCGATCTTGCTCGATGCGGTTGTTGAGATATTGGCTGGCGCGAATGCCGATAGCCTTCAGCTCCAACCGTCCCTCGCTTCGCAGTCGGCTTTCACTATCACAGGCGATAATGGCCTGCCGGTTGGTCTGGCTTCCATCGATGACGATGCACTCGGGTCTGCCGTGACGCTTCAATGCCGTGCGGATGAAGCGCTTGGCGGCCATCAAATCGCGGTGCTCGCTGAAGTGGAATTCGACAGTGTCGCCGACGCTGTCGATCGCGCGATACAGATACATCCAACGGCCGCGAACCTTGATGTACGTCTCCTCAACATGCCACTTCCCGGTGACTGTGCGCTTTCGCAGGTTGAACCGCTCCAGCAACAGCGGTGAAAAGCGAACGACCCAGCGGTGGATCGTGGAATGGTCGACCCGGATGCCGCGCTCGACCATCATTTCTTCCAGATCGCGCAGGCTTAAATTATAGGCCAGATACCAACGCACGCAAAGCAGGATCACCGAGCGGTCGAAATGGCGGCCTGAAAACATGAAGTCATCCTCTGAATGAGGCGGACACTCATGCCGTCACATGGTTGACGCTCAGTTTGCGACAGAACCCTCGGAAGACACATGGCCGATCCGCTCACCGCGGCTGACATCGACCTTATATTCATCGCTTGCGTCGCGACGGCTATCAAGAACCTCAATGGTCATGGAACCAATCTCCATGACGGGCGCCGGAGACCTCTCTCCCGACCCTCAACCCGTCACGAAAATCCCGTCCACTCTCTCACTCTAACGAGCGCTACGGCACCGCCTTATGCAGGAAGACACCGGTACCGACGAAAGGACGGACGAATGCTCTCCGATCGATAGTTAAATCGTCAGCTTCCCTCGTACGCCACACTATCGAGGGCATGTCATGTCTTTGCGATCGATCCCGTCCCGGTGAAGCCATCCAGTTTTGCGCCGATCGAAGCCAGGCCGACCTGGATCGTCAATAAGGCTGACGTTCTTTGCCATTCTGTTAGCATGTTCAAGCCTTGCTGGATGGCTGCGCGCCAGTTAGGGCCCCGATTCCAAGCCTCGGTGAAGGCTTCGGCAAGATCGTCCCCACGGCGGGTTTCGCCGAGGGCCTCGATCAGCAGGCTCGCCTGCTGGATGTCCTTCTCACGCTTTGCAGCACTGCTGGCATCCGATTGCCGCCGTGAGGCGACAATCAATTTATGCACCGCATATCGCTGCGGCGACGGCACGACGACCGGGGCGCCGGATCGGTGGAGCATGACGGTCCGAACCGGCTCCTGGATCAGGAAGTCGAGGCGGCGTCGGGGAGCTGTGCTTCGGGGCTCTTCCGGATCGTCCCAATGAGCTTCCCGTCATCGTCGCGGATGTGACGAGGCTACATGATGAAGTCGGATATCGGCCGGTTTGGACGATGCGGGACCGGCTGTCCGAGACGATTCAATGGTGGCAGAACCGCCTTCGAGCAGACCATCTTCCAATATGACGTAGCCTTTTCCTTGGCTCGGCATGAGCCGTGCCAGCGTCGCAACTGGAGAACCGTGACGTGGATCAAATTGCTTTTCCAGAGGGGTTTGTCGCAAACCCAGACGGAGTTCGTAAGAAGAGGTGTTTACGCCACCATTCACGCTGCCGGGAGTTCGAACTGCGCTTTCAGTGACGGGCGTGGATCATGGGCAACTCTCGTCTGTCCCTTGCGCATCATGTGGACCGGCTCGATGCCAGAGAGGATAAAACCCCGGCGCTTGCCATTGACTTAAAGCCGAACATAGGCCGGATGCGACGCTTGGCGCGTCGATGATCCTGTTCGATCCGGTTATTGGGTTGTGTTGCAAACTCCTCGCTGAGCAATGTTTGCAATGAGAGCGCCATCCGTCCGAAGGAGTGCGTTTATGTTCGAGGGCCGCCATTTCGAACGCTCGGTGATCCTGCTTTGCGTGCGTTGGTAGCTGGCTTACGGCCTGAGCCTGTGCGACTTGAAAGAGTTTGTGGCGGAACGCGGCATCGGCATCGATCACTCGACGATCCATCGCTGAGTCATTCACTTCTCGCCGTTGCTTGTGAAACGCCTCAACCGGCGCAAACGAGCCGTGACCGGCAAGTGGCACATGGACGAGACATACATCAAGGTTCGCGGCCGTTGGATGTATCTGTATCGCGCGATCGACAGCGTCGGCGACACTGTCGAATTCCACTTCAGCGAGCACCGCGATTTGATGGCCGCCAAGCGCTTCATCCGCACGGCATTGAAGCGTCACGGCAGACCCGAGTGCATCGTCATCGATGGAAGCCAGACCAACCGGCAGGCCATTATCGCCTGTGATAGTGAAAGCCGACTGCGAAGCGAGGGACGGTTGGAGCTGAAGGCTATCGGCATTCGCGCCAGCCAATATCTCAACAACCGCATCGAGCAAGATCACCGTCGCATCAAGCGACGGATCCGGTCGATGCTTGGCTTCAAATCAATGGCCTGTGCGGTGACGATCACGTCTGGCATCGAGATGGTTCATATGATGCGCAAACGACAAGCGAGGTATTCTTCAATCCAGCACCGTCCCTTGCCGAGCAGTTCGAAATCCTCTCCCTCTGAACCGGATCAGGTCCGCCCATGCCCGTCTACAATCCAACTTTGCGACAGAGCCAGCGCGATCGCACTCTCGACGACCGGCTGGGCGTCGGCTCCCGGCATCCGGAAGGTGCCGAAGCCGAGGCGAGGCATCGCGACACCCTGTGTCTTGATCGTCTCCATAATGTTTTCCTTTCTTGAATTTCCCGCCGACGGGTCGATGCGGTCACCCTTCCGCGCCGCCGGCAGGCCCAAGCCAACACACGGGCCACGGTGTCAGGTGGATGTTCAGGCCTGGCTCGCCCGGACGAGTTCGGTGATGACGCTTTCGAGCGCTGTGGTGCCCTTCACCGCCGACCGGCCCCGTTCGCTGAAGTCAATCCATCCCTCGTTGAAGCCGTCGAGCATCCGGATCCGAGGCAATGGATTTCGCGTGCCCTGCGAGCGGAAGATCTGCTCCCAGCTCTCGCGCGGTACCGTCTCGACCCGGACGGGGCGCCCCAGCACCGTGGCGAAGGCGCGGGCGATATCGTTCGGCGATATGCGTGCCGGCCCCTCCAGCTCGACGACCCGCGTTCCGCTCCAGTCATCGAGGAGAAGCGTGGCGGCCTGGCGCCCGACATCCTGTGTCGCGACCATCGGGAACGGCTTGTCAGCGGGCTGCAGGAAGCTGCGCAGCACGCCTTCATCGCGCGCCGAGGCAACGTCCCAGAGCGCATTCTCCATGAACCAGCCAGGCCGCAGGAAGGTGACGGGAAGCCCGATCTGCCCAAGCGACTGTTCCATCAACGTGCGCTGGGTCAGCAGGTTTTCGTGCGGTGCGTCCGCGCCGATCGTCGACATGCACACCACCTTGCCGGGGCGAGCCCCGACCAAAGCCGACGTCACGGCCTCGATGACATGCCTGGCCTCGGGGAAGCCGGGTTCCGGATCGAACTCGGAGGGCGGCAGGATGAAGACGCCCGTGGCACCCCTGAAGGCCGAGGCCAGGCTTGCCGAGTCGTCCATCTCGGCCAGGGCGATCTCGCAGCCGCGGGTTTTCCACGCCGCGGCCTTGGCCTCGTCGCGCAGGACGGCGCGGACGGGCAGTCCTGCGGCAAGAAGGCTGCGCGCGAGCATGCCCCCGACCTTGCCGGAGATTCCGGTGATTGCGTACATGATGGTTCTCCAGAAAGTTGATGTCGATCGCGTGGGCTCAGGCGAGCCCGGCATACAGACCGCGCTCGAACGCGCCGTAGAGCGCGACGACGCGCTCGTCGAAGAAGGGCAGAACCTGGGTGAAGAGCGCGCCGGTGACGTGCTTCACCGGGTCGAGCCAGAAGTAGCAGTTGAGCAGGCCCGCCCAGGAGATGCTGCCGGCGGAGCGCCCGTTCGGTCCCGGCTGCGTGTTGATGTCGAAAGACAGGCCCCATTTATGCGGCTGTCCCGGGAACTGGTCGAAGCTGCGGGAATAGGGTGGCTGCGCCGAGCGCATCTCGTGGACGTTCAGCTCGCCGATCTGATTCTGCATCATCATGGCGACCGTCTCCTGACGCAGGATTCGGGCGCCATGCAGCGTGCCGCCGTTCAGCAGCGACTGCAGGAACGCCATGTAGTCCCGCGGCGTGCTGAAGGCGCCGCCGCCGCCCGTGAAGAACTCTGGCCGTTGTGGCATCTCGAAGGGCGCCGGATCCAGCCCGCCATCGGCGCGGCGGTTGTGGAAAGTGGCAACGCGCCGCTTCTGCTCGGTCCCGATCAGAAACCCCGAATCCTTCATGCCGAGCGGCGCAAAGATGTTCTCGCGGAAGTAGATCTCGAGCGACTGATCGGACACCGCCTCGACCAGTTTGCCGACCCAGTCCATGCTGATACCGTACTCCCAGCGCTCGCCAGGCTCGAACTCGAGCGGGGCCGTGAAGGCGGCGTTCTTGGAGGTCGCGATGTCGGGCATGCCCGTTACCTTCTCGTAGCGGGTCAGGGCCTCGCTCCAGATCGAATAGGTATAGCCGGAGGTGTGCGTCAGCAGATGGCGCACCTTGATCGCGTGCCTGGCGGGCCGCAGTCGCGGTGTCCCATCCTCGGCAAAGCCGTCGAGGACCTGGGGAGAGGTCAGTTCGGGCAAGTATTTCGCCGCATCGTCGTCCAGATGGAGGCGGCCCTGCTCGATCAGCTGCATGCATGCCGTCGCCGTGAAGGCCTTGGTCATCGACAGCAGCCAGAACACCGTGTCGAGCGTCATCGGGGCGCCCGTTGCGACGTTCGCCTTGCCGAAAGCACCCTCATAGACCACGCCTCTTGGCGTCGCCGCGACGGCGATGACGCCGGCCACGTCGTTTCTCGAAACGCCTCCCCGCAAGGCGTCGTCGACCGCCTTGAAGCGGACTGACGAGCCGGCGGGGTTTGCGACGGCCAGCGCGGGGCCGACCGCATCGAGAGCCAGGATGGCTCCCAGCACTCCCCCGCTCTGAAGCATTGTCCTGCGTGTGAGGTTGGTCATGGCTCACTCCTGTCCGGGTCGAAGGAGGCCCGATCTTCCCGGACGCTCGCCTCGGATATTCCTGCGATGCCCGGTTGTAGGCTGTGCCATGACGTGATTCACGGGTATTAAAATCAATGTTACGGTGACTTCAATTCACTGCTCAGGTGTTCCGACGCGGATCTGCGGAGGCGAAGGGAAATCGAATGGCTTTCGACACGCGGCTTCTGACCGGCATCGGTGTCCTGGCGGCAGTGACGGAGGCAGGGAATTTCGCCCGCGCCGCCGAGATGCTCGGCCTGACACCCTCCGCGGTGAGCCGGGCGGTGGCGCGTCTGGAGGGGCGGGTGGGCGTACGGCTCTTCGATCGCAATCCCCGCGAAGTCAGCCTCACGGAGGAAGGGCGCCGCTTCCACACGAAGGTGATGCCGCTTCTCGCCGGCCTGGAAGAGGCGGCCACCGAGGCCGCGGGCGCGGCGGCGGTCGTGCGCGGCCGGCTGCGCGTGTCGGTGGATCCGTGGTTCGCGCGTATGACGCTTGCATCGAAGCTCCAGCAGTTCCTGGTCCGCTATCCCCTGCTGTCGGTTGATCTGTCCACCAGCAACTACCGCGAGGAAATGATGACGGGCGTCGACGTGGCGGTGCGCTTTGGCCCGCCCGACGAGTCATCCCTCATCGTGCGCAAGCTGTTGGAGACCCGTATCCTGACGGTTGCCTCACCGACCTATCTGGAAAAGCATGACGAGCCGCAATCCCCCCAAGACCTCGTCCATCACGAAGCGCTTCTCTTCCGCGATCCGCAGACCGGCCTGCCCTTCGCCTGGGAGTTCCGGCGCGGCAGGGAGGTCCACGAGGTCAAGGTTTCCAGTCGCCTGGTCATGGACGACCCTTCCGTCGCGATCTCCGCTTGCCTGGCCGGCCAAGGCATTTTCCAGAGCCTCGCGATCGGCATGGAGCCGTTCCTGTCGCGCGGCGAGCTTGTTCAGATCCTGCCGGAATGGTCGGAGGAACTCTATCCGCTCTATGCCTACCACCCCTCGCGGCATCTCCCGCCCGCAAAGGTCCGCGCGCTCCTGGATTTCATCCAGGAGATTGCTGTCTGCGCGTAGCGTGCCGAAGGTGGTTGGGTCGTAGGGTCGGCGTTCTCCATGCTGCTCTGCTGGCGAGTTGGGGATAGGAATCGATCATTTGATCACCAGCATGCGATCAGTTACCTCTCCGCATTACGCAGTTAATATCGATGTCCCGAGCGGGAGGTACAGAAAGAGCGCTAGCGGATGCTACGGATTTCGGTGCTTTCCCATTCTCTCCGCTGCGCGTGCCGTAGGCCGGCTCAAAAGGATGCCCTCTCAATTTTGCCTAGGGGAGAAAGCGATCGTAGTGCAGCGCGCTTTAGAGTGGTTGCGGGGGCCCGCAACCAAGTCCTACGCGGCAGCACGCCACGATGCCCCTAACCGCGTTTTCCCGCGAGGGAATACGATGTAGATGAACGACCAAACAGCTCATATCGAAGCCAGATCATCGTACTGCACCGAGCAATAACTTAAGCAAAAGGGTCTTGTGCATACTAAGATTTTCGCTCACTCGGTTCTGACATCGATGACAAGATGTTGAGCATCAACCCATGGTTATGTGGTCGGATGCTCATCGATCCCGCGTCAGAATAGGAGGTCAATTCCGACCACGCCGCCATCGTAGGCGCCATCCAGCTCGATCCCGAGAAATTCCGCTCCCGTCGCATTGCCGATTTCGTCGCGGCCAGTCGCCAGCCGAAGGTCAAAAGGCGCTGTAGCCCTCGGCAGGCTCAAAATGACCTTCCATCCTCCCGTTCGCAGACACTCGTCGTAATCTGTTTGGCAGGTCTTGCCGGTCACCGGAATCCTGAACCACTTGCCGTAGGAACCGCCCTGCTCGGAAAGCGCAGCATATTCATATTCGGCATCGGTGATATTTATGACGCACAACGTCCAGGCCAAACCTCCAGGCGGGGACTTCAGCGGATCATATGAGCGATCGATATCTCCATCCTGGATGATGAAGTTGTCGAGGTTTGCCTTGCTTTGGAGCCGTTGCAATTTCATCGTCTTCCCCTGCTCGCTGGAATGTAGGTCGCGCCTGCCGCCACTCCACTACTGTTGCCGAGCCTCAACCGCGCAGCGAGTGCAGGCGGAGTGGTCGACAAAGGCGGCGTTGTCGCCTTGCCGATCAGAAAGCAACCCGCATGCCAAGGCGAAACAGGGGAAGATCCGGGCTTTCGCCAGGCTGATCCTTTGAATTTCGGACAAGTTGTCAGCGCCGGCCGGACAAAACGTCCCGGCACATCCAGATGACGACGCTCGCCGCCGGCGCATGAGCGCATGACGCGCCGCATCGCGCGACGGCGCCTGGCACTGGTTCGTGGCTTTGTATTCGCGCTCGGGCCGCCATGGTTTGCGGCCTCGTGCGAACCCAGCCTGGCCGGACATTTTGTTCGCCGCCTCGGACAGATTGCCCGCTGCTGCCATCTGCCAATCTCGTAATCCATTGATATTTCTCACCATGTCGAATGGCATGCGTCTTGCTAACGCCTTGCCAACGGCCTTGGGCCGAGCATCGGCCCCGCCGAACGATGGGCCGGATCACATCGACGGATGCAGCCGACGGAATGCTGAGAAGACAGGGCGGAATTGTCATGACAACGGATGTGGACACACAAGATGACGTATTGTCTGCGCCACGAAGGACCGGATTTCTCGATCGGCAAAGGATCATCGCCAAGCCCGGCTTCAATCGCTGGATGGTGCCTCCCGCCGCACTGGCCATTCACCTGTGTATCGGCATGGCCTACGGCTTCAGCGTGTTCTGGCTGCCGCTTTCGCAGGCTCTCGGTCCCGCCCCGTCGGCTCGATGTCCCGACCTGAGCCTCATGGCAGCCTTGTTCACCACGAGTTGCAACTGGCGCGTGTCGGATCTGGGCTGGATCTACACGCTGTTCTTCGTGCTGCTCGGCTGCTCGGCGGCCATCTGGGGCGGCTGGCTGGAAAAAGCCGGCCCTCGCAAGGCCGGGGTGGTGTCCGCCCTGTGCTGGTGTGGCGGCATGCTGCTGGCCGCGGTTGGCGTCATCCTCCACCAATTGTGGCTCATGTGGCTCGGTGCGGGCGTCATTGGCGGCATCGGCCTGGGCCTTGGCTATATCTCGCCCGTCTCGACCCTCATCAAATGGTTCCCGGACCGGCGCGGCATGGCAACCGGCATGGCGATCATGGGTTTCGGCGGTGGCGCCATGATTGGCGCTCCCCTCGCCAATCTCCTGATGGGAACTTTCAAGACAACGGACAGCATCGGTGTCTGGCAGACCTTCGTCGTCATGGCCACGATCTATTTTGCCTTCATGATGGCCGGGGCGCTGGGCTACCGGATTTCGCCGCCGGGATGGCGCCCCGAGGGTTGGTCCCCGCCGTCCGCGGCCGGGCGCTCTATGATCACGACCCGGCATGTCCACCTGAGGAACGCTCACAAGACCAGGCAGTTCTGGCTGATCTGGCTGGTCCTCTGCCTCAACGTATCGGCGGGCATCGGGGTGATCGGCATGGCCTCCCCCATGCTGCAGGAGATCTTCGGCGGCCGGCTGCTCGGTCTGCCGGACCTGAGCTTCGACAAGCTCTCACCCGACCAGAAGGTCGCGATTGCGGCGATAGCAGCCGGATTTGCCGGGCTGCTATCCCTGTTCAACATCGGTGGCCGTTTCTTCTGGGCCTCGCTTTCGGACAAGATCGGCCGAAAGAACACCTATTACGTTTTTTTCCTGCTTGGCATCGCGCTTTATGCGGCCGCGCCATCCGCGGCCCATTCGGGCAGCCAGCTCCTGTTCGTGGCGATCTTCTGCGTCATCGTTTCCATGTATGGCGGAGGATTTGCGGCCGTACCGGCCTATCTCGCCGACATCTTCGGGACACAATTCGTCGGTGCCATCCATGGTCGCCTGCTGACGGCCTGGGCAACGGCCGGCATATTCGGACCGGTGATCGTCAATTACATACGCGAATTCCAGTTGGCTGCCGGGGTATCGCGCGCACAAGTCTATGATTTCACGATGTATATTCTTGCCGGCATGCTGGCGCTCGGCCTGATCGCCAACGCATTGATACGGCCATTGGCCGACAAGTGGTTCATGTCCGAAGCCGAGGTCGCAGCCCTTCAGGACGCGCCCGCCTCTGCCCAGGACGGCACGATCGGGACTTTCGGGATCGGCAAGGGCGGCTTGGAGGGCAAGGCCCTGTTCGCCTGGGCCGCCGTCGCCATTCCGATTTTCTGGGGCCTTTGGGTCACGCTCAAAAGCGTCATTGCATTGTTCTGATGCCTGGCAGCATCCTCGGTCGCCGCCGTGGCGACCGCACTATAGGAGTGGAAGATCACGGCCTTCCAATCCGCAGGATCGGCAGGTTGCGCGGGCCGAGCAGTTCCCGCATCCGGCCAAAATGGTCTGTGCCCAAACAGACTATCTGCAACGGTCAGGCCGGCATCGGGCCTCCCCCATCGAGGAACTCGGCATGGCAGAGATCAAATGGTTGAAGGACAACGAATACCCCACGCAGCGGGGAGACTGGGTCTTGCTCACCAGGGAAGGCCCCGTCTGGTCGATCAACAGCGCCACGTCCACCGGCGACAGCGTACCGTCCGTTCCGATCGGTGCCTTCCATCTATTGAACGACTTGCTCGCCTGCACGATCAAGTGGGCCGACCATGCGGGTATTGATTGGATCTACATACGCGCCGGCGATGATTTTGCGCATTTTTGACAGCCGGGTCGTTTACGCAAAAACTCGGCGCGCCGAATATGTCGCCTGGTCGCGCCCGCCGGCAGCGCGCGCCTCATGCCGACAACGTCCTATTTCTTGCTGGGCAGGAGCGCGACGGCTGCCTCCGCTGTCAGCAGGCGGAAGGTCAGGCTTTCCTGGAAGTAGAGCTGGACCGATGTCGCCGAATGGCTGGCATAGCCGATCGAGATGTCCTGGCCCACGGACAATTCGAAATCACCGCCTCGCGTCGTCAGCACCAACCCGCCCTCGATCGCCGGGGCCCAGATGATTCCCCCCTCCACCAGGCGCTCGACATGCTCGAAGACCGGATAGCCGTCATCACTGCCGCCGGTGGCAGCCGTATAGGCATCGGCTCCCAGCACCAGCGCATAGGGTCCGTCGACACCCGCCAGCCGCAACTGGCTCACTGCCTGTGCGACGATGTCCGGATAGCTTTTCACCTGGGCCGGAAGCGTCAGCGCCGGATTGGAAAGGCCCTGACGGATGCCCTCGATCCCGGCCGCGGCAAAGCCATCGAAGACCGCGCGATCCTCGGCGAAGGCCAGCTTGCGCGCCGCCTCCTTCACCGGCGACCAGTCCGAATCCGCCGCACCCCGCTCGACATCGTCGATGGCCTGGCGTGCCAGCTCGAAGGGAACGCGCAGTTCCACCAAGGCCTTCACCTCCCGCTGGGCGGCTTGGACCCCCTCGTCCGGCCCTGCAAGCGGCAGGATATGACCGGTTCCCACCGCCGATGTCGCCAGGCCCTGCGGGCCCTCGACGTCCACCACACGACGGCCGGCCAGATGGCGCTTGAGGGTGCGCGTCGCCTCCTCCTCGATCTGCGCCCAGGCGCCGTCGGAGATCGGTGCCAGCTCCCGATGAAGATTATTCATGGCCTGCTTCCTTCTTGAGCGATCCAATACCGAGCGAGCCGTCACCGCCAGCCGGCCGCGAACCAGGGCTTTGCGCAGGCTCGATATCTGCGGGAACCGGTTCGGCCGTCGCCGGCGCGGCAGCATCGGCCGCCACATCGTCCAGGAACGTCGCCGACGGCACGAAGAACAAGGAGCCGGTCACCGCCCGGCTGAAATCGAGCAGCCGGTCGTAATTGCCCGGCGGCCGGCCGACGAACATGTTCTCGAGCATCTGCTCGATCCGGCGGGGCGAGCGGGCGTAGCCGATGAAATAGGTGCCGAACTCGCCCTTGCCGACGTCGCCAAACGGCATGTTGTCGCGCAGGATCTCCAAGGCCTCGCCATTCTCCTCGATCGAGGTCAGGACGTTATGCGCGTACGGCGCCTTGAGCGCATCGTCCTGCTCGATGTCGGACAGCTTGGCGCGCCCGATGATCTTCTCCTGCTGCTCGACGGGCACCTGGTTCCATCCGGTCAGATCATGCAGATATTTCTGCACGATCACATAGCTTCCACCGGCGAAGGCGCCGTCCTCCTCGCCGATGAGGGTGGCATCCACCGCCGCCTGGTCGACCGGGTTCTCGGTACCGTCGACGAAGCCGATCAGGTCGCGGTCGTCGAAATATTTGAAGCCATGAACCTCGTCGCTGCCGGCGACGGCGTGCCCGATCCGCGCCATGATCTGCGTCGCCAGTTCGAAGCAAAGGTCCATGCGCCGGGCGCGGATGTGAAACAGGATGTCCCCCGGGGTCGAGACCGCATGATGGACGCCGCGGATCTCGCGGAAGGGATGCAGATCCCTCGGCCGGGGCGCTCCGAACAGCCGGTCCCACATCTGCGAGCCCAGACCCATCACACAGGATAGGCGACCCTCGAGATCCCGGAACCCCACCGCCCGCAAAAGCCCCGACAGATCCGCGCACAGCGCCCGGACCGCCGCCTCCGACTCCCCGCCGGGCTTGACCGTCACCACCAGGAAAATGGCTGAACGCGAGAGGGGAGCAACGACCGGCTGCGAAATGACGGTTGGCAAACTCGACTCCATACGGCTATCCATCCGGTTGCCGGCCTCAGCCCAAATCGACCGGACGCCCGGATTTTTCTTCTTCGAGGGTCACGGCAATGTCGGCATTGGCGGACAACCTGACTTTCTCGCCTTCGACCCCAGCCACGAAACCGATCTCGATATAGTGGTGGTGGCCTCGATGCGCCCCGAAGCTGTCGCTCAATTTGAGCTCGATACGATCGCCCACGACGCGATCGACCGTCCCGACATGCACGCCATCGGCTCCGATTACGTCCATATGTGCCTCGATCTGGTCCTTCATCGCACTTCTCCCTTGTTGACCCATGCGCCATACAGCTATCGATCGGATGACATTGCGCTGCTTTAGGCTGCCTCGAATTCATCCTCATCCACGATTTCCGGAGCCTTGCCATTGAAGATGAGGCTCTTCTTGCCTGCGGAGATCTTCACCTTCATATCGTCGCCGATCTCGCCCGCCAGGATCATCTCGGCAAGTGGATCCTGGACGTAGCGCTGGATTGCGCGCTTGAGCGGACGGGCGCCATAGGCGGGGTCCCACCCCTTGTCGGCCAGCCAGTTCCGCCCCTTGGCATCGAGCGAAAGCTCGATCTTGCGATCGTCCAGGAGCCTGCGCAGGCGGGCAAACTGGATCTCGACGATCCGTCCCATTTCGCTCTTCTGCAGGCGATGGAACAGGATGACGGCATCGACCCGGTTGAGAAACTCGGGACGGAAGTGGCTGCGCACCATCGCCATCACCTGTTCGCGCACAGCACTCGTCTTCTCGCCTTCGGCCTGGTTCACCAGATATTCCGCGCCGATGTTGGAGGTCATGATGATCAGGGTGTTGCGGAAGTCGACCGTGCGGCCCTGCCCGTCCGTCAGGCGCCCGTCATCCAGCACCTGCAGCAGCACGTTGAAGACGTCGGGATGGGCCTTCTCGATCTCGTCGAACAGCACGACCTGGTAGGGCCGCCGCCGCACGGCTTCGGTCAACGCACCGCCTTCGTCATAGCCGACATAGCCCGGAGGCGCGCCGATGAGCCTGCTCACCGAATGCTTCTCCATGAATTCGGACATGTCGATACGGATCATCGCTGTTTCGTCATCGAACAAGAACTCCGCGAGTGCCTTGGCGAGTTCGGTCTTGCCGACACCGGTCGGCCCCAGGAACATGAAGCTCCCGATCGGCCGGTTGGGATCCTGCAGGCCCGCCCTCGCGCGCCGCACGGCCGTCGAGACGGCACGTACGGCCTGCGCCTGCCCGACGACACGCTTGGCGAGCATGTCCTCCATATGGAGCAGCTTGTCCTTCTCGCCTTCCAGCATCTTGTCGACGGGTACGCCCGTCCAGCGCGAAACCACCTGCGCGATGTTGTCCGCAGTCACGGTTTCGCTGATCGACGAATTCTCGCTGGCTTCGACGACAGCCAGCTTTTTCTCCAACTCCGGAATTCTGCCATAGGTGAGTTCGCCGGCCCGCTGAAACTCGCCCTTGCGTTGGGCATTGGCGAGTTCCGTGCGCAATCGTTCCAGCTCGCTCTTCATCTTTTGGGCGTCGGAAAGCTTGCTCTTTTCGGCCTGCCATTGCGAAGTCAGGTCGGCCGACTTCTTTTCGAGCTCGACCAGGTCCTTGTCGAGCGTCTGCAGCCTGCTCCTGGAGCCGGCGTCCTTCTCCTTCTTGAGCGCTTCCTGTTCGATCTTGAGGCGAACGATCTCGCGATCGAGCGAGTCCAACTCCTCCGGCTTGGAATCCACCTGCATCTTCAGGCGAGCCGAGGCCTCGTCGATGAGGTCGATCGCCTTGTCCGGCAGGAAGCGATCGGTGATGTACCGGTTCGACAGCGTGGCTGCCGCGACCAAAGCCGAGTTGGCGATCCTTACGCCATGATGAAGTTCGTATTTTTCCTTCAGGCCCCGCAAAATCGAAATCGTGTCCTCGACCGTTGGCTCAGGAACGAAGACCGGCTGGAAGCGCCGTGCCAGCGCGGCGTCCTTCTCCACATGCTTGCGATATTCATCGAGTGTGGTCGCGCCGACGCAATGCAGCTCGCCGCGCGCCAGGGCCGGCTTGAGCAGATTGGAAGCATCCATGGCGCCATCGGTCTTGCCGGCCCCGATCAAGGTATGCATCTCGTCGATGAACAAGATGATGCCGCCCTCGGCGCTCGTCACCTCCTGCAGCACGGCCTTGAGCCGCTCCTCGAACTCCCCGCGATATTTCGCGCCTGCAATCAGGGCGCCGAGATCGAGCGCGAGCAGCTTCTTGTCCTGCAGGCTCTCGGGCACGTCGCCGTTGATGATACGCAGCGCCAGTCCTTCGACGATCGCCGTCTTGCCGACCCCCGGCTCGCCGATCAGCACCGGGTTGTTCTTGGTGCGCCGCGACAATACCTGGATGGTACGACGGATTTCCTCGTCGCGGCCGATGACCGGGTCGAGCTTGCCATCCCGCGCCGCCCTGGTCAGGTCGCGGGCATATTTCTTCAAGGCATCATAGGCATTCTCGGCCGAGGCAGTGTCGGCAGGCCGGCCCTTGCGCAGTGCATCGATGGCCGCACCGAGGTTACGGGGGTCGACACCACCCTCGGCGAGCAGTTTGCCGACCTCACCGCTCTTGTCCGCGACAAGCGCCTGCAACAAGCGTTCAACCGTCACGAAACTGTCGCCGGCCTTTTCCGCGGTGCTCTGCGCGGCAGCCAGAAGGCGCGCCGTCTCGGGGGCCAGATGGATCTGTCCAGCGCCCGTACCGGAAACCTTCGGCAATTTTGCCAAAGCCTCTTCGGTCGCCTGCAGGATCGCACGCGAATTGCCGCCCGATCGGTCGATCAGTCCCGAAACGAGGCCTTCCTTGTCGTCGAGCAGGACTTTCAGGAGGTGGAGCGGCGTCAGCTGCGGATTTCCCTCGCGCGAGGCGAGGAACTGCGCCGACTGGATGAAGCCGCTGGCGCGATCGGTGTATTTATCAACGTTCATCGAGCCATCCCTCACGGCAACGATATCCGGTCAAAACGAAAGCGGTCGAAATGCACGCGCCTCTCCTCGACGGGCCACGAGCATGAAGGTCGCATGCAGATCCCATATGCCGTGGCACGGCGTCCTCCTCATAGCTTTGCTCTTCCTCACTGCCGCCGCACACCCGCCGGCGCGAATGTCCGGCACGGCTGCCCAGTTCCAGGAGCAACTGGCGTGCCAATTTGAAAGGAAAGCGAAATCAATCAGATAGAACTTCGCATCCAACGGCGGCGGACACTATGTCGAAGCCCTAGCGGACAAAATGTCCGTATCACTGCGGCGGCGTCAGCTTGCTTCGGGCAGCCAGACGAGGAATGACGTGCCCTTACCCGGTTCGCTCGACACGGAAATCCTGCCGCCCTGTCGTGTCACCAGCATCTGGCTGATCGAGAGGCCAAGTCCGGTGCCATCGCGCGTCTTGGTGGTGAAGAACGGGTCGAAGATCTTTTCGATCACGTCGGCCGAAATGCCGGCACCGGTATCCGCAACCTTGATGGCTACCCCTGCCCAACCATCCATGTCGCTGTCGTGGTTTCGCAGGGAAAGTCGCCCCCCATGCGGCATGGCATGGATGGCATTCACCAGTAGGTTGACCAGGACCTGCTGCAACTCGGTGCGGTTCATCGCGATGAGGCGGGATGCGCGATCCTCCCGCTCCAGGGTAATCGTCGTCTTCCTGATGAGATGCTGAACAAGCGGCAGCGTATCGGAGACGATGGTGGCGACGGCATAATGCTCGGTGTAGCCGGCATATTCCTGGGGTTTGGCAAACTGCAACAATTTGGTGATGATTTCGCCGATACGCGCCATCTGCTGGTCGATAAGACGGAACTCGACCTTGGCCTTTTCGGCGTCGGAGCCCATCAACTCGCGGATCACCTCGAGATTGCCCTGCATCACGGCGATCGGATTGTTGATTTCATGGGCAATGCCGGCACTGATCTCCCCGATCGCGGCAAGCTTCTCCGACATGACGAGCTGCCTGGTCGTGTTTTCCAGCTGCAGGGTGGCCTGGTGCAGTTGGTGGGCCCGCTCCTCGACACGGCGATTGAGCTCGTCGTTCCAGCGGCGCAATTGCGCATCGCGTTGTTGGAGCAAGTCGAGGAGATGGTCGAGGTGAAAAGCCACCTGGCCGATCTCGTCCTTCGTCTTCACATGACCGGTTCGCGCGGACAGGTCACCGCCTTCGACGCGGCTAATCGCGCCCGTCATCCGCTCCAAGGGCCTGAAAATGTTGGTTGCCCAGATCAGGAACAGGGGAACCGTAGCCGCCACCGCCACCAGGAACGCCCCGGCAATCGTCAGCAAGGTCTCATATTTGGCCTGTGTGAACGGTTTTTGCAGAAAACCCACATAGAGCATGCCGACCCGGCGGCCATAGCTGTCGATGATGGGCTCATAGGCGGAGATGAACCAGTCGCTGACGACGAAGGCGCTACCCCGCCATGTCCGCCCCTGACCGAGCACGGCGTTGCGAACGACTTCCGAAACGCGGGTTCCGATCGCCCGCCGCCCTTCGAACAACCCCACATTGGTGCTGATACGCACGTCCCCCAGGAACAAGGTAGCCGTACCCTGGCTTCCCTCGGGCAAGCCAGCCTCATGGTAGATCAGGTCGTTGATCGTATCGACGAAGGCTAGGTTCTGGTTGAGGAGCGTGCCGCCGACCAGGGCCGCCCGCCGACCATCCGGCAATGTCAAAGCGGTGGCCGACTGGAGCACCAGGCCGCGAGTTTCCTGGGAGAGCGTAGCGGCAGTACTGCCAATGGTGGGTACGATCTCGATGCGCGCGCGTGCGGCGAGATCGGGAGAGAAGGCACCAAGCTCTTCGGCCTCGAAAACATCGATGGCCGTCTTCGAATGCCCTTCGAGAGCCGACCGGACGATCGGCCAGCTCGAGCGCACGGAGGAAGACGCCGTGGCATAGGCACTCGTGAGGATCCTGCCGTCTTCGCCGACGATGTAGAGGAAATCAAACTGGCGTGCCTGTGCAGTCTCCTTGAGGAGCAAGGTAAACGCCGAACTTGGATAGTCGCTGTTCTGAAGGAGGTCGTGGAAACATGCCGATTCACTCACCGAGGCCAGTCGAGAATCCGTGTTCTCGAGAATGCGGGCCAGATATTGATGGGCAATCGTCAAGTCGTCATTGACCTTGGAGATTGCCAGGGCATCGAACCGGGCATTCCAACGGTAGAGGCTGATACCCAACAGCAATGGCAAGATCACGAGCATGGGTACGAGCGCAATCGCCAGCAAGCGATAGCGCACCGATCTTCTTCTTCGTCCGGCCTTCGAGGCTTGGTCCCTAGACATTCCAGCTGACGCATTTGCGATCGATGGTCTTGCGCGAGATGCCGAGGCGGCGGGCAGCCTCCTCGCGATCGCCCTTGACCTCGCGCAGCACCGACAGGATGTGGCGCCGTTCCACCTCGGCCAGGCTCTGGCCGCCCCTGTCGTCATCGCCGTCACTGGCAATGCGTTCGATATCTTCCGGAAAACCGCCGAGGATCACGGTCCGCTCGATCAGGTTACGCAACTCCCGGATATTTCCCGGCCAATCATAGCGTGCGAGCGCAGCGCGCACCCTGTCGTCGATGGTGACGGGAGGCATGCCGAGCTGCTGGGCGAATTCGCGCATGAACAGAGCCGCGAGTTCCTGCACGTCGTCGCCGCGATCCTTCAGCAGCGGTAGATGGACCTGCATGACATTGATGCGGAAATAGAGATCGGCGCGAAAGCTGCCGGCCTCGACGCGCTTGGGAAGATCGGCATTGGTGGCAAAGATGAAGCGGGCGTCGAAGGGAACTTCGCGCTCCGAGCCGACCGGTCTGACACGTCGATCTTCCAGGACGCGCAGCAGCTTGGTCTGCAGCGAAAAGGGCAGGTCCCCGATTTCATCGAGGAACACGGTACCACCCTGCGCATGCATGAAAAGCCCTTCCCGAGCCCTGCCCGCCCCGGTGAAGGCCCCTTTCAAATGGCCGAACAGTTCGCTTTCGATCATGTCCGCCGGGATGGCAGCGCAATTGATCGGCACGAAAAGCTTGTCGGAGCGACCGGAAAGCAAATGAAGCGAGCGCGCCGCGACTTCCTTTCCGGTCCCCGACTTGCCGGTCAGCAGGACCGAAGTCGGCAAGGGCGCAACGCGTGCAATGGTCTGGCGCACATTCTGGATCGCCCTGGAGTTGCCGAGCAACTTGTTCCGCAGGAAGATCTGGTGGCCCGGCGATTTCAGTTCATGATGCAGAACGTCGTTCTCGCGCTGCAGCCTGATCCGGTCGAGACAGCGGGCGACCGCATTGAGAAGCTGGTTGGAGCGGAATGGCTTGAGCACGAAGTCGACGGCGCCGGCCCGCAAGGCACCGATCGCGGTGTCCAGATCGGCATAGGCCGTCATCAGGATGACATCGGCAAAGAACCCGACGGCACGCTGTTCGGCAAGCCAATCCAGGCCGTTCTGTCCCGGCATGATATTGTCGAGAATGACCACGTCGAAATGCTGCTGGTCGAGTTTCTGGGACGCCTGTTTGGTGTCCGCAGCCTCGGCGATCAGCTTGCAACGCGGCCCCAGGATCTTGACCAGGAAATTGCGCATGCCCGGCTCGTCGTCGACGACCAGGATCGAGGCCTGGGCGAGCCACGGCCCGAACTGTGGATCTGCGGCAGGGCCGGCAGCATCGCGAGCTGGATCCTCAGACATCAACACTCCTTCCCAACCTCACCCTGGCCAGACGCGGAGAACCGTCAGCCGCCCAGAAACGCCGGTGCCAAACTCTCTTCCACCATCTCCCGGGCCGCCTGAGGCGTCTGCTGGCTGCCGTCGATGTCGAGGCGGGTTGCTGCCTCGAACAGCAAGGCACGCACATCGTCCGGCGAAAGGATGCTTTTGGCCACGAGCTTGCGCACCAGGGCCTGCAGGATGAGGACATCGATCCCCTGCTCGGACGCGATTGGACTTTCACTCATTCCACTCTCCCCCTCTAGCTACGAACGCTCCTGCATATCCCCGCGCAGTTGCGCCAGAGCCTGACGCAGCCCATGAAGCTGATCCATCAGATGCAGGATGACGTCGATACCCTCGTCATTGGCTCCGATATCGTTCTTCAGCTCGTGGATCAGGCGTGCGCGGGCAATGTCGATTTCGGTAAATTGCACGCCAGTCGGGGTCGGTCGAGGAATAAGCCAGCGCTGCTCGAGCCACACTTCCAGCGTCTGCACCTGGATGCCGGAACTCGCCAGAAATTCCTGCTTGTTCATGCTCATGATGCTCTATCCTCACGGGGATTGAAGTCCTTGCCCTTGGCCCAGTTCGAAACAAAGGCTTCGAGTTCCGGATCGGGCGCTTTCGGCAGGACGATCTTCAGCTTGACGAACTGGTCGCCCTGCCCTCCGCCCCGGCGGGGCGCCCCCTTTCCCTTGAGACGCAGGGTCGTGCCAGTGTTCGACCCTTTCGGCACGGACATCGTCACGTCGCCGGTAGGGGTTGGAACACGCACGCGTCCTCCGAGCACGGCCTCCGACAGCGAAACCGGCAATTCCAGCGTGATGTCGTCGCCCTCGCGCGTGAAGCGCCGATCCGGCAGGACCTCCACTTCGATCAAGGCGTCGCCGGGACCGCCCGTACCGGCGCCCGGCGCTCCCTTGCCTTTCAGGCGCAGGGTCTGTCCATCCACCAGGCCGGGGGAATCTTCACGTCGAGCGTGCCGCCATCCGGCAGGGTCAGGCGCTTGTTCGCCCCCATGACCGACTCGACGAACTCGATCGGCAGCCGATAGTGCAGATCCTGTCCGCGCCGGTTCGCGCGCGCGCGCTGGCCGCGCCTCAGCAGCTCGGCAAACGCATCTTCCCCGTCCATGAAGTCGGCGAAACCGGAAGTATCGGCGTAGGGATGGTCGTGATCGGCTTCTGTATATTCACGGTAGAAATGCTGCGGCGGGCGTTCCGCACCGCTCGCGTCGATCTCGCCATTGTCGAAGCGCTTGCGCTTGTCGGCGTCGCTGAGCAGGTCATAGGCGCCAGCGACTTCCTTGAACTTCTCCTCGGCGCTCTTGTCACCCGGATTGAGATCCGGATGCAGTTTCTTCGCAAGCTTGCGATAGGCGCTCTGGATCTCGGCCGAAGATGCCGTCGGGGCAACACCTAGAACCTCGTAAGGATTTCTCACAACCTACTCCGATAGCATTTCCACGGCGTTTTGCGGTTTGGCTCATAGGTTTCAAGGGGGGCGCCCCATCGCGCCTCCGGTCGATGCTGAAAGCGCCGGGACCTCAACCCGGCGCAGGCCCTCGATGCTAGATCATTTTTCACGGTCAGTCAGGAAGGCTCCGCGTCTCGGTCAAAATGCCTTTCGTGACAGGCTCTGCCGCCGGATCAGCTCGATCTCTTCGCATCATTGTCATCCACCTCGCTGAATTCGGCATCGACCACATCATCGCCGCCGGCACGAGAGCCCGTATCGGGCGACGCGCCCGGCTGCGCAGAGGCCGCCTCCGCCAGTTTCTGCGAGAGTTGCTGCAGGGTGCCCGTCTTTGCGGCGATAGCGGCCGCATCCTCGCCTTTCGCCGCCTCGCGCAGATCGGCCATGGCATTCTCGATCGCCCGGCGATCCGCCTCGGCCACCTTGCCACCATGCTCGGCAACCGCCTTCTCGGTCGCATGCAGAAGCGCTTCGGCGGTATTCCTCGCTTCCACCGTCTCCCTGCGCTTTTTGTCCTCGGCGGCATGGGCTTCGGCATCCTTGACCATCCGCTCGATGTCGGCTTCGGAGAGGCCACCGGACGCCTGGATCTGGATGCGCTGCTCCTTGCCGGTCCCCTTGTCCTTGGCGGAGACGTTGACGATGCCGTTGGCGTCGATGTCGAAGGTCACATCGATCTGGGGCACGCCGCGCGGGGCCGGCGCGATACCCATCAGATCGAACTGGCCGAGCAATTTGTTGTCCGCCGCCATCTCACGCTCACCCTGAAAGACACGGATGGTGACGGCGTTCTGATTGTCCTCGGCGGTCGAGAACACCTGGCTCTTCTTGGCTGGAACGGTGGTGTTGCGTTCGATGAGGCGCGTGAACACACCGCCCAGCGTCTCCAGCCCGAGCGAGAGGGGGGTGACGTCGAGCAGCAGGACGTCCTTGACATCGCCCTGCAGCACGCCCGCCTGGATTGCCGCCCCGACCGCAACCACCTCGTCTGGATTGACGCCCTTGTGCGGCTCCTTGTCGAAGATCTTGCGCACGATCTCCTGGATCTTCGGCATCCGGGTCATGCCACCGACCAGCACGACCTCATCGATGTCCTTGGCCGCCAGTCCCGCATCCTTCAACGCATTGAGGCATGGCTCGATGGTTCGCTGCACGAGATCTTCGACCAGGGACTCGAATTTCGCCCGCGTCAGCTTGATCTGGAAATGCTTGGGACCGCTGGCATCGGCCGTGATGTAGGGCAGGTTGATTTCAGTCTGGGTGATGGTGGAGAGCTCGATCTTGGCCTTCTCCGCCGCCTCCTTCAATCGCTGCAGGGCCAGCTTGTCCTTTCTCAGGTCGATGCCCTGCTCGCGCTGGAACTCGTCGGCAAGGTAATTCACCAGGCGCATATCGAAGTCCTCGCCGCCGAGGAAGGTGTCGCCATTGGTCGACTTGACCTCGAAGACCCCGTCGCCGATGTCGAGGATGGAGATGTCGAACGTGCCGCCGCCCAGATCGTAGACCGCGATCTTGGCCTGCTTCTTCTTGTCGAGACCATAGGCAAGCGCCGCTGCCGTCGGCTCGTTGATGATGCGCAGAACCTCGAGGCCCGCAATCTTGCCGGCGTCCTTCGTCGCCTGCCGCTGCGCATCATTGAAATAGGCGGGAACCGTGATGACGGCCTGCGTGACCTTCTCACCGAGATTGGCTTC
This sequence comes from Labrys sp. HAY1-8F, assembly GCF_056754975.1. Classification (NCBI taxonomy): domain Bacteria; kingdom Pseudomonadati; phylum Pseudomonadota; class Alphaproteobacteria; order Hyphomicrobiales; family Xanthobacteraceae; genus Labrys; species Labrys sp. HAY1-8F. The sequence continues at coordinate 13,860 of NZ_JBPGWZ010000001.1, read as the reverse complement.
GGCGGTTTCCTTCATCTTCTGCAGGATGAACGCCGAGATCTGCGAAGGCGAATAGGCCTTGCCCTGGGCTTCCACCCAGGCATCGCCATTGGCCGCCTTGACGATCTTGTAGGGGACGAGGGCCTTGTCCTTCTCGACGGTGGGGTCGTCGTAGCGTCGGCCGATCAACCGCTTGACCGCAAAGATCGTGTTGGTCGGGTTAGTCACCGCCTGCCGCCTGGCAGGCTGCCCGACGAGACGCTCGCCATCACCTGTAAACGCAACGATCGACGGTGTGGTCCTCGCACCCTCGGCATTCTCGATGATGCGCGTATTCTTGCCATCCATGACTGCAACGCATGAATTGGTCGTTCCCAGGTCAATTCCGATGATCGTAGCCATGAAGATGCTCCCTGTTACTTGATTGCTGGAATATGTGTTGCCGCTTTTGTTGTGATTGCCGCGGTCGAGATGTCTCAGGCGGAGGATTTGCTGCCCGACAGCGGGCAGTTCGCCTCTCTTCCGAGAGACGGCATTGGGCGTTTTGGCTCGTCCAGGACCAGCCCTGACCTGGCTGTTCCGGATGGCCATGCGGGGCGGCCGGATATCGTCGAGTACGATGCCATGATGTCCCGTCTGTTTGTGGCGCTGCCGCCGAGCGCTGGCCTCGATGTGACAGCAACAGACGTGCCAGACTGGATACACAGCGATATCAAAGGCTTATGCGAGAGTTCCCGGTTGATCAGGACAACATGTCCGTGCAACCGCAGACAAAGTGTCCGCAGGCAGAGCCGGCTGAGCCAGAAACCGACAGGTTCGATGGCCGGCCATCGCTGCCAGTCGCGCCGTCAGGGCTGCCTTCCGGCCCCGGATTCCGCGGGTTGCCTCGGCCCACCGCTGGAAACGCCGACCCTGGCCGGGCGCAAGGAGCGCGTTCCGATCGAATACCCGGCGCCGATGACCTTGCTGACGGTGCCGCTCGGCACCGAAGGATCGAGCACCTCGAACAGCGCTTCATGGAAATTGGGATCGAAGCGCTCTCCCAGGGGATCGAGCTTCCTGACGCCATGTCTTTCCAGGGAACGCAGCAGCTCCTTTTCCGTGAGCTCTACCCCTTCGATCAGCGTCCTGACCGCCTCGTCGCCTTCGCGGACTTGCGCCGGCACGTTGGCGATGGCGCGCTCGATATTGTCAGCCACCCCCAGCATGTCGCCGGCAAATTTCGCGACAGCATATTGGCGCGCATCATTCAGCTCACGCTCGGCACGGCGGCGCACATTCTCTGTTTCGGCCAGCGCCCGCAACAAGCGATCCTTCAACGCGGCATTGTCAGCCTCGAGCCTAGCGATGATCGCAGCGGCATCGTCGGCTGATCCGGCCGGAGATGGATCGGGCTGCTCCGTCGCCTTCGCTGTCGGCCCCGGCGCATTTGCCGGCTCCGGTGCCCCATGAATGTCGTTCTCGGGTTTGGCTCTTCTGGTCATTTCGCCTCCCTGTCGGATGCTTTCAGATGAATGCCGCTATGCTGTAATCCCCGAAGGCAGAGACTTGTGGGCTGCGCGAGCCCATGCCTGATCGTCCAACGCCGATCCGGCTCGAGAAGATCCATCCCGGACTAGCGCAGAAGGCATAGCCGGATCGCGGCCGCCATCATCCCGAGCACGCCGATGCTGGCGGCCCAGATCACGACCATCCAGGCGAGCCGTTTCCAGAAGGGTGTTCTCGACGCCATCAATGATAGCCATGGATGCCGGCCTTGCCGCGAAATACCCAATAGGCCCAGCCGGTATAGACGAGGATGAGGGGGATGATGACGAGGGCCCCGACCAGCATGAAGGCCTGGCTCTCGGGCGGTGCCGCCGCCTCCCAGATCGTCACGGCGCGCGGCACCACATAGGGATAGATGCTGATCCCGAGCCCGATGAAGCCGAGCAGGAACAGTGCCAGGGCCATCAGGAAGGGCAACTGCTCCCGCTCGCGCCGCAGGCTCCAGAAGAAGGTCGCGGTGCAGATCGCCACGAGCAGGGGCACTTGGGCCGTGAGCAGCACGCCGGGCATGGCAAACCAGCGTCGCCAATAATCATAATGTAGGAACGGCGTTGCAGCGCTGACAGCGCCGAGCGCGAGGAGCGTGGCCAAGCCCAGCCAGAACGCCAGGCGGCGGGCATGGCGCTGGCTCGTCCCTTCCGTCTTCCAGATCAGCCAGCAGGCTCCCAGCAAGGCATAGCCGGTCACCACGGCCAGCCCCGTCAACAGGCTGAAGGGGCTCAGCCAATCGAGCCATCCGCCGGCATAGGCATTGTTCTCGACGTGGACGCCTTGCAGGATCGCACCGAGCGTCACGCCCTGTGCCGACGCCGCGACGAACGAGCCAAGACTGAAAGCCGCGTCCCATAACGGACGGTGGCGCGGATCGCGCCAGCGAAACTCGAAGGCGACGCCGCGAAAGACGAGCCCGAGCAGCATGGCGATGATCAGCGGATAGGTCGCCGGAAGGATGATGGCATAGGCAAGCGGGAAGGCCGCAAGCAGGCCGCCGCCGCCCATCACCAGCCAGGTCTCGTTGCCGTCCCACACCGGCGCGATCGAGTTCATCGCCTGGTCGCGCTCCTCGCCCACCGCAAAGGTGGGGAACAGGATGCCGATACCGAGGTCGAAACCGTCCATGACGACATAGGCCATCACAGCAAAGCCGATGACCGCCGCCCAGAAGATGGTGAGATCGATGCTGCCCATCACGGTCAATCCTTCGCCGGCACGGGAACGCCGACGCTTGCTGCGGGCGTGATACCGGCCGCGCGTTGCGGCAGGTTCGGTGGCTGGCTCTCGCTACGCCCGGGCGCCTTCTCCATCAGGCGCAGGAGATAATAGGTGCCGGCCCCGAACGCGCTGAAATAGACCAGCACGAAGGCGATGAGCGAGGCGGCAACGGCCGGCGCAGCGAGCGGCGAATGGGATTCGGCCGTTCGCAGCAAGCCATAGACCGTGAAGGGTTGCCGCCCGACTTCCGTCGTCACCCAGCCCGCAATCACGGCGACGAAGCCTGCCGGTCCCATGGCAACGGCTGCGCGATGCAGCCAGCGCCAGTCATAGAGCCTGCCCCGCATGCGTGCGAGCAGGCTCCACAGGCCGATGCCGAGCATGGCGAAGCCGAGCGCCACCATGATCCGGAACGACCAGAAGATGATCGGCGTGGGAGGCCATTGGTCTCGCGGAAAATCGGTGAGACCCGGAAGAGGTGCATAGGGATCGTGCTTGAGGATCAGCGAGCCGATATGCGGTATCGACACTTCATAGCGCACCCGCCCCTCCACATTGTCCGGCAGGCCGAACAGCACAAGCGGTGCGCCATTAGGGCTGGGCTGGTAGTCGCCCTCCATGGCCAGCACCTTGGCAGGCTGATGCTCCAGTGTATTCAGCCCGTGGGCGTCACCGGCCAGGATCTGGATGGGCGCCACGATTGCCGCCATCCACATGGCCATCGAGAACATCTTGCGCGCGCCGGCATTGTCGCCGTCCTTGAGCAGGTGCCAGGCGCCGACGCCTCCCACCACGAAGGCTGTGGTGAGATAGGCGGCGATCACGGTGTGGACCAAACGGTAGGGAAAGCTGGCCGTGAAGATGATCGCCAGCCAGGACCCCGCCGGTACGAACTGACCATTGGCATTGACGGCAAACCCTGCCGGCGTCTGCATCCAGCTGTTGACGGCGATGATCCAGGTCGCCGAGATCAGCGTGCCGAGCGCAACCATGCAGGTGGCAAAGAAATGCAACCCCTTGCCGACCTTGCTCATGCCGAACAGCATCACGCCGAGGAAGCCGGCCTCCAGGAAGAAGGCGGTCAGCACCTCATAAGCCATCAGCGGGCCGATGATCGGGCCCGCCTTGGTCGAGAAGACCGACCAGTTCGTGCCGAACTGGTAGGACATGACTAGGCCCGACACGACGCCCATGCCGAACACGACGGCGAAGATCTTCAGCCAATAGCGATAGAGATTGGCATAGACGCCCTTGCCCGTCTTGAGCCACAGCCCTTCCAGCACCATCAGATAGCTCGCAAGCCCGATGGAAAACGCCGGAAAGATGAAGTGGAACGACACCGTGAAGGCGAACTGCGCACGCGCCAAGATCACCGCATCCAGTTGCCCTAGCAACGTCCCCTCCTCTCAAACAAGCCGAAAGATACCGTCCTCGGAATTGGCTGACGCCGGGGATCCTTTTCCCAATGATGCGGGACGGCCGAAGCGTTTTCCAGAAAAGTCGATAGACTTTTCGTTCAATAAAACGCGTTAAAAACAAAGAGTTAGAGCAAAGTTCGGTTCGGAGAAATCGCACTTTGCTCTAGGCCCCGACGACGCGCACCGGTATCGATTTGGCGGCCGGAGTCCCGCTGATCTTGTCGTAATATTCGAGGGGCAGCAGCGGATTGAGCTCAGGGTAATATCCCGCGACCGCCCCTCGGGGCATCGGATAGTCCAACACTGTCAGGCCCTCCACGCGACGCATGACGCCGTCGTCGCTGATCGTTTCCAGCGCAATGCGGGAGCCTGCGTCCAGGCCTCGCGCCGCACGGTCCTCGGAATTCATGAACAGGATCATGCGGTCGTTGTAGACGCCGCGATAACGATCATTGTTGCTGTAGATGGTCGTATTGAACTGGTCGTGCGAACGGACCGTGGCCAGCCGCAACATCGACGGGTCAGCGACCGGCACGTTCACATCGAGACCAGGCAGCAGCAGAAAATTCGCCTTGCCATTCGGTGTTGGCCAGACAAGGCGCCGCGGTGGCACATCGAGATGAAAACCCTTGGGGTTCTTCACCTTTTCCGAGAAGCCGGCGTAGATGTCCGGATAGACTTCGGTGATCTTGTCACGAATGAGATTGTAGTCGTGGATGTAGCTCGCCCAGGCGACCTTGCTGTTGGGCAGGCTCGCCAGAGCCATCCGGCAGACGATCTCCACTTCCGGCAAGAGATGGGCGCTGGCGGGCGTCAGGACACCGCGCGAGGCGGTGACGTTCGACATGGAGTCTTCGATCGTCACGAACTGCTCGCCGGCCGCCGTATGGATCACCTCGGATCGAGAGATCACAGGCAGGATCAGCGCATCGCGTCCGTGAACGAGATGGCCTCGATTGAGCTTGGTGGCGATGCCGACCGTCAGGGCCAGTTTGCGCATCGCCGCATAGGATCTGTCGGTATCGGGGATGGCGCGAACGAAATTCCCGCCCATCCCGATGAAGACCTTGGCGGTACCTTTTTCCATCGCCTCCACGGACTCGACCGTGTGATGCCCGTGATGACGGGGCGGCTCGAAGCCGAACACATCGCGCACGCGGTCCAAGTACTCCTGTGAGGGTTTCTCGTCGATGCCGACGGTGCGGTCTCCCTGCACGTTCGAATGGCCGCGAATGGGTGAAATCCCCGCTCCCGGCTTGCCGAAATTACCCCGGAGCAGGAGCAGATTGACGACCTGCTGGAGCAGGCGCGATCCCTCCTGATGCTGGGTGAGGCCCATGCCGTAGCAGATCATGGTTGCGCGCGAACGAATGTAGATCTCGGCGCAGCGGCGTATCTGGTCCTCCTCCAGTCCGGAGATCGCCACGATGTCCGTCCACTCCTGCGCCATGACATCGGCGCGGATCGCCTCCAGGCCAACGGTATGCCGGTTGACGAAATCGGTATCGATGACGTTTTCGCCTTGCGCCTCGCGCTCGAAGATCACCTTCATCATGCCCTTGAACAGGGCCAGATCCCCCCCGATGCGGATATGGACGAATTCGCTCGCTATCGGCGTCGACCCGAATGTCGCCATTTGCACGACATCCTGCGGCTCGGTGAAGCGTATGAGCGCTCGTTCCGGCATCGGGTTGACGGCCACAATCGGCACGCCGCGTTTTCGGGCTTCGACTAGATTGGTCATCATGCGCGGCGAGTTGGTGCCGGTGTTCTGGCCGATGACGAAAATGGCTTCGGCATGCTCGAAGTCCTCCATCACCACCGTCCCTTTCCCGACCCCGATGGAGGCAGGCAGCCCACGGCTCGTCGGCTCATGGCACATGTTCGAACAGTCGGGAAAGTTGTTGGTGCCGAATTCCCGAACGAAGATGGAATACAGGAAGGCGGCCTCGTTGGGCGTGCGCCCCGATGTATAGAACTCCGCTTGGTGAGGGCTTTCGAGCGCTTTCAGGTGATGGCCGATCAGCGCAAAGGCAGCTTCCCAGTTACAGGGGACATATCGGTCGGAGGCCGCATCGTAGCGCATGGGTTCGGTCAGCCGGCCCTGCATTTCGAGCCAGTAATCCGACTGCTCCATGAGTTCCGACACGCTGTGCCTTTCGAAGAACTCCCGCGTGACCCTTCTTTTGGTCGCCTCGAAGGCCAGCGCCTTGGCGCCGTTCTCGCAGAATTCGAGAGTCTTCTTGTGGTCGGGATCGGGAAAGGCGCAACTGGGGCATTTGAAGCCGCCAGGCTGGTTCATGGCGAGCAACGCGCGCGACCCCTTGGTGATGACGCTCTGCTCCAGCAGTACCTTGGCAGTCGCTGCAGCAGCGCCCCAGCCCCCTGCCGGATGATGGTACGTCTTATATTGAGGCTTGTTGTCGGCCATGCTCGAAACCGCTCCGCAGAAACTGTCGAGCACGCAGTAAAACACTCTATCTATTTGAAATCTATAGACATTTTGTCCATTTCGCGCGGACAAAATGTCCAAGAAATCAGGGATCTTCGGCGCCAAGTCATTGATGTGTCGTCCGGCCGGGAAGTGGCATGAATGATGCTTTCAGAACGACCGCCCAAGATCAGGGGAGCCGCAGGCTTCGTTCGCTGCAATGGCCATTTCGACCGGGGCCATTTTCTCGAAAGCATCGCGCTGCTCGAGATCGACGGCATCTAGGCCTGCAGGTCGACGCCTGCGCAAAGAGGGGATCGCGATGACAGGGACGGCTGCATGATCTTGCGCTCAAAGCCCGGCTTCAAGGACATTCTATTCGCCGTCAACGGCTCCATCTTGCCACGCATAGCGCCCCGTCTCCTCGCAATCGCACTCATCAGCGTGCTGGCGATTTATGCAGCACAGGAGCATCCGGGCATCTTCGCGCGGATCAGCGCCATTCCCTTCACCCTGATCGGCATCGCCTTGTCGGTGTTCATGAGCTTTCGCAACAATGCCTGCTACGCCCGCTGGTGGGAGGGACGCAGACTCTGGGGCGAATTGATCATCGCCTGTCGATCCCTCGCGCGCCAGACATCCACACTGGAGGCGGATGACCGGCGCTTCCTGCTCCGGGGACTATGCGCTTTCTCCGCGGGGCTTGCCGCCCATCTGCGGGGTCAAGATGAGTTGAAGGCCATCACGCACTGGTTCGATATCGGCACCGCCTCAAACAATCCCAATCTGACAAATGCCGTCCTTGACCAGATTGGCAAATATTGCCTGACGCTCATGCATAGGGGGCGGATAGATCCAATTCACTACTCGGTCATCGAACAGCAGATCAGCGCCCTGACCGAGGTGCAGGGTGGGTGCGAGCGCATCGCCTACACACCAGTTCCTTTTGCGTATTCCTTGCTGCTGCACCGAACGGCTCTCGTCTTTTGTGTGACACTGCCATTCGCCCTCGCCGGTACGCTGGATTGGTGGGCATTACTTCCCGTTCTGCTCGTCGCCTACACCTTCTTCGGCCTTGACGCTCTCGGCCACCAACTCGAGGAACCGTTCGGCCTGGAGCCGAACGCATTGCCGCTAGATGCCTTGAAGCGGACGATCGAACGGGAAATGCTCGCACTCCTCGGAAATGATGACCTTCCCGCCGCGATCAAACCGCACCGAAACATACTCATGTAATATATCCCCGAGTAATACCCCTTCAAGACGGCGTCGCCACGTTACCGTCGATGTACACCGAGAACGAATTGTGCACCTCCTCGTATCTTTTAAGCGGCGGTGACGGCTTTACGCCGCGCCATGACAGGCAGACGATGAAGACGGGGGGCAAGGGCGGAGTGACAAGCCCAAGCGGGACGACGCGTTTGCAAACGGCGGAGAAGATGGTGACGAGCCGTTGCGGAACTGTGAGGACCGAAAATCTTGCATCGCCAGTTCTCATTTTCGTGGCGACAAACGCGAATTCTCGGCCCTGTTGTTGAGCTCCGGCAGCCGCAAAAACCGCCCTGATATTCATATCAGGACGGTTAGCGATTTATGACAGAATTGGTTGCGGGGGCAGGATTTGAACCTGCGGCCTTCAGGTTATGAGCCTGACGAGCTACCGGGCTGCTCCACCCCGCGGCGGGTAATTTGCATGGTATTCGAGATTTTTGCTTTGCAGGCCTGGCAACGACCTACTCTCCCAGGTCTTGAGACATAGTACCATCGGCGCTGAGGAGTTTAACGGCCGAGTTCGGGATGGGATCGGGTTGAGGCTCCTCGCTAGTGCCACCAGGCCGGCGAAGCAAAATCTGAAGCAAGAATGGAATGTTCCAGGTCACTGTCGGTATTTTTCACCGCGAGTGAGTATTGATAAATGAGAGCGATCAAGCCGATCAAGCTATTAGTACCGGTAAGCTGCACGGATCGCTCCGCTTCCACACCCGGCCTATCAACGTGGTGGTCTACCACGGCTTTCGAGGGAGAACTTATCTTGAGGTGGGTTTCCCGCTTAGATGCCTTCAGCGGTTATCCCGACCGTACATAGCTACCCTGCACTGCGGCTGGCGCCACAACAGGTCCACCAGAGGTACGTCCATCCCGGTCCTCTCGTACTAAGGACAGATCCTCTCAATTCTCCTACGCCCACGCCAGATAGGGACCAAACTGTCTCACGACGTTTTGAACCCAACTCACGTACCACTTTAATCGGCGAACAGCCGAACCCTTGGGACCTTCTCCAGCCCCAGGATGTGATGAGTCGACATCGAGGTGCCAAACGATTCCGTCGATATGGACTCTTGGGAATCATCAGCCTGTTATCCCCGGCGTACCTTTTATTCGTTGAGCGATGGCCGTTCCACAACGGACCACCGGATCACTATGGCCGACTTTCGTCTCTGCTCGACTTGTCAGTCTCGCAGTCAGGCGGGCTTATGCCATTGCACTCGACGACCGATTTCCGACCGGTCTGAGCCCACCGTCGCACGCCTCCGTTACTCTTTGGGAGGCGACCGCCCCAGTCAAACTACCCACCATACACTGTCCCGGGCCCGGATGACGGGTCGCGGTTAGACATCCATGATCGTAAGGGTGGTATTTCAAGGGTGGCTCCACACGGGCTGGCGCCCATGCTTCATAGCCTACCACCTATCCTACACATGCAAGCACGAATGCCAGTGTAAAGTTATAGTAAAGGTGCACGGGGTCTTTCCGTCTAAGCGCAGGTACCCCGCATCTTCACGGGGAATTCAATTTCACTGAGTCTATGCTGGAGACAGCGGGGAGATCGTTACGCCATTCGTGCAGGTCGGAACTTACCCGACAAGGAATTTCGCTACCTTAGGACCGTTATAGTTACGGCCGCCGTTTACCGGGGCTTCGATTCAAAGCTTGCACCTCTCCTCTTAACCTTCCGGCACCGGGCAGGCGTCAGACCCTATACGTCGCCTTGCGGCTTAGCAGAGCCCTGTGTTTTTGTTAAACAGTCGCCACCCCCTAGTTTGTGCCCCTCGCCCATGGTTGCCCACGAACGAGGCCTCCTTATCCCGAAGTTACGGAGGCAAATTGCCGAGTTCCTTCAGCATAGTTCTCTCAAGCGCCTTGGTATACTCTACCAGTCCACCTGTGTCGGTTTCGGGTACGGTCTGATGTGGGAGCTATTTCCTGGAACCTCGTGATGGCATGCACAATCCAATAAGCACACACCACGGAAGAGATCCGTCACTACCCACTGGTCAAGGAATATTCACCTTGTTCCCATCGACTACGCTTTTCAGCCTCGCCTTAGGGGCCGACTAACCCTGCGCAGATTAGCTTTACGCAGGAACCCTTGGACTTTCGGCGACAGTGTCTCTCACACTGTTTGTCGTTACTCATGCCAGCATTCGCACTTCCAATACCTCCAGAGCCGCTCACGCGTACTCCTTCACAGGCCTATGGAACGCTCCGCTACCGCGTACATACTCTCGCATGCACACCCACAGCTTCGGCTCGTGGCTTGAGCCCCGTTACATTTTCGGCGCAAAGACCCTTGTTTAGACCAGTGAGCTGTTACGCTTTCTTTAAAGGATGGCTGCTTCTAAGCCAACCTCCTGGTTGTTATGGGATCCTCACATCCTTTACCACTTAGCCACGAATTAGGGGCCTTAGCTGGTGGTCAGGGTTTTTTCCCTCTCGACGACGGACGTTAGCACCCGCCGTCTGTCTGCCGCACACTACTTCCAGGTATTCGGAGTTTGGTTAGGTTTGGTAGGTCGGTAAGACCCCCTAGCCCATCCAGTGCTCTACCCCCTGGAGTATTCATGCGACGCACTACCTAAATAGTTTTCGCGGAGAACCAGCTATTTCCGAGTTTGATTGGCCTTTCACCCCTAGCCACAAGTCATCCGAGGCTTTTTCAACAGACACCGGTTCGGTCCTCCAGTGGGTGTTACCCCACCTTCAACCTGCTCATGGCTAGATCACATCGGTTTCGGGTCTAATAAGACGAACTGAACGCCCTGTTCAGACTCGCTTTCGCTACGCCTACACCTACCGGCTTAAGCTTGCTCGTCTCACTAAGTCGCTGGCCCATTATACAAAAGGTACGGTGTCACCATTGCAGGCTCCACCTGTTTGTAGGCATCCGGTTTCAGGATCTGTTTCACTCCCCTCGTCGGGGATCTTTTCACCTTTCCCTCACGGTACTGGTTCACTATCGGTCACTGAGGAGTACTTAGGCTTGGAGGGTGGTCCCCCCACGTTCAGACAGGGTTTCACGTGCCCCGCCCTACTCAAGTCTCTCGATATCATCGTCGCATACGGGACTATCACCCACTCATGTGCAGCTTTCCATCTGCTTTTGCTGACTCAATCAAGAGCACTGGCCTGGTCCGCGTTCGCTCGCCACTACTAACGGAGTCTCGGTTGATGTCCTTTCCTCCGGGTACTTAGATGTTTCAGTTCCCCGGGTTCGCTTTTAATCCCCTATGTATTCAGGGACTAAATACCTCCATTTGACAATTATTAATCCAGAACCGCAGGACCGGCAGATTGCTCCACCAGTCTCACGACCCCAAAATAATAATTGTCGGAAGTGGGTTTCCCCATTCGGATATCTTCGGATCAAAGCTTGTTCGCAGCTCCCCGAAGCTTTTCGCAGCGTACCACGTCCTTCATCGCCTCTCAGTGCCAAGGCATCCACCAAATGCCCTTAAGACGCTTGATCGCTCTCATTATCAATACTCACCGGA